>CAWETR010000021.1:0-124730 GCA_963811975.1 uncultured Alphaproteobacteria bacterium
GCGCCGACGATCAGCGAATAATCGGGATAGACCTTGCCCTCGGGGATCAGCGCATTGGCCCCGACGATGCAGAACCTGCCGATCTTCGCGTTGTTCATGATCGTGGCGCCCATGCCGATCAGGCTGCCCTCGCCGATCGTGCAGCCGTGCAGAATGACCGCATGGCCGATGGTGACGTCCGCGCCGATGGTCAGCGGACAGCCCATGTCGGTATGCAGCACGGAGAGGTCCTGGACATTGCTGCGCGGGCCGATATCGATCCATTCATTGTCGCCGCGCAGGACCGCGCCGAACCAGACATTGGCGTCGTCGCGCAGGCGCACGCGCCCGATCAGAGTGGCGTCCGGCGCCACGAAACAGCGGCCTTCGGGCGGCAATTCCGGCGAGACGCCGTCGAGCGAATAAAGACTCATCGAACAAGACTCCTTGCCAAGCGCAAGATAATCGGCTCAATAAAAAAAGCCCGCGCTTTTTCGTCCGCCTTTCGGCGGCTTGCCTGACGCGACCTCCTCGGCCCCGATCCGCTTGCGCATCATTCTCGTCATTCTCGGCCTTGCGCCCACCGTCCTGCTGCTCGCCGGCCTCGCGCTGTGGCGGCTATGGCCTGCGCCGCCGCCCCATGAAACGCTGACCTTCGACATCGGCGGCCAGCATCTGCGCTTCGCCGCGAATTATATCCGGCTGCCGGACACGATCGAGCCGGACCGCGTCGACCTCGTCGTGCAGGCCCCCGATTTCGCGCCCGCCGCCGCGACCCCCGCCCGCCTCCCGGCCTCGGGCGAGGCCGAGGACAAGGACAAGGGCCGCGCGCAGATTTTCCTGACCCTGACCCCTGCCCCGAAGATCGACGGCCGCGCCGCCGCCGCCGCGCCGGCCGAACGCTACGGGCCCTATCTCGCGCCCGAGGCGCAGGTCACGGAGGGCGGCTTGCTGCGCCGCCGCTTCGCCGACAATTCGCCCTATGCCGGCGAGGACCTTTATCTCGCGCCGCCTGACGGCGAGGACTTCTTCGCCCGCTGCCAGCGTCCGAAAATTCCGGCGGACGGCCTGCCCGAGACCTGCCTCAGCGAATTCCGCATCGACGGGCTGCTGCTGCAGATGCGCTTCGACCCGGCATGGCTCGGAGACTGGTCGCGCCTGCGCGCCAACGCCTTGCAGCTGACGCGCGGGGCCAGAACGCCCTGAACGATGGACGCCCTGACTTATTTCCGGGGCCGGACGCCGGCCTTGGCGGCGAAATCGCGCGCCGCGCGGGCCTGGCAGACGGCGGCGAAGGATTGATACATCGAGCCGGAATTGCCCTCGGCGATCCGGTCGCAACGCTTGAGCGCCGCGGCATAGCCCTTCTTGATCGCGGGCTTGGCCGTGGGCAGGAACAAAGGCTCGCATTTGCCGCGCGCGACATCCGACAACGCATTGTCGCCCGACGAGCCAAGCTGGCAGAGCTCGAGCCGCCGGAACGCCGTGGGGCAATCCGGCGCGGCGGCGATCGCCTTCTCGACGCCCGCCAGATAGCCGCCCGCCCGGGCGGCCTCGTCGTCGCCAACCGGGCAGGATGTTTCGCAGAAAGCAGCGCCAGAACAGGCCAGCGCCGCCGCCAGGACCAGGGCCCGGACCGCTGCGGCCTTCACGGCGCCCTCACAAATCCTCGAGGTCGAAATCCAGGATCGCCATCTGCAGGGTGTAGGACTTGCCCTTGGGATCGTCGGCCGAAATCACGCCGAGGAAATCCTCGCCGCGGTTGAGTTCGACCGAATCGGTCTTCTTCACGCGCGAAACGATCTTGAGGTCGTCGTTGTCGAACAGCCGGCGCAGATAATCCTGCAGCACCGGACGCTCGACCGGGATTTTCATCGAGAACGAGAACGAACGGTCGCCGTCCTCGTCATCCACGCTCGATCTTGCCCAGCACGCGCTCGCCAAAGGTGACGACGGCCTGGTCGGTGTCCTTCGGGTCCAGCGCGACCTTGAGCGCCGGCGCGCCGAAGGAGTTCCGCAGGAATTCCTGCAATTTGCGCAATTCGCTCTTGTCCAAGGCCCGTCTCCGTCCGCAGGTTTCGAGGGCAGGCTTGCCAAAAAGCCGCGCGCCGCGCAAGGGGCCACAAAAATGAACCGGGAAAACCGGAGGTTTATTCCTCTTCCGCCTTTGCCGCGAGAATCTGGTCCATTTCGCGGGCCGGCTCCGCGCAGCCGGAGGCGCCGACGATGCGCGCCGGCACGCCCGCCACCGTGACATTCGCCGGCACGGTCTTGAGCACCACCGACCCCGCCGCGATGCGCGAGCAATGGCCGATCTCGATATTGCCGATGATCTTGGCGCCGGCGCCGATCAGGACGCCATGGCGGATCTTCGGATGGCGGTCGCCGCGCTCGTGGCCGGTGCCGCCCAGCGTCACGCTGTGCAAAATCGACACGTCGTCCTCGATCACCGCCGTCGCGCCGACCACGAGGCCGGTGGCGTGGTCGAGGAAAATGCCCTTGCCGATGCGGGCGGCCGGATTGATGTCGGTCTGGAAGGCGGACGACGAGCGGCTTTGCAGATAAAGCGCGAAATCCTTGCGGCCCGCATTCCACAGCCAGTGCGCCAGCCGATGCGTCTCGAGCGCGTGGAAGCCCTTGAAGTAGAGCACCGGCTCGATCAGCCGCTGGCACGCCGGGTCGCGGTCGGCCACCGCCAGAATGTCGGCGCGGATCGCGGCGCCGAGCGAGGGATCGCGCGCGGCGAGATCGAGGAAATTCTGGCGGATCAGGTCGCCGGGAAAATCGGGATGCGAGAGGCGCGAGGCGAGCCGATGCCCGACCGCCTGCTCCAGCGTCGCATGATTGAGGATCGACGAGGCGAGAAAGGAGCCGAGCTCGGGCTCGCGGCGCAAGGCCTCCTCCGCCTCGCGGCGGATTTGCGCGAAGACGGGATCGAGATCGCTCTGGTGCAGCGTCCGCACATTGCCGGTCGACGTCATGACACATTTCCTTCCGCGCTGGCGGAACCATCAAAATACCACAGCCTGGCGACGCTGTCGCGAAGCCTCAGCCTGCGTGCGGAGGAAGCTGGTCCAGGAAGTCCAGCACGCCTTCCTTGTAGACCTTGTCGCCGACGGCGCGATTGTGGTCGCGGCCCGGAATGACCAAAGCCCTTGCGTTCTGCATCATGCGCGCCAGCGGCTCGGGGTCGCCGGCGACATCGTCCTCCGAGCCGACGCAGATCAGCGTCGGCGTCGCGATGGTTCCGACCACGTCCGCGCTCAGGGCGTGGCGCGAGCCGCGCATGCAGGCGGCCAGAGCCGTCAAGATCGCTGCGGGTCGCCTCGGCGAAGGCGCGGAACATGCGCTGCATCGGATCGGTCAGGCCCTCCAGCGACGGCGCCTCCATGGCGTCGGCGATGCCGGCCGGGAGCCCCTCGCCGTCCACGAGATGGATGCCGAGGCCCGCGAGCACAAGCCCCCGCACCTTTTCCGGCGTCGCGGCGGCCATATGGGCGGCGATGCGCGCGCCCATGGAATAGCCCATCACGTCGGCGCGGGCGATGCCGAGATGATCGAGCAGGTTGGCGGCGTCGGCGGCCATCAGCCAGGGCGAATAGGCCTTGGGATCATGGAGCTTTTCGCTGCGGCCATGGCCGCGATTGTCGAACACGATGGTGCGGCGGCCGGAATGGGTCAGGGTCTTGACCCATTGCGGAAACACCCAGTTGACCCCGTGGTTCGAGGCGAAGCCGTGGATGAGGATGATCGGCTGGCCCTTGTCCGGCGTCGTCGGGGCGAAATCGAGAAAAGCGAGGCGCACCCCGTCGGACAGAAATTCCTGCATGGATCATTCCCGGATGGACCGCGCCTACCAGCGCAGCAGGCGCCCCCCGGCGAACCAGCCGAGCGTCACCACGATCGTTGTCGCGATCATATACCAGACCGCCACAAAGAAGGGCGAGTTGTCCGGGCAATTCATGGCGTAGAGCGTCGCCGCCAGCCCCGAGGCCGCGAAGGCCGCCGCCGCTCCGGCGCGCTGCGGATCGCTCGGCGCGCCATGCCTGAGAGCGAGAAACAGGCCCGCCAGCGGCGCCAGCGCCATCAGCGGAATGAGGGTCATGCAGTGAACGGCGTTGTGGCCGATCAGCCGCGCCATCCACTGGTCGGACGGGACGCTCGCCATTTCGAGCAGGCAGGCGGCCACGACCAGCGCCGGAGCCAGAAACACCGCCCGCCGCGCGAGGCCGGGATCGGCGCCCGGCCGCGACAGCCGCCACGCCAGGACCAGGCCCGTGGCGGCCATCGTCAGCGTGAAGACGAATTTGAACAGGAAGCGCGGCTGGTCGAGCGAGGCGAAGAACGTATCGCGCAGGCCGAGCAGGAGAAAGAAGCCGATCGCCGAGACGAGGAACCCCAGGCAAAGATCGAGCGCGAAGGCCCGCGACATCGGCGCGGCTTTCGTCTCGTTGTCGGCCGCCAAAGCGGCGATGAGGTCCTCGGTCTTCATGCTGGTCTTCGTTTACCCAGTTGTTGCGCTCATTTTTCGATAGAGCTCCGCCAGAGCCTTGAGCCCGCGATGCACCGAGACGCGCAAGGCGCCTTCGGTGACCCCGAGCGTTTTCGCCGCATCGCGCAGGCTTTCGCCCCGGATCGACACGGCCTCGATCGCCTCGCGCTGCTTGCCGCTGAGCTGGTCGAGCAGGCGCAGGGCGTCCTGCCGGTCCATTTCGCGCTCGACGCTCGCGGCCTCCTGCGGCGCGGCCAGCACGTCCTCGAAATCCGCGATGTCCGTCTCGGCGCGGCGGCCGCGGCGGCGCAGCATGTCGATGACCTTGTTGCGCGCGATGGCCGACAGCCAGGGCGTCAGCGCCTGGTCCGGGTCCCAGGTGTGCCGCTTGAGATGAATGGCCAGCAGGGTTTCCTGCACCGCGTCCTCCGCCTCGCTCGCCGAAAGCCCGGCGCGCGCGCAGGATTTCCGGCACAGATTGCGCAGATAAGGCACGAGGGCGGCAAGCAGGCGCTGGTACGCGGCGCCGTCGCCCGCCAGCGCGGCGCGCATGGCCGCGCTCCATTCCTGATCCTGCGCCAGCAAATCCGGCATTCAACACCTGTCTTCGCCCCGGGGCGGCGGATTGTTACAACGGAAACGTCACAATTGCACGCCGGGCGGATTTTTTTGTCGCCATGCATTTTTTTGATTTTTCCACGTAACGACGCGGCGCCGGTCCCGTAAGGTTGAGCAGGCGACCAAGCCTGCCCCGAACAGGAGATTGATTCATGAGCAAGACCAGTTTGACCCGCGACCTCGTTCTCGCCGCCTCGCTGATGTCGGCGCTGGCCGCAGCGCCCGCGCAGGCCGAGAGCAAGCAGGAGAAGTGCTTCGGCGTGGCGCTGAAGGGCACGAATGATTGCGCCGCCGGGGCGGGCACGACCTGCGCCGGCACCTCCGCCGTCGATTATCAGGGCAACAGCTGGAAATTCGTGCCGAAGGGAACCTGCGCCGCCATGCAATTGCCGGGCGGACGGATGGGCTCGCCGACCGCGCTCGACCGCGACCGCCCCAAATCCTGACTTTGACGCATCCGAGGAGCCGCGTCGCCATGACCATCCATCCGCAAAAGCATCCCATCATCCCCCAGCTCGCGGCCAACGCCGTGGGCGCCGGGCTGAAGCCGGCGCATTTTGCGGAGATTCTGGCGGCGCGGCCCGACCTCGGCTTTTTTGAAATCCATGCCGAGAATTACATGAACGCCGGCGGCCCGAACCATCGCTGGCTCGCCGCGATCGGCGAACATTATCCGCTTTCGGTCCACGGCGTCGGCCTGTCGCTCGGCTCGACCGAAACGCTCGACCGCGACCATCTGGCGCGGCTGAAACAGGTCGTGACGCGAGCCGCGCCGGCGCTGGTGTCGGAACATCTGGCCTGGTGCGACTTTTCCGGCCGCGTCTTTCCCGACCTGCTGCCCCTGCCCTATGACGAGGCCGCCTTGCGCCGCGTCGCGGACAAGATCGACGCCGTGCAGCAGGCTTTGGGCCGCGCGATCCTGATCGAAAACCCGGCGACCTATCTGCGCTTTCAAGGCGATGCGCTGTCCGAGCCGCAATTCCTGGCCGAACTCTGCGCCAGCGCCGGCTGCGGCCTGCTGCTCGACGTGAACAATGTTTTCGTCAGCGCGATCAACCATGGCTTTGCCGCCGAAACCTATCTCGACGCCTTTCCGCTGGAGCGGGTCGGCGAAATCCACCTCGCCGGCCATGCCGAGGCCCGCGACGCCGACGGCGCGTTCCTGATCGACGATCACGGCGGCCCGGTCGCCGATGAGGTCTGGGCGCTCTATCGCGCCGTGATCGCGCGTGGCGGTCCGCGCCCGACCCTGATCGAATGGGACAACAACATCCCGGACTGGCGCGTGCTGCTCGATGAGACGCAAAAGGCGCAGGCCGCCATGAACGCCGGCATTCGCGCCCCCGCCGCGGCGGCAAGTCCGGCTGCGCGCACGGAGGGGGAAGCCCCGCCCCTCGATGAGAACTGGCAGGCGGCCTTCGCGACCGCCCTGACGGACCCGGACGCGCGGGTTCCGACGCTGTTTGCGCCTTGCGACGCCGCATCGCGCTTTTCGGTCTATCGCAACAATTCGGCCGTCGCCTTGAGCGGCGCGCTGAAGGAGCAATTCCCGATTGTGCTGCAACTGGTCGGCGACGAGGCCTTTGGCGGCCTCGCCCGCGCCTTTGCGCAGGGCTTTCCCCCGCTTTCGCCGGTTCTGGGCGACTACGGCGCCGCCTTCCCCGATTTCCTGGACACGTTCCTCGCCGCCATCGGCGCCGATGAGACGCCTTTTCTTCCCGACGTCGCGCGGCTCGACTGGGCCTGTCTGCAAGCCCTGCGCGCCGAGGAAGCCGAGCCTTGCGGCCTGCCGCAACTGGCCGCGCTCGATCCCGCCGAAATCGGCTCTGCGCGCGCGAAAACCCATCCCTCGCTGGCGCTGGTCGCCTCGAACTGGCCGCTGCTCGCCCTGCGTGACCCGGAAGGCCGCGCTATCGACGACTGGCGCGGCGAAACGATCCTGGTTCTGCGTCCGCATGCCGAAACCCGGCTGGTCGCGGTCTCGCCCGGCGCCGCCGCTTTCCTGCGGGCCTGCGAAGGAGGCGAGTCTCTCGCCGAGGCCGCGCAGGCGGCCGAAGCGGCCGAGCCCGGTTTCGATTTCGGCCAGACTCTGGTCGGCCTGACCCAGGCCGGCGCCTTCGTCGATTTCATCGCCATCAACAGGACCTGAGGGAGACCGCCATGACCGTCCAGACCGCCCGAATTCCCGCTGGAGCTGCCCTATTGGGAGACCGCGAAACCCGCTCTGACCAGCATCGCGCAACTGGCGCTGCGCATCGCGCTCGCCGTTCCGTTCTACCGGTCCGGCCTCACCAAGTGGGACGGCTTCCTGCAATTGAGCGACAGCGCCAACTCGCTGTTTTCCGACGAGTTCAAGCTGCATCTGTTCGGGGGCGAATATGCCTTTCCGGCGCCGCACCAGATGGCCTTCGCCTCGGGCTGCATGGAAATCGTGCTGCCGATCCTGCTGGTTCTGGGCCTCGGCACGCGGCTGGCCGCGCTCGGCCTGCTCGGCATGACCGCCATCATCCAGCTCACGGCGCCCGAGGGATGGGCCAATTTCCATCTGATCTGGGCCGCGACGGCGCTTGCCATCCTGGTTCATGGGCCCGGAAAGATCTCGCTCGACGCCTTGATCGGAAAGCTTTTCGGCAAGGCCTTGGCCAAAGGGGCGATCTGAGGGCACTACCCAAAGCGGGCGGCATTGATTATGTTGCGCCGCGTTGAGCGCCAGCGCCGCCCCCTGATCGGATCGAGAGCCATGTCGGACCACGCCATTCCGCATTTCCACAACCAGCCCGGACTGTCGAAAATTCGCGTCGGCGCCAAGGAATTCATGTGCATCGGCGCGCTGCCGCCGTTCGACCATCCGCATGTCTATATCGACATGGGCTCGGACGGCGAGGCGATCTGCCCCTATTGCTCGACCCTTTATGTCTATGACGCGTCCCTGCACGGCCATTCCGACCCGGCCGAATGCGAGGCCTCGGTCCAAGCTGCCTGAATCCGGCCTGAGGCGCCGCGCGGGATCGCCCGCGTCGCGGGAGTGCGCAAGTGACGTCGCAAGAACCCTTCGTGATCGCCGGCGGCGGCGTCGGCGGCCTGACCACAGCGCTGGCGCTGGCGCAGGCCGGCCAGCGCTCGCTGCTGCTCGAACGCGCCCCGGCCTTTCGCGAGGTTGGCGCCGGATTGCAGCTCTCCCCCAACGCCAGCCGCATCCTCGACCGGCTCAAGGTGCTCGACGCGCTCAAGGGCGATGCCGTCGCTCCTGAATATGTCCGGCTGCGCCGGGGCTCCGACGGCGCCGACCTGACCCGCATCCCGCTCGCCGATTCGGAGGCGCGCTGGGGCGCGCCCTATCTCGCCGTTCACCGCGCCGATCTCCTCGCCGCTCTGGTCGTGCGGGCGCGACAGGAGCCGCTGATCGAGATCGCCAACAATTCGACGCTGACCGGCTTCATCCAGGACGAGCAGGGCGTGGCCGTCACCTATCGATTCGACGGCGAATTCCGCCGCGCGGCGGGCGCCGCGCTGATCGGGGCCGACGGCCTGCGCTCGATGGTGCGCGGACGGCTGTACGGCGGCGCCGCCGACAAGCCCGTCTATACCGGCCACACCGCCTGGCGCGCGATCCTGCCCGCCGAGGGCCTTCCCGACTTCGCCCGGCGGCGCGCCGCCAACCTCTGGTTCGGCGATCGAGCCCATCTCGTCCATTATCCGCTGCGCGGCGGCTCGGTCGTCAATGTAGTGGCGCTGGTCGAGGACGCCTGGCGCGGCGAAGGCGACGCCGCCAGCGCCGACTTCTGGGACATCGAGGGCGACCGCAAATTCCTGCTCAACCGCTTCAAATCCTGGTGCCGGGACGCGCGCGACCTGATCGGCGCGGGCGAGACCTGGATGCGCTGGCCCTTGTTCGATCGCCCGGCGATCGAGTCCTGGTCGCGCGAACGCGTCGCCTTGCTCGGCGACGCCGCCCATCCGATGCTGCCCTATCTCGCGCAGGGCGCGGCGCAGGCGATTGAGGACGCTGCCGCGCTGGGCGCCGCCGTCGCCTCGAATCCGGAAAATCCGGCCATCGCGCTCGCCTCCTATTCCGTGCTGCGCGCTGCGCGCGTCCGCCGTATCCAGGAAGCGGCGCGCGCGCAGGGCGAGATCTATCATTTGTCGGGATTCAAGGCGGTGGCGCGGGACGTCGTGCTGCGCGTCGCCGGCCCGCGCCGCCTGCGCGCCCGCCAGGACTGGATCTATGCCGCCTAAGTCGCGGCGGTCCCCGACTTGCACCCGGGCCGCGTCGGGTTTAAGCAGCGGCTCTCCAAAAGCGCGAGAGCCACATGAACCATGACGCTGACGAAGCGCCGGAGCTGCGCGCCGCCCATGTGATTGTCGTCGCCAATGAAAAAGGCGGCTCGGGCAAGTCCACGATGTCGATCCATCTGTCGGTCGCCTTGCTCAAGGCCGGCTATCGCGTCGCCACGATCGACCTCGACACGCGCCAGCAGACCCTCACCCGCTTTTTCGAGAACCGCGCCTCCTGGGCGCGGACCGCGCCCTGGAAGGTCGAGCTGCCGCGCCATTTCGCGCCCGAGCGCGGCGAATCGCCCAATGCCCAGGACAACGAATCCGCCGAATTCGCCATTTTCGCCGACGCCATCGGCGAGGTGGAGCACGATTACGAATTCGTGGTGATCGATACGCCCGCGAGCGATTCCTATCTGATGCGGCTCGCCCATTCGCTGGCCGACACCCTGATCTCGCCGATGAACGACAGTTTCATCGACATGGACGTGCTCACGCGCGTCCATCACGACCGCGGGCAGCGCGGAATGGTCGCGCAATATGCCGAAATCGTTCTCGAGGCCCGGCGCAAGCGCCGCCTCGTGGACAATGGCCTGATCGATTGGGTTCTGGTGCGCAACCGCATCGCGACCCTGCAGACCAACAACGCCAAACAGGTCGACAACGCCTTGCGCAAGCTCGCGGTCGAATTGCAGTTCCGCGTCGCCGAAGGCCTGCACGACCGCGTCATCTTCCGCGAATTGTTTCCGCTCGGCCTCACCGCGCTGGACGCCATCGAGGAAGCCAGCCACGCTTTGACGCCGTCGCAGCAATCGGCGCGGCGCGAGATCGCAACTCTGGTGAACGACCTTCGCCTTCCCACGCGCGCGACGGGCGCGGATTATCTCGAAATCGCGCCACGTCTGGTTCGAGGCCATTTCCGATTATTACCGCGATCTGACAGCCAAAAAAGACGAATGACGCAACAGGTTACAGCGCCTTTTCAATGTCCTTGGCGATGTCTTCCGGCTTGTCGTTGGGCGCATAGCGCTTCAAGACCCTGCCGTCGCGCCCGACCAGGAATTTGGTGAAATTCCACTTGATCGCCTCGGTGCCGAGCAGGCCCGGCGCCGCCTTCTTGAGCGCGCGATAAAGTGGATGGGCGCCGGGTCCGTTGACCTCGATCTTGGCGAACATCGGAAAGCTCACGCCGTAATTCAGCGTGCAGAAGCTCTTGATTTCGGCCTCGTCGCCCGGCTCCTGATGGCCGAACTGGTCGCAGGGAAAGCCCAGCACCTCGAAGCCGCGCGGCCCGAATTGCTTCTGCAGCGCCTCAAGCCCGGCATATTGCGGCGTGAAGCCGCATTTGCTGGCGACATTGACGATCAAAAGCGCCTTCCCGCGAATAATCGCCCAAGGCGCGGGTTTCGCCGTCGATGGTCTGGACTTCGATCTCGGCGAATTCTGTCATCACGACCTCTCCTGGCGCGGACTCATTCAGTTTGCCCACCGTCGACATGTCGACGGCCGCGCCCGGCGGCGTCAGCCGCCGCCGCGCCATTCGGCGCGGACGCCAAGGGGCCTTCCCAAATGCGTTTTGGGTCCCTTGGCGCGCCTGAGAGCCGCGCCCGATCATGCCGCCATTTCGACGATTTCGCCAAGGGAATCGACGCCGGCCAGCAGGATCGCGCGGGCCCCGGCGGCGGCGAAGTCGTCGTAGAGGAAGTCGCGCGAGCGGCCGTCCTCCGCAAAGATCAGGGTCAGGTCGGCGTCGGCGGCGACTCGCGCCGCCTCGGGGGTCTCGCCGGACGCGACCAGCACGAAATCATAGGTCGAATGCAGCGCGTCGAGGATCAGGTCGAGGTCGCCGGCCTCGTCGTCCACCGGGCCGCCCGACTGGATGATATGCAGCCGCGAGGCGCCGTCGCGATAGATCGCCTCGGCGAAGGAGGCCTCGCCGCGCAGCAATTGCGCAAGGCCGGGCTCGGCCTCGTCGAATTCGCCGCGTCCGTCGGCCAGCGCGAGCGCCTCGGCCAGCGGCGCGTCGGTATCGTCGATCTGGACCAGAATGGCGCGGCCTTCCCGCGCCATGGCGCGGGCGAGCGCAAGACCGGCGCAGGACGGCGTCGATTCCGCATCGCTGACAACCAGCACCTTGATGCCCCCGCCATCGCGGGACGCGGCGATCCGCTCCACCAAAGCGCGCGAGGCTGCGGCGCGAGCTGGGAGCAGAGTTTTGGCTTCAAGAGTTTTGGCCGCCAGCGCCGGATCCTCGGCTTTGGCTGCGGGCGAGACAAGGTCCTGCGCCACGGCCGGGGCCTCGGGCTCTGCTTTTTTGGGCGCATCAGGCGGCAACAGCGCGGCGGGAGCGGCGAATTCGGCCGCCGCCTGCTTGATGCGGCTGAAGAAGCCCTCTTCCTTCGATTCGTCCGCGCCCGACGTCGGGGCGTCGAAGCCCAGGACTGCCTTTTTCAGCTCCGCGATCGAGGACGGCGCGGCGCTTTCCGCCTTCGGCTCAGGCTGAAGCGCGCGCTCGACGGGCGGCTCCGCCGATTCGGCCTTGATCACGTCGGCTGGCGCCTTGGCCCTGACGTCGGGGCGGGCGGCGGCCTCCGGCGCTGAAACGGGTTTGGGCGCAGCCTCCGGGGCGATCCGGGCGCGGCTGCCCGTCAACTCGCGGGCGATGACAAAGGCCGTCGAGAAGAACAGGCCAGCCAAGGCGCCAAACAGCGTGATCGGCAGCGTTTTCGGAAACACCGGCTGGCTCGGCGCCAGCGCCCGCGAAATGATCCGCGCGTCCGGCGGCGCCGCATCCGCGACGTCACGCGCCAGCGCCGCCTGATATTTCGCCGACAGGCTGGCGAGCTGGTCCTTCAAAATCTTGGCGTCGCGCTGCAATTCCTGCAATTGCGTCGCATCGGCGTTCGAGGCGCCGACCGCGCTTTTCTGCTGCTCCAGCACGGCGGTCAGATTGGCGACCTTGGTCGCGGCGACGCGGGCGTCGCTCTCGAATCCCGCGCGCGGCCTGCTCCACCGCGGCGCGAAGCTGCGTCTCGATGTCCGACAATTGCGCCTCAAGCTCCTTGATGCGCGGATGAGCCGGCAGAAGGGTGCGCGATTCCACGGCGAGCTGCGAGCGCACCGCGACGCGATTCTCGGAGATGCGGCGCACCAGTTCGTTGCTGGAAATGTCGCCGGCGTCGGCGAGGCGGCCCTGTTTCAGCAAATCCCTCAGGCCGCGGGCCTTGGCTTCCAGATCGGACTGCATCGCCCGCGCCTCGGAGAGCCGCGTCGCGATCTCGCCGAGCTGCTGGGTCGGCACGCTTCTGTTTTCGCTGCTCTCATAGAGCCCGGTCCGGGCGCGGAACGCCTCGACCTTGGCGTCGGCCTCCGACACGCGCGCCTCCAGCGACGCGATCAAGGGCTTGAGCGATTGCGCCGCCAGATGGGCGTCCTCGCGCTTCGCCTGCGATTTCATGTCGATGTAAAGGTCGACGACGACATTGGCGGCGCGCGCGGCAAGATCGGGATCGCGCGAGGAAAACTCGACCTGAAGCACCCGGGTCTTGGACGGCGACATCACGGTGAGATGGTCGATGAACTTGTTGATCAGCCGGTCGTCGGGCGGCGCGTCCGTGCGGGCCCCGCCCAGGCCGAACAGCGCCAGCGGCCGCATCAGTCCGGCGAGGAACGAGGATTCGGGATCGAACTCCGGATTGCCCTTGAGGCCGAGCTTCTGGACCGCCCGTCTCGCCAGGTCGCGCGACGTGAGCAGCTGGATCTGGCTGTTGATCGCCTCGGGGTCGAGCGATTGCGTCATTTCGCCGTCCCGCGCGCCCTCGGGCGACGCGCTGGTGAAATAGCTTTCCTGGTTTTCGACCAGCAGGCGCGCCTCCGCCATGTAGCGGGGGCTGGAGACGAGGCAGAACAGCAGGCCGGCCGCCGCCGCGGCGACGGTCGCCTTGGCGACGAGCCGCTTGTTGCGGCCGAGCGCCGCGGCGACGCCGTTGAGGTCGACCTCGTCCTGCTCGTCCGCTGCGTGAGAATCGAATTGGCGCGCGCCCATCTCAGACTCCGTTAACCATGCGAAATCTAGCGGCGGCATGGTTGAAACGGGGTTAACCCGCGCCATCGCATTTTAAGCATTCGGCCGCCTCGGCTCCGTCGAATCGCGCGACAGTCGATTTTTGCGCGTTTTTTCATATTGTTATGAAAAGCGCCGACACCAAGGCAAACCTCGCCAAAACGTTAAGGGCAAAGCTTTGTTAACCATGAATGGTTAGGTTTCGGCCGTTGCCGCCGTCTCGCGGCGTCGATTCAGGTCGATCTCATGCGCCGAATTCCGCTGATTCTTTGCCTCGCCTTGACGGCCATGCTGCCGGGCTGCGCCGGCACGCGCCAGGTTCCCGCGGAATTGCAGGCCTATGCGGACACGCCCTACACGCTCGGCCCCGGCGACCGCCTCCGCGTCATCGTGTTCGGCCAGGATTCGCTGAGCAATTCCTTCGCCGTGGACAGTTCCGGCCATATCGCGATGCCGCTGATCGGGGCCGTGCCCGCGACCGGCCGCACCCCCTCCCAGCTTGCCCGCGAGATCGAGACGCGGCTGCGCAACGGCTATGTGCGCGAGCCGCGCGTCTCCGTCGAGGTCGAGGCCTACCGCCCGTTCTTCATCCTCGGCGAGGTGACCACGGCCGGCCAATATCCCTTCGTCAACGGCATGAGCGTCGAGACCGCCGTGGCGATCGCGGGCGGCTATACGCCCCGCGCCCGCAAGGACATGGCCCAGATCACCCGCACTCAGGACGACCGCACCGTCACCGCCGACGTGCCCGTGACCATGCCGGTGCGCCCCGGCGACACGGTCTATATCCAGGAACGGTTTTTCTGAAACGAAATATTATCGTATAAACAATAAATTATGCAGATTTATATGATGTCTTGATGTAACGATGCGCCTTATTGCGCGGCCCGCCCTCGGCGCGCCAGCGCCAACTCGTTTGTCGGGCAGCGTCTTTTTTAACATTCGTCCACTACAACAGGCTCGACTGTGGACATCGGGCCTCATGGATTCTAGCGAGCGAAGCCTGCGCATCCTTCATGTGCTGAGGGCGCCCGTCGGCGGCCTGTTTCGGCACGTCCAGGACCTCGCCCTGGAACAGGCCGCGCGCGGCCATGCCGTCGGGCTGATCGCCAATTCGTCCACCGGAGGCGAACAGGCCAAGGCCCAGTTCGCCCAGCTCGCTTGCGACCTCAGGCTCGGCGTGACGCGTTTTCCGATGCGCCGCGAGCCGCATCGCAGCGACCTGCCCGCGATCCTGCGCGTCACTCGCGAAATCCTTCGGCTAAAACCCGACGTCGTCCACGGCCACGGCTCCAAGGGCGGACTCTACGCGCGGGCGAGCGCCTTCCTGCCCTGCCCCGGATCGCCGCTGCGGGTCTATACGCCGCATGGCGGCAGCTTCCACGAGCAGCCCGGCCGGGGGATCTATCTGACCGTCGAGCGGCTGGCGGCGGCCAGAACCGATCTGCTGCTGTTTGAAAGCGATTATATCGCCGCCCAATATTTCAAGGGCGTCGGCGAGACCCACGCCCTGCAACGCGTCGCCAAGAACGGCTTGCGGCCGGAGGAGTTCGAGCCGGTCGCCGCCCCGCCGGACGCCGCCGATTTCCTCTATGTCGGGGAGCTCTCGACCTACAAGGGCGTGGACACGCTGATCGAGGCGCTTGCCGTCCTCCATTCGGAAGGGGAACTGGCGCCGCGCCTCGTCATCGTCGGATCGGGCTGCCAATATGACAAGCTCGCCGGGATGGTCGAACTCTATGGGCTGAACCGCCATGTCGCCTTTTACGGAACGCTGCCGGCGCGCGAGGCCTTTGCGCTCGGCGCGGTCGTGGTGGCGCCGAGCCGGGCGGAATCGCTGCCCTATATCGTGCTGGAGGCGATCGCCGCCGGCAAGACGTTGATCGCGACCGACGTCGGCGGCAACAGCGAAATCCTCGGGCCTTTGCGCGACCGCCTCATTCCGCCCGACCAGCCGCTGGCGCTCGCCGAAGCCATGCGCGCGGCCCTGAAACGCGAACCCGCCGAAGCCTCGGCGGAGCGCGCCGTCCTGTCGGATTATGTGGCGCGCCATTTCAGCGCGAGAACCATGGCGGATTCCGTTCTCTCGGCCTATCGCCAGGCGCTCGCCCGGCGCCGGGGCGTCGCGCCCGCGCATGTGCAGACGGGAGCAGTCCGATGAGCGCCGTCGGCCTTGCCGCCGAGCGGTCCGCTCCCCGCTGGACCTTCGATTACCAGAAGATGCTCGACCGCGTTTTCTGGCTGACCATGTTCAGCGGATCGATTGTCTTCATCGAGCCCTCGCCCGTCGATTTCATGATCCTGATCACCATCGTGCTCTGGGTGATCGGCGGCTTCAGCATCCATCGCGCGATCCTGCCCTTCGTGCTGTTCCTGTCGCTGTGGACGCTGGGCGGCTTCATCTCCCTGATCCCCTACTGGCATGAGGAAGACCCCGTCGGCTTCATGCTCCACACCCTGTTCATCAGCACGACCGGAGTGTTCTTCGCGCTGTTCCTGTCGCAGCGGACCCTGCGCCGCGCCGAAATGTTTCTGACCGGCTACGCGGCCTCCTGCGTGCTGGCGGCGATCATCGCCATCGTGACCTGGTCGAGCGTGGTCGGCGACGACGGCGACTGGGTCGTGAGCGGGCGCGCCATGGCGCCGTTCAAGGATCCGAACGTGCTCGGCTCCTATCTCGTCACCGGGGTGCTTTATCTGGTGCAGCGCCTGCTGCTCGGCCAAAGGCGCTTTCTGTGGCTGGTGCTGCCGAGCCTCGCGCTGATCGTGACGGCGCTGTTCCTGTCGTTCTCGCGCGGCGCCTGGGGCGCGGCGCTGGCGTCGGTGCTGCTGATCGTCGGCTTCCTGCTCAAGACCAGCGACAGCCGCAGGCAGCGCCTGCGCATCGTCGCCGGAGCGGCGGGCGTGCTGTTTTGCGTCTCGCTCGTCGTGATGGGCGCGCTCAACGTGGAAGGCGTGCGCGAATTCTTCTATATGCGCGCCTCCGTGACGCAGGATTACGACGAGGGGCCGAACGGGCGCTTCGGCAACCAGATTCGCTCGATCCCCATGCTGTTCGACCTGCCCAACGGGTTCGGGCCGCTGCGCTTCCGGCTGACCTTCGAGCTGGAGCCGCATAATTCCTACATCAACGCCTTCGCCTCGAACGGCTGGCTCGGCGGCTTCGCCTTCATCGCCTTGGCGCTTTCGACCTTTTTCGTCGGCTTCCGCCAATGCCTGACGCGTCATCCCTTCATGCGCCCGGCCCAGGTGCTGTTCGCCGCGACTTTCGTGTATTTCGTCCAGGGCCTTCAGATCGACATCGACCATTGGCGCATGTTCTATGGCTCGCTTGGCGCCGTCTGGGGCATCGAGGCCGCGCGCCAGCGCTGGCTGCGCCAATCCGGCCGGGGACATCACGCCCCCGGCGAACTGATCGTCATTTCGGCCCGGGCGCGTGGCGCAACACGCAAATGATAGAGGATCACCATGCCGACGGCGAACAGGCGGGCGAGGTCGAGCCATTCGAAACGGGCCGTGCCCGTTGCCCTCCTATTCCGCGGCATGGAGCGCCAGCGCGCCGCGTTCGGCCGGAACCTTTTGGCGCCGATGCAGGACATCCTCGTATACCGCGCCGAGCCGCTCGACATGGCGTTCGAGCGTGGGCGGATCGGCCCAGAACTGGCGATAGCTGGCGGCGGACATGGCGGCGACGAGGGAATCGTCCCTGGCGCGGGCCAAAGCGTGGGCCAGCGAATCCGCATTGGCGCTTTCAAACCACAATCCGCTGACGCCGTGCTCGACCTCCTCGCGGCCGGCGCAGCCATCCGACACGATGATCGGCGTGCCCATCGCCTTGGCCTCCAGCACGGTCAGCGGCTGCCCCTCGAACCAGAGCGAGGGAAACACCAGCACGCGTGCGCGCCGCATCAGCAGCTTGACCTCGCCGGCCGATTTCCAGCCGAGCAGCCGCGCCTCCGGGTATTTCTCGCGCAATTGCGCGGCGGCGGGGCCGTCGCCGGCAAAAACCGGGACGACGCCCGCCTTGCGCGCGGCTTCGGCGAACAGGAACAGGCCCTTTTCCGGCGAAAAGCGTCCGACGAACAGAAAGTCGCCGGTTTCAGGCTCCGGTTTCGGCCCCAGATCGAGGCAATCGATCGGATTGGAAATGGCGTGGACGCGCGCGCCCGCCGGCAGCCGCTGCGACACGACGCCGGCCTGGAAGCGCGAGATCAGGACGAAATCGCCAAAACTCTGCGGCAGGCGGGCGACCCGCTCCATGATCGTATGGCGCAGGCAGCGCCAGATCTTGCGCGTATAGGTTCGGGAATCGCAATGCGTCGCCCAGCAGGCCGCCGAAAGCGGCTCCAGCTTGCAGACGTGATTGCGGGGATAATTGTAGAACCCGCCATTGGGGCAGAACATGAAATATTCGTGCATCGTATAGACGGCGGGAAGGCCCGAGCGCCGGATCGGCCGCGCGATCGAGGCCGACAAAGCCTTGGCCCAGCCGTGCACATGGACGATGGTGTTTCCGCGCGGCAATCGGGCGAGCAAGCGGTCCAGTTCGGCGGCGGCGTGAAAGTTCCATGTTCCCTGCAGGGCGGCGGCGGCTTTGGACGCATTGCCGAGCAGGTCAGGCTGTTCGAGGCAGACAACGTCGACCCCCGCCTCCGCGAGGCGCGGATCGACGGGAGCCGCGGCCGCGAAAACGATCGGGTTGTAGCCGGCGCGCTTCAGGCCGAGCGCGCTTTCGAGCGCGACCTTGGCCTGCCCGCCGGTGACCGAGGCATGGTCGACCGCGATGACGATATTGATGCCGGAACCCGTTTCGCTCATGAATGCTCCCGCCGCGCGGCGCTGAAACGGCATTATCGCCAGAAAGCTTTTTCGGAAGGCTAAACAGACATGCGAAAAACCCTCGACGCCTTTAATGCCTGCGCAGGCCTGTTCGGGGCCTGTGGCGTCGCGGCGGCGGCCGGCGCCGCACACCTGCCGGGCGCCGAGCATCTCAATTCCGTGGCGCTGATCCTGCTGGTCCACGCCGCCGCCCTGCTCGGCCTGACGACGCGAGCGCGGGAAAGCGCAGGCTGGGGCGCGCGGCTCTGGTTCGTCTCGGCGCTTGCCGTGGTCATCGGCGCGGCTTTGTTTTCCGCCGACGTCGCCTTGCTGGCGCTGCGCGGCGCGCGCCTGTTCCCGATGGCCGCGCCAACCGGGGGAACGATGATGATCCTCGGCTGGCTCGCGGGTTTTTTCGCGGGAATTACTGATCTTTCAAGGAGCTACCCTTAATTAACGGCCTCCGTCTATCGTCCGTCCTCGCACCGGCGGGGCACGGATGAAAGTCGCGATCGTTCATGAATGGCTGGTGACCCGCGCGGGCTCCGAAAAGGTCGTGGAGGAAATCCTCGGCCTCTATCCGGATGCCGACCTGTTCACCCTGATCTGCGCGCTGCCGCCCGGGCAGGACGCGATGATTCGCGGGCGCAAGGTCACGACCTCCTTCCTGCAGCACCTCTGGGGCGCGCGGACGCGGCACCGGCTGTTCATGCCGCTGATGCCGCTCGCCATCGAGCAGTTCGACCTTTCGGGCTACGATCTCGTCATTTCCTCGTCGCACGCTGTCGCCAAGGGCGTGATCACCGGGCCGAACCAGATCCACCTGTCCTATGTCCATTCGCCGATGCGCTACGCCTGGGACCTGCAGCACACCTATCTGGCCGAATCCGGCCTGACGCGCGGCTTCCGCTCGGCGCTGGCGCGGCTGCTGCTGCATTATCTGCGCATCTGGGACCTGCGCACGGCCAACGGCCCCGAGCGCATGATCGCCAATTCCGCCTATATCGCGCGGCGCATCGCCAAGGTCTATCGCCGCAAGGCCGACGTGGTCTTCCCGCCGGTCGACATCGCCGCCATGCCGTTCTGCGCGCAACGCGAGGATTTCTACCTCGCCGCCTCGCGCATGACGCCCTACAAGCACATGGCGCTCATCGTCGGCGCCTTCGCCCGCATGCCCGACAAGAAGCTGGTGGTCATCGGCGAAGGCCCGGAACTGCCGCTGGTGCGTCGCCTCGCGACCCCCAACATCCAGGTGCTCGGCTATTGCGACGACGCGGTTCTGCGCGACCATATGCGCCGCGCCAAAGCCTTCGTCTTCGCGGCGGAAGAGGATTTCGGCATCATGCCGGTCGAGGCTCAGGCCTGCGGCGCGCCGGTCATCGCCTTCGGCCGCGGCGGCGCGCTGGAAACCGTGATCGGGCCGGACGGCGACAGGCCGACGGGGTTGTTCTTCGACAGCCAGAGCGAAGACTCGATCATCGAGGCCGTGGGGCGTTTCGAGGCGGAAGCCGGGAAATTCACGCCCGAAAACTGCCGCGCCAATGCCGAACGCTTTTCCCGCGAGGCCTTCCGCGCCGCGTTCAAGGCGATCGTCGACGAAGAGATCGGCCGCGCCGCCTTCAAACCTGCGCCCGGTCGATAATCCCATCAGCCATTGAAAATGACCGATGGGGTCGCGCCGAATGGCGGGACGGCGGCTGATGCCGCCGGGCGCCCTTGCATCCGATGCTTCGGATGCAAGGGGCTATGGTATAAATCGCATTTGCTGTTTGCCGGGAGGGCGCGGGCGGCTATCCTGCCGGCATGAAATTCAACATCAAATGGGTTCTGGCCGCTGTTCTCCTCGCTCTGGTGGGATTGGCGGCGGCGCCGTGGACCGTCTCGCAAAGCGCGCAGATCGACGCCATCGAAAAAGAGATCAAGTCCGGCTCCAGCGTGCGGCTGGTCTCGCACGGACGCTCGGTCTTCGCCGTCCTGCCGCGACCCCATATCCGGATCTACGACGTCAATCTCGATTTCGACGAGGGCGTCGCAGCGGTCACGGCGTCGAGCCTGCGCGTCGACCTCGGCCTGTCCGGCCTGTTCACGGGCCGGCTCGACCTCGCCCGCGTGACGCTGGCCGACGCCGTGCTCACGCTCGATCCGGCGCGCTCGCGGCTCGCTTCCATCGTCGCCGGGGCGCCGGGAAAGACGCGCGCCCCGCCCGGCGAGATCGAAGTGACCAACGGCACGGCGCTGCTGCGCCGCGACGGCGGCGAAAAGCCCGAACTGATCGCCGACGATTGCGAGGCGCGGCTCGATTTCAGCCGGGCCAGCGCGCCGGTTTCCCTGATCGGCCATTGCGTGCTGCCGCTGCTCGGCGACGACCGCTCGCCGACCCGCTTCGCCGTCTGGGCCGCCAAGCCCGACAATCTTCCGCGCGGCGAGGAAAGCCCGATCACCCTGCGCGCCGACGGCGACGCCCTGCAGATCAACCTTAACGGGGCTTTCGCCCTGGCCCCCAAGCCGCATTTTCACGGCCGGATCGCGGGCGCGGCGCCGTCGCTGCGGCGGATCTCGCAATGGTTCGGCCTGACCTTGCCGCTGCCGGGCCATTATCGCAACGTCTCGATCAAGGGCGACGCCACGCTCGAGCCGATGCTGATGTCCATCGCGCCGCTCTCCGTGACCATCGACGGCAATTCCCTCGACGGCGCCGCCTCGGTCCGGCTCGACGGGCCGAGGCCGCTGATCTCCGCGACTCTGGCGGGCTCGGACGTCAATCTCGGCCCGATGTTCGAGGACGTTCCCGCGCCGACGGCGGGCGGCCAATGGAGCCATGACGAATTCCTGCCCTCGCGCCTCGGCGCCGCCGACCTCGACCTGCGCCTGTCCGCCAGCCACGCCCGTCTCGGCGATTTCCAGGCCGAAAACGTCGCCGTCTCGGCGATCCTGAAAAACGGCCGGCTGGACCTCTCGCTCGCCGAGGCCTCGGCCTATTCCGGGGAGGCGCACGCCCGCGCGATCGTCGCCGAAAGCGGCGATGGCCTCGACGTGCGCGGCTCCGCCGCCGCCGAAAAGATCGATGTCGCGGCGCTGCTCTGGGACCTGTTCCGGCGCCAGTCGCTGTCAGGAACCGCGCGCGCCAACGTCAGTTTCGAAACCGGCGGCAATTCCTTCTACGACCTCGCCAGCAAGCTCGACGCGCGCGGCGACGTCAGCGTGGAATCGGGCGAGATCTACGGCCTCGACCTCGGCCTCGCCTTCCGCCGCATGGAGCGCCAGCCGCTGTCGGCCGGCGTCGAATTGCGGTCCGGGCGCACGGCGTTCGACCTGCTGTCCGCGAAGTTCAACATCGTCCAGGGCCTGGCCGAAATCGACGACGGCATGGCGCGCGACGAACGCGCCCATGTCGATTTCACGCTGCGGGCGCAAATTCCCGACCGCACCCTGGACCTGCACGCCATCGCCACCCGGCCGCCCGCCACGGGGGCGGCGGACGCCAAGCCGTTGCAGATCGGCTTCAGCCTGACCGGCGGCTGGGACGATGCGGTGTTCGCGCCGGACGCGCTCGGACTGATCCGCCGCTCGGACGCCGCCGCGCCGCTTTTGCCAAAGGACGCGCCGCAGAACTAGAGTCATGTCATGTTCATCCGGCAATTCGAATATCTGGACGCCCTGGCGCGCGAGAAGCACTTCCGCCGCGCGGCGGAGCTTTGCAACGTCTCCCAGCCCACGCTCTCGTCCGCCCTCGCGCAGATGGAGGACGAACTGGGCGTCCTGCTCATCGAACGCGACCCGCGCTTCCAGGGCCTGACGCCCGAGGGCGAACTGGTGCTCTCGCGCGTGCGCCACGTCCTGGTCGAGATCGAGATGATGCGCGCCGAAGTCGCGGAGGCGCGCAACGGCCTTTCGGGAAAGCTGCGCCTCGGCGTCATTCCCACCGCCTTGCCGCTGGCGGTCCATGTCACGGCGCCCTTCTGCGCGATCTGTCCGGCGGTGACGCTCGAAGTGCTGTCGCTGACGTCGGCGGAAATTCTGGAACGGCTGGCCAATTTCGAACTCGACGCCGGCATGACCTATCTCGACAACGAGCCGCTGCCCGGCGTCATCGTCAAGCCGATCTACGCCGAGACCTATTGCCTGCTGACGCGCGCCGACGGCCCGCTTGGCGGCCGGACCTCGATTTCCTGGGCCGAGGCCGCCGAGCTGAAGCTCTGCCTCCTGACCGGCGACATGCAGAACCGCCGCATCATCGACGGGATCTTCCGGTCGGTCGGCAAGACGCCGAGGCCGGCGATGGAGACCAATTCCATCTTCAATCTGTGCACGCACGCCGCTTTGCCCGGCGTCAACAGCATCGCCTCGACGCAGGTGCTGGAGCTGTTCGGGCCGCCGCAGGGCGTGAAGGCCTTGCCTCTGGTCGAGCCGGACGCGCGGCGCATGGTGGGCCTGGTCATCGCCGACCGCCGCCCGGCGCCGCCGCTGGCGCGCAAGCTGATGCAGACCGCGACGCCGCTGCCGACGGCCGACCCGGGCGCGGGCGCCGCGTAGTTTGGCCGCGTAATTTCCGGGACTTGCCGCCGGCGCGCCGGCTGTGCTCCAATCCCGTTCCGTTTCGCCGCCGCGCGGGGAGAGCCGCCGTGACGCCTGTCGAGATCGCCTCGCCTGTCGAAATCGCGGTCGGGCGCGAGGCCCTGCCCGGCGCCCTCACCTTGCCGCCCGACCCGCGCGGACTGGTCATCTTCGCCCATGGCTCGGGATCGAGCCGCTTCAGCCCGCGCAACGTTCATGTCGCGAACGCGCTCAACGCCGCCGGCTACGCCACCTTGCTGTTCGATCTCCTCACCGAAGACGAGGCGCGCGACCGCCGCAACGTCTTCGACATTCCGCTGCTCGGCGCGCGCATGGCGGAGGCCATCGACTGGGCGCGCGGCGACGACCGTGTGTTCGCGGCGCCGATCGGCCTGTTCGGCGCCAGCACCGGCGCGGCCGCCGCGATCTGCGCCGCCGCCGCCCGCCGCGGCGAGATCGACGCGCTGGTTTCGCGCGGCGGGCGGCCCGACCTCGCCGAGCCCTGGCTCGACGCCTTTTCCGCGCCCGCTCTCTTCATCGTCGGCGGCGAGGATCGCGAGGTCCTCGCCCTCAATCGCAAGGCGCAAAGTCTCTGCCGGGGCGTCACGGACCTGCGGATCGTTCCCGGCGCGACCCATCTGTTCGAGGAGCCGGGCGCGCTCGAACAGGTCGAGGCGGCGGCGACCGGCTGGTTCGACCGTTACCTGCGTCCGCGCGCCCTCCTGTTCGACGACCGGGCTGCGGCCGGGCGGCTTCTCGCCAGCGCGCTGCTCCGCCGCGCGCCGCGCCATCCCGTGGTTTACGCCCTGCCCCGCGGCGGCGTCCCGGTCGGCGCGGCCATCGCGCGCGCGCTCGACGCGCCGCTCGACCTGATCCTGGTGCGAAAGATCGGCGCGCCGGCCAATCCGGAACTGGCGCTCGCCGCCGCCGTGGACGGCGAGACGCGCGATCTCGTCGTCAATCGCGAAATCGCCGACGCGCTGGGAATCGGCGAGCGGGAAATCCGGCGGCGCGCCGAGCCCGAATTCGGCGAAATCGAGCGCCGCCGCGCCGTCTATCTTGGCGACCGGCCGGCTGCATTCCGCACGCGGCCGCACGGCCATCGTCGTCGATGACGGGATCGCCACCGGAGCAAGCATGGAGGCCGCGATCCGCGCGCTGAAGCGGCGGCGGCCCGACAAACTGATCCTGGCGGTTCCGGTCGCCGCCCCGGACTCCCTGCGCCGGCTGGGCGGCCTCGTCGATGAGATCGTCTGTCTCGCCGCGCCCGCCGACTTTTATGGCGTGGGCCAGTTCTACCGCGAGTTTCACCAGCTCGACGATGCCGAGGTCGTCGGCCTGTTGACGGAATTCGCCGGGAAGACCTGATCGCCGGACTAATCCGGCAGTTCGCAGGCGCCCTCGCCGTCCCCGGTATAGATTGGCAGCTCGAATTCGAAAATCGAGCCGCAGCGGCGCGTTCGGGCGGTAGCCGATCGATCCGCCATGGCTTTCGACGATGCCCCGGCTGATCGACAGGCCCATGCCCATGCCGAAATGCTTGGTGGTGAAGAACGGATCGAACAATTCGGCGACGGCCTCCGCGTCGACGCCCGCGCCATTGTCGCCGACGTTCACCTTCAGCCGCCCGGGAGCGGCCAGACGGGTCTCGATCACGATCTCCGGCGCCGCCGTATCGATGAGCGCGTCATCGGCGTTGCGCAGCAGATTGACCAGAACCTGCTCGATCTGGATCGGATCGACGCATATGCGCGCCCCCGCCAGTTCGTCGGGCGAAGGCGGGCGCAGGAGCCGGGGCCGCGAGCGCAAGGTGAGCAGTTTGAGCGCGTCGTCGATCAGGCTCTCGATGCCGACGGCGCGGCGCTCGGGCGGGCGTTTTTCGATGAAGCCGCGCAGGCGCTTGAGGATTTCGGCGGCGCGGCGCGCCTGGTCCTCGATCTTGCCGATCAGGTCGGCTTCCGGCGCCTTGCCCGTCGTCGCCAGGGCGCGGCGATAGGCCGCCGAAAAATTCAAGATGGCGGCGACGGGCTGCGCCACTTCATGCGCGAGGCCCGCGACCATTTCCCCCATGTCGTTGAGGCGGCTGACATGGGCCAGTTCGTCGCGCAGGACGTTGACGCGACGCCGCTCCGCCTCGATGGGACTGAGGTCGCGCATGACGCCGAAAAACACCGGGCCGTCTGCGACCTGCGCTTCGCTCACCGTCAATTCCAGCGGAAAGATCTCGCCGTTCCTGCGCTGTCCCTCGACGGTGCGGCGGCGGCCGATGATGGTCCGGAACCCGTTGTCGACATGAGCTGCGCCATGGGAATCGTGATCGCAGGGCTGGTTTTCGGGCATCAGCACGCCGACATTGCGCCCGATCAGTTCCGCGCCGTCGAAGCCGAACATCTCGTTGGCGGCCGGATTGGCCGACAGGATGCAGCCCGCTCCGGTCGGTGGTGACGATGGCGTCCATCGCGGCCCCGAACATGGCGCTGAGGCGCCGCTCGTTTTCCTGCAACGCCTCCTGGATGCGGACGCGATCGGTGATGTCCTCCGCGAAGATCACGACGCCGCCGATGCAACCCGGCCGCTCCATCCAGGGGCGAACCTCCCAGCGCAGCCATTGGCTGACGCCGTCCGCCCGCACGAACTGGTCCTGTTCGCATCGCGCGCTCTCGCCGGCCTGCGCGCGGCGATGGATTTCCTTCCACTCCTCCGGCATCTCAGGGAAGACGTCGTAATGCGACTTGCCGACGACATCGCGATCGAGATCGAAATCCTCGCGCCAGCGGGCGCTCACGGCGATATAGCGCATCTCCCGGTCAAACATGGCCATGGCCGCCGGCGCCTGCTCGATGAAATGGCCGAATTGCTCGGCGTTGATCCGGGCCAGGTCGTCGCTGTCGCGCAGCATCCGCGCCAGATAGGGCGGCAGCCGCGCCAGGGCGATATAAACCGCCGCATCGACCAGGAAATCGACAACAACCCAAAAATTGTGCGCATCGCGCTCCCCGGGGAGCGAGCCGCCCTCCAGAGTGGAAAAAGCGAACAGGAGGATCAGCGCGACGGCGGCGACGCCGCCGGCCGTGCCGCAGAGCAAAGCCGAAATGAAAATGGCGGGATAAAAGAGATAATGTCCGGAAAAATCGTCGAGGACGCCCGAAAGCAGGACGCGCGCCAGCACCGAAGCCGCGATGACAACGGCGCAGATCGCCACGCGGCGCCCGAGCGGCGCGCGCGCCAGCGCCACCCAGAAATCCAGCGCGCGCTGGGCGATCCGCGACGCCGCGCGCGCAAAGCCGTCCTCGCCCCGTTCGTCCACGCTGCCCCCTCGGGCCCGCGCTTTCCGGCAAGCCCTGCGGCAGACTAACCGAGAGCCGGACGGGTCACAATCAATTCGCCGGCAAACCAGGCCGGAACGGCCCAAAAATTGCTTTAAATCAAATCTTTTGAACGTTTTCGCATTCATGCTTACTTGTTGGAGCGCCGGATCCGCCCCGCCGCTTCAGCGGACGGGACGAGCGCGGAGAAAACGCCGAGCCTTGGCTTGCGACGAAGGGAGCCTTTGACGTGACAGGCAGCCAGAACGTCCACATCATCGAAGACGACCGCGGCGTGCGCAAATCCTTGGCCTTGCTGCTGCAAAGCGCCGGATTCTCGACGATTGCTTTATCGGTCCGCGCGGGAATTTCTCGAGTCCGATCCCACGCCAACGGGTTGCGTCGTCAGCGATGTCCGGATGCCGGACATGACCGGGCTGGATCTGCTTGCGGAAATGAGGGAGCGCCGGCTTCACCTTCCGACCATACTGATGACCGCCTTCGGCGACGTGCCCCAGGCCGTCAAGGCCATGAAGCTCGGCGCCGTCGATTTCATCGAAAAGCCGTTCGACGATGAGTTGATGGTGTCGTCGGTCCGGGAGGCGCTCGCGCGGCGCGGCGACGACAGCGCGCTGGCCGTCCGCCAGAACTTCGACAGCCTGACCGCGCGCGAAAAGGACGTCCTGACCGGGCTGCTCCAGGGCAAGCTCAACAAGACCATCGCCTATGAACTCGGCGTCAGCGTCCGCACCGTCGAAAGCCATCGCGCCAACCTGATGGCCAAGACCAAGGCGCGCAGCCTGTCGGAACTGATCAGGATGTCGCTGCTCGCCGAGAAATCCATGCTGGAGGCGTGATGGCGCCGGCTTTCGGCGGCGATCCGCCGCCGAGCCTGCGCTGTGGCCGTCCGTTCGCCTCTTTCCGTCAGTTCGCCTTGGGCGCCGGCTTGGCCGCCGGCTGCGCCGAAGCCTTCTTGGCCGGGCGCCGGCCAGCGCCGCGATCGGCTCGCCCGGAATATCGGCCGGGGCCATGGTGTCGTCGGGCAGCCGCGTCCAGACCCGCGTCTGACCCAGCAGCGGCGTGGCGACATAACCGCGCAGGTTGAGCTTCTGGTTGTCCGGCGTCACGTCGAGTTCGGCGCTCCACACCTTGCCGTCGCGCGGGTCGAGGATGTGGCCGTCCTCGTATTTGGCGCCGCCATGGCGCTTCATGTCATAGACGATGACGAGGCCCATCATCGGCTGGTTCTTCTTTTCGCCGGGACACGCCTTGCAGATCGGATCGTCCGGGGGCTCGTTGGGATAGGTGACCGCCTTGACGAGGCGGCCTTCGTAAAGCCCGTTCTTTTCGTAGAAATAGAACACGCCGCCGGGGCGGCCGTCGTCGTTATAGGCCTGCCAGAATCCGGTCAGCACCGGGCCGCGCCGCCGGATGGGCGGCAGGGGCTGCAGCCGCGGGCTTTGCGGTCGGGCTTTGCAGTATCGGGCTTGGCCGCATCCGGCTTGGCCGTTTGGGCCCAGGCGGCCCCGCCGAGAGTCGCGGGCGCGAACGCCGCCGCTCCGAGCAAGAGAGCGACGCGCAAAGCGCGCGCGGTTTGCAGCGAACCAGAAATCGGGCGCATCGGCCTCTCCTCAGCTTCCGCGCGAAAGGCAGGATGGCTCATCCTGCTTTCGCTCCATGGAAAAATGCACATCGGGAAAAATTCAGGCAGCAGGAAAAATCAGACCCCATTGCTTTCGAGCATCTGCCGGCAGGCCGCGCTCAATTTCGGCCGGTGCGCCTGCAGACAGGAGAGAAACTCCGTATCGCTGGCGTTCGGCGGGACCTGATGACAGAATTTGCGGACATCCGGACGGCAGGCGGCGTCCTGCTCCGCCGTTCCGCCGGCAAGCGCGGCGCCCGGGAGACCCATGAGCGCAAGACCGAACGCGACAACCCGAAGTTTCATGGATTTTCCTCCAACTCTCTCAGTTTTGACAGCGAATTCAGACATTCTCGGGGCGTTCCGCCTTCGGCGGCTTGCCCATCAGGATCGGCTGGAACAGGACGGCTGCGGCCAGAGTGCAGACCAGCGACAAGGCCAGCAACTTGCCCATGCTGGATGTTCCCGGATGGCTCGAAAACCACAGGCTGCCGAACGCCGTCGCCGTGGTGGCGGCGGAAAAGATCACCGCGCGGGTCAGGCTGGTCTGCAACAGTTCGGTCTGCCCCTGACGCCACGCCATGATGTAATAGATCTTGAAGGCGACGCCGACGCCCAGCAGCAGCGGCAGCGCGATGATATTGGCGAAATTGAGCGGCATGCCGATCAGGACCATGATCTCCATCGTCACCACGCCCGCGAGCGCCAGCGGGATCAGGGTCAGCGCACGTCGCGCGGCTTCCGGAGCACCAGCAGCAGGATCACGGCGATGGAGGCGAGCGCGAGCGCGCCGGCCTCGAGGAAAGCCCCGACGATGGTGTCGCCCGCTTCCAGCACCGAAACCGGGCCGAGAATGGCGTTCGGCTCGACCTTCAGCACGGCGCCGCGCGAACACGCGCAGCTTGTCGGGATCGCCGGAATTGTCCTTGGGCGTGATCGAGAGGCGCGCCCCGCCGTTCGCGCGCGATCCAGTCGCGCACGAGAATGTCGGGCAGGCTCGCCCGCGTCACCGCCTGCGCGCGCAACGCCTTGCGCAGATTGGCGAAGTCGAAGGCCAGCGGATCGACCATCGCCGCCCGCGCCGCAGCGCGCTTTTCGGGCGCGCGCCCCGGCGAGCGCCTGAAGCGCCGCCGCGAGACGCCGCGCCGCGGCGACGCCGGTCTTTTGCGAGGCGTTCTGCGGAGCGTCGGCCGCCTCGATCAGGCGGTCGGCCGCCTCCTTCAGCGCCTCGACAGTCTCCTGATCGGTCGGGGCCGCCGACGGCGTCTTGGGCTCGAGCGCGGGCAGCAGCACGGCGGCCGCCTTGGCGATCAGCGGAAGCTTCTGCTCCTGCTGGGTCGGAATGAACCACGACAGCGTGCGCGCCTGCGCCACTTCGGGAATCTTTTCGACCTCGGCCGCGACCTTGTCGGCCTGTTCCAGCGTCGGCGCGATGGCCTGGATGGCATAGACGCCATTGTCGGGATCGCGCGCCAGTTCGAGATAGGTCGCGACCGATTCGGTGTGCGGATCGCGCAGGTTGATCGGGTTGAAATCGAACCGCAGCCAGAACAGCAGCGGCAGGCCGCCGATGACCACCAGCGCCGTGCCCGCGATGATCGCCACGCGATGGCGCGCCATGAAGCGATCGACCGGCGCGAGCTGCGCGATAGCCCAGCGGCTCCGGCTCGCCCGGCGGATTGAACAGGGTGATCAGAGCCGGCAGGAAGGTGACGCTGACCGCGAAGGCGACCAGCATGCCGACGCCGGCGATGAGCCCGAGTTCGGAAACGCCCTTGTAGGCGGTCGGCAGGAAGGACATGAAGCCCGCCGCCGTCGCCAGCCCGGCGAGCGTCAGCGGCGCGCCGAAAAACAGCGCGGCGCGCGAGATCGCCGTGTCGAGATCGTCTTTTTCGTAGCGCTCCGCCCGGTAGCGGACGCTGAACTGGATGCCGAAATCGACGCCGATGCCGACAAACAGCACAGCGAAATAGACCGAAATCAGGTTGAACGAGCCCACCATCGCGAGGCCGAGCGCCGCCGTGATGGCGAGGCCAACGATCAGGTTGATCGCGACCGCCAGATGAGCCGCCCGGAGCGCAGGGCGCGCCAAAGAATCAGCAGCACGATCGCCGCCGTGATGAGGCCGTTGCGGACGGCGTTTTCCTTGACCGTGCCGAATTCCTCGTCGGCCATGGCGATCGGCCCGGTCAGGCGCAAGGTCGCGTCATAGGCCGGCAAGACCTCGGCCGCAATCCCGCGCAAAATGGTGCTGGCGGCGAGGCCCGGGCTGCACGGAGCTGTAATCGAGCGCGGCCGCAACTGGATCACGCCGCGCAATTCGCCCGGCGCGGCGGGCCGGCCCTCGGTCGCAACGCGCCACGAAAAGCTGGCGGGACGGCCCGCATTGACGGCTTCGATGGTCGTCGCGGCGGAATTCAGCAGCGGGGCCATCTGGTCCAGCGTCACCTTGCTGGCGCTGACGCCGATCAGTCCGTCCTCGAGCCCCGCGACGAGGCCGACGAGGCTCATGTCGGAGGCGAGATCCTGAATCAGCGGCGCGCCCTGCTCCAGTCCGGCAAGGCTCTCGCGCAGGGCTTCGGGCGTCAGGAACAGCAGGCCGTTCTGCGCGAAGAACGGCAATCCGGCGATATCGGCGACGTCCGAGAAATGAACCTTGTCCTGCGCCAGCCGGGCAGCCAGCGCGGCCGTCGCCTGAGACGTCAGCTCGGGCGTCGGCGCTTCGACCACCGCATAGAGCATCTTCATGCGGTCGAACGATTGCTCGAACGCCTTTTCGCGCTTGCGCCAGGCCAGATCGTTGGACAGCAGGTCGTTGACGTCCGAATTGATCTTGAAGTGGACGGCCGAATAGGCGCCGCGCCGAGACCCACCAGCAGGAACGCCACGGCGACGCCTCGCGCATGGCGGACGCAGAATTCGACGATTCGGACGATTGTGGTGGTCAGCATGGGCGGGGACAGTCGCTGAATAAAATCACGAAATCAAGCTGTGACCTCGGAATCTCGCCGCCTGCGCGCAAGCGGCGCCCTGAGCGGCGGATCAAATCGTTAACTCTCTTTAAGGACCTGGCGGGCAATATCGGCTTTTCGCGCCGCCAGACGGCGCCAAGGCGCCCTTTTGTGACATCCCAGGCTCATCGTTTCCTGCGCGGCGCCGCCGCGACGTTTCCCGCCGCCTCCGCGAAAAGCGCCGGATCGGCGGCTCTGGATCATCTCCTGTTCGGCCCCGGCGAAAGCGCGATTCCGGCCGCTGGGAAAAACGCGATCCGGCTTTCCGGCTGCGAAGGCGCGGCTCCATCCGGGCGCGGCCGCGCGGCGGCGGAACTGGCCTATGCGCGACTCGTTTCCGGCGCCGCGCCCGCCTTTCCCCATTGGTTCGCGGATTTGCGCCGCCGCCTCGCCGATCCTGTTCGGGGCGCCGGGCTGCGACGTCGTTCTCGCCGCCTCCGACGCCGGGTCCGAACTCATTTTCGACGCTCTGGCGCGCAGCCGCGCTGGCGCGGCCCGTCGTGCATATCGCGGTGGCCGCGCCGGAGCGGCCGACCGAGCCGGGCATGGAATTCGCCGCGCTTCCCCTGCGCGACCGCTACGGACTGCCGCGCGAGGCCGCACTCGTCGACGCCGACGCGGCCCGGCTTGCCGAACAGGCCATCGCGGCGGGCAAGGATGTGCGTTCTCCATGTGGCCGATTGTTCGGAGACGGGTCTGGCGGGACCGTCGCGCGCCGTCGCCGGGGCGCTGGCCGCCGCGTGGCCCGGACGGATCTGCGTCCTGATCGACGCGCGGCAATTGCGCTGCGAGCCGGAGCAGACCGCCCTCGACCTTGCCGCAGGCTTCGCCGTGCTCGTATCCGGCTCGACCTTCGCGGGCGGCCCAGGGGGCGCGAGCGCCCTGCTGCTGCCGCCGGCCCTGATCGAGCGGGTCGCGCTCGTTCGAGCTTCCCGGCGCCCCGGCCGCGCGGTCCGCCGCGATGGACTGGCCGCCGCGCCTGCGCGATCGCCTGCGCGGCGAATTTGCCTCGCTCGCCGATCCTGGCCTCGGTCTGCGCTGGGAATGCGCGCTGGCGGAGCTGGAGTTTTATTTCGCTGTCGGCGTCGACCTGCGCGCGCAAGTCCGCGCCGCCTTCGCCCGCGAAATCCACAATCATCTCGCGGCCGCGCCCGCCTTGAAACTGACCGATTGCGGCTGGCGCCCGGAAGACTCGAGGAGCCTCTTTCCGATCCTGACCTTCGACGAGAGCGGGCGGGCGCTGAAGCCTGAGCCCCTGCGTCAGGCGCTGGCCTCTCCGGCGGCGCGGCGGGGAGGATGGACGTCACGGGGGCGCCCCGTTCACCTCGGCGCGCCCGTGCGCATCGGCGCGCGAAACGCCCTGCGCCTGTCCCTGAGCGCGCCGCTCGTCAGCGACGTGGCCGAGCGGATCGGCGAAGGCCGCAGCTTCGCCGCCGCCTTTCAACCGCTCGCCGACGATCTGCTCGAAGCCTTCGCCCTATGGAGCGACCTGGCCAGCGCAGAGCGGTTCTAGGGCCGTTTCATCGGCACGCGACAGCCGGCGCGGGGAGTTCTTCGTAACTCCAGTTGTAACCCGAGCCTGAATGACCGGATGGATAGGGCGGCTTGTAGGTCGATCCGTCAGGCGCCGTCAGTCGGCACGCCATCATGTGTCTGTAATCGATGCAGATCACGGCTCCGGGCGAATAAAACTCGCTGGCGAAAATGCATCCTTCATTCATGAGCTCATTGATGCTCGAATTCGTCTGCACCTGAATGCCCTGGGCTCGCACAGACGCGTTGATACAGAACGACGCCAGAACGCAGAGCACGAACAAACAATTGTATTTTTCCATGCCGCCCTCCCCGCCAGCCTCAGGCGCAGGCCGGTTTTCCATTTCGTTTTCGGAGCGGGCGGTTCGATCAGCGAGCCCCTTGCCGAACAACGCTACGCTGAAGGCTGCGAAACGCAATGCAGCCAAAATAGGCAAGTCCGCGCCAAAGTAGGTAGCTCCGGCGTTGGCTCGAATTCCGGTCGGGTCCTCTAGCGCGATAACGAGACGTCGACGCGGACGACCGAACTGTCGCCGCCGGGGCGCAGACCGAAGGCCAGCCGGCGTCCGTTCACCCGAAGCGAGAAGCCGGCCGTGAAATCGCCGCCGTTGATCATGCCGCTGAAATGGTCGTCGGAGATGCGGCCGGTGAGCGCGCCGCTGACGCCGCGCGTCGTCTCCTGCCAGTCGCCGCTCACCTCGCCGCCCGAGGCCACGACCTGACCGCGAATGTCGAACTTGTAGGCGTCCGACGCGCAGACGATGGTCTGGGACAGGGTCCGTCCGCCGCCGCCGACCGCGCCGGTGGCGCGGCAGGAGATCCGCTCGCGATGCCGTCGTTGACCAGCACTTCGCCGCCGCCGCGGAACGTGCCGGCGAAAGCGGAAAAGGCGCCCGCCGGATCGGCCTTGGCGCCGGGAGGCGCGACGAGCAGCGCGGCGGCGGCCAGCGCGAGCACCGCGACGAGACGTGGCGGTTGAAACACGGCAATCATCTGGGCGCATGGGCGTCTCCAAAAGAAGGGGAATTCCGGTCGCCTCCAATATGAGGCCAACCGCGCCCGAGACGCACAAGAAAGGCGATGGTCGGACGCAGGATCAGGAGGTCGGCGACGAGCGCCATCAGCATGGCGAAGGCGCTGAGCCAGCCGAACAGCCGCAGCAGCGGCAGATGGGAAAACGCCAGCGCCGCGAGGCCGCAGGACAGCACGAACGCGGTCAGGATCAGCGCCGGCCCGATCAGCACGGTCGAGCGCGCCACGGCGATCGCGGGATCGGCGCCGGGCCGGTCCTCGCGCCACATGCGGTTGAGGAAATGAATAGTGGCGCTCAGGCCGAGGCCGAACGAGACGACCAGCGCGATGACGCTGGCAAATTGCAGGCCGCTGTCGAGCACGCCAGCACGGCGCCCGCCGCGAACACCGGGAACACGCCCGGCGGCAGGCAGGCGAACGCCACGGCGAGCGACCGGAACGCGAGGCCGACGAAAGCCGCAATGAAGCGCGAACTCGATGGTCAGGCCATGGTTGAGCTTGTTGATCATGCCGGCGCTGTTGCGGGCGGCGATCACCGACAGGCCGGTCGACCGCGATGTCGATAACCGGGATGCGCGCGCGCAAGTTCGTTCAATCTTGCGTTAAGCTGCTCGACGATCGGCAAGAGGTCTGTTGGCGTTCTTGTCGGGCACGCGGCCCACAATCAAAGCCGCGCCCCGTCCTGCGGAATGAACCGGTGGACGAGGAAAGGGCGGCAGCAGCTCGACGAACTGCCTGAGGGTCGCGACGTCGCGCGATGGAGCTTCTCGGCGAGCCAGCGGCGCAGCGTCTCGAGCGACCAGACATTGGCGATTCCCGGCTGCTCCTCCATGATCCGGTGCGCCTCGCCGATGACCTGCAGCGTCTCCGGCGCATAAAGATCGGCGCCCTGCCGGGAAGGAGATGAGCACGTCGATCGGATTGGCGCCGGTGAGCTTGGGGTCGAGACGCTGGCTCGCCTCCACCGCGTGCTCCTGGTCCGGCGTCTGGTCAGCGAGGCGATAGCGCGGCTGCAGCCCCGCATAGTCCAGCCCAGCGCCACCACCACGAACAGTCCGAGCGCGGCGTTCAGGCCGGGGCGGCGCAACATGCGCTGCGCCACGAAATCGCAGAACCGCCGCAGCGCCGCGACGCCCGCGTCCGAACCGCCGAATTCCGGATCGAGCGCGCCCGGCGGCGGCGCGATCAGCACGCCCAGCGCCGGCGCCAGCGCGAGCACCGTCGCCAAAGCGATGAGGATCGACAGAAACCCCGCCGCGCCGAAAGCGCGGATCAGGTCGGAATCGGAAAACAGCAGGCCGAGCAGCGACAGTCCCGGCGGCGGCGTGGGTGAGGACGCAGGCCGGCCCGACCACGCGCAGCGCGTCGCTGAACGCGGTCGCGCTTGTCGTCGCCCGCCATCAGCCGGTCGCGCGCCGCGAAGGTGAGCTGCATCGAATCGGAGAAGCTGATCACCATGATCAGCGGCGTCATCACGTTGAGGAACATGTTGAGCCGGAAGCCGAGCCAGCCGAGCGCGCCGAGCGCCAGCAGGATGGCGATGCAGCGGCGGCGCCGCCGCCACGATCATGAAGGAGATCGTGCGGAAGAACAGGATGGCGATGGCGCAGCCGGCCAGCAGGCCGAGCGACGTTGTAGACGAGCCGGTCGCGCTCCACCGCGTTGCGGATCTCGAGCTGCATCACCGGAACGCCCGACAATTGCGCGCTGCAGGCCGCGAGTCCTGCGAGATCCTCGTTCATCGAGCTTGCGGATGTCGTCGATGACGTGGCGTCGAGCTTGCTGGCCGCGGCCACGGCGGGTTCGAGCGACAGCACGACCAGCGCCAGCATGCCGTCGTTCGGACAGCAGCTTGCCGCGGATCAGCTCGTTGGCCTTCACGCGCTGGACGAAGGCGTCATAGGCCGCGCCCTCCGGCAGAGGATCGGGAAACAGCGGCGCCGGCAGGCCGCCGTTCGCCGCCGGCTGGCGCGCCGAAAACATCGAGATGACGCCGCGCGCGCCGTCGACCAGCTGCAGGTCGGTGACCAGCGTCCCGCAATTTCTCGACGATGTCCCGCGCCAGCAGCGTCCTTGCCTTCGATCACCACCAGCACGTCGATATTCGGTCGGAGGGAAAGCGCTTGGAAACCTGTTCGAACTGCCGGTATTCCGGGCTGTCGGAGCGAAACAGCTGGCTGAGGGAATCGTCGATCTGGATGCGCTGGACGCCGACGATGGCCAGCGCCACGAGCATTGCGAACAGGATCAGCACCGGGGCGGGCGCACGCAGGCCGATGAGCCCCGAAGCGCTCGAGTCCCAAGGCGATATTGGAGCGCCGCCGATCCGATTCGTCCATTTCGCCCGATCGCTTGCGCGGCGCCTCCGAATTCGGAATGTCCATGCTGTCCAACCCCGGTCCCAGCGTCGCGCAGCCAATGATCAATTCCGTGGACAAGGCCCCTTTTTACGAACGCGCTCGGACGAGGATAAGTTGCATCGGTTCAGGCGCCGGCGTCCGTAAACGGCGCCTTCAGGCCAGCGCGCCGAGGCCAAGCAGGAAGGCGTACAGCGCCTGCGTCTGGGCCGTGCGCGCCAGAACGGCGTTAAGCCGAGGTCCGGGCGGGCCGGCATCAAGCCGTTTCGCCTGCGCCCAGGCCAGCGGGGCCGCGCCGAACGCCAGCCAGAGCGCGCGCTGCGGCGCGAGCGCAATCATCGCGCCGAGCAGCAGGAACGGCGCGGCCATCATCGCCGCGAACAAGGCGCGCGCGGCGCGGGGTCCCGCGACAATGGCCAGGGTGCGGCGCCCGACGCGGGCGTCGGCGTCGGCGTCGCGAAAATTGTTGACCATCAGCACCCCCGCCGCAAAAAGGCCGAGCGCGAGGCCGGCGAGCAGCGGTTCGGGCGCCAGTGCGCCGGCGCAGAGCCAGAAAGTTCCGCCGACGGCGCCGAGGCCGAAAAAGGCGATGACGAACAGTTCGCCAAGCGGCGAATAGGAGATCGGCGCCGGACCGCTGGCATAGGCCCAGCCCGAAGCCAGCGACAGCGCGCCCAGAGCACAGGATCGGCCAGCCGCCGATTGCGATGAGATAGAGCCCGCCGAGCGCAGCGAGGCGAAAAAGCCGCAAGCGGCGCGCTTGATCTCGACGGGCGTGAGCAGGCCGCTGGCGGCGGCGCGCGGCGGACCGAGCCGGTCCGGCCCGTCGCCGCCGCGCTCGAAATCGCCGGCGTCGTTGAACAAATTCGTCGCGACCTGGATGCAGGCGGCCGACAGCGCCGCGACAGCTAGCGCAAGGCCATTCACGCCTCCCGAAGGCCAAGCGAAACAGCCGCCGACGAAAACCGGCGCCAGGGCCATGGACAGCGTGCGCGGCCGCGCGGCGCCGATCCAGACAGCGAGGCGGAAGCGGACGGCGGGGTTTTCGATCGGATTCCGGCCGGCGGTCAAATCGTTCTCTCCGCCGCCCACCCGACAGGCGCACGAAACGAGTTTCGAGCGCAAAGGCTTCCGAAAGGCAAGCGCTTTCGGATTTCGCCGCCAATTTGCGCGCTGCTTTGCGCGCGCGCAACCTTCAGGGTTGATGCGGATTATAGCTTCAGCCATGGAGTGAACATCATGACGCTCGACCATCTTGCCGAGGCCCTGTTCGCGACTGCGGGCGACGGCATTCTCGCCGTCGACCGCGACGGGATCATTTTCTTCTGGATTCCGCCGCGCGCGTCTTCGGATTCTCGCGCGACGAGGCATTGGGCCATCCCCTCGAAATCATCATTCCGGAGCCACTCCGCGGACGCCATGACAGCGGGTTCCGCCATACCATGGCGACGGGGGAAACCCGCTATGGCGCGGGCGAACTGCTCGCCGTGCCCGCGCTCACCCGCGACGGCGGCGCATCTCGATCGAGTTCAGCATCGTGCTGCTGCGCGACGCCTCCGGCGCGCCCGAGGGCATGGCGGCAATCTTCGCGACGTGACCCAGAAATTCGAGGAGACCCGCGCCCTTCGGAAAAAGCTCGCCGAACTGGAGCGCGCCGCTCAGCCCATGGCGAAGGCGACAACGAAGGGCAGCGTGACGTAGGAGGCGAGCGTCGAGATCAGCACGAGGCCGGCGACCTCGTCCGGGTCGGCGCCAAACATCCGCGCGAACAGAAAGTTGAACACCGCGACCGGCATGGCGCTCTGGACGATCAGCACGCCGCGCTCGATGCCACTCATCCCGAACAGCCACGCGACGAACGCGCCGCCCGCGACGCCGAGGCCGATCCGCGACAAGGCCAGCACCGTCTGCCGCACCTTGTTTTGCGCGCGAAAGCCCGCGAGCGCCGCCCCAAGCCCGAGCAGCATCAGCGGAATGGTGACATTGCCGACCATGGTCAAGGTGTCGATCAGCCATTTCGGCCCCACGAAGCCCCATTGCGCGCAAACGACGGCCACGATGGCCGCATAAAGGAAGGCGCGCGAAACAGCCCGGCCAATGTGACATGGCCGCGCGCGATGGCCGCCCGAAGCTGAACTGGCCGATGGTGGTCACGGTGAAATAGATCATCGCCAGCGCGAGGCCGCGCTCGCCGAAGGCGAACAGGCAGATCGGCAGGCCCATGTTGCCGATATTGGGAAACACCAGCGAGGGGAGGTAAACCCGCTGCGACAGGCCAGCCAATCGCAAGGCGGCGCGGCGACGAGCGCAAACAGCGCCAGGCAGGCGAGGCTCGCGCCGCCCATGCGCCAGAGATCGGACAGAGCGAAATGGCTGCGCGACAGCGTCACGAACACCAGGGCCGGCGCGCCGAGCCGCGTGACGATCCGCGTCACGAAATCATGGTCGAACGGCAGGCCGCGCCAGCTCCAGAGATAGCCAGCGCCGGTGACAAGGATGACCGGCGCGCGATCCCGACCAGCGAGGCGAGCAGCGTCAATCCATGAATGGGCGCCCATGAACAACGCGCCGACTGACCCGACAATTCACCCCCGCTTGCCATCACGCACCATCTCGCAAATCCGTTCCGCGAAGCTATAGCCGTTGACGGCAAAGCGGCAAGCCGCCGGGCGGCGGATTGTTTTTTAAATGTCACGAGGGCCTAATCGCGCCCTGTTCCGGAGAATCCTGATGTTCGCACTGTTAGCCCAAAAACGTTTCGCGCCCTTGTTCTGGACGCAATTCCTTTCCGCCTTCAACGACAATTTCCTGAAGAACGCGCTCGATTTTCCTGATCATGTACAAGATGGCGGGCCCCAATGCGGAATCGCTGATACCGTGGCCGGCGCGGTCTTCATCCTGCCCTTCTTCATCCTGTCCGGCCTCGGCGGCCAACTGGCCGACCGCTACGACAAGGCGATGATCGCGCAGCGGCTGAAACTGGTCGAATGTGGCGCGGCCCTCGTCGCGGTCGCGGGCTTCGCCCTGCAATCCGTGCCGCTGCTGTTCGTGGCGCTTGCCTTGTTCGGGACGCTCTCCACCCTGTTCGGCCCAATCAAATACGGCATCCTGCCCGACCATCTGCAGAAATCGGAACTCCCCGCCGGCAACGCGCTGATCGAGGGCGCCACCTTCATCGCCATCCTGCTCGGCACCATCGTCGGCGGCCTCGCCTCGCGCGACGGCGGCGATCCGGCGAAAATCTCGGCGGCCATGCTGCTGGTCGCTGTCGCCTGCTACGTCGCCAGCCGCTTCATTCCCTCCACGGGCGGTGAAGCGCCTGATTTACGCATTGATTCCAATATACTCCGATCGACTCGTGACCTACTGCGCGAACTCTGGTCCGACAAGAGGCTGTGGCGCACGGGCATCATGGTCAGCCTGTTCTGGATGTTCGGGGCTATCGCGCTTGTCCGTGCTGCCGCCGATGATCAAGATGCGCATGGGCGGCGAGGAAATGGTCGTCAGCATTTATCTCAGCATTTTCGCCATTTCGGTGGGGCTCGGCTCCGGGCTCGGCTCCTTCTTCTGCAGCGGCCGCATCGTGCTGCTGCCCGCGCCCGTCGCCACGCTGGCGCTGGGGTTCTTTTCGGCCGAACTCGCTTTGGCGCTTCATTCCATGCCTGCGCCGGCGACGGCGCAGCTCCACGCCGGCGAATTCTTCCGCAACCCGACCGCCTGGCGCGTTGGCGTCGATCTCGCGGGCATGGCGGTCGCGGGCGGCGTGCTGGCGGTGCCGAGCTTCGCCGCCGCCCAGTCCTGGGCGCCGGTCGAAAAGCGCGCGCGCATCGTCGCCGCGATCAATGTGCTCAACGCCGCCTTCATGGTCGCGCGGCGCGCTGGCCGTCGCTGTGCTGCAGGCCTTCGGCCTCGGCCTCGACGGCGTGTTCGCTTTGATGGCCGTCGACGGCCGTGCTCGGCGCGGTCTGGATGTTCGCGCGGCTGCCGACGAACCCGATGCGCGATTTCCTGTCGATCCTGTTCCGCTCATTCTACCGGCTGGAGGTCAAGGGCCACGACAACATCGCCAAGGCGGGCCCCAATGCGATCATCGCGCTCAACCACGTCAGCTTCCTCGACGCGGCGCTGGCGCTGTCGCTGCTCGACGACGACCCGGTGTTCGCCATCGATTCCAGCATCGCCCGGCGCTGGTGGGTGAAGCCTTTGTTGCGGTTCGTCCGCGCCATGCCGCTCGATCCGACCAAGCCGATGGCGACCCGCGGCCTGATCCACGCCGTGCGCAACGGCGAGCCGCTGGTCATCTTCCCGGAAGGTCGCCTGACCGTGACCGGCTCGCTGATGAAGGTCTACGACGGCGCCGGGATGATCGCCGAAAAATCCGGCCGCAAGGTCGTGCCCGTGCGCATCGAGGGGCTGGAAGCCTCGATCTTCTCGCGGCTCGCGCGCGACCAGGCGCCGCGCCGCTTGTTCCCCAAGGTCAGGGCGACCATCCTGGAGCCGGTCGAGCTGAAGGTGCCGGACAAATTGCGCGGCAAGGCGCGCCGCGCAGGCGGCGGGCGCGGCGCTTTACGAGATCATGTCCGACCTGTTCTTCACGACCGCCGATCTCGACCAGACCATCTTCACCGCCGTCGCCGCGGCCGCGCAAAAGCACGGCCTGGGCCGGATCGCGCTCGAGGACCCGACCTCGCCCTGCCCTGACCTATCGCGACCTGCTCATCGGCGCCCGGATGCTCGGCGAAAAGCTCGCGCCGCTCGCCCCTGCCGGGCCAGGCCATCGGCCTGATGCTGCCCAACGCCAACGCCGCGCGGCGCGGCCTTCTTCGGGCTGATTTCGGCCAACCGGCCGCCGGCGATGATCAATTTCTCCGCCGGGCCGGCCAATATCCTGTCGGCCTGCACGGCGGCGCAGGTCAAGACCATCGTCACCTCCCGCGCCTTCATCGAAAAGGCCGAGCTGCGAAAAACTGGTCGAGCGCGTCGGCGCGGAGATCGCGTTCGTCTATCTCGAGGACATGCGCGGCAGACATTTCGGCCCTCGACAAGCTGCGCGCCTGTTTCGTCCGCGGCGCGCCGATCGTCCCGCGCAGGCCCGACGACCGCGCGGTGATCCTGTTCACCTCGGGCTCGGAGGGCGCGCCCAAGGGCGTGGTGCTGTCCCACCGCAACATCCTGGCCAACGTGGCGCAGGTCGCCGCGCGCATCGATTTCGGCCGCCGCGACAAGGTGTTCAACGCGCTGCCGGTGTTCCACTCCTTCGGCCTGACCGGCGGCCTCGTGCTGCCGCTGGTTTCCGGCGTGCCGATCTACCTCTATCCGTCGCCGCTGCACTACCGGATCATTCCCGAACTGGTCTACGACCAACGCCACCATCCTGTTCGGCACCGACACCTTCCTCACCGGCTACGCCCGCTCCGCCCATCCCTACGATTTCCGCTCGCTGCGCTACATCATCGCCGGCGCCGAGGCGGTGAAGGAACGACCCGCCGGCTCTACGCGGAGAAATTCGGCGTGCGCATCCTCGAAGGCTACGGCGTCACCGAGACCGCGCCGGTGCTCGCGCTCAACACGCCGATGTTCAACCGCTCGGCACGGTCGGCCGGCTCTGCCGGGCATCGACGCAGCGGCTCGAGACCGTCGCCGGGCATCGACGACGGCGGGCGGCTGCACGTGCGCGGCCCCAACGTCATGCTCGGCTATCTGCGCGCCGAAAAGCCCGGCGTGCTGGAGCCGCCGCCGGACGGCTGGCACGACACCGGCGACATCGTCGCCATCGACGCCGAAGGCTTCGTCACCATCAAGGGCCGCGCCAAGCGCTTCGCCAAGATCGGCGGCGAGATGGTGTCGCTGGCGGCGGTCGAGGCGCTCGCCGCGCGCGTGCTGGCCCGACGCCAAGGCCGCGGCGATCGCGCTGCCCGACCCGCGCAAGGGCGAGCGGATCATGCTGCTGCACGGAGCGGCCAAGGCCGACGCGCGGCGACTTCATGCGCGTCGCCAAGGCGCAGGGCGCGTCCGAACTGATGTTCCCGGCGCAGGTCCTGGTCGTCGACAAGCTGCCGCTGCTTGGCTCTGGCAAGATCGACTATCCCGCCGTCGCCAGAATGGTGGCGGAGCGTCAGGCGGAGCCGGGGGCGCGCCGTCTGAGCGGTGAACGCTCACGCGATTTATAAGGAGTGTCTAAGAAATCTGGCGCGATTTTTGCTGCGTTGCACACATGGAATGAGAGAGGCCAGCCATGTGTGAGATTATCGATTTCCAGTCGAGACGAAGCGGCCACCTGCGCCGCAAGGCCGAAAAATACGCCGAGATCTCCGGGCATCAGGCGGCCCGCGCCAACTGGCTCAAGCAAAACGGCGCGCCGCTGGCCGATCAGGTCCGGGCGACGCTGGACGCCGGCAAGGCCGAGCATGACTGCCTTGAATTTGTGCAGTCTCTGCTCGAAGACGCCCCGCGCGACCTTCATTCCTGACGGCTTAGTCCGGCGTCCATTCTCGAATAATCGATCTTTTCATCGAAGAAGGTCGAGGAGATCTGGTCGACGCTGGCGATATGGTTCGCCATCAGCTGCGCCAGAGTGAAGCCGATCAGGTGGCGGCGCATCCTGGGCTCGGCCAGAGCGAACAACTCGCGCAGTTCGGCGGCCTCGGCGAGCAGCTCCGCATGCTGGCGCCGGTGGCATGGCAGGATCGGCACGCCGACGCGCTCCATCTCCGCCTCCTCGCGCGCGAAATGCGCACCAAGTTCCGCCAGGATCGCATCGAGATGGGCGCTGACGCCGCATCGGCGATTTCCGGCGTGCGGGCGAACATCTGTTCGAGGGCGTAATGGTCCTCGTCCATGACGCGGACGCCGAGGGGCAGCTGGGGAAAAGTCATGCGATCCTCATCATCGAAGAGGGCCATTCAGTCAAGGCGGGGCCGCAGCAGCGCCGGGCCATAGGCCAGGACGAAAGCCCAGGAAGGCGGCGAACCAGGCGAAGGCGGCGACGTGCAGCAGGACGAAGCTCCAGTCCGGCGCCAAGGCCGCGCCGATGCGCGCGACGGCCGCCAGCAGCACGGCGGCATAGACGCATTGCGTCGCCCATCCCGCGCGCAGCGCCTGTCCGGTATGGCCGAGGCTGGCGCGCGTCATGACCGCCAAGGTCATGCCGCCAATGGCGCCCACGCCCCACGCATGAATGCCGGCGCTCGGCGAAATCGCGGGAAGCCAGGCGGCGAGCCCATTCAGGACAAAGCCGATCGGCACGAACAGCCACGCGAGATGAAGGATCGCCACCAAAGGTTCGCCCGCGGCGCGGTCGCCCGCCCAGCGCGCCAGACGGACGAAATTCAGCAGATGCGGCGACGATGAGCGCGAGCCCGACGCCCCGGCTGTCGGGCGCGACGATCCAGCCGACCAGCGCGGCGGCGGATAGCGCCGACGCAGAGTCCGTCAAACCGGTTGAATGTCTTGGGGAGCCTGCCCTCGCCACGGCGTTGCAGAAAAGTGTGGGTGAAGCTCGGCACGACCCGGCCTCCGATCAGCATGATCAAGGCGATCAGCACGGCGAGCGCGAAGCGGCGGCCATGGGAGGCGTCGCCGCTCAGGTGCGCCTCGACATGAAAAAAGACATTGGCGGCGAACAGCAGCGAGACGACGACCAGCACCCGGAGATTACGCATGTTCTTGCCAGCGAGGATCTCGCGCGCCATGGCCGCACAGAGCAGCGCCAGAAACGCGCAATCGACCACCGCCGCGAGCGCCCAGCCTATATGGCCCGACAAGGCCACCGCGACCGGCCCGCGAGCCAGACCGAAAACAGCGCCAGCAAGGGGCGCCCCCGCAACGGCAGGCGGCCAGTCCAGTTCGGCGCCGCCGTGAGCAGGAACCCCGCGACCACCGCGCCGCCATAGCCGAACAACGCCTCATGCGCGTGCCAGTCCATCGGCTGGAAGGCGTTGGCGAGGGTCAGTTCGCCGAAATATTGCGGCAGCCACACCATGACCGCGACAATCGCCCACAGCGCGCCCGAGAGGAAGAACGGCCGGAAGCCGAAGCTGAGTATGGCCGGGCCGTCGGAACGACGGCGGCTGCTGGCGTCGGACATGAGGGCTCTCCTTTGCGCCGCCCTTGGGGCCGGCGGTTCCCGCGATTGGCCCTTTACTACAGGCTTCGGGCCGCCGGCGACGTTGCGCGACGACAAACCCGACGCAGATGCGGGCGTAGTCCTCCAGCACGTAGCTTCCCGGCGCGGGCTCGAGAACCGGATAGCCCTTGTCGGGCGCTCCGAGTTGCGGCGGCGCGACGCGGCCGTGCGATTGCCGCGCCAGCCACGCCGCCCATTCCGGCCACCACGAGCCCTGCTCGACCTTCGCTGCGGCGCTCCAGCTGTCCGGGCCGCGATAGCGGGCGCCCGCCGGGCGGTGGAGACCCGATAGCGCCGGCCCGTGTGGCCGGGCTCGCTGACGATGCCGGCATTGTGCCCGCCGCTGGTCAGCACGAAGGTCATTTCGACGTCCTCAGCAGGTTGATCTTGTAGACCGAGCGCCAGGGCGCGACATGGTCGCTCTCGGTCGGCGACCACGAACAGCGGCGCGCGGATGTCGCCCAGCGAAACCGGTTCGCCGCCATCGACCTTGAAGCGCCCCTCGAACAGGTCGTTGTCGAGGAACAGCTCGCGCAGATATTCGCTGTGCATGCGATAGGGCATGCGGGTGCCGTCGGCGTTCCACGCCATCAGATCGTTCATCGGCGTGCGCCCGCCCAGCAGATATTCCTGCACATGCGCGACCAGATCAGGTCGCTCGAGCGCAGCAACTCGAAGGTTCCGGCCATCTGTCGGCAATCGAGATAGCCCTGCTCCCACATCATGTCTTCGAGGAAGTTGAGCTGGCTGTCGTCGATGAACAACGTCAGTTCGCCGGCTTCGGTGAAATCGGTCTGCGCCGCGAACAGCGTGACGCGAATTGAGCGCCGCGCTGCCGTGCGGGCCAGCCAGGCCGCCGCAATCGTCAGCAGCGTGCCGCCGAGGCAATAGCCGACCGCGTCGATCCGCTGCGCCGGGCGCGATCGCCTGACCGCCTCGAGCGCCTCGAAGACGCCGAGGCGAAGATAGTCGTCGAGGCCGAGATCGCGATCCTCGGCGTCCGGGATTGCGCCATGAGATCATGAAGACCGTATGGCCTTGATCGACCAGATATTTGACCAGCGAATGGTCCGGCGCGAGGTCGAGAATGTAATATTTCATGATCCAGGCCGGAACGAACAGCACCGGCTCCGCCTGTACCTGCGCCGTCGCCGGCGCGTACTGAATCAGTTCGATCAGCCGGTTGCGATAGACGACGATGCCCGGCGTCATGGCGACCGTCTCGCCGGGGCGGAATTTTTCGGCGCCGATCGGCGGCTTGCCGCCGACTTCCCGCTCCCAGTCGCGCCCAGAAATTCATCGCGCCGCGCACGAGGTTCATGCCGCCTTCCGCCAGCGTGCGCCTTGAGGACCTCCGGATTGGTGGCGATGAAATTGACCGGCGACACCATGTCCAGGGCCTGGCGCGCCAGAAAGCTCACGATCTGCTCGTGATGCGGCGAAACGCCGCCGATGCCGGTCGTCGCGTTGTGCCACCATTGCTGGTTGAGCAGAAACCATTGCTGGATAGAAGCAGAACGGCGGCTTGCTCCACGCCTCGCCCTTGAACCGCGAGTCCTGCGGCAGCGGCTCGATGCAGGGCTCGCTGGCGCCGGGTTGGTCAGGGCGGAGGCCGCATAGGTCGCGAAACGCACGGCCTTGCGAAACCCCTTTTGCGCAAGCTGCTGCTGCTTGCCCGGCGAAGCCAGGAGATGCGACGCCCAGTCGGCGTAGGCCAGCCAGAGCGACATCGGGGACAGGCCCATGGTGTAGCGCGCGAGTCCCGCGTGCAGCAGGCGGTCGAGCGGGGCCGGCGGATCGGCCTTGTCCGCCCGGGCCACGGGCCGGCGCCGGCGCGGGGCGTTCGACCGGGGCGTCCGCGAGACGCGGCAGACCGCGAAGGCTGGCGGCGGGGCGATAGCGAGCGCGGCTCCCGGCAAGGCTTGGGAGTTCGGGAATTGGCGCGGCAAGCCGCGCCGCTTTTGGCTTCCGGGGTTTCGAAGCGGAAGGAACGGCGTTTTGGGGGGGATTTTGCGCTTGTGGTCGGTTTCTTCATTGTTTCGGTTCCGCCTGCCTGCCCCGGCTGCCGCGGCCTTGGCCGGATTTTCATTCTGCGCCAGCCGGCAAGCCGAAGAAAGACGCCTTTGGGAAAAGGGTCAACGCGACGAAAAGCCGCCGCGCTGTCGCGCCGCCCGCGTTCTTGCTAGAACGGGCTTCGCACAAAGAGGATCCGGGAGTGTCGCAGTTGGAGGCTCAGGCCCAAAAAAGCCAGGCGCGCACCGTCGGGATCGCGTCCGCGATCTGGGCCTCGTCGATTTTCCTCAGCCGGATCATCGGGCTGGTCCGCGAACAAGTGATTGGGCGCACCCTGGGCGCCAGCCGGGCGGCGGACATCTATTTCGCCAGTTTCACCCTGCCCGATTTCCTGAACTATCTGCTGGCCGCCGGCGCGCTGTCGATCGTCTTCATCCCGATCTTCCTCAATCATCTCCATCGCGGCAACGAAAACGGCGCGTGGCGGGCGTTCAGCGTCATCGCCAATTTCATACTGCTGGCCGGGGGCTTCGCCATCTGTTGCTTGGTTTTACGCGCCCGCGCTGGCCAGCGTCGTCGCGCCCGGCTTCACCAGCCCGCAGGACGTGGAGACCTTGACCCGGCTGACCCGGATCATCCTGCCCGCGCAATTCTTCCACGTGATCGGCGGCCTGCTCTCCGCCGCCCTGCAAGCGCAGGACAAGCATCTGCTGCCGGCGCTCGCGCCGCTGGTCTATTCGGCGTCGATCATCGCCGGCGGCCTGATCGGCGCGCAGACGTCCCGCCTTCGGCGCCGACGGTTTCGCCTGGGGCGTGCTCGCCGGCTCGATTCTCGGCCCCTTCGCCTTGCCGCTCTATGGCTGCCTGAAAAGCGGCATGCGCTGGCGCCCCGTACTCGCGATCAGGGATCAGGACCTGCTGCGCTATCTCTGGCTTTCGGCGCCGATCATGATCGGCTTCTCGATCGTCATCGTCGACGAATGGATCGTCAAGAACCAGGCGTCCTATCTGGCCCCGGCGTGCTGTCCTATCTGCAATACGGGCGCACGCTGATGAAGGTGCCGATCGGCGTGTTCGGCATGGCGGCCGGCGTCGCCGCCTATCCCACCATCAGCCGCCTGGTCGCGCGCGGCGACATCCCGGAAGCCTACAGCCTGCTGCGCCGCGCCGTGCGGCTCATGCTCGCTTTGACGTTTGCCGCGCAAGTCTGCCTGACGGTCGCCGGTTTCGAGGCGGCCTATCTGATCTGGGGCCTGTTCGCCAATCGCTTCACGACCGCCGACGCCGAAGCGACCGGCGCGGTTCTAGCCTTCCTGAGCCTGGGCCTCAGCGGCTGGGCGGCGCAGACATTGATCGGCCGGGGCTTTTATGCGCTGGGCAGCACCTGGCCACCGACGGCGCTTGGTACCGCCATCGCGAGCGCTTTCTCTCCCGCTTTACGTCGTGTTCCGCCAGCATTGGGGGGCCATCGGGCTCGCCGTCGCCAGCGCGATCGCCATCCTGGCCTATGTGCTCGCTCTGGGCTGCTGCAGCGCCGGCGCTTCGTCCGCGAGGCGGCCGCGCGTGGATGCGCCTTGAAAGAGGAACCCGGAATGTTCGACGCCGCCGTACGTCTGGGCGCCTCGGCGGCGCTGGCCATCGCCGTCGGTCTCGCCGCCCGCGCGGCGCTCGGTGGGCGTCCTGCCCGGCATCGGCCTTTTCGCGCTGCTGGCGCGCGCCTCTTTGCTGTGCGCGCTAGGCCTCTCGGTCTATACTGGCGCGGCCCGGCTGCTCGGCGTGCGCGAAATCGTGGAAATCGAGCGAACGATCCTTCGCAAGCTCCGGCTGCGGCGGCGAGCAGGACCGAATGTGGGAGAAACGTCGTGACGATCAAGGACATCCTGCTTCACCTCGGCTCCGGACGCCCGGCGCAGGCCGCCAGCGCGTTTGCCTTGTCGCTCGCGCAACAGACCGGAGCGCATGTGACCGCGGCGTCCGTCGTGATCAACGTTCCGGCGCCCGCGCCCGACCCCGCCGGTCTCGCCGCCTCGTGGGACTTCACCGATTTCGAGGCCTTTTCGAAAATCGCCGAGCTGCGGCGCAGCGCCGCCGAAAAAGCCTTTGCGCGTTTCGCGGCCTCCGCGCCGGCCGACGTTACAACCGAAAGCGTCGTGATCGAAATCCTATCAGGAGCGCGCCCGCGACGATTTCGCGCGGCTGGCGCGGCATTTCGACCTTCTGGTCATCGCGCGCAACGACGACGGGGCCGGAAAGGATCTCGCCGCGGGCGAACAAAGCCGCGTCCTCCTGTCGAGCGCCTTGTTTGGCTCCGGGCGTCCGGTTTTCGTCATTCCGCCGGAGCACAACGGCGTGGCGCGGCTCGGTCGCGCGCTGGTCTGCTGGGACGCAGGGATGCAGGCGGCGCGCGCCGTCGCCGCCGCCACACCTCTGCTCGCCCTTGCCAAAAGCGTCGAAGTCATCTGCGTCGCCGAGGACGGAGAGGCCGCGGAGCTGCGGGGCTTCAACATCACCCGCCATTTCGCGCGCCACGGCGTTTCGGCGTCCTTGTGGGAGATCGTCTCGCCGCAGAACACGGCGTCGGCGCTTCTCGACCATGCGCGCGCGAGCGGGGCCGATTTCCTCGTCATGGGCGGCTATGGCCATTGGCGCATCAGCGAACTGATCCTCGGCGGAACGACGCGCACCATTCTCGACTCGACGCCGCTCCCCGTCTTTATGGCTCATTGAGCGGTCTGACGCATCCGATTGCGGCGGCCGTTTGCGGTCTTTTCACCGTTTTGTGCAATGCTGGGCTTTCCGCGGGACAGTCGGGCGAGGCTCCGCGGAGGCGAACTCGCCCTGTGGCTCAGGAGCGGACGGAAAGACGATGATTTCGGCCTCGCGCTTGAAGGCGTAGAGACCTTGAAACTCTCGAAGAATAAGACCCGTCTCGGCGGCGAGGGCGTCTCGCCGCGATCGGCGCCTTCGATCTTGCCTCGATCCGTCCCATGTCCCTTCAGGCTCGATGAGCTGAAATTATCGGAGCCGGCTTTCATGACGAGGCGGTAAATGCCAACAAACTTGGGATTGCACTGGAATATGTCGCTGCGGCGATGAAATCCTTGCGGGTGGAATTGGACGTGACGATGGCATGGATGAGATTTGCGGCATGTTGTGGTAATTGGCGAGAAACTGTTTCGTGTTCCTTTGGAAAGGCAATAGCCGCCATAACCCGAAGGAGGGGTTGTTATAATAATCGCCGATGCGCGAATCAAACGAGACACCGTCTGATAATTTGGCGCGTGTCGAGTCGATGCGCCATGGCGTAGCTGTCCAACTCGTTAAAGAAGGAGACGCGCATGGCGAGATATGTCTTGGCGAACAACTTGATAGCTTCGGCATCGTCGGAATCGGTGAGAATCGCCCGACACCCTGCGCGCGGCGCTATCCTTGAGCAGTTTCAGGAAAATTTGTCCGCGATCCGAATGCTGGACGGCACTGTTCGCCATGGAGCTGATTGTCGTAAAGGGGGCGGCAGCACGCGCGGGAATTCCAGGCGAAACATGATCTGGCCAAAGCCAAATTTGCGCAGATCTGCCCGAAAACCTCGGCACGGTGACTGGGAAGCTGACCGGGACGATTCACGACCTGCATCACATCGGCGATTGCGGATTTGCGACAGACGAAGTGTCGAACACGTTGGTGCGAGGATCGTAATCGGTCGGCGTCGCCACGATGACGAAATCGGCGTCGGCATAGGCTTCGCGCGGGTCGAGCGTCGCCCGAAGGTCGAGCGATGCGCTCGTCAGCCATTCCTGCAAACGCGAGATCGGCGAACGGAGCTTCCTTGCGCTGCAGCTTTGCCACTTTTTCCAGCAAAAAGTCCCGGATAGTGACGGTATGACTTCGCGAGAGCAATGCGGCGATGGAAAGCCCGACATAGCCCATGCCGGCGACGGCAATTCTCATGGGTGCTCTGCAAAAAATAACTTTGGCGCTCGGATATCTGGTGAGCAAGTGGGATCGCGAATTACGCTATGACAAGATGAAGAAATAAAGGGAGGTCGACGGTAAGCTTGCGTTTTATTGTGCAAGGTAACCCATGATGCGATTGGCGCAGGGAGTAGCTTGCGCCTCCACATGAATAAAAAGTTCGTCGTTCAAGCGATGGGATTGGCGCCCGGCTGGCGCAGGGAATGCCGTGGTCCCGCATATAGGCGAGATCGGCGTCGGTCGCGAAGGTCCGGTCCCAGGCATCGAGCTTCGGCTGCATCATCTTCTTGTACAGCGGCGGCGCGAGCGCCAAAGCGATCATGACGAGATAGCCGTGCTGGTGCTTCGGCGAATCGCCCCGCGTCCGCAAATCGCCGCAGGCGCGCCGCGGGTAGGCGTGGTGATCGGAATGGCGGCCGATGCTGTAAAGCACCGCATTGGTGCCCATATGATAGACGTCCCACGACAGCCGGGCGTCGAGCGGTTCGCCCTCGACGCGCAGTACGCCGTAATGCTGCACATAATCCGTGGCCGCGAGGAAAAACCGTCCCAGCGCCGCGCCGACGGCATAGGCGGCGACGCCCTTAAGCCCGGCAATCAGAAAAAAGAACCCGACGAACGCCGTGACGAGCAGCCAGCCATTAAGAAAGCGGTTTTGCAAGCTCCATAGCGAGACGCCGCACCGCCTGAGACGTTCGTGCTCGAACCGGGCACCGGCAACGATATTGCCGATATAGACGCTGGGATAGAAGCGATAAAGCGACACGCCGCGCATCGGCGTGCCTGGATCACACGGCAGCCCGAGATAGCGATGATGGATCGCGGGATGGTGGATCGAAAACCAAGGATCGCCACCGAGCGTGCTGATCCAGCGCGACAGCGTGATGTCGAACGACGAATTCGTCCGGTGCAGCAGTTCATGCGCTGCATTCAGGCCGAGCGCCCAATTGAAGCCTTGCACCAAAATGGCGAGCGCCAGGTCGATGCTCGGTCGTCGCCTGTCGCGCGGCGGCCAGATCAATTCCGAGAGCTTTCGGCGCCGCGGCCAGACCCAGCGGATCGCCGGTCGTAAACAGATAGGCATAGAGCGTCGCGTTCACGGCGAGCAGCGGCCCGTTCAGCATCAGCATAGCGTTCTGCAACGCCGTCGCGGGATGCGAATTATTCGCCGTGTCGACGCCACCCCATTCATCGGCGATTAGCGCCGCCATGCCAGCAGGACCAACGCATAAGGCGCCCAGATCCAGCTTCCGCCTTTCATCAGGCCCACCGCCGAGGCGATGAACAACACGTTCTGCGACATGAAGCGCAGTTGGGCGAAGTCCGACACCAACAGCCTGTCGCGCACTTTAAGAATCAGTTCGGCCATGGAATTTGCTATCGTCTCGCGCGACTTCCGCCCTTAGCCGCCATAATAGCAATTCAAATGTTAACGCTATCGAAAATCAGCTTCTAACATTTGCGCGTTTAGTTGGCCGGATTGACGGCATACGGCACCATAAGCCACTGCGGGCGAACGATTACCATTACATAATATAATGATTAAAGGCAGATCGTTATATCAGATACTTCAGGCGATACATTCTATTGACCCTTTCGCCAGCGCCTCATCTGGTCAGGCTGGCCTGGATTTCGGCCGCCATCGCCTTGGCTTTGGCGGGATCGGTCTCGCCCTGGGCCGTTTTCGCCATTTCGGCCGCCGTCTCGAGTCTCTTGCGCTGATCCGGCGCGGAGTCGGGAATCGCGCCTGCGCCAAAATCCTTGCACGGATTGCCGGGACCGGCGTTGAAATCGGCGCCGGCCGGTCCTTCAAGGCAGTTGATGACATGCTGCAGATGGGTCTGGACCATTTTCGGATTATCCGATCCTGCCGCCATGCCGGCGTGGACGGCGGCGGTGGTGATCTCTTTCGCGTCGCCTCCGCGGCGCCGGCCGGCGCCGCGGTCATGGCAACGAACGCTCCCAAAGCCGCGATGCATGGGGAAATTTTCATCGATCCCTCCCAGGTTTTTTGGCGAGCCGGCGCCGCGATGGCGCAGCGTGACCGCCACGCGAGTACAATCAGCCAAAGCGGACAAACGTTCCGCCGCCGGCGAAAAATGCGCGAGAGGCCGGAACAACTGTCCCGTCCAAGAAGCGCGCGTGGCGCGGCGACGCGCGAGCGGCTAATAAGGCGAGAAGATAACCGGAGGGAGCGATGATCCGCGAAGAGCGATTTCTGGCGTTTCGGCGAAAATTCAGCGATCCGATCCTGAGCGGTCTGACGGTCTTCCTGGCTCTGCTGCTCTTCGCACTGGTGCCGCTTCAGGCCACGATCGGCTTCGATTTCATGCCGCTGGGCGTAGTCGTGGTGGTGGTGATGGTCGCAGGGATTTATGTCCTCTCCGCCAGCGCCGCCGTGCTGGTTCCCATCGCGCGTCGCGGTCGCCCTGCACTTCCTGCTGATGCTGTTTCGTGAACGTCACGACACATTGCATCCGCATATCTATCTCGTCGCGAGCCTGTGGCTGACGCTTTCGCTCACCTTCGGCTTCGTGGTGGCCCGCGCCGTGCTGGCCAAAGGCCGCGTGACGGTTCACCGGATCATCGGCGCCGTTTTGCTCTACATGCTGATCGCTCTGCTGTTCGACTCGCTTTATCTGTTCATCGGCGCGGCGATTCCCGGACGCCTTCGACAATCTGCCGTCTTCGAGGACACTCCGCGCCTCGGCGCCGACGTGATCTATTTCAGCTTCACGACCCTGACCTCGGTCGGCTATGGCGACATGGTTCCGATCCACCCGATCGCGCGCAGCATGTGCAATTTGGAATCGATCTGCGGGCAGCTTTTTCCCGCGATCCTGATCGCGCGGCTGGTGTCGCTCCATGCCGAGCAAGGGAAAATAGCAGGACGGAAGACAATGGACGTGGATGCGATCGTCATCGGAGCGGGAATCGTCGGGCTGGCCGTCGCACGCGAACTGGCCGGCGCAAGGCCGCGAAGTGATCGTGATCGAGGCAGAAAAGACCATCGGCGTCCACACCTCCTCGCGCAATTCCGAGGTCATCCACGCCGGGCTCTATTATCCCGAACACAGCCTCAAGGCGCTGACGTGCGTCGCGGGGCGCGATCTGCTCTACGACCTATTGCGCCGAGCACGGCGTTCCGGCGCGACGCCTGGGCAAGTTGGTACTGGCGACGGAGGAAAATCAGCTGTCCCGGCTCGCGGCCCTGCGCGCGCAAGGAGTGAAGAATGGCGTGACGCGACCTCGCATGGCTGACCCGCGACGAGGCGCGCGCGCTTGAGCCGGAAATCGAATGCGTCGCCGCCTTGTACTCGCCTTCGACCGGGATCGTCGACAGCGCTGCGCTGATGCTGTCGCTCCAGGGCGAAGCCGAAAGCAAGGGCGTGCAATTCGTCTTCCGGACGCGGGTCGAGCGGGATCGCCCGGCGCGGCGACGAATTCGAAATCACGACGATCGGCGCCGACGGCGAAGCCGCCCTCACCTGCGCGATGATCGTCAATTGCGCCGGGCATGGCGCGCATGACGTCGCCCGCGCCATCTGCGGATTATCCGGCGGATCTGATTCCGCCGCGTTTTCTGGCAAAGGGCAATTATTATTCGGTTTCCGGCCGCGTTCCCTTCTCGCGCCTGATCTATCCCCTGCCCGTCGAAGGCGGCATCGGCGTGCACGTCACGCTCGACCTCGCCGGACGCATCCGGCTCGGGCCGGACGTTCACTGGGTCGATACGCTGGATTATACGCCGATCGAAGGCCAGGAAGAGGCTTTTCGCGACGCCGTTCGGCGCTATTGGCCGGGCGTGGCAGGACGGGACATCGCCTGCTCGTATTGCGGGATCCGGCCCAAGATCATCGGCCCCGGCGCGGCGAACGCCGATTTCCGCATCGACGGACCCGAAACGCACGGAATCGCCAATCTGGTCAATTGTTTCGGCGTGGAATTGCCCGGGCCTGACCGCGTCGCTGGCGCTGGCGCGGCTGATTTCGCAAAAGCTTTCATGGCGTCCCGTAACGGACTTTGCAGCCGCAACGATCGCGAGCTAAGGTCTCGCCGTGACGACGAAACGCCGAAATTGAATGTGACAGACAAGACTAGTCGAACAATGCGACCTGGAGCGCACACGATAATGGTTCCGAAGCGTATCGCCGTTCTGATCCCTTGCTACAACGAAGAGATCGCCATTTCCCATGTGGTGCGCGATTTCCAATCGGCGCTGCCGGATGCGACCATTTACGTTTACGACAACAATTCGACAGACCGCACAAGGGAAGTCGCTGCTGAAGCGGGGGCGGTCGTTCGCACGGAGCAGCTTCAGGGAAAAGGCAATGTCATGCGACGGATGTTCGCCGACATTGAAGCTGACATTTACGTGCTTGTCGATGGAGACAACACCTACCATGCGGCCTCGGCGCCAAATCTGGTGCGGACTCTGCGTGGAAAACCAGCTCGACATGGTGAACGGAAAGCGCGTGAGCGATATCCAGGCTGCCTACCGTCGTGGCCACCGCTTCGGCAACTGGCTCCTGACCGCCCTGGTTGCGACAATTTTCGGCAGGCGTTTTACCGATATGCTGTCAGGCTATCGCGTGTTTTCGCGACGCTTCGTCAAAAGCTTTCCTGCGCTTTCGGCCGGTTTCGAGATCGAGACGGAACTCACGGTCCATGCCCTGGAGCTTCGCATGCCGACCGCCGAAATCGGCACGCCCTATCTGGACCGGCCGCAAGGGTCAGAAAGCAAACTTCGCACCTACCGCGACGGTTGGCGCATTCTCAGGACGATTTTATTCCTAGTCAAGGAAGAGCGCCCGCTTCCGTTTTTCGGCTCGCTTCGCCGGCGCATCTCATCATGCTCGCCCTCGGTTTGAGCATTCCGCTTTTTGTGACTTACGCCGAGACTGGCCTGGTCCCACGCTTGCCGACCGCCGTTCTGGCGACCGGTCTCGTCATGCTGGCGTTTCTGAGCCTTGCCGCAGGCCTGATCCTCGACACGGTGACGCTTGGACGCCGGGAGGCGAAGCGGATACGCTACCTTCAAATTCCCGCCCCGGGGCAGCAAGCGTGAACCAGGCAACGCCCTCGCAGCCCGAATGAAAACGGCGGCCTCGCGGCCGCCGCTTCACATGTCGGGAAAGTCTTCAGGCGCTCAGTCTGTCGAAGGAACCGCCGCCGGCGCCTTGGGCTTGCGGCTGCGGGCGCGCACTTCCGGCTCGGGACGGACCTTTTTCCGCGTCGCCTCGACGATTTCCTTGTCGGGACGCGGCAGCACCGGCCCTTCCGGGAAGACGAAGACGAGCTTGGAATCCGGCCCCGCGCCCGCCGTCACCACCCGGACCGTGCCGCCGTTCTTCAGGCGGCCGAACAGGACCTCGTCGGCCAGCGGCGTCTTGATGTGCGTCTGGATGACCCGCGCCATCGGCCGCGCGCCCATCGCCTGGTCGTAGCCGTTCTCGACCAGCCACGCCCGCGCCTCGTCGGACAGTTCGATCGCGACGTTGCGATCGGCAAGCTGCGCTTCGAGCTGCATGATGAACTTGTCGACGACCTTGGCGATGACCTCGGTCGGCAGGTGCGCGAACGGCACGATGGCGTCGAGACGGTTGCGGAATTCCGGCGCGAACATGCGGTTGATCGCCTCCACGTCGTCGCCGGTCGCGCTTGTTCGGGTGAAGCCGATGGCCGACCTTGGCCATGTCGGCGGCGCCGGCATTGGTCGTCATGATCAGGATCACGTTGCGGAAGTCGATCTGCTTGCCGTTGTGGTCGGTCAGCTTGCCGTGGTCCATGACCTGCAGCAGGATGTTGTAGAGGTCCGGATGGGCCTTCTCGATCTCGTCGAGCAGCAGCACGCAATGCGGATGCTGGTCGACGGCGTCGGTCAGCAGGCCGCCCTGGTCGAAGCCGACATAGCCGGGAGGCGCGCCGATCAGCCGGCTGACCGTGTGGCGCTCCATATATTCCGACATGTCGAAGCGGATCAGTTCGACGCCGAGCGCCTTGGCGAGCTGGTTGGCGACTTCCGTCTTGCCGACGCCGGTCGGGCCGGAGAACAGATAGCAGCCGATCGGCTTTTCGGCGTCGCGCAGGCCGGCGCGCGCCAGCTTGATCGCCGACGACAGCGCCGCGATCGCCTCGTCCTGGCCATAGACCACGCGCTGCAGCGTCGTCTCGAGATGCTGCAGCACCTCGGCGTCGTCCTTCGACACGGTCTTGGGCGGAATGCGCGCCATGGTCGCGATGGTCGCCTCGATCTCCTTGACGCCGATCGTCTTCTTGCGCTTCGATTCTCGGCAGCAGCATCTGCGAGGCGCCGGTCTCGTCGATCACGTCGATCGCCTTGTCCGGCAGCTTGCGGTCGTGGATGTAGCGCGCCGACAGCTCCACCGCCGCCTTGATCGCGTCGTTGGTGTAGCGCAGCTTGTGGAACTCCTCGAAATAGGGCTTCAGCCCCTTCAGGATCTCGATCGTGTCCGGCGACCGACGGCTCGTTGACGTCGATCTTCTGGAAGCGGCGCACCAGCGCGCGGTCCTTTTCGAAATACTGGCGGAATTCCTTGTAGGTGGTCGAGCCGATGCAGCGCAGCGCCGCCCTGGGCCAGCGCCGGCTTCAGCAGGTTGGAGGCGTCCATCGACGCCGCCGGAGGTGGCGCCGGCGCCGATCACCGTGTGGATTTCGTCGATGAACAGGATCGCGCTTCTTGTGCTGCTCGATCTCCTTCATCACCTGCTTCAGGCGCTCTTCGAAATCGCCGCGATAGCGGGTGCCGGCGAGCAGCGCGCCCATGTCGAGCGCAAAGACGGTCGCGCCCGCGAGCACTTCCGGCACCTCGCCCTTGACGATCTTGCGCGCCAGGCCCTCGGCGATGGCGGTCTTGCCGACGCCGGGGTCGCCGACCAGCAGCGGATTGTTCTTCTGGCGGCGGCACAGGACCTGGATCGTGCGCTGCACTTCGGCCTCGCGGCCGATCAGCGGATCGATGCGGCCATCCCTCGCCTTGTTGTTGAGGTTGACGCAATAGGCCTCGAGCGCCGTTTCCTTTTTCTTGGCGTCCTGGTCCTTGCTGTCGCGTCCGGTCTCGCCGCGTTCGGCTTCCTCCTCGGCGCCGCGCGGCGGCCTTGCCGCGCTCCGACAGTGCCCGGCCGCTTGGCGATGCCGTGGCTGATGTAATTGACCGCGTCGTAGCGGGTCATGTCCTGCTCCTGCAGGAAATAGGCGGCGTGGCTTTCGCGTTCGGCGAAGATCGCGACCAGCACATTGGCGCCGGTGACCTCCTCGCGGCCGGAGGACTGCACATGGATCACGGCGCGCTGGATCACGCGCTGGAAGCCCGGCGGTCGGCTTGGCGTCCTCGCTGCAGCTCCGTGGTGAGATTGTCGAGCTCGTTGTCGATGTAGTCGACCAGGTTCTTGCGCAGAACGTCGAGATCGACCGAGCAGGCGCGCATGACGGCGGCGGCTTCCGCGTCGTCGAGCAGGCTCAGCAGCAGATGCTCGAGCGTCGCGTATTCGTGCCGGCGCTCGGACGCCGCGGCAAGAGCGCGATGGAGGGTCTGTTCGAGGTTGCGAGAGAATGACGGCATGTGTTCAACCTCACTTCTTTTCCATGATGCATTGCAGCGGATGCTGATGCTTTCTGGCGTGATCCATCACCTGGGTCACCTTGGTGTCGGCAACTTCATAGGTAAAGACGCCACATTCGCCGACGCCGTTGTTGGTGGACGTGCCACATGATCCGGTTGGCGTCGTCGAAATCCTTGTGAAAGAAAGTGCACAACACGCCGATCACGAAATCCATCGGCGTGTAGTCGTCATTCAGAAGCAGAACGCGGTACATGGACGGACGTTGCGTCTGCGTCTTGGTCCGGGTGATGACGGCCGTGCCGGTTCCCGGGCCGTCGGGGGAGGACGATTTGCGACCGCCCTTGCCCGCCATGGTCAGCGCCTGCGACGGCGCATCGTGGTTCTGGCGCGTCATGGCGCCATCGCGCGTCTCGTCCGAGCGGCTGGCATCGATCTGTCTGGGGTTGCTCTCTCGCGTGGACAACGCCGTCCTCTCCTCAAGATCCGATGAATTCGTGGCCCCGCCCCTCGAACACTCCCATTCAACGCAAAAAACTGGACTTTAGTTCGAGCGCCGACAGAACTGGCGGAGCCCTCCTGGCATGATGCAATTTATGCGCCGTAGCCTGAGTCTGCCAGTGCAGACCGAAAATTTTTAACGAATCGAAAGCCTGCGCCTCAATTCTTGCCCGAAACCTAATGTTTCCAGCCCTTCGTCAATTAACTTTGAAGGAAGAACTTTTCGCAGGCGCAAGCCGCCGAGCCTTGGCCCGACTCCAGGACCGGCCGCCGGCCGATCCGCGCGCCGCCCAAATTTTCGGCTTGCTGCCTGTCTCGCTCAATCAGGCTGCGCCCATTTTTCGCGCGGCGGGCGTCGGTGCAGAGCGCCCAAAAGAAAAGCCCGGCCACCGGGGCCGGGCTTTCTCATTTCGACGCAGACAAACTCTACGCAAACGCTACGCTTGAAACACCCGGGGCAAAAAACGCCCGCCCCGGGCGACTGACAAACGCCAGCCGAGGTTGCCGCGCCCTGATGGACGCGGCGCCTCAGCCGAAAAATCAGGCGCTGGCCTTGACCTTGGCGATCGCGCCTTCGACGGGCTTGAACGCTTCCTTGGCCAGGGTGGTGTAAAGCTCGCCGAGCTTGGTGACTTCGGCGACGAAGCCTTCATAGGAGGACTTGGCGAAATCCTGCTGCAGGGCGATGGCCTGCTCGAACTTGGTCACGCCGAGGAGCTTCTCGACGAAAGCCGAGCCGCTTTCCAGCGAACGCTTGGAATAATCGGTGGTCTCGGCGGCGATCGCCTGAAGCTGCTTGGAAACTTCGGTGGCGGAAGCCTGGATGGCCTCGAACTGATCCTTGCCGAAGGTCGGGTATTCCGAGAAATTGATAGCCATATCGACACCTGTTGTAAGGGCCGCTAGGGCGGCCGGAACCTTGAGAGGGCGGGTCGCCGCTGCTCATGGGGGCAATTTATATGCAGCGCACAAAAAGTCAACCACTTTTGTGCAGTGCAACATTTTTTTGACAATCTGCCGCGGCCGGCTTTAACGGCCGGGTAACCGCGTTCCGTTAGTTTTTGATCATGTTGCCGTGACGACGCGCCGGTTTCGCGTCCGCGAGATGATCTTGAAGCCTATCGGGACAGAAGTATGTTCAAGCGTAACGTTCGCAGCCACGCCGCCGCCAACGTGGCCCTATCCGGCCTGATCGCCGCGCTGGTTGTCGCCGGAATGGCGAGCCCGGCTGAAGCCCGCCATCGCCATCACCATGCGCATCACGCGCAGGCCGTGCGCCATCATGGCCATTCCGGCGTCCACGCCCGCGTCGCCGCGCGCCGTCATCGCGACGGCGCCGTGGCGGGCGGCGCCACCGCCGCCATCGTCGTCGACGGCGCCACCGGCCACATGATCTACGGGCTGAACGAGAACGCGCCGCGCCATCCGGCCTCCATCACCAAGGTGATGACGCTCTATCTGCTGTTCGAGCAGCTCGAAAAGGGCCGCTACAGCCTCGACGACCAGATCCCGGTTTCGGCTCACGCCGCCGCGCAATCGCCCTCGAAACTCGGCTTGCGCCCGGGCCAGTCGCTGCGGGTCGAAGACGCGATCAAGGCGATCGTCACCAAATCCGCCAATGACATCGCCGTCGCCGTCGCCGAATATGTCGGCGGCACGGAGAGCGATTTCGCCGAACTGATGACCCGCAAGGCCGCCTCGCTGGGCATGACGCACACGCTCTATCGCAACGCCTCGGGCCTTCCCAACGACGAGCAGATCACCACCGCGCATGACCTCGCCGTCCTCGGCCGCGCGATCCAGGATCGATTCCCGCGCTATTACCGCTATTTCTCGATCCACGAATTCGCCTTTCACGGCCAGCACATCCACACGCACAACCATCTGATGGACCGCTGCGAAGGCATGGACGGCATCAAGACCGGCTATACCGCGGCTTCCGGCTTCAACCTGCTCAGCTCGGTCAAGCGCGACGGCCATTACATCGTTTCGGTGGTGATGGGCGGCAAGTCCGCGCGCTCCCGCGACAATTACATGGAAGCGCTGATCGACCAGTATATCGACGAAGGCGGCTCGTCCCACGGCGGCGCCCGCGTCGCCGAGGCCGAAGAGCCGGCGCAGGACGAACCCGCCCGCGAGGCCGCGGCCGAACCCGAGCGCAAGCCCGCCCCCGTCCAGGCCAGCCTCGTGCAGAGCCAAAGCGCGCCCGAAAATCCCGTCCGCCTGTCGGTCGCGGCGGTCAGCCCGGACCCGCGCCCGCGTCCGGCCTATGTCTCGGCGGCGCAGCCCGCCCGCGACGCCCAATCCGGCCGCGACACCCGATCCGCCGCGACACCGACGAGTCCCGCCTGCCGACCGCCTCGATCCCGCGCCATGGCGGCGCATCCGACGGCTCGACGACCGCGCAGGGACGCGACGGCGACAGCGCCGCCGCCGTGACGCCCGCCGGGCGATGGATCTCCGGCCCGGCCGGCCACGAGGCGCTGCGCGCCGCGGTTCATTTCCAGCCGAGCGCCAATGCCGCGGCGAAAAGCGAAGGCAAGCTCGACAACCGCGTCGAGGTCAGGCCCCCGGTCCGGCCCGAAGCCAGGCCCGAGCCCAAATCCGAGCCGAAGTCCGAGCCGAAAACGCTCGCCAAGGCCGAGGAAGCCGCCGCCGCCACGTCGAAACAGGCGCTGGCGACCCGCCCGCCGGTTTCGGGCTGGATGATCCAGATCGGCGCGACCGACGACGCCGACAAGGCGGCGGCCCTGCTGTCCAAGGCCCAGGCCCAGCGCGGCTCGCTGCTCTCCTCCGCCAAGCCCTTTACCGAAATGGTGAAGAAGGGCGCGGGAACCATCTACCGGGCCCGTTTCGCCGGGCTTGAGGAATCGCGCGCCGAAGCCGCCTGCAAGGCGCTCAAGACGTCGGGCTTCAGCTGTTTCACCACCAGGAACTGAGCGGCCCGCCGCTCCGTTCGAATTGAGTTCGTCGCGTCATTTCGCAGTTGGGGAGCGTTTCAGCCTTGACGTCGCAGGAGTCTGTCCTTGGCCTGGTTCAGCCGGGCCGCATCATCCGTCGTCCCCCCGTGGTCGGGATGGCGTTCCTTCATGAGGCGCCGGTGCGCCCGAACGATATCCTGCGCGGAGGCGCCCGATCGAAGACCCAGCGCCTCATAGGCTTCCTCCTTGGTCATTTCGCCGCTGCTCGCGCGCCGCGACCGGCTTTCCCCCGCGTGCGCGTCAGCCTCGTCTGCCGCGCGCCATCCGGCAAAGCGGCGGTTGAGATAATTCTCAAGCAATAGAACCGAGTCGGGATCGTGCGCCGCGCATTCGTCGCGCAGGCGCAAAAGCTCCTCGCGCGATAGGGCGCCGAGGCTCGCTCCCGCGAAAGTCCCGGCGAGGACGGCGCCGTCGACCTCGCCGCTCGCATGATCGAGCGTCATGACGAGATAAGCCGTGCGGACCTGGGACCTGTGCTTCGCCTGCCTCCGGCTCGCCGCCTTTTGCGCGAACTTGCTCCAGGATTTGCTCCAGGAGAACGGCTCGCCCGTGAACAGATAGAGCGAAAGGCCGCCGAAGCCGATCGCCAGCGGCAGCCGTCCGCGCAGCAAAACCAGCACCGCCGCCGCCGCCGCCATCCATCCGCCCCCCAGCCGCAGGCTTTCCGCGACGCGGGCCGGCGAGGCGCGGCCCAGCTGGCGCAGCAGATAGACGCACAGGATCAACGCCAGCAGTCCGAACAGAAGGAAAGGCATTTTATCTCCAATAAATTCGTGTCGCAGGCGCCGGACAATCCGCCCCAAACGGGCGTCAGCGCATCTGGGACAGCAACTGGCGCGCGTCCACGTCGCCCTTGCGCGCCCGGTCGCTCAGCGCCGAAAAACCGCCGGCGGCGTAAGCGGCCGCCGCGCGCAGCAGATTGGCGAGCCGTCCCGGCGCCCCGGAATCGAACACGGCATAGGCGCCCCCGGTCAGGCGCGCCAGATCCTTGAAACAGGCCGCCTCCCTGGCGCCGCCCCCCTCATGAAAAAAGAAGCCCTTCACGCCGAGCAGGCCAAGCTCCCCGGCGATGCGGCCGAGTTCGTCCGCCTTCTCTTCCATGCAATCGCCGATATAGACGAAGGCGGCAAGCGGCGCTTCTGCGCGTTCGGCGCGGATATGACGCAGCACCCGGCCGATCTGGGTCTGGCCGCTCATGACGGAAATTTTCGACATCGCCCGCGCCAGTCCGGCGCCGTCGCGCATGAAGGCCGAGGCGCGGCACTCGTTGAAGCCCCGGAAATAGACAAGCTGGATATCGAGGCCGCCGCAGGAGGCCGCAGCGGCGAACATCTGTCCCTGGACCTGTTGCGCGAGGTCCCAGGTCGGCTGCCGGCTCATGGTGGCGTCGAGCGCAAAGACCAGGCGCCCGCGCTCTGGCTGCGGCTGGCCCGCCTTGTCCGGCGCCTTGCGCATGGCGTCGGCGAAAGCCTCGACCTCGGCCTTGTTCGCCTGCGCTGCCGGCGTCCTGTCCGCGTCGCCCATCTATCCTCCCTCGCCCCCCAATAAAATGGCGCAGGCGCGGCGAAACGCAAGGCGGCGCCTTTCGATTCCGCCCGTTCGAATTCCGTTGGAGGAGGGAGGCCGGCGCGCTATTGGAGTCCGCCATGACGCTTCATCTGCTGAAACTCTGCGTCGGCGCCGAGTCCATCGCCGACCTGCGCGCCTGGACGCGGTTGCGGCGCAAGCGCGCGCCGGACGCGCAAGCCGGGACCGTCCACGCGCATGTGACGCGCATGGTTCCGAAACGCGCCACTGAGCTGCTCGACGGCGGCTCGCTCTATTGGGTCATCAAGGGCCAGACCTGCGCGCGGCAAAAGCTGATCGGAATCGAGCCCTTCGTCGATTCCGCCGGGGTGAAGCGCTGCGCCCTGCAACTCGACGACGAGGTCGATCGCCTTGCGCCCGCAGCCGCATCGTGCCTTCCAGGGCTGGCGCTATCTCGAACCCGCCGAAGCCCCGCCCGACCTCGAGGCCTCCGCCGCCGGGCTGGCCGATATGCCCGAAGCCCTGCGGCGGGAGCTGTCGGAACTGGGTCTGATCTGACGGTTCAGGCGCTGGCGGACTTCATCGTGTCGGCGATGTCCGCATAGGCCATTCGCCACGCCTGTTCGGTTTCCGGCTTGAAGGCGTCGCCAAGCCCCTGCTGCAGGGTCCAGATCAGGGCTTCGCCGAGCGGGGCGTAATGTTCGGCGCGGACGCCGAAGGCGACATGCTGGCGCGCCAGCGCGCGGAGGCCGGGCTTGAGCGCCTCGAAATTCTCAAGGCTGGTCACGGCGACGGTCAGCGTCGCCATGAACTTGCGCCCCTGCGCGCTGATGTCGCCCTTGAACAGCGGACGAAGCTCCGGCGCGATTTCGAACAGGCGCCCATAAAACAGCCCGGCCGAGCGGTCGGCGATTGGCGCGACCTTGGCGAAGCTGTTCTGGATCAATTCGATCTGATGTGGCGTCATGCGCCGCTCCTGAATGGCCCAACCGGATCAAGTCCAAGCCGGATCAAGTCCAAGCGACGACCATAGCGTAAAAACCGCCGTGCGACTGCCGCCGCGTTCACGATTGCGCCTCGTCAGCGGGCCGAGCGCTGTCGTCTGCGTCCATCGGCTCGGTGACGCTGAGCTGGCGGTAGTCGATCTGCGGCGCGCCGTTCTCGCTCACGGTCAGAATATCGCTGAAGACCTCGCCGAAGCGGATGTCGCGCCACGAATAGCCCTTGCGCACATTGATGGTCTGGCCGGAGACATCGTCCAGGCCGTCGAAAATCACGATGAAATAGGCGTCCATCGCTTCCATCTGCTCGGACCCGAGGCCGGCGAGCGGGCTTTTCTCGTCGACCGGGTGAAACAAGGTCCAGGAAAAGGCGAAGATCGGATTGCGGGGCTGGATCAGGTGCAACTGCCTGAACCTGCGGTAGCCGACGCCTTCCGCCGAGGAATCGTTATAGATCAGCCAGACCTCGCCGCGCGCCGCATTGATCGAACTGCGGCGCTCGTTGACGAAACGCGCCATCAGCGTGGGCTGGCCCTCATGCGGCGCCAAGGTCATGACTTCGGCGAAGACGACGCGCGCGCGCGGCCGCGAGAACCGCGCGAAGATCAGGCCGGTGAACACCGCCAGGGTGGACATGCCGGTGAAAATTTCCAGCGTGGCGATCAGGTGCCCGTAGAGATTCTGCGGGTGCATGTCGCCATAGCCGACCGTCGCCAAGCGTCTCGATGGAAAAGAAAAACAGATCGATGAACGAATCGTGCGGAGCATTGGCGATGCAATCGCCCCCGAGCCAGTACAGGAAGGCGAACAGGCTGTTCATCACCAGGAAATAAAGCGCGAAGGCGCCGAAAAAAATCGGCCACGACACGCTCATGCTGTTGTGGAACGCGTCGCCCCAGAACGATTGGTCGAGGCCGCGCGTCAGGAATTCGCGGTCGCCGATGCGGACGATTGTGGCGCGGTCGGCGCGGCGGCGACGGATCATCGGCTCAGAGATCTTCCCATTTATCGATCACCCAGCTTTCGGCTTGCGCGCCCTCGCGCCATTGCCTGAACGCCGGCAAGGCCAGAATTCTGTCGCAATAGGCGCGCGCAGGCGCGTTGAGCGCCAGCGCATAGGTGTCGAGCCGGCTGACGACCGGCGCGTAAAAGGCGTCGGCGGCGGAAAAATCGCCGAACAGGAACGGACCGCCGTGACGCGTCGGGCGTTTCCGTGAAAATGGCCTCGATGCGCGCGAGATCGGCCCGCGCCGCCTCTTCCAGCGGCAAGGGTTCCGCGCGGCGCGAGCGGCGGAAATTGGTCGGGCAGGCCTGGCGCAGGCCCTGGAAGCCGGAATGCATTTCGGCGCAGAGCGAGCGCGCATGGGCGCGGGCGCGGGCCTCCTTCGGCCAGACCCCGCTTTCGGGGAATTTCTCGGCGAGATATTCGACGATGGCCAGCGAATCCCACACCGCGACATCGCCGTCGCGCAGCACCGGGACCTTGCCGGTCGGCGCCTCGCGCAACATCCTTTCGCGCGAGCCGTCGACGTAAAGCGGCGTGACCACTTCGGCGAAGGGAATCTCCAGCGCGCGCAACAGCAGCCACGGCCGCAGCGACCACGACGAATAGGCCTTGTTGCCGATGAACAAAGTCAAGGACATCGCAAACCCCGGATCAGGACTTTTTCGCGGCCGGCGCTTCCGGCTTCGCAGCCGATTCTTGCGGCGGCTCGTAGGGCGCGCCGGCCTTCTTCCAGGCGCCGAAGCCGCCCTCGACATGGGCGACGGGCGAAAGGCCCATGCGCTGCGCGAGATGCGACGCCAGCGCCGAGCGAAGCCCTCCGGCGCAGAAGAAGACGAAGGTCTTGTCCTGCTGGAATTGCGGCTTGGCGTAGGGGCTGGCCGGGTCGATCCAGAATTCGAGCATGCCGCGCGGGCAATGGAAGGCCCCGGCGATGCGCCCTTCCCGCTCCAGTTCGCGCGGATCGCGCAGATCGACGAACAGCACGTCGTCGCGGCCGAGCAGAGCCTGCGCCTCTTCGACGCTCAGCGTCTTGACCGAGGCGTTGGCCTCGGCCAGCATCTGCTGGATTCCATAGGTGATTTTCGACGGCATGGCGGATTCCTTCTCGCCGGATTGGAGCCGAGCGCCGCCTCCGCGTCAACTCGCGTCGCTTGACCCGGCCCAACTATTGCCGACAAGCGGTCATGCTTGACGACGATCCCCTCGCCCAAACCATCATCGCGCTGTGCGCCGCCGTCGGCCCCGGCAAGTCGATCGACCCGAGCGAGGCGGCGAAACATTTCGCCCGCCAGCGCGACGAGGACGATCTCGCCTGGCGCCGCCATCTGACCCAGGTCCGCTCCCGCGCCGTGGCGCTGGCGCGCGCCGGACGGCTGGTCATCTATCGCAAGGGCAAGCCGGCGGACCCCAACGACTTCCGCGGCGTCTATCGCATCGGCCTGCCGCGCGGCGATTGACGGGTCGGGCGCGGATGGAAGACAGGAGGAGAGGCCGAATTGTTTTTCATCGTCTCGAAAATCGTCTGGCTGTTCGCCTCGCCCCTGCATTTCCTGCTGCTCTGCCTGATTGTCGGCCTGCTGCTCGCGCCGCGCTGGCGCCATGGCCGGACGCTCGCTCTGGCCGCGGCCGCCGGCCTCGCGCTGATCACGTTCACCCCGGCCAGCGCGCTGTTGCTGCGCCCGCTGGAGGATCGCTTCCCGGTCCGATCCGCGACGATGGCGCCGCCGAAGGGAATCATCGTGCTGGGCGGCGCGGTCGACGAGAAGATCACCGCCGCGCGCGATCAGGTCGCGCTGAACGAGGCCGCCGAGCGCATGACGGCCGCCGCCGCGCTGGCGCGGCTCTATCCGCAGGCGATTCTGGTCTTTTCGGGCGGCTCCGGCGCGCTGATCGACAATTCGGCCAAGGAGGCGGACGCCGCGCGTCGCCTGTGGCGCGAACTCGGCGTGCCGGACAGCCAGATGATGTTCGAGAGACCGCTCGCGCAACACGTTCGAGAACGCCGCCTTCACCAAGGAGCTCATCAACCCGCGGCCGGGCGAGGACTGGCTGCTGGTGACCTCGGCCTATCACATGCCGCGCGCCATGGGGATTTTCCGCGCGCTGGGCATGAACCCGATCGCCTTCCCCGTCGATTTCCGGACGTTCGGCAATTCGCAGGATTGGCTGCCGCCCGGCGACGGCTCGCTGGCGATCCGCAATTTCGAAACGGCGGCGCGGGAATGGGTCGGATTGCTGGCCTACCGGCTCACGGGCAAGACCGACGCCCTCCTGCCCGCGCCGTAAACGTTCGGCCGAGATCGTCAGTTGCTGGCGTAGCTGCCGTCCTTCAGCCAGTTCTTCCAGTCCTTCTCGTCGCCAAAGAAGGCGTTGCGATCGACCTTGGTCGGGATGCCGCGCACATAGGCGTCGGACTGGTATTGCCAGAAGTGCCAGGCGCGGTCGCCATATTTCACCGAGGGGCGATGCTTGGTCGAGCGGATCCAGATCGGATAGTCGGTCAGCTCGCCGTCGATGATCGCCGCGTAGAAATCGACCGTGGTGTAGATCACGGGCTTCTTGCCGTAGAAGCGCTCCATCTCGACCAGCATGGCCTTGATCTGCTGCAGGGTCGGCTCGCGCTCCAGCCGTTTGGGGCAGGTCGGCGAATCGGGCGTGGCCTCGACGTCCAGCACCGGCGGCAAGGCGTCGCGCTCCGGCGGCACGTTCTTCTCGAACCAGGCCATGTTCTCGTGCCAGGGCCGGCACCAATAGACGAAATGATAGGCGCCATGCGGCAGGCCCGCCGCCTTGGCGCCCTGCCAGTTCTGCACGAATTTCGGATCGATGCGGTCGCCGCCCTCGGTCGCCTTGATATAGGCGAACTGGACGCCGCCCTCATGCACGGCCATCCAGTCGACATTGCCCTGGTATTTCGACACATCCACGCCGTGAATGGTGAAATTGCGGGCAAGCTCTGTCGCCTCGGTTTCCTTGTAATGACCGGGACGCGCGCCGACGAGCGGTTTTCCGGGCAAAACTTCCGGTCCCGCGCCGCAGGCCGCCAGCGCGAGGAGTAAACCGGGAAGCGCGACTCGCGCCATGATTTTCGAGTAAAAATCACACATGCGGGCAAATTACCTCTCAGTGGGTAATGAGTCCTTAATCTGCGTCACGCCTTTTCCACGCCTGCATTGAAACGCAATTTACGACTTTGGCAAGAGCCGCGCAGGTCGAGCCCGCGAGATCGCCGGTTTTCCGGGCGATTCCGCCTCTTGCCAGCGTCGGGCCCAGAGGCCAGAAAGGCGCGCCGCGTCCGCTCTGGCGGCAAAAGCGGCTCGGGAATTCCGTGAATGATAGCTAAAATTCGATTAATCGCCCCGGCCCTGGCGTGTGCTTTGCTGCTGGCTTCGTTCAGCGCGGCGCGGCGCGGAAACCGGGGCTGCGGCCAGGCGGATCATTGCGGTCCCGAGGCTCTGGGCGTCTCCCGCACCATCGCCATCGGCGGCTCGCCGCATCTCGGGCTGAAAACCTATCCGCAAACGCTCGATCTCAAGGATCACGAGGTCGTCCTGACCTTCGACGACGGCCCCGCCGCCACCACGCCGCGCGTGCTCGACGCGCTCGCCGCGCAATGCGCCAAGGCGACCTTCTTCCTGATCGGCCGCAACGCCGCCGGCATGCCGGGCCTCGTGCGCCGCGAAATCGCCGAGGGCCACACGGTCGGGAGCCATTCCAACAGCCATCCCAACCTGCGCAACCTGCCGCTGGAGAAGGCTCTGGCCGACATCGACGCGGGCGTCGCGGCGGTCGACAAGGCCGCGGGCGGCAAGGAATTCGAAATTCTTCCGCTTTCCCGGCTTCGTCGATTCGCCGGCTTTGCTGGCGGCGCTCGACAGGAAGGGCATGCCGGTGTTCGGCGCCGATCTCTGGGCCTCGGACTGGAACGTGATGACGCCGCAGGAGGAACTGGACCTGCTGATGGGCCGGTTGCGCCGCTCGGGCGGCGGAATCGTGCTGCTTCACGACATCCACAAGCAGACGGCCGACATGATTCCCGCTTTGCTCGCCGCGCTGAAGGCCGAAGGCTTCCACCTCGTCCATCTCGTGCCAGGCGATTCGGCGCCCGCGCTGAAACAGGCGCCGGCCGGCTGGACCTCGGAAACCGAGGCGATCACGCAGAAGATGGGCGTCAAGGGACGCGCACAGGAAAGCCGCGCCGCCGGCCAAGGCAGCCGCGCCGGAAGGCGAGACGCAAAAGGGCGACGCTCCCGTTCAGGAGCAGAAGGGATCGCCCGCGCCGAAAATGTAAGGAGAGAAGAACAGCAAGCTCGTGAAGAGCTTGGTGCGGCCAAGAGGACTCGAACCTCCACCCCGGTTAAAGGACTAGCACCTCAAGCTAGCGCGTCTACCAATTCCGCCATGGCCGCGAGAAATTGTCTGGGAGAAGGCCCGAACAATCGGTAGGCGCGTCGTCTAACAAATCGATCCCGAGGTTGCAAGCCAATCGCCTGCTTTTTTCTCGACGCCAGCGCCGCGCCGCGCCATAAGCGGGAAAATTCGAGCCGCTCCCATGACCGATCCCATGACCGATCCCGGCGAACGCCCGGCCTTTTCCTTTCGCGCCCTGCCCGGCTCGCCGCCGGTCGAATGGCGCATTTCCGACGGCCTGACCGATTACGCCGTGGCGGTCGCCGAAATGGAGGCGCGCGCCAGCGCCATCGCCGAAGGCGAGGCCGACGAACTGGTCTGGCTGCTGGAGCACCCCCCGCTCTATACGTCGGGAACCTCGGCGCGCCCGCAGGACCTGCTCGACGCGCGCTTTCCCGTGCATCCGACCGGGCGCGGCGGCCAGTTCACCTATCACGGCCCCGGCCAGCGCGTCGCCTATGTGATGCTCGACCTCAACCGGCGTCGGCGCGACGTGCGCGCCTATGTCTGCGCGCTCGAAAAATGGATCATCGCCGCGCTGGCGCGTTTCAACGTCAAGGGCGAAATTCGCGACGGGCGCGTCGGCGTCTGGGTGCGGCGCCCGGAAAAGCCCGGCGGCCTCAACGGCGAACCCGCCGAGGACAAGGTCGCCGCGATCGGCGTCCGGATGCGCCGCTGGGTGTCGTTCCACGGCATCGCGCTCAATGTCGAGCCGGACCTGAGCCATTTTTCCGGGATCGTTCCCTGCGGCATCGCGGAAAGCCAGCTCGGCGTCACCAGCCTGGTCGATCTCGGCCTGCCGGTGACGATGGAGGATGTGGACGTGGCGTTGCGGCAGAGCTTCGAAGAGATTTTCGGGCCGACCGTCGCCATGCCGTCCTGAGGATCAGGCCCCAATCCCACGCCGGCCGAATTCGCCCGGTCGGCGCACTGCACGATAGGCGGGGGCGCCGGCTTGCGGCGCACGGGACGGCGCGAGCACCGCATCCATGCCGCGAACCGGCGCGCCCGCGCCCGGCCCGCGCGGATGGCCGTTTTTGCCCTCGTCGCCACGCCGGAAAAACATCATGCCGACCAGACCGAGGGTGACGACGACCAATGCAAAACAGGCCAAAGTCAGAATAATCACGCCGACGGCCGCGTGGCCGAGCAGGAAAAACGGCACGGAGAGCAGAAGGCCGGGAAGGAAAATGCCCGTGGGCGCGAGAACCCACCAGCCGCTCCAGCCGAAATCATGCAGCCGCTTGATATGAACGGCGAAGGAAATCCACAGCGAGAGCAGGCCCAGGCCCATCAGGACGATGGCGACGGACGGCGGCGCATGCAGCGTCGGCCTCATCTTCTGCGCCGCATCGGGAATCATGACGATATAGCGCTGCAAAACCAAGATCTTGAACGCGAAACTCAAGGCGACCTGCGCGACGAAGACCTTGGCGAAGGTGGCGCGGCCGATCCGCCCGCGAAAGGAAAACAGCAACCACGAAAAAGTGTCGGACATGCGAAAACCTCGCCTGATGAAACAAGCGCAGCCTGCCGTCGAGGCCTCACCCGACTCTTAAAAGCGAGCGGGATTCGCGGAAAAGAACGCCGCAGGGTGAAAAGGGCGCCAATAAATTAGCGGGCATTCAATCGACTGCCCAATTGTCGATCAGCCGGGTCCTGCCGAGTTTCGCCGCGACCAGCAGGCGGATCGGACCGTCAGCGAGCGACGCGGCCGGGGCGAGGCTGGCGGCGTTGCGCGCCTCGAAATAATCCAGCGCGAAGCCCGCAGCCGCGATCTTTTTCGCCGCGCGCCGCCAACTCGTCCGCGACCGCCGCGCCGCTTTTGATCAACTCGGCGCTGTCGCGCAGCACGCGCGACAAAGTGACCGCCGTTTCGCGTTCGTGGGCGCTCAGATAGACGTTGCGCGAGGACATGGCGAGGCCGTCGGGCTCGCGCAGGGTGGGAACGCCGTGGATGCGCGTCGGAATGTCGAGATCGGCGGCCATGCGGCGGATGACGGCAAGCTGCTGGAAATCCTTCTCGCCGAAGAAGGCGCAGTCGGCCTGCGCCTGGTTGAGCAGTTTGGCGACCACCTGCGCGACTCCGGCGAAATGATCGGGCCGGAACCGGTCCTCCAGCCCCGCCAGCGCCGGGCCGCCGGGAATTACCTGCGTGGAAAAGCCCTCCGGATACATTTCCGCCGCTGTCGGCGCGAAACAGCCGTCGCAGCCGGCTTCAGCCAGTTTGGCAAAATCAGCCTCGAAGGTCCTGGGATAGGCCGAAAAATCCTCGTTGGGAGCGAATTGAGTCGGGTTGACGAAGATCGACACGACGGCGCGGCGCGCATGGGCGCGCGAGGCTTCGAGAAGAGAAATATGACCGGCGTGCAGCGCGCCCATCGTGGGGATGAGCGCGATCGTCTCGCCCGAAGCGCGCCATTGCGCGACGGCGCGGCGCAAGGCGGAAATCTCGCGGAAGATCAGCGGCTGGTCGGTCATGTGCGGCTCGCAGGCAGGGCGTTCCAAGGCGGGGTTTCAAAGACAGCGTTTCAAAGGCAAGGCTTCAAAGGCAGGACAGGTTCTTGATCGCGCGGAATTTCTTCGGCGCCTCGGGGACATCCTCGCCTGCGACGCGGCGGAGGAAATCGACATAATCGCCCGACAGGCCCTGCTCCCGAGCCGCCGCGACGATCCGGGCCATGTAATCAGCGGGCGCGCGGCCGAGTCCCTTGCCGGCGACGCCGACATAGACCAGCGCGCGCACGGGCGACGCGCCTTCGCGCAGCACCGGCTGGATGATCTTGCGATAGGCGCCCTTGGCCACTTCCTCGTAACGATCGAGCGAGGCGAGGTCGCCGAAGCTCAGCTCCCACACCACGCCGAACGCGGTGGCGGCCGGGTCGCGCACGACGGTCGCGAAGCCCTCCGGCAGCAAATCGAAACGATGGCGCGGCAGATACGCGCGACCGAGCAGGCGCGCGCCCGGACAGCGCCGCGCCATGGCGGCGGCCTCCATGTTCGATCCGTAGGCGAAGGTTAGTGGCATCAGGCCGCCAGAGGCTGGGCGATCGCCGCGCTCGCTGCGCGCGGCGTCACGACGATCTGCGAGACATACCATTCCACGAACCAGCGCAACGCCCAGGGAATCGGCAGGATGAAACCGACCGCCAGCGCCAGAACCAGCGTGCGCCACAGGAAATCCCAGCCGGTCCCGATGAATTCGAAGGCATGGGTTCCCGTGACATTCGCGCAAAGCCAGCGGACCATATATTTCAGCACCCAGGCCCAGCCGATGATCGTGACGAAGGACACGGCCAGCAGCAGCACCCAGCCGAGATAGCCCCAGAACCCGCCTGCGAAGTCGAGCGACAGGCCGTCGGGCTCGGACCGCAACGACCGGCAGAACCAGCCGATCAGAAGCACGGTGAGATAGACGCTCAGCGCCAGCGCGACGATCGCGGCGATTCCCTGCGCGCGCGAACCCGCAAACGCCGGGTTGATGAATTCGACGAGGATCAGGCCGACGAAAAGCCACCAGCATTCGCCGAGCGAGCTTTGCAGCGACAGGCGGCGGCCGCCCGGCAGCGCGACATGCTCCGCGAGCCAGCGGTAATACCAGAGACCGGCCCAGGGCGCCGGAACGATGAAGGCGAAGGCGAACAAAAGCACGATCGAGCGCCAGAACAGTCCCCAGACCGGGAAGGACGGCTCAAGCGGCCCGACGCCCGTCGAGGGGGCCGAAGCAATCTGCGCGAAAATGCCGGCGAGCGCCGGATGGCTGGCCGCCGCCTGCGGCTCGCCGCCCTCCGCCCAGACCCAGTTCTCTGGCTTGACACGGCCCGCTTTCGCCAGCGTCGCCAGTTCTTCGAGGGAAACGGGGCCGTTCTGCGCGCCCGAGCGATCCTTGAAATAATAATTCCACGCCATGATCAGGTCCTGAAATCGCAGGGGCTGCTGTCGCTCGGGCGGCGGCGGCGACGCGCCCGGCAGTCTGCGGCGTGACGAAAAAAAACGCCAGCCCTGTTGTCAGGGCTGGCGCGGAAACCTTGAACGACTCCAAAAATCAGGCGAATTCCATGATCACCGCATCGACGGCGAGCAAATCGCCTTCCTTGCACTTCATGGCCTTGACGGTGACGTCGCGCTCGGCGCGCAGCACGTTCTCCATCTTCATGGCCTCGACCATGGCGAGCGGATCGCCCGCCTTCACTTCCTGGCCTTCCGCGACATAGAGCGCCTTGACCAGTCCCGGCATCGGGCAGAGCAGCGATTTCGAGGTGTCGGCGATCTTCTTCTCCGGCATCAGCGCGAAGAGCTCGGATTCGCGGCGCGTGAAGACGCGCGCCTCGACGGTCACGCCGGCATGGGCGATCTCGAAGCCGTTGAGGATCGGACGAACCTGCACCGCGATCTTCTCGCCGTCGATCAGGCCGTTCCACACCGGTTCGCCCGGAACCCAGTCGGATTCGAGGCGATGGGCGTGGCCGCCATCGGCGAAACGCACCAGCACGGCGCCTTCGCCGGAATCGATCTCGATGTCGTAGCGGACCTTCTCGAGCGACACCGTGCGCGCGGTCTGGAACGTCACCGGCCGCTGCGTCTGCAGCTGGCCGGAAATCTGGCGCTTGCGCTGGTTGCCGACGTCGTCGACGAAGGCCGCGACCGCCGCCATGCGATGGGCGACCTCGCCCTCCGCGACCAGCGGCGAGAAGCCGTCGGGATATTCCTCGGCGATGAAGGCCGTGGAAATATTGCCCGAGCGCCAGCGCTCATGCTGCATCAGCGAGGACAGGAACGGGATGTTGTGGCGGATGCCGTCGATGACGAAGCCGTCGAGCGCGCGCGCCTGCGCCTCGATCGCGGACAGGCGGTCGCCGGCATGGGTCACGAGCTTGGCGATCATCGGATCGTAATAGATCGAGATCTCGCCGCCCTCGAACACGCCGGTGTCGTTGCGCACCGTCACGCCTTCCGCGCGGCCTTCTTCCGGCGGGCGGTATTTCACCAGCCGGCCGGTCGAGGGCAGGAAGTTGCGGGTCGGGTCTTCGGCATAGATGCGGCTTTCGACCGCCCAGCCCTTGAGATGCACGTCGCTCTGCTTGAGCGCCAGCGGCTCGCCGGCGGCGACGCGGATCATCTGCTCGACGAGGTCGATGCCGGTGATGAGCTCCGTGACCGGATGCTCGACCTGCAGGCGGGTGTTCATTTCAAGGAAATAGAAGCTCTTGTCCTGGCCGGCGACGAATTCGACCGTGCCGGCCGAAATCGTAGTTCACGGCCTTGGCCAGCGCCACGGCCTGCTCGCCCATCTTCTTGCGGGTTTCCTCGTCGAGCAGCGGCGACGGGGCTTCCTCGATCACCTTCTGGTTGCGGCGCTGGATGGAGCATTCGCGCTCGCCGAGATAGATGACGTTGCCGTGCTTGTCGCCCAGCACCTGGATTTCGATGTGGCGCGGGTTGACGATGAACTTTTCGACGAAGACGCGGTCGTCGCCGAACGCTGCTCTTGGCTTCGGATTTGGCGCGCGCAAAGCCTTCGGCGACTTCCTCGCGGGTCTGGGCGATGCGCATGCCCTTGCCGCCGCCGCCGGCGGACGCCTTGAGAATCACCGGATAGCCGATGCCGTCGGCGATGCTGACCGCCTCTTCCGGCGTCTCGATCACGCCGAGGAAGCCCGGGACGGTGCTGACCTTGGCGGCGTTGGCGAATTTCTTGGATTCGATCTTGTCGCCCATCGCCTCGATGGCGCCGACGTTCGGGCCGATGAAGACGATATTGTTGGCTTTCAGGGCCTCGGCGAAAGCCGCGCGCTCGGACAGGAAGCCGTAGCCGGGATGGACGGCCTCGGCGCCGGTCTTCTTGCAGGCGTCGATGATCTTCTCGATGATGAGATAGGATTCGGCGGCCGGGGGCGGGCCGATATGGACGGCCTCGTCGGCCATTTCCACATGGAGGGCGTCCTTGTCGGCGTCGGAATAGACGGCGACCGTCTTGATACCCATCCGCCGCGCCGTTTTGATGACGCGACAGGCGATTTCGCCACGGTTGGCGATCAGGATTTTCTTGAACATTCAGGCCCCGGAGCAGAACGAAGCGGCCTTGTGACCACAAGGCCCGTGCTTACGGTTGGATCGGGACCGCTTTTATGGGAAGTCTCCGCCGCCGTCCAGCCATCAAACGGCTTACGAGGCATCCTGTCTCAGGCTTCGCTGGCGAGCGCGGCCTGCACTTCCGGCGCCTGGACCCGGGCGCGAACCGCCGCGGCCAGCCATTCCGGCGCGCGATGGGCCTCCGCCAGCACGTTGGCGAGCAACGCCACGGCGGCGACGGGCCGGCAGCGATCGGCTTCGCGCAGCAGCCATTCGGCCTGTTCGCCCATCACGATTCCGGTCGGGCGGCGCTGCCAGACGACATGGTCGGTGACGCATTCGATGAAAAACTCGGTCCAGTCGGCGCAGGGGCTGTGCTGGACGCGTTCGAGGTCGAACAAGGCGCGGACCTCGTCGTGGTTGGCCGCCTCGTCCTCGAACAGGGCGCGGCGCAACTGCCGGACTTCGGCGGGCGTCAGGTCGCGGCCCTGCCGGGCCAAAGACGCGATCAGGGCGCGACGCTCATCCAGGGCTTCCAGTCCATAAAGCGAAAATTTCATGGCGCGGGCGGTGCTCATCACGGAAACTCCATCGATTGATGAAGGCTAACGCCCGCCGCCTTGCCCGATCCTAAAGAGATAAAGTGAACGCGCAGCAAGGTTAAGGCACTGTGATGACGCTCAAGGCGTTACGGCGAAGCCCACGCGGCCGGGCGGAGCGTCACAACGCACAGGCGGAGGCGCGGCAATGCCGCCAGGAAATCAGGGTCGCTGCGAGCGCCCATAGCCGCGACGGTGGTAGAGCAGGCTCGCGCCCTCGTCGCGCCGCCTCACGGCCTCCACCCTGCCGATGAAGATGTGGTGGGTCCCGACATCCTTCACGTCGATCAGCCGGCAGTCGAAATTGGCGAGCGCGTTTTCGAGCAAGGGCGCGCCGGTCGGGCCCTTGCGCCAGGCGCCATGGGTGAATTTCTCGGCAAAATGCTCGTTGGTGCGGCCGGCGAAGATATCCGCGAGCAGCCGGTCTTCCTCGCCGAGCGAATTGACGCTGAACACCGCGTTTTCAAGGAAGCGCGGTGCGGAGGGCGAGGAGCGGTTGACGCAAACCAGCAGGGTCGGCGGATGATCCGAGATCGAGGCCAGCGCCGTGACGGTCATGCCGGCGAGGCCCGCGGGGCCGTCTGTGGCGATGACATGAACCGGCGAGGCGATTTCGCTCATCGCGTCGCGATAGGCCTGGGGATCGACCATCAACACCTCTTCCGCCTGCAATCCGGTCACTCCCTTGGACATTCGCCTCAACCTTCCGGCCGCTGCGACCGGCTCCCTTGCGGTCTTACCCGGAGCTGGCCCGCAAGAAAACCCCGCCCGCCCCGAAACGCCCGGAAGCCGCAACATTGCGGCGCGGCGCGGCGCTTGCTAGCGTCGTCCAGCGCAGCCGCCGATTCTGGATGACGTATGGAAATCTTTCTGCAGCAGCTCATCAACGGCGTCACGCTCGGCTCGATCTACGGGCTGATCGCCATCGGTTATACGATGGTCTTCGGCATTATCGGCATGGTGAATTTCGCCCACGGCGATGTCTTCATGCTGTCGGCCTTCATCGCGCTGCTGCTCCTGCTGCTGCTGACCCAGGTTCTCGGCCTGCCCGCGGGGCTTGCCTTCGTGTTCGTGCTGTTCGCCGCCATGTGCCTGACGGCCTTGTGGAATTTCGCGATCGAACGGGTCGCCTACCGGCGCCTGCGCGGCTCGTTCCGCCTCGCGCCGCTGATCTCGGCCATCGGCATGTCCACCTTCCTGTCCAATTTCGTGACGGTGACGCAGGGGCCGAACAACAAGTCGATCCCGCCCCTGTTCGACAAGATCATCCCGATCACCCACGGCGGCGCCTACGACGTCACGCTGTCCTACAAGCAGATCCTGATCGTCGTCGTCACCGCCGTCCTGCTCGGCGCGTTCTGGTTCGTGGTGCAGAAGACGCCGCTCGGCCGCGCCCAGCGCGCCTGCGAGCAGGACGCCAAGATGGCCTCGCTGCTGGGCGTGGACGTCAATCGCACCATCGCCCTGACCTTCGTCATCGGCGCGGCGCTGGCCGCGGTCGCGGGCTGCCTGTTCCTGCTGCAATATGGCGTGGTGAAATCCTCCGACGGCTTCGTGCCGGGCGTGAAGGCCTTTACCGCCGCCGTGCTCGGCGGCATCGGCTCGCTGCCCGGCGCCGTGCTCGGCGGGCTGGCCATCGGCCTGATCGAAACCCTGTGGGGCCAATATTTCTCCAGCGACTACAAGGATGTCGCGGCCTTCTCGATCCTGGCGATCACGCTGATCTTCATGCCCTCCGGCCTGCTCGGGCGTCCCGATGTCGAAAAGGTCTGAAGCTTGAACGCGCAGCAGCCCCTCATTGTTCGCGCGTTCAAGGAAGCGGGCCTCACCGCGCTCGTGGTCGCCGGCCTCGGCTTTCCCGTCATCGCCTATCGCGCCGCGCCGGATTTCAACAATGCGCTGGCGCTGACCTCGCGCTGGCCCTTGTTCCTGATCTTCTGCGCCTTGGGGTTCGGCCTGCGCTTCCTGCTGACCTTGTGGTCGGCTCGCGCCGAATCCGACGCCCGCCGTCCCGGCGGCAAAGGCGCCGGTGAAGCGGCCGCTGCTGGCGCCGATCGGCCTCGCCGCCCTGATCGCCTATCCCATCGTCGTCACGGTCATGCTCGGGCCGCAGGCGGCGCTGAAATGGGTGGACACGTTCGGCGTGCAGATCCTGCTTTACGTCCTGCTCGGCTGGGGGCTGAACATCGCGGTCGGCCTCGCCGGCCTGCTCGATCTCGGCTATGCCGCCTTTTACGCGGTCGGCGCCTATGCCTACGCCCTGCTCGCGCCGCTCACCGGCCTGTCGTTCTGGGCGCTGCTGCCGGTCTCCGGCTTGCTGGCGGCGTTCTGGGGCTTTTGCATCGGCTTTCCGGTGCTGCGCCTGCGCGGCGATTATCTCGCCATCGTCACCCTGGCCTTTGCGGAAATCGTCCGCATCGTGCTGGTCAACTGGGACGTGGTGACCCACGGCGAGGCCGGCCTGTTCGGCTTTCCGCCCGTCACCTTCTTCGGCATGCCCTTCATTCCCGGCCCGCGCGGCTTCGCGGCCCATTTCGGCCTGCATTACGCCGCGGTCCACAAGCTGATCTTCCTGTATTTCGTGGTGCTGGCGCTGGCGCTGGTCGCCAATTTCGTGTCCATCCGGCTTCGCCGCCTGCCGCTCGGGCGCGCCTGGGAGGCCTTGCGCGAGGACGAGATCGCCTGCCGCGCGCTCGGGCTCGACACCGCCAATATCAAGCTGACCGCCTTCGCGCTCGGGGCCTTTTTCGCCGGCATCGCCGGCTGCCTGTTCGCGCTGAGGCAGGGCGTCGTGTCGCCGTCGAGCTTCACCTTCAACGAAAGCGCGACCATTCTCGCCATCGTCGTGCTCGGCGGGCGCGGCTCGCAATGGGGCGTCGCGCTCGCCGCCGTGCTGATCGTCGGCGCCTCGGAGCTGTTGCGCGAACTCACCTTCCTCAAGGCGATCTTCGGTCCCGATTTCGACCCCGCGCAATATCGCATGCTGCTGGTCGGGCTCGCGATGGTGGCGATGATGAATTTCCGCCCGCGCGGCATCGTTTCGGCGCGCCAGCCGACCATCTTGCTGAACGCCGGCGCCCATGCCGGCGCGGAGCCGGCGAAATGAACGCCCCGCGCTGGATCGCCGAACCGCTGCTGCGGGTCGACCGCCTGACCATGCGCTTCGGCGGCCTCGTCGCGGTCAACGACGTGTCGTTCTCGGTCGGGCGCGGCGACGTCACCGCCTTGATCGGCCCCAATGGCGCGGGCAAGACCACCCTGTTCAACTGCCTGACCGGCTTCTACAAGCCGACCTCGGGGCGGATCGCCTTTTCGCAGAAGGGCCTGCAGGACGAAGCCCGCATCGACGCGCTGACCGCCTCGTCGCGGCGCTATTCGCGCGTCGGCGGCGAAGACCTGTTCCTGCTGGAGCGGATGCCCGATTACGAAATCGCCAGGAAGGCCAAGGTCGCGCGCACCTTCCAGAACATCCGCCTGTTCGCGGGCATGAGCGCGCTGGAAAATCTCATCATCGCCCAGCATGTCGCGCTGACTCCCGCCTCCGGCTACGGCCTGTTCGGCCTGCTCGGCCTGCCGGTCTACCGCCGCGCCGAGGAAGCGGCGGTGGCGCGGGCTGAGAAATGGCTCGATCGCATCGATCTGCGCAGGCGCGCCGACGACCCCGCAGGCGCCCTGCCCTATGGCGACCAGCGCCGGCTCGAAATCGCCCGCGCCATGTGCGCCGAGCCGAGCCTGCTCTGCCTCGACGAGCCCGCCGCCGGGCTCAATGGCCGCGAATCCGCCGATCTCGCCCGCCTCCTGCGCGCCATCCGCGACGACGACGGCGTTTCCATCCTGCTGATCGAGCATGACATGTCGGTGGTCATGGCGATCTCCGACCATATCGTCGTGCTCGACTACGGCCAGAAGATCGCGGATGGCGCTCCCGCGCGAGGTGCGCGAGGACCCTGCGGTGGTCGCGGCCTATCTCGGGCGTCGAGGAGGTCGAGGCCGAAGCGGCGCTGAACCCGGAGGCGCAGTCATGAGCGCGCTGCTCTCCATTCGCGGCGCGACCGCGCATTACGGCGCGATCCAGGCGCTCAAGGGCGTCGATCTCGATGTCGGACAGGGCGAGATCGTCGCGCTGATCGGCGCCAACGGCGCCGGCAAATCGACCCTGATGATGAGCGTGTTCGGCGCGCCGCGCCTGAGCGGCGGCAGCATCACCTATGACGGCCGCGACATCACCGACCTGCCGACCCATGAGATCGCCCGGCTCTCGATCGCGCAATCGCCCGAGGGCCGGCGCATCTTCCCGCGCATGACGGTCTACGAGAATTTGCAGATGGGCGCGGCGGTCGCGCGTTTCGACCGATTACAGGACGATCTGTTCGAGGAAAATCTGGAGCGCGTCTTCGCCATTTTCCCGCGTCTCAAGGAGCGCGTCGGCCAGCGCGGCGGCACGCTTTCGGGCGGCGAGCAGCAGATGCTGGCCATCGCCCGCGCGCTGATGAGCCGGCCCAAGCTGCTGTTGCTCGACGAGCCCTCGCTCGGGCTCGCGCCGCTGATCTGCAAGCAGATTTTCGACGTGGTGCGGCGGCTGAACAAGGAGGAAGGACTTTCGGTCTTCCTGGTCGAGCAGGACGCGCATCACGCGCTCAAGCTCGCCGACCGGGGCTATGTCATGGTCAACGGGGCCATCGCCATGCAGGGGCCGGGGCGCGAATTGCTCAGCGACCCGAAAATCCGCGCCGCCTATCTGGAAGGAGGCGCGCATTGAACGAGAGTTTCATCATCGGCGATCCGCGCGTCTTCATCGGCGTGACGCTGATCCTGGGCGGCCTCGCGTCTTTTGCGTCCGGGCGTGCCGTGGCGCGCGCGTGGCGTCCGCTGTGGCTGCTGCCGCTTTACGGCCTGCCGCTCGCCTTCGCCATGCGCTTCCTGCACTGGTCGCTGTTCGGCGAACCGCTCGGCGCGCCGGTCGCGGCGCTGATCGCCTATGGCTGGACGCTTGCCGTCCAGGGGCTTTCCTGGCGCAGCGCCCATGGCGCGCTTGTCAGGCGGCAATATCCCTGGATCGCGAAATGACGCGCTGAATTCGCCGTCGGACGGCCGTCATCCGCATAATTGCTTCGTCCCGGGAACTGGCGCCCGGACGGCCCGTTATTACAATAAGTTGGAACATCAGGCGCTTTTGAGGCCCCGGCATGGGGCAAGCAGTCGATCCGGCGACTTTTTAGACGCCTCCCGTCCCAACGTCACTCAACGTTCGAGTTTGATCGGGAGGGCGCCGAAGATGCCCAGATTTGTCTCAACAGTGCTTGCCATTTCGCTCGGGCTCGGCAACGCCGCCTTCGCCGCGCCATCGGGCTTGCCGAAGCCGGCCTTCGAACCTTCGGCGGCGACGATCGAGCCAATCGCCTACCATGGCCGCCACTACGGTCATCACACCTACCATCACTCTTATCGTCATCACCACTATTATCGACGGCATCATTATCATTACGGAAGCAGCGCGGCGGCGGCGGCGATGTTCGGAGCCGTCGCGGCCGGCATATTGAGCAATGGTTGCTATTACGGTGACTGTGGCTACTACGGTTACGGCGACTATGGCGGCTATGGCGGATACCCCGCTTACGGCTATGGCGGGGGTTGGCGGCACGGCGGTTATTATGGTGGACGCGGTTTCGGCGGCTTCCACGGCGGAGGATTTCATGCGGGCGGCTTCCATGGAGGCGGCTTCCACGGCGGCGGATTTCATGGAGGCGGATTTCATGCGGGCGGCTTCCATGGCTGGGGGCTTCCACGCCCATCGCTGATCAGCGCAGCGCCTTGTTGCGGAAAAGCCGCGAAACCTGTCGACAACCCGCGTCGCCGTCGGCAAGATCGGGCCCGATCGTCAATGGCGTCGGAGCCGAATTCATGCGAAGCAATCTAAAGGCCGTTTTTCTGGCTGCGGTCCTGCTGTCCCCAGCCGCCCACGCCCAGATCAAGATGGGAGTCGGCGCGCCGATCACCGGGCCGGATGCGGCCTTCGGCCAGCAATTGAAGAACGGCGCCGAGCAGGCCGTCGCGGATATCAACGCGTCGGGCGGCATTCTCGGCCAGACGGTCACGATCGAGGCGGGCGATGACGCCGCCGACGCCAAGCAGGGCCGCTCGGTCGCCAACCAGTTCGTCGGCGACGGCGTGACCTTCGTCGTCGGCCATTTCAACTCTTCGGTCACCATGCCGGCGTCCGACGCCTATAACGAGGCCGGCGTGCTCCAGATCACCCCCGGCTCGACCAATCCGCAGATCACCGAGCGCGGCTTTCCGATGCTGTTCCGCACCTGCGGGCGCGACGACCAGCAGGGCGCGGTCGCGGCGGCTTATCTCGTCGCCAACGCCAAGGGCAAGAAGATCGCGATCATCCACGACAAGTCGACCTATGGCAAAGGCCTCGCCGACGAGACCCGCAAGGCGCTCGCCGCCGCCGGCGTCCATGACGTGATGTATGAGGGCCTCAACAAGGGCGAGAAGGATTTTTCCGCCATCGTCTCCAAGATCAAGTCGGTCGACGCCGACATCGTCTTTTTCGGCGGCGTCCATACCGAGGGCGGGCTGCTGGTGCGCCAGATGCGCGACCAGGGCGTGAAAGCCGTGCTGATGGGCGGCGACGGCATCGCCAGCCAGGAATTCGCGGCGATCGCCGGCCCCGGCGTCGAAGGCACGCTGATGACCTTCCCGCCCGACCCGCGCCTGCGCCCGGAAGCCGCGCCGGTCGTCAAGGAGTTCGAGGCCAAGAACTATAATCCCGAGACCTACACGCTCTACAGCTATGCCGCCGTCCAGGCGATCAAGCAGGGCATCGAAAAGGCCCAGTCGACCGATCCGGTCGCCGTGGCCAAGGCGCTGCACGAGAACGGCCCGTTCAAGACCGTCGTCGGTGACCTCTCCTTCGACGCCAAGGGCGACGTCACCCGCGCCGATTATGTCGTTTACGAATGGCGCAAGGGCCCCGACGGCAATATCACCTATGTCCAGCTCAACAAATAGGGCGCAGATTCTCTCCTTAGCCATCTGATTAGCCATAGCAAAGTGACGTCAGACATGATGGGAGGCCGGCCACGCCGGCCTCTTGCGCTTCAGCCCAGATTGGCCAATCCCGGAAAAGTCTGCAGCAGCCAGAAGCTGGCGTTCTGGATGCCGCCGGTCAGGAACAAGACCCCGGTCACGACCAGCAAAACGCCGACAATGCGCTCGACCTTGCCGAAATGGGCCTTGAAGCGCTTCAGGAAATGCACGAACGGCTCCATCGCGATCGCCGCGAGCAAAAACGGCAGCCCGAGCCCGAAGGAATAGACCGCGAGCAGGCCCGCGCCCCGCGTGACCGTGTCTTCCGACGACGCGACGGCGAGAATGGCGGCGAGGATCGGCCCGATGCAGGGCGTCCAGCCAAAGGCGAAGGCCAGCCCCATGACATAGGCGCCCCAGAGCCCGATCGGCTTTTCGACGCTCAATCTCTTTTCCCGATAGAGCAGGCTGAGCCGGAACACGCCCAAAAAGTGAAGCCCCATGCCGATGATGGCCAGTCCCGCCAGCGTCGTGAACACCGGCAGATAGGCGCGCACGGTCTGTCCGAGCGCGGAAGCGGTCGCGCCCAGCACGACGAAAACCGTGGAAAAGCCGAGCACGAACAGAATCGCCGCGACCAGCGTGTCGCGCCGCGCGCGCCGCTCGCCGCCCTCGACCAGTTCCTCCAGTCCCGCGCCCGCGATGAAGGTGAGATAGGGCGGCACCAGCGGCAGCACGCAAGGGCTGAGGAAGGACAGCAGTCCGGCCAGGGCCGCCGCAGAGAGGGTCACATTGCTGGTCATTCCGTCGTTCCTGGCATCGCGCCGACCCCGATTTTGCGGTGTGCGATAGTTCTGGGCCTTGGCAGCTTATACGCTAGAATTGGGGTGACGTTTCAAGCCCGAAAGATTTGTTCGTGCGCAATCTCATCACCGATATCCCCGGGCTCAAGGTCGGCTCGGCCCATGATCCCGCGCTGGCGTCCGGCGTCACGGCGCTCGTCTTCGACGCCCCGGCGACCGCCTCCATCGCTATTTCGGGCGGCGCGCCGGGCCTGCGCGACGCGGCTTTGCTCGAAGCCGACATGACCGTGCAGCAGATCGACGCGCTGGTGCTTTCGGGCGGCTCGGCCTTCGGGCTGGATGCGGTCGGCGGCGTGCAGGCGGCGCTGCGGGAAATCGGGCGCGGCTTCGAGGTCGCGGGCCAACTCATTCCCATCGTCCCCGGCGCCATCCTGTTCGACCTCGCCAATGGCGGCGACAAGGCTTTTTGGCGCGAGCCGGCCTATTGGCGGCTCGGCCATGCGGCGGCGCAAGCCGCGGCGGAAGATTTCGCGCTCGGCAGCCATGGCGCCGGCCACGGCGCGACCGTCGTCGATCTCAAGGGCGGCCTCGGCTCGGCCAGCGCCGTCACGACCGACGGTTTTCGCGTCGGCGCTCTGGTCGCGGTCAATGCGGTCGGGCAGGCGACCATCGGCGACACGCCGCATTTCTGGGCCGCGCCTTACGAGCGCGACGGCGAGTTCGGCGGCCTCGGTTGGCCGTCCGCCCTGCCTGACGGCGCGCTGGCGCTGAAGCTGAAAGGCGCGGCGCCGCAAAACACCAATATCGCCATCGTCGCGACCGACGCCGACCTGACCAAGGCGCAGGCGAAGCGCGTCGCCATCATGGCGCAGGACGGTCTGGCGCGGGCGCTGCGGCCGGTCCACGCCGCCATGGACGGCGACGTCGTCTTTGCCGCGGCCACGGCGCGGACTGGGCGAACCGCCGACGTCATCGCGCTGACCCGGATCGGGGCGATGGCCGCCGATTGCCTCGCCCGCGCCGTGGCGCGCGCGGTCCATGAGGCCGAGCCCCTGCCCTTCCCGAACGCCTTGCCGAGTTGGCGGCAGAAATATGCGCGCGTGGTATAGCGTGATGACATATTGTGCAGGCTGCCTGCCTCGGGTTGGATTGGCCGCCATCGCAGGGCCGCGCAAAGGCGGACATTGGCCGCTTCTAGAGCCACCGCCGCGCACGCGCGCGCAGGCGCCGCTTTTGTAATCACCTTTCATATTGATGTTGCGACGCTGCTTTAGTCGTGCATGATCAGTGTTCTGGGCCGCGCCTGGCGCTTGACGCCGGCGCGCAGCCTCTTGTTTTTACCGGGGACGTCGATGAAATTCACGAAACTTGCCGCTACTTGCGCTCTCGTGTTGGCCGGATTGATTGCGCCAGCCCTCGCCGAACAGCCTGGCGCCGCCAGCCAGGCTGCGGCGCCCGCCCAGTCCGGCGTCACTCATGTCGCGGTCGCCGCCAATTTCATCGAGCCAGCCAAGGAAATCGCCGCGCTGTTCAAGCAGAAGACCGGAGGCGAGGCCGTGCTGATCTCCGGCGCCTCGGGCGCTTTCTATACCCAGATCACGCATGAAGCGCCGTTCGAAATCTTTCTTTCCGCCGATTCCGATCGTCCGAAACTGGCGGTCGAGAACGGCTTCGCCGTGCCGGACAGCCGTTTCACCTACGCGATCGGCAAGCTGGTGCTGTGGAGCAAGATGGTCGACGTGACCAAGGGCGACGACGTGCTCAAGGCCGGCGCCTTCTCGAAGGTCTCCATCGCCAATCCGACCGCCGCGCCCTATGGCGCCGCCGCCATCGAGACCATGAAGGCGCTCGGCGTCTATGACGCGCTCCAGCCGAAAATCGTCCAGGGCTCCAGCATCGCCCAGGCGTTCCAGTTCGTCGACACCAAAAATGCCGAAGTCGGCTTCGTCGCCTTGTCGCAGCTTTATGGCGTTACGGACGGCACGCGCTGGCTGGTCCCGGGCAATCTCTATTCGCCGATCCGGCAGGACGCCGTCCTGTTGAAAAAAGGTGCGGACGACGAAACCTCCAAGGCGTTCTTCGCCTTCCTCAAAGGGCCCTGAGGCGCGCGCGATCATCGAGCGCTTCGGCTATGCGCTGCCCTGACCGGCGGCTCAGCGAAATCCTGTTCAATAAAGGTCAAATCCCGATGAAAATCTCAGCGCGCAACGTCTTCGAGGGCACAATCGTCGACGTCCGGAAAGGCGCCACCACCTCCCACGTCGTCATCGAGGTGAAGGGCCTCCACGTCACCGCCTCGATCACCAATGAGTCGGTCGAGGAACTCGGCCTCAAGATCGGCGGCGCCGCCAAGGCCGTGATCAAGTCCTCCGACGTGCTCGTCGCCGTCGACTGATGGAAATTTGGCGTCCGGGTTTGCCCCGGGCGCCTGTTCGATCAGCCGTTTCGGCGAGATCGCCCCGGGCCCGCGTTCGAGCGCAGCATCGTCGCGCGCTCCGCCGGGCCGACGCCCGAATCGTCGGGCCTCCCTTTCCAACGCGAGCGACGCCTTGATCCTGACACGCCGTCGGGAACGGTCGGCCGTCATAACAGTTGACTTTTTTTATAGAAATAAAATAGTTTTCTTGTCCGCGCGCTCGTGCGCCCCCGCGGACACGTGCGGAATTGACGAAAGGCGAAGGAATGATGAAGTGGAAAATACGGGCGCTCGGCGCCGCCCTAGGACTGGCCGGCCTCGAACTCGCCGGCGCCCTCGGCGCCGGATCGGTCGCCGTCGCGGCCGACATTCGCCTGCTCAATGTCTCGTACGACCCGACGCGCGAGCTCTACACCCAGTACAACGAACTGTTCGCGACCAAATACAAGGCGGAGACCGGAAACAATGTCGCTCTCGAGCAATCGCATGGCGGTTCCGGCAAGCAGGCGCGCTCGGTCATCGACGGCCTCAACGCCGACGTGGTGACGCTGGCGCTCGGCTGGGACATCACCGCCATCGAGCGCGCGGGCCTCATCAATCCCGGCTGGGAAAAAAAGCTCCCCAACAATTCCTCGCCTTACACCTCGACTATCGCCTTCCTCGTCCGCAAGGGCAATCCGAAGGACATCCACGACTGGAAAGACCTCTGGAAGCAGGGCGTGCAGGTCATCACGGCCAATCCCAAGACCAGCGGCGGCGCGCGCTGGGTCTATCTCGCGTTGTGGGGCGCGCTGTCCAACGCCAAGACGCATGATTTCTCCACCGCCCAGGGCCAGGTCGAAGCCGTTGCGGCCTCCACCGCGGCGAAGGACTTCCCCGTCTATCAGAACGCCGAGGTCCAGGCGCAGATTGCGGACCTGTTCAACAACCACGTGCCGGTGCTCGACGCCGGCGCGCGCGGCTCGACCGTTTCGTTCGCCCAAAAGCAGCTCGGCGACGTGCTGCTGAACTGGGAAAACGAGCTTTGGCTGGCGCGGGATGAATTTGGCCCGGAAAAGTTCGACATCGTCTATCCCTCGACCAGCATCCTGACGGAACCGCCGGTCGCCGTGGTGGACAAGGTCGTCGACCAGCGCGGCACGCGCGCCGTCGCCGAAGCCTATCTGAAGGGCCTCTACTCGCCCGAGGCGCAGGATCTGGCGGGCCAGCTCCATTACCGCCCGCGCGATCTCGCCGCGCTGAAGAAATACAGCGCCGACCTGCCGAACATCCCGTTCTTCACCATCGACGAGACTTTTGGCGGCTGGGTGAAGGCCCAGACGACCTTCTTCGCCGACGGCGGGACGTTCGACCAGATCTACAAGGCCGCGAAGTAGAATGACTCGATCGCGAGCGGACCCCGCCCTCGGCTCCGGGCGCGCTGGCGCCGCGTCGACCCAAGGATTTTTCATGGCTGGCTCTCCTTCGCGCGTCATCCCGGGCTTTTCACTGACCCTGGGTTACACCCTGTTCTATCTCTCGGCGCTGGTGCTGATCCCGCTGGCCGCCCTGGTGCTGAAGACGACGGAGATGAGCTTCGCGCAATTCTGGGCAGTCACCACCGACCCGATCGTCCTTGCGTCCTATCGGCTCACCTTCACGGCGTCCTTCCTCGCGGCCCTGATCAACGGGATTTTCGGCCTCATCGTCGCCTGGGCGCTGGTGCGCTATCAATTTCCCGGCGGCCGCTTCTTCGACGCGCTGATCGATTTTCCCTTCGCCTTGCCGACCGCTGTCGCGGGCCTGACCTACGCCAGCCTTTATCTGAAAGACGGCTGGATCGGCGGGATCGGCCCCCGTCTCGTCGCGGGCGTCAACGCTCGTCGCCGGCTGGGCCGGGCAGGCGCCGCCGCTCGCGCCCGAGGCGCTGGACTGGCTGACCTTTCCCTTCACCGGGGGCACGACCGGCATCGTGCTGGTTCTGATTTTCGTCGGCCTGCCCTTCGTCGTGCGCACCGTCCAGCCGGTCCTGATCGAATGGGATCCGGAATTCGAGACCGCCGCGCGCAGTCTCGGCGCCGGCCGCTTCACGATCTTCCGCCGCGTGATCTTCCCGGAGCTGTTCCCCGCCTGGATCTCGGGCTTCGCGCTGGCCTTCGCCCGGGGCATCGGCGAATACGGCTCCGTCATTTTCATCGCGTCCAACATTCCGGGCAAATCGCAGATCGCGCCGCTGCAGATCGTCACCAAGCTCGACGATTTCCAATATGCGGCGGCCGCGGCCATCGGCGTGGTGCTGCTCGCCATTTCCCTGCTCATCCTGCTCGCGATCAACGGTGTGGAAGCACTACGCCCGCCGCCACGAACGCGCGGCCTGACACCGTTCCAAGAAAGGCAATTCCATGGCCGGAGCCATAACCGCAAGAGCCCCGATCAGCATCGGATCGAAGAGAGCCGTCGCGACGGAAAGCGTGGTCGCGCGACGTGTCCTGATTTCGATCACCATCATCTTCCTGACGATTTTCGTTCTCATTCCGCTCGTCAACGTCTTCAATCAGGCCTTTTCGAAGGGGTTCGAAGGCTATTGGTCGGTATTTTTCCCGCCGCAGCCGTCGGGCGATGCGGCCCTGACCGCCAGCCAGAAGCGCCGCCTCGCCGAAGGCGCCGCCCAGGCCGCGCGCACGTGGAGCTCGATCGGCCTGACCGTCGCCGTTGCGGCCGTTGTGTTGCCGTTGAACGTGATCTTCGGTCTTGCCGCCGCCTGGGCGACGACAAAGTTCAATTTTCGCGGCCGCACCTTGCTCACCGCCATGATCGACCTGCCCTTCTCGGTCTCCCCGGTGGTCGCGGGCCTCGTCTTCGTCCTGCTGCTCGGCCGCAACGGCATTCTGGGGCCGTGGGCGACGCAACTCGTGTGGCCGGACCCGTTCTCGCTGCATTGGGTCGGGTTCGAGGATGGGTTGTGGCCCTTCGCCTTCGCGCGGACCCATACCGGGATCATCTTCACGCCGCTCGCCATCGTCCTTGCCACCGTTTTCGTGACCTTCCCCTTCGTCGCGCGCTCGCTGACGCCCCTGATGGAGAGCCAGGGCACGGACGAGGAACTGGCCGCGCTGTCGCTTGGCGCCTCCGGCTGGCGAACCTTTTTCAAGATCACCCTGCCCAACGTGAAATGGGCGCTGCTCTATGGCGTGATCCTGTGCATGGCGCGCGCCTTCGGCGAATTCGGCGCCGTCTCGGTAGTGTCGGGCCATATCGACGTCAACGACACCATGCCGCTGCGCATCGAGAAACTCTGGAACGAATACAACAACCAGGCGGCCTTTTCCGTCGCCTCCGTGCTGGCCTTCGTCGCCGTGATCACGCTCATCGCCAAGAGCGTCGTCGAATGGAAGGCCGCGCGCGACGCCCAGCGCACGAACTAAGGAGCTCCGCGCCCATGACCATCGAAGTCACAGAACATCTCCAAGAGCTACGGCGCGCTCCCAGGTGCTGCGGCATGTCGATCTCAAGATCAAGTCCGGCGAATTGGTTTCGCTGCTCGGGCCTTCGGGTTCGGGGAAAACGACGCTGCTGCGCGTCATCGCCGGCATCGAGCAGGCCGATCCCGGTTCGGGCGCGGTTGCGTTCGACGGCGAGGATGTTTCGGGCGTCGATCTCGGCAAGCGCGGCATCGGCTTCGTCTTCCAGCATTACGCCTTGTTCAAGCATCTGAGCGTGTTCGAGAACGTCGCCTTCGGCCTGCGCGCCAAGCCGCGCCGCGAGCGGCCGAGCGAGGCGCAGATCCAGGACAAGGTGCAATCGTTGCTGGATCTGATCCAGCTGGGCAGATTTCGCGCAGCGTTATCCGTCGCAGCTATCGGGCGGGCAGCGCCAGCGCGTGGCTCTGGCGCGCGCGCTCGCCGTCGAGCCGCGCGTGCTGCTGCTCGACGAGCCGTTCGGCGCGCTCGACGCCACGGTCCGGCGCGAATTGCGGCGCTGGTTGCGCCGGCTGCACGACACGATCCATGTCACGACCATTTTCGTGACCCACGATCAGGAAGAGGCGCTGGAGGTCTCGGACCGCGTGGCGGTGATGCAACGGCGGACGCATCGAACAACTCGCCTCGCCGCAGGAGGTTTACGAAAAGCCCGCAAACGCCTTCGTGTTCAAGTTCCTCGGCAATTACAACCTGTTTCACGGCCGCGCCGGCGTCCTAGGCCGGCGCACTGGTTCGCCCGCACGATATCGCCTTCACCGCAGCGCAGAACTGGCGGGCCCCGAAGGCGAGGAAGGCGTCGTCTCGCATATCGGATTCGGCGGCCCGGTGGTGAAGATCGAACTCGAACGCAGCGACAAGAACCGCGTCGATGTCGAACTGCCCGCGCAGACGTACCACGAGCTCGACCTCAAGCGTGGCGAAAAGATCTGGTTCGCCGCGCGTTGCGCCCATAGCAGACTTTTCGGTAGAATATGCCTGAGCGCCCGCAGGGGACAGGAACGAATCTCGCCTTCCCTGGTCGATTTGAAATATCATTCTACTTTTTCACTAGATTTACTCTTTGATATCATGCGGACTGGCCCCTCGATGCGGAAGGTTCGCTCGATGGCTTTTGAAATCGCGCCATCCGCAAGTGCGGATCGAAAATCTTTCGCCCGCGTGACGCCTGTTCGCGTGGCTGCTCGGCGTGGCTTTCCGGCCGGGCTCGCCTGGTGCTGCGTCACCGCCTACAATGCGCAACCGCTCGATGCGCCCGGGGAGCGCACGGCCGACTTGCTTCGCCGCTGACGTGCTTCAAGCGATATCTTTATCGCCGGCGCCTTGATCGCCCGGGCGCGGCCGCCCATATGGTCCCGATGCGCATCTCACGGAGGGGCCGATGAAACGCTTGATTCTCGCCGCTTTTTTCGGACTCGCCAGCGCCACGGCGAGCTGGGCCGCCCTGAAATCGGGAGACCCGGCGCCGGATTTCACACTGCAGGCGGCCGTCGGCGGCAAGACCTTCACGTTCAAGCTCGCGGAAGCGCTGAAAAAGGGTCCGGTGGTCGTCTATTTCTATCCGAAATCCTTCACGCCCGGATGCACCATCGAGGCGCATGAATTCGCCGACAACGCAGAGAACTTCGCCGCCGCCGGCGCGACGCTGATCGGCGTCTCGGCCGATGACATCGCAACGCAGACGGACTTTTCCTCGCGGGAATGCCGCGACAAGTTTCCCGTCGCGGCCGATCCGGACGCCGCCGTCATCAGCGCCTATGACGCGCGGATGTTCAGGCTCGGCATCGCGATATCGAGCCGGATTTCCTATGTGATCGCGCCCGACGGCACGATCCTCTACGCCTACCAGGATTCATCGCCGGAAAAGCACATCGCCAACACGCTTGCGGCGGTCCGGCAATGGCGCGCCGATCATCCGAATTAAACCCGCGCCCGCTCGGCGCTTTCCAGTTTCAGCGCGGGCGGCGCGATGCGTGGCGGGCGGGCCGCGATCCGGGCCCTGGCTTCGTTCTCCTCCTCGCGATCGGCGAGGTCGAGCGGCAGCGCGGTGGTCGACTTGATCTGCTGCAGCACGAAATGCGAGGACACGCTGCGCAGCGGCGCGATGGCGGTCAGGCGCTTGTAGAACGCGTCATAGGCCGCGATGTTGGGCGCGACGACGCGCAGCACATAATCCACCTCGCCCGCGAGCCGGCTGAATTCCATCACTTCCGGCATGGCCGAGACGGCGTGCACGAAATTCTCCAGCGTCTCCGAGGAATGGTCGCCCGCCTGGATCGCGATATGCACCGTCAGCCCGATGCCGACCTTGTGCGGCGCGAGGATGGCGACGCGCTTCTGGATCACCCCGGTCGCTTCGAGCTTCTGGATGCGCTTCCAGCACGGCGTTTGCGACAACCCGACCTTGTCGGCGATTTCGGCGACGGTCGCCGCCGCATTGTCCTGCAGGATCTTGAGAATGTTGCGATCGATCCGGTCCATCAAGCGGCGCTCCCGGCTGGAAATATGCTTATTAATTTAGTCTATAAAGTTAGTCAATTATGTCAAACGAAAAGATGGAATTTTTTCGCCCCGTTCGGCCGCGCCGGAGAACGCCTCGCTCCGCCGCGCCTTCACGCGCGAAAAGATCGTCGTTTGGGTTACGCCGGGGCGCGTTTGCAGCCGCCCAGGAACAATCGGGCGCAGAGTTTCGCCCGCTGCTCGATCTCAGGCGACCTCAGGCGGTTCGCGCTGTCCCATCATCACGGCGCGCTGCGGCTCCATGATCATCATGCCGCGCAGCATCGCGGCCGCAAGCTGCGGATCGTCCAGATCGAGCAGGCCCTTGCGGCATTGCTCCTCCAGCCAGAGCGCCATGGCGTCGCCGCTGCGCTTCACCGCCGCCTCGTAAAAGGCCCGGCCGATTTCGGGAAAGCGCTCGCATTCGCTCAGCACCAGCCGGAGGATGCCGATGGTCTTGCGTTCGAGCGTCAGGCAGCCGAAGGCGACCAGGATGCGCTCCAGCGCCTGCTCCAGCGACAGGCTGCTCAGCGTCCTTTCGTCGATTTCCAGGATGAACCGCCCGATGCGGTCGGCGATCACGCGTTCGAACAGCGCGTCCTTGGTGGGGACGAGCCGGTAGAGCGTCTTGGTGGAAACGCCGGCGCGCTGGGCGACGCCGCACATCGACGCCCCCGCATAGCCGCTCGACTCGAATTCCTCTCGCGCCGCCTGAACGATCAGGGCCTGCGTCTCCTCGTCCGTGCGGACTTGCGGGCGGCCCCGCCCCCTGCAAGGCGCGTTTGCATTTTCGACTATGGTCATTTTCCAAATTCCGATTGACTTCGCTTCAAACCGGGATATTTTGGAAATTACTCCATTTCCTAATTATCGACAAGCCCGAAATTCCCGAACGGACCAGGGAGCAGCGCGATGACGCAGCACAAGCAGATTGAGGAATTCGAAAATCTCGACGCGCTGGCGACGCCGCAGGACGTCGTCTCGCTCGATGGCGCCGCCGCCCTGCCCGTCGCGCGCCGCGACGGCGCGAGAGCCATTCTGAAACGGTTCCTCATCGTCGGCGTCGCCGTGGGCGCGCTCGCGGCGGCTGGCTATTTCGGCCAGAAATACTGGACGGTCGGCCGTTTCGCGGTCGCCACCGACGACGCCTATGTCAAGGCCGACAGCACGACCATCTCCCCGAAGGTCGCGGGCTATATCGCCGCCGTCGCGGTCGGCGACAACGAGGTGGTGAAGGCCGGCCAGGTGCTGGCCCGCATCGACGACCGCGATTTCAAGGTCGCGGTCGAACAGGCCAGGGCCGACGTCGAGGCGGCGCAGGCCGCGATCGGCAACAAGCAGGCCGCCATCGTCGCGCAGCAATCGATCATCGACGGCGCGGGCGCGACGGTCGCGGCCGACGAGGCGAACCAGACCTTCGCCGAACAGGAAAACAAGCGCTATTCGGACCTCGCCAGCTCCGGCTTCGGCAGCCAGCAGAACGCCCAGGGCGCCAGCTCCCGCGTGCTCGCCGTCCCGCGCCAATGTGGCGCGCGACCGGGCGGCGCTCGCCAGCGCGACCCGCCAGCTCGACGTGATCAAGGCCGAGCTCGCGCAGGCCCGGGCGAATCTGGCGCGCGCGGAGGCGTCGCTGGACCAGGCCGCAGCTCAATCTCTCCTATACGATCATCGCCTCCCCGGCCGACGGCCAGATCGGCAACCGCACCCTGCGCGTCGGCCAATATGTGCAGACCGGAACGCAGCTGATGTCGGTTGTTCCGGTCGATTCCAGCTATATCGTCGCCAATTACAAGGAGACCCAGCTGACCGACGTCCATGCCGGGCAGCCGGTCGAGATCGAGGTCGACATGTTCCCCGGCCAGATCTTCAAGGGCCGCGTCGACAGCGTCGCGCCGGCGAGCGGGCAGGAATTCGCCGTGCTGCCGCCCGACAACGCCACCGGCAATTTCACCAAGGTCGTGCAGCGCATTCCGGTGAAGATCGTGCTCGACGCCGGCAGCCCGCTGTCCGCCCTGCTCCGCCCGGGCATGTCCGTCACCCCGACCATCGACACCCGCGCCGACGCCTCGCAACTGGCGACGGCCGCGAGCGCGCGCAGCTGACCTTTCGCGCCGTCAGGAGGAACAGCCATGTCCAGCCTCGCTCAAAGCAGCCAAAAGCCGCGGCGCCCGTCGCCGCCGACAAGGCCAGCCTGACCTCCTGGATCGCGGTGCATGGCCAGCATGATCGGCGCCTTCATGGCGATCCTCAACATCCAGATCACCAACGCCTCGCTGCTCGACATCGAGGGCGGCATCGGCACCGGCATCGACAACGGCGCCTGGATCTCGACCTCCTATCTGATCGGCGAGATCATCGTCATTCCGCTGACCGATTATCTGAGCCGCGTGTTCGGCTTCCGCCGCGTCATCCTGACCAACACCATTCTGTTCGCGGTCTTTTCCATCGCCTGCGCCTTCACCCGCGACCTCGGCTCGATGATCGTCGCGCGCGGCTTGCAGGGGTTTGCCGGCGGCGTGCTGATCCCGATGGCCTTCACCATGGTCCTGACCAAGCTGCCGAAGGGGCAGCAGCCGATCGGGCTCGCCATGTTCGCCGTGGCGGTGACCTTCGCTCCCGCCGTCGGGCCGACCATCGGCGGCTATCTCACCGAGAATTACGGCTGGCAGACCATCTTCTTCGTCAACACGCCGCCGAGCATCCTGATGGCCGTCGCGCTGGCCCTGACGCTGGAGCGCGCGCCGATGCGGCTCGCCCTGCTCCGCGAAGGCGACTGGGCCGGCATCGTCACCATGGCGATCGGCCTCTCGGCGCTGCAGACCGTGCTGGAGGAAGGCAACAAGAACGACTGGTTCGGCTCGCCGTTCATCGTCAAGCTGGCCATCGTCGCGGCGGTCTTCCTGTCGGCCTTCATCGCCATCGAATTGCTGGTGGCAAAGCCGCTGGTCAATCTGCGCCTGCTCAAGCGCCGCAACTTCGGCATCGGCGTGCTGGTCAACATGCTGCTGGGCGCGGCCTTGTTCGGCACGATCTATGTGATGCCGCAATATCTCGGACAGGTGCAGCATTACAACGCCGAGCAGATCGGCAAGGTGCTGGCCTGGACCGGCTTCCCGCAACTGCTGTTCATCCCCTTCGTGCCGATGCTGATGAAGCGCTACGACGCGCGCTATGTCGCCTTCCTCGGGATGAGCATTTTCGCGGCGAGCAGCTTCATGAACATCAGCCTGTCGCTCGATTCCGCCGGCGACCAGTTCTTCGCGCCCAATGTCGTTCGCGCCATCGGACAGGCGCTGATGCTGACGCCGGTGAGCGCCATCGTCACCGCCGGCATCGCGCCGAGCGAGGCGGGGTCGGCATCCGGCCTGTCGAACATGCTGCGCAATCTCGGCGGCGCCATCGGCACGGCGAGCCTTGGAACGCTCATCACCAAGCGCGAGCAGTTCCATTCCAACGTCATCGGCCAGTCGGTCACGACCTATCGCGACGAGGTGCGCCAGCGGATCGACCAGCTGACCCATTATTTCATGACCCAGGGCGCCTCGGACCCGGCGCTGGCGCAGCACAAGGCGCTCGCGGCGCTCGGCGCGGCCGTGCGGCGTCAGGCGCTGACCATGGGTTTCGCCGACGCATTCGCGGTGCTCGGCGTGCTGCTGTCGATCGCGGCGGTCGCGCTGCTGTTCGCGAGCAAGCTCAATCCGGCGGCGGGCGCGGCCGGCGCGCATTGAAGCTGTTCTGCTTGACCGTCGACGACATCGCGGCCAAGAAATCCTCGCGTAAGCCAAAGGGCTCGCGCGTCGAGCGTCGGGCGATCGCGCTAACGGGCCCGCAGGTCTGCGCCTGAGACTACCGCGGTCACGGGAAAACTCAGAACGTCTCGACCCAGGGCCGCAGCTCGACCTCGAACGACCAGGCGCTGCGCTGCTGGCGCAGCACATCGATATAGGCCTGCGCGATGGCGTCGGGGTCGAGGAAGCTGTCCGGCTTGCCGGCGGGGTCCGGTCGACCCGGCCGCGCGCACGCCGCCGTCGATGACGAAATGGGCGACATGGACGCCCTTCGGCCCGAGTTCGCGCGCCACGCTCTGCGCCAGTCCGCGCAAGGCGAATTTGCTCATCGCGAAACCGCCCGACAGCGCAAAACCCTTCACGCTCGCGGTCGCGCCGGTGAACAGGATCGCGCCATGTCCGCGCGGGACCATGCGCCGCGCCGCCTGCTGCGCGACCAGGAAGCCGCCGAAGGCGCCGATGGCGAGCGCCTTCTCGACCATCGCGGGATCGAGCTCCGCGATGCCGCCGCGCAAACGCGCTCCGGCATTGTAGATCACGACGTCGGGCGCGCCGAAACGCGCCTCGACCGCATCGAACAAAGCCGCGACCGATTGCGCGTCGGAGGCGTCGGCGCTGAACGCCACCGCGCCTGTTTCCGCGCAAAGAGCGGCGAGCTTGTCGGCGTTGCGCGCGGCCAGCGCGACCTGCACGCCGAGCGCGGCGAGCGCGCGCGCCAGCGAGGCGCTGATGCCGGCGCCGGCCCCGACGATCAGGGCAGTGCGAAATGGAAAATCGCTCATGTAGGGCCTCCCCTCAGGCGCGCAGAAGGCGCCGTCACTGGCGGTAACGCGCCGCCGGATGTTCCTGCCTGAAATTCGGCAGCATCGCCATCCGCGCATGGGCGAAATCGTCCCATTGGCTGATTTCCGGCAGCGGCGGAATGGTCACGGCCTCCTTGCGGTCGAAGCCGACCAGCGCGGCGTCGACGAGCTCGCCGACGTCCATGACGCCGGGAACGGACTTCGACCGAACGCCCGGAGCGCTCCCAGATTTCGGTGCGCGTCGCGGCTGGCAGCACGGCCTGAACGTAGAGCCCGCGCGGTCCGAATTCCGTCTGCAGCGATTGCGAGAAAGTCAGCATATAGCTCTTGGTCGCGGCATAGATGCCCGGCATGATTTCGGGCGCCAGCGCCAGCACCGAGGCGATGTTGACGATGGCGCCGGCCGCCCTCCGCGAGAAAGCGCGGAATGAACGCATGCGCAAGGCGGGTCGGCGCGGCGACGTTGAGGCGGAGGAGCCAATCCTGCGCGGCGGAATCGGCGTCGAGAAAGCCGCCCGGCAAGACCGCGCCGGCGTTGTTGATCAGGATTCCGATGCGGGCGTCGTTGCGCAGCCGCGCCTGCGACCCGCTCCAGTTCGGCGGGAAGGGTGAGGTCGGCCGGCAGGACGTCGATCGAGACGCCAGTCGTCGGCGCGAAGCCTGTTCCGCCGTCGCGCGCATGCGGTCGCCGTTTCGCGCCACCAGCACCAGATCGTGCCCGCGCCGGGCGAACCGTTCGGCATAGGTCGCGCCGATGCCCGACGACGCGCCGGTGATCAGCACGCTCTTCAAGACCTTTTTGGACATTTCCACGCTCCTCTTCATGACAGCAAGACAGAGAACGGAATGTTTTTGGGTCACGCAGGCGGGGGCTGCGTTTCGCGCAGGCGGCGCGCCTCATAGGCCCGGGCGTGGGCAAAAGCGATGCGCAGCAGCGAGCGTTCGCCCGCTTCGCCGCCTGCCCGGCGCAACAGGTCGCCGAGAATGTGCCCGGCCTCGATCGGGCCGCCCGCTTCGATGTCGCGCAGCATCGAGGCGGTCATCGGCGAACCGGGCTCGGTCAGGACCTTGCGCGTGCGCTCGACATGGTCCGGCGCTCGGCTTGAAGCCATTGGCGGCGGCGATGGCGGCGCATTCGTCGAACAGGCCCGTTGCGAGATCGCCCGCCCCGGCGGCGACGATATCGCCGATCGCCGCGCGCATCAGCACGGTGATCCCCGCAAGACCGGCGATGAAAATCCACTTGTCCCACATGTCCTGCCGGATGGCGGCGCTTTCCCGCGCGTCGAAACCGACGCCCTCGAACAGTTTCGCGACCGCGGCGATGCGCGGCGAACGGACGCCGTCGAGCTCGCCGAAGGTCAGGCCGTGCTGTTTGTTGAGATGCGCGATGGCGCCGTCGCCTTTGAGCGTCGCCGAAATCATGCACAGGCCGCCGAGCACCTTTTCGGCGCCGAAACGCGCCGGACAAGGCGTCGATGTGGGCCATGCCGTTGAGAAGCGGCAGGATCGCGGTTTGCGGGCCGATGGCGCCGGCGAAGGACTCCATCGCGCTGTCGAGGTCATAGGCCTTGCAACTCAGCAGGATGAGATCGTAGGGCTCGTGCAGGCTTTCCTGCGTCGCCAGTTGCGGGGCGGCGAGGTGAAAATCCCCCAACGGGCTCTGTTATGCTCAGCCCGTTCGCCTGCAGCAGGGCGGCGCGACGGGGACGCACCAGGAAGGTGACGTCGCGCCCGGCCTGCGCCAGCCTGCCGCCGAAATATCCGCCGACCGCGCCGGCGCCGATCACAAGCGTTCGCATCGCCCCCGCCTTCAACATTGCGGGCCGACGCGGCGCGACCAGCTTCGCGGTCAGGATCTGCACGACCTCATCGCGCTGGTTGCGCGTTTCGCTGCGCATCGTGACCATGCCGCGATCCGGCCGCGAGCGCGACGGATTGATCTCGACGCACTTCGCTTTCGACCGTCAGGACGTCGCCGGGCCGCGTCGGCCTCGGCCAGGCGATTTCGCCGCCGGCGCCGATGATGCCATTGGCGATCAATGGCGCCTTCGCCGACCAGCAGCCTCATGGTGACCGCCGCGACATGCCAGCCGCTGGCGGCCAGTCCTCGCGAAAAAGGTGTCCCGCGCCGTCGCCTCGTCGGTATGAAACGGCTGCGGATCGTATTGGCGGGCGAAGGCCTTGATCTCATCCGCGTTCACTTCATAGGACGCGCTGACGAAGCGCTGTCCGACCGACAGGTCTTCGAGAAAGGCGGGCGGGGAATTCGCGATCGTCGTGGTCATGGCCAACCTCGGTCAGGTGAAGCTTCGTCACTTGCATGATGCTAGTAACGCGCTAAATTAGAGCCTGCGCGAACGCGCCCCGCAAGCCCGTCCGATTTCAAATGAAGCGAAAGCACTTTGGAGAAATGCAATGTCCGATCGCCCGCAGCCTCGAGCGCGTCGGCGAATGGTGGAGCATTCTCATCCTTCGCGACGCGCTGAACGGGCTGAAGCGCTTCGATGAATTCCAGCGCAGCCTCGACATCGCGCCCAACATCCTGACCCGGCGCCTGCGCGCCTTGGTCGAGTCCGGCCTGCTGGAGCGCCGCCTCTATAACGAGCGCCCGCCGCGCTACGACTATGTGCTGACGGAAAGCGGCCGCGATTTCCGGCCGGTTGTCATCGCGCTGCTCGCCTGGGGCAACCGCCATTTCGCGCCCGAGGGCCGCGCCGTGACGCTGGTCGACCGGGAAACCGGCATGGAGGCCGATCCGATCCTGGTCGACGCGGTCAGCGGGCGTCCGATGAGCGACCCGGTCTTCAAGCTCGTCCGAAATCCGGCGACTGTGACGGTGTCTTAGGTCGATTTCATGAACCGACGCGCGAACCGCGCGAGCGACGGCACGATTGCGGGGCGCAGCAGGCGCTGGTCGTAGCCGGCCATGCGGCGGTCGTTCTCGACAAGGCACAGATCGATCAATTCCGCCGGCGACAATTCGATGCCGACCGCGCTCGACCGTTCATGGCGAAATTGGCGTCCTGCATCTCGCCCGATTTGTCGAGGCCGCGCGCGATCCCGATCCGCTCCCAGATCAGGAACGCCCAGACCGCGCATTCCGTGGCCCGGAACGAAAGGCGTTTCCAGATCGGCAGGTTGCGGCGATACCAGGCCACCCAATTGACGAAGAACAGGATGTGACGCGCCTTCCTCCTGGATCACCGGCTCGAAGGTTTCGACCAGTTCGTCGGGGAAATAGCCGGAACGCCGCGCCGTCTCGAACAGGCCGAAGGCGAAGAAACTGTCGATGCATTCGCTGTAGCCGGTCACGAGCCACGCCCAAGTCGGATTGGCCGGCGGATCGTAATCCGGCTCGGGGGCGAGCTTGATGCCATAGGCCTCCACGAGTTTCGAGAGCACGACCTTGTGCCGCGCCTCTTCGGCGGCGTCGAGCTCGAGCGCCTCGCGCAACAGCGGATCGGCGACGGTTTCGGCAAAAGTCTTGACCCGGATCGAGGCCCGGCCCTCGGTCTGGACGGCGATGTCCCAGATCGGAAGCGACGTCACCCGCTCCAGCGCCTCCGGCGCCAGCTTCGGCCAGTCGATGACGGCCGGCTTGTAGGGATTATGGGTTTCCAGCAGCATCCGCGTGAACAGGCGCAAATGCTCGGGCGATCCGATCCGGATCGGGCCCTTTCGCTGCCGGTCCAGTTGCGCATCGCGAAATCGCTCGCGTCGAGAGTGGCGACATTTCCGGTCATCTGGAACCGTCTCCTTCGGTCAGCACCGATGGCATGAGTGGTCGCCGGAGGCGCGCCCGCGCGACTCCCCTTTCCTAGCAATTTCCCGAGCCCGATTTGAACCGGCGTCCGGTTATTGAACCAGCCCACCTCACATATTGGGATAGTTCGGTCCGCCGCCGCCTTCGGGGCAGGTCCAGGTGATGTTCTGCGCCGGGTCCTTGATGTCGCAGGTTTTGCAGTGGACGCAGTTCTGCGCGTTGATGACGAAGCGCGGGTCCGTCTTCGTCGCCTCGTCGCCATAGACCACCTCGTAGACGCCCGCCGGGCAGTAGAGCCGCGCCGGCTCGCCATAATTCGGCAGGTTGTCGCCGATCGGCATCGAGGGTCGGCCAGCTTCAGATGGATCGGCTGGTCTTCCTCGTGATTGGTGTTGGACAGGAACACCGACGACAGCTTGTCGAACGTGAGCACGCCGTCGGGCTTGGGATAGACGATCGGCTTGACCGCGTCAGAGGGCTTCAGCGTCGGCATAGTCCGGCTTGCCGTGCTTCAGCGTGCCGAACAGGCGAGAAGCCGAACACGTTGTTGAGCCACATGTCGACGCCGCCGAGCGGCACGCCGATGCACGTGCCGAACTTCGACCACAGCGGCTTGACGTTGCGCACTTTCTTCAGGTCCGCGCCGATCGGCCCGGCGCGCCAGCCGGCCTCGTAATCGGCCAGTTCGTCGTGCGCGCGGCCGGCCTGCGAGCGCCTTGGCCGCGGCGTCCGCCGCCTGCGATGCCCGACAGCATCGCGTTATGCGAGCCCTTGATGCGCGGCACGTTCATGAAGCCCGCCCGCAGCCGATCAGCGCGCCGCCGGGGAAGGCGAGCTTCGGCACCGACTGCCAGCCGCCCTCGGTCATCGCGCGCGCGCCATAGGCCAGCCGCTTGCCGCCTTCGAAGGTGTCGCGGACCATCGGATGGGTCTTGAAGCGCTGGAACTCGTCGAACGGCGACAGCGTCGGGTTCTTGTAGTTGAGATGCACGACGAAGCCGACGACGACCTGGTTGTCCTCGATGTGATAGAGGAACGAGCCGCCGCCGGTGTCCGACGTCCAGCGGCCAGCCGAACGAATGCTGCACCAGGCCCGGCTGGTGCTTGGCCGGGTCGACCTGCCACAGTTCTTTGATGCCGATGCCGTATTTCTGCGGCTCGCGGCCTTCGTCGAGCCCGAATTTGGCGATCAGCTGCTTGGCCAGCGAGCCGCGCGCGCCCTCGGCGAACAAGCGTGTATTTGCCGCGCAACTCCATGCCGCGGGTAAAGGAGTCCTTGGGCTTGCCGTCGCGGCCGACGCCCATGTCGCCGGTGGCGATGCCGAGCACCTCGCCCTTGTCGCCGTAGAGCACTTCCGTCGGCCGCGAAGCCCGGATAGATCTCGACGCCGAGCTCCTCGGCCTTGGCGCCGAGCCAGCGGCAGACATTGCCGAGCGAGCCGACGAAATTGCCGTGATTGTTCATCAGCGGCGGCATCAGGAAGTTGGGCAGGCGGACGCCGCCGCGACGGGCCGAGGAAATAGAAGCGGTCCTCCGTGACCTGCACCTTGAGCGGGCAGGTCGGAATCCTCGCGCCAGCCCGGCAGCAGCTTGTCGAGGCCGATCGGGTCGATCACCGCGCCGGACAGGATATGCGCGCCGATTTCCGAGCCCTTCTCGACGACGACGACGGCAAGCTCCGGATCGATCTGCTTGAGCCGGATCGCCGCCGCGAGACCCGACGGCCCGCCGCCGACGATCACAACGTCATAATCCATCGCCTCGCGGGCGGATTCCAATTCCGTGAGGTTCGTCATGGACCATTCTCCGTCGGGAGCTTCTCGGATCTCGATAAAAAAAAGCCGGCGACGGCTGTCCCGTCGCCGGCAAGTGGCCTGTCCGCGTGGGAGCCTGGACAGGTGGGGGAAGAACGTTCGCCTAACGGCCGATCTTCTTGAGCTCTTCGCTGAGTTCGGGCAGCGCGGCATAGAGATCCGCGACGAGGCCGTAATCGGCGACCTGGAAGATCGGGGCCTCCTCGTCCTTGTTGATGGCGACGATGACCTTGGAGTCCTTCATGCCGGCCAGATGCTGGATCGCGCCGGAAATCCCCACCGCGATGTAAAGCTCCGGCGCGACCACCTTGCCGGTCTGCCCGACCTGCCAGTCGTTGGGCGCGTAGCCGGCGTCGACCGCCGCGCGCGAGGCGCCCATGGCCGCGCCGAGCCGGTCGGCGACCGGCTCGATATAGGTCTTGAAGTTGTCCGCGTTCTGCATCGCGCGGCCGCCCGAGATGATGATCTTCGCCGACGTCAGCTCGGGACGGTCGGAAACGGCCAGCGCCTCGCTCTTGAAGCTCGACAGACCCGCTGCGGCCGGGCCGCTGACGGCTTCGATCGGCCGCCGAGCCGCCCTCGCCGGTCGCGGCGAAGGTCGAGGTGCGCACCGTGATCACCTTCTTGGCATCGGTCGCCTGCACCGTCTGCACGGCGTTGCCGGCGTAGATCGGGCGCTCGAACGTGTCCGGCGAAATCACTTTCGAGATTTCCGACACCTGCGCCACATCGAGCAGCGCGGCGACGCGCGGCAGGACGTTCTTGCCGGTCGAGGTCGCCGGGGCGACGATGGCGTCATAGGACGGCGCCAGCGCCACGATCAGGTCGGCGAGCGGCTCGGCGAGGCCATGGGCGAAGGCTTCGCCCGAGGCCGTCAGCACCTTGTCCACGCCCGCGAGTTTCGCCGCGGCCTGCGCCGCTTCGTCGAGCCCGCTGGCCCGCGACCAGGATATGCACCGGGCCGCCGAGAGCCGCCGCCGCCGTCAGCGCCTTGGCGGTCGAATCGTTGAGATGGCCGTTATGGACTTCGGCAAGGAGAAGAACAGTCATCAGAGCACCCCCGCTTCGTCTTTGAGTTTGGCGACCAGCTCGGCGACCGAGCCGACCTTCACGCCGGCCTTGCGGGTCGGCGGCTCGGTGGTCTTCAGCACCTTCAGGCGCGGCGTGACGTCGACGCCGTAGTCCGCCGGGGTCTTCTCGGCGATCGGCTTCTTCTTGGCCTTCATGATGTTGGGCAGCGAGGCGTAGCGCGGCTCGTTGAGGCGCAGGTCGGTGGTGACCACCGCCGGAGTCTTCAGGGTCACCGTCTGCAGGCCGCCGTCGACTTCGCGGGTCACGTCGACCGCGCCGTCGGCGATCTCGACCTTGGAGGCGAACGTGCCCTGGCCCCAGCCGAGCAGCGCGGCGAGCATCTGGCCGGTCTGGTTGGAATCGTCGTCGATCGCCTGCTTGCCGAGAATGACCAGGCCGGGCTGCTCTTCCAGCGCGACGGCCTTCAGGATCTTGGCGACCGCGAGCGGCTCGACGCTCTCGTCGGTCTTGACCAGGATGCCGCGGTCGGCGCCCATGGCGAGGCCGGTGCGCAGGGTTTCGGTCGCCTGCTGCGGGCCGATCGAGACGACGATGACTTCGCTCGCCTTGCCGGCCTCCTTCAGCCGCAGCGCCTCTTCCACCGCGATCTCGTCGAACGGGTTCATCGACATCTTGACGTTCGCCAGCTCGACGCCGGACCCGTCCGTCTTCACCCGGATCTTCACGTTGTAGTCAACAACCCGCTTCACGGGGACGAGAAGTTTCATGTCCAGTCTCCGAAAGGTTCAGGCAATTGCCGCGGCAAGCGCCTTCTTGTCCTCGCGCGCCTTTTTCGAGCCGACTTTGACCGTCGCCTCGCCGATCACCACATCCTTGCCGCGGACGCGGCAGATGGTTTCGAGCACGACATGCCGATGCGCGCCGACGTCCTTGACGGTCACGCAGGCGTGCACCGTGTCGCCGGGACGCACCGGCGCGACGAAGCGCATCTTCTGTTCGAGATAGATCGAGCCCGGACCGGGCAGGCGGCCGGCGATCGCCGCCGAAATGACGCTGGCGGTGAGAAAGCCATGCGCGATGCGCCCGCCGAACGGCGTCGAGGCCGCGAATTCCTCATTGATGTGGATCGCGTTGTTGTCGCCCGACACGCCGGCGAACATCACGATGTCCGCCTCGGTGATGGTCTTGGAAAACGTCGCGGTCATGCCCGGCGACAGGTCTTCGATATCGAATCCGTTGAGTTCGTTCATCGCGCCCTCCCCGCTCAGTGGATCATCAAGGAAGGATCGAACGCGGTGATCGCGTCCGCGCCCTCGACCACGCCGATGAAGAACGATTCGGTCTGCGGCAGGACATGCGCGGCGTAGAAAGTCGCATAGGCGAGCTTGCCCTCCGCGAATTTCGGGTCTTCTCCCGCTTCCCGGCGCCGGATCGCGGCCGCCGCCTGTCGCAGCACCAGCCAATAGCCGAACGTGATGCCGGCGAGATGCAGCATCGGCACGGCGGACGCCGCCGTCTTCTCGGGAGCGGCCTTGTGGGTCGCGACGATCCAGTCGACCGCCTGGGCGAACCGGCCGAGCGGAGCCGCGAGCGCCTTCGCCAGCGCGGCGATGTCGGAGCTGGCCCAGGCCCTGAGGTCGGCTTCGATTTCTCCGATCAAGGTCTTCGCCGCCACGCCGCCGTCGCGCGCGATCTTGCGGCCGATGAAATCATTGGCCTGGATCGCGGTGGTGCCTTCGTAGATCGTGGTGATGCGGGCGTCGCGCAGATGCTGGGCGGCGCCGGTCTCCTCGATGAAGCCCATGCCGCCATGAACCTGCACGCCGGTCGAGGCGATCTGGATCGAATTTTCCGTGCACCAGCCCTTGACGACGGGGATCAGCAGATCGACCGTCGCCTGCGCGGCCTTGGCCTCGGCGACGTCCGGCGACAGATGCGCGACATCCATCTTGCCCGCAGTGAAATAGGCCAGAGCGCGCATCGCCTCGATGCGCGACTTCATCTCGAGCAGCATGCGCTTGACGTCGGGATGATAGGCGATCGGATCGCCCGGCCTGCGCGGCGAGCGGCTTGCCCTGCACGCGATCATGCGCGTAGGACAAGGCCTGCTGGTAGGCGCGTTCCGAAATCGCCACGCCTTCGAGCCCCACGTTGAGGCGGGCGTGGTTCATCATCGTGAACATGTATTCGAGGCCGCGATTGGCTTCGCCCACGAGATAGCCGATCGCGCCTTCCTTCTCGCCGAAGGACATGACCGCCGTCGGGCTGGCGTGGATGCCGAGCTTGTGCTCGATCGAGGCGCAGACCAGGTCGTTGCGCGCGCCGAGCGAGCCGTCTGCGTTGACCAGGAATTTCGGCACGATGAACAGCGAGATGCCCTTCACGCCGGGAGGGGCGTCGGGAAGGCGGGCGAGCACGAGATGGATGATGTTCTCGGCGACGTCGTTCTCGCCCCAGGTGATGAAGATCTTCGTGCCGCTGATGCGATAGGCGTCTCCGTCGGGGACGGCCTTGGTGCGCACGGCGGCGAGATCGGAGCCGGCCTGCGGCTCGGTCAGGTTCATCGTGCCGGTCCATGCGCCCGACGCCATGTTCGGCAGATAGAGCGCCTTCTGCTCGTCCGAGCCGTGATGGTCGATGGCGGACAAGGCGCCGAGCGTCAGCATCTGGCACAGCGAGAAGGCCATGTTCGAGGCCTTCCACATCTCCTGCACCGGAGTCGCGACCAGCGCGGGCAAGCCCTGGCCGCCGTAATCCAGCGAGACCGGCATGGCGTGCCAGCCGTTTTCGCAGAAGGCGGCGAAGGCCGCCTTGACGCCTTCCGGCGTGGTCACGACGCCGTCCTTGCAGACGCAGCCCTGCTGGTCGCCGGGCTGGTTCAGCGGCGCCAGCACGTCGCCCGCGAATTTGCCGGCTTCCTCGAGGATCGCCTCGACCAGATCGTCCGATATTTCTTCGTTGCCCGGCAATGCGGCGACGCGGTCGAGCCCGCCGACCTCCCGCATGGCGAAAAGCATGTCGCGAACAGGCGCTTTATAAGCGGTCATCATAATCTCCGACGGGATAGCGCTTCAGGCGTTCAGCCGATGGCTTCGGCTGAGCGGGCTTGTTCGCGCAGGATGAATTTCTGGATCTTGCCGGTCGAGGTCTTCGGCAGCGGCCCGAAGATGAAGCGCTTGGGCACCTTGAACCGCGCCAGATGCGCGCGGCAATGCTCCAGGAACTCCTCCTGCGTCGGCTCGGCGCCCTCGCGCAATTCGACGAAGGCGCAGGGCACCTCGCCCCATTTCTCGTCCGGCGTCGCCACCACCGCCGCCGCCAGCACGTCCTTGTGGCGGTACAGCACGTCCTCGACCTCCAGCGACGAGATGTTCTCGCCGCCCGAAATGATGATGTCCTTCGAGCGGTCCTTGATCTTGACGTAGCCGTCGGGCTCGATCACCGCCAGATCGCCGGTGCGGAACCAGCCGCCCGCGAAGCTCTCCGTCGTCGCGCGCTCGTTCTTGAGATAGCCCTTCATCACGATATTGCCGCGGAACACGATCTCGCCCATGGTCTGGCCGTCGTGCGGCACCGGCTGGAAATGCATGGTGTCGAGCACGTCGATGCCTTCCTGCAGCAGCGAGCGCACGCCCTGCCGGCCGTTGAGCTCGGCGCGCTTGGCCAAAGGCTCGGCGTCCCATTCGACCTGCTTGGCGCAGACCGACGCCGGGCCGTAGGTCTCGGTCAGGCCATAGACATGGGTGATCGAGAAGCCGAGCCGCTCCATGCCCTCGATGATCGCCGCCGGCGGCGCCGCGCCCGCGATCAGCGCCGCCACCGGATGGTCGATCCCGGCCTGGTCGGCCGGATCGGCGTTGATCAGCATGCCGTGGACGATCGGCGCGCCGCAGAAATGCGAAATCTTGTGCTCGCGGATCAGGTCGAAGATCTGCTTGGGGTCGATGCGCCGGATGCACACATTGACCCCGGCGTTGGCCGCCATGGTCCAGGGAAAGCACCAGCCGTTGCAGTGGAACATCGGCAGCGTCCACAGATAGACCGAATGCGGCGCCATGCCCCAGCCGACGATGTTGTTGATCCCGTTCAGATAGGCGCCGCGATGGTGATAGACCACGCCCTTCGGGTTGCCGGTGGTGCCCGACGTGTAGTTCAGCGCGATGGCGTCCCATTCGTCGTCGATCGGCTCGGGCGTCAAACGCCGGGTCGCCCTCGGCCAGAAACGCCTCGTATTCGATCTCGCCCAGGAAGGCGCCGCCGACATAGCTGGCGTCGTCGACGTCGATCACCAACGGCTTCGGGCCGCTCATCAGGCCGAGCGCCTTGCCGACGATCTTGGAGAACTCGCGGTCGGTGAGCAGGACCTTGGCCTCGCCGTGGTCGAGCATGAAGGCGATCGCCTCGGCGTCGAGGCGGGTGTTGAGCGTGTTGAGCACGGCGCCCGACATCGGAATGCCGAAATGCGCCTCGACCATCGCCGGGATGTTGGGCAGCATCACCGCCACCGTGTCGTTCTTGCCGATCCCGCGCTTGCGCAACGCCGACGCCAGCCGCCGGCACCGCTCCGCCGTCTGCCCCCACGTGTAGCGAACATCGTCGTAGATCACCGAAAGCTTGTGCGGGAACACGTCGGCCGTGCGGGCGAGAAACGACAGCGGCGTCAAGGGCGCGTAATTCGCCCGGTTGCGGTCAAGGCCAATGGTATAGGGATCGGCTTTCGCCATCTTCGTTCCTTCCCCGTGCTTCTTTTGACCCGGCTTGCGCCTGGCTTTTCGCCGAGCTCAGCCGGGATTTTTGCTGGGGCGGAAGAATAGCTTGGCGCCTCTCCGCACAACTGGCGCGGGAACGCCAAATCTCTGGCTTTGGGGACATTTCTCCTGTTCGGCGCGGTCCATCGTCGGCGGAGGCGCGCCCGCTCTCGACTTTCGACTAATGGCCCTCAGGATTGAAAGCCGGCCCTGTAATCCTTGGAACATAATGCTAGACTTGGCTGCAAAACTAACAATCGCCGCCAACGAGCCCCAATGATGGGCCTGCGGCGCTGGAGGATCGAGACCGTTTTCATGACCAGCCGGACCACGTCTTCGCCCTGGCTCAAGGGCGTCATCGACATGATGGCGAACGCCGGGCTCGACACGGCGGAACTGATGCGGCTCGCAGGGATCGATCGCGCCCTTCTGCTCGATCGCGATGGACGCGTTCCCACCGAGACGATGAGCCGGCTCTGGCGCGTCGCGGTCGAGCGGACCGGCAATCCGGAAATCGGGCTGATCGGCTCGGCGTTGCCGATGCCGGGGAATTTCGACGTCGTCGGCTATTCGATGCTTTCCAGCGCCAATTTGCGCGCGGCGTTGCAATCGATTTCGCGCCATATGCGGCTGGTCAGCGACGCCGCTGAAGTGACGCTCGAACCATATGGCGAGCATGTCTTAGCGCGCTTCGATCTCTTATGGCGGCCGCGAGCCATCCCTCGCCAGCGCATCGAATTCGATCTGCTGACAATTCTCAATTTCTGCCGCTGGGCCTCGGGCCGGCAGATCGAGCCGGTCTATGTCGGCATGATGTTTTCCGAACCGCCCGATGCTTCGCGTTACCGCGAGGCTTTCGGCTGCGCTTTGCGGTTCGGCGCCGAATTCAATGGCTGGGTTTTCACACCCGAAATCCTCGACGCGCCGCTGCCCGCCTCGCATCCCATGGTCGCGGAACTGCATGACAACCTGCTGCAGCAGCGGCTGGCGGCCTTCGACGGCGCCGCGCTATCAGCGTGCGCGTCCGCCGTGAGATCACGCGCGAACTCGCGCATGGCGAGCCTCGGCGCGAGGCCATCGCCAATGCGCTCAAGATGAGCGACCGCACCCTGCAAAGACGGCTGCACGACGAAGGCGTGACCTTCGATCGGTTACTCGACGCGACGCGTTGCGACCTCGCCCAGCACTATCTCGCGCGCTCTAACCTGGGCTACCACCGCCGACGTCGCCTATTTTCTGGGCTTCGCCGATCCGGGAACTTTTTTTCGCGCTTGCAGGCGCTGGTTCGACGCGTCGCCAAGCCGGTTTCGCGCCTCGATGCTCGATCGGCAAAAAGCCGCCGGCGATTGACGCAACCCCGCGGGACATCGATCCAACGAAGTCTGGCTACTGGGCGGGCACAGGCGTTGTTATCGGCTTGCCGGCGAATCGCTCCTTAACCCAAGGCAGGTAAAGCGGCTCTGCGGCGCCGGGCGTCGAGAAATGCGTCTGTTCGCCGGGGAGTTGCACCCGCTCGACATCACCGCCCAGCTTGCACATCTGGTCCTGATACAGCTTGCCCATCACCGGCGGCACGACCGTATCCTTGGTCCCCCAGTAAATCACGACAGGCGCGATCGGTTTCACCGGCGCGACGCTGCCCTGAACCAGCGCCTGAGTCCAGGCGATCGTGTTTTTCGGCTTCGGATTCAGCAAGCCCTTGTATTCCGACGCATAGGCGTAGTTGAGGGTGTCGGCCGCCGAATGCATGCACTTGTTCGAGAAGACCCGGTCCACGACCTTGGCGCCGTCATCCGTGAAAATGTCATTGAGGCTGAGCTCGGAAAAGGCAGCCTGCGTGCCCCACATGTTCATGGCGAAATGGGTGAAATTGAACACATTGTCGGAGAAGCTCGCCGCCAGTTCGCCCATCGCCTTGTCTGCGGCCGCCTGGTTCATGGCCGTTCCGGCATCCAGAACGGCGGTGTCGAATGGCGCCAGGGCAACAAATCCCAGCAATTCGATATTGTCCGACGCCGTGTCCTTTCGGGCGATATAATCCGGCAGGCTTGCGGCGGCTATGGTCGCGCCTCCGCCCTGAGACCAGCCATAGACGATCGCTTTCTTGCCGGCGCCGCTGGCCTTCATCGAACTGACGGCGCGAACCGAGTCGATGACGTCGCGGGCTTGCGTGGCGGCCACGGCGTATTGATGCCGCCCGCCGCCGCCCAGCCCCTGATAATCGGAGCCGACGACCACATAGCCTTCCTTGATGAAAGCCTCGAGGCTTGGCAGGCCGTAATCGGTCCAGGAATCGCCGTTCATGAGGAAATATTCGTTGAGCCCCTTCGCCGGATTGACGACTTGCGACGGTCCGCAATTTTCCGCGGATCCCGTCGTGCCGTGCGCCCAGGCCATGATGGGACGACCCTCGGCTGGCGGCGCTCCCGCGGGCGCCACGACCAGCCCGGTGGCGATGGTTTTCCTGCCCGCAAGATCAGACGAAATATAGGCGATGCGCCACGCCTGGGCGCCGGGGACCGGGGTCGCTATCGCTTCCTGCTTGACGACCTGCCCAAGCTCGCCCTCCGGGGCGATCTTGCTGGCCTCCTCGTAAAACGCCGGGACCGAAGGCTGCGCCTGCGCAAGACCGCCAGCAAGTCACCGAACAACAGACGCTCATTGCAAAAACAGTGCTCTTTTTCATCGTTCTGTCCGCGTTTCCATGGGCATCCAGCGCACGTGGTTGCGACAAAGCCGCGCGCCAATATCGCCCGTCTGGCTTGAACGAGGCTGGCCGCGGCAACGGAGGGATTTGCGCCGCAAGGAGCGTTCGCGATCGTAGGCCATTCGCCGGCGCGGCTAAGCAGATTAAGAGGCTCATTCCTTGAACACAAGGATTGAAAAAAGCAACAAGGACAACCATCGCATTTTTGACAACGCTTTTTCCCGGCGGTCGCGCGTTCGAGCGCCCTTCCGGGCGAAAAAAAAGACGCGCCGTCAGTGCGGCGCGTCTCGATGATCGGCTTTTTTTGCGCTCTGGATCAGATTGCCCGGGCGTTCATCTGGTCGGCCATATATTCCGCCTGGCGGATCGCCAGCGTGACGATGGTCAGGGTCGGATTTTCCGCCCCGCCGGTCGTGAACTGGCTGCCGTCGGAGATGAACAGGTTCTTAATGTCGTGGGTCTGGCCCCATTTGTTGACGACGCCATCGCGCGGATTGGCGCTCATCCGGTTGGTGCCGAGATTATGGGTCGAGGGATAGGGCGGCGTCGGCAAGGTGCGAACCGAGCCGACCGCCTCGTACATTTTCCGGCCCTGCGCATAGGCGTGGGTGCGCATGGCGACATCGTTGGGATGATCGTCGAAATGCACCTCGGCGACCGGCAGCCCGTACTTGTCCTTCAGCGACGAGCTGAGGGTGACGCGGTTGCTCTCCTGCGGCATGTCCTCGCCGACGATCCACATGCCGGCCATGTTGGGATAATCGTCCATCGCGCTGGTGAACGAACGCCCCCACGCGCCGGGGTCGAGGAAGGCCGCCATGAAGGGAATGCCGAGCGAAAGGGTTTCGAGCTCGTAGCCGCCGACAAAGCCGCGCGTGGGATCGAAACGGGCCTCGTCGCGCACGACGCCCGCCATGGTGGTGCCGCGGAACATGTGCACCGGCTTTTCAAACACGCCATAGACCGAGCCGGTAACATGGCGCATGTAGTTCCGCCCGACCTGGCCGGAGGAATTGGCCAGCCCGTCCGGAAATTTCGACGAGGCGGAATTCAGCAGCAGGCGCGGGCTTTCGAGCGAATTGCCGGCGACCGCGACGACGCGGGCCTTCTGCTTCTGCTGCACGCCGTCCTTGTCGGCATAGACGACGCCGGTAACCTTGCCGGCCGCGTCATGCTCGATGTGAAGCACGGTGCTTTGCGGGCGCACCTCCAGTTTGCCGGTGGCCTCGCCCTTCGGGATTTCGGTATAGAGCGTCGACCATTTCGCGCCCCATTTGCAGCCCTGGAAGCAGAAGCCGGTCTGCTGGCAGGAATTGCGGTTGTCGCGTTCCACCGAATTGATCGCCATGCGGCCGGTGTTGCATTCCTGATAGCCGACCTTGTCGGCGCCGGCCTTGAACACCTTGAAGTTGTTGTTGCCGGGAAGGCCCGGACGCCCCCCGGTGCGGGTGACGCCCATCTTGTCCTCGGCGCGGGTGTAATAGGGCTCCAGTTCTTCGAGCGTCAGAGGCCAGTCGAGCAGGTTGGCGCCCTCGATCTTGCCATAGGTCGTCAGCGTCTTGAGTTCATGCGCCTGCAGCCGCAGCGAGGCGCCAGCCCAATGGGTCGTCGTCCCGCCGACCGCCTTGACGATCCACGCCGGCAGGTGGGGAAAGTTCTTCGCCACCCGCCATGTGCCGGAGGTCGCGCGCGTATCGCTCCACGCGAGCTGGGCGAAGCTTGCCCATTCATCGTTGATGAAGTCGGTATATTCGTGCCGTTCGCCGGCCTCGAGAATGACGACATTGACGCCCTTCTGCGCCAGCTCGTTGCCCAATGTCCCGCCGCCGGCGCCGGAGCCGATGATGACGACGACGCTGTCGTCGTTGAGATCGAATTTCGCAGCCATCTGGTCCACTCCCTCAGGTTTCTTGGTTCACAGCCATTCGAGGTCGTCGAAGCCGCGATGGATGTAGCCGCCCTTGGAATAGGATTCACCTTCGTAGCCGAAGATCGGCCACACATCCTTCTGATTGTAGAGAGAGACGACGAGGGTGGAGCGTACGGTCTCGAACATCGGCGTGTCCGCGATCTTGCGCAGCAGCGCGACGCGATCGGCTTCCCAGGCGACGGCGAGATAGCCGCCGGGACCGGCAACCGCGTTCAGGTCCGCGACGCCCTTTTCAAACAGATCCTTCTGGGCCGGGTCTGCGGCAGCTTTCTCGTCGAACGGCTTCGCCGCGATGGCGTAGAAACGGTCCGGAATGCGGTCGTGCGGATAGATGTCGCGCGACATCTGGATCAGCGTCTTCATGGTTTCAGGCGCAAGCCCCTGGACTTCCAACCCCCACGCCTCTGTCGCGTTGATCAGCGCTCCGGCGGGCGAAACCGTGACCGCGGCCGCGAAAGCGAGCTGCGACGAGCGTTGCAGAAAGAGGCGGCGGCCGGGCGAACGAGGCCCCAGACCGGCGCCGTGAAGATCCAACATGTTTTCCTCCCTTTGATTTACTTTTATTTTTTTGCGCCGCTCTGCGGCATCACTGATAATGGCCGTGGCGTTCGAGCACCTCGATCTTGTAGCCGTCAGGGTCCTGAACGAAGAAGAAGCGCGCGATCAGCCTCCCGTCCGGCTTGAACTCCTTGATGTCGAGCGGGTTCAATCCGAGGCTCTGGAACCGCGCATGTTCCGCGGCGAGATCGTCGACGACGAAGGCCACATGGCCATAAGCTTCGCCGTGCCCATAGGGTTCCGTCCGATTTTTGTTGATTGTCAGTTCGATCTCGAAATCGGCCTCGCCGTTGCGGAGATAGACGAGGGTGAAGGTCGGAAAATCGAGGCGGCTGGACACGTCCAGGCCGAATGCCTTCTTGTAAAATTCCACCGACCGCTGTTCCTCGAGAACGCGGATCATGGCGTGTATCGCCTTGGCCATCTCTTTCAGTCCCCTCATCGGCCGCCGATTTCCGCTCGCAGGTGATCGCCTATCGCCACGGCGACGCGCTGCGGCTGAGCGATGTCGCCGACGTGCAGGATTCCGTGCAGGACCTGCGCAACCTCGGGCTGGCCGACGGCCGCCCGGCGGTGATCATCATCGTCTTCCGCCAGCCCGGCGCGAATATCATCAAAACGGTCGAGGCGGTGCGCGCCGCGATCCCCGCGCTCAAGGCGGCGCTGCCAGAGGCGATGGATATCGGCTTCGCCTCCGACCGCTCCACCACCATCCGCAATTCGCTGGCCGAAACCCAGCGCACCCTGATCATCGCCATGAGCCTGGTGGTAGCCGTGGTGTTTGTCTTCCTGCAGAACGGCCGCGCGGCTTTGATCCCGGCGGTCGCCGTACCGGTCTCGATCGTCGGCACCTTCGGCGCCATGGTGCTGCGAGCCGCACTGTCTTGATCAGCACGGGATCGCGCGGATCGGGCTCGATTTTTTGCCGGATGCGGCTGACGTGGACGTCGATGCTGCGCTCGATCGGTCCCGCCAGTCCGCCATGGGTCAGGTCGAGCAATTGCTCGCGCGACAGGATGCGGCCGGGATTCTGGCACAGGGCCAGCAACAGATCGAATTCCGCGCTGGTCGTCGTGACCTGGGCGCCGTCCGGGCTGACGAGGCGGCGCTCGGCAGGATAAAGCCGCCAGCCCGCGAAGCCGACCGGGCCGAGGCGATTGCGGGCGAAGGGTGCGCGCGCGGCGCAACAAAGCCTTGGCGCGGGCGATCAATTCGCGCGAGTTGAAGGGCTTGGTCACGTAATCGTCGGCGCCGATCTCGAGGCCGACGATCCGGTCGATATCCTCGCCCAGCGCCGTCAGCATGATGATTGGCACATCGGAGGCCGCGCGCAGCCGCCGGCAAATGGAAAAGCCGTCTTCGCCCGGCAGCATGACATCGAGCACGACCAGATCGACCGCGCCCATTGCAAGACGCTGGTCGAGCTCTTCGCCCGACGGAACGCTGGCGACGATGAATCCGTTCTCGTCGAACGCCTGGGTCAGCAATTGCGCGATCGTCGCATCGTCCTCGACGAACAGGATGCGCGTCGGATCGTTGAGGCGTCCCGGCGAAAGAGGTGAAAGCGGCGCGTGAAACATCAGTTTCCCAAAAACCAGTGCTGCGGCTCCTTCGTTCAACGCATGACGGCCCGAATGGTTTGACCGGCGCCCAAGACGTCCGGTGCGAAGCAATTTCGCCTCTCGCTCTTGACGAGGCGTCATTCCATCCCATATCCATCCATATGGATGGTAAATGGATGGTCTCAATGACAGGTGCACCGCAGGAGCTTCGGCCGAAAACGCCGGAAAGCGAAAAGATCACGATCAATCTGGGTTATGTCGATCTTGGCCATATCGACCTGCTGGTGGAGGAAGGCTTCTTCTCCAACCGCACCGATTTCATTCGCACGGCCATTCGCAACCAGCTCGACCGCCATCAGGACGCCGTCAAGCAATCGGTGACCAGGCACAAGCTCGACCTCGGCCTGCGACGCTACAGCCGTGAGGACCTCGAAGGCGCACGGGCGCGTGGCGAGACGCTCCATATCCAGGTTCTGGGGCTCGCGGTGATCGCGAACGATGTTCCACCCGAACTTGCGGCGGCAACCATCGGCTCAATTCACGTGCTTGGCGCCTTGCAGGCCAGCCCGGCGGTGAAGGCCGCGCTGGCCGACCGGGTCAGCTGAGCCTAGCAGCACTTTCAAAGCGCTTGTTCGCGCCAAAATTCCGCCGACCGAGGACGTAAACCATGAATGCTCCTTCAAAAATCGACATGCTCGCGGCGGCTCGCCTGACGCGCGAGGGCCGGCTCGACGAGGCGATGGCGGTCTTGCGCCGCGCGCTCTCGAACGCCCCGCAAGCCGATCTGGCGCCGGAGCGGGCGGCCGAACCATCGCCTCGGACCGACGCCGCCCCGAACCTGCCCCGCTTCTCGATCCCCGACGCTCTCGGCGGCCTTCTCCAACGCTTCGGCGGAAAACGCCCTGCCGCAGCGTTCGATACGGCGCCCACGCTCGATTTGACGCCCGCCGCCGAACGCGCCCCCGTCCAGCAGCCCGGCGGATCGCGGTTTGAAAACCGCTGCTACAGCAATGCCGCCGGCTCTCGGGCCTACAAGCTCTATGTCCCTGGCGGCTATAGCGGCGCGGCACTGCCGCTCGTGGTGATGCTGCACGGCTGCAACCAGTCGCCCGACGATTTCGCCGCCGGCACGCGGATGAACGACCTTGCCGAGGAGCTGACGTTCCTCGTCGCCTATCCCGCGCAGCCCCAGTCGGCCAATGCGGGAAAATGCTGGAACTGGTTCAAGGCCGGCGATCAGCAGCGCGATCGGGGCGAGCCTTCGCTGATCGCGGGAATCACGCGGCAGGTCATGGACGAATTTCCAGTCGAACAGGGCCGCGTCTATATCGCCGGCCTCTCCGCCGGAGGCGCCGCCGCGGCGATCATGGGCTCGGCCTATCCCGACCTCTATGCGGCGATCGGGGTCCATTCCGGCCTCGCCTGCGGCGCCGCTCGCGACATGCCTTCGGCCTTCACCGCGATGAAACAGGGCGGGACTTCGGCCGCGCGAACGTCAGGCGCCAGCGTCCCGGCCATCGTCTTCCACGGCGATCGCGACACGACGGTTCATCCCGCCAATGGCGACGCGGTCGTCATCCAGGCCAGCGCCGGCGCCAAATTACAGAAGACGGTCCACAGCGGAGTCGCCGTGGGCGGCCGCGCCTATACGCAGACCGTTCACGCCGACGACTGCGGCCGGCCGATCGCCGAGCACTGGGTTCTGCACGACTCCGGCCATGCGTGGTCGGGCGGAAGCGCGGCCGGCTCGTACACCGATCCGCGCGGCCCAGACGCCAGCCGGGAAATGATGCGCTTTTTCGCCCGTCATCGCACACGATAAGGGCGCCGCTAGCGCGCCGAACCGTGGCGATCCGGGTCCGGCGTCACATCGGCGTGCAGGCGCAGCACGTACCAGCACAGCAGCGCGACCGGAACGCCGATCAGCGACGTCGCCACGAAAAACATCGGGAAGCCGGTGTGCGCGATGATAAAGCCAGACGAGCCCGCGAGCAGGCTGCCGGGAAAGGCGCAAAGCGAGGTCAGCAGCGCGTACTGACTGGCGGCGAGTTCGGTCGCGGTAATCGACGACATGTAATTGATAAGCACCACCTGGGCGAAGGCATACGCGAAACCTTCGATGCCGACCGAGACCGCAAAACTCCAGAAATCGCCGCCGCCGCTGGAGGCGAGCCAGGCGAGGCTCAGATGCGCGGCCGACCCCGCCACGGTGCCGACCAGCAAGGCTCGGCATCATGCCGATTTTACGAATGACATAGGCGCTGAAAAAGGTCGCCGCAAGCGCGATCCAGAAGCCGAACAATTTGGTGACAGTCGCAATCTCGGTGTCGGAATAATGCAGGCTCTTGAACAGCGGGATGGCCATCGCGCTCGAAATGTAGCCGGGCAAGCGAAAGCCGGCGATCATCAGGAAGATCGGCAGGGCCATTGGCCCGAGCCGCGTCGCCATTTCCTTGATTGGCGCGATCACCGTCGCGACGAATCCCGGATGCTTGTGGTTGACGGTGAAATCCAAATCCGGCTCCGGCGCGACGAAAGCAGAGATCGCGCCGATCAGCATCAGCCCCGCCATGAAGGCATAGGCAGTCGGCCAGCCGTATCGATCGGCCAGCAGCAACGCACCAGCGCCGGCCGCGAGATTGCCGACGCGGTAGCCCATTTCGGAGATGGCCGTCATGATCGGATTGCTTGGCGACTGGCACCGACGTGATGCGCCAACCGTCGATGGTCACGTCCTGCGTCGCGCCTGCGACGCCGAGCGCCAGCGAGAACGCCACGGTGTAGCCGAGAAAATTCGCCGGATCGCCAAAGGCTATGCCGATCAGCGCCAGCATGACGCAGATCTGCGACAGGACGATCCAGCCGCGCCGGCGCCCGAGCAGCGCGCTGAAAACCGGGGCGTCATATTTGTCGAGAAAAGGCGCCCAGACGAATTTGAACTTGTAGGCGATGGTCAGTTCGCTCATCAGCCCGATCGTCTGGATCGGCACATGGGCGTCCGACAGCCATGCCGATTGCGTCGGATAGACCAGCAGGTAGGGAATGCCCGCGCTGAAGCCGAGCCCCAGCATCGCCAGATAGCGCCGGTCCGCCGACAGATGGGCGAGGAGGGATGAATTTTCGGGAACACTGGTCATTCGCGTTTCTTCCCCGCCGGTCGTGTCAAAGACCGACCGAGATTAATCCGAATTTTCGTCAGCGCGACAACAAGCGGACGCCCGAATGGCCCGCCGGATCATTTATTCGGCGGCATGCTGCGATCGCTGCCAGACCAGAGAGCCCTGTTCGTCCGTGATCTCGATCTGGCCCTGATCGGTGACGCGATAAGACCCTGTGCTCGTGTGTCCGCTGACGGTTGAGACGCATTGCCAATGCCCATCCGAAAACGCGCAATTGCCGGCATCCTCGGCTTTTCCATTATCGACATAGTGTCCGTCGGACCCATTCTGGACGGTCCAGGTCCACGACAGCCCATCCTGGATTGAAACCGCTCGCCAGCGCCCGAGCATGGCGGGATGAACCGGATCCAGGGGCGGCAATGTTTCGGCCGGCGTGAAAACAGCGGACGCGCCCTCCGATGAGGTGACCTCTATCGCCTCGGGCCCGACCGCCCGATAGGCGCCCGTCCGCACGTAGCCCGTACTCGAGATCGTGCGATATTTGCCGTTGCCTCCCTTGAAGGTCCCCGTCTCTTCGAGCGTCGTCGTCAATCTATAGCCTCCGCCCGGAGCGATCGCATAGGCGTAGCGCGCGGAATAGCCGTTGACGACGCCCCAGCGCTCCAAAGTCCCGACCACTCGCGGATCCACCGGAGGCTTCTGGGCCGCCACAGGCGGGTGCGCCGGCGGCGTCTCTGGCGAAGGGGCAGGCGCAGTCGCCTGGATCGGCGCGGGCGTGAGCGCCGGGGAAGGCTCCCTGCTCGCGATGGACGAAGACGGCGCCGGAGTCGGCTGTTCGGACCGGGGCCGCGACCAAAGAAACATCGCCACGGCGCCCGCGCCCACGACCGCCAGCGCGGCCAGAACAAGGTTGCGGACAAAGATCGGGCGGTTCGTCGACGATGCGACCGCGGCGGGCGCCACGATCGAAGGACGATCCGGATCGATCTGGAGCAACGCTTTGACCGAGTCCGACAGACGGCGCAAATGAGCTTCGAACGGCGGCGTCAGGGCGTCGAGCCAATGCACCGTCCCGATAAAATATTCGAGGGAATGCGTGGGTGCGATATCCTCGATCCGCAACGGGATGATCGGGAGGCCCTTGTGGACGGCCCGCTCCACCTCCCGTCGGATCTGGGGGGACGTGTTGGCATTCGCCGAAAAAATCAGAACCAGAACGCGCGCCGCATAAATCGCCTCGATGATCGCGTCACCCCATTCCTTTCCGGGAATGATGTCGCGCGGGGCGATCCAGCAGCGAATCCCCGACCCTTCAAGGGCGGCGCAGGTCGCGTCCGCCGCCGCCTTGTCGAAACTGGAATAGCTGATGAAAACGTCGTGCGACATTCACGTCCGCCGGCTTCATGGCTTCGATGTCGTCAATTCGCTGGGAACGGCGCTTTCGATCCAGGTCGTGCCCGCGGAAAGAAACCAGACGCGGCCCGTGGCCTTGTCCATCCGATAGAGCCAGTAGGTCTTGAGATCGGGCGCTTCCGACAGGAAGAGATGGTAATCGCCGGCCGGCAACGGCGCCGAATCCTGTATTTTGGTGATCTGAGCGGCGTCGACCTTCACGACCGCCCCGGTCGGGATTTCGATTCGATAGAGAACCTGATCGTCTCCGATCGGCGCGGCGACCATGACGCCGTCGAAAAGGGCTTCGGCGTCGGCGCGTGACGTCGAAAGGACCGGAGACGCCATCCCGAAAACCAGGGCGACGACCAGACTGCATGCCGAATGTTTCATGGCGATCCTCCCAGCTTCAGGACTGGCGGCCAAGGTTATGATGCTACCGCCAAGGTATTAAGTCCGCTCTGAGGAAAAGGTTTCTAGGCGCTTGGCGATTCGGAATTATGTCTGGGCTACGGCGGCAAAATTGGCTTTGGACTGTTGCAACTGAGATTGGAATGGCGGAAAACGCCGCGCGTCGCGATGGGCCGAGTGCAACGTAGCGGCTAACGCCGCTTCGTGCCGCAAGATCCGCCCCTGCCCTTGCCATGTCGCAATTGCAACTATTGCAGTATGCGCGCTATCGGCTTTGCCCTGGAAGCAGGAAAGCCGATTTTCTATCTGCGAGCAAAAGGTCAGCCCAAGCATGTGAAACTTTTTCGGCCCCAGACCCGCCGATGTGGCAGTCGTCATAGCGATCGAGTTCGTCGAGCAAGGCGTCAGTATTCACGCCACGTTCGATCCTATCTTCGCCGTTCGACAATTCTTCCTGAGCCCGCACAATCGCGTTGTCAGGAGAATGCGACTTGAACCCACCATTGCTAGGTTCGAGACATTTCGAAGCGATGGAAACATAAACGCGCGCATCGACATTCTGCTGACGCAATGTATCTACCATGGATAGGAACGATTTTCGGTAGGCGTCCGCGCTTGTGCCTTTGACGTAATCAACCTCGCCCTGATCCCACAAGACATCGGTGACATGGAAGCCTTGCTTTTTGAGTTGCCCCACCACGTCGACGAGGAGTTCATTGATATCGCCGCCATGAGCCCATCGCGCGATTTCTGAGCCGGAAAAGGCCAATGGCGCGATGACAACGTTTTTGAATTCCCCCGACTTAATCAAAAGATTTCCCATTTGCGTCCAATACTCTCCCTTGGTCCCAGTCGATCCAAGGAGCGGTGATGCCGCGATGAAACACTGACCGCCGAAAAAGTTCACGATCTGCGCGCCATAATTCGAGCTAAATCGCTGGCCTCCATGATTGGCCGCATTGGATTGTCCGAGCACCAGCAAAACGGCAGTGCGATCCGTTTGGATTGGGCAGGCGACCGCGGATTTCTGTTCGTCGGCAATGAGGCGGCTTGACTTGTCAAAAACATAGCGGCTCGCCGGAGCAACTGGCGGCGGATAAAACCGTTCTTTCAAAGAGGAAAATTGGGGCCACGGGAATAAAGTCATGGCGACCACTAACAGCTCCAACAATAAAAGAAGCGAGCAGCGCTACTATGCCTAAAATTAAAGCTTTTACCACGTGGAAGTCTCCTCAGAGCACTTTCTTCGGAACTGAAACACTTCCAAGCTTAAATTGAGCATTTTACGATGTTGTGACTGGAGCAGTCCATAAATGTCATAAGGAATTTTATTAGCATATTAACACCTCCTACGACCCAAGAATTGCCGAGAAGCGGCGCAAAGCAAGCGATAAAATCCGGCTCAAACGCGCGATCTCGAAGGCCGTCGGGCCTCCGCCCGTCTGGTCAAGCAAATTTTGAGCCGTTATGAACCGCCGCCAGTCTCATGGTCCATGCGTTGAGATAACCTAAACCGGTCTGCCTTTCGAATTCAACCGGGTTGCGATAGCCGAAAACCCGCGCACCGGTTCAGCGACCAATATTCGCTTGGCATTTTCCACCTCCCGCTTCATCAAGCACATTTTCTCGGCGCCGCCAATCGGCAGTAACTCGCGGCCAATATGCGAAATCATGACGCTCGCCTGCGGGCGGCGTCGGCGTGGATTTTCCCCTCGTGCAATTATGCGGAGAGCGAGGCGCCATGCCCGAACCGGCCCGTCGGGGCGCCGGGCTTGCTGATAGAGGCCGCGTTCCCAAACCGCGCTGATGCGCGGTTTTATCGCGGCTTTTACGAACATGATCGCCGCTCGCCGATGATCAAAAGGGGTCGATTCCCGATCCACAATAGGCGACGCCGGACCGTCGGCTGTCTGGAGCCATCGTCAAAAGCCCGCCTACCTCAATCCGATCTTCGACGAAAGGGCGAAACATTTTGCCCACGACGGTACACTTCTTCCCCATAAGGACAACACCAGCATTTACCGCAGCGCCATCGACAACCGCAGCATATTCGTGGCAGCTGATGGCGCGGTGTTCCCATGCTGCTGGACTTACAGCGCGTCGTTGCACCGGACCATCTATGGAAACGACGATCCTCTCGATAACCAATTGGAGGATTTGCTTGGCCGCGGCGGGGGCCGCGCCGCGATCGACGGACGGCGTATTGCAATACGAGAATGTCAGTTGCGTTGTTCCGCGCGATTGCTCGCAGTTGGGGGCCGACGACAATGGCCACGGGCAAGCTCAAAGTGTGCGCGCGAATGTGCCGGCTTACCTCGGTATAGCCGGTCAGTCTACCGATTCCGCACTCAATTCAGGTCGGCGTCCCGTAACAGGAGAGGGCCTGCGCGTACGAATGCCCAGGATCTCGGAGCAACGGAATTTGCCGCGAAGCCGCCACGTTACGACGGGGGCGGCATTAAGAAACCATATTAGCGCAGCACCCTGAGAAAATCTATTATTGCGGTTCGTTCCTTATCGTCAGGAACACCAGCCATATCCATGTAAGTCCCGGGACACTCGGCAGTCGGTTCCTTTATGAAAGCATTTAGCCGATTTTCCGTCCACGACCCTTTCAGACGACGTAGCGCGGGCGAGTAATCAGGATATCCATCCATCGACGCGATCCTCCGCCCAACGACGCCGGATAAATTCGGACCAATCCGATTGCCGCTGGCCAGAATTGACTGGTGACAACCGCTGCATTTTTCGGCAAAAAGCGCTTCCCCGGTCGTGCCTGAATTTGGGCTGATGGAAACAAGGGTGTCGTCGTCCGTCCATAAAAGAATGCGGCCGTCCTGGCCTTCGATGAGATCGCGAATCCGACTCCCGACAAAAATGCTCTCTAGATAAAGAACATGATTGTCTTTCACATGTGCGCGAAAAAGGGTTTTGGACTTTAGCGAGCCAATCAGTAGGTCGCCTCGCCACCGCGGGAACAGCCCCTGCTCCACGACCACAAGATTCGAGCCCGCGATTGAGGGAACCCAGGCAAATACCGGCTCCTGATAATCGCGCCATTCCACTCCGGCTTGTTCAGCGGCCAATTGAAAGATCCGTAATCCGTACCGAAGGTTGCATAAGGCCAGCCGTAATTCGCGCCTCGTATCAGACGATTGAGTTTGTCGCCTCCCTGCGGACCGTGCTCCGTGGACCAAATGTTTCCGGCATGATCAATATAGAGGCCTTGCGGATTTCGATGGCCGATCGTGAACAGTTCAGAGCGTCCGTCAGCGATGGCGATGGTGATCGTTTTGCCATATGACGTCGAGCGGTCCTGCGAAACCGCCTCGATCGAGGCAACACCATCGAAACCATAGTCGCCGACGCTGAGTAAGATTGTCTGCGGATCCATGATCTGCATTCGACCGCCGCCAAAATAGCCGACAAACGGGATGCCATGCCTACGGCCTTCGCCATGTACGGGAAGACATGGCTTGTCTAATAAAGGGTTTTCCATGCCGGGCCAGGTTCGCCACGAAAAAATGCGGCGCGGTCCGCAACCAGCATAGACACGCGCTCGACAAAACAGGCCTGTTCCGCATACCAATAAGCGTGCGAGACAAAAACTCTCACGTCAGCTCCGATTTCCTGCACAAGCAGACCATAAGTGCGGAAATTCTCAGCGTTCAGAATTTCGGGTCCGGCATTGTGCGCGGTTTCAAGCTGTTCCTCGCGCGCGGTCGCCCATGGTCGACCTGCCGCGGCGGAAAATTCATCGCCGTTGATCGGAACCTTGTATGGCAGTCGCGTGAAGGCCGGTTCTTCTTTGTCCGAAATGGAGCCAAACAAGTACAACCCACCGTCGCCGGTCAACAATAATTGCCGATCTCCAATTCGCCCGAGCGCCCCGCCATGGACCGCCGAGCGGGGACCCTGGCGCACGTCGAATGTCAAATTGTAATATGACGATTTTACTATTGTTGAGGTGCTTTCAGGAAACAGACGTTCCACAAATCTGGGCGCAAGGTCAGGCGCGATTTGGTTGAGAGCCAGAGGCGCCAGCAACACTCCGAGCGCCAAAACCCGAAGCAGCCGCGAAGCCGGGAGCAGATATGGCGCTGTAACGAGCACGATCGCCGAGACGAAAACCGCAATTACGACGCCGCGAGAAAAATCGTTCCTGGCAAAGAAAAGGCCTAGGAAGACTAGGCCGTAAATGGCGACCGTGGACAGGGCGACGATGGGCAGGCGGCGCCATCCGCCTGCGGGCTTGAGTAACGCGGCGATGCAGACGCTGACCACGAAGGCTGCACCTAGGGCAGCGCAGGGCAACAAGTGCGATCGCGGCAAACACCAAACTTGAACGCCAAATCTTCAGCTTGGAATAAGAGACAACACGCCGATGGAAGCGATGTACCAGAGCAGCGGATAACCCTGTAAAAATAATTTGTTCAGTCTAGGCGTCAAAATTGAACGATCGTTTTTTTTTCCCCCTACTGGCCGTCGACAGGCGCGCCTTTGAACTTGCCTATGTAGTTCATTGGTTCAAACCTAGATTTTGCTGCAACGTTGCCCCTAGAGGTGAGCAGCGCTTGGGACACGAGCATCCTTCCTGATAAAGCCTAAAAAAACAAATAATTCCCTGGCTGCATCTTTCACCCGCCACCGACCATGTGCGGACCCGCAACGCGGGAGCAGTGACGTTCGTGGAATTCCATTTCGTCGTGCCCAGCGAGAAGACCGTCAAGCTGGCGCATTAAATCCGCGACGCCGCCCCTTATTTCGTTGTGCATGAAAGCGCTCGGTGCCGACGAAACGAGACCGCAGTATTCTCTCAATGCGAAAGTCCGCTACGAGGCGCTTGAACCGCGCAGGTTCGGCGAGGGACCATCGCAGGTCATCAGGAGTACGCATTCGATCGAACCCGGAAAAAATCGCTGATGACCTTGCTCCGGCCATTGCTGGGAAAAGCTCGAAAGTCTGCGATCGGACCGTGACTCGACCTCGAGTGTTCAGGATTGGCGGTCAACAGCCACCCGGAAAAATCAAATGAACGTCCGCCTTTTCCTCAAAATAATCTGGAGCGCAGGGCTCGGAGTCCAGGTTCGAACCCGAGGGTCGTTCGCCGCGCCGCTTTTGCTGCAGCTCATTTTATCGAATTGACGTCCGAATAATGTATCAGTCGGATCAGATCGGGGCCATGGTTTTTGAAGCATGTTGTGCCGGCAACCGGGCAGTCCGACGAGCCAGACGTTAGATTTCGATGCAGCGATGGTCGGAGCGCTTTTCGGCACGGCGACGCCGTCCAGAAGGCAAATCAACACCTGGCATCGGGGCCTTGACGCCGTCGCTCCATTCTAGCTCTTCGGCGTGGCGTCTCGCTTCCACACGCCAATGGCCAAGCGCCCGAACGAAGTGCTTGGCCGCGATTGGCGGTTG
>CAWETR010000022.1:0-77063 GCA_963811975.1 uncultured Alphaproteobacteria bacterium
CAGCTGCTCGCGGGCGAAACTCACCACCAGAATGGAATTCGCCGTCGCCACGCCCATGCACATGATCGCGCCGGTCAAGGCCGGGACGGAAAGCGTCGTATGGGTGGCGAACAGCATCCATGTCACTCCGGCGAGAGCGGCCGGCAGGGCCGCGACGATGACGAAGGGGTCGAGCCAGGATTGGAAATTGACCACGATCAATAGATAGATCAAGCGCAATCGCCAAGGCCAATCCCCCGTAAAGTTGGGAATAGGCCGAATTCATCGTCTCGGACTGTCCGCGAAGCACGATCCGGGTTCCGCGCGGCCGCGCATTGTCGAATTCCTGGATGACCTTGCGGATGTCGGCCGAGACCGAGCCCAGGTCGCGGCCGCTGTTGGTGGCGAAAATATCGATCACCGGCTGGACCGAATAATGGGACACCACGGCGTTGCTCTGGGTCCTGCCGATATCCGCGACCGCGCCGAGGATTTGCGGCGATTTGCCCAGCGAGACCGGGACGCGCGCGAGATCCTCCAGCGATTTCATCCAATATTGCGGCGTCTGGGTCACCACCGGATAGGACACGCCGTTTTTCGGGTTCAGCCAGAACACCGGATTGGTCTGGATCGAACCGGCCAGAGTGATGAGCAGGGACGTGGCGATGTCCCGTTCGGTAACGCCGAGGCGGCTGGCGAGAATGCGGTTGACGTCCACGCTGATCGTCGGCTGGTCCGCCGGTTGCTGGATGCGCGCGTCGGCGACGCCGGTCACCTCGGAGATCCGCTTCAACAGCTTGTTCGCAAGCAACCGGTTTCCTTCGAAATCGCTTCCGATCACCTGCACGTCGATCGGCGCCGGCAGGCCGAAATTGAGAATTTGGGTCACGATGTCCGCGGGGAGGAAGGAAAAGGTCGCGTTGGGGAACAGTTCCGGCAATTTTTCCCGCAATCTGCGAACCAGATCGCGCGTTGTTCTTTTCCTGGCCCTCTTCCAATGTGATGAGAATATCGCCGTCTGCGGAGCCGATCGTCCCCGAATTGCCATAGGCCGCGTTGATGCCGCTGATCGGCAGCCCGATATTGTCCACCATCGAAGCCACGACGCCTGGGCCCGCGATCGTGTTGATCGCGGTCTCGACGCGCGTGAACAACCGGCCGGTTTCCTCGATACGAAGGCCCGTCGGGCCCCGAACATGCAGCTTCAGCTGCACGGTCTCGACGGTCGGAAAGAAATTCTGGCCGAGAAACGGGACAAGCCCGAGCGAAAGCAGGACAAAGACGAGGAACAACGGAATGAAGCCACGCCGCCGGTGCGTCGCCGCGGTCAGCATTCCGGCATAGCCTCGCCGCGCGGCCGCGAATCTCTGTTCGAAACCGTGCTGGAATCTCCCGAAGAAGCCCCGCGGGGGCTGATCCGGATCATGGGCGTGCCCGGCCAGCAGATAATTGGCCATGGTCGGCACCAGCGTGCGCGACAGCAGGTAGGAGCCCATCAGCGCGAAAACCACCGCCTTGGCCATGGGACGGAACAGATAGCCCGAAATGCCGCCGAGACTGAACATCGGCACGAAGACGATGCAGATGCACAGCAGCGAGACCGTCGCCGGAATCACGATCTGGCGGGCGCCGTCCATGATCGCGGCCTCGATTTCCTTTTTCTGCTCGAGCTGGAAATTGATGTTCTCGATCGTCACCGTGGCGTCGTCGACCAGGATGCCGACCGCGAGCGCCAGGCCGCCCAGCGTCATGACGTTGATGTTCTCGCCGGTCGCCGCCAGCGCGGCGATGGAGGTCAGAATCGCGAGCGGAATCGAAATGATGATGATGACGGTCGAGCGCCAGCTTCCCAGGAAGATCAGGATCATCAGGCCGGTCAGCGCGGCCGCCAGCCCACCCTCGAACAGGACCGAGTTGACCGCGCCCTGGACGAAGGGCGCCTGATCGCCGACCGTGACCAGTTTCAGCGATTCCGGCAGCATTTCGCGCAGCGAGGGGACCAGCGCCTTGACGCCCTCGATGACGTCGAGCGTCGAGGCCGAGCCCGCCTTGATGATGGACATCAGCACGGCGTTGTCGCCGTTGACGCGAACCATGTTGATCTGCGGCGGATGGCTGTCGTGGACGAAGGCGACGTCGCCGATCCGCACCGTCACGCCGTCGACGGTCCGGACCGGAAGATCGTTCAGGGCCTCGATCGTCTCCGGGGAGTCGTTCAGCTTGATGACATATTCCTTGTCGGCGATTTTCTGGGTGCCGACCGGAATGATCAGATCCTGGTTGCCGACCGCTGAGACGATATCCTCCGCCGAGAGGCCATAGGAGCGCAATTTCGCCTGATCGACGTCGATCTGCACCTGCCGGACCATGCCGCCATAGGGCGACGGCACGGCCGCGCCCGCGACCGTCGCCAGCTGCGGGCGGATCATGTTCTGCCCGAAGTCGAAGATCTTCGCCTCCGGCAGCGAATTGCTCGACAGGGCAAGCTGGATGACCGGAACGCTCGAGGCGTTGTAGCTCAGGACATAAGGCGGCGTGATGCCCGGCGGCAGGAGCTTCAGAACCGTTTGCGAGGCCGCGGTGATCTGCGCCAGCGCCGAGCTGATGTCGACCGTCGGCTGGAAGTAGATCTTCACCACGCCGTAGCCGGACATCGACTGGGATTCGATATGCTCGATGTCGTTGACCGTCGAGCTGACGGCGCGTTCATAATAATAGACGACCCGGCCCGACATGTCGTCCGGCGGCAGGCCGTTGTAGGTCCAGACCACCGCCACGACGGGGATGCGGATCGCCGGGAAAATATCGGTCGGCGTGCGGATCCACGACAGGACGCCGGCGATGACGATCAGCATCGCCATGACGACAAACGTGTAGGGCCGTTTGAGCGCGATGCGGACGAGAGCGAGCATTATGCCTTGCGCTGTGTTCTGGGATCGGCGGAGGCGTTGCGCCAGCTTCGCCCCGGCTTATAGTCGCCGGAGGATGCGCTCCATACTAAAATGTTTTTTATCCGGGACGAAATTAAGCTTTCGGCTGTTCACGATTGACGTTCGGCGAGCGTGAAACGGGCGCCCGGCGCATTGTCCGCGACCGTCAGGTCCATGCCGTGCAGCCGCGCGATGGTTTCGGCTATGCTCAGCCCCAGCCCGGCGCCGGGCAGGTCCGCGCCGTTCCTGGCGCGGGCGAAACGCCGGAAAATATCGTGGCTCTCGGCGGCGGGCACGCCACGGCCGTTATCGCTGACCTCGATGCGGGCGAGACCGTCGCGTCCGGTCGCCGCGATCTGCACGGCGCCGCCGCGCGGCGTGAATTTCAAGGCGTTGTCGATCAGATTGGCGACCGCTTCGCGCATCAGGTCCGGATCGCCCCTTCGCGAAGCACCGCGCCCTCGGTCGCGAGGGCGAGGGTCACGCCTTTCGCCTTTGCCAAGGGCAGGAAGAATTCATGCAATTCCGCGCAGATCGCCGCGAGATCGATTTCGGTGAAGGCCGAATGACGCCGCTCCCGCTCGATCGCGGAGACCCGCAACAAAGCGGCGATCGTCGTCATGGCGCGGTCGAGCTGGCGCAAGGCCGTCTGGATGGACTGCCGCGCCGTCGAGCTTTTCGGCGCGCTCGCGAGGCCTTGCTCGAGGACCGCCCGCACGTTGACGAGCGGCGCGCGCAGATCATGGGCGATATTGTCGCCGACGGCGCGCGAGCTGGCCAAGGAGGCGCTCGATTTCATCCAGCATGGCGTTGACCGAGGCGATCACGCCGTCCAGCTCGTCGATGCCCGACCGGCTCGGCAAACGCGCGCGCAGGTCGCCTTTCACGATTTCCGCAATGGCGCGGTCGATCTCGCGGATTCGTTCGCCATTGCGGCGCGCCAGGAAAAATCCCGCCGCGAGCGCGCCCGCCGCGATCGGCAAGATGGCGAAGGACAGGGCGCGCGCGAGAATGCGCCTGAGAATCGCGACCTCCGACAGGCTGCGCCCCAGCACGATCACATCGCCATTGGGCCGGGCGCGGGCGACCAGCAGGGTCGGCTCGGGCTCCCCTGTCTCGGTCGGGCGGAAATCAGCGAGATAACGGGTGCGGCCGTCCGCGGGAATGTCCGGCTTGTGATCGAGATTGCCAAAGACCAGCGTCCCCGCCGGATCATAAAGCGCAACGAAATTCAGCCGCCTGAAGTCGCGGGTGAGCCGCAGCGACAAGGCGCGTTTCAGGCGCTCGTCGTCGCTGGCCGCCGCCTTTTCCGCCTCGTCGGCGAAAACGGTCTGCAATTGGGAGATCCACGCCTGCGTGGTCGCCTGGTAGACGAAGGCGAAGACGCCTCCGGTCAGGAGCACGATCGCCAGAGCGAAGGCCCCGGCCAGCCGCAACGGCGTCGAACGGACAAGCTCACGCGGAGACATCGAGAACAAATCCTTCGCCCCTGAGGTTGACGATCAGTCTCTTCTCGCCCGGCGCGTCGAGTTTGATCCGCAAATTGCGCAGATGAACATCCACGACATTGGTCTGGGTCTCGAACTTGTAATTCCAGACGTCTTCCAGCAGCATCTTGCGCGTGACCAGCAGGCCCGGCCGACGCATGAAATATTCGAGCAGCTTGAATTCGCGCGGAAGCAGCTCGATCTCCCTGCCGCCGCGCCGGACCCTCCGAACGATGAGATCCATCTGGAGCGGACCGGCGCGAAGCGCTGTTTCATTCGCGCCCGTCAGGCGCCGGGCGCAGCGCGTCGACCCGCGCTGAAAACTCGACCATGGCGAAAGGCTTCACGAGATAATCGTCGCCGCCGGAGCGCAAGCCGGCGACCCGGTCGTCCACCGCCCCCATCGCGCTGATCATCAGGACCGGGGTGCGATCGCCAGCCGCCCGCAGTTCCTCGACGAGCGCCAGGCCGTCGGCGCCGCGCAGCTTCCTGTCCATGACCAGAAGGGCGACGCGGCCCGCGCGAACGGCGTCCATCGCCTCGCGTCCGGTTTCGCTCACAAAAACCTCGTAACGATTGGACAATTCCTTGGCGATCGCCTCCGCGAGCTCCTTTTCGTCTTCACAGACATAGACGGTTTGCTTGACGTCGCCCATTCTCGCCCCAGCCCAAGATCCCGTTTACGGTCGCCGCGCGACGGCCGCCGCCAACACGGGCGGCGCCCCGGCCGCCAGTTGGCGCGTCGCCTCGTCCACGCTGTGGAACAGGCGTTCGCGTCCATCGACGCCCGGAGCGCCGAGCGCGTCGAACAGGCCATAACACGCGAACGCCGTCTGGGCGCGGACGGATTCCAGCCGCGCGACCGCAAAATCCACGCCCCTGTGGCGGCAGGCGCGGATCGCCGAAGCGAGGCTCTGCGCCGCCGTGTAGTCGATGGCGTCGATGGCGCTGGCCTCGAGCACCAACAGTTTCAGTCCCGGCTCGTCCGCCGCCGCGGCCAGTTCGCGCTGGAAGCGGTCGGCGTTGAGAAAGGACAGCGGCGCCTGGAAGCCGACCACCTTGACGCCGGCCAGTTTTTCGCCGTCGAAATCATCGTTTTCCGGCCACCAGATGGTCTTGCCGGGCAGGCGCTCGAAAACACGAAGATCGGTCTGCGTGGTGGTCCAGAGGCCGTGAATCAGCGACAGGATGATCGCCAGCGCGACGCCCGTCTGGACGGGCACCAGCACCACCAGCAGCAAAGTGGCGAGCAGGAGCAGGAATTCCGGCCGCGAGCGCGCGGCGACGTCGCGCATGGCCGCGACCCGGAAGATCCGGCCCGCGATATAGAGGAGAATGGCGGCCAGCGCCGCCTCCGGCGTATGGCTGAGGAAAGGTTCGCCGAAAATCGCGACAAAAGCGACCGCCGCCGCCGCCGCCAGTCCCGCGATCTGGGTCTCGCCGCCGGCCTCCGCGACGATGGCTGTGCGCGGCGGGCTGGCGTTGACCGGAAAAGCCCCGAACAGGCCGGACAGGATCGAGCCAAGGCCAAGGCCGAGAAAGTCGCGGTCGATGTCGGGCGCCTCGCCGGGGAGGCCGGGAAAAGAACGGGAGGTCGCCGCGCTCTGCACCATCACGATCACGGCGATGATCCCGGCAAGCCCAGAACCTTGCTGAAATCATCGGGATCGACGATCGGCGCGCCGAAATGCGGCGGCGTGACCTGAAAGGCGCCGACCGTCGGCAATCCCTTGCTTTCAAGGCCCAGCATCACCGCCGCGACGGTTGCCCCGACCAGCGCCAGCAGCGGCGCGGGAATGCGCCCGCTCAGCCGCTCGGCGACAACGATGAACACAAGGCACGACAGCCCTGTCGTCAGGGCCAGCGGGTTGACCTCGCCCATCTGGCGGGCGATCTGCACGACCGGTCGTAGCTGGTCCCCGATCCGGCGGCGAGCCCGAGAAAGGCCGGGGCCTGCGACAGCGCGATATGGACCGCGATGCCGCCCAGAAAGCCGGTCAAGCACCGGGATCGAGAACAGATTGGCGACCCATCCCGCCCGGAACAGGCCCGCGCCCGCCAGGAACACGCCGACGATCACCGACAGGAGGGCTGTCATGCCCAGATATTCAGCGCCTCGCCCGGCGCCACCGCGGCCAGCGCGGCGCGAAAATCGGCGTGATGGTCGAATCCGCGCCCGCGGACAGATAGCGGTTGGCGCCGAACAGGGCGAAAGCCAGCGATCCGGCAATGAAGACATAGAAGCCGATGTGGGGCGCAAAACCGCCGAGCCGCGCGGTCGCCATCTGCTCCGGCGCGGCGATCGCGGCGAGCGTCAGCCCGGCGATGATATCCGGCCGCCAGCTCGCGGCGCCGCCTTGCAAGGATCGAAAGACCGGCCAGCTTTTTCTTGCTTCTTGTTCCACGGCAAGGCTCCTTGGCCGGGATTTTCGCCTATCGCCGGACAAAAGGGAACCGCAGCGCTGGTTGCCATTGACCCGCCGCTCCTTGCCGCAGCGGAAGTTCGTCGGTTTCTTGCGCGAGTCGCCAATCGGCAACAGAGGAACGGAAAGTAGAAACCTGCGCTGGATCGCGCCGCAAGAACAAGCGATCATTTCGAGACGCAGATTTTTCCCGATTTGCGCCGCCACGAGGGACGATGAAAGGAGATTTGTCCGCCGCACTCTTTGCATCGGCGCTTGGGGGCGGCGCTCAGGCAGCCGATCTTGCGACGGAGACGGCGCCGCCAGCTCCGCCTGCTGAGACGTCCTGTTTCAGCAGCGCCTGGGATTTTCTGCATTCGTCGCTCAAGGATTGCCCGCTGAGCTACGCCGGATTCACGCTGTTCGGCAATGTCGATGGCGGCTATGGCTATGAACAATGGGGCGCTCCCATAGGTCCGAGCGCCGACAAGCCCAATTACGCGATCCAGAGGAACAGCGCCAACACCCATTGGCTTTGGGCGCCGAACGCACTCAGCACGTCCGTCGTCGGCATCTCCATGCAGGAGAAGCTGTTCGACGACTGGACGCTGGTCGGCGTCGCGGAAACGGGATTCAATCCCTCATTCGGTCATGCTGATCAACGGCCCGCGTTCGCTGGCCGACAACAATCTGAACAAGATCGGCTCCCAGACTTCGAGCACCGACTCGAGCCGCGCCGGCCAATGGGACAATTCGCAAGGTTTCATCGGCTTCAGCAACCCGACCTACGGAACCCTGACCTTCGGGCGCACCAACGCGCTCTCGCAAGGCGCGCTCGGCAAATATGACCCCGTCGCATCGGTCGCCTTTTCGCAGATCGGCTTTTCCTCGATCTATTCCGGCTTTGGCGTCAGCCCGACCACGCGCATCAATTCCGCGCTGACCTATCGCCTGACCTACAATCACTTTCACTTCGCCGCCCAGGCGCAGGTCGGCGGATATGACCAGGGCAACGCGACGAACGGGCAATATCAGGTCGCAGCTGGGCGCGGATTTCGACAATTTGTCCTTCGACGTGGTCGCGGGCGTCGCAAAGGACGCGGTCGCCTTGTCGAGCTATTCCGGCGGGGCGCTTCCCGCCGGCTACGACCCGAATTCGATCCTGAAGGCAACCCTGTCGAACTCTGGCGGAATCGAGTTGCTGGCGCGATACTCGTGGCGCGCCTTCAAATTCTACGCCGGCTATGTCTACGCGCGATCGGAAAACCCCAGCGACGCCTACGCCAATGGACTGCCGACCATCGCCGAGGGAATTTTCGTTCCTCCCGGAGCCGCCACGTCCAACGCTTTTGACGCGCAACGCATTCTCAATGCGGCCTGGACCGGGGTCCGATATTCCGCCCTGACCAATCTCGATCTTTCTTCCGGCGTCTATTGGGGAACGCAGAACGACTATTATTTGTCCTCGTCGAGCACGTGCACCGGGCTCTGGAACCGCGACCAGCAGCAGCAGGTGCGCGGGAGGACGTTTTTCCTATTCCTTCCTGATCGACTATAAACCGGTCGATCGCATCGACCTTTATGCCGGCGTGATGGTCTCGAAGGTCTATGGCGGAGCCGCCAGCGGCTATCTGCACGACCAGAACATCGACCCGACCATTGGCGTCCGCTTCCGGTTCTGACGCCTGCTCAGCCCGGATTGCCGCCGATGCAGCCCATGTTGCAATCGTCGGGGTCGCGGCTCAATCCATCCGAGTCGCCCTCGCCCGGACGGAACGGCCTGAACGCAGGCTCATCGACGACTGGCGCACGATGTCCGGAAACCCGCGCCGGATGTTCGACGGCCTGCGCCGGAGTGATGGTGGCGGTGAAGATGATGGGATGCGTCTTCGGCCGCGCAGGCGGTGGACGCGGCAAGGATGACGCCAAGCGCAAGCGTCGGCCCGATCGCCAGTTTCATCACAAACTCCTGTTTTTCTCACGGCCGGCGCAGATCGCGCCGTCGCTCCGCGCTCGCGACCAAACATGGCGCTATGCTCAATAAAATGGGGTCACGGGCCTCCCTTTTCATCCCCTTCGTGCTTTAACAGCGTCAAGGCTCGAAACTGACCAAACGGGACCCGGGACGGAAATGCAGGACGAGGAAATCGCCGTCGGCGACATTGGCGGCACTCACGCGCGCTTCGCGATGGCGCGCATCGCGGACGGCCGCGTCCGCGCGCTCGGCCCGGCGCATGTGCTCCGGGTCGCGAACTATCCCGGGCTTGCCGAGGCGTGGCGCGCCTTTCTCGCGGAAACCAACAGCGCGCCGCCTCGCGCGGCCGTCTCTGGCGGTCGCCACCCGGGTGCGCGGCGACGTACTGAAATTCACCAACAGCCCGTGGCGGCTACGGCGCGCCACGCTGGCGAACGAACTCGGCGTCGAACGGCTGACGCTCGTCAATGATTTCGGCGCCGTCGGCCATGCCGTCGCGCAACTCGGGCCGATTATTTCACCCATGTCTGCGGGCCGCAGCGGCCGCTCCCGCATCCGGGCGCCGTCAGCATCCTCGGCCCCGGCACCGGGCTCGGCGTCGCCTTGACCCTGCTGGATGCGGACGGCCATCGCGTGGTCGAGACCGAAGGCGGCCATTTCGGCTTTGCGCCGCGCGATTCGTTCGAGGACGCGTTGCTGGCGCGGCTGCGGGAGAAATATCGGCCGGGTCTCGGTCGAGCGCGTGGTTTCGGGGCCCGGCCTCGCCGACATCCGCGCCGCGCTGCCCGGCGCCGAGGCGCGACCGCGCCGGCCGACGACAAGGCGCTGTGGGAGGGCGCCCTTTCCGGCGCCGATCCCCTGTCGCGCGCCGCCCTGGAGCATTTCTGTTCCTGCCTCGGCGCCTTCGCCGGCGATGTGGCCCTGATCCATGGCGCCGACGCGCTCGTGCTTGCGGGCGGCCTGTCGCCGCGCATCGCCCCCCTGTTGCCGCAGACCGGCGTTTGCGCGAAGCCTCGTCGACAAGGGACGCTACGAGGCGATGCTGGCGGACCTCCCGGTCTGGCTGGTCGATCATCCCCAGCCCGGCCTGTTCGGCGCGGCGGCGGCCTTCGCGGCGCGGCGGGCTTGACGCGCGGGCTCTTATCCTTATTTGTCGCTCATAATGGGGCGCATTTCCCGCTGGAGCCGGGAGTTTTTCCCGTCGAGGACGGGAAACGTCGAAGCGCGCCGGGTTTGCCGTCCGGCGCCCCTGTCATTCCCCAAAAAGCTGTATAGATTTCTCCGAAAGCGGGCCGGCGGCGACAGCCGGCAGGCGCGGACGCGCCGCAAAAACCGCCATCGAAACGCCAGGAACCCAACATGGACGATCTTTCGCTTTCCCCGCTCGGCCTGTTCCTGCAGGCGGGGCCTGTCGGCAAGGCGGTCATGGCGCTGCTGTTCGCCGCCTCGATCTGGTGCTGGCTGCTGATCGTCGAATCCTTGTTCGGCCTGTTGCGGCTGTCGCGCGCTCTGCGCGAGGCCAAGTCGGGCGAGACCAATCCGCTGATGGCGCCGATCGACGCGATGGGCGCGCAGGAAGCGCGCCTGCGCGTCTCGGGCGAGACGGTGTCCGAACGTCGCCAGCGCGTCGCCGACAAGATGACCCGCGCCAGCCTCGACCTGCTGACCAAGGCCGAGGGCGGCCTCGCCAATCTCGCGGTGATTTCGTCGGTCTCGCCCTTCGTCGGCCTGTTCGGCACGGTCTGGGGCATCATGGGCAGTTTCGCCGGCATCGCCGCCGCCAAGGACACCAGCCTCGCGGTGGTCGCGCCCGGCATCGCCGAGGCGCTGGCCGCCACCGCCTATGGCCTCGCCGCCGCCATTCCCGCCGCCATCGGCTACAACCGGCTCGGCGCCGCCTTTTCGCGGCTTGGCCAGAATCTGGTGAACCGCGCCGCCGACCAGGCCGTCGAATTGACGCGCGATCCGGTCGTCGCCGCCCATGCGGAGGCCGCGTGATGGGCTTTTCGCCGTCCGATTCCAACCGCCCCGGATTCTATCGCCCGCAATCCGAGATCAACGTGACGCCGCTCGTCGACGTCATGCTGGTCCTGCTCATCATTTTCATGGTCACCGCGCCCCTGCTCACCGCCGGGATGAAAGTCGAGCTGCCGCAGGCGCAGGCTGCGCGGCCGCTCAACCCGAAGGAGCCGGTCGTCGTGGCCGTCGGCCGCGACGGCAAGCTCGCGGTGGGCGACGAGGCGGTCGATCCGGCCGATCTCGTGCAATTGGTGAAATTGAAGCTGGGCGACGATTCCGGCCGCGTCGTGCATCTGCGCGGCGACAAGGAGGTCCCCTACGGCCAGATGGTCGCCGTGCTCGACCAACTCGCCACCAATGGCATCACCCATATCGCCATCGTCACCGAAGGCGGCAAGAAAGCCGGCGCGCCCGCTCCGTCTCTCGCGCCCGCGCTGTCCCGCCCCGCGCCTGTGCAAGAGCCCGGAAAATGAGCGTGACCGGCGCCCTTTCGACCGGCAGCCTTCTCGCGACGCCGCCGCGCGCGGCGGTTCGCCCGCAATGGCTGCGGCCGCTGGCGCTGGTGGCAATTCTCGCTTTGCACGGGCTGGTCTTTCTCACGTTCAAGGGCAAGCCCGCGGCGCTGTCGCCGCTCGATTCCGTCGAAGTGACGCTGGCGCCGCTGGGCGATGCCGCCGAGGACCAGAAGAGGCAGGACGAGATCAAGCCCGCCGAACTGGCCGCGCCGGAGCCGCCCCGCCGCCGCCGCAGCCCGAAAAGGTCGAGCCGGTCGAGGCGCCGCCGCCGGTCGTCGCGGCGCCCGAAGCCGTTCCGCTGCCGGTCGAGCCGCCGAAGCCCGCGCCGCCGCCGCCGCAAAAGACCGTCGTCGAGAAGAAGCCGCCGCCCAAGCCGGTCGAGACCCGCCAGGACAGGCTGCGGGAAGAGCGCAAGGACCGCGAGATCGCCGAGAGCCGCCGCAAGGCGCAGGAAGCGCGGCAGGAATTGAAGCGCGGCGCCACCGATGGCGCGGCGCGGGCGACGTCGATGTCGCCGGCCGCCTATGCGGGCCTGCTCGCCGCCGAGATCCGCCGCCATACCTTCTATCCCGCCTCCGCGCGCGCCGCCGGAATCACCGGCGCGGTCGGCGTCGCCTTCACGATCGGGCCGTCGGGCCGGGTCATCAGCCAGTCGATCACGCGATCCTCCGGCAATCCGGTGCTGGACGCAGCCGCGCGCACCACGCTCAGCTCCGTGCACACGCCGCCGCCGCCCGGCGGACGATTCTCGACCAGCACCAATATCCGCTTCCATTTCGACTGACTTGCGGGCGCCGCATCATTAAAAATAGTTTTCTTGCAAGGCGGCGGCCCTTGGACTTAACATCAAGCCATGTCCCAGGCGCTGATCACCATACGACGCGCGATTCCGGGCGACGCCGAGCAGATCGCCGCCGTTCATGACGCGGCATGGCGCGAGGCCTATCGCGGATTGATTCCCGGCCGCGAACTCGAACGGCTCATCGTTCGCCGAGGGCCGGACTGGTGGCGCGCCGCCGTCCTGCAGGGCAGCCGGCTCCTCGTGCTCTCGCTGCATGGCGCCGTCGGCGGCTATGTCTCCTACGGCCGCAATCGCGCCCCCTCGATGCCCTTCGCCGGCGAGATCTTCGAACTTTACCTCGCCCCGGAATATCAGGGCATGGGGTTCGGCTCGCGGCTGTTTCGCGCCGGGCGCCGCGACCTGTCGGACAACGGCCTTAAAACCATGCTGGTCTGGACGCTGAGCGACAACCAGCGCGCGGTGGAGTTCTACCGCCGCCACGGCGGCGAGCAGGTTCGCCGCGCCAGCGAATATTTCGGCGTCGAGAAACTCGGCCGCCTCGCGTTCGGATTTAACGCGCCCGCGCCTTGAGTCCAGCGCCTTCGTCGCGCCCATTCGGGGTCGCGCCGCCTCCAGCCCTTTCCGATCGATGAAAACCCACGCGCATGGGCGGAAAGTTCGGGTTGCGTTTTGCCGCCACCCCTGACAAATGGGCGGCGGAACGCCCAACATCGGAGAGCGCAATGCGTCTTGACGCCATCAAAATCGGCAAGAATCCCCCGGAAGATGTGAACGTCGTGATCGAGGTTCCGATTGGCGGGGAGCCGATCAAGTACGAAATGGACAAGGAAGCCGGCACATTGTTCGTCGACCGCTTCCTCTATACGCCGATGCGCTATCCCGGCAATTACGGCTTCATCCCGCACACGCTGTCGGAAGACGGCGATCCGTGCGACGTGCTGGTCTGCAACACGCGTCCGCTCATCGCCGGTTCGTACATCAACGCCCGCCCGATCGGCGTGCTGAAGATGACCGACGAAGGCGGCGGCGACGAGAAGATCATCGCCGTGCCGAGCTCCAAGCTCACCAAGCGCTACGACAATGTGAAGTGCTACACCGACCTGCCCGAGATCACCTGGAAGCAGATCGAGCACTTCTTCTGCCATTACAAGGATCTCGAACCCGGCAAGTGGGTCAAGTTCGCGGGCTGGGGCGATGCGGCGGAAGCCCAGCGCCTGATCCTCGAATTGATCGAGCGCGCCAAGATCGAGAAGAAGTAATCTTTCGCCCGGCCTTGCGCCGGCGAAACGCCAACAAAAAAACCCGTTGCGATCCGGCCGGACCGCAACGGGTTGTTTTTTGCCGTTTTCAATCAGCCGAGATGTTTCTTCGCCGCGTCGATGACGCGCTGCTGGGCCTCGGGCTGAAGATAGGGATGCATCGGCAGCGACAGGACTTCCTGCGCGAGCTGGTCGGTCGCGGCGAGCTTGCCGCCGACGGCGGGAAAGCGCCGGTAGGCCGTCTGGCGATGCAGCGGGACGGGATAATAACAGGCGGTGGGAACGCCCGCCTCCTTCAACGCGGCGACGAGGCCGTCGCGCTGGCCCGGCTGCAGGCGGATGGTGTATTGCGCCCAGACCGACTGGCAGTCCGGGGCGACGACGGGCGGAATCGCGACGTCGCGCAGGCCGGCGGCGTAACGCGCCGCGATCTCGTCGCGCGCGGAGATCTCGCCGGCGAAGATCGCCAGCTTCTCGATCAGCACCGCGGCCTGGATCGTGTCGAGACGGCCGGTCACGCCGATGCGGACATTGTCGTATTTGTCGGTCCCCTGGCCGTGGACGCGGCACCGAGCGCAGCACGTCGGCGAGTTCGTCGTCATCGGTGAAGATGGCGCCGCCGTCGCCATAGGCGCCGAGCGGCTTGGCGGGGAAGAAGCTGGTGGTGGTCGCCATGCCGAAGCGTCCCGAGCTTGCGGCCGCGATAGCTCGCGCCGAAGGCCTGGGCGGCGTCGCAGATCAGCCACAGCTTTTCGCGCGCGCAGATCGCTTCGATGGACTCGTAATCCGCCGGCTGGCCGAACAGGTCGACGGCGATCACGCCGGCCGGATTGAGCCCCGGCCGCGCGCGCCTCGGCGATTCCCGCCGCCAGCGAGGCCGGGTCCATGTTGAACGTATCGGGCAGCACGTCGACGAAGACCGGCGTCCCGCCGAGCAGCGCCACGGCTTCGGCGGTCGCGGCGAAGGTGAAGCTGGGGCACAGCACCGCCATCGCCCGGCCCGACGCCCTTCGCCAGCAGGACCATCGTCAGCGCGTCGGTGCCGCTGGCGCAGGAGACGCAATGTTTCGCGCCGCAGAAGGCCGCGAGCTGCCGCTCCAGTTCGAAAACTTCCGGGCCCATGACGTAAGCGCCATGACGGATGACCTTGCGAACGGCGGCCTCGATCTGGTCCACGATGCGCGCGCGCTGCGCCGCGAGGTCGATAAAGGGCATCATGGGCGCAGACATTCGGCAAAACTCCTCGGTGCTGGCGGGCCGGCGGGCTGGCTGGCGGCTTGGGCCGGGCAGCGGCTTGGAAGGCGTTGGAAACGGCTGCGGGCTCAGCCGCAGCGCGGCCTATACGCCGCGAATCGCGCCGCGTCACTAGGCAATCAGCCCAAGTCGGCGCTGCGGGGCTGGCGCAGCGGGCCGTCGCCATGCTAAGGCCTGCCCGGCCGCGTCCCGCGACAGGCGTCCGCCTCGCCGCGCGGCTCATCGATCAACGCATTGCTTCCGCAGAAAAAATCCGGCTGCCGCACAAATTTCCGGGATTTTTCGCGACGCGCGAAAATGGGCGAACAGGCGAACATGACCATCAATCTTTCCGTCATCGGCCTTGGCCCCTGGGGCAAGACCCTCGCCAACAAGGCGAGCGCCCTGCCCGATTTCATCTTGAAAAGCACCTACGACCACCATGACGGCCGCTGCCTGCCGCAGGCCGAGGCCGCGGCCTCGCTCGACGCCATCCTCGACGATTCCTCGATCCAGGCCTGCGTCATCACCACGCCGAACGACACCCACGCCGATTTCGCCCGGGCTCTGCTCGACGCCGGCAAGAACGTGCTCATCGCCAAGCCGCTCGCGGTGACCTCGTCGGCCTGCGACGACGTGACGGCGCTCGCCCGCGCCAGGGGGCTGGTGGCCATGACCGGCCACACCACCCTGTTCAATCCGGGCATCCTGCTCATGAAGAAGCTGGTCGCGGATTCGGGCCGTCCGGTGCTCCATTTCGACGCGCGCCGGCGCGGCATCGGCCGCATCCAGAACAACAGCGTGCTGCTCGACCTGGCCGTCCACGACATCGCCAATGCGATTTTCGTCTCGGGCCAGCATCCGGTTTCCGCGCGCCACGCCCAGCGCGCCTATGGCGGCTGCCTGGCCGCGCAGGCGCAGATGTTCATGCGGTTCGACGCCGGCATGACTGGCCATGTCGAGAGCAGCTGGATCGCCTCGGAGCGTCGCCGCATGGCGACCGTCACGCTCGACGGCCTGATCGTCGAGCTCGACGAATTGTCCGCCACCGTCAGCGTCTATGAGACGAGCGCGCTGGCGCGGGTGGCCAAGGACAATTTCACCGCCGCAAAGTCCGCCGAATATAAGATCGACTCGCACGACGCGTTGGCGGATGAACTGGCGGCCTTCGCGGGCTTCATCCGCGACGGCGGCTTCCCCGACGAAAACGCCCGGATTGCGCGCTCGGTGGTCCACGCCATCGAAATCAGTAAGGACATCGGCGCCTATTGCTGATCGGCTTTGCTGGTCCGCTGGGGCCTCGTAGGGGCAAAAACCGCCGCAAAGCTTGCCAAAGCGCGGATTTGGGGAAATTCTAGCGCATGCGGTCGCGGCAAGTGATTCGCGGCTGTTTCTGTTTGTGCGCGGGCGGGCGCCGCCCTCCCGAAAGTCGGCGTTCCCGAGTTCCCATCCAGCGCGAAGGCGATCCTTCCGGCCCGACGCGCGCGAGCAAAAGGCGGCCCCATGATCATCGGCGTGCTCAATCAGAAGGGCGGAGTTGGCAAGACAACGATCGCGGTCAATCTGGCGGCCTGTTTCAGCCGCACCGGACGCCGGGTGCTGCTGGTGGACGCCGATCCGCAGGGCAGCGCGCTGGCCTGGTCCGCCGCCCGGCAGGCCGATCCGGATTTCGTCGTGGTCGGCATGGCCAAGCCGACCTTGCATCGCGAAATCCCGGCGCTCGCCAGGAATTACGACATCGTGGTGATCGACGGTGCCCCGCGCGTCAACGAACTCGGCCGCGCCGCCATCATGGCCAGCGATCTGGCGCTGATCCCGGTGCAGCCCTCGCCCTATGACGTCTGGGCGGCCGCCGAGACGGTGCAGCTGATCCGCGAGGCCCAGCAGTTCAAGGAAAACCTGCGCTCGGCGTTCCTGATCAACCGCAAGATCTCGAACAGCGCGATCGGCCGCGATTTCCACGCCGCGCTCGGGCAATTCCCCGATACGCCGGTGCTCGACGTCGCGCTGGTCCAGCGCGTGATCTATGCCGAAAGCGCCGCGCGCGGCCTGTCGGTGCCCGAGGCCGCGCCGCGCAGCGAGGCCGCGCGCGAGCTGCAAAGCCTTGCCGAACTGATCATCGCCAACGAAGAAAGGCTGGCGGCATGAGCCGGAAAACGATCCAGATCAGCATTCCCGCCAGCGCGCCGGCGGCGGCTCCGGCTCCCAAGGTCGTTGGCGTCAAGACCCTTGCGGCTCACACGGATGCTGTTGCTGAATTCCTGGGTGGCCCAGGCGCCCGACGCGGCGAAGCCGGCCAAGGTCGAAATCCTGGCGCCGCAACCCGTGCGCGACGAGGGCTTCGCCTTCACCGTCCGGCTGTCCGCACAGCCCGACCCGTTCGAAGCCGCGAAGATCTTCTTCTTCCTGCCGCAGGCGGCCTTGTGGTTCTGGAGTTTCGGCTGGGCGCAGCGCACGCTTGCGCGGCCCGCAGATCTGGCGCTGACGCTCGTCGGTTTCTCCTGAAGCTTCTGCCGCCGGCGCTGTTCAGCAGTCGGCGCAATCGGCGGCGGCATTTATTAGTTGACTATTTTACTCAACAAAATATTTTTCCCTCCCGGCTTGCCGAATCCGGCCGCGGCGGAGCAATCTCGCCGCCGCAGCCTCCCGGCGCGGAGCCAATAAGACATTTTCGAGGAAAAAATGGCCGTCGAGAGCAAAAAGCCCGAAACCCTTGTCCTGCACGCCGGCTGGCGCGCCGATCCGGCCACCGGCGCGGTGGCGCGTGCCGATCTACCAGACCACCTCCTACCAGTTCCACGACACCGAGCACGCCGCCAACCTGTTCGCGCTGAAGGAGCTCGGCAACATCTATACCCGCATCAGGAACCCGACGACCGACGTGCTCGAACAGCGCATCGCGGCGCTCGAAGGCGGCGTCGCCGCGCTGGCGGTGGCCTCCGGCCAGGCGGCCTCGGCCTATGCGGTGCAGAACCTCGCCCGCGCCGGCGACAATATCGTCTCCTCGACCGACCTCTACGGCGGCACCTGGAACCTGTTCGCCAACACGCTGAAGGACCAGGGCATCGAGGTCCGCTTCGTCGATCCGGCCGACCCGGAGGCTTTCCGCCGCGCCACCGATGACCGCACCCGCGCCTATTACGCCGAGACCCTGCCCAACCCGAAGCTCGCGGTCTTCCCGATCGCCGAGGTCGCGGCGATCGGCCGCGAATTCGGCATTCCGCTGATCATGGACAACACCGCCGCGCCGATCCTGGCGCGCCCGCTCGATCACGGCGCGGCGGTCGTGGTCTATTCGACCACCAAATATCATCGGCGGCCACGGCACCTCGATCGGCGGCATGATCGTCGACGGCGGCAATTTCGACTGGGAGAAATTCCCCGAGCGCCAGCCCGCGCTCAACACGCCCGACCCGTCCTATCACGGCGCGGTCTGGACCCAGGCGGTCAAGCCGATCGGCCCGGTCGCCTATATCATCAAGATCGCGCACCACCCTGCTGCGCGATCTCGGCGCGGCGCTCTCGCCCTTCAACGCCTTCCTCATCCTGCAGGGCCTCGAAACCCTGCCGCTGCGCATCGAGCGCCATTGCCAGAACGCGACCGCGGTCGCCGCCTGGCTGGCGAAGCGCCCCGAGATCGTCACGGTCATCCACCCCTCGGTCCAGACCGGCGAGACCCGCGCCCGCGCCGACAAATATCTCAAGGGCGGCTATGGCGGGCTGCTCGGCTTCGAACTGGCGGGCGGCGCGGACGCGGGCCGCAAATTCATCGACGCGCTGAAGCTGTTCTACCACGTCGCCAATATCGGCGACGCGCGCAGCCTCGCCATCCACCCGGCCTCGCACCACCCATTCCCAGCTCGCGGAAGAGGCGCAGCGCGCCACCGGCGTGTCGCCCGGCTATGTGCGGCTGTCGATCGGCCTCGAGCACATCGACGACATCCTGGCCGACCTCGACCAGGCGCTGACAGCCCTCTGATATGAACAAGCCGCCGCCCTCTGGGCGGCGCCTCAATTGTTTAGCCGGCCGATGCTGACGTAATTCAGCCCGTGGCGCTCGGCCTCGCCGAGCGGATAGATATTGCGCGGGTCGACCAGCACCGGTTCGGCGAGCAAAGCGTCTTCGAGGCGGGCGAGGTCGAGGGCGCGGAACTCGTCCCATTCCGTCACCAGCGCGACGGCATGGGCGCCCTCGACGCATTCATAGGCGCTGGTCGCGAAATCCATCTCGGGCAGCAAGGCGCGCGCCTGCAGCATGCCTTCGGGATCGTAGCCGCGCACCCGGGCGCCCGGCGTCGAGCAAGGCCTGGACGATGGCGAGCGACGGCGCCTCGCGCATGTCGTCGGTATTGGGCTTGAAGGTCAGTCCGAGCAAGGCGATGGTCTTGCCGCGCACCGAGCCGCCGCACGCCGCGATGATCTTGCGGCCCATCGCGCGCTTGCGCTGGTCGTTGACGGCGACGACGGTCTCGACGATGCGCATCGGCGAATTTATGATCCTGCCCAGTCTTGACCAGAGCGAGTGTGTCCTTGGGGAAGCAGGAGCCGCCATAGCCCGGCCCGGCATGCAGGAATTTCGCGCCGATGCGCTTGTCAAGCCCCATCCCTCGCGCGACATCCTGCACGTTCGCGCCCGTCGCCTCGCAAAGATCGGCGATTTCGTTGATAAATGTGATCTTGGTCGCCAGAAAGGCGTTGGCGGCGTATTTGATCATTTCGGCTGTGCGCCGTTGCGACAGCGCCCCCGGCCTCGCCTCGCGGCGCTGGGGTTTTCAACGGTGCGCCCGATTTGATGGCGCGTTCGCCACGCGGCGGCCTATACTTGCCGGGACATTTTGCAACGCTTGGATTGACGCCATGAGGATTTTCATCACCGGAATCGCCGGCTTCATCGGCTATCATCTCGCACGGAGGCTGCTGACGGAAGGCCATGAGGTCACCGGCTACGACGGCATGACTCCCTATTACGACGTCGCGCTCAAGCGGGCCAGACACAACCAGCTGGCCCGTTTCGACCGTTTCGTTGCGGTCGAGGCGATGCTGGAGGACCGCGACCGCCTGCGCGACGCCGCCAGCGCCGCCGCGCCCGAGCTGGTCCTTCACCTCGCGGCGCAGGCGGGCGTCCGCTACAGCCTGGAAAATCCCCGCGCCTATGTCGATTCCAACCTCCTCGGCTCGTTCAACCTGCTGGAGGCCGCGCGCGAACTGCGGCCCAGACACCTGATGCTGGCTTCGACCAGTTCGGTCTACGGGGCCAATCCGTCGCTGCCCTATGCCGAAAGCGATAAGGCGGACTGGCCGGTGACGCTTTATGCAGCGACCAAGAAGGCAATGGAGGCCATGGCGCATTCCTACGCCCATCTCTGGGCCATTCCGACCACCTGTTTCCGCTTTTTTACCGTCTATGGTCCTTGGGGACGGCCCGACATGGCGCTGTTCGAATTCGTCGACGCGATTGAACGGGACCGCCCCATCGACGTCTATGGCGAGGGCCGCATGCGGCGGGATTTCACCTATATCGACGATCTCGTCGAGGGGGTCGTACGTCTCGCGGGCTGCATTCCCGGTCAGCCTCCCGTTTCCCGATCGCCCGAGGCGCCCGACAGCCTCTCCGCCCGCCGCGCCCTGGCGCGTCGTCAATATCGCCGGGGGCGCCCCGGTCGGCCTGATGGATTTCATCGCGGCGATCGAGAAGGGGCTCGACCGCAAGGCCCGGATCAACCTTCTGCCGATGCAAATGGGCGACATGAAGGAAACCTTCGCCGACCATCGACTGCTGCGAAGCGCTGACGGGCTATCGGCCCGCAACTCCGCTTGAGACCGGCATCGCCGCCTTCATTCAATGGCGCAGGGACTATGACGCTGGCCTTTCGTAATCAACCGCAAGCCCCTGCTCGTGCGGAACTTTGGCGCGACGTTGGACGTCACCACTGCAGCGGCCCCATTGTTTCCCGTTTTGCCTGCCGCGTGGAGGAGGACACGATGCGCATGCTTCTCACTTTGCTGGTGATTGCTTATCTGGTCGGCGTCGGCGTCACGCTGGCGCCCACGATCAGGGCGAACTGGAGCACCGTCCCGGCTTCGGAGTTCGTCGAGAAAATCGTCGCGGAACTGCCGCGAGCCTTGTCCTGGCCCGTCGCTGCCTATCGCAGCGTCGCGGAAAACCCGGACTCTCACGAGAAAGCCGGCGCCGCCCAGTAGAAGGCTGCAATTCCGTCAAGGGCTCGACGAAGCGGCCGCCGCCTCCATGGCGTCGGCCAGGGCCCCGGCGAGCTCCTCGGGGCTGAACGGCTTGCGCAGCCGGTGCGACGGCTGGACGCCCTCCGGCAATTCCCCATAGCCGGTGGCGAGGATCACAGGCACCCGTGGCCAACAGGATCGGATCGCCGCCGTCAGCTGGGCGCCGGTCATGTCGGGCATCGCCTGGTCAGTGATCACCACGTCCACCGCCGCGTCCATTCCCGAGCAGCTCCAGCGCCTCTTTCCCGGAATAGGCTTCGATCGCCTCGTGTCCCTGATCCTGCAACACCAGCACCAGCCCCATCAGGACGAGCGGATCGTCGTCGACCGCCAGCACGGTCAAGGGGCGGTCCGACAGTTTCGCAACCGCCGGCCCGGCCGCCGCCGGGCTTGCGGCCCCATCGTCGGTAGACGACAGCGGCAACAGGATTTCGGCGACGGCGCCGCGCCCGGGTTCGCTGCGCAGTTCGAAATGGCCGCCCGATTGGGCGGCCAGTCCGTGGACCATCGACAATCCCAGGCCGGTTCCTTTGCCCGTGCCCTTGGTGGTGAAAAAAGGCTCGGTCGCGCGCCGGAGCGTCTCGGAATCCATCCCCGTGCCGCTGTCGGCGACCTGCAGGCGGGCGTATTGCCCCGGCGCCAGCGGGCCGCCGGAGGCGATCGACACCTCGTCGGAGGAGATGGTCAGGGTTCCACCGTCGGGCATCGCGTCGCGCGCGTTCACCGCCAGATTGAGGATGGCCATTTCGAGCTGATTGCTGTCGACCAGCGCCTTCGACGTCCCGAATGCATGATGGGTTTGAATGCGGATCTGCGGGCCGATCGAGCGGGTGAGCAGGTCGGCCATGCCGCTGACCAGCTCGTGCAGGCTGACTGGCGCTGGCTTGAGCTCCTGCTTGCGGGCGAAGGCCAGCATCCGTTGCGTCAACGCCGCCCCGCGCTGCGCCGCCTGGATGGCGTTGTCGAGGATCAGCAGCAGGCGCGGATCGTCCGGGAGGCGGCCCTTTGCGATGTCGAGGCTGGTCAGGATCGCCATCAGCAGGTTGTTGAAGTCGTGCGCGACGCCGCCGGTCAGCTGGCCGATGCATTCCATCTTCTGCAAATGCACCAGTTGCGACGCCGCCAGATCGACCCGGCGCTCGAGGTCGGCGTTGAGAGCGCTCAATTCCTCCTGGGCGGTCCTGCGCGCGGTCACGTCGGCGGCGGCGCCGAACCATTCGTAGATCTCGCCGTCGGCGTCCAGCAGTGGGACCGCGCGCGAATGGATCCAGCCCCAGCCGCCGTCGGCGAGCCGGCCGCGGTGTTCGCGGTCGAAAACGCTCCGGGTGCGAATGGCGTCCTGAATGGCGTCCCGTACAGACGAATAATCGTCGGGGTGGATCTCGTCCTTCAGCCAGTCCGTCCTTGGCGTCTGGCTGCCGGCGAGGATGGCGCCGCCGTCGAGTTCGCGCATTTCGGACCAGTCCGGGCTCAGGCGGTAGGTCACCTGCGAGGTGGCGTTCACGAGCGCCCGCAGCCGCGCCTCGCTGGCCCGGAGCGCGTCGGCCGCCTGGCGCCGGACCCGGGCCAGCTCCACCGCCGCGCCGATGCGCGCAACCAGCTCCCGGGCCGAGAAAGGCTTGGTCAGATAATCGTCGGCGCCCGCCGTTCGACCCTCCACCTCCTCGCCGGCGCGGGCTGACAGAAGGATCACCGGCAGGTCGCGCAACTCCGGGTCGGCGCGGATCGTCTGCAAAAGCCCCAGGCCATCGAGACGCGGCATCATCACGTCGGTCAGCACCAGGTCGGGGCGCTTCGCCCGGATCGCGGCCAGCGCCTCCTCGCCATCGACGACGACCTCCACCACATAGCGGTCGGCGAGCAGGCGCCGGACATAATCGCGCATGTCGGCATTGTCGTCGGCCAGCACCACGCGCGGCCGCTCATCCCTCGCGGCCGGCTTCGCCAGCTCCGCATCGAGGCCCAGATCGCTGAACAGCGACGCCGGCAGCCAGCGCAACGCTTCCTCGAGGAAAGCCTCGGCCCGCATCAGGCGCGGCAGCGAATCGGGCGCGTCCTTGACCATCTCGGGCGGCAGATGCGCCCGTCCCAGCGGGATCGAAACGGAAAAGCAGCTTCCTCTGCCCCAGCCGCTCTCCACCCGTACCGTTCCGCCGTGCAGCGCGGCCAGTTCCTTGACCAGCGACAGGCCGATGCCGCTGCCCTCATGGCTGCGGCCGCCGGCGTTGGCGACGCGGTGGAAGCGCTCGAACAAGCGGGGAATTTCGGCCTCGGGAATCCCGATGCCGGTATCGCGCACGGACAATTCCGCGGCGCGGCCCACCCGCCGCAGTGAAACATCGATCTCGGCCCTGAAGGGTGAACTTGAACGCATTGGACAGGAGGTTGAGGACGATCTTCTCCCAGCTGTCCGAATCGATGAAGACGTCTTCGCCCAGCGGCGGGCAATCGACGGTCAGAACCAGGCCGGCCTTGTCCGTGGCCGCGCGAAAATTGCTCGCCAACTCGGCGGTCAGGGCGGACAGGTCGATGGGCCGGAAAACCGCCTGCGCCCGGCCGGCCTCGAGTCGCGAAAAATCGAGCAGGGTGTTGACGAGCCGCAGCAATCGCAAGCCATTGCGATGGACGACGCGGATCCACTCGACGTCCTCGCCCGGCCGATGGGCCGATTTGTCCAGCCTGTCCTCCAGCGGCCCCAGCATCAGCGTGAGCGGGGTTCGAAATTCGTGGCTGATGTTGGAAAAGAACGCGGTCTTGGCGCGGTCGATCTCCGCCAGGGCTTCCGCCTTGCGGCGCTCGTTCTGGTAAGCCTCGGCATTGGCGATCGCCGCCGTGATCTGGCCGGCGACCAGCTTGAGGAAGCTGCGGTACTTGTCGTCGTAGAGCCGGAACGGATTCAGCCCCACGATCAGCACGCCCTGGCAGCCGATGTCGCTGCTCGCCGCCAGCGGCAAAAGGACGGCTCGTTCGGGCGGCTTGAACCAGAAGCCGGAGGGGAATTCGGCGTTGAAATGCGCCGCGAGTTCAACGACCCGGTCGGAGTCGCACAGGCCATCGGTCGTCGGCCAACTGGACGCTCCCTTGGCCAGAAAGTCCGGCGCCGCCGGATGGCCGCGCTCCAGTCCGCAGATCGCCTTCAGGGCCGGGTTCGTTTCGCCGCCCTCGGCCAGATAGATCAGGGCGAAGGCGATATCCTGCGGATCGGTCGCCAGCGCCAGGGCGCTGCGCCGGCAGGCCTCGTCGGAGGCGCGCGCGTCGGCCGTGCCGGCGGACAGGTCGCGCAGCAGCGCGAGCTGGCGTTCGCTGATCACCCGCTGGGTGTCGTCGCTGTTGGCGCAGATGATGCCGCCGGCGTCGCCGTCGTCATCGGGGATGGGACTGTAGGAAAAGGTATAATAGGTCTCCTCCGGATAGCCGTTGCGCTCCATGATGAGGAGATAGCTCTCGAAATAGGTTCCCTCGACGCCGGTCATCGCCTGCGACAGCATGGGACCGATATCGTTCCAGATTTCACTCCAGACGACGTTGGTCGGGTCGGCCCAGGCTGTGCGGATGCTTGCCGCCGATGATCGCCTTGTAGGGATCGTTGTACAGGAACAGGAGATCGGATCCCCAGCCGATCCAGATCGGCTGGCGCGACGTCAGCATGATGCGAACGGAGGTTTTCAGGCTTTGCGGCCAGGCCTCGGCCGGGCCAAGCGCGGTGGCGGCCCAGTCGAAGGCCCGGATGCGAGCGCCCATCTCGCCCCCGCCGGCCAGAAAGGACAGCGACGCCCCGGGAGCCCTGGATGTTTCGGCGCCGAAGACAGTCATGGTGCCGTTCTCGATTCAGAATGGGAAAACGCCGAATTCAGAATTCGAAAACACCGAGCGGAGCTGAAAGGTTTCAACCGAAAGGTTTGCCGTCGCCAGATCCGACTGGCGGGGCGGCGCTGGTTTTTGCAGGCTGACACCGAGGCCAGCCAATCGGTCAGCGACTGTCGGTCCCCGTTCTGGCCAACATGACTTTCCGGAGCAGGTCGAAACGCCCCGCGCACAGTTCTCCGCAATCACACCCATCGCTCGTCGTCGAACAAGCCTCTCGGCGGAGCCAATGCACCCGACGCATTAGTCGCGATACCAATTAAGGAGTATCGGCCCGTTCGGGATGGGCTGCGGATCATCAGCGAAGCGAGCAATCATCCGAGCGGTGGGGCGCTGCGCCGTAAGCTTGAGTGCGGATGTTTGATCGACAACTCCCGTTGTTTCATATGAGAGCGTCATGGCTGAGGTTTCCACCAACCAAACCGCCACAGTTCAATTGTCGCGTCGGATCCGATCCTCCTCGTCGACGCCAAGGTGCAGATTCTGAGTCGCCGGAAGGCGACTACGGCGACAACACCGCCATCTGGACCGTGACCAACGACGGCACGATCACGTCGACCCGGCGCGCCCGGGACCGACGCGATTTATCTGCAAGGTCCGAGCAGCGTAGTCACGAACCCTGCCTTGCCCTCCCGGCGCTTCTTTTCAATCATTTCGTCCGCTGATCTGGCGTCGAAGGTGTTGACGCGCTCCAACGCCTGGCGCGCCTTGTCCACCTCGCCGGCGCTCTCCCTGGATCGACGCCCGACTCCGCCAAGGCCTTGGCTTCGTCCCGCTTATGGCGGGCATCCTTCAATGTGAGTTGCGGGTAGGCGCCCAGGGAAAGCGTCTTTTCCTTATCCGCAAACCGATAGCCCATGCGCCTTAGTTTCGAGCCCGATGGTTCGGCCAGCAGATAAAGCCATTCGCCATCAGACAGCTTATAGGGCTTGGCACGGCCCTTCGCGTTTCGGATTTCAGCGTCCGTGAGCCGCATTCGCGCGCCTGCGGGTAGCGTTTCCGCCGCTCCTTTGAGCGGCGCCCGCGATTCTACCCGCAAATGCCGTGGCTGCAAGCGGGCATCCTCGGACACCCAAGACCATTTGGGACGCCAAGAATCGTAAATAATTATTATTTATCAGATGATTATGGATTGTTACGGACAGTCTCGGAATGGAATATGGTGCCCCTGGCCGGGATCGAACCAGCACTCCTTGCGGAACTCGATTTTGAGTCGAGCGCGTCTACCAATTCCGCCACAGGGGCATCTCGGGCCGAAAGCCCGGAAGCGGCGCGGATCATAGCGCGCAACTTCGCCCCGTCAATCGCCGCGAGGCCAAGGTTCGGCATTTTTAGACGAGCATTTTGAGACCGCCGGCGACAAGCGTCGCGCGGGACGTTTGGCTCGCGCCCGGGGAAGGTGCTACAAGGCCGCGCACCCGGGCGAGATCGGATTCGAATGTTCAAAAGGCTTTATGACTGGACGCTGTCGCTGGCCGAAAGCCGCCATTCGACGCTCGCCCTCGCCGGGATCGCTTTCGCCGAAAGCTCGTTCTTTCCGCTGCCGCCCGACCTCATCCTGCTGCCGATGTCGCTGGCCAAGCCCAACAAGGCCTGGTTCTACGCGGCCGTCTGCACCGCGGCCTCGGTGGTCGGCGGCATTCTGGGCTACGCCATCGGCGCGCTGCTCTACGACACGCTCGGCCAGAAGATCATCGCGCTCTACGGCTATGGCCCGCGCATCGGCGTGCTGCGCGAATTCTACGCGCATTGGGGCTGGGCCTTCATCCTGGTGAAGGGCCTCACGCCCATCCCCTTCAAACTCGTGACCATCGTCAGCGGGCTGCTAGGCTATAACCTGCCCCTGTTCATCCTGCTGTCGCTGATCACGCGCGGCGCGCGGTTCTTCCTGGTCGCCGCGGCGATGAACCGTTACGGCGATTCGGTCCGCGTCTGGATGGACAAGCATTTCGCGTGGTTCGTCGCGATCCTGCTGGCGATCATCGTCTTCGGCTTCTGGGCCGCCGCCCATCTGGTGTGATCATGACGAAACTCGCGCAAGCCCGCGCCCTGCTGCAACCGCTGCCGACCGCCGTGCTGGTGCTGGCGGCCGCGGCGGCCACGCTGGCCGGAGCCTGGACGTTCCAGTTGCTCGGCTTCGAGCCCTGCGAATTGTGCCTCAAGCAGCGCTATCCCTATTACGCGGCGCTGCCGCTGGCCGCGATGGCGATCTTCCTCGCCCGCAACGCGCAGCCGGTCACGGCCAAGGCTATTCTCGCCTTGCTTGCGGCGATCTTCATCGCCAGCGCCATCTTCGGCGGCTATCACGCCGGGGTGGAATGGAAGTTCTGGCCGGGCCCGACCGATTGCACCGGCGATTTCGTCAAGCCGGCCTCGATGGAGGACTTCCGCCGGCAATTGGAGACGACGCGCATCGTGCGGTGCGACGAGGTCGCGATCCGGATTCTGGGCCTCTCGCTGGCCGACTGGAACGTGCTGGTCTCGGCGGGAATCGCGGCGCTCGCCGCCCTTGGCGCGACGGCGCCGAGAAAGACCTGAACGTCACAGCACGTTGGGGCGGCGGTCGAAATAGCAAAAATCGCCGGTCGTGCGGTAAAACCAGTAACCGGCGCCCGCGAACCTTCCCATGATTTCCGCCCCCGTCGCCGGACGGCAATCGCGGACGACCCAGGCCGGGACCCCCTCGCCGGAGGTCGGCCTGCCGAAATTCATGGCGTTGTCGCCAGCGGCGGCGGCCATCGGCGCGGCGGTTAGAGCGGCCGCCAACAAGCGTTGCGGATGCCCTGCATCTGCATTCGGGGCGATCGGGGCGAAACATCGGTCTGTCCTGGAGTTTCGGGAGCGTTCGGCTCGACCGGGCTGGAGACGTGACCAGCTCGGGCGAAAAAAGTTTCATCTTGGCTTTAACTTTTTTCCCGATTCCGTCGGGCTGCGCGTCAGGACTCCCGGCTCTTGTCCCCGAGCGCGGCGCTGAGCGGGATTTTCGCCGAACCGGGCGCGAGCGGCTTCTGTTGGCTTTCGTGCGGCGCCCAGCCCGAGGTCCAGATGATTTCGAAGGTCGCGCGGATCCTGCCGTCCGGATCGGAGAATTTTTCGGCATAAATCGCCGCCGTGCGCAGCAGGACGTCGCGGCGCAGCGGCCGGCGCGCCCCGGCGACGAGAACATTGGTCGCCCCCATCGCGCGCAGGTCGCGCATCAGGCCGAAGGCGTCGCGATAGCGCACGATGAAGGAATCGCAATCGGTCACCGGCAAGGCGAGGCCGGCGCGCTGCAGCAGGCCGCCGAGATCGCGCAGGTCGGCGAAGGGCGCGACGCGCGGGCTGGCGCCGCCCTCGATCTCGGCCTGCGCCTCGGCGAGACAGGCGCGCAATTCGGAAAGCGTCTGGCCGCCGACCAGCGCCGCGAGAAACAGGCCGTCCGGCGCCAAGATGCGGCGAGCCTGCGCGAACACGCCGGGCGGATCGTTGGCGAATTGCAGATTGAGCGCGCTGACGACGAGGTCGAAGCTCTGCGGCGCGAAGGGCATCGCCTCGTCGTCGGCGACAAGATTGAGCCCCCGCGCGGAAAAGGCCGCCTCGACCGGCGCGGCGCGGACGACGAGGCGTCCCGGCGCGGCCAGCGCCGCGGCGATGGCCGGATGCGGCGACCCCAGGTCGAGCACGCGCGGAAAAGCCCGGCTGATGGTCGAGAGCCGGAACGCAAGCTCGTCGGCGACGCGCGCGGCCAGAAAATCGCAAGCGCTGTCCCCCCGCAGGGCGCGGGTCAGGCGCTTGCGCCAGAGGGCGCGATCGAAGATGAGCGGCGGGCTGGACACGCGCTCCTTATGCGCCGGCAGGGGGCTTGCGTCAAAGTCCTTGCGCGCAAAATGCCGAAACGCGCTAGACTGGCGCGATGTTGCGGCTCGACCCATCGACGCAGGCTCCGGCCTGGCTTCTGCACGGCGCCCGCGCCCTGAAAAGGGCGGGCGGACTCGGCGCTCGACCTGCTCTATCCGCCGTCCTGCCTCGCCTGCCGCCGCGCCATTGCCGCAACAGCGGCGGGCTGTGCCCGGAGTGCTGGGGCGCCATGCGCTTCATCGAGCGCCCCTTTTGCGAGCGGCTCGGCACGCCGTTCGAGGCCGATCTCGCCGCCGGGGAAAGCGGACGCACGATCTCGCCCGCCGCGCTGGCCGATCCGCCGGTGTTCCAGCGCGCCCGCGCCGTCGCGCGCTACGAGGACGGCCCCGCCCGCCAGCTCGTCCATCGCCTGAAATATGGCGACCGCGGCGAACTCGCCCGGCCGATGGGCCGCTGGATGGCGCGCGCCGGGGCCGAACTGCAGGACGATTCCGATATGCTCGTCCCCATTCCGCTGCACTGGACGCGCCTCGCGCGCCGCCGCTTCAACCAGGCCGCGGCATTGGCCAAAGCCATCGAGGCCCTTTCGGCCGTTCCGGTGGAAACCGAACTGCTAATCCGCGTCAAGCCGACGCCGCCGCAGGTCGGCCTCACGCGGCGGCTGCGCGCGAAAAACATCCAGGGCGCCTTCGAGGTCCCGGCGGCGCGGCGCATCGAGGCGGAAGGACGCAGGATCGTGCTGGTCGACGACGTGATGACCTCCGGCGCCGACGCTCAATGCCGCGGCCCGCGTCCTGCTGCGCGCCGGCGCCAAACGCGTCGACGCGCTGGTTTTCGCGCGGGTCGTTACAGAATCATGAAGGTTTCCGTTGCTCGCCGCGCCTTGCCGAATTAGAAGGGCCTCATGCCGAAGATCGTGATCTACACCACGGCGACCTGTCCCTATTGCATGCGCGCCAAGGCGCTGCTGGCGGAAAAGGGCGCCCCGTTCGAGGAAATCCCGGTGGATTTCGACCCGCCGCGCCGCGCCGAGATGAGCGCGCGCGCCGGCGGACGCACCAGCGTGCCGCAAATTTTCATCGGCGAGCGCCATGTCGGCGGCTGCGACGATCTTTACGCGCTGGACTTCGCGGGCAAGCTCGACGCCCTGCTGGCGGATCGGGTCGAGCCATGATCCGCTTCGCTCTCGTCTGCGACAACGGCCACGAATTCGAAAGCTGGTTCGCCAGCAACGAGTCCTACGACTTCCAGATCGACAACAGCCTCGTCGCCTGCCCGCATTGCAATGGCCTGAAGATCAACAAGGCGGTGATGGCCCCGGCCGTCGCCCGCAAGGACCGCGCGCCCGCCGCGCCGCCCAAGCAGAATGTCGCCTTGCTCGGCGCCGGAGACCGCGAATTGCGCGCGATGGCGCATGACCTTCACACCAAGATCGTCGCCGCCACGGTCGACGTCGGCGCCGATTTCCCCAAGGAAGCGCGCCGGATTCACGACGGCGAGGCGCCCGAGCGCCCGATCCGCGGCCAGGCCTCGCCCGAGGAAGCCAGCGCCTTGCTCGAAGAGGGCGTCTCCATCCTGCCCATGCCCATCCTGCCCGAAGATCGCGGCTGAGACAGCGGTTCTGAGTAAAATTCGCTTGCGCTGCGCGTGAGAACAAACTATGAACATTGATAGCAATGATTTACGGTTTTTGGCTTGGGAGGCGCCCGTGGCGCGAGCATTGTCCCTCACCCTTCATGACGGCGGCGCGCGGCCGCTGCCCGCCGATTGGCGGGCGCTGCTCGACCTGTTGCCGGAGGATCTGCGCGAGCTCTACGAGGAGCGCGCCGCTTTGATCGAATATGACGGCGGCGAGAAGCGCGCCACAGCCGAGCGCCGCGCCTTCGAATGCGTGATGGGCCAGGCGGAAGCCGCCCGACTGCCGGCGGCTTTCTGGGGACGGCCGGAGAGACCGGCTGGCGAAAGCCGCTCCGCTGTGAACTGATTGGATGGATCGATTCGCGCTTCCCCAACAGCCAGCTTGCCCGGACTCATGCAGCCTCGCCCCCTGACCTTCTATGAATTTTTCGCCGGCGGCGGCATGGCGCGCGCGGGCCTCGGCGCGGGCTGGACCTGCCTGTTCGCCAATGACATCGACGCGGACAAGGCGGCCTCCTATCGCGCCAACTGGGGCGGCGAGGATTTCGTCGGCGGCGATCTCGCCGCGATCGCGCCGAAAGCGCTGCCGGGCCAGGCCGATCTGGCGTGGGCCTCGTTTCCCTGCCAGGACCTTTCGCTCGCCGGCGGCGGCAAGGGCATGGGCGCGGCGGAGGATTGCGTGAAGACCCGCAGCGGCGCGTTCTGGCTGTTCCACGAAAAAATGCGCGCTTTGCGGCTCGAAGGCCGCGCGCCGCGCGTCATCGTTCTGGAAAATGTCGTCGGGGTGCTGACCTCGCATGGCAAGCGGGATTTTCGCGCATTGGTCGCAGCGCTCGACGACATCGGCTATCAGACCGGCGCCCTGACGCTGGACGCGCGCTGGTTCACGCCGCAATCGCGCCCGCGCGTGTTTTTCGTCGCCGTGCAGAAAGCGCTGGCGCCGCTCGCGGCCGAACGGCTGATCCAGTCCGAGCCGGAGCCGCTCTGGTCCTCGCCGGCTTTGCTCGCGGCGCAAGCGGCGCTGCCCGCAAGAACTCGCGGCCGACTGGATCTGGTGGCGGCTGCCGGAGCCGGCGCGCCGCAATTCCGAACTGGTCGACCTGCTGGAGGAGTTCGCCCGCCGACGCGCCGTGGCGATCCGCCGAGGCCACCGAGCGCCTGCTGGCCTTGATGGCCCCGGCCCATCGCCAGAAGATCGCGGAGATCCAGGCCAGCGGCCGCCGCAGCGTCGGCGCCGTCTATCGCCGCACCCGCATCGACGACGACGGCGTCAAGCGCCAAAGGGCCGAAGTCCGCTTCGACGGATTGGCCGGCTGCCTGCGCACCCCCGGCGGCGGCAGCTCGCGGCAAACGCTAATCGAAGTTCATAATGAGACCATCCGGTCCCGCCTGCTGTCGCCGCGCGAAACCGCCCGGCTGATGGGCCTGCCGGACAGCTATGCGCTGCCGGCAAGCGCCAGCGCGGCCTATAAGCTGTGCGGCGACGGGCTTTGCGCCCCGGTCGTGCGCCATCTTGCCGAACATCTGCTGCAACCCCTGTTGCGCGCGGCCGACGGCTGACGAACTGGCGGCGGCGGAATAGACTTTCCGCTCCCGCGCCCCGAAGTAGATTGCCGCACGTCAGACCATTGACGGTTCACGACGGAACAAATCCGCCAAACTTATTCATTGTTTTCTACACAAAAAGGCCGTAAACGGGCGTCATTAAGCTTTCGTCAAACCTGATTCACGAGAAGAGCCGAAAGCGGCCGAACGACAGCACTTCCACGCTGTCGACATAATCTAACCGTCATATTGCTTTGCTAAAGCGCGCATGTCGCGAGAAAGCCTTGCGCGCAATGAGGTCGCCATGACCCTGTACCACATCCAGATGATCGACCCGACGGGCGCCCGCCACGATATCAAATCGTTGCAGTTGACCGATATCGGCGCCGTCTGGCGGGAAATCGAAGCCGTCGCCGCCGCCCAGTCTCATGGCGGCCAGATCCGGGTCACCAATGAATCCGGCGGCATCGTCGTGCTCGTCGGCGTTTCCACCGCCCGCAGCCTGCAGGCTCGCAACGTCCAGGCCCGTCGCGCGGCCTGAAATTCGCGCGTCGCGACGCGAAAAGCCGCGGCTCGCCGAAAAATTGGGCTCGACGCGGCGCCGCTCCCAAGGCAAATTCGATCCATGTATCGCGCCATCACCCAGGACATTCACATCACCGCCACCCCGGTCTACGCCGCCGAGCGCAGCGATCCGGCGCTCAACCGCTATTTCTGGACCTATACGATCGAGATCGCCAACCACGGCGGCATCCGGGTCCAGCTGCTGGAGCGCACCTGGCGCATCACCGACGCCAACGGACGGGTCGAGATCGTCCAGGGCCCCGGCGTCGTCGGCGAGACGCCGGTCATCGACCCCGGCGCCAGCTTCAGCTACACTTCCGGCTGCGGCCTGACCACGGCCTCCGGCCTGATGTCGGGAACCTACCGGATGGTCGATTCCAACGGCCAGTCGTTCGACGCCGAGATCCCGCCCTTTTCCCTCGACAGCCCGATGGAGCGGCGCGTGCTGAACTGACGCGCCGTCATCCGCCTGTCGCCGGCCTGGTGCAGGAGGCTGGCGGAGAGCGCTTTCCCGGCCAGGCCGGCGCGTAAAATGCTTGAGGGAAGGGGCGCGACGGCGCCGACGGAAACCCATCCATGACCCACATCCCCGCCGATTCCACGCTTGACCGGGCCATCGCCCTGCTTGACCGGCTGGTGGCCTTCGACACCGAATCCTCGCGCAGCAACCTGCCGCTGATCGATTTCGTCGAGGATTATCTGCTCGGGCTGGGCGCGCGCTTCACCCGCATTCCCAATGCCGAAGGCGACAAGGCCGCGCTGTTCGCCACCTTCGGGCCGGATGTCGACGGCGGCGTGGTCCTGTCGGGCCATACCGACGTCGTTCCGGTCACCGGCCAGAAATGGACGTCGCCGCCCTTCACGTTGCGCCGCGACGGCGACAGGCTTTACGGACGCGGGACCTGCGACATGAAGGGCTTCGACGCCCTCTGCCTCGCCATGGCGCCGGAATTCCTGGCGGCGCCGCTGAAAAAGCCGATCCATATCATGCTGAGCTATGACGAGGAGACCAGCTGCGCCGGCTGCCTCGACACGATCGCGCGCTTCGGGCGCGACCTGCCGCGCCCGGCTCTGGCGGTGATCGGCGAGCCGACCATGATGCAGGTCGCCGACGCCCACAAGAGCGTCGCCACCTATCGCACCTGCGTCACCGGCCACGAGGCCCATTCCTCGAAACCCTGGCTCGGAATCAGCGCCGTCCACGTCGCCTGCGAGCTGGTCGCGGCGCTGGAGCGGATCGGACGCGAGCTGGAGGCCGATCGCGACCCGCACGGACGCTTCGCGCCGGCCTTCTCCACCGTCCATGTCGGCATCATCCAGGGCGGAACCGCGCGCAACATCATGGCGCGGCAATGCGAGTTCTTCTGGGAGTTCCGCGGCCTGCCGCATGCGCCGCAGAATCAGGCGCTGGAGAAATTCGAGGCGGTTTGCGCCGCGCTCGCGGCCGAGCGCTTCGGCAAGTTCCCCAACGCGAAAATCGAAACCTTCGTCGAGATCGAGGCCCCGGGCCTGCGCGCGGAGCCGGATTCGCCCGCGACCACGCTGGCGCTGGCGGCGGCCCAGGCCAATCACACCATCGCCGTGCCCTATGCGACGGAAGCCGGCCAGTTCCAGTTCGGCGGCCTGCCCGCCGTGATCTGCGGGCCGGGCAGCATCGACCAGGCCCACCAGCCCGACGAATATGTCGATATCGCGCAACTCGCCGAAGGCGTGGCGTTCCTGCGCCGCCTCGCCGGCAAGATGTCGGTTGATTGAGGCCTGACGCCGCATTGTCGCGAAGGTAACGCCGGAATTGAGTAAGCTGCAAGCCGCCATCATTGCTGCCGCAGCACCGTTCAACCTGAGAGGCGGCCCCATCGGCGCGTTCACCGCTCCGCACGACAATCCCGCCATCGACGTCGCCCTTATCGATTACGTGTCAAATTTTGAGCAGATCGGGGCCGGTGAGCACTTCAATCCGCATGTCAGCACCGGCAACGCGCCCATCGCGTATCTCGACCGGATGATCGCCGAACCGTTTGAGTCATTCACCTTCTCCCGGCTGGCGCAGCCGTCTATCAACTCGGCCCCTTCGGCACGGCTGCGAAGAAGCTTATTCAATGGGATCTGAATAAGTGAGAAACTCTCGTCAAAACGCGCTCTGTGTGAACGCGACTAACGCGCTCAGGACGAGATATTCGCCGACCCGATCAGGATGTTCAGCAATCGAGCTGAACCTGTCTCCGTCCCTAGGGGGCCATGCGTGTGAACTTATTACGCGTTCCTGGTTCGCCTAAACCGCCCGAAGCCCATCCTCGGCGATGAAGGCGAGGCGCAGCATGTTGGTCGCGCCGGGGGTGCCAAACGGCACGCCGGCGATGATCAGGATGCGGTCGCCCGGCGCCGCCAGCCCCTGCCGCACGGCGAATTTGCTGGCGCGATCGGCCATGTCGTTGACGTCGTTGGCGTCCTTGGTGACCGCCGATTCCACGCCCCAGACCGCGGTCAGGCGCCGCGCCGTGTCGCGATTGGGCGTGAGCGCCAGGATCGGCGCGCGCGGACGCTCGCGCGCGATGCGCAGCGCCGTGGCGCCCGAGGCCGTCCAGGCGACGATGGCCTTGAGGTCGAGCGTTTCGACCATGTCGCGGGCGGCGATGGCCACCGCGTCGGCGCCGGTGCGTTCCGGCGCGGAGCGCTGGGCGGCGATGATCGAGCGATAGACAGGGTCCTGCTCGACCTCTTCGGCGATGCTGTTCATCATGGTCACGGCCTCGACCGGATATTTTCCCGACGCGCTTTCCGCCGAGAGCATGATGGCGTCGCCGCCCTCGAACACGGCGGTCGCCACGTCGGAGACTTCGGCGCGCGTGGGCGCCGCCGAGGAAATCATGCTTTCCAGCATCTGGGTCGCCACCACCACCGGGCGCCCGTGCTTGCGCGCCTCGCGGGTGATGCGCTTCTGCAGGCCGGGGACCTTCTCCAGCGGCATTTCGACGCCGAGATCGCCGCGCGCCACCATCATCGCGTCGGCGACCGCCATGATCTCGTCGAGCCGGGCGATGGCCTGCGGCTTCTCGATCTTGGCCAGCACCAGGGCGCGATCGCCGGTCAGGCGCTTGACCTCCAGCACGTCGTTCGCCCGCTGCACGAAGGACAGGGCGATCCAGTCGACGCCGGTCTCGACCGCCGCCTCGAGGTCCAGTCGGTCCTTGTCGGTCATGGCCGCCACCGCGATTTCCGTGTCCGGCAGGCTGACGCCCTTGCGGTTGGAAATGCGGCCTCCGACGTCGACCCGGGCGACGGCGCGGTCGCCCGTGGCCTCGACCACATGCAGGCGCAGCTTGCCGTCGTCGATCAGCAATTTGTGGCCGGGCGCCAAGGCCGACAGGATTTCCGGATGCGGCAGGCAGACGCGCGTGGAATCGCCGGGCGTGGGGTCGGAATCGAAGGCGATGGTCTCGCCGACAAGGAGATCCGCGCCGCCGCCGGCGAAGACGCCGACGCGCAGCTTCGGCCCCTGCAGATCGACCAGCACGCCGATCGGGCGGCCGACGCGCTCCTCGACCGCGCGGATCATGGCCACCGTCTCGCGCATGGCGTCCGGATTGGCGTGGCTCATGTTGATTCGGAACACGTCGGCGCCGGCGCGCCACAGCTTCTCGATCGAGGCCTCGTCATTGGAGGCCGGTCCCAGCGTAGCCAGGATCTTGCAGCGGCGTCGGCGCCTGTTCATCGGGCTTCCTCGAATGGGTTGTCGGGTTTTTCTTGTTGTTTTTGCGATCAGTGCGGCTGGGCGGGGTCGGTCAGCTGAACCGTCCAGTTCTTGGCGTCCTTGCCGGTGTCGACCTCGAAGAAGCCGGACCGGTCGAAGCCGCGCACGAAACAATCCTCGCGGCCCTCGATGCGGAATTCGCGGTCGCGGGTGCACATGAAGGCCTTGCCCTTCCACTGCCCGCCGCGCTCGTCCATGGCGTAGATGTAGTAATATTGCGCCGCCAGCGGCCCGCGCAGCAGGGTCTCGCAATTGCTGGCCTTGATGTTCCACCAGCCCTCGCTGATCCAGCTCGAGCCGTCGGTATAGGCCAGCGCGACGCTGACGCGGGCGGTGGTGTTGTTGCAGAGGCGGAAATCGGCGCGGGCAGGCGCGACCGACACGGCGGCCATGAGCAGGAAGGCGGCCGGTCCTGAAAGCGTTCGCGCCCGTTTCATCGCGCTCCTTCCATATCAATCTCGCCACGGTGCACGGAATCATTGCGCCGAAAGCTGCGGAAGAGCGCAGGCAACGCTCAACCTCGGCGCGAAAAGTCTTTTAACCTTGTTGCCCGACCGCGTCGATGCGGATTAGATTAGATTTGTCTCAGAAGCGGAGAATTGTGGCGCGCTTTGAAGATTTGCCCCGACGACCAGACCGCGTTCGCCGCCGAGACTTTCCGGCCCTATGAACTCGTCCCCGGCGCTGCCGACCAGCGCCTGATCCTGTTCTGCGACCACGCCCGCAACGCCTTGCCGCCGGCCTATGGCGACCTCGGCCTGCAGCGCGAATCGCTGTCCCGCCACATCGCCTACGACATCGGCGCCGAGACGGTCACGCGGCGGCTCGCGGCGATGACCGGCGCTCCGGCGGCGCTCGCCCTGTTCTCCCGGCTGCTGATCGATCCCAATCGAGGCGAGGACGATCCGACGCTGGTCATGCGCATTTCGGATGGCGCCATCATTCCCGGCAACGCCCGCATCGGAGCGGAAGAAATCGCGCGGCGGATCGAGACCTATTGGCGCCCCTACCGGAGCGCCTGCACGGGGCTGATCGACGCGGCGCAGGCGCGCGGCCTCGTCCCCGCGCTTCTCGGGATTCACTCCTTCACGCCCTGTTTCCAGGGCCGCTCGCGACCCTGGCAGGTCGGCGTGCTGTGGGACGAGGATTCGCGCCTCGCCCGTCCCCTGATCGAGGCGTTGCGCGCCGAAAATCTGGAAGTGGGCGACAACGAGCCCTATGACGGCGCGCTGATCGGCGACAGCATGTACGAGCATTCGACCCGGCGCGGGCTGCCGGGCGCGCTGGTCGAAATCCGGCAGGACCTCGCGCAGGCGCCCGACCAATGCGAGGCCTGGGCGGCCTTGTTCGCGCGCATCCTGCCGCCGATTCTGGCGCGCGCCGAGACCAATGGCGTGGAATATTTCGGCTCGCGCGCCGACCCGCCGCGCGGGAATTGAGCCCCCGCTTGACGCCCGCGCCGCTCTGGTTCAATTCAGGGGCCCGATTTCCCAAACCTGCACAGGACGACAATGGGCGCGAACACGCTGGACGGCGGCCATCTGAAAGCCTTCATCGAACGAATCGAACGTCTCGAGGAAGAGAAGAAGGCGCTCGCCGAAGACATCAAGGAAGTCTATGCCGAAGCCAAGGGCAACGGCTACGACGTGAAGATCATGCGGAAAATCGTCTCGATCCGTAAACAGGACGCCAACAAGAGGCGGGAAGAGGAAGAAATCCTCGATCTCTATCTCTCGGCGCTGGGCGAGCCGTAACTTTCATTTTCGCAGAACCGTCCTTGCCGCGACAGGGCGTCGCGGGGGCATTGCCACAAGGCGATCCAATGCCTAGCTGCAGGCAAGCCCATTGCCACGCAGACCACAGTCAGGATCGCCGCCATGTCCCCGCACCACGCCAGAAAACTGTTCCAGCCCTACGATCTCGGCGACATCCGCCTCGCCAACCGCATCGTGATGGCCCCGCTGACGCGCAATCGCGCCACGCCGGGAACCGACGCGCCCAACGATCTGATGGTGGATTATTACCGGCAGCGCGCCAGCGCGGGCCTGCTCATCACCGAAGCCTCGCAGATTTCGCAGCAGGGCCAGGGCTATATCCACACGCCGGGCATCTACACCGACGAACAGGCGCGCGGCTGGCGGCGAATCAACGAATCCGCGCATGAAGCCGGCGCCAAGACCTTCATCCAGCTCTGGCATGTCGGCCGCGTCTCCCATGTCTCGCTGCAGCCGGGCGGCGGCGCGCCGGTCGCGCCCTCCGCCATCCGCGCCAAGACCAAGACCTTCGTCGCCGACGGCTTCGTCGACGTGTCCGAGCCCCGCGCGCTGGAGTTGAACGAAATCCCCAGCATCGTCGCCGATTACGCCCGCGCCGCCGGCCGGGCCAAAGACGCCGGTTTCGACGGCGTCGAAATCCACGCCGCCAACGGCTATCTGCTCGACCAGTTCCAGAAGGACGGCTCGAACCACCGCACCGATGCCTATGGCGGCTCGATCGAGAACCGCTGCCGCCTGACGCTTGAAGTCGTCGACGCCATCGCCAAGATCCTGCCGCCCGGCCGAATCGGCATCCGGCTCTCGCCGGTCAGCCCGGCCAATGACGTCAGCGACAGCAATCCGCAGGCATTGTTCGATTATCTGGTCCGCCAGCTCGACGCGCGCAAGCTCGCCTATATTCATGTCATCGAAGGCGCCACCGGCGGCGCGCGCGACGTCGCCCCGTTCGATTATTCGGCGTTGCGCAAGGCTTTCAGCGGCGCCTATATCGCCAACAATTCCTATGATCGCGCGCTGGCGCTGGAAGCGGTCGAGAGCGGCGCGGCCGACCTCGTCGCCTTCGGACGGCCGTTCATCTCCAATCCCGACCTCGTCGAGCGCCTGCGCCGCGACGCGCCGCTCAATCCGCTCGATGCGAAGACGCTCTATGGCGGCGGCGCCGAAGGCTACACCGACTATCCCACCCTCGCCGCCTGACGGCGAGGTGGAGCGAGCGGCGGCGAGGCAAAAGTAAGGCTCTTTTAACCATAAACGCCTAACGCTGGCTTGGAGCGCGACGTCCGCCCCGTCGCGCCGCGAGGCCAGAGCTTGTCCGTCGAATCGCGCCGCGAAACCGATCTCTTTTGCGCGCAATCGCCTCGCGATCGGCGGACACGTCCGGGCGTGGGCCTGCGCGCTGCTGCTGGGCTGCGCGCCTTTTGCCGACGCGCGCGCGCAAAGCCTGGATCTGCGTCCCTCGGCTGCGGATTCCGCGTCGCCTTTTAGCCCCGGCGCCGGCGCGCCGCCGCTGCCGGGCGGAACGCCCCCGACCGGGGCGCCGCTGCCGAACTCTTACTATCCCGAAACGGGCGTCGCGCCGCCCGCCGCGTCGAGCGCCAATTACGGCAAGCCGCGCGCCTTCAAGACAATGGCGAAATCCAACAGGAAAACGGTCGCGCACCCGCTGCCCGACCTCGTCGCCTATCCGACTTCCGCGGAGGCGCGGCGCAGGGCGGCGCTCGGCCTGCGGACCGAAACGATGGACCCGGCCTTGCTGGCGCCGGCGCCGACCACCGCCATGCCGGCGCCGATCACGCCGAAGCCCAAGCCGAAAGTCGATTCCGACCCGTTCGCGCCGATCGGCTTCGACGCCGGCCCGTTGCGCGCCCACGCCTATGAAGAGACGGATTTCGGCTATAATTCCAATCCCAACCAGGCGCCCGGCGGCTCGTCGAACCTGCGCGGCTCGTCCTTCCTGCGCGAGGAAGTCGGCCTCGCCGGCGAATCCAACTGGTCGAACCACAGTTTCGTCGGCGACATGCGGATGGGCTACGACGATTATTTCAGGGATTCCAGCGCCGACGCGCCGGACGGCGACGGCAAGTTCCTGGCGCGCATCGACGTCACGCGCGACACCAAGATCAATATCGACGGCAATTACACGATTTCGACCCAGTACCAGTCGTCGCCCAATCTCTACAACAATGGCCTGTCGACCGCGCTGGCGTCGCGCCCGCTGGTCGCGACCTATGGCGGCGGCCTCGGCGTCAGCCAGGACCTTCAACCGGACCGAAGTGACGCTGCGCGGCTCGTTCGAGCGGACCTATTGGGCCGACGCCCATTTCGCCGACGGCTCGACCCAATATCTGTCGCGCGATTCCTACGACGACTACGGCCTGACGCTTCGCGCGGCTTATGAACTCACGCCCGGCGTCAAACCCTTCGTCGAAGGCTTTGTCGACCAGCGCATCCACGACACGACCTATGGCACCACCGGCTATGCGCGCAATTCCGACGGCGTCTCGGTGACGGCCGGCTCGACGTTCGAACTGACGCGCCTGCTGGTCGGCACGGCGTCGGCTGGCTATGCCGACCGCAATTACCAGGATCCGCGCCTCGCCAATCTGCGCGGTCCCGTGTTCGACATTTCACTGGTCTGGACGGCGACGCCGCTGACCAAAGTGACCCTGCGCACGCTGACTACAATGGACGAGACCACGGTCGTCGGCGCCTCGGGCATGATCAACCGCAGCGCGACGCTGGAGGTGGCGCATGCGCTGCGGCGCGATCTCACGATAACCGCCACGGCCGGAATCCAGGAGGAGACCTATCCGGGCAACCCGCTGGTGCAGACCTATTATTCGGCGGGGTTGAAGGCGGAATACAATGTCACCCGCAGCATCGTCGTGAAGGGCGCCTATACCTTCCAGCGCATGACGTCGAACCAGGCGGGCTCGGACTACACCGCCAACATCATGATGGTCGGACTGCGGCTGCAGCAATAATTCCATTGGCCTATGCCTTTGACTGTCAAGAGCCCGGCGAAAGGCCGCCGGCGTGCAGACTCTCGGCCGCGTCGGCCTCACAAAGTCCCGACGATCCGCTTCAATTCGGCGCGAAAGGCCGGCTCGATGTCGGGGCGCGCGAGGGCGAAGGCGACATTGGCGGCGAGAAAGCCGACCTTCGAGCCGGTGTCATAGGTCTTGCCGTCGAAATGCCGGGCGAAGAACTTCTGCACCTGCGCCAGTTCGATCATGGAATTGGTGAGCTGGATCTCGCCGCCGGCGCCCTTCTGGCCCTTGGCTAGCAGGTCGAAAATCTGCGGCTCCAGCACATAGCGGCCCGAGATGATGTAATTCGACGGCGCCGTGCCCTTGGCGGGCTTTTCCACCATGCCCGTGATCTCGAAGGACGGCCCGAACTCCTGGCCCTTGGCGACGACGCCATATTGATGGGTGTCTTCCATCGGAACCTGCTCGACCGCGATGACGTTGCCGCCGTGCTCGTTATAGGTGTCGATGCATTGCTGCAGGCAGCGTTTTCCGCTCGCGCCCGGAAGGGTGATCATGTCGGGCAGCAGCACGGCGAAGGGCTCGTCGCCGATGATGTCGCGCGCGCACCAGACGGCGTGGCCGAGGCCGAGCGGCGATTGCTGGCGGGTGAAGCTGGTCGCGCCGGCGGCCGGAAGATCGGCGCATCAGGCCCTCAAGCTCCTTGAGCTTGCCGCGGCGCTGCAGGGTTTCTTCCATCTCGTAGGCGATGTCGAAATGATCCTCGATCACCGCCTTGTTGCGGCCGGTGACGAAGACGAAATGCTCGATGCCCGCCTCGCGCGCCTCCTCGACGCAATGTTGCAGCACCGGGCGGTCGACCACGGTCAGCATTTCCTTCGGCACGGTCTTGGTGGCGGGCAGAACGCGCGTGCCGAGGCCGGCGACCGGGAAAACCGCTTTGCGAATTTTCTTCGGCATGAATGGTCCGTTTCGTTGGGCGCTGACGGAGGATATCGGCGGGGCGGCCCGGCTTCTATCACCGACCGATGCTTTGCGCTAGAAAAGTTGAAATCCCTTTATGCCGACCTTGGCGGCTTCGCCTTGGCGATTTTGTGGTCTAAAAGGCGACAGCGCCGGGCGGCGCGGAAACCTCAACGGAAAGAGCGAAGAATGACCGTCCTCGTGACTGGCGGCGCCGGCTATATCGGGTCGCATATGGCCCATGAACTGGTCGATTCGGGCGAAGACGTGGTCGTGCTCGACAATCTCTCGACCGGGCGGCGCGCCGCCGTGCCGGCGAAGGCCGAACTGGTCGTCGGGCGATTTCGGCGATGAGGCCCTTGTCAGGGATCTGCTGAAAAGCCGGAAGATCGAGGCGATCATCCATTTCGCCGCCAAGATCGTGGTGCCGGAATCGGTCGCCGATCCGCTCGGCTATTATCTCAACAACACGGCGTCGGCCCGCAGCCTGCTCGCCTGCGCGGTCGAAGCCGGCGTCAAGCATTTCATCTTCTCCTCCACCGCCGCCGTCTATGGCGAGCCGGAGCAAAATCCGGTGACCGAGGACGAAACGCTCAAGCCCGTCTCGCCCTATGGCCGCTCCAAGCTGATGGTCGAATGGATGCTGGAGGACGTCTCGCGCGCCCATGACCTGCGCTATGTCGCCTTGCGCTATTTCAACGTCGCCGGCGCCGACCCCAAGGGCCGCACCGGGCAATCCACGCCCAACGCCACCCATCTGATCAAGGTCGCGGTTCAGGCGGCGCTCGGCCTGCGTCCGGGCATGGAGGTGTTCGGCACGGATTACCCGACGCCCGACGGCTCCTGCCTGCGCGATTACATCCAGGTCACCGATCTCGCCCGCGCCCACAGCGCCGCGCTGCGGCATCTGCGCGCCGGCGGCGAAAGCCTCGTCTGCAATTGCGGCTACAAGCGCGGCTATTCGGTGCTGGAAGTGGTCGAGACGGTGAAGCGCGTCTCGGGCGTCGATTTCGACGTCAAAATCTCGGGACGCCGCCCCGGCGATCCGGCCGCCATCGTCGCCGCCAACGAACGGGCGCGCGAAAAGCTCGGCTGGACGCCGGTCCACGACGATCTCGACGAGATCGTGCGCCAGGCCCTGGCCTGGGAGAAAAAGCTGATGGCGGAAAAGGCGGCGGGCTGACAGGCCCGCCCGGCGCCAAAAAGCGACCTTCGACAGCCGGACGCCCCGCTCCTCCTTTGGTGGGGGATGGCGCCATTTCGCGATGTTGTAGCCTCTCGACCAGGGCGGAGAACGCCACGCGCAAAAATCAGAACAAGCCATCAAGGGGAAATGTCATGGTTCGCAAAATCGTCATTGCCGCGGCGTCCGGCGCTGTCCTCGCGCTTTCTCCGGCTGCTTTCGCCCAGACATCGCGATTGGCCGACGGCTACGAGGCCAAGGCCATGCTCCGGAACGTGGTCGCCGAGGTGAAGGTCAACCGGGAGCAGGCCTTTGACGCGTTCAACCAGGGCTCGGGCCGGTTCGTGAACGGCGATATTTATGTGTTCTGCACCAATGTCGGGAACGGGAAATTCGTCGCCATGGGCAATGCCAATGCGAAGGACTTGCTCGGCCAGGACGTCAGGACCCTGAAGGACCCGACGGGCAAGGCCTTTGGTCAGGAAATTTACGTCGCGGGACAGAAGCCGGAAGGCGAGATCACCGAGGTCAGCTATTTGTTCGCAAAGCCGACCGATCCGAAGCCTGCGCCCAAGACGAGCTTCGTGACGCGGGTGGACGACGATTACGCCTGCGGCGTCGGCTATTACAAATAAATCTCGCCTAGCCGCGCGATAAATCCCGGCGCGTCATATGATCCACGATCCGGTCGGGCGTCAGCGCGCGTCCGAGCGGACCGAACCGGGCGATGAAGCCGACATTGTAGCGCGTGCGCGGATGCGGCGCCGTGGCGGCCTTCAGCACGACGGCCGCGACCTGTTCGGCGGTCATGACGCCGAAGCCGCCCGGGCGCAGGAATTTGCGCATGCGCCGAATCAGATCGGCCCGGAACGCCTTATAGGGGCTGTCGTCGCCGCATTCGGGAATCGACTTCAGCAAGGTCGCTTCGAAATGGGTGGCGATCGGCCCCGGCAGCACATTGACCAGCGCGACGCCGAAGGGCTCGACTTCCGGCCGCAGCGCGTCGGCGAGCGCCTCGAGCGCGAATTTCGAGGCGTGATAGGCGCCCCCGCCCAGCACGCTGACGCGCCCCGCCACCGAACTCACATTGACGATGCGGCCAAAACCTTGCCGGCGCATCCCCGGCAGGACGAGCTGCGACAGACCTATCGCGCCGAACACATTGGTCTCGAACTGCCGGCGCAGGAGGTCGAGCGGGAGCTCTTCGATGGGGCCGTACTGGCCATAGCCGGCATTGTTCACCAGAATTCCGACCGCGCCGAATTGCTCCTCGACGGCGGCGACGGCGGCGCGCCGCGCATCCTCGTCGGCGACGTCGAGGGCGAGGCACCTGGCAGCCGGCGGCGCGCAAGTCGTCGAGCGCGGCGAGGTTTCGCGCCGTGGCGAAGGTCTCGAACCCGGCGGCGCGGAAGGCGAGCGCGGCGGCATGGCCGACCCCGCTCGAACAGCCGGTGATGAGAACGGGACCAATCGTGTTCAAGCGCGGCGCTCCGGGTCGAAGAAGGCCGCGAACGAATTCAGCCCGGCCAGTGCGGCGCGATCTTAAGCGGGGGCGCGCGGGTTGCAATAGGCGCAGCGAACGGGGCGCCGCGAGAATTGCGTTTTCCTCCGGCGGCGTTCCGGCGATAATGGCCGGCATGGAAGACCCGCGCCTCTACGCCCCCGCCGCCCGCCGCAACCGCGACCCGATTCTCGACGTTCTGCGCTCGGCCTGCCCGAGGAGGGGCTGGTTCTGGAACTCGCCAGCGGATCGGGCGAACATGTCGTCCATTTCGCCGCGAACCTGCCGAAGCTGACTTTCCAGCCGACCGACCCGGGCGCGAACGAGCGCGCCAGCATCGCGGCGTGGGTCGCGGCCTCGGGCGTCGCCAACGTGCGCGGGCCGCTCGATCTCGACGCCGCCTCGCCTTATTGGCCCATCGAAAAAGCCGACGCGATCCTGTGCATCAACATGATCCATATTTCGCCCTGGGCCGCGACCGAAGGCCTGTTCGCCCACGCCGGAGCCGTGCTGCCGGCGGGCGCGCCGCTCTATCTTTACGGCCCCTACAAGCGCGGCGGCGCCCATACCGCGCCGAGCAACGAGGCCTTCGACGAAAGCCTGCGCGCGCAGAACGGCGCCTGGGGCGTGCGCGACCTCGAGGCGGTCGCCGCCTGCGCCGACATCGCGGGATTCGGGCCGCCCCAGATCTTCGAAATGCCGGCCAACAATCTCAGTGTGATCTTTCGCCGCAACGCCGCGCGCTGACTCAGCCGCCGACGCGTTCGCGTCGCCTGCCGCGCCCAGTCGAGATAGGCCGCGTCGCCGGCAAGGATCGGCAGCGCGACGATCTCGGGCGTCTGGTAGGGGTGCAGGGCGCGGATCGCGGCGGCGATCTGGGGAAAATCCGCCAAACGCGCCTTGGCCGCGAGCAAGAATTCCTTCTCCTTGGCGGGCGCGCCCTGCCAGACATAATGGCTGGTCACCGGCGCGATCTGCACGCAGGCCGCCAGTTTCCGCTCGATCAGGGCCTCGGCGATGTCGTCGGCCCGAACCACGTCGTCAATCGTCGTCTGCACGATGCAGAAAGCGCTCATATCCATCCCGAAACCTCCGTCCGCACGACGTCCGCGATCACATCCAATCCCTCGATGCTATCGTTCAGACATGGCAATACGGCGAAATCCTCGCCGCCGGCCTCCAGAAAGGCGCGGCGATTCTCGATGGCCAGCTCCTCCAGCGTTTCCAGGCAATCCGAGACGAAGCCCGGCGCGATGACGACCAGCCGCTTCACGCCCTGCGCGGCCAGCGCCTTCACGGTTTCGATCGTATAGGGCTTGAGCCATTGCTTCGGGCCCAGACGGGACTGGAAGGTCATCAGCATTTGATCGCCGAGTCCCGTCGCTTCGCTGAGCAGCCGCGTCGTCTTGGCGCAATGGCAATAATAGGGATCGCCCTTGTCGAAATAATCCTGCGGAATGCCGTGCCAGGAGACCAGAATCTGTTCCGGCGCGTACGCGAGCTTCGCCAGCCCTTCGCGCAGGGACGTCGCCAAAGCCTCGATATAGGCCGGGCGGTCGTAGAACGGCGCGGCGATGCGCAGCGCCGGCTGCCAGCGCAAGGCCTTCAGCGCGTCGAAGGCGCGATCGGCGACGGTGGCGCTGGTCGCGGCGCAATATTGCGGATAGAGCGGGACCACCAGCAGCCGGTCGCAGCCCTGCGCCTGCAACGCGGCGATGCGCGAGGCCATCGAGGGCTCGCCGTAGCGCATGGCCCAGTCCACCACGATTTTTTCGCCGCCCGGCCCGAAGGCGCCGCCCGCGACGCGCTGGGCGAGCTTTTCCGCCTGCGCCCGCGTGATCGTCTTCAGCGGCCCCTCGTTGCGCTCCTTGTTCCAGATGACTTCGTAATCCTTGCCCTTGCGGGCCGGGCGGGTGGTGAGGATCACCAGATGCAGCAGCGGCAGCCACAGCGCGCGCGACGTCTCGATCACGCGGCGGTCGGACAGGAATTCGGCCAGATAGCGGCGCATCGGCCAATAGCCCGTGCCCTCGGGCGTGCCGAGATTGACCAGCAGGACGCCGATCTTGCCGTGAGCGACGGGCGGATGGGCTTGAGGGCGGAAGACGAAAGCGACAGCGGATGACATGAAAAATCCTGATCAAGGCCCTGTTCTAGCCTGCAACGCCCGCCCCGGCGAGGGACTTCAGGCGACAGGCGTGACGGCGCCTGCGCCCGACGCCCACGACGCCAGATTGTCGACGACGAGAGCCGCCATCGCCTCGCGCGTCGCGACCGACGCCGAACCGATATGCGGGGCCAGAACGACCTGCGGCATCGCCCGCAACTCCGGAGGGACGTCGGGCTCGCTCTCGAATACGTCAAGCGCGGCGGTTTGGATCGTTCCCTGCTGCAAAGCCGCGATCAAAGCGGCGGTGTCGACCAGCGAGCCGCGCGCGATATTGACGAGGATTCCGCGAGGACCCAGCGCCTCCAGCACGTTCGCGTCGACGATATGGCGCGTCTGCGGCCCGCCGGGCGCGGCCACCACGAGAATGTCGCAGGCCCGCGCCAGCTCTACCGGCGAGGCGGCGTAGGCATAGGGCGCGTCGTCGCGGCGGCGGCGATTGTGATAGGCGATTTTCAGCCCGAAGGCCTCGGCGCGGCGGGCGATGGCGCGGCCGATGTCGCCAAGGCCGAGCACGCCCAGAACCCGCCCGTTGAGCGAGGCGGACAGCGGAAACGGCCCTTTTGCCCAGTCGCCGCGCCGGACGAAGGCGTCTGCCTGCGGCAATTGCCGCACGGCGCAGAGCAGCAGCCCCATCGCCGCATCCGCGACCTCGTCGACCAGGACGCCCGGCGTATTGGTCACGACGACGCCCCGCGCGCGCGCCGCCTCGACGTCGATATGGTCAAAGCCGACGCCGAAATTGGCGACGATCTCGAGCCTGGGGAACTGGTCGAGAAAGGCGGCGTCGATTTTCTGCGCGCCGGTCGAGGCGATCCCGCGAATGCCGGGCGCCGCGCAGCCAGCGCCGCGACGCGGTCGCTTTCCTGCCAGAGCTTCAGCGCCTCGAACGTTTCAGTCAGACGCGCGAGGCCCTGGGCCGGCAGCGGATGGGGGACGAGGACAGGAAAACCGGGAAAACGCGGCGGCATCGAAAACTCCGTTGCGGGCCATCATGCACGCCTCCGCCCCGGGGCGCAACGGCCCGGCCGCCGGGCGGCGTCAGTTTCGTCCCTCTTCATTGATCTTCATCAAAGAGCGTTTTGGCGCGCCATGACAGAAGTCTTCAATGAGCGCCCTTCCGTCAAATCTGGTTCTGGCCGAGAAATCGGTGCCCCGCTACACGAGCTATCCGACCGCTCCGCATTTCTCCGATGCGATCGGGCCGGACCAGTTCGCCGGCTGGCTCGGCGCGCTGCCGGCGGAAACCGGGCTTTCGCTCTATCTCCACGTGCCCTATTGCCGCGAGCTCTGCACCTATTGCGGCTGCCACACCCGGGCCACGCGCAAGAACGAGCCGCTCGACGCCTATGCCGAGACGCTCGCCCGCGAAATCGACATGGTCGCCAAGGCCTCGCCCGCGCGCCGAGGTCGTCCACGCCCATTGGGGCGGCGGCACGCCGGGCCTGCTCGGCGGCAAAAGGCTGCGCGAGCTGACCGATTCCCTGCGCGGGCATTTCAATTTCACGCCGGACGCCGAAATCTCGATCGAACTCGATCCGCGCCACGTCGACGGCGATCTCGCGCTCGCGCTTGCCGGCGCGGGCTTCAATCGCGTCAGCCTCGGCGTGCAGGATTTCAACCCGCATGTGCAGGAGGCCATCGGCCGCATCCAGCCGTTCGAGGTGGTCGAGCGCGCCGTCGGCCTGCTGCGCGTCGCCGGATTCCGCGCCATCAATCTCGACCTGATGTACGGCCTGCCCTTCCAGACCGAGGACGACGTGGTCAACACCGCCGAACTCGCGGCGTCGCTCGCCCCGAGCCGTCTGGCTTTGTTCGGCTACGCCCACGCGCCCTGGTTCGCCAAGAGGCAGCAGCTGATCGACGCGGCGGCCCTGCCCGGCGCGGCCGAGCGCCTGCGGCAGGCCGCGACGGCCCGGCGAGACGCTGGCCGAGCGAGGCTATGTCGCCATCGGCCTCGATCATTTCGCCTTGCCCGACGACCCGATGGCCATCGCCATGCGCGCCGGAAAACTGCGGCGCAATTTCCAGGGCTATACCGTGGACCAGGCCGACGCGCTGCTGCCGTTCGGCGCCTCGTCGATCGGCCGCCTGCCGCAAGGCTATGTCCAGAACGCCGCCGACGTCGGCACATGGCGTCGGGCCATCGAGGCCGGACGTTTCGCCACGGTCAAGGGCGCCGCCTTCACGCGCGACGATCTCGCCCGCGCGGCGGTGATCGAGCGGCTGATGTGCGATTTCTCCGTCGATTACGGCGTGATCGCGGAAAACATGCTTGGCGACGTCGTCGGCTTTCGACGCGGCCCAGGCGGATTTGGCGCAACTGATCCGGGAGGGCGTTGCGTTCCAGGAGGGGCGGCGGGTCTCGATCACCGAGACCGGACGCCCCTTCATGCGCCTTGTCGCGGCGGCTTTCGACGCCTATCTGCCGACCCGCGCCGCCCGCCACAGCGTGGCGGTCTGAAGCTAGATCCGATTGCCCTCGATCTGCCGTTCGAGCTGCTCCGCCTCATGGCGGAGCTGGTCGTTCTGCGGATCGATCGTCGAGCGCGCGGCGCAGCAGCTCCAGCGCCGGGGCGTTGCGGCCTTCGGCGCGCATCAGCGCGGCGAGTTCGGTCATGGCCATGAAGTCGCGCGGCTCGATGACGAGGGCATGGTCGAGGTCGAGCATGGCGCCTTCGCTGTCGCCCTGAAGCAAGGCGGCTTGCGCCCGGCGCCGCCAGCCCAGCGTCCAGTCCGGATAGAGCATCACGACGCGGTCGAGCAGCGCCCCCGCCGTCGCGCCGTCTCCGGCTTTCAACAGGCTTTCGGCCCGCGCCATCAGCAGATCGGCGGTGGGCGAGCCGGAACGGCCCCACAGCCGGACGATGATCGGCGCGCACCGGAGCGGCGGCGTGCGGATCCGGGCGCCTGCCGCAACCGGGCGAACAGATCCGTGAGCGCCTGCTGTCGCGCCTGCGCGCGCCCGAGCCGGGGCTCTGGGCCGGGCGGGCTTGGGCCTGAGGCTTGAGTTCGCGGGCTCGAGCCGCCGCGAGCCGCGCCGGAACGGCGAAAGCTTCGAGAGCCGCCAGGGCGAAAAGGACAAGGAAGCGGTGCGCTTTCATGACCTCGATTAAAGCTGATTTTTGCGCATTCGCCAAATGAAAGCCGGCGTTTTTTACTCGCAAAATTGGACGCGTCGAGCAAAACAGCAGTCAGGCCTTGCCACGGACACATTTCAACATTATATGAGATCCATCGATCTTGCTGCTGAACTTTGTTTTCGCGCGAAACGCGCCGCTGACGATCTTCCTCTCCCAAAATCGATCTAACCCGCCTGCTGCGTCTTGACGTGGCGGGTACTCTGCAATGACCGATTGAAAGGTAATCGTCATGACCATCGGCACCGTGAAATTCTTCAATTCCACCAAGGGCTTCGGCTTCATCCAGCCCGACGACGGCGGCGCGGACGTGTTCGTCCACATCTCGGCCGTCGAGCGTTCCGGCCTGCGCACCATCGTTGAAGGCCAGAAGCTCAGCTTCGACGTCGTCAAGGACAACCGCAGCGGCAAGAGCGCTGCGGAAAACCTTCAGGCTTCGTAAAGAATAGACGCTTCTGGTCTTTGACCACGGATGTACTGGCGTGGGCCATTGAGGCGTTGAGGAGAAGGTCGGGCTTGCCCGGCCTTTTTTCTTTGCAGAATTTCAGAACAAAGCCGTCCGTCCCTCAGGACCGGGCGGCTTTTCGTTGGGCGGCTCGGGAGCTCTCGCGGCGGCCGGAATCTCATTGCCCGTCGGCGAGCGCGGGACGCCTTGTTCTGCTTGCGACATAGGAGACGGTGATGTCTTCGTCCTCGATGCGAACCTGCGGCAGCAATTCGAGCGCGGTTGCGACGGCCTCCAGCGCCTTCGCATTGGCGACAAGCTGGCGGACGATCCGCAGCCTGGCCGGTTGGCCAGCCTCGCCATCGCCCGGTCGGGGCTCGATGATCTTCGCGGTCCAGAGCACATAGGCGCCGGGAAAATCGCGCCAGTGGACGAAATCCGGCGCGATCGCCTCCCAATGATCGACATTCTCGCGAACGATGAACTGATGGAAATCGGCCAGCGCCGCCGTCGCGGCCAGCAGATCCGGCGCCGAGCGGCTCGTCGAGACGACATCGACCACTTCGGCGCGACGCGGATCTCCGGTCACGATGTCGCCCGACCCGGCCTCGGCCGGAACCGGCTTGAACTTCTTGCGAAAGGACTTGAGAAAGTAGGAGGTGTCGACCTTCAGGAAGTCGATGAGCTCCTGGGCCACGAAAGACTTTTTCGGCCTCTCGGTGAGATGCCGCGGAAACCGGAACGAGCCGAGCGTTGTCATTTCCATGACGCGCATTCCCCTCTCTGGCAGGATTGTCGTATGCGGTGACCGGATTAGCAAGACCGGCGCCGCATTGGCTCGCGGAGAACAATGATGCGATTCCGACTTGGCGTGATCATTCCTTACCGTGACCGCGCGCAGCACCGGGACGAATTTCTTCGCGAGACGACGGCGTTTTTTGAAAGCGATGGTCTCAATTCCGCGCTTCACCCGCAATTCCTGATTGTGGAACAGGCTCCCGGGCTTCCGTTCAACCGGGGCGCGCTTCTCAATGCGGTTACCGGCTGTTGGCCGGAAATTCAAGAACCAGAAGATCTTTATCGAGCGATGGTTCGACAGGGAAGGCTCCGGCTGGCGGCGCCGGCCTGTCGTCTCGGAGCAATGGCGCAGCGACGGCCTCGCCTCCTTGAAATTTTCCTTCGCGTCGGCTCGCCGAGCTTACCCGCACCCGGCAGCCGCCAAGGCCACGATCGAGCATGTGGTCGTCGATCTCCCTGCAAACGAAGGTTGACCCCGAACATCGACCCCAGGAGCGGCTTCCGGCGGCTCCGCGCATCGAGTATTGTCCGGCGCAAGAGGAGAGCCCCATGCAGATCCATCTCGTTTTGACGGTCATCGGCCGCGACCGGCCGGGCCTGGTCAGCGCGGTGTCCGAGACCATCGCCGCGGGCGGCGGCAATTGGCTCGACACGCGCATGGCAAGCCTTTCCGGCCAATTCGCCGGCATGCTTCTGGTCGCCATCGCGCCGGAAAAGGCGGACGCGCTCGTCGCCTCGCTGCGTCAACTGGAAACGCAAGGGCTGCGCTTCATCATCGAACGGAGCGATGAACCGGCGCCGGTCGCCGGCCGCTCGCTGCGGCTCGAACTGGTCGGCCTCGACAGGCCCGGCATCGTCCGCGACATATCGCACGTCCTCGCCGCCCAGAACGTCAACATCGCCGAGCTCGAAAGCGAACGCGTCAGCGGGTCGTTCTCGGGCGAAGCCATGTTCAAGGCCAGGGCGCGGCTGACCCTGCCAGACGGGCTCGAGCTCGAACAGCTGCGCCGCGCCCTCGAGGCGCTCGCCAACGAACTCATGGTCGACCTCTCGCTCGAGGACAATTCAGGGCTCGCCCATCGCGGCGAGGCGGCCAAGGCGATCGCGTGAATGCGGCCCCGAATACCGATCCATCCAAAGAAAGCAAAGCCCATGAGCGAGCGACTTGAGACTCTGAAAAAGGCGCGCGAGCGCATGACCGACGACCGCGACGCCTTCGCCAAGACCCTCGCCTTGCCGTTCGACCGCGACAAGGCGGAACGGGCGCGGCTGAAATTCATCGAAATCCAGGTCCTGATCGACGCCATCGACCGCGCCATCGCCAGCGAACAGGCCTAGACCAGCCCTGCGAAAAAGAGTCGTCAGCGTCGATCATGGACGAGCCGGAAAGCGCCTAGCGCGTTTATCTCGCCGTCCAGTTCGGCGTCACGACCGCATTGGTCGAGCCGCAGCCCTCGCACATGAAGCGCCGGAGCTCACGATATTCGGAAAGAGCGTTCCATCAGCGGAGCGAAAAAAGAACGGACCGGTTCAGCAACTGAAGGGTATGATGACGTTTAATTTACATCACAATAGCGTGTCGGAACCAATATTGCCGGTGTTTTATTACTTAACATGCTGACAGCACCGATCATGATTTGGGTGGTTCTGTATTTCAGAAAATGAGATCGAAACAGCCACTCTCAATTCGTATCAAGCATTTGCAGGGAGGCAATAATGCATTGGACTCCTTTTGCACAGTTGGTTGTCGACACTGTTGCGGGGATTGATCTTAGCGGCCCCAATTCCGCTGAGGTCACACTGTTGATCCAGCCCGAAAACAGTGTCGATGTCGTAGCGGTTTTTGCAGCGATAATAGATAGCCTAGAGAAGGGGGCCTCATCCTATGAGAATATGGCGCTGACGGCGATGTCTACGGGCAGAAAGCTGGAGGTCAGCTACCTCGTGGGAGACAAGCCCCGCATCAATGGGATGAATATCCGCTGATCACATTGGAGCGCCGGGGTCACCCCACGTTCCATGAATTGCGCCGATGGAGATGCCGCCCCCGGATGCTGGCGGCCAATACAGCTATGGCGCGATTCCGCCCCCTCGTGATCCCCGCCACGATCTTCGGCTTTTGGGCGACCGTGATGGCATTCAACGGCTGAACCAAAGCGCGAACGATCCGGCGATCAAGCCGCAATCGTTTCCTGACGTGGGCCGCGGTGCCTATCGCTCTCTTCGCGCAAGCATATCTCATGCAACTCAAATGTCTTCAATGTGCCGATGAACGCTTGAAGCGTATTTTCCGCGCATTCAGTCCGACATCCTGCGCGTCGAAGATCAGCGACAATTACGCTCCAGTCCGCAATAACATTCTTTATCCAATTTATGTGTTCAGCGGCCACTTCAATATTACTTTGAACCTCGCACATTGGCGGCCCTCCGCATTGTTTTGCTTATTTTTAGCTTATTCTAGAAGGAGGCTGGCAATTTTCAAATAAGTGAAATTACCGAGGTCTCCCGCTCCTCGTTGCATTGATATGCCGCCGACGCCGCGATCAGATGACGTTTGGCCCCCAAGAATGCCGATCGAGGCGGCCCAGACCTCAAAGTCAACCATCTCAATTCGGCGCGAGAGCAATGATGAGCCTCGCGTCCCAGATTTCCTCGCCAGTAGCTCGGGCGTAGCTCTGCCCAGTCAAGGCATTTGGTTCACACGAAAACTGCGCGCCGGAAGTTCATGAGGTTGTGGTGGTGCCGCAAGAGGGATTCGAACCCCCGACCCCCTCATTACGAATGAGGTGCTCTACCAGCTGAGCTATTGCGGCGAAAAGGTCCGGTCCTCATAGCAGATTGCGCGCGGGGCGCAAGGTCGATTTGGCAGATCCAGCTTGGGCGGATCAGGCTTCGTCCGCTTTTCGCAACAGGTCGGGCCGGCGCTCGCGCGTTAGCTTTTCCGCTTGCTCGCGCCGCCAACGCGCGATGCGGGCGTGATCGCCCGACAGCAGCGTTTCGGGGATCGTCCGCCCCTCCCAGTCGCGGGGCCGGGTGTAATGCGGATATTCGAGCAGGCCGTCCTCGAAACTTTCATCGGCGCCGGATTCGTCCTTGCCCATGACGCCGGGCAGCAGGCGCACACAGGCGTCGAGCAGGGTGAGCGCTGCGATCTCGCCGCCGGACAGGATGTAATCGCCGATGGAGACTTCTGTCAGCCCTCTGCCCTCAATCACGCGTTCGTCCACACCCTCGAAACGCCCGCAGACCAGGACCAGCCCCGGCCCCGCCGCGAAGGCCCGCGCCATTTTCTGCGTCAGGCGCGTTCCACGCGGGCTCATCAGCAGGCGCGGGCGCGGGTCATCCGGCGCGAGGCCCGCATCGAGGCTCGCCGCCAGCACGTCGGCGCGCAGCACCATGCCGGGGCCGCCGCCCGCCGGGGTATCGTCCACCGCGCGGTGGCGCCCCAGGCCGTGCTCGCGGATGTTCGTCGCCTCCAGCGCCCAAAGGCCTTTTTCGAGCGCCGTTCCCGCCATGGAATGGCCGAGCGGGCCCGGGAACATGTCCGGATAGAGCGTGAAGACGCTGGCCGACCACATGCTCATTCGCCCATCGCGTCGCGCGGTTCGCCGTCGGTCTCGACCGGCGGCTCCACGATCACCTTGCCCGCGGCCAGATCGACTTCGGGAACGACGGCGCGGGTAAAGGGAAGCAGCATGGTTTCGCCGGCGGGCGGGGCGATCTCCAGAATGTCGCCGGCGCCGTAATTGGGCACGGCGACGATGGTTCCGAGCAAAGCGCCGTCGCGGGTTTCGGCGCGCAGGCCGATCAGGTCGCGGCAGTAGAATTCGTCTTCCTCCGGCGGCGGCAGTTTTGCGCGCGAGAGAAACAGCTTTTCGTTGGTCAGTTTTTGCGCGGAATCGCGGTCGGCGATTCCCTTCACGCGCACGACCAGCACATCGTCCTTGAGCAGCCGGGCGGCGACGATTTCATAGGCGCGGCCAGCGGAATCGCTGACGGCGCCATGATCGGCGATGTCGAGCGGATCCTGCATGTAGGATTTGAGCCGGAGTTCGCCGCGCACGCCGTGGGGCGCGCCGAACACGCCGACCAGAACCATTTCGTCCATCGTCTCGCCCCCAAAGCAAAAAGGCGCCGCCGCGACAACAGCGGCGACGCTTTCATTTTATGATCGTTGGCCGCGACGCGGCCAACCAATCCCTCGAATTTACGCTTTCGCGCGATCATTCCGAAGCGGCGGCGGCCTTTTCGGCGGCGGCGGCGGCAGCGGCGGTGCGCTCCTGAGCCTTCTTCTTCGGCAGGGCCTTCTGCGGGTTGTTGCGCGGCTCGCGCTTCAGCGCGCCGACGCCGTCGAGCAGGCGGGCGACGCGGTCGGTCGGCTGCGCGCCCTTGCCCAGCCATTCCTTGGCCTTTTCGACGTCGAGGACCAGGCGGATTTCCGAATCCTTCGGGGCCAGCGGGTCAAAGGTGCCGAGCCGCTCGATGAAGCGGCCGTCGCGCGGCGAACGGGCGTCGGCGACGACAACGCGGTAGAACGGGCGCTTCTTGGCGCCGCCGCGCGACAGACGAATTTTCAACGACATGTTTTCTTCCTTGGATCAGTCCCTTGCGGGAGGTTTCGCCGAGGGGCGGGCGTCTTTTTCACCTTGCAAACGGCCGGCCCCTCTTCCGGCAGTCCCGAACCCCGCGGACGCGCCGCGGAGCAAAAACTCGTTTCTTCTTCCCGAACGGCAAAATTCATTCTTCTTGCCAAACGGATTAAGGCCGCCAAGGCCTGGGAAGTCCCGGAAGCCCCGGCTTCGCGCCGGGCAGTCCCGGCAGGCCTGGCAGGCTCGGCTTGGCCGGAAAGGCGCCGGGCGGCGGGCTTTGCGGAATGCCCGCGCCCATCCCGGCTCCGCCGCCAAATTTGTTCTGCAATTCGGCGATCTGCTCGGGCGAAGGCTGGGGCAAAGAACCCATTCCGCCGCCGCCGAGCCCGAACATCTGCGCCATTTGCGCCATCGGCCCGCGCTTGGCGCCGCCGAGCGATTTCATCATGTCGGCCATGGTGCGGTGCTGCTTGAGCAGCTTGTTGACGTCCTCGACCTTCGCGCCGGAGCCCGCCGCGATGCGCTTTTTCCGCGAGGCCTTGAGAATGTCCGGGTTGCGCCGCTCCTGCGGCGTCATCGACAGAATGATGGCGCGCTGGCGGCCGATCACCTTGCCGTCGATCTTGGCGGCGGCGAGCTGGTCCTTGATCTTGCCCATGCCGGGCAGCATGCCCATGATGCCGCCGAGGCCGCCGAGCTTGTCGACCTGCGCGAGCTGGTCGGCGAGATCGTCGAGGTCGAACTTGCCCTTGCGCATCTTGTCGGCGATGCGCTGCGCCTTTTCGGCGTCGATCGTCTCGGCCGCCTTCTCGACGAGGGCGACGATGTCGCCCATGCCGAGAATGCGGTTGGCGATGCGCTGGGGATGGAAATCATCCAGCGCGTCCATCTTTTCGCCGATGCCGATCAGCTTGATCGGCTTGCCGGTGACCGCGCGCATCGACAGAGCGGCGCCGCCGCGCCCGTCGCCGTCGGCGCGGGTCAGCACGATGCCGGTGATGCCGACGCGCTCGTCGAAATTCTTGGCGAGATTGACCGCGTCCTGACCGGTCAGGGCGTCCGCGACCAGCAGGATTTCATGCGGACGGGCGGCGGCCTTGATCTCGGCCATTTCCGCCATCAGCGGCTCGTCGATGTGGGTGCGGCCCGCGGTGTCGAGCAGGACGACGTCGAATCCCTGCAGGCGGGCGGCCTCCTCGGCGCGCTGCGCGATCTGCACCGGGGTCTGGCCGGGAACGATCGGCAGGGTCGCGACATCGACCTGACGGCCGAGAATGGCGAGCTGTTCCTGCGCCGCCGGACGCTTCACGTCGAGCGAGGCCATCAGCACCCGCTTCTTGAAACGCTCGGTCAGGCGCTTGGCGATCTTGGCGGTGGTCGTGGTCTTGCCCGCGCCCTGCAGGCCGACCATCATGATCGCGACCGGCGGGGCGGCGTTGAGGTCGATCGGCTCGGCGTCCGACCCCAAGAGTCTCGATCAGGACGTCGTTGACGATCTTGACGACCATCTGGCCGGGCTTGATCGATTTCACGCACTTCCGCGCCGACGGCGCGCGCGCGCGCCTTGTCGACGAAGGAGCGCACGACGTCGAGGGCCACGTCCGCCTCAAGCAGCGCGCGGCGCACTTCGCGCATGGCGACGTTGACGTCCTCCTCGGAGAGGGCGCCACGCCGCGTCAGGCCGTCGAATATGCCGGAGAGCTTTTCGGAAAGGCCCTCGAACATGAAAAAATCCTTTTTGCTGCCGCAGACCGCGTCCGCGGTCTGCGCATCCCTCGCATAGCTCGGCGTCGCATTCGCTCCTGGCCCGCCCCTGCGGGCGGGCAGCTCAGCTAGCCGGCGCCATGCGCGCCTCTCAGGAGGGACGTTCAAAGCAAAACGCGCCCGGGGGCGCGTCGCGCTGCCGGGCGTTGGCTTCCCGCGTCCGGCGCGGGTCAGCTTTGCAAATCTCGTCTCACTTAAGAGAAGCCGCGCTTTTACCCCCGGCGCGGCGCGGAGTCAATTTCCGGCTCAGGCGCCCACGACCATCCGATAAAGGAGCGCGATCGCCGCGCCGAAAAAGAGGACGGCGGTCGCCAAAGCCTGGACGCCAAAGCCGAGGCTGCGTTTTTCCGGCGCTTCCTCGTAGCCAGTCTTGTAGAGATACCGTCCGACGATCCAGACCGCGCCGACCGCCGCCGCCCAAAGGTCCGAAACATACCAGCCGAACAGCCAGAGGCACGGAAGATAAAGCGGCAGCCATTCAAGCGTGTTCATCTGCACCCGATAGAGGCGCTCGAACGCCGGATCGCCGGTTGTCGCCGGGGCTTTGACCTTGCAGCGCACGCGCGCCCTGCCCACGTCCAGGCTCAGATAGAAGTAGAACAGCAGCGACACGAGGGTGATCAAAGCGGTGGCATGCAAAAGCGGGCTCCCTCGGGCGCGCCGGGCGAAGGAATGATCGCCCGGAGGTTGGATTCCTGTCAGGACTAGGCCATGAATCGAACCGTAGCAATCCAAACCGACTTGCCAGCGGCGCCTATTTTAGTTCATACTTAAACTAATAACGCGAAAAGCGACAATCGGAGGAAACAGATGGCAGTTCCCGAGGAGATTCTGGCCGCCCGGCCCTGGATCGCCCATTATCCACCCGGCGTTCCGGCCGAGATCGCGCCGGAATCCCGGATGAGCCTCGTCGACCTGTGGCGGCGCAGCCGGTCGCTCTATGGCGCCCGCACGGCGCTGGAAAGTTTTGGCGCGCGCCTGACCTACGAGCAGCTGGGCGCGGCGTCCGACCGGGTCACGGCGTGGCTGCAGGAAGCCGGCCTCGCCAAGGGCGACCGCGTCGCGATCATGGCGCCGAACGTGATGGCCTATCCGGCGATCATGATCGGCGTGCTGCAGGCGGGCGGGGTGGTCGTCAACATCAACCCGCTCTACACCGCGCGCGAGCTGGAGTTCCAGATCGTCGACGCCTCGCCGCGCTTTCTGTTTGTGCTGGAGAATTTCGCCGCCACCGTCGCCGCCGTGCATGAAAAGTTGAGGCTGGAAAAAGTCGTGCTGGTGGCGCCGGGCGACCTGCTCGGCGCCAAGGGGACGCTGGTCAATTTCGTCTCGCGCCGGGTCAAAAAGGCGGTTCCGAAACACGACTTGCCGCAACCCCATCGCCTTTTCGGCGGTCATGCGCGCGGCGCGCGGGAAAAGCTTGCGCGCGGTCCCGATCTCGCCCGACGATCTCGCTGTGCTGCAATATACCGGCGGCACCACGGGCTCGGCCAAGGGCGCCATGCTGCTTCACCGCAACCTCGTCGCCAATATCGAGCAGAGCGCCGCCTGGTTCGGCCCGCGGCTGACCGCCGCCGACGAGCCGACGGTCATGATCACCGCCCTGCCGCTCTATCACATCTATGCGCTGACGTCCTGTTTCTGGTTCCAGATGCGCGTCGGCGGCTCCTGCCTGCTGATCGCCAACCCGCGCGACATCCCCGGCTTCGTCAAGACCCTGCGCCGCAGCCGCTTCCACATCTTCGCCGGCGTGAACACGCTCTACAACGTGCTCGCCGACCATCCCGATATCGGCAAGGTCGATTTCAGCTCGGTGCTGTTCTGTGTCGCCGGCGGCATGGCCATGCAGCAGGCCGTCGCCCGAAAATGGCGCCAGCTGACCGGCAAGGCGATCATCGAGGGCTATGGCCTGTCCGAAACCTCGCCGGTGTTGTGCGCCAACAGGCTCGATCTCGAGGAATTCTCCGGCACGGTCGGCTATCCGCTGCCCTCGACGGAGATTTCCATCCGCAATCCCGCCGGCGAGCCGGTCCCGATGGGCGAAGCCGGGGAAATCTGCGCGCGCGGGCCGCAGGTGATGGCCGGCTATTGGGACCGGCCGATGGCGACCGAGGCCGCGATGACCAGGGACGGCTTTTTCCGAACCGGCGACGCCGCCGTGATGTTGCCCGACGGCCAGATCAAGATCGTCGACCGCCTGAAGGACATGATCATCGTCTCGGGCTTCAACGTCTATCCCAACGAGATCGAGGAGGTCCTGGTCGAACATCCCAAGGTGCGCGAGGCGGCGGTGATCGGCCGCTCCCTGCCGGCGACCGGCGAGGAGGTGGTCGCCTTCATCGTGCCCCGCGAGGACGGCCTGACCGAGGATGAGCTGCGCGCCTTTTGCCGCGAGCGCCTCACCGGCTACAAGGTGCCGCGCGAGTTTCTCTTCCGCGAGGAATTGCCGAAATCCAATGTCGGCAAGGTTTTGCGACGCAGCCTGAAGGACAGCTTGACACGTTGACGGAGATTCTGGACCGCGAAGCCTTCATCCGCGCGCAGACCCGGCTGCTGCCGGTTCCGCACGCGCCGGAAATCGCGCTTTACCTCGCCGACGAGGCGACCGAGCTCTGGCAGAAGACCGAGGACGAACTCGGCGAGATCGGCCTGCCGCCGCCGTTCTGGGCCTTTGCCTGGGCCGGCGGGCAGGCCTTGGCCCGCTATCTGCTCGACCATCCGGAAGTCGTGGCGGGCAGGAGCGTTCTCGACTTCGCCTCGGGCTCGGGCCTTGTCGCCATCGCCGCCGCGAAATCCGGCGCCTTGCGGGCGGAAGGCTGCGACATCGACGAATTTTGCCGCGCGGCCATGAGCCTCAACGCGCAGGCCAATGGCGTGACGGTCCACCCGCGCATCGAAAACCTGATCGGCCGCGACGAGGGCTGGGACGTCGTGGTTGCGGGCGACGTCTCCTACGAGCGCGACATGGCGCAAGGCGTCACCGACTGGCTCGAAGCCTTGCGCCGTCGCGGCGCCGCCGTGCTGATCGGCGATCCGGGCCGGACCTATCTCGCGCGCGACCGGCTGGAATCCATCGCGGACTATCGCGTGCCGGTCACCCGCGCGCTCGAGGATTGCGAGATCAAGCGCGCGCAGGTCTGGCGTTTTCGCGAACAGGCGCCTGACGCCGGTTCTCAAGTCTGAGAACCGGCCAGGAACGAAGTGACGCCGAGCTGACGCGAGGGATTGATCGCGACCCGTCGCGATCAACAAAAAGAAGCGTTTAGCCGGCGGCGACTTCGGTCGGGCGCGGCTTGGCTTCGCGCGCGGGGACCATGACGGTCGCCTCGCCATCGAGCACGACCTTGCCGTCCACGACCGCCTCGCAATGCAGCTTGCAGCGACGGCCCTTCTCGACCAGCTCGATCACTTCGACGCTGATGCTGACGACGTCGCCGATCTTGACCGGTCCCTTGAAGTTCAGGGTCTGGTGCAGATAGACCGCGCCGGGGCCGGGCAGGTACATGCCGAGCACGGCGGAGATCAGGCTGGCGGTATAGAGGCCATGGGCGATGCGCTCGCCGAAGCGGGTCTTTTTCGCAAAATGGTCCGAGAGATGGATCGGATTATGGTCGCCCGACAATTCGGCGAAACCGACGACATCCTCGTTCATGACGGTCTTCATCAAGGATTCGCGCATTCCGACGCTGAGATCCTCGAAATAATAGGTCTTGAACGGTTCGGACATCGTTGGGCCTTCCCTTTTGGCTTTTATTCATTTTGCCAGTCGGCGCCAGTCGGCGCGGATATGATCGGTCCTTTCCAGGGGCCGATCATATTGCTTGTCGGCGCGACGAAAAGGCGCCGCCGCGCAAAAGTCCATAGGCCATTATGCCATTCGCCGGACGCCATCGCACGTCACCAGGCGAGGCGGCTCATCCGGTAGACCGGGGTCAGGCCGTGGTCGGCCACGAATTGCTTGTAGGCCTCGGCGTCGAGCGCGCCGGCCTCGGGCCCGTGCAGTTCGACGCGGTGAATGCCCTGCGTGACCAGCAGGCTGTCGAGGCCCATGGTCGCCGCGCCGGCGATGTCGGTATGGATGGCGTCGCCGATGGCGAGGATGCGGTCGATGTCCAGCGGCTTGCCGCGCGCCCGCTCCAGCAGGCCGATCGCCATGCGATAGATCGGCGCATAGGGCTTGCCGGCCTGCTCGACCACGCCGCCCAGCTCCTCGTAGCGTTCGGCCAGCGCCCCGGCGCAATAGACCAGCTGCTCGCCCCGATAGACGACAAGATCCGGATTGGCGCAGATCATCGGCAGGTTTTTCGCGCGGCAGGCGACCAGCACCGCTTCGTAATCGGCCGGCGTTTCGATCGTGTCCTCGACCAGACCGGTGCAGACGGCGAAATCGGCATCGTCCAGCCCCACCGGGGCGACATCGTAGGGGGTGAGCGCGGAGGCGGCGACGAAAACTGGCCGGTCGCGCTCGGGACCGATGTGATAGGGCCGCCCGGGCGCGCGTTCGGCGATGGCCTGGGCGCAGACGTCGCCCGAGGTGACGATGGAATCGTAGCAATCCGCGCCGACCCCCATCGACGCCAGTTGCTCGGCCACTTCGCCCTTGGGGCGTGGGGCGTTGGTGATGAGGGTCACAATCTTGCCGCGGCGGCGCAATTCGCGAAGAGCCTCGACGGCGGGGGCGAAGGCGCGCTCGCCATTGTGCAGCACGCCCCAGATGTCGCACAGGAAGGCGTCGTAACGCTCCTGCGCCTGCGCGAGACCGGTCAGGGCGATGGCGTCCGCGGACTCGCGATTTTTGGAATTCCCGGTCATGCCTTGCGGCTAAAGGGCGCCCGCCCTCGTGTCAAGCCGCGTGACGACCGGCGCCGGCAAGGCTTGTCCAAGCATTTCCCACACTTGTCTGAGACCCCGCCTCCGCCTAAGAGAGGCGCAAGCACGGAACCGACATCATGACGCAAGACAAAGCCGCCGCCCCCCACGACAAAGCGCCCAACGTCAAAGCGCGCCTGCCGCGCGGCCTCGCCGATCGCGGCGCCGACGAAATCGCCGCCGTCGACGCCATGCTCGGCGCGATCCGGCGGATTTACGAGCTCTACGGCTTCGAGGCGGTCGAGACCCCGGCCATCGAATATACCGACGCGCTCGGAAAATTCCTGCCCGATCAGGACCGGCCCAACGAGGGCGTGTTTTCCTTCCAGGACGACGACGAGCAATGGCTGTCGCTGCGCTATGACCTGACCGCGCCGCTCGCCCGCCATTTCGCCGAACATTTCGAGAGCCTGCCCAAGCCCTATCGCTCCTATCGCGGCGGCGCCGTGTTCCGCAACGAGAAGCCGGGCCCGGGCCGCTTCCGCCAGTTCCTGCAATTCGACGCCGACACGATCGGCTCGGCCAGCCCCGCCGCCGACGCCGAACTCTGCATGATGGCCGCCGACACGCTGGAGCAACTCGGCATCGCGCGCGGCGACTATTGCATCAAGGTCAACAACCGCAAGATTCTCGACGGCGTGATGGAGGCGATCGGCCTCGGCGCTGCCGGAGGACGCGGGACGCCGCCTCGTCGTGCTGCGCGCCATCGACAAGCTCGACCGCCTCGGCCCCGAGGGCGTGCGCGCTTTTGCTCGGCGGCGGCCGCAAGGACAAATCCGGCGATTTCACCAAGGGCGCGGGCCTTGCCGCCGAGGCCATCGACAAGGTGCTGGCCTTCACGGCGGCGCGCCGCTCCAACAATTCCCAGACGCTGTCCGCGCTCGAGGCCATCGTTGCGTCCTCGGCGCGCGGCATGGAGGGCGTCGCCGAACTGCGCGCCATCGACGAACTCGCCAAGGCCGGCGGCTATAACGAGAGCCGGATCAGCATCGACCCCTCCGTGGTGCGCGGGCTCGAATATTACACCGGCCCGGTGTTCGAGGCCGACCTGTCGCTCGCCGCGACCGACGACAAGGGCCATCCGATCCGCTTCGGCTCGGTCGGCGGCGGCGGACGCTATGACGGGCTGGTCGGCGCGGTTTCGCAGCGAGGACGCCCCCGCGACCGGCTTTTCGATCGGCGTGTCCCGGCTCTACGCCGCGCTGAAGGCGATCCAGTCGCCGCTGGTCGCGCGTCCGCCGCATAATGGCCCGGTGGTCGTGCTGGTCATGGACCGCGACCGCATCGCCAATTACCAGGCGCTCGTCGGGCGCCTGCGCGAGGCGGGCGTGCGCGCCGAGCTCTACCTCGGCTCGGCGGGCATGAAGCCGCAGATGAAATATGCCGACCGCCGCAAGAGCCCCTGCGTGGTGATCCAGGGCTCCAACGAGCGCGAGCGCGGCGAGGTGCAGCTCAAGGACCTGATCGAGGGCGCGCAGGCCTCCTCCGCCATCGCCTCCAACGAGGAATGGAAGGCCGCGCGTCCGGCGCAGATTTCCGTCTCCGAGGAGAATATGGTCGCCGCCGTGCAGGAAATTCTCGCCCGCCACGGCTTGTAACCATCTCCCATTCACCCTGCGGGGCGAAAGGGGATGCGCGCGCTGGCGCGCTTTTGCTAGTTCTGCGTTGAATTTTACGGGTTTGGAGCCAGTGATGAGCGCCGGTCGGGATCAATGGGGCGAGGCTTTCCTGCAAAAGCTCGATGCCGCGGGCTACACGCCCCGCGACCCCGCCGTGCTGCAGCCGGCGTCGGTGTTTCTCGTCGCTTTCGGGCGAGGACATGCGCGGGCGCCTGCTGCTGGCCTCGGACGGCGGCGGCGATTATTGCCTGCGGCCCGAATTCACCATTCCGGTCTCGCTGGCCTATCTCGCCTCGCCCAGGCGGGCGAGCCCGCCGCCTTCTCCTGCTACGGCCCGGTGTTCCGCCAGCGCGCCGGACGCCCGCCGGAATTTCCGCAGGCGGGGCTGGAAAATTTCGGCCGCGCCGATCGCGAAGCCGCCGACGCCGAAATTCTCGCTTTGGCGCTTGAAGCGGCCGGCGGCCCCTCGGCGGGCTGGCGCATCCGCATCGGCGACGCCGGCCTGCTCGCGGCCGTGCTGGACAAGCTGAGCCTGCCCTCGGTCTGGCTGCGGCGCATTCGCGGCGGCCTCGCCAAGGGCCAGACGATCGCCGACATTCTCGCGCCCCTGCCCGATCGCGGCGACCATTCCGGCGTGCTCGCCGCGCTCGACGGCGCCGACAAGGCCGGCGCCCGCGCGCTGGTCGAGGACCTGCTGAAGATCGCCGGCATTTCGGCGCTGGGCGGCCGCACGCCGACCGAAATCGCCGAGCGCTTCCTCGAACAGGCGGCTTTGCGCTCCAGCGCCGGACTCGACGACGACAAGCGCGGCCTGCTGCAGAAATTCTTCGCCATCGACGGCCAGCCCGACCGGGCCTCGGCGCAATTGCGCGCCTTGTTCGCCGCCTCGCGCGTCGACCTCGGCGCGGACATGGACCGTTTCGACCAGCGCCTCAATTTCATGGCCGCGCGCGGCGTCGATATGGATTCCATCGCCTTTTCCGCCTCGTTCGCGCGCAATCTCGATTATTACACCGGCTTCGTGTTCGAGGCTTCGCAGGAAGGCGCCGCGTCGGGCGAGCCGGCGATCGGCGGCGGCCGCTACGACCGGCTGCTGTCCACGCTCGGCGCCAAGGCCGACATTCCCGCCGTCGGCGCGGCGATCTGGGTCGAACGGCTGAACGGAGCGCAATGAAATGAGCGGCAAACTCGTTCTGGCGGTTCCGTCCAAGGGCCGCCTGCAGGAAAACGCCAACGCCTTTTTCGCCCGCGCCGGCCTGACCGTGACGACGGGCCGCGGCGCCCGCGACTATCGCGGCGCCCTGTCAGGGGTCGAAAATGTCGAGGTCGCGTTTCTGTCGGCGTCCGAGATCGTCAAGAACCTCGCCTCCGGCGCACGCCCATCTCGGCGTCACCGGCGAGGATCTGGTGCGCGAGGCGCAGGCCGAGAGCAAGGTCGTCCTGCTCACCAAGCTCGGCTTCGGCCACGCCAATGTCGTCGTCGCCGCGCCGCAGGCGTGGATCGACGTGCGCAACATGGCCGATCTCGAAGACGTGGCGTCGTCGTTCCATGCGCGGCGCGGCGAGCGCATGCGCGTCGCCACCAAATATGTGAACACCACCCGCGCCTTTTTCCGCGACAAGGGCGTCAGCGACTATCACATCGTGGAAAGCCTCGGCGCCACCGAAGGCGCCCCGGCTGCGGGACAGGCGGAACTGATCGTCGACATCACCTCGACCGGCGCGACGCTCGTCGCCAACGGCCTCAAGGTGCTCGACGACGGCGTGATCCTGCGCTCCGAAGCCAATCTGGTCGCCTCGCTCGGCGCCGAATGGACGCCGGCCCAGCGCGAACTCGCCCGGCAGATCCTGTCGCGCATCGCCGCCGAGGAAGAGGCGCGCGGCTCGCGCGAGATCGTCGCGATTCTGGCCGATGAGCCGAAAGACCTCGACGCCGGCCTGCTCGCCTTCGGCGCCAAGATCCGCCGTCGCGGCGGCAATGGCCGCGCGATTTTCGCCGCGCCGAAAGCGCAGGCTCCGGCATTGGCCGACTGGCTGATCGGGCAAGGCGCCGAGGAAGTCGTCGTGCGCCCGGTCGATTATGTCTTTACGCGGGTCAATCCGCTCTACGACCGGCTGGTTTCACGGCTCGACGCGCCGACGCATTAAGTCCGCGCCGACCGGCGCGGCGGCGGCTGACGCCCGACACTTCGGGCGTCAAGGCAACGCTATAAAGCCAGCAAGGCCGGAACCTGCGCGCGGATTTCCGCGACCACGGCGCGGTCGAGCTTTTCCAGCCATTCCCGCGGCAAAGCCGCGAGGCCATAGGTCGCGCCGGCGAGCATGCCGGCGATCGCGCCGGTCGTGTCGGCGTCGCCGCCCTGATTGACGGTGGCGACCAGGCAATCCGCAAAGGTTTTCGCGCCGAAATAGCAATGCAGCACGGTCTGCATCGTATCGACGATGAAGGCCGAGGTCAGGCCGCGATAGGGCGCAAACTGGAACGCCGGACTTGTCGCGACCAGTTCGTCGGCAAGCACGCGGGCGCCCGCCTTGCCCTCGCCCGCGATCAGGCGCATGGACCATGCCGACCAAAGCCAGGCAGGCGGCATCGGACAGGGGATGATGATGAGTGGTTCGGCTTTGGCCGAGCGTCCAGTCTTGCGCCCGGTCGGGCCGGCTCAAGGTCGCCAGCGCCACCGGCAGCACGCGCATGGCGGCGCCATTGCCGGCGTCGCCCTCGGAAAACGCCCCGCTGGTCGTGCCATGGACGATGTAGCGGCGGATGCCGCGCCGGCAGGTATTGCCGACGTCGGGCGGATGGCTGCGCAGCCAGGCGGCAAACTCCTCGCAGACATCGCACGCGTCGAAGCCGCCACACCGGATCAGCGAGCGTCCGAGAGCCAGCGACATCTGGGTGTCGTCGGTGACAGCGCCGGCTTTCAGCTTCAGCCAGCCGCCGCCGATGATTTTCTTGTGCACGCCATAGGCGGACGCGATCTCGCCGCGCGTCATGAACTCCACGGTCGCGCCCAGGGCGTCGCCGATGGCGAGGCCGAGAAAGGCCGCGAGCGCGCGGTCCTGGCGGTCTGTCGCGCTCACAGGCGGCGCGCCTCTGCGTGATAATCGCCGCCGACGACCAGCACCTCGCCTTCGCCCTTCAGCGGATGGGACGGCAGCAATTCGTTGAAGAAGAGAATTTTGGCGACCGGCGCGCGCAGGGTCAGGATGGTGTCGCCGAAACAGCCCGCCACGTCGCGGTCCTGCGAGAAGGATACGAGATTGTTGAAGCGCAGCGTCACGAGCCCGTCGCAGCGCCGCTCGAAGATGGCATGGTCCTCCAGCGCGTTGACGCCGCGATGCAACGTCATGTGCGTCGCGCCCGGCGCGAAGAACTTGTCCAGCGCCCACTGGCAGAACTCGAACAGCAGATCGAGCTGGGTCTGGATCGAATTGTTGTGGAAGCGGCTCGACATTTTCTCTTCGACATAGGTCGTCCAGACCGGGCTCGAAATGCGCCGGATCGGCTGCTTGTGAAAGGTCGGCAACAGGCCGAACCGGCTTTCCACCCAGCCTTTCAGCACCGCGCCCTCGGCGCCGTTGCTGTTGAAGCCCCAGCCCCGGATGAGCGTCAGGAACGACGAGCGGAACCGGCGCGGCCGTCCCGGCGTGGCGACAGGCTTCTGCTCCGGATCGATGCCGAACATGGCGTTCATGTACAGCGTGAACGCCTGCGCGGCCTCAGCGAGGTTTTCCGCCTCGCCCAGCATTTCGAACAGGTCGCGGTTAAATTCGCGCACGCCGGAAATGCGCAGCGGCAGCGGCGCCTCGTTATAGTCGCAGCTGGCGAGAAATTCAGTCGGCAGGCCGACGAGGTTGGTCGAATGGCCGATCCAGCGCATGGGCCCGCGTTCAGCGAAGGAGACGATCAGCGCTGGAAACAGCATTTTCACGACAAGGGCAAGCGCCTTTTGCGAAACGCGCTCAAGCGCCCCGCGCCTTGATGAAGGCGAGCGCGACCACATGGCTCGAAACCCAGACCCTGACGCTGACCGTGCAGGCGCGGCGGACGATCGCGACCTGCCTGTCAAGATCGATTTCGATGTCGTGGAAATCGAGGAAGACGCCGTCGAGCGGATGGGTCGCCTTGTAAACGGCCTCTTTCGCGACGAACAGGACGCGGCTTTGCAGGAGGGACAGCGCGGGTGCGCGACCGCTCGGCCGGGGTCGCGACCAGATCGACCATCTCGCCCGGCAAATTTTCCGCCGGCTCGATGTCGATCCCGACGCCCGTAAAGTCCTGCGACCGCGCCACGGCGGCGACCGCGACGCCCGAATCATGGGCCAGCGAGCCAACAATCCCGGCAGGCCAGAGCGGCGCGCCCGACGCCGCCTTGCCGATCGCGGCGCCGTCATGGCCATATCCGGCCAGCAGCCGCCGCGCAACGAGGCGCGCCGCCCCGCTCTGCCGTTTCGCCTGCAGCGAGGCTTGTTGAAAAAGCTGTGCTTCCCCGGCCAGCAGTGCGCCCTCGTCGCCCTCGGCAATGATGCGATGGCCGATGGACAGTCCGGGCTCGGCGAGCCGGGCCGTCATTGTGGCGAGGGGATCGATAGGCGGGCTCATATGCATTGTGCGATCCGGCGCGCGGCCCGGTTTGGCTTCGTCCCGGCAAATCCGTTCTGCCGGCACTCTAATTCATCGAAATCGCCGATGTCGATTTAACGAAGGCTTACCTGCAACGGACTATTTTCGGGGCGCATTCACTTCTGCGCGGGACGTTTGTCATGTCGGCCAAGCCATTGCGCGTCCTCATCATCGGCGGTTATGGCGTCTTTGGCGGACGGCTGGCGCGTTTGCTCGCTGACGAACCGGGCCTTGAACTGGTCGCGGCGGGGCGCTCCAAGGCGAAAGCGGCTGCTTTTTGCAGCGGGATCAAGGGCGTGCGAGCCCGAGGTTTTCGATCGGGACGGCGCACTGGACGCGCAATTGGAGAGATTGCGCCCGGATATCGTGGTGGATGCGGCGGGCCCGTTCCAGGCTTATGGCGACAATCCGTATCGAGTGGTCGTTGGCCGCCATGGCGGCGGGGGCGGATTACATCGACCTCGCCGATTCTCCCGATTTCGTCTGCGGCATCGAACATCTGGATGGACTGGCGCGGGCTTCCGGTCGTTTCGCGATTTCCGGCGCCAGCACCTGTCCGGCTTTGACAGCCGCCGTCGTCGAAACGCTGGCCGCAGGTTTTGCGCGCGTGGAGAACATCGAAGCGGGGATTGCGCCGTCGCCTCGCGCCGAGATGGGCTTGAGCGTAATGCAGGCGATCACCGGCTATGCGGGCAGGGCGCTGCCGATCCTTCGCGACGGCGAGATGACGTCCGCCGTCGCGCTCGTCGATTCGAAATGGCGCCGGATTGCGCCGGCGGGCGTCCCTGCTCTTGATGAACGCCTGTTTTCGCTGGTTGACGTTCCCGACCTGCGTCTTTTGCCGAAGCGATGGCCCGAACTTCGGTCGGTCTGGTTCGGGGCGGGGCCGGCGCCCGTCGTCCTGCATCGGATTTTCGTGGCGCTCGCCTGGCTCGTTCATCGAGGCGCGCTGCCGTCTCTGCTTCCCGCCGCGTCCCTGTTTTATCGCGCGCGAAAGCTGGCGAGTTGGGGAGAGGCGCGCGGCGGCATGTATGTCAGGGTTGGAGGCGTTGGCGTCGACGGCGCGCCCTTGCGCCGGGAATGGTGTCTGGTTGCGGAGGGCGACGATGGTCCGTTCATTCCGGCGATGGCGGCGGCCGCGCTTGTGTTGAAGCGGAGAGACGGACAGGCGCCGGAGCCTGGGGCGCGCACGGCCCTGGGCGCAGTCGATTACCGCGATTTCGAGCCGTTTTTTGCCAGGAAGAGGATTTCGACGAGCGTCCGCAATCACGATCCGGCATCGTTCTGAATCCGGCGCGGCTTCGCTGAGAAGCGACAGGAATGGAATGGCGTCCCGGAAGGGATTCGAACCCCTGACCTACGGTTTAGGAAACCGTTGCTCTATCCTGCTGAGCTACCGGGACGCAGGATCGCGGGCCCTGCCTACCACAAAATTCCGCGCTGAAAAACCGCGCGGCGCAACTTCCTGCTAGGCTTTCGCTTCCTTTTGCGCATCATGGCCAGGATGCGCCCGATTGCTCGCCTTTGCTGCGGCCTGTTCTGGCTCGCGGCGCTTGCCCCTTGCGCCGCGTCGCCGGACTGCGACGCCGCCGGCGCGCGCGAAAAGACGCGGCTCGACCGCGTCGGCGAGCGGCTCGACATCGTTCTCGCCGATGGCCGCCTGATTTTTTTCCCCAGCGTGGAGCCGCCGCGCGCCACGCCCGCCGCGCCCGCGCGGCCGGCGGAGGTCGCGTCCGAACTGACCTCGCTTCTGCGCGACAAGGCCCTGCTGGTGCTGCCCTTGGGCGGCGCGGATCGCTGGGGCCGCATCCCGGCGCGGCTTTTCGTCGAAGGCGAGAGCGAATTCGGCGGACGAGGCGCTCGCCGCGGCCGGGCTTGTCATGGCCAGTTCGGACCCTGGCCCGTGCGGAGCGGGCGTCAGGGCCGCCGAGGCCGAGGCGCGCGCCGCCAGACTGGGACTCTGGGCCGATCCCGCCTTCGCCGTGCTGTCGCCGGACGATCCGGCCGTTTTTGCGTCGCGCGCGGGAACCCTCGCCATCGTCGAGGGCCCAATTCACTCGATCGGCCACAGCGCCGGCCGGACCTATCTCAATTTCGCGGGGCGGCGCGGCGGCGTTTCGCTGGTGGTGGCGCGGCGCAATCTCGCCGCCTTCGAACGCGCCGGCTTTTCCGACAAGACCCTTGTGAACCGGCGCGTTCGGGCGCGCGGCGTGGTGGAAATCGGCGTCGCGCCGCAAATCGACTTGTTCCATCCGGGCCAAATCGAGTTTATGGAGGAAGCGTCGCAGACGGACTCGGCGCCCCGCGCCGACAGCCCGGAGCGGCGTTGAATTGACTTCAGGACCGCGCCTGCTCTGGCGCGGGCGAGCGAATTGGACGGCAGGCTCTATGGCGGCGGGCGGACGTAACAGGTCGCAGCGGCGGGTTTTCTGTCCGCCAGCGGCATCCGTGTTGACGCCGCTCGCGGTCCTGCTGCTGCTCGGCGGCTGCTCGACGCTGGAGCATCAGGGCGTCGTTCCGCAGGCGGCTGCGCCCATCGCCGCCCCGAAGGCGCTCGGAGACACGCCGGAACAGGCCGAACGCAAGAAGCTCATCGCGCTTTACGGCGGCGAATATCACTGGCCCAAGGCGGAAAACTACCTCAACGACGTGCTGGTGCGGCTCGCCAAGGCCAGCGACACCCCGACGCAGCCCTATCGCGTCACCATCCTGAATTCGGCCATCGTCAACGCCTTCGCGCTGCCCTCCGGCGACCTGTTCGTGACGCGCGGCCTGCTGGCTTTGGCCAACGACACCTCCGAAGTCGCGGCGGTGATGGCCCATGAGATCGCCCATGTCACCGCGCGCCACGCCTATCTGCGCGCGGAGCAGGAAAAGACGGCGGCCGTGATCACGCAGGCGGCGCGGGTCATCCAGAACCGCGAGAAGGGCGAGGAAGTCCAGGACAACGCGGCCCGGACCATCGCGGGCTTCTCGCGCCAGCAGGAATTCCAGGCCGACCAGATCGGCATCAACGTCATCGCCCGCGCCGGCTACGACGCCTTCGGCGCCTCGCGTTTCCTCAGCGCGCTGTGCGCGGTCGAGCGACATGCGCTCGGCCCTGATCGGCCAGAACAATGCGGCCAAGCCCGACATTCTCTCGACCCACCCCTCGACGCCGGAGCGCATCGCCGCCGCCTTGCAGGCCGCGCGGCAGATCGGCGCGCCGGGCATCGGCGAAACCGCGCGCCCGCAATATCTGGCGGCGATCGACGGCATGGCCTTCGGCGACGATCCCGTCGACGGCGCGATTCGGGGACGGAAATTCATCCATCCGCGCCTCGGCTTTTCCTTCGAGGCGCCGGAAGGCTATGCGCTGGAGAACTCGGCCCAGGCGGTGCTGGGCGTCGCGGACGGCGGCGCGGAAGCCCTGCGTTTCGACAGCGTGCGCGCGCCGGAGGGCAAGAGCCTGACCGATTATCTGACGTCGGGCTGGATCGACGGACTGCTGACCTCGACCATCCGGCCGGGAACCGTCAACGGCCTGCCGGCGGTGTTCGCCGACGCCCGCGCGGGCGAATGGAATTTCCGCGTCGCGGTGGTCGCCTTCCACGACGACCTCTATCGCATCATTTTCGCGATCAGGGCGATGACGCCGGACGCCGACAAGAAATTCGACGAATCGATCAATTCGTTCCGGCCGATCACGCCGGAAGAGGCCAAACTCGCGCAGCCGCTGCACATTCGGCTGGCCCTCGCCGGTCCCGGCGACAACGCCGCCGACGCTTGCCGAGAAAATGGTCCTGACCGACCGGCCGGTCCAGCAATTCCAGCTGCTCAACGGCCTCGACGGCGACCAGCTGAAGCCGGGCGAGACCTACAAGATCGTCGCCTATTGAGCGCAGTCGCGTCGCGCAAGAAAAAAAGCGGCGGGCTTTTGGCCCGCCGCTTTCAGACTGCTGACAAACCCCTAGCGCGAGCTGGGGGTTTTTGATTTAATCAGTCATGCTGAATCGTCCCGGCTTTTCTCAGACCCAGATCGAGATGGTGACGCTCGATCAACTGGTCCCCAAAGATCACCTGCTTCGCAAGATCGAGGCGGCGATCGACTTCTCCTTCATTCATGATCGCGTGGCGGGGCTTTATTGCCCCGACAATGGCCGACCACCGCTCGATCCGACGCTGATGTTCAAGGCGTTGTTCATCGGTTATCTGTTCGGCGTGCGCTCCGAGCGACAGTTGGTGCGCGAGATCGAGGTCAACGTCGCCTACCGTTGGTTCCTGCGGCTGGGCTTGACCGATGCGGTGTTCGACGCCTCAACCTTGAGCCAGAACCGCCGCCGCCGCTTCAACGACACCTCCGTCGCGCAGGACATTTTCGACGCCATCGTCCAGCAGGCGCTTGATCGGGGTTTCGTCGAGGGCCGGGTGCTCTACACCGACTCGACGCACCTGAAGGCCAACGCCAACAAGAACAAATACGACCTCGAGGTCGTCGCCAAGTCGCGTTCCGATTACTGGAGCGCGCTCGACGCAGCCATTGACGCCGACCGCGCCTCGCATGGCAAGCCGCCGCAAAAGCCGAGGGAGCGCGAGCCCCAGGAGAAGGAGACGAAGGTCTCACGCACCGATCCCGAGAGCGGCTACATGGTGCGCGACGGCAAGCCCACGGGCTTCTTCTACCTCGATCACCGCACGGTGGACGGCGCCTTCGGCATCATCACCGACACCTTCGCCACCCCGGCCAACGTGCATGACAGCATCGTCTACCTGTCCCGGCTCGACCGGCAGAAAGAAAAGTTCGATCTCGGCGTGCAGGCGGTGGGGCTCGACGCCGGCTACGCCACGGCCGGCATCGCCAAGGGGCTGGAAGAACGTCAGATCACCGGCGTTGTCGGCTATCGCAACCCAACGCCGCCCAAGCCCGGCATGATGCGCAAGAGCGCCTTCACCTATGATCGGGCAAGCGACGGATACCGCTGTCCGCAAGGCGAGCTTCTGACTTACGCCACCACGGACCGCTCCGGCTACCGCCATTACACGTCTGACCCGGCGCGCTGCCGCGCCTGCCCGCTGCTCGGTTCGTGCACCGGCAACGCCAAAGCCGAACGCACCATCACCCGTCATATCTGGCAGGACGCGCGCGAGCGAAGCGACGCCAACCGGCTGACGCCTTGGGGCAAACTGATCTACAAGCGACGCAAGGAAACGGTGGAGCGATCGTTCGCCGACGCCAAGCAGCTATTTGGCCACCGCTACGCTCGCTTCCGCGGCCTGGTCCGCGTCTCATGCCAGTGCCTGCTGGCCGCCGCCGCACAGAATATCAAGAAAATCGCCCTGATCCTCGCCGCAAACACGGCTCAAGCGCCCGCCTGACAGGACCCACCCGGGATCAAACCTCGAAAACGAAACACTGCAGTCCCTCAAAACAAAACCCCGCCAAATCTTGACGGGGTTTGTCAGCGGTCTGAAGCGGCGGGCTTTTGGCCCGCCGCTTTCTTTTTGAGCTTTGTAGTGAGACTTGGCTCAGTAGTTGTAGGCGCGCTCGCCGTGATCGGAGATGTCGAGGCCTTCGCGCTCCTCGTCCGGGGTCGGACGCAGGCCGACGACCAGATCGACGACCTTGTACAGGATCGCCGAGCCGATGCCCGACCACAGCAGCGTGGTGCCCACCGCCTTGGCCTGGATGATGACCTGGGCCAGCATGTCGTAGGTCCCGGCGTTGCCGTTGGCGAAGTTGGTGTAGTCGGTCAGGCCGACGCCGCCCAGCGACGGGGCGACGAGGATGCCCGTGCCGATCGCGCCGGTGATGCCGCCGATGCAATGCACGCCGAACACGTCCAGCGCGTCGTCATAGCCGAACTTGCTCTTCACCGTGGAGACGAAGAACAGGCAGATCGGCGAGACGATCAGGCCCAGCACCAGCGAGCCCATCGGGCCGGCGAAGCCCGAAGCCGGCGTCACCGCGACAAGACCCGCCACCGCGCCCGAGATCAGGCCCAGCAGCGAGGGCTTGCCCTTGACCGCCCATTCCACGAACAGCCACGAGACCGCGGCCGCAGCCGTCGCCAGCATCGTGTTGACGAAGGCCAGGGCCGTCGTGCCGTTGGCTTCGAGGTTCGAGCCGGCGTTGAAGCCGAACCAGCCCACCCACAGCAGCGAGGCGCCGATCATCGACATGGTCAGCGAATGCGGCGGCATCGCTTCCTTGCCGTAGCCGATGCGCTTGCCGATCATGATCGCGCCCACCAGGCCCGCGATGCCGGCGTTGATGTGCACAACCGTGCCGCCCGCAAAGTCGAGCGCGCCCAGCTGGAACAGCTTGCCGGCGTCCAGGTTGACCGCGTCGAGCTTGGCCTGCGCCGCAGCCTTGGCCGCGTCGTCGGTCGCCGCCGCAAGAGCCTTGGCCGCATCGCCGATGGCGTCCGGGCCCGCCCAGTACCAGACCATGTGCGCGATCGGGAAATAGATCAGCGTCACCCACAGCAGCACGAACAGCAGCACCGCCGAGAACTTGATGCGCTCCGCGAAGGCGCCGACGATCAGCGCAGGGGTGATCATGGCGAAGGTCATCTGGAACACCATATAGGCCAGTTCCGGAACAACCACGCCGTTCGAGAACGTCGCCGCCGTGGAGTTGACGTCGACGCCCTTCAGGAACGCCTTGGAGAAGCCGCCGACGAAGTCGTTGAGGCCGCCGCCGTTGGTGAAGGCTTCCGAATAGCCGTAAAGCGCCCAGATCACGCCGACCAGCGAGACGATGGCGAACACCTGGGTCAGCACCGACAGCATGTTCTTGGTGCGGACCAGGCCGCCGTAGAACAGGGCCAGGCCCGGAATGGACATCATCAGCACCAGCGCGCTGGAGACCAGCATCCAGGCGGTGTCGCCCTTGTTGGGGATCGGAGCGGGCGGCGCGGCGGGCGCGGCCGCGTGCTGCGCGTAAGCCGCGCCGGCGCAAAGCGCCAGTCCGGCCAGCGCGAGGCCGAGCGTCTTAAGCCCGGTTCGGCGGGAGGGGAAGGAAAGCATTTCTTACTCCTGACAGAGGGGAAACATTCAGAGCGCGTCGGAATCGCGCTCGCCGGTGCGGATGCGGATCGCCTGCTCCAGGGGCATGACGAAGATCTTGCCGTCGCCGATCTGGCCGGTCTGCGCGCCGCCGCCGTGATCGTCTCGACCGTCTTGGCCACCAGCTCCGCCGAAACCGCGACCTCGATCTTCAGCTTGGGCAGAAAGCTGACCGCATATTCCGCCCCGCGGTAAATCTCCGTATGGCCCTTCTGGCGGCCATAGCCCTTCACTTCCGTCACCGTCAGGCCGTGTACGCCAACGCCAGTCAACGCGTCGCGCACCTCGTCCAGCTTGAACGGCTTGATAATAGCCATCACGATTTTCATCTGTTTTTCCCTGTTTTTCTCGCGAATGTGAAAGGAGTTCGCGTTTGAGGCGGGCGCGCCAGGCCATGAGGCCTTGCAGCACCTGCGCCGTAACAAGGAACATGCCAGAAATGCGGCTTCGTTAAGCTTCTGATTAAAATGGATATTTTCGAGCATTGTGGCGGAATTCGCGCGGAATTACGCCGTGAGATTAAAAATTAGGCAATCTCTCCGCGCCAATACGCCGCAACGCCGCTTATTCGGTCATAATTGGGCGAAATTGGCGGAGGGCTCCCGGTTAAGCCGGATCAAACCCTCCTGCGCCACGGAGGCGACCAGCGCGCCGCTGCGCGAATAAAGGGCGCCGCGGCTGAAACCCAACGCGCCGGAGGCGTTGGGACTGTCCTGCACATAAAGCATCCATTCGTCGGCACGGAACGGCCGGTGCAGCCAAAGCGCGTGATCGAGGCTCGCGGCCTGGATGTCGGGATGGAAGACCGAACGCCCGTGCGCAATCAGCGAAGTGTCGAGCAAGGTCATGTCGGACAGATAGGCGAGCGCGGCGCGGTAAATGACGGGATCGTCCGGCAAAGCCGCCGAGGTCCGGACCCAGACTTTTTGCAAGGGGTCGGCCTTCCCGTTGCGCGCTTATATAGCGGCCGGGATCGAGGGCGCAACTCGATCGGCCGCTCGCGCTGGAAATAGCGGCGCACCGGTTCGGGCATGTGCTCGCCGAAGCGCGCAAAAAACTCGCTCTCGTCCGGCAAATCTTCGGGCGGCGGCGCGTCGGGCGGCGCGAAGGCGTGGTCCAGCGCCTCCGGTTTCCGGATTGTGGAACGAGGCCGACAGCGTGAAGATCATTCGGCCGTGCTGGATCGCCGTGCAGCGCCGGGTCGCGAAGCTGCGGCCGTCGCGCAGATGCTCCACCTCATAGACGATCGGAACGGGACGGATCGCCGCCGAGCAGGAAATAGCCGTGCAGGGAATGGGCGGCGGCGTGTTCGACCGTGCGCTGCGCGGCGACCAGGGCCTGGGCGATGACGAGGCCGCCGAACACACGCTGCCAGCCGACCTGCGGGCTGCGGCCGCGAAACAGGTTTTCCTCGATTTTCTCGAGGTCAGAAGAGAGAATGTTCAGGAGGTCGGTGATCGCCTTGGACATCTATGGGCCCGCGCAACTCGCAAAAAAGGCCGCCGCGACGCAGGGTCGCGGCGGAATAGGTTCAGAATGGAACCCTTTT
>CAWETR010000023.1:0-21276 GCA_963811975.1 uncultured Alphaproteobacteria bacterium
GCCGAAACGTTTCCCGCGGAAAGAGCCAGCGCGGGCGTCCGGACATCGCCATTTGCCCGACCAATTCGAATAGCCTAGCATCGGTTCCACCTGATCGATGTGACAGGCCGATTTGCCTGATCCTTTCCTTGCGTCAATGTCATTTCCGGGAGCGCGCGCCGTGACAGACCCTTCCCGATCGTCGCCGACGGCGACGCGGCCTCCTCCATCGGGGATCTCGCCGGCAAGGCGGCGGCGACGGCGGCGACGCTTTACCGCGAGGGGCGCGCCTTTCTCGCCAATAATCAAGAAGTGTCGCGCGCGGCGGAGGACCTGAGCCATTCGGTCCGCCGCAATCCCCTGGCCGCTGTCGGCCTCGCCTTTACCGCCGAACTCGTTCTCGCTCTTCTGATCAAAGGCTGACACGATGGAGACTTCAGCTCCTCGGCCTCGCCACGATGTCCCGCCCCGCATCGGAGGACAGGCCGTGAACTCCACATCGTCGCCGCTCAACACGCTGCTGATCTGGGTGATCGTCATCACCGCCCTTTTCGTTGGCCGTGAAGTGATCATTCCGATTGCTTTGGCATGCATTCTCAGCTTCATGCTGGCGCCACCGGTGCGGGCGCTGCAAAATTTCCGCGTGCCGAGGGGGATGGCGGTTGTCTTCGTGGTGCTCCTCGCGTTCGGCGCCATTTCCGCGCTTGGCGGCCTCATGGCCCGTGAAGCGACTCAGCTCGCCGGGGACCTTCCGCCTATCAGGAGACGATCGGCGCCAAGATCGAATCCTGCGCGGCGCGCAATCCGGGGGACGCTGGAGCAGGCGCAGCGGGTGCTCGAAAATCTCGAAGAGGAGCTAAATCCCCGGCACAGCCGCAGACTCCGACCGAGGCGGCGCCCGAACTGCGCCGGGACGGGCGCGCCGATCGCGGTCGAGGTCCACGAGCCCAGCGGCGGCCCGCTGCAGACCTTGAGCAGCCTCATCACCCCGCTGCTGGGTCCGCTCGCAACGACGGGCATCATCGTCATCTTCGTCATGTTCATTCTCATTCAGCGCGAGGATCTGCGCAACCGCCTTATCCGGCTCGCCGGCTCGACCGATATTCCGCACACGACCGCGGCCATCGACGATGCCGCGCATCGGCTGAGCCATCTGTTCCTGACCCAGCTCGCCATCAACACCGGGTTCGGCGTTCTCATCGGCCTCGGGCTGTGGTTGATCGGCATTCCAAGCCCGTTCCTCTGGGGGATGCTCGCGGGAATCCTGCGCTTCGTTCCCTATATCGGCCCGGTTCTCGGCATGATCTTCCCACTGGTGCTGGCCGTTTCGGTCGATCCCGGCTGGTCGATGACGATCTGGACCGGCGTGCTGTTTGTCGGCCTCGAAGCGTGACGGGCCAGGTCATCGAACCCATCGTCGAAGGACATTCGACCGGCCTGTCGCCGGTCGCGGTCGTGGTCGCCGCGACCTTCTGGGGCTGGCTGTGGGGCCCGGTGGGCCTCGTGCTGGCAACGCCGCTGACGGTCATTCTCGTCGTGCTGGGCCGCCATGTCGAAGCCTCAAGTTCCTCGACGTGCTGTTTGGCGACGAGCCCGCCTTGTCCGAGGCGGAAAGCTTCTACCAGCGCATGCTCGCCGGCGATCCGGTCGAGGCCGTCGAACAGGCCAAGGCGTTCATGGCGCAGCATTCGCTCGTCGATTATTGCGACGAGGTCGCCCGTCCGGGCCTGATCCTGGCGCAAAAAGACGTCGAGCGCGGCGTTCTCGAGGACGCCAACCGCAAGATCTTCCACGAAACCATCGACACCTTTTCAAGGACATCGCGCACGAGCATTGGCTCGCCAAGAAGGAGGCCCATGCCTCTACGCTTGCCTCCGTAGTCAAGCTGCCGGTGCTGCACAAGGACGACCTGGCGGCGGACTGGCGCTCCGACCATCCACTGCTGGCGATCGGCGTCCGAACGGAACTCGACGATGCGGCTCGGCCATTCTGGCGACGCTCGCGGAGACCCACGGCGTCGCGACGCGGATCGGCCGGCCCGAACAATTGACCGCGGCCAATCTCGGCAAGCTCGACCTGTCGGGGTCGCCATGATCTGCCTGTCGGCCATCGACCTGAAGACGCCCGCCCATATTCATTATGCGGCGCGGCGGCTGAAAAGCCTGGCGCCGCACGCCAAACTCATGCTCGCGATCTGGTCCGCCACGGACGACAAGGCGCTCGCGAGCCTGCAGCAAGCGGTCAACGCCGATTACGTGGCGTGCAGCTTCAACGAGGCGGCGGCTCTCATTCTCGCGGAAGCCGCCACGGCGAAACGCCCGCCGGTTTCGACGAACGCGCCTCGCAGCCTGGAGGGCGCCGCATTGAAGCCGGCGCCGACATGTGGCCGGCGACCTCGCGGCCTCGGAAAAAAGAAATGAATGGTGCGGGCGGCCGGACTTGAACCGGCACGGCCGAAAGCCGAGGGATTCTAAGTCCCTTGCGTCTACCAATTTCGCCACGCCCGCTTACTTATATATCAATTAGTTTTATGGCGGTGCAGTTTTACGCATCTGCTTCATGTAGGCGCTGTGTAGGCCAAAGCCCTCACGACCGGATTTTGATACCCCAACCCAACATTCCATTCAACTCTTCCTGGTCACTCCGCCTCGGAAGGCGCGCTGCTCGCATCACGCTGGGCGACCCCTTAGGCAAGAATTCTTCTAGCCCCGCCCCCCAAAGGGGTTTTGAAATCCGAGGAGGTCGGGGGCTCCAATTTCGCATAAATAGCTCAAGGTGTTTTGCGGATAGTATAATAACATTACAGCATCAATTTTGTGTTCGCTATCAGTTGCGACGAGGCGGCTGTGATGGGCCACCGATCCCAAGCTTGCTTATGTTTGCTAGACACGACCCGACTTGTCGCACGAAGACTGTGTCAGGTCGTCCAGAAACTTCTGAGATTGGATCGACGCCCGTCACCAACAAATGATCTCGCGCCCTCGTGCAGGCGACGTAAAGCAGATGCCGCTCGGTGTCGTACACCTCCTGCAAGTCCGCATCGTCGCCGACCGCTTCAATACGATCTTGCAAGGGTGATGACTTCGTCGTCACACGCCATCACGGCGACAGCGCGAAACTCCAGTCCTTTGGCGAGGTCCATGGAGGCAATGGAGACGAAGCCGCTGGTGGTTTCGACATTTTCGTCGAGGACCTTGTAGGCCAAGCCTGCTTCCTTGACCGCGGTTTGGGCGCGTTCCAATTGCCGTGACGATCGAACAAAAACGGCGAATTCCTGCGGAGCAATTCCGGCCGCCGAATGTTCAGCAAGCCATCTGCATACCGCTTCGATCTCCTCGTTTTCATTCTTGTGCGATTGGATCGTCGGCGGCGCGCCGTTGAAAACAGAAACTGTATTACTCCGGTCCTCGGTGTTGCCGTCTGCATCTGTCACCACTGAGCCGAGCAAGCGATCCGCCTGCATGCGAATTTGATGTAGAGAACATCGGCCGAGTTGACGGCGGCAATCAACCAGCGTTCGAAGGCTTGCGCGTATTCACGACTGACAAGTTCCGGAAATTCAATAGGGATAATGTCATGGATCAAAATGCTGAGCTAATTCCGCGTTTGGCGAGATCCTTGAAAATCGCCTCAAACATGGGCGTCCACACAGCCCTGTAAAAAACACATGATCTCCGGGCTCCGGCCCATTCGGTGCAGGGCCAGTTCCGGCGTCTTCAGGGAGCCTGATCGCCTGCTTCGACCGCTGCGACACCGGGGCGGCAAAGTCCTGGACAGGCGCGTATTCGAGCGAGACTTTCGCATGATTAAAGACGCACGGCGCCAGATCGCCGCTTCGCCGCTCGCTCGCTACGGCGGCGCCTTTGGAAGGCGCGCTTCGCGAGCGGCTACGCTACCCTCCCAGCTACACCACGTCCCGGGACACGACCCGTTCCCAGTTCGACGAATACCTTTGGACGAAGCGCGTCAGTTAACCAAAAAGCGAATCGGCGCCAGCTCCCGACCAAGCCAATCGACAATGTATTCTGGCTGCGTGCACGAGGCCGACGAAACAAACTTTCTGTTCATATTCAGAACCGCCAATACAAGTGGATCGCCAAAAACCCTGCCATGCGACACCTGAACATGGGCAACAATGAGCCCTCAGAAATCGCTTCGGGCGTTCTAGGATAAGCATTTCTCGCCGACCAAAGCAAGGCGGACGATACAACGCCCAAGCTTAAAGCCGGCCCTGATCGCCCGTTGGTTGCGCCTAGTTTCAGTTTAAGCCGCCCTTGACGCTGGACGAGCGGATAGAAGATCCGATGAGAGCAGCGGCTGCCGGGTTCAAGGCCCATCTTTTTGCGCTTTGATATTGCACTATGACCTCTATCAATTGCGTCAATGAAAATCGCGCGACTTTGGAATGACCCTTGCGTTGCGGGGGTGGCGGGCGCGATCGGGCGCGCCGTGCGCGGTTTCCGAAAGCCGCAGGAGCTCGTCCGAGCGGTCATAAACCCGCCGCGCCAGCAGATGCGCCACGCCCGCCCAGCTTTTCTGGACACGCCCCTCCACCGCCATCAGCCGCGAGGCCATGGTCGGCTTGCGATACAGCTCGAACAGGGTCGAATAAAGCGCGACATTGACCACGCCGGTTTCGTCCTCCAGCGTGATGAAGATCATTTTGCCATTGCCCGGCCGCTGGCGCACGATCACGAGGCCCGCCGCCTTTTTCCACTCCCCGTCGCGGCAGGCCGGCAGGTCGCTCGCGCGGATGAAACTCTCGCGCGCAAGAAGCGGACGCAGGATCTGCATCGGATGGGCGCGCAACGACAGGCGAAGGGTCTGGTAATCGGCGACGACCTGTTCGCCGACGCGCAGATCGGGCAGTTCCGGATCGGGCTCCGCGCCCAAATCGTCGATTCCGGCGGCGGCGAAAAGCGGCAGCGGCGCCGCGCCGGGCAGGCGCCGCGCCGCCCAGAGCGCCGCGCGGCGGTCGAGCTGTTTCTCCGGCGCGCGAGAGAGCGCGCGGCAGGAGCCGAAGGCGTCGGAATCGGCAAGGATTTTCAGGCTGCGTCTGGAAAGTCCGGCGCGGGCCGCGCAGGATTCCAGAGTCTCGAAACCGCTTTCACGCGCGGCGACGAGACGGGTCATGTCGTCCTCGACCAGCCCGCTGATCTGCCGAAAACCGAGACGCAGCGCCAGCGCGCCATCCGCCGCACGCTCCAGATGATTGTCCCAGACCGAATGATTGACGTCGGCGGGACGGATGTCCACGCCATGTTCGTGCGCGTCGCGCACGATCTGCGCCGGCGCATAAAAGCCCATCGGCTGCGAGTTGAGCAGCGCGCAGGCGAAAATGGCGGGATGGCGGCATTTCAGCCAGGCTGAAACATAGACCAGCTGCGCGAAGGACGCGGCATGGCTTTCCGGAAAGCCATAGGAGCCGAACCCCTTGATCTGCTCGAAGCAACGCTGCGCGAAATCGCGCGCATAGCCGCGCGCGCACATGCGCTCGACCATCATGGCCTCGAATTCGCCGATGGTTCCCAGATGCCGAAACGTCGCCATGGCGCGGCGCAGACGATTGGCCTCCGCTTCGGAAAATTTCGCCGCGACCATGGCGAGGCTCATCGCCTGCTCCTGGAACAGCGGCACGCCAAGCGTCCGGCCAAGCACCTGGTGCAATTCGTCGCGCGGCCCATGGTCCGGCGACGGCGACGGAAAACTGACCTTCTCCTCGCCGGCGCGGCGACGCAGATAGGGATGAACCATGTCGCCCTGAATCGGCCCTGGCCGCACGATGGCGACCTCGATCACCAGGTCGTAAAACCGGCGCGGCCGCAGATGCGGCAGCATGTTCATCTGCGCGCGGCTTTCCACCTGGAACACGCCGATGGAATCGCCCTTGCACAGCATGTCATAGACGGCCTTGTCCTCGCGCGGGACGTCCGCCAGGCCGATGCGTTTGCCCTCGTGACGCGCGAGCAGGTCAAAGCCCCTTGCGGATGCAGGTGAGCATGCCGAGGGCGAGAATATCGACCTTCATCAGCCCGAGCGCGTCGATGTCGTCCTTGTCCCATTCGAGAAAGGTGCGGTCCGGCATGGCCGCGTTGCCGATCGGCGCCAGCGAATCCAGCCGCCCGCGAGTCAGGATGAAGCCGCCGACATGCTGCGAGAGATGACGGGGAAAGCCGAGAATTTTTCGCGCGAAGAACAAGACCTGACGGATGATCGGATTGTCCGGTTCGAGGCCCGCCTGCGCGATGTGCTCCTTCTCCAGGCGCGAGCCATGGCTGCCCCATTGCAGCGAACCCAGCGCGACGATGACGTCTTCCGAAAGGCCGAAGACCTTCGCCACGTCGCGCAAGGCGCTGCGCGGCCGATAGGAAATCACGGCCGCCGCAAGACCGGCGCGCTCGCGGCCATATTTTTCGTAAATATGCTGGATGACCTCCTCGCGCCGCTCGTGCTCGAAATCCACGTCGATGTCCGGCGGCTCGCGGCGCTCGGCCGAGATGAACCGCGCGAACAGCAGGTCGTTCTCCGCCGGATCGACGGCGGTGATTCCGAGCACATAGCAGACCGCCGAATTGGCGGCGGAGCCGCGCCCCTGGCACAGGATCTCCCTCTCGCGCGCGAAGGCGACAATGTCGTGGATGGTGAGAAAATAAGGCGCGTAATCGAGCTGCTTGATCAGCGCCAGCTCCTGCGCGATGAGATCGCGCACCTTTTGCGGCGCGCCCTGCGGATAGCGCAGCGGCAGGGCGCGACGCGTCAATTCCTCCAGCCAATCCTGCGGCGTCCAGCCGGACGGGACAGGCTCGTCGGGATATTCATAGGTCAGTTCGCGCAAATGAAATTGCGCGAGGCCCAGAAAATGGCCGATTTCCTCGATCGCCTCCGGCGCGTCGGCGAAGAGCCGCGCCATTTCCTGCGGCGTTTTCAAATGGCGCTCGGCATTGCTTTCGAGCCGCCGGCCAGCTTGCGCGAGCGTCATACGCTCGCGCACGCAGGTCAGCACGTCCTGCAAGGCGCGATCGTCCGGACAGGCGTAAAGCGCGTCGTTCTGGGCCAGAAGCTTGACGCCCTGCGCCCGCGCCAGCTGACGCAAGCGCAGGAGACGGCGGCGGTCGGCGCCGCCGCGCGGCATATCGGCGCCGAGCCAGACCCGGCAGGATTCCGCGCGCAGACGGGCGAGCGTTTGCTCCAGACTGCTCGAAAGCCTGCGTCGGCAGCGCGATCAGCAGAAGATCGCCGGCGTCGGCGAGAAGATCGTCGAGACGAAGCAGGCATTCGCCTTTTTTGGCGCGACGCTTGCCGAGCGTGAGCAGACGGCACAATTGCCCCCAGCCCGCGCGATTGGCGGGAAAAGCGGCGATATCCGGCGCGCCGTCGACAAAGACCAGCCGCGCCCCGGCCAGGAACTTGAATTTTTTCGCACGCGCGGACATCTCGTCTTCGGCTCGCGCAAAGTCCTCCAGCGCGCTGAGCGCGCGCACGACGCCGGCGACGGAATTGCGGTCGCACAGGCCGAGGCCGCTGTAATTCATGCGCAAGGCCGCGCCGATCAGCTCCGCCGGCGGCGAGGCGCCGCGCAGGAAGGAGTAAGTGCTGGCGCAAACCAGTTCCGCGTAAGAGGTCATGCGAAAAGCCCGTGCAGAAACCAGCGCGGAATGTCATCGCCGCTTTCGTACAGGCCACGCCGGAACAGCCAGAAGCGCCGGCCTTCGACATCCTCGACGCGGTAATAATCGCGCGTGGGCTCTCGCGGCCCGGAATGAGCCCAATCGGGCGCGATGCGCTCGGGCCCTTCGGCGCGCAGGACGTCATGCATTTTCCGGCGCCAGCGGAAGCGCGCCGGCGGGCTGTCCGGAGCCAGGGCGAGAACCTCGATCGGCTGCGGCGGATCGAACAAGGTGAGCGGCCGCGACGGCGGTTCGTCTTCCTGCGGGTCGCCTTCTTGCGGTTCGGGCCAGGTCATCGAAAGCCGCAACCGGCGCGGCCGCGACAGGAACTGCCCGGCTCTCACGCTCGGGCGCATGGGAATCGCCCCGCATGAAGCGCAGCACGCGCGCGCTGCCGAAACGCGTCGTCAGACGATCGAGCAATTCGCTCAATTCCCGTTCCGCCGCGCCGGCCGCCGCCGCCTCGAACTCGGCTTGCGCGGATTCGAAAGTTTTCGGCGCGCGGCACGGCAAGGCGCAGGGCGTCGAAACCAAAACCGGGATCGAGCGGATCGGCCAGGAACTCGAGTTTTTCATGAAACAGAAGAGCAAGAATTTTGGGGTCGCGAGTCGGCCGCAGGGTTTCGACCGCCAGCCGGCGAACGACACCCATCGGCGCGGAAGAAACTGGCTTCGAAAAGACGCCCGCCCTGCCCGCGCCGCTCCAGCAGCGCCTTGGCCTCCTGCATCAGATCCCGCAGGACGGCCTCGATGGACTCGCGCTGCGTCAAAGGCTCCGCGAAATGCCGCTCGGCCATGCAATCGGGCGGCGACCTCAAGGGGCTGATGCGCAGATCCTCACGCCCTAACAGACGTTCGATCCTGCGCGGGAAATCGGCGCCGAAACGCGCGGCGAAACCGCCCGAGGGACGCCCGGCCAGATCGCCGATCGTTTTCAGCCCGGCGCGGTTCAAGGCCAGAAACGTCTCCTCTTCCGCCTCCAGAGCGGCGAGAGGCAGGCATGCGGCCGCCGAGGCCGCGTCGTCCGGCGAGAAAATTCCACCAGCGGAAAAGCGGGCCAGAGCGCGCGCGCAATCGGGAGTCGGAGCCAGAGCGGCGCGGGCGGAAAAGCCGAATGCCTGCATGTCCCCGAGCGCCCGGGACAGCAGCTCCGCTTCGCCGCCGAACAAATGGGCGCAGCCCGACACATCGAGCACGAGGCCATGCGGCTCGTCCAGCGCCGTCAGCGGCGTATAGCGCTCGCAACGCGCGGCCAACCGGAGAAGAAGCGCGCGATCCGCCGGACGATCCGCCTCGGCGACGCGCAGCTGCGGCAGACGCGCCCGCGCGTCCGCCAGGGTCAGGCCGGGCGCGAGTCCCTGGATCAACGCGGCGGGATTGAGCGCGTAAAGTCTTTGCGCATTGTTCTGCTTCTCGACAAGCGCGAACGGCGCCGCTTCATCCGGCTCGCCGCCAGGCCGGGAGAGGCGCCATCGCTCCGTCGACAGCAACGGCAGGAACAGAGCCAGATAGCGGCGCATTGTGAGCCTCGACGGTTTCTCGAAACAAGCCTCGGTCATGCTGCCACTCCAAACGCCAGGAACGATCGGCCGCGCCGCCGCGATGCCGCAGCAACGTTACGGAAAAACAGGGGCCGCCCGGCGCATTGGCGAGCAAAGCGCGGGAGTTTTGAGCGCACGCGCGCCAGCGTGAGACCGCCGCGCTGGGCGGCCAGCTCTTCATCTCCTGGCTCGCCTCGCCAGACGCGAATCCGCAGCAGGAAGAGCGTGACGCCGGAGGCTTCCGCCGCCCGCGCCAGACGCAGGGTCGTGGTGAGGTCGAGCGCGCTCGGGGCGCCAAAAATTTCGATCAGGGCCGCGCCGAGACTCCTGCACCGCGCCGCGTCGAAAGCAGCGCGCAAAACCGCCTCGGCGTCACGCCCGCGCACCAGCGACAAAGCCGCCGGATCGGCGCCGAATTCCGCCAGCCCCACGCCATTCAGCCGCCCGGCCTCGCTCTCCAGAAAATCCTGCCGCGCCCAAAGCAGAGGACGCCGGGGAGCCGCCCGCAAAGCAAGGGCCAGAGCGAAACCAACGGCGGCGGCCCAATCGGCGCCGCACGGCGCCTGCACTTCATGCAAACAAGCGCGATTCAACCCGCCGCCGAGAAACGCATCGACATCGGGCGCGCCCAGGGCGAAGCGCCCGGAGCGCTCCAATGACGCCGCGCGCTCGCCATGCCCAGCTTCAATTCTGGCAAGGGTCGAGCGCAAGACGGCCAAGGTTTTCGCGCGGGACGACGAAGCGCCCCGCCACGCATCGTTCCCATGCATGGGCCCCACCAGATGTTCTTTATTTGTTCTATAACAAAAACCCAAATCCTCCTTGAGTCAAGGGCAACTCCGCCGTGGCGTAGCCATAGATCAGGCGCTGGGCGGCGTCCGCCTTGCGCAGGGGAATGAACATTTGCAACGGATCCGGCACGCTCGGCGCTCCTCGCTGGATTGCGCCAGCCCTGCTGTTTGCGGGACTGGCCAGGGGGTCGAAAATTTTGCTAAAGGGAGGCGCGCCGTCCGAGCATCCACTCGCGGCGCGCAGAAAAGGCCTGGAACCATGGAATTCTGGAGCGCGACCGCGCGGAGCCTGAGCCCCTACACGCCCGGCGAGCAGCCGCGCATCGAGGGGTTGGTCAAGCTCAACACCAACGAATGTCCGCTGCCGCCCTCGCCGCGCGCGCTCGAAGCGATGCGCGCCGCAGCCAATGACAGCCTGCGGCTTTATCCCGATCCGGAATCGCTCGCCCTGCGCGAGACGCTGGCGCGCCACCACGGCCTGCGCGCCGAAAACATCTTCGTCGGCAACGGCTCGGACGAAGTGCTGGCGCATGCGTTCGTCGCGCTGCTGAAGCACGAGCGGCCGCTGCTGTTCCCGGACGTGACCTATAGTTTCTATCCCGTCTGGGCCCGGCTTTACGGCGTCGATTTCCAGACCGTCGCGCTCGACGAACAGATGCGCCTGCGCGTCGACGATTATCGTCGCAACGCCGCCGGGGCGATCGTGTTCGCCAATCCCAACGCGCCGACCGGCGTCGCTTTGTCTTGCGACGCGATCGCGCAAATGCTCGCGCAGCACAGCGACATTCCCGTCGTCGTCGACGAGGCTTATGTCGATTTCGGCGGCGAGAGCGCGGTTCCGCTCATCGCGGCGCATCCCAATCTTCTGGTCGTGCGCACCTTTTCAAAATCGCGTGCGCTCGCCGGCCTGCGCGTCGGCTATGCGCTCGGCCAGCCTTCGCTGATCGACGCGCTGACGCGGGTCAAGAATTGCTTCAATTCCTATCCGCTGGGCCAGATCGCCCAGGCCGGGGCCATCGCCTCGGTCGAGGACGAGTCCTATTTCCGCGCGAGCGTCAAAACCATCGTCGCCGAGCGCGAGGCCATGACCGCGCGCCTCGGCGAACTCGGCTTCGCCGTCCTGCCGTCGAGCGCGAATTTCATTTTCGCGCGCCACAAGACAGCGAAAGGCGCCGATCTCGCGCGCGCCCTGCGCGATCGCGCCGTGCTCGTGCGCCACTTCAACGCGCCGCGCATCGAGGATTTTTTGCGCATCACCATCGGGACGGCGGAACAGACCGACAAGCTCGTCGCTGCGCTGCGCGAAATCTTGCGTTGAGCCAGGTTGCCTTGGCGTTCAAATTTTTCTTGGCGCCGCCTTCGAACCGCGCGCGGAAGCCTCGATCAGCTGTTCTTTTGAGACCCGCACCCCCGTTGGCATCAGAGAGATATAGTCGTCGGCAGCAATTATCGCGCCAGCGCGTCGAGGCGGAATCCCCGAGGATTTTCGCGAGTCGCTGCGCCGCCATCGAGCTGCTCAAGCGACCGCGAGATCGTCGATATCGGCCGCCGAGGAATCGGCGCGCCACTCGCGCGCCGATCGTGCTGTACGTGTGTCATCCTGCGCCGCGGCCTCATGGCGCTCGCCCGGCATTACCGGATGATTTCGGCGGCCGGCACCGGCCTGAGCCTTTCGCTCAAATCCCCTCAAGCCGCCGCATCAACTCCCGCGCGATCTCCATCTCGCGCGTGAACGGCCCCGCCGCCCGAGGCCGCAACCTGCATGGCGCGCGAAAAACCTTCGCTGCCGAAACGCGCGCGGATCGATTCGTCGACCCAGGCCTTTTCCTGTGCAACGCGGCGGGCTTTCAGCGCGCCGGTCCGCTCGGCCCAGGCGCGATGATCGGCCAGAGCCTGATGCAGTTCGCCAAGCCCCGCGCCATTCGCGGCCGACGCCAGGATCACCGGCACGCGCCAGTCGTCGTCGCGCTCGAACAAGGTCAGCGCGCCCTCGACCTCGCTTTTCGCCCGTTGCGCGGCGGCGCCCATGTCGGCCTTGGTCACCACGACGATGTCGGGCAATTCCATCACGCCGGCCTTCATGAATTGCAGGCTGTCGCCGGAGCCCGGCTGGACGCAGAGAATGACGCTGTCGACGGCGAAGGAAATATCGGCCTCCGATTGGCCGATGCCGACGCTTTCGATCAGCACGCGGTCGAACAGGGCGCGCATCAGCGCCGCCGCCGCGATGGTCTGGTCCGACAGCCCGCCGAGCCGGTCGCGCGCGGCCATCGAGCGGACGAAAACGCCCTGGTCGTCCGGGTCGGTCGCCATGCGCGCGCGGTCGCCGAGCAGGGCGCCGCCGGTGCGCCGCGACGACGGATCGACCGCGATCACGCCCACGGTTTCGCCGCGTCCGCGCCAGTCGCGCAACAAGGCGTTGGTGAGGGTCGATTTGCCGACGCCGGGCGGCCCGGTCAGGCCCGCCGCATGGGCGCGCGTCTGCGCCAGCGCGGCGTCGAGCAAGGCCGCCAGTTCCGCCGTTCCCTCATGCGTCTCGATCAGCGCCAATGCGCGCGACAAGGCCGCGCTTGCCGCCGGCGGCGATGGTGGCGAGATCAGGAAAAGGCGCGCGCATCGGCATCTCCATGCTTTGCGGCAGGGTCTATTGAGCAAGCGGCGATTGGCAAGCGCGACGCCGAGGAAGGACGTCGTCATCGCGAAGGCGATTCGCGCCGCGATCTGGAGTGCTTCGCTCCGCTCGCAATGACGGCGGAGCGTCACTCGCCGATCGCGTGCAAAACCACTTCGCGGCGATGCGGCGCGCGCCGGTGCTCGAACAGATAGATCCCCTGCCACGTCCCGAGCAGCAAGTCGCCCTCGGCGAAGGGAATCGTCAGGCTGGACTGGGTCAGCGCCGCGCGCAGATGCGCGGGCATGTCGTCCGGGCCTTCGTTCTCGTGGCTGTAAAGCCCCCGCCCCTCGGGCGCGAGGCGATCGAAGAAGGCGAGCAGATCGTCGACGACCGACGGATCGGCGTTTTCCTGGATCAGCAGGGACGCCGACGTGTGCCGGCAGAACAGGGTCAGCTGCCCCGTCGCCAGCCCGCTGGCGCGCACGAAGGCGCGCGCCTCATCGGTGAATTCGAACAGGCCGCGCCCGCGCGTCGCCAATGACAATACCTGCTGCGACTGTCGCACGGGCGCCTCGCGCGTGGACTCAGGCGGTGGAGCGCGCCGCCTCGCCCAGCGCCGCCTGCGCGGCGGCGAGCCGGGCGATCGGCACGCGATAGGGCGAGCACGACACGTAATCGAGCCCGGTCTTCTCGCAGAAGGCGATGGAGGACGGATCGCCGCCATGCTCGCCGCAGATGCCGAGCTTGATTTTTTCGCGCGTCTTCCTGCCGCGCTCGGCCGCCAGCGCCACCAGTTCGCCGACGCCGTCCTGATCGAGCGAGACGAAGGGGTCATGCGCCAGAATGCCCTTCTGGACATAGGCGCCGAGGAAGGAGCCGGCGTCGTCGCGCGAAATGCCGAGCGTGGTCTGGGTCAGGTCGTTGGTGCCGAAGGAGAAGAACTCCGCCGTCTCCGCGATCTCGCCGGCGCGCAGGGCGGCGCGCGGCAGTTCGATCATCGTGCCGACCTGATAGGGCAGCGTCACGCCCGTTTCCTTGAACACCGCTTCCGCCATGGCGTCGATGCGCGCCTTCACCAGATCCAGTTCGCGCTTGGAGAAGCACCAGCGGGACCATGATTTCCGGCGTGACGTTTTCGCCGGTCTTCTTCTGCGCTTCGACCGCGCCTTCGAAAATGGCGCGGGCCTGCATTTCCGCGATTTCGGGGAAGGCGACGGCAAGGCGCACGCCGCGGAAGCCGAGCATCGGGTTGAACTCGTGCAGTTCGTCGGCGCGGCGCTTGAGCTTTTCCGGGCTCGTCCCCGTCGCGGCGGCGACTTCCGCGATTTCCTCGGCCGTGTGCGGCAGGAACTCGTGCAGCGGCGGGTCGAGCAGGCGGATCGTCACCGGCAGGCCGTGCATGATCTCGAACAGAGCCGCGAAATCCGAACGCTGCATCGGCAGGATCTTGGCGAGCGCCGCGCGGCGTTCCGCTTCGGTGTCGGCGAGGATCATCTCGCGCACGGCGACGATGCGGTCATTGTCGAAGAACATGTGTTCGGTGCGGCACAGGCCAATGCCCTCGGCGCCGATATTTGCGCGCGATGCGGGCGTCGTTCGGCGTGTCGGCGTTGGTGCGCACCTTCAGGCGGCGCTCGGAATCGGCCCAGCCCATCAGCACGGCGAAATCGCCGGAGAGTTCGGGCTGCAGCGTCGGAACCGCGCCCTCCATCACCTGGCCGGCGGCGCCGTCGATGGTGATGATGTCGCCCTTGGCGAAGGTGCGGCCCATGGCGGTCAGGGTCTGCTTCGCATAATCGACGCGCACCGTGCCCGCGCCGGAAACGCAGGGCTTGCCCATGCCGCGCGCCACCACCGCCGCATGCGAGGTCATGCCGCCGCGCGTGGTGAGGATGCCTTCCGCCGCATGCATGCCGTGGATGTCTTCCGGCGAGGTCTCGACGCGCACCAGAATGACCTTGTGGCCCGGCGGCCTTGAGCGCCTCGGCTTCGTCGGACGAGAACACGATCTCGCCGCTCGCCGCGCCGGGCGAGGCCGGCAGGCCGGTGGCGATGATTTTCCGCTCGGCCTTCGGGTCGAGGGTGGGATGCAGCAACTGGTCGAGCGAGCCCGGCTCGATGCGGTTGATCGCCTCGCGCCGGTCGATCACGCCCTCATTGGCCATTTCCACCGCGACGCGCAGGGCGGCGCGCGCCGTGCGCTTGCCGTTGCGGGTCTGCAGCATCCAGAACTTGCCGCGCTCGACGGTGAATTCCATGTCCTGCATGTCGCGGTAATGCGATTCCAGCAGCTTGGTGGCGCGGACGAATTCGGCGTAAACCTCCGGCATCGCCCGTTCCATCGAGAGCTTGTCGGACTTGGCCGCGATGCGCGCGGCCTCGGAGATGTTCTGCGGCGTGCGGATGCCGGCGACCACGTCCTCGCCCTGGGCGTTGATCAGGAACTCGCCGTAAAGCGCGTTCTCGCCGGTCGAGGGATTGCGGGTGAAGGCGACGCCGGTGGCCGACGTCTCGCCCATGTTGCCGAACACCATGGCCTGCACGTTGACCGCCGTGCCCCAGGCTTCGGGAATGTCGTGCAGGCGGCGGTAGGTGATGGCGCGCTGGTTCATCCAGGACGAGAACACCGCGCCGATCGCGCCCCACAGCTGCTCTTTGCGGATCCTGCGGGAACGGCTTTTCGATCTCGCGATGGACGGCTTCCTTGTAGCTGGCGACGATCTTGCGCCAGTCGTCGGCCTTCAGGTCGGTGTCCTGGTGATAGCCCTTCTGGTCCTTGTAGACCTCCAGGATCTCCTCGAAATTGTGGTGCTCCACTTCGAGCACGACATTGGAGTACATCTGGATGAAGCGGCGGTAGGAATCCCAGGCGAAGCGCTCGTCGCCGGAGGATTTGGCGATGGCCTCGACGGTCACGTCGTTGAGCCCGAGATTGAGCACGGTGTCCATCATGCCCGGCATCGAGGCGCGGGCGCCGGAGCGCACCGAAACCAGCAGCGGATTGGCCGGATCGCCGAAGACATGGCCGGCGAGGGCGCCGACATGGCTCAGCGCCGCCTCGACCTGATCGACGAGATCGGCCGGATAGGTCTGGCCATTGGCGTAATAATAGGTGCAGACCTCGGTCGAAATGGTGAAGCCGGGAGGAACAGGCAGGCCCAGATTGGCCATTTCGGCCAGGTTGGCGCCCTTGCCGCCGAGCAAGTTCTTCATCGCGCTGGCGCCTTCGGCCTTGCCGTCGCCGAATGAATAGACCCATTTCGCCATTGGTGAATCCTTACGCCGTCAGAGCGGATCTGACTTCAACTGTCAGAAGATGCGGGAGATGAGGTTTTGTTGAGCCGCCTTTATCATCCCGATGGGCCAAAACCAAGCGTCAGGCGCGCAATTTCAGGCCCAGGCCGATCCAGCCCGCGCCATAGAACACCATGTCGACGCCAAACAGCGTCCCGAGGATCAGAAGCGTGTTGCCCGGCCAGCCGGCGAGAATGAGCACGCCCAGCAGCGTCGTGACCACGCCGGCGAGCACGATATAGGCCTTCGGCCCTGCCGGAAGCTGGTAGCCGAGCCAGATCCGGACGATGCCGGCGATGAGGAAGCCAATTCCGACGACGACGCGTCAGCGCCGCCGCGGCCACGACCGGCTGGGCCAGCGCGAACGCCCCGAAAACGAGATAGAACAGGCCGCTGATCACCCACAGGAAGAAAGCCGGCCAGTCGCGGCTGTTGAACCCGATGATGATTTCGACGCCGCCGGCCAGGATCAGCATGAGTGCGATGAAAAACACCACCGCCAGCGTCGAGGCCGCCGCCATGACGAGCGCGGCGATTCCGAAAACCAGGCAGATCGCGCCATAGGCCACGAACCAGCCCCAGCGCGAGCGCAAACGCTCGATCGCGCCGCCTAGGCTGTGACGGGGGTCCATTTCCTGCGGATTGGTGCTCATTGTCGCGTCCTGCCATCGAGCGCGCCTCGGCCCGCTGCGGCGGCTTTGGCGTCAGGATGCGATCAAAGCCGCCACGCCATCCGGCGTCAAGAGAGCCTTCGGCGACCTATTGCCAAGCTTTCGAATGAATTAACGGCGCGGAGACAAAATTCTCCCCCGCGATTGCCCCTCGGAGCCGCAACGTGTAAAGCACCCTTTGGCGCTGTTCCCAAAGGGGGCGAATGTTGATCGAGCGTACAGTGAATAATAATTCGACGACCCCCGTTCTCGACCGTGTCAAATTCCCCGCCGACCTGCGCCAATTGCCGGAGAGCGAATTGCGCGCCGTGGCGGAAGACTTGCGCCGCGCGACGATCGACGCCGTCTCGGTCACCGGCGGCCATCTCGGCTCGAGTCTCGGCGTTGTCGAGCTGACTGTCGCGCTCCATTATGTCTTTAATACGCCGAAAGACAGGGTCATCTGGGACGTCGGCCACCAGGCCTATCCCCACAAGATCTTGACCGGGCGACGCGACCGCATCAAGACGCTGCGCCAGCCCGGCGGGCTGTCCGGCTTCACCAAGCGCTCGGAAAGCGAATACGACCCTTTCGGCGCCGCGCATTCCTCGACCTCGATTTCCGCCGGCCTCGGCATGGCGGTGGCGCGAACCCTTTCGGGCGGCGACAACAATGTCATCGCGGTGATCGGCGACGGCTCGATGTCGGCCGGCATGGCCTATGAGGCGATGAACAACGCCGGCGCCTCGCATTCGCGCCTCATCGTCATTCTCAACGACAACGACATGTCGATCGCGCCGCCGGTCGGCGCGATGTCGGCCTATCTGGCCCGGCTTTCCTCGGGCCGCACCTATCTGAAGCTGCGCGACGCCGGCAAGACCATCGCCCGCCGCCTGCCCAAGACCGTGGAAACCGCCATCACCCGCGCCGTCGAGCACGCCCGGACCTATGTCACCGGCGGCACCCTGTTCGAGGAGCTCGGCTTCTATTACGTCGGCCCGATCGACGGCCATAACCTCGACCATCTGCTGCCCGTGCTGAAGAACGTCCGCGACGCCGATGTCGGCGGCCCGGTGCTGATCCATGTCGTGACGCAGAAGGGCAAGGGCTACCCGCCCGCCGAGGCCGCCAAGGACAAATATCACGGCGTCAACAAGTTCGACGTGGTGACCGGCGCGCAGGTCAAGCCCAAGGCCAATGCCCCGTCCTACACCAAGGTGTTCGGCGAGAGCCTCGTCAAGGAAGCGGGCAAGGACGACAAGATCGTCGCCATCACCGCCGCCATGCCGTCGGGCACCGGCGTCGACCTGTTCCAGCAGGCGTTCCCCAAGCGCACCTTCGACGTCGGCATCGCCGAGCAGCACGCGGTGACCTTCGCGGCCGGCCTCGCCACCGAGGGCTACAAGCCGTTCTGCGCCATCTATTCGACCTTCCTGCAGCGCGGCTACGACCAGGTGGTCCATGACGTCGCGATCCAGAACCTGCCAGTGCGCTTCGCGCTCGACCGCGCCGGCCTGGTCGGCGCCGACGGCGCGACCCATGCGGGCTCGTTCGACATCGCCTTCCTCGGCATCCTGCCCAACATGGTCGTAATGGCGGCCGCCGACGAGGCCGAACTGGTCCACATGGTCGCGACCGCCGCGGCCTATGACAAGGGACCGATCGCCTTCCGCTATCCGCGTGGCGACGGCGTCGGCGTCGACCTGCCGCAAGAGGGCAAGCCGCTCGAAATCGGCAAGGGCCGCATCGTCCGCCAGGGCGACAAGGTCGCCATCCTCTCGCTCGGCACCCGGCTCGCCGAAGCCCTCGAAGCGGCGGACATGCTGGCCGCGCAGGGCATATCGGCGACCGTCGCCGACGCCCGCTTCGCCAAGCCGCTGGATGTCGAGCTGATTCGCCAGCTCGCCAGAAATCACGAGGCGCTCATCACCGTCGAGGAAGGCTCGATCGGCGGCTTCGGCTCCTTCGTCGCCCAGCAACTGGCCGAGGACGGCCTGCTCGACGGCGGCCTGCGCTTCCGCTCCATGGTCCTGCCCGACGTCTACCTCGACCAGGACAAGCCCGACGTGCTGTATGCCAAGGCCGGTCTCAACGCCAAGGGCATCGTCGACAAGGTCTTCCAGGCGCTCGGCAAGCCCGCGGCGACGTTCAAGACGGCGTGACCGCGACCAGGCGCGCCGATATCGCCCTCGTGGAGCGCGGCTTGTTCGCCAGTCGCGCCAAGGCCCGCGAGGCGATCGAGGCAGGGCTGGTCACTCTCGACGGCCGCGTCGTCGCCAAGCCGTCCGAGCCGGTGGCCTTGTCCGCGCAACTGGCCGCCAGCGCGCCCTATCCGTGGGTTTCGCGCGGCGGCGTCAAGCTCGCGGCGGCGCTCGACGCCTTCGCCATCGACCCTTCCGGCAAGCAGGCCCTCGACATCGGCGCCTCGACCGGCGGCTTCGCCCATGTCCTGCTGACGCGCGGCGCAGCCCATGTGACCTGCGTCGACGTCGGCCACGGCCAGCTTCACCCCGTCATTGCCGGGAACTCCCGCGTAAAATCGCTGGAAAAGCGGGACGCCCGGACGCTCGTCGCCGCCGATCTGCCAGCGCCGCCGCAACTCGTCGTCTGCGACGTCAGTTTCATTTCGCTGTCGCTGATCCTGCCGGCGGTTCTGGCGCTGGCCGCACCGGAAGCCGAAGCGGCGCTGCTCATCAAGCCGCAATTCGAGGTCGGGCCGGATTTCGTCAAAAAAGGCATTGTCCGCGATGCGCAGGCGCAAGGCCGCGCTTGCGAAAAAATTCAATCGCTGGTCGAACATCTCGGCTGGCGCAGTCTCGGCCTGATCCCCTCGCCGATCGAGGGCGGCGACGGCAATCGCGAATTCCTGCTCGGAGCCCGACGGCCATGATCGACCTCAACGCCCATCTCGACATCGACCGCCTCGGGTCGCGCGGCGAAGGCGTCAGCCGGGGACGGGAGGGCCTGATCTTCACGCCGTTCGCGCTGCCGGGCGAAAAGATCCTCGCCGAGGTCGACGGCGACCGCGGCAAGCTGGTCGAGGTGCTGGCGCCGTCGCCGGACCGCGTCCCGGCCCCCTGCCCGCATTTCACCCGATGCGGCGGCTGCGCCGTGCAGACCCTTCGCGCCCCCGCCTATCAGGACTGGAAGCGCGGGCTGGTCGCCGACGCCCTGCGCAATGCGGGCGTGACGGCGGAGGTCGCGCCGCTCGTCGCCGCCTGGGGCGCCGGCCGGCGCCGCGCGACCTTCCACTCCCGCAACGACCAGCGCGGCCAGCCCCATGTCGGCTTCATGGAGGCGCGCAGCCATCGCATCTATGAACTCGACTCCTGCCCGATCCTCGCGCCGGAACTGTCCGGGCCCTGAACGCCGCGAAGAAAATCGCGGAAAGTCTCAGCCCGCTCGAAAAGCCGCTCGACATTGTCGTCACCGCCAGCCTGAACGGTCTCGACCTCGACATTCACGGCTGCGGCAAGCTGGATTTCGAAGCGCAGCAGGCGCTGATCGCGACGGCGGCCAGCCTCGATTTCGCCCGCATCGCCAATCACGGCATGCCGCTCGTTGAGCGCCGCGCGCCGGACATCGCCATCGGCCGCGCCCGCGTGACGCCGCCGCCCGGCGCTTTCCTCCAGGCGACGACGGCGGGCGAAGAGATTTTGGTCCAGCTTGTCATCGAGGCGGTCGGCGAGGCGAAAAAAGTCGCCGATCTTATTCCGGCATCGGCACGTTCGCCCTGCGTCTCGCCGAAAAGGCCGAGGTTTACTGCGTTGAGAGCGACGCCGGGGCGCTCGCCGCCGGGCTGCGCGGCGGACGCGCGGCGAGCGGCCTTCGTCCCATCTCAGGCGAGGCGCGCGACCTGTTCGCCCGCCCGCTGCTGAAGGACGAACTCGCACGGTTCAACGCCGTCGTGTTCGACCCGCCGCGCGCCGGCGCGGAAAAGCAGGCGCGCGAACTCGCGATGAGCGCCGTGCCTTGCGTTGTTGGCGTCTCCTGCAACGCCCAGCCTTGCCCGCGACGCCAATCTGCTGATCGCCGGCGGCTATGAGCTGACAAGGGTCACGCCGGTTGACCAGTTCCTCTATTCTCCCCATGTCGAACTGGTCGGAACGTTCCGGAAGGCCGCGGCCAAATCCGCTCGCAAACGGCGCCTGCTCGGCTAAAGGCTTGCAGCGGCGCGCCGTCTGGGGCAAAGCAGTGGCGCTTCAACAGAGACGGACTGAAATGATCGAGCTTTCCCCCGCGGAGACCGCGGCGCAACTGGCGAAGATCGTCGGTGAGAAATACGTGCTGACCACGGCGCAGGACATGGCCGGCTACCTGAGCGAGCCGCGCGACCTGTGGCATGGCAAGGCGGCATGCGTCGTGCGCCCCGGTTCGGCGGCGGAAGTCGCCGCCATCTGCGCCTTCGCCGACCAGCACGGCCTGAAGATCGTGCCGCAGGGCGGCAACACCGGCCTCGTCGGCGGCCAAACTCCGGACCAGACCGGCCGGGAAATGCTGCTCTCGCTCGGACAGCTCGACGAGATTCGCGAGATCGATGCCGAATCCAACGCCATCGTCGTCGAGGCCGGCGTCACCTTGCAAAAGGTGCAGGAAGCCGCCGAAAGCGTCGATCGCCTGTTCCCGCTGTCGCTGGCCTCGGAAGGCTCTTGCACCATCGGCGGCGATCTCGCGTCCAACGCCGGCGGACCGCCGTGCTGACCTATGGCAACGCCGACCTCGTCACCGCCTGAAGTCGTG
>CAWETR010000024.1:0-153544 GCA_963811975.1 uncultured Alphaproteobacteria bacterium
AGAAATTCGCCCGCGACGATTCCGCCTGCCGGGCGCGGGCGCAAGCCGCGACGGCGCCGGCGGCCGCGGTCGGAGGCCAGTTCGGCGTGCAAGGCCAGTACGATTCGGTCTATTCCGATTGCATGCTGGAGCGCGGCTATGCCGTTTCGGAGCACGTTCCGCGCTATGCTTACGGCCCCGGAATCCGCTTTTACGGTCCGGGGCCCTATGCCTACGGGCCCACGCCCTTTTACAGCTGGCTGGGGCGTCGGCGCCGGCTTCTGAACGCGATCAGATGCCGTCGCCGTCGCTGAGCGCCTCCTGCCGCTCGGCTGTCCGCCGCGCCGCTTCGCGCCGCGACGCGTTGCGGCGGTAATCGACGTAAAGCCCGCGCGCCAGCGGCCGCAGGGCGGCGTCGGCGAGGCCGAGCAGCACGCCCGTCGCCGGGCTCGCCCCCAGCGCGACCGCGCCGAGGCCGACAGCCAGCCCGCTGAACAGGACCGGCGCCAATTTGTCCCGCAGCTTTTGCCGCGTCAGCGGCCGGCTCGACTCTTCGCTCTCCACCGCTTGCGCGGGCTCGCCGGCGCCCGTCGCCGCCTCTGTGGCGCGGGACGCGGCCTTGGGGTCGATCAGGCCGAAGGCCACCGTCTCGTTGGTGATGCGGTCGATCAGGATGAAGCCGCCGAGGTCGCGGTTGTCGCGATAATCGGCGATGATCATCGGCCGGTCGAAACGCAGCGTCGCGAGGCCGATTTCGTTGAGGCCGAGCGGCCGCGCCGGCGCCGCCTCGAAGGTGTGGATGTCGACGAGGTGATGCACCTTGGCGATATTGGCGTTGGCGGTGCGCGCGCCGAGCTTGACGATATAGGACGCGCCCGGATGCATGTCGGTTTCCGCCGTCCACAGCAGCCGCGCGTGGACCTCGGAGGCGACTTCGGGCCGCTCGCTGACGGCGGCGAGCACGTCGCCGCGCGAGGCGTCGATCTCGTCGGCAAGCGTCAGCGTGACCGACTGGCCGGCGATGGCGACGTCGAGATCGCCGTCCTGGGTCACGATGCGCTGGACGCGGCTGGCGCGCCCCGACGGGAACGAGGCGATTTCGTCGCCCACCCGCGACCGCGCCGCTGGCGACCCAGCCGGAAAAGCCGCGGAAATCGAGGTTCGGGCGGTTGACCCATTGCACCGGGAAGCGGAACGCCGCCTCGCTCAGCTCCGCGCCGGCGGTCTCGACATTTTCGAGAAAGGTCAGCAGCGGCTCGCCCTGGAACCAGGGCGTGCGCTCGGACAGCGAGGCGATGTTGTCGCCGTGCGAGCGCCGAGATCGGCAGCGGCGCGATGGAGCGGAAGTTCAGGTCGCGCGCCATCTCGCGATAGGCGGCGACGATCTCGTTGAAGCGCGCCTCGCTGTAATCGACGAGGTCCATCTTGTTGATGGCCAGCGCCACGTCGCGCACGCCGAGCATCGAGACGATGAAGGAATGGCGCCGCGTCTGCGGCAGGATGCCCTTGCGCGCGTCGATCAGGATGATGGCGAGATCGGCGGTCGAGGCGCCGGTCGCCATGTTGCGGGTATATTGCTCGTGGCCGGGGGTGTCGGCGACGATGAAGCTGCGCCGGTCGGTCTTGAAATAGCGATAGGCGACGTCGATGGTGATGCCCTGCTCGCGCTCGGCGGCGAGGCCGTCGACCAGCAGCGCGAAATCGAGCGCGCCGCCCTGCGTGCCGAACTTTTTCGAATCGCGGTCGAGCGCTTCGAGCTGGTCGTCCGCGATCATGCGGGAATCATAGAGCATGCGGCCGATCAGCGTGGATTTGCCGTCGTCGACCGAGCCGCAGGTGATGAAGCGCAGCAGCGCCTTGTCCGCGACGCTCGCCGTTTTCGTGGGTTCCGCGACCGGGCGCGAAAGGTCCTGTTCCGCCAGAGCGTAAGCCATCAGAAATAGCCTTCCTGCTTCTTCTGCTCCATCGAGGCGGAGCCGTCATGGTCGATGATGCGGCCTTCGCGTTCGGAGGTCGTCGAGTTGCGCATTTCCGCGATGATTTCGGGCAGGGTCGACGCCGTGCTCTCGACGGCGCCGGTCAGCGGATAGCAGCCGAGCGTGCGGAAGCGCACGGACAGATTCTCCACCGTCTCGCCGGGGCGCAGCTTCATGCGCTCGTCGTCGCGCATGATGAGCGAGCCGTCGCGCGCGCACCACCGGGCGCTCCTTGGCGAAATAGAGCGGCACGACGGGGATGTTCTCTTTCGCGATATAGTCCCACACGTCCGCTTCGGTCCAGTTGGACAGCGGGAACACGCGAAAGCTTTCGCCGGGGCGCTTGCGGGTGTTGTAGAGCCGCCAGGGCTCGGGGCGCTGGTTCTTCGGGTCCCAGCGATGCTCGGCCGAGCGCAGCGAAAACACGCGCTCCTTGGCGCGGGATTTCTCCTCGTCGCGGCGCGCGCCGCCGAAGGCCGCGTCGAAGCCATATTTGTCGAGCGCCTGCTTGAGGCCCTGCGTCTTCATCACGTCGGTGTGCAGCCGCGAGCCGGAATCGAACGGATTGACGCCCGCCTTCACGCCGTCCTCGTTGATGTGGACGAGCAGCTCAAGCCCGAGATCCTTCACGCGCTGGTCGCGGAATTCGATCATCTCGCGGAACTTCCAGGTCGTGTCGACATGGAGCAGCGGGAACGGCGGCTTGGACGGATAGAACGCCTTCATCGCCAGATGAAGCAGCACCGCCGAATCCTTGCCGATCGAATAGAGAAGCACCGGCTTCTCGCATTCCGCCGCGACTTCGCGGAAGATGTGGATGGCCTCGGCTTCGAGCTTTTGCAGATGGGTGAGCTGGATCATGAGTTCGCCGGCTCCTTCGCGCGCAGCAGGCGGCCGTCGGCGGCGACGTGCAGACCGCATTCCTTCTTGTCTTCGCTTTCCCACCACCAGCGGCCGGCGCGCTCGGGCTCGCCGGGCTGCATCGCGCGCGTGCAGGGCGCGCAGCCGATGGAGAGGAAGCCCTTGTCGTGCAGCGCGTTGACGGGGACGCCGTTGCTGGCGCAATAGGCGGCGACGTCGTCGCGCGTGAAATCGAGCAGCGGGCTCGCCTTGATCAGGCCGCGCGCGGCGTCGAATTCGACATAGCGCAGGCCGGAGCGGTGGTCGGACTGGTCGCCGCGCAGGCCGACGATCCAGCCGGCGGCGTCCGGCGAGCGCGCGGCCGAGCGGCTCGACCTTGCGCACGTCGCAGCAGGCCTTGCGCATGTCGAGGCCGTAGTAAAAGCCGTTGACGCCCTGGTCGGCGACGAGCGCCTGCACGGCTTCGGTCTCCGGGTAAAAGGCCTTGATGCGGAAGCCGTATTGCTCTTCGGTCCTGGCCCAGACGTCATAGGTCTCCGGGAACATCCGGCCGGTGTCGAGCGTGGAGAATTCGACGTCGAGATCCTGCGACCGGATCGCATCGGTCAAAGCCTGGTCCTCGATCCCGAAACTCGTGGTGAAGACGATGCGGCCCTTGAGCGCGTCGCGCAGCAGGCGCAGGCGCGCAGGCAGGTCGGCCCTGGCGAAGGCGGCGTCGAGTTCGTCGGCGAGCGCGCGAAGATCTTCAGACATTTTCTGTTCCGGCGTGCGCGCGCGCGGCGGCGCTCGAGAATGCTTTCGCCCTGCGCCATAGCCGCGCTGATAGGCGAGCGTGATGCGGTCGCGCGCCGCGAGCCATTGCTCGACGGGCTGGCGCGCGGCATTGGCGTCGGGGATTTCGACCTCGTCGAAACCGCAGGCCAGGGCCTGCGGGAACTGGTCGGAAAACAGCGGGCCGGACGCGCGCAGAATTCCGGTGAAACCGCGCTGGCGCAATTGGCGCGCGAGCGAGAAGCCGCGCCCGTCCGTCGCGCTCGGGAAGGCGATCGCGATCAGCGCGAGCTTGCCGAACAAGGGCTCCAGCTCCGCCGTCTTGATGTTGTTCTGCGACGAGCACGCCGAGCGGCGCGCTGGTCTGCGCGGCGAGTTCGACGGACAGTTCCGCGAAGGGAACGAGCGGCGACTTGCCGGCGATCGTCTCGCCGTTTTCGACGCGGGCGAAGGAATCGTCCCTCAAGCCCTGGCGATCAAGCAACAGCATCGGCGATCTCCTTGAACGCGGCCTTGAACGGCGCGAGGCCGAGACGCCGATAGGCTTCGATGAAACTCTCGCCCGGCTGGCGGTTGCGCCAGATAGACGGCGACCACGCGGTCGATGGCTTCCGGGACCAGTTCGGCCGGCAGGCCGGGGCCGAGCAATTCGCCGAGCGCGTAATTCTCGCCCGGATCGCCGCCGATGGTGATCTGGTAGGATTCCGAGCCCTTCTTCTCCAGCCCGAGAATGCCGATATTGCCGACATGGTGATGGCCGCAGGCGTTGATGCAGCCGGAGATCTTGATGCTGAACTCGCCGATCTCCTTCTGCTTCGCGGGATCGGCGAAATGGTGCGCCAGCGCCTGCGCGACCGGGATCGAACGGGCGGTGGCGAGCGCGCAATAATCGAGGCCGGGGCAGGCGAGAATGTCGGTGATGAGGCCGACATTCGGCGTGCCGAGGCCCTCCGCGCGCAGGATCGCGAAGATTTCGGGGACGTCGTCGAGGCGCACATGCGGCAGGACGATGTTCTGGGTGTGGGTGACGCGCGCCTCGTCGAAGGAATATTTTTCGGCGAGATCGGCGATGACCCGCATCTGCTGCGAGGTGGCGTCGCCCGGCGCCTGGCCGATCGGCTTCAGCGAGATCGTCAAGGCCGCATAGCCGCGCTGCTTGTGGCGGGCGAGATTCTGCTCGACGAACCGCGCCAGCTCCTCGTCGCCGGCCTGCGCCGCTTCCAGCTTGCGCGAAACGGCGGGCAGGGTTTCATAGGCCGGCGGCGCGAAAAAGGCGGCGATGCGCGCGAATTCCTGCGCATCCACGTCGTTGAGCGGAGAATCGATGGCGGCGAATTCCTCCTCGACCTTGGCGCGGAACGCGTCGATTCCGATCTCGTGGACGAGGATCTTGATGCGCGCCTTGTATTTGTTGTCGCGGCGGCCTTCGAGATTATAGACGCGCAGCACGGCTTCCAGATAGCTGAGCAGCTTTTCGCGCGGCAGGAACTCGCGCAGAATCTTGCCTTCCATCGGGGTGCGGCCGAGGCCGCCGCCGGCGAGAATCTGGTAGCCGATTTGCTGGCTCGCAGGGTCGCGGACGATGCGCACGCCGACGTCGTGCGCCTTCAGCACGGCGCGGTCCTGCGCCGCGCCGGTGACGGCGATCTTGAACTTGCGGCCGAGCCATTCGAATTCGGGATGCAGGCTCGACCATTGCCGCAGCAGTTCGGCGACCGGGCGCGGATCCTCGATCTCGTCATGGGCGACGCCGGAGAAATGATCGGCGGTGACATTGCGGATGCAATTGCCCGAGGTCTGGATGCAGTGCATCTCGACATCGGCGAGCAGGCCGAGGATGGCCGGCACATCCTTCAGCTTCGGCCAGTTGAACTGCAGGTTCTGCCGCGTGGTGAAATGGCCGTAGCCGCGATCATATGCGTCGGCGATATGGGCGAGCTGGCGCAACTGGCGCGCGTGCAGCGTGCCGTAGGGAACGGCGATGCGCAGCATATAGGCGTGCAATTGCAGATAGAGGCCGTTTTTCAGCCGCAGCGGGCGGAATTCTTCCTCGGTCAGCGCGCCGGACAGGCGGCGCTCGACCTGGCTGGCGAATTGCGCCACGCGTTCGCGCACCAGGCGCTCGTCGAATTCGTCATAGCGATACATGGTATCAGCCTCGCGCCGCTTGCTGGGCGTCAAATCTGGAAATCGGCCTGCTTGCCCAGGTCGCGGCGCACGCTCGGGCCGAGCGTGCGCAGGGCCTCGCGGTAATGGCGGGGAACCGGAACGCCCTCGGCGCTCACCTGCGACATCGACCAGATAGGGATCGACGACCTTGGCGTGGAGCATTTCCGTCGCGCCGAAACGCTCCAGGCCCTGAGCGGCGGCCTCGTCATGGGCGACCCGGGCCTGGCGGGGATCGCGCGTCCAGCCTTCGGCGGCGGCGAACACCACATCGCCTTCGAGAAGGTCGTTGGCGACAAGGATCACCGGCAGCGGCGGTCGCTTTACGGCGGCCATATCTCTTCCCCATTGGCTTCGGGGAGCTTCCCCATTGAATTCGGACGCGCGAAAAATCGCTTTCGCGCCGTTCGCAAAAGAATAATTCGGGACGAATGACGTTTCAACGCGTCAAAAAAGAAAAAAATATCGAATTTACGCCATTATAGAGAATGAAACATTCTGTTATGGCGGTTTCAGTCGTCCAAAAAGGAAAAAATTTACTGCCTGTCGCCGAAGTCTCGCGCCGCGCGGGCCCGCGCATTTCGCCATTCAGGAGGCGGCCGGGTCATGCTAGGAGAGGCGCCGAATGGAAAGGCAGGAGCTCCATGAGTTCGTCCGCGAGCAGTGCGTCCGTGAGCAGTTCGACCGGAAAGACCCTCGTCACCGGCGCCACCGGCTTCGTCGGCGCGGCGGTCGCCCGCGCGCTGATCGCCCGCGGCGAGCGCGTCGTCCTGCTGGCGCGCCAGACCTCCGTGCGCGGCAATGTCGAAGGGCTCGACGCCGAAATCGTCATCGGCGACCTGCGCGACGCGGTCTCGCTGCGCGCCGCGCTGCGCGGCGTCGACCGGCTCTACCACGTCGCCGCCGATTACCGCATCTGGGCGCCCGACCCGCGCGAAATCATCGAGGCCAATCGCATCGGCACGGGCAATATCATGTCCGAGGCCCTGCGCGCCGGGGTGAGCCGCATCGTCTATTGCTCGTCGGTCGCGACGCTCAAGCTCAATCTCGAGGGCCGTCCGGTCGACGAGACCTCGCCCGCCGCGCCGGAACAGGCGATCGGGGCCTACAAGAAAAGCAAGACCATCGCGGAGCGTCTGGTCGAGAAAATGATCGCCGAGCAGGGCCTGCCCGCGGTGATCGTCAATCCCTCGACGCCGATCGGCCCGCGCGACATCAAGCCGACGCCGACCGGCCGCATCATCGTCGAAGCCGCCAATGGCAAGATGCCGGGCTATATCGACACCGGCCTCAATCTCGTCCATGTCGACGACGTCGCCGCCGGACATCTCGCCGCCATGGACCGCGGCCGGATCGGCGAGCGCTATATCCTCGGCGGCCAGGACGCGCCGCTCGGCCAGATGCTCGCCGAGATCGCCGGTTTGGTCGGGCGCGCGCCGCCGCGGCTGAAAGTGCCGCGCAAGCCTTTGTTTCCGCTGGCCTACGCCGCCGAAGCCATGGCGCGGATCACGCGCAAGGAGCCCTTCATCACCGCCGATTCGCTGCGCATGGCGAAATACCGGATGTATTTTTCCTCCGCCAAGGCGGAGCGCGAACTCGGCTATTCCGCGCGGCCCTATGCGCAGGCGCTGTCCGACGCCGTGGACTGGTTCCGCGAAAAGGGCATGGTCGCGTGACGGCTCTCGGCCTGCTGGTTCTGGCGATCTGGCTGGTTCTGGTGTTCGCGCGCGGAAATTTCTGGCGCTGCCTCGACCGCGACGATCGTTCCCGTCCGCCAGAGCCAGCCGCATGGCCGGGCGTGGTCGCCGTGGTTCCGGCGCGCGACGAGGCCTCCGTCATCGCGACCAGCCTCGGCTCGCTGCTTGCCCAGGATTATCCGGGCGATTTCGCCATCGTGCTGGTGGACGACCAGAGCGGCGACGGCACCGCGCAGGTCGCGCGCGACGCAGCCGCCGCCTCGCTGCATCCGGAACGGCTGTTCGTCCTGTCCGGCGCGCGATTGCCGGAAGGCTGGACGGGAAAAGTCTGGGCGATGGCGCAAGGGGTGAAAGCGGCGCGCGAGAAATTTGCGCCGAACTATCTCCTCTTCACCGACGCCGACATCGCTCATGACCCGGACAATCTGCGCGCGCTGGTCGCGCGGGCGGAGGCGGGCGGTTTCGGCATGGTCTCGCTGATGGCGACCTGGCGTTGCCGCAGCGCCGCCGAGAAATGGATGATCCCGGCCTTCGTTTATTTCTTCCAGATGCTCTATCCGTTCCGCTTCGTGTCCGATCCGCGCCGGAAAATCGCCGGCGCGGCGGGCAATTGCATGCTGACGCGGGTCGATTCTCTGGAAAAAGCCGGCGGGATCGAGTCCATCGCCCACGCGCTGATCGACGATTGCGCGCTCGGCGCGCGCCTGAAGAGCGTCGGCCCGATCTGGCTCGGCCTGTCGCGCCGGCTGTCCTCGCTGCGGCCCTATCCGCATTTCGCCGACATTCGCAGGATGGTCGCCCGCTCGGCCTATGCGCAATTGCGCTTTTCGCCGCTGCTGCTCGCTCTCGTGACGCTCGGTCTCGCGCTCACCTTCTTCGTCCCCGTTCTGCTCGCCTTTTTCGCGCCGGGCGTCGCGGGATTGTGCGGAATCCTGGCCTTCGTGCTGATGAGCGTCAGTTTCGCGCCGATCCAGCGCTTTTACGGCCTGCCGCGCTGGCGCGCGCTGACTTTGCCGCTTATCGCCGCGCTTTATATGGTCTATACGCTCGATTCAGCCCTGCAATATCGGCGCGGGCGCGGCGGCATGTGGAAAGGCCGCGCGCAGGCGCATTTTGCGAATTCCGCGCGCGAGGCGCGGGCCATCGAGACGGAGAGGTCATGAGCGCCGTGCAGCGCGTCGCGGAACCTGCGCCGGTCACGGCGGAAAGCCTGAGGTCGGGCAAGGGCGGCGGCGACGAGAACTTTCCCGTCGCCTCGCTGCTGATCGCCGCGCCGCTGCGCCCGGTCATTCTCGCCTTTTACGATTTCGTGCGCGCCGGCGACGACGTCGCCGATCATCCGACGCTGCCGCCAGACCAGAAGCACGCGCTGCTCGACCAGCTCGACCAGAGCCTCATCGGCGCCAGCGACGCCGAGCCGCTCGGCGTGACCTTGCGCGCAAAGCTGGCGGAGCGCGGCCTGACCGACCGCCACGCCCGCGACCTGCTCAACGCCTTCCGCCGCGACGTGGACAAGAACCGCACCGAAGACTGGGACGATCTGATCGATTATTGCCGGCTTTCGGCCATGCCGGTCGGGCGCTTCCTGCTCGACGTCCATGGCGAAAGCCGCGATCTCTGGCCGGCGTCCGACGCCGTCTGCGCCGCCTTGCAGATCAACAACCATCTGCAGGATTGCGGCAAGGATTATCGCGCCATCGACCGCGTCTATGTCCCGCGCGACGCGCTTGAGGCGGCGGGCGCGCGGGTCGAGGATCTCGGCGCCGACAAGGCGACGCCCGCGCTGCGCAAATGCCTGCGCGATCTCGCGGTTCGCAATCGCGCCTTGCTGGACGAGGGCGGCGGCCTGCCGCATGACATCCGGGATTTTCGCCTGAGCATGGAGATCGCCGTGGTGGTGCGCCACGCCGTCGCGATCGCCGATCTGCTGATCGCGCGCGACCCGCTGAGCGAAAACGTGAAACTGGGCAAGGGGCAGATGATGATCGGAGCGGCCTCGGCGGCGGCGGGCGAAGCGTTGCGCCATCTCGCGGGGCGGAGAGCCCGATGAGCGCGACGATCGACGAGGCGGCGGATGTCGCGCGGGAGCGCGCCCGCAAAAGCTCGTTCTACCGGGCCATGGCGATCCTGCCGCGCGACAAGCGCGACGCCATGTTCGAGATCTATTCCTTCTGCCGCGCGGTGGACGACATCGCCGACGAGGGCGGCGACAAGGAGACCAAAAAAGCCGGGCTCGAGGCCTGGCGGCGCGCGATCGAGGCGCTTTATTCCGGCGGTCACGCCGGGCTCGCGGCGGGTCTCGTCACGCCCCTGCGCGAATTCGGCTTCGCCCGCGAGGATTTCCTCGCCGTGATCGACGGCATGGAAATGGACGTCGACTCCGACATCGTCGCGCCGGACGCCGCGACGCTCGATCTTTATTGCGACCGGGTCGCGAGCGCCGTCGGGCGCCTGTCGGTGCGGGTCTTCGGCATGCCGGAGGACGACGGCGTCGCGCTCGCCCATCATCTCGGCCGCGCCCTGCAGCTCACCAATATCCTGCGCGATATCGACGAGGATGCGTCCATCGGCCGGCTCTATCTGCCGCGCGAAAATCTCGCCGCAGCCGGGATCACGGACCCGACGCCGCGAAAAAGTGGCGGCGATGGACGATCTCGACGCCGTCTGCCTGCCGCTGCTCGCCCAGGCGAAAGACCATTTCGAAAAGGCCGACGCCATCATGGCCGGGCAGCCGCGCGAAAATATTCGCGCGCCGAAAATCATGAGCCTCGCCTATGGCGCGATCTGGCGGAAGCTGGCGGCGCGGGGCTTCGCCAAGCCGCGCGAAACCATCAAGACGCCGAAACTGACGCTGATCGGCGCGATCCTGCGCTACGGGTTTTTCTGATGGCGCGCGTTCACATCATCGGAGCGGGCCTCGCGGGCCTCTCGGCGGCGGTCGAATTGAGTGGCCGCGCGGACATTTCGCTTTACGAGGCGGCGCCGCAGGCCGGCGGGCGCTGCCGCTCCTATTTCGATGCCAGCCTGAACATGACCATCGACAACGGCAATCATCTGCTGCTGTCGGGCAACGAACTCCGCGCTGGCCTATGCGAAAAAGATCGGCGGCGAGGCCAGGCTCGCCGGGCCGGACGAAGCTTCGTTCGACTTCTGCGATCTCGCGCGGAAAGCGCGCTGGACGCTGCGGCCCAATGCCGGAAAATTGCCGTGGTGGATTCTTGCGCCTGACCGGCGCGTCCCCAATACGGCGGGCCTCGACTATCTCGCTCTGGTCAAGCTGCTGTTCGCGAAGCCCGACCAGCTTTTGCGGCCCTTTCTCGGGACCGGCGAGATCGCGCGCAATCTCTGGGATCCTTTGTTCGTCTCGGCGCTCAACACCGATCCCGCCGAGGCTTCGGCGGCTCTGGCCGGGGCCATCGTGCGCGAGACCTTCGCACGGGGCGGCGACGCCTGCCGCCCGGTCGTCGCGGTCGAGGGCCTGTCCGCCGCCTTCATCGATCCGGCGCTGGATTTTCTGCGCGCGCGCGGCGCGGACATTCGCTTCGGCGCGAAATTGCGCGCGATCCAGTTCGAGGGCGATCGCGCGACGGCGCTGGATTTCAGCGAGGACGTCGTGACGCTGGGGCCGGACGACAGGATCGTGCTCGCCGTGACCGCGCCGGTCGCCGCGGGCCTGCTGCCGGGCCTCGCGGCGCCGACGGAATTCCGGGCCATCGTCAACGCCCATTTCGCCTGCCCGGCGCCGAAGGGCCTGCCGCTGCTGACGGGAATCGTCGGCGGCGCGAGCGAATGGCTGTTCGGCTTTTCGGATCGCCTCTCGGTCACGATCAGCGCCGCCGAGCGCTTTCTCGCCACGCCGCGCGAGGAGCTGGCGGCGACGATCTGGGGCGAGGTCCAGGAGGTGGCGGGCTTTTCCGCGCCGCTGCCGGCCTGGCAGATCATCAAGGAAAAACGCGCCACTTTCGCCGCGACGCCGCAGCAGGACGCCCTGCGCCCGGGCGCGGCGACGCAATGGCGCAATCTCGTTCTGGCCGGCGACTGGACCCAGACCGGCCTGCCCGCGACGATCGAGGGCGCGATCCGGTCCGGCGTCCGTGCGGCGGGGCTGGTCGCCAGCTGACAAGCCTTGGCACGATCGGTGCTTTCCGCCGTGCTGATACAAATTTTGCGTTAACTCATGGCGAGCTTGGCCTATGTGGCTAGACTTGCATAAAGTCTTGCAAAATTCCCGAGGGCTCCAGCCTGCCTGAGGGCGGCCTTTTTATCCTGAAGGTTCGGGGGCAAGCGGGTGAGCACTTCCTTGGCTTACGACGGGGCGCCGAGCCTCGCGGCGCGGCGCGCGCGGGGCGAACACGTCTCTCCGCGCATCGCCATCGTCGTCGGCATGAAGTCGGAAGCGCGCATCGCCGACGTCGGGCCGGACCTGACCATCATCGGCGGCGGCTCGGCGGCGCAGGTCGAGGCCGGATCTGGCGCGCGTCCATCGCCACGCCAAGTCGCAGGGCCGTCCGCTGCATGGCGTGCTGAGCTTCGGCGTGGCGGGCGCATTGGCGCCGCATCTGCGCCCCGGCGATGTCCTGCTGCCTCATACCGTTCACGCCGGCGCCAAGTCCTATGCCTGTCATGCCGGCTGGAACGCCAAATTGTCGGGCCATCTGCCGCACGCCCACGAAGGGGCGCTGCTCGGCGTCGATCAGCCGATCCTGACGCCCGAGCACAAGCGCCGGCTGCATCGCGACCATGGCGCGCTGGCGGTGGATATGGAATCGCATGGCGCCGCGCGCTTCGCCGTCCTGCACGGATTGCCCTTCGCGGCCTTGCGCGCGATCGCCGACCCGCAGCGCCGCGCCATCCCCAAGGCGGCGATGGCGGGCTTCAAATCCGACGGTTCGGCGGATGTGCTGGCGGTGCTCGCCGCGCTCGCCCGCAGCCCGGGCCAGCTCGGCGGGCTGATCCGCACGGCGTTTGACGCGCGGGCCGGAATGGCCGCCTTACTCGGCAGCCGCCGCCGGCTCGGGAGCCTTTTCGGCTTCGAGGATATCGTTTAGCTTTTCCTCGACATGGGCCGAATAGGCGTATTCGGCCGGGCGCTGCTTGTCGAGCGGGATGTCGGGCGCGAACGGGCCTTCGGTGTTTACGCCGAACAGCGCGACCTTGAGCGCCGCGAACGGGTTCTTGACGGCGTGGGTGACGGCCGACGGCTCGAAGCCGCAATGGACCATGCAATCGGCGCATTTCTCGTAATTGCCGACGCCATAGGAATCCCAGTCCGTGGTCTCCATCAGCTCCTTGAAGGTCTTGGCGTAGCCTTCGTTGAGCAGGTAGCACGGGCGCTGCCAGCCGAACACGGTGCGCAGCGGATTGCCCCACGGCGTGCAATGGTAGGACTGGTTGCCGGCGAGGAAGTCGAGGAACAGCGACGACTGGAAGAAGGCCCATTTGCGGCCCTTGTCGCCGCGCCGGAAGATCGCGCGGAACAATTCCTTGGTCTTGGTGCGGTTCAGGAAGTGGTCCTGGTCGGGGGCGCGCTCATAGGCGTAGCCCGGCGAAACCGTGGCGCTGTCGACGCCCATGCCCTTGAGCGTGTCGAGGAACCCGGCGACCCGCTCGGGATCGGCGTCGTTGAACAGGGTGCAATTGATGGTGACTTTGAAGCCCTTGGCGCGGGCGGCCTTGATGGCCGCCACCGCGCGGTCGTAGACGCCCGGCTGGCAGACGGATTTGTCGTGCATCTCGCGGTCGCCGTCGAGATGGACCGAGAAATTGAACGCCTGCGAGGGCTGGAACTCGCCCATCTTCTTTTCGAGCAGCAGGGCGTTGGTGCAGAGCGTGACGAACTTGCCGCGATCCAGCGCGCCGCGCACGATCTTGCCGATGTCCTTGTGCAGCAGCGGCTCGCCGCCGGCGATCACCACCACGGGCGCGCCGCATTCGTCGATCGCCTCCATGCAGTCTTCATAAGGCAGGCGCTGGTTGAGGATCTTGTCGGGATAGTCGATCTTGCCGCAGCCCGCGCAGGCGAGATTGCAGCGAAACAGCGGCTCGAGCATCAGGACCAGGGGATAGCGTTTCCGTCCGAGCAGATGCTGCTTGAGGATATAGGCGCCGATCCGCGCCCCCTGAATGACCGGGATTCCCATTGCCGCTCCTGTCGCGTCGGCGCCTCCGCGCCCCTGAACTGTCCGTTTTATACCCGGACCTTTAGGCTGAACCCGCCTTTTGTCGCAAGCAAAAACCGGCCCAGCTTGAATTGGATAGACGAAATTCCAGCCAAGACGGTTCCCTTTCCCTAAAAAATAAAGCAATTTCCGGGCGCCGGCTGAAGTCTTGCCCGCCGGCTCGGGAGGGACATGACCGACGCCGACGACTTTCTTCACCCGGACGCCGAAGAAATCGGCATCGTCGCCCGAACCGTCGCCTTCAGCGTGGCGCACAAGTTTCTCGTGCTGGCCGCGGCTCTCGTCGCGACGGTGCTGGCCGGAATGTATGCCGCCGACCGTTTCGCGATGTCCACCGATCTCAACAAGCTGATCAACCCGGATTTGCCGTGGCGCCAGCGCGAGATTGCGCTCGGGCAAGCCTTTCCGCAGCGCGACAACATGCTGCTGGCGGTGCTCGACGGCCCGTCGCCGGAGCTCGCGACCAAGGGCGCGCTGGCGCTGGTCGCCGCGCTCAAGCCGCAGACCGTTCTGATCGCCGAGGCGCGCAGCCTCGAAACCAGCGACTTCTTCCGCCGCGACGGCCTGCTCTATCTGCCGGCCAAGGAGGTCGAGGCCAAGACCGACCAGCTGATCGAGGCGCAGCCCTTCCTCGGCGCGCTGGCCAGCGATCCGTCCCTGCGCGGTTTCGCCGGCGCGCTCGGCCTGATGGCGCGCGGCGGCAAGGAAGCCGCCGGCCTCGCCAAGCCCCTGGCCAGCATCGGCGGCGCGCTGGACGCCGCCAACAAGGGCGCGGCGAGCGATTTCTCCTGGTCGGCGCTGTTTTCGGGCGAGCCTCCCGCGGTCCGCGACAAGAGGCGCTTCCTGACCATCAAGCCGGTGATGGATTTCACGGCGCTGCAGCCGGGCTCCGACGCCTCGGACGCCGTGCGCGCCACCGCCGAAAAAATCGGCCTGACCCCCGACGCCGGCTATCGCCTGCGCCTGACCGGCGACGTCGCCTTGCAGGACGAGGAATTCGGGACGCTCGCCGAAGGCGCGGCGCTCAACAGCAGCCTCATGGGCGTGGCGGTCCTGCTCATCCTGTGGCGCGCCCTGCGCTGGGGCCGCCTGATCCTGGCGGTGACGCTCAACATGCTGATGGGGCTGGCGTTCACCGCCGCCCTCGGGCTGTGGATGGTCGGCTCGCTCAATCCCATTTCGGTGGCCTTCGCCGTGCTGTTCGTCGGCATCGGCGTCGATTTCGGCATCCAGTACTCCGTGCGCTACCGCGAGGAGCGCTATCGCGACAACGATTTGCGCCGCGCCCTGAAATCGGCGGGCGCGCGCGCCAGCCTGCCGCTGACCCTGGCCGCGGCGGCGACGGCTGCGGGCTTTTATTCCTTCATTCCGACCGATTATCGCGGCGTGTCGGAACTCGGCCTGATCGCCGGCTGCGGCATGATCATCGCCTTCCTGACCTCGATCACGGCGCTTCCGGCGCTGGTCTCCTTGCTGCGGGCGCCGACCGAGACCAAGCCGGTCGGCTATTCCTTCCTGGCGCCGCTCGACGAGTTCCAGATGCGCCATCGCAAGGGCATCGTCGCCTTCGCGCTCGGCCTCGCGCTGCTGGGTTCGCCGCTGCTCGCCAAGGTGCGGTTCGACTACAATCCGCTCAACCTGCGCAGCCAGCAGTCCGAATCCGTCGCCGCTTTGCTCGACATGATGCAGGACCCGCATACGACGCCCAACATCATCGAAATCCTGACGCCGTCGCTCGCGGACGCCGATGCGCTCGCGGCGAGGCTGCGCGCGCTGCCGCTGGTCGAAGGCGTGACCAGCCTGTCCGATTTCGTGCCCGAGGACCAGGCGCCCAAGCTCGCGGCGATTGCCGACGCGCGGGGCCTGCTCGGTCCGAGCCTCGACCCCGGCCATCCGCTGACGGCGCCGTCGGACGCCGAAGACGCCCAGGCCCTGTCGGCCGCCGGCGCGGCTTTGCGCAAGGCGGCGGGCGAAGTCGCCGGAGCTGGCGCCGCTCGCCCGCGTCGGCGCGGCGCTGGAGCAGCTCGGCCAGGGACCCGAGGCCGCGCGCCAGCGCGCCCGGGCGCTGCTGATCGCGCCGATGCAGGCCCTGCTCGACGACGTGCGCCTCAGCCTCCAGGCGGCGCCCGTGACGCTCGACACGCTGCCCAAGGAACTGCGCAGCGACTGGATCACGTCGGACGGGCGGGCGCGGATCGAAGTCGCGCCGCGCGGCGACAAGAACGATTACGTCCGGATGCGGCCGTTCGTGGACGAGGTTCTCGCGGTCGCGCCGGAGGCTTCGGGCGCGCCAGTCTCCATTCTGGCTTCCGGCGACACCGTGCTGCACGCCTTCGCGGTCGCCGGCGCGCTGGCGTTCGTCTCGATCTCGATCCTGCTCTTCCTCGCCTTGCGGCGGGTCGGAGACGTGGTGTTGACGCTCGCGCCGCTGCTGCTGGCGGGCGTCTACACGATGGAAATCTGCGGCCTGATCGACCTGAAGCTGAATTTCGCCAATATCATCGCGCTGCCGCTGCTGCTCGGCCTCGGCGTCGCCTTCAAGATCTATTACGTGATCGCGTGGCGGGCGGGTTCGGCCAAATTGCTGCGGACGGGCCTGACGCGCGCGATCTTCTTCAGCGCGCTGACCACCGCCACCGCCTTCGGCAGCCTGTGGGCCTCGAACCATCCCGGCACGTCGAGCATGGGCAAGCTGCTGGCCCTGTCGCTCGCCACCACCTTGTGCTGCGCGATCCTGTTCCAGCCCGCCCTGATGGGGCCGCCGCGCCCGCCCAAGTCCGGCAAGGAGGAAGCCGCGTGAGCGCTCCCGCCAGGATCGGCGTGCTGACCATTTCCGACCGCGCCAGCGCGGGCGTCTATGAGGACGTCTCGGGCCCGGCCATCGCGGACTGGCTCGCCAAGGCCCTGTCGGTTCCCTTCGAGCTGGACGTCCGGATCATTCCCGACGGCTTCGAACGCGTTCGCGACACGCTGATCGACATGGCCGACACATCCGGCTGCTGCCTGGTGCTGACCACGGGCGGCACCGGCCCGGCGCCGCGCGACCTGACGCCGGAGGCGACGCTCGCCGCCGCCGACCGCGAAATGCCGGGATTTGGCGAACTGATGCGCATGAAAAGCCTGGAGCAGACGCCGACCGCGATCCTGTCGCGGCAGACGGCGGCCCATCGCGGAGCTTGCCTTTTCGTCAACCTGCCCGGCAGTCCGCGTTCGATCGACCTGTGCCTGAAGGCCGTGTTCCCGGCCGTTCCCTATTGCGTCGAACTGATCGGCGGCGCCTGGCTCGACACCGACCCCGCCTTCGTCAAGACAGTGCGGCCTGCGAAGAAATAGCGGCCGTCAGCGCATCTTTTTCAGGCATTCGCCCGCCGCCTCGGCGTTGCTTTGCGCCGAGAAGGGTCCGATCGCGCCGGACGCCACGAGCGCCAGCGTCTTGCTCTTGACGAATTGGTATTTGTCGCCGGCGGATCTGATCCCGGGCGCCGAGGCGGCGAAAATCGCCTTGGCGTCGTCCGAGAGACCGGCGGCGCAAGCCGAGGCCGCCGCAACATCCGCCGAGGCGCAGGTCGGCGCGAGCATCAAAAGGATCATCGTCAGGCGCAGGATCATCGAGCTATTTTCTCTTGTTTGCCGGCCGCGTCTTGCGGCATAGGGCCGCAGGGTTTGAGCGTTGCGCGCGCGTCCGTTTCGTCATGAAAGGCAATATGAGCTGGATCGACCGTTGCCTCAAGGCGGTGAGTCCGAGCGTTGTTCCTCCTCGCGTCCTCGCGTCGAGTCGATCGGCGGCGCGTGGCTCGACACGCGCCCGGATTTCGTCCAAACCGTGAGCCGATGAAAAAATAGGCTGGAGCGCCGCTTTTTCATCCATGGAATTTTGCGGCGGACGATTATGATATGAACCGCCGGTCGCTAAAAATTATGCAGCGGAGCGTTTCGGCGCTGCGGGTGTGGGTGTGTCAGGGGGAGTAATGTTGGGACCGACGCCGGGGAGCGCCTCGAACGCCAAGGCGAGGCGTCTGGTGGAGATGACGGCGGCCTATCGGCCGCTCGACGGCGTGCCTGATGAATTCATCGGCGCGGACGGGCGTCCGCGCGGCCACTGGCTGGAATTTTTCGATAAAATGGCGGGGCTGGGCAGCGACGACATCGCCCGCCGCTTCGAGGCCATCGAGCGCAACATCCGCGAGCAGGGCGTTTCCTACCGCGCCTATGGCGAGACGGTGGACCGCACCTGGCCGCTGAGCCACATGCCGCTGCTGATCTCCGAACAGGACTGGGCGGTGATCGAGGCCGGCGTCACCCAGCGCGCCGAAGCCTTCGAAGGCCTGCTCGCCGACCTTTACGGCAAGGGCGAACTGGTCTCCGGTGGCCATCTTCCTGCCGCGGCGGTGACCGGCAGCGCCGATTTCCTACATCCGATGATCGGCGTGAAGCCGCGCGGCGGCCGCTATCTCAGTCTCTACGCCGCCGATCTCGGCCGCGGTCCCGACGGTCAATGGTGGGTGCTCAACGACCGCACCCAGGCCCCGTCCGGCCTCGGCTACGCGCTGGAAAACCGCCTCAACCTGTCGCGCGCGTTCCAGACCATCTATCGCGACATGAACGTGCGCCGGCTTGCGCCGTTCTTCCAGGATTTTCGCGCCGGGCTCGCGTCGCTCGCCAGCCGCACGGACCCGCGAATCTGCCTGCACACGCCCGGCCCCCACAGCGAAACCTATTACGAGCAGGCCTATCTCGCGCGCTATCTCGGCTTCGTCCTGGTCGAGGGCGCGGACATGGTGGCCCGCGACGGCCTCGCCCATGTCCGCACCATCGCGGGCCTGAAACGGGCGGACGTCATCTGGCGGCGCATCAATTCCGATTTCGCCGATCCGCTGGAGCTCAGGGGCGGCTCGCATCTCGGCGTGCCGGGCCTGGTGGAGACGGTTCGGCAGGGCAATGTCGCCGTGGCCAACGCCATCGGCGCCGGCGTCGCCGAAACGCCGGCCCTGCTGGGCTTCATGGCCAGTCTCGCCGGCCAGCTGCTCGGCGAAAAGCTGATCCTTCCGACCATCGCGACCTGGTGGTGCGGCCAGGAAGCGGAGCGCGAATATGTGCTCGACCGCCTCGAGGACATGGCGATCGCCCCGGCCTTCGGCGCCTCGACGTCCCGCGCCCTGCTCGGGCGTTCGGTCGTCGCCGGCGATCTGACGGAAAAGCAACGCGATCAGCTCGCCAACGCGATCCGCGAACGCGGGGCGGATTTCGTCGGACAGGAGGTCGTGCGGCTCTCGACCACGCCGGTCTGGGTCGACAACAAGCTGGAGCCGCGGCCTTTCGTGCTGCGCGTCTATGCGGCCGTCGGTCCGGACGGCAAGTTCCAGGTGATGCCGGGCGGTTTCTGCCGCATTTCCGACCGGGTCGATTCCCGGGCCCTCGCGATGGGGCAGGGCGTGCAGACCTCCGACGTCTGGATCGCCGGCAGCCGCCCGGTCGAGCCGACCACATTGCTGCCGCAGGGCGACACGGTCGCCATTCGCCGCATCATGGGCAATCTGCCGAGCCGCGCCGCCGACAACCTGTTCTGGCTCGGCCGCTATATCGAGCGCGCCGAGGCGACCCTGCGGCTGATTCGCTGCCTGGCGCGGCGCGCGATCGAAAACGAGGACATGTACCAGGAAGGCGCCGTCACGACGCAGCGGCTGCGCAAGCTGCTCGCCGACTGGGGAGCCGTCCCGTCCAAGCTGAAGGTCCCGCTGACGCCCGCGGGCTTCCTCAACGCGGCCTTGTTCAATGTCGACGAATATGGTTCGGGGGTCTCGTTGTCGCGCGCGTCGCAGCGCACGGCCTCGGCGATCCGCGAGCGCCTATCGAGCGACACCTGGCGCATCATCGTCGATCTGAGCCAGAAGCTGGAAGACGGCCGCGTCCCGCTCGACGAGCCGGAAATCCTCGAACTGACCGACAGCGCGCTGCAGGCCATCGCCAGCATTTCCGGCCTCGCGCAGGAAAACATGAACCGCGTCGCGGGCTGGCGGTTTCTGGAGATCGGCCGCCGCCTGGAGCGCGCAGTCAACACCTGCCGCTTCGTGCGGGCATTTGGCATGGAGCAGGCCCGCGCCGCCGATTTCGACGTCCTGCTCGACCTGATCGATTCGCAGATCACCTATCGCTCGCGCTATATCGTCGGCGTCGCGCCTTATCCGGTGCGCGACATGGCGCTGCTCGATCCCTACAATCCGCGCTCGGTCGCGTTCCAAACCGAGAGGCTCGCCGAACATATCGCGACCCTGCCGGTGCTGAAATTCGACGGCATGCTGGAGCCGCCGAACCGGATCGCCATCGAGCTCAACGCCGATCTCAAGACCAAGGTCGCGTCCTGCATCACCACGGAATTCGTGCTGTCGATCGAACGGCGGCTGCTCGGCCTCGCCGACGCCATCGCCACGCGCTATTTCCTGCAGGGCGCCAATGCGGCGCAGGCGGAAAAGCAGGTGGGCCTCGCATGATCTACGACATCCGCCACGTCACCACCTACAGCTACGAGGCTCCGGTGGCCTATTCGCTTTGCGCCTTGCGCCTGCGGCCGACGAGCCGGGCCGGACAGCGCGTCATCGACGTGCGCATCGACATCGACCCGCCGGCGGCCAGGCGCATGCGGCGCGAATGTTTCTTCGGCAATTCCTTCGAGATCGTCCGTATCGAGTCCGAACATCGCGAATTGTCCGTCACCGCTCGGGCGCGGATCGCGGTGTCGCGCCCGGTGCCTCCGCTGGCCACGGCGGATTGGGAGGAGGTCCGCCAGGACGCCTTCAGCGCCAAGGATCTCGGGCCGCAATCGCCCGCGCATTTCATCTATGCGAGCCGCATCGTCACGCTCGACGAGCCGGTCGTCGCCTATGCGCGCAAGAGCTTTCCGCCCGGACGCGAGGTTCTGGCCGGGGCGGTCGAGCTGATGGAGCGGATCTGGGACGATTTCGACTACGACCCCAAGGCGACGCTGGTCTCGACGCCGCTCGGCGAGGCCTTCGCCAAGAAGCGCGGCGTCTGCCAGGATTTCGCCCATATCATGATCGCGGGCCTGCGCGGCGTCGGGCTCCCGGCGCGCTATGTCAGCGGCTATCTGCGCACGGTGCCGCCGGCCGGGCAGGAGCGGCTCGAAGGCGCCGACGCCACCCACGCCTGGGTCGCGGTCTGGTGCGGCCCGCAGGACGGCTGGGTCGGGCTCGATCCGACCAACAAGATCGCGGTCGGCGACGATCACATCGTTCTCGCGGAAGGACGCGATTATTCGGACATTTCGCCGATCGACGGCGTCATTCTCTCGTCCGGCGGCCAGGATGTCGATGTCGCCGTGGACGTCATTCCCCTCGCGTCGGAAAACGTGCCGCCCACTTTTCCATGAGGCCCTTCGCCGAGGCGCCTCATTTTTCGGCAGGTCGCCCGTCGCTGTGACGAAAAGCCTGCAATTCGGACGTGACAGGCTCGCGTTCCGATCCCCATAAAGGGAACAACTCGCCGCCAAGAAAGGCACTCGCCGCAATGGCCATTCTCGCGAAACTCCACCACGCCACCCGCTATTCCTATGACCGCCCGGTGTCGCTCGGGCCGCAGATCGTCCGCCTGCGGCCGGCCCCGCATTGCCGCACGCCGGTCCTGGCCTATTCGCTGAAGATCCAGCCCGAGAACCATTTCATCAACTGGCAGCAGGATCCGCACGGCAATTATCTGGCGCGGCTGGTGTTCCCGGAGCCGACCGACGAATTTTCGATCACGGTCGACGTGCTCGCCGAAATGGCGGTCTACAACCCGTTCGACTTCTTCATCGAGGAATACGCGCAGACCGTCCCGTTCAAATATGCCGAAGTCGCTCGCCAAGGACATCGCCGCCTATATCGGCGCCGAGCCGGCGGGGCCGCTGCTCAAGGCCTATATGGACACGGTTTCGCGCGAGGCGACCCCGACGGTCGATTTCCTCGTCGCGCTGAACACCGCATCTGCAGCAGAAGATCAAATATGTCGTGCGCATGGAGCCCGGCGTGCAGACGCCGGAGGAGACCCTGCAGCTCGGCTCCGGCTCCTGCCGCGACACCGGCTGGCTGCTGGTCCAGATCCTGCGCCAGCTCGGCTTCGCCGCGCGCTTCGTCTCCGGCTATCTCATCCAGTTGAAGCCCGACGTGCAATCGCTCGACGGCCCGTCGGGCACCGACCACGATTTCACCGACCTGCACGCCTGGGCCGAGGTCTATATTCCCGGCGCGGGCTGGGTCGGCCTCGATCCGACCTCCGGCCTGTTCGCGGGCGAAGGCCATCTGCCGCTCGCCGCCACGCCGCATTATTCCTCCGCCGCGCCGATCGAAGGCTATGTCTCCGGCGACGCGCACGCCGATTTCGGCTTCGAGATGACGGTCGAGCGCCTCGACGAGAAGCCGCGCGTCACCGCGCCGTTCTCGGACGAGGCCTGGGAGGCGCTGGACGCGCTCGGCAAGAAGGTCGACGTCGATCTCAAGGCGCAGGACGTGCGCCTGACCATGGGCGGCGAGCCGACCTTCGTCTCGATCGACGATTACCAGTCGCCGGAATGGAACACCGAGGCTGTCGGCCCGACCAAGCGCGGCATCGCCGACGACCTGACCCGCCGGCTGCGCGAGGCTTTCGCGCCCAACGGCTTCCTGCATTACGGCCAGGGCAAGTGGTATCCCGGCGAAAGCCTGCCGCGCTGGACCTTCTCGATCTACTGGCGCAAGGACGGCCAGCCGATCTGGCGCAACCTCGACCTGATCGCCCGCGAGCGGCCCGCTGTCCTGGCGACGACCGACGCAGGCCCGCACCATGTGCGAGACCATCGCCGCCAAGCTGGAAATCACGCCGGATTACGTGATCCCGGCCTATGAGGACCCGGCGCGAATGGGTGCTCAAGGAAGCGGAATTGCCGGTCAATGTGACGCCCGGCGATTCGAAGCTCGCCGAGCCCGAGGAGCGCGCCCGCTACGCCCGCGTGTTCGACCAGGGCCTCAACGTGCCGACCGGCTTCGTGCTGCCGGTGCAGCGCTGGAACGCCCGGACGCGGCAACGCTCGTGGATCAGCCAGCGATGGCCGCTGCGGCGCGGCGCGCTGTTCCTCAAGGCCGGCAATTCCCCGGTCGGCTTCCGCCTGCCTTTGGCCTCGCTGCCCTATATTCCGCAGAGCTCCTATCCCTTCGTGGTCGATCAGGACCCGACGGAATGGCGCCGCGCTCTGCCTTCGGCCGACGAAATGGCGCAAAAATACCGCCGCGGCGCCTACGAAACCGACCGGCAGGTCCTCAACCAGCAATTGCTGGGCTTTACCGCCGACGTGCGCACGGCGGTCGCGGTCGAGCCGCGCGACGGGCGCCTGCATATCTTCATGCCGCCGGTCAGCTATCTCGAGGATTATCTCGAACTGCTCGCGGCGATCGAGGCCAGCGCCGCCGACCTCGACATGCCCGTGCATATCGAGGGCTATCCGCCGCCGCTCGACTGGCGCCTGCAGGTGATCCGCGTCGCGCCGGACCCCGGCGTCATCGAGGTCAACGTCCATCCCTCCGACAATTGGGACGAACTCGCCTCGATCAGCCGCCAGCTCTACGACATGGCGCGGCGAATGCCGGTTGGGCACGGAAAAATTCATGATCGACGGGCGCCATGTCGGCACCGGCGGCGGCAACCATGTCGTCATCGGCGGCGCCACGCCCAACAATTCGCCGTTCCTGCGCCGCCCCGACCTGCTGAAAAGCCTGGTGGTGTACTGGCAGCGCCATCCCGCGCTTGTCCTATCTGTTCTCCGGCCTGTTCATCGGCCCGACCTCGCAGGCGCCGCGCGTGGACGAGGCCCGGCACGACGCGCTCTATGAACTGGAGATCGCGCTGGCCAACACGCCGCGCCCCGGCGAGGGTCATGTGCCGCCGTGGCTGGTGGACCGGCTCTACCGCAACCTGCTGACCGACGTCACCGGCAACACCCACCGCTCGGAAATCTGCATCGACAAGCTCTATTCGCCGTCCGGCCCGACCGGACGGCTGGGCCTGGTCGAATTCCGCTCGTTCGAAATGCCGCCCGACGCCCGCATGTCGCTGGCGCAGCAGCTTGCTGCTGCGCGCGCTGGTCGCCTGGTTCTGGCGCGAGCCGCAGGAGGGCGAGCTGGTGCGCTGGGGCACCAGCCTGCACGACCGCTTCATGCTGCCGCATTACGTCTGGCAGGATTTCCTGGACGTGCTCGACGACCTGCGCCGCGCCGGCTACGACTTCGACGAGGAATGGTATCGCGCGCAATACGAGTTCCGCTTCCCCTTCTATGGCCAGGTCGAGCATTCCGGCGTGAAGCTGGAAATCCGGCAGGCGCTGGAGCCCTGGCACGTCATGGGCGAGGAGGGCGCTGTCGGCGGCACCGTGCGCTTCGTCAATTCCTCGGTCGAGCGCCTTCAGGTGCGCGTCGAGGGCTATAACGAGGAGCGCCACATCGTGACCTGCAACGGGCGGCGGCTGCCGCTCGGCTCGACCGGCAAGCGCGGCGAGGCGGTCGCGGGCGTGCGCTTCAAGGCCTGGCAGCCCTATTCCGGCTACCATCCGACGATCTGGCCGCACGCGCCGCTGACCTTCGACATCATCGACAAATGGAGCAAGAGGTCGCTTGGCGGCTGCGTCTATCACGCGGCCCATCCGGGCGGGCGCAATTACGAAACCTTCCCGGTCAATTCCTACGAGGCCGAGGCCCGCCGCCTCGCCCGCTTCCAGGATCACGGCCATACGCCGGGCAAGATCTGGCTGCCGCAGCCGGAAACCACCGGCGATTTCCCGACGACGCTGGATCTGCGGCGGCCGGTCGGGGTGTGACACGAGGCTTCTTCTCCCCTGGCGGGAGAAGGTGGTCCGAAGGACCGGATGAGGGGCGGCCGGCAAGCGGCTTTCCTCGACCGTCACGCCGTTCAAATCCGTGCTTCGGGCTTAACCGTAAGGAAAGACGACGCGTTTACGCTGTCGCGTCTCTTTCAGGTCAGCCCGCAGGAAAGCCCGGATGTCCGAGAACGGTTTTGCGCTTGAGGTCTCTGTTTCCCGAAGCCTCGCTCCCCGACGCTTCTCTCCCGGACGCCTTGCGCCTGCGCGCCTTGCGCAAGAGCTTCGGCCAGAAGGACGGGCAGAAACCCGCCGTGGACGGGCTGGACCTGACCATCCGCCCCGGCGAGTTCTACGCCCTGCTCGGAGCCAACGGCGCCGGCAAGACCACGACCCTGCGCATGGTCGCGGGCCTGCTGCAGCCCGACAGCGGCAAGATCTTCATCGGCGGGACCGACGCGCGCAAATATCCGCTGGCGGCCAAGGCGTTGACCGCCTGGCTGCCGGACGAGCCGCTGCTCTACGACAAGCTGGCGCCGCTCGAATATCTCGAATTCGTCGCCGGGCTCTGGGGCCTCGACAGCGCGCTCGCCGCGTCGCGGGCCGAAGACCTGCTGCGCCGCCTCGGCCTGTGGGAGCAGCGCGGCCAGCGCTGCGAAGGATTTTCGCGCGGGATGCGCCAGAAGGTGGCGCTCGCCGGCGCGCTGATCCATGCGCCGCGCCTGCTGATGCTCGACGAGCCGCTGACCGGGCTCGACGCCGGCGCCGCGCGCCTCGTCAAGGACATGCTCGCCGAGCAGACGCGGCAGGGCGTGGCGGTGGTGCTGACGACCCATATCCTCGAAGTCGCGGAAAAGCTCGCCGACCGCATCGGCATCATCGCCCACGGCAGGCTGATCGCCGAGGGCGATCTCGCCCAGTTGCGCCGCCTCAGCGCCCAAAACAGCGCCGGACGCAGCGCCAGCCTCGAAGACGTGTTCCTCGATCTCACGGCGCGCGGAGTGGCGGCGTGATCGCCCAATTCCCTGTCGCTGCCGCGCCTGATCCGTCACGATCTCACGATTTCCTGGCGGCGCCTGTGCGGTTTTTTGCGCGCCCGGACTACGACCCGCGCGGTGATCGTTCTCGCTTTGGCCTCGGCGCTGCTGCATCTCGCCGCGTGGCCGCTCGCCGCCGGCCTGCTGTCGCTGGAGGCGCGCGACGGCGCCGTCGCGCTCGACGGCATGGGCTTCGTCATCGTGCTGCCCTGGCTGATGTCGCAGGGGCTGACGGGCGCGACGCGCGCGCTCTATTCGCGCGGCGACCTCGACCTGCTGCTGTCGGCGCCGCTGTCGCCGCAAAAAATTCTCGCCTCGCGCGCCTGCGCGGTCGCGATCGAAAGCTTCGGCGCGGTCGGCATGTTTTTGCTGCCGGTGGTCAATATGGCGGCGCTGCTCGGCGGCTTGCGCTGGCTGGCGGTCTATCCGGCGCTGGCCGCGGCCGTGCTGATGGCGACCGGCGTCAGCTTCACGGCGACGCTCGGCCTGTTCCGGCTGCTGGGGCCGAAACGGACCCGCGCCGCGACCCAGGTGATCGCCACGCTGGTCGGCGCCTGGTTCGTCATCTGCGCGCAGATTTTCAATTTCATCCCGGCGCATGACCAGGCCGCGTTGCAGGAGGCGTTCGCCCATCCCGTCCCGGGAAGCTGGCTCGACCCGCACGGCGCGCTCTGGCTTCCGGCGCGCGCGGCCTCGGGCGAGGCCAGCGCGCTGGCGATCTGGAGCCTGCTGGGCGTCGGTCTCTTCGTGCTGGCCGTGCGCGCGCTCGGCCCCGCTTTCGCGCGCGGCGCCTTGATCGCGGCGGGCGAGGGGACCGCGCGCGGGGCGAGCCGCGCCGCGCCGTTCCGCAGCGAGCGCGCCGGCGCGTTGCGGCGCAAGGAATGGCGGCTGCTCGCGCGCGACCCCTACCTGCTGTCGCAGATCCTGCTGCAATCGCTCTACACCTTGCCGGTCGCGCTGATCATCTGGAAGAGCCTCGGCCCCAACGGCTCGGTGGCGCTGTCCGTCGCCCCGGCGCTGGTCGCCATCGCGTCGCAGCTCAGCGCCGCGCTCGCCTTCCTCGCGGCGTCGAGCGAGGACGCCGGCGATTTCGTCGCCACCGCGCCGGTCGCGCCGGGCGAGATCATGCGCCGCAAGATCGAGGCGATCGGCGTTCCGGTGGCGCTGATGCTGGCCCTGCCGCTGGCCGGCGTGGCCTATGCCTCGCCGCGCATCGGCCTGATCACGCTGCTGTGCGCGCTGGCGGGGGCGGCGTCCACCGCCACGCTGAATTTCTGGAAGCCGCTGGAAAACCGGCGCGGCGACCTCATCAAGACGCACGCCCAGAACAAGCTGGTCGGGCTGGTCGAGCACGGGCTTTCGATCTGCTGGGCGGTCGCCGCTTTGCTGCTGTGCCTGGGCTCCTGGGCGGCGCTGGCGCCGATCGCGCTCGGCCTCGCGCTGCTGCGGGCGAACAAGCCGCGTTCGCAAAGCCCCGAGGCGCTGGCGCCGGCCTGAGTGTGGCGGGCGCCCGTAAAAAGAAAATCGCCGGCCCCCGAGAGGACCGGCGCGAGTTGGCTGTTGTCGTGCGGTTGCCCGACGACTTCAGCCGTCGACGTCGTGCTTAGGTGCGCGACATCATGTAGAGAAGCTGCGTGTCGAAAGCGGGAATTTTCTCCGCCCCGAAGGCGCGCAAGGCCGCAGGGGCGTCCACGTCGACGATCGAATAGCCGCCGGCGGCGCTTTGTTGCGTCAGTTCCGAAATTTCGTGGGCGAAAGCCTTGGCCGGGTCGATCTTCGCCGGCAGGTCCTGTGGCGCCCATTTGGCCGCCCAGCCCCAGATCGTATCGTGGCCGGCTGGAATGTCGGCCGATATGAAATCCTTGGGAAGGAAGTCCTTCCCATTCGAATATGCCATTATTTCCTCCCGCTACTTGGGCCGCCGGCTGGCGGAGCCTTTCGCTTGCGTGTGGCGTCGGCCCAATCCGCGATCTTCGTCGCGGCAAGGGAACGCCTCGTGCCGTTTGTCACGGTCTAAGGCTTTTGTCGTACCACATTCTGATGTTGGTGTAACAGGATTGCGGCAGATGAAAATTGATTCATCGCAAATGTCACATCGGCAATTCACCGCGCGGGCGGCGGTTCGGGAATCCGGAAGGCGGAGCTGGCCTTGACCCGCTCCATGGCGAAGCGCGAGGTGACCTTTTTCAGCGGGACCGAGGCGATCAGCCGCTGGTAGAAGGAATCATAGGCCGCGGTGTCGGCGACCACGACCCGCAGCAGATAATCGACGTCGCCCGCCATGCGGTAGATGTCCATCACCTCGGGCATGGCGGAGACGGCGGCGGCGAAACGCGCCAGCCAGGGCTGGGAATGGTCCTCGGTCTCGATCGAGACGAAGACCGTGAGGCCGAGGCCGATCTTCTGCGGGTCGACCAAAGCGACGCGGCCGAGAATGACCCCCGAGCTTTCCAGCTTCTGCACCCGCTTCCAGCACGGCGTCGGCGACAGCCCGACGGCGCGCGCGAGATCGGCGACGGCGAGATTGGCGTTTTCCTGCAGCAGGGTCAGGATCTTGCGGTCGATCGCATCCATGCTCAGGCCGCAGGTCGAGGGCGCCGGGTCATTGCTGCGCCTGCCAGCTCGCCTGCCGGCCGACGTCGACCGTCATCAGGACGGTGGTTTCCTCGCGGGCGGGACCGAAGCAGGCCGCGCGCCGCGGCGCGGCGCCGAGAAAATCGAGCCCCTGCGCGATGCGCAGATGCTGGTCGCGCGGGCAGAAGCCCAGCGCGGGGTCGAAGCCGATCCAGCCGAGCGGCTCGACATGGGCCTCGGCCCAGGCGTGATGCGCGCCCGCGCCGTCGGCGTCGTCGGCGCCGAGGTAAAAGCCCGAGATGAAGCGCGCCGGGACGCCGAGGCCGCGCGCGGCGGCGACGAAGATCTGCGCGATTTCGCGCGCCGAGCCCGAGCGCGCCGCGAAGACCGCCTTGGCCGCGCGCGGCGCATCCGTCTCGCCGGGGGTGAAGGCGCAGGCCTCGTTCACGGCGGCCATCAGCGCATGCATGCGGCCGAGCGGATCGGCCTCGCCGGACAGGGCGTCGCGGGTGAATTCGAGCAGATCCTTGTCGGCGTGCGTCGAGTCGGTGTCGCGCAGGAACACCTCGAGCGGCAATCGTTCGGAGAGGCCGCGCACCACGCCGGCGACGTCGGTGGTCTCGATGTCGCCCTCGGCCATGATGCTGAGCTTGTCGAGCGGCCCGTCATGCGAGCAGGAATGGACGATGTTGCCGAAGGCGTCCTCAGCTGCGCCGCATCCGGGCGTCGGGCAGGACATCGACCCGCCAGTCCTTGATCTCCTGGCCGTCGAAGCCGCGCGGATTGAGCCGCAGGACCTGGTTCACGGCGCGAACCGGCTCGGCGTAGGAAATCTGGAGGTGATATTGAACAGAGGCGCGCATGGAGCGACACTCTCCCCGCTGGCTGGAGCAATGCGGAACATATATCCGTCCGGAGACCTGGCGTCTCTCCGGTCAAAAGGCTTATCCGATCAAATATTGCTCGGTGATTTCCGCGCCGAGCTGGTTGTTGTCGGTGACGAAGCTGTCGACGAATTCGTGCAGGCCGGACTGGAAGATCGCCTTGATCGAGGCGGTTTCCAGGCGGCGCTTCATGTTGCGGGCGTGGCGCTGCGCCGGGCCCTGCCGGCCATATTGATTGCCGATGGCGTCGAGGAAGCGCACGATATTGTCGCAGCAGGCCAGCAGCGAGCGCGGCATTTCCGAGCGCAGGATCAAGAGGTCGGCGACGTTCCAGGGCTTGATGCTCTCGCGATAGACCCAGTGATAGGCGGTGAGCGCCGAGACCGAGCGCAGGATCGCGGTCCACTGGAAATAATCGACCGAGCCGCCGACGGCCTCCTGCTCGGGCAGCAGCACGTGATATTTCACGTCGAGCACGCGGGCGGTGTTGTCGGCGCGCTCGACATAGACGCCGAGCCGCGAGAAATAATAGGCGTCGTTGCGCAGCATCGTGCGGTAGCCGTAGCCGTCGTAGAGGCTCGAGGTTTTCTTGACGTAGTCGAGGAACTTGATCAGCTCCTCGCGGTCGATCCGGCCCAGCTCCTTCTGGACGGCTTCGAACTTCTTCAGCTCGAGCCAGGCGCTGTTGATGCCCTCCCACATTTCCACGGTGAGCGCGGTGCGCACGGCGCGCGCGTTGGTGCGGCCGAATTCGATGCAATTGCGGATGCTCGACGGATTGCGCGGGTCGAACGCCAGATAGGCGATGACGCTGGCCTCGTCGGGCTCGGGGAAATGGTCGTAGAAGGTCTCGTCGGCGCCCGACGCGATCAGCACGCTCTGCCATTCGTCCTGCGCCGAGACGTAAGCCTTCGGCATGGCCGCGATGCGGCTGGAGGCCTCGATCAGGCGCGCGAGGAAATCGGCGCGCTCCAGATAGCGCGAGACCCAGTAGAGATTGTCGGCGGTGCGGGAGAGCATGGGACGACCTTGACGAGCGGAAATGGGCGAAAAAGCGGTGCTGGATCGCCACCGCCAGCGGCGGCGACCCGCGTCGGCGATCAGGGCGTGGCGGCGTCCGTCCCGAGCACCCAGGTGTCCTTGGTGCCGCCGCCCTGGCTGGAATTGACGACCAGCGAGCCTTCCTTCAGCGCCACGCGGGTCAGGCCGCCGGGCACGACGCGCACGCCGTCGGCGCCCGACAGCACGAAGGGCCGCAGGTCGACATGGCGCGGCGCGACGCCGCCGGGGAAGGAGGTCGGGCAGGTCGACAGCGACAGGGTCGGCTGGGCGATGAAATTGTCCGGCGCGGCCAGAAGCTTCTGGCGGAACTCCTCGACCTGCGCCTTGCTGGCGTGCGGGCCGACCAGCATGCCGTAGCCGCCGGAGCCGTTGACCTCCTTGACCACCAGTTCGGACAGGTGGTCGAGGACGTATTTCAGCGCGTCCGCCTCGCGGCAGCGCCAGGTGGCGACATTTTTCAGCTTCGGCTCCTCGCCGAGATAGAACCGGGTGATCTCCGGCATGTAGGTGTAGATCGCCTTGTCGTCGGCCACGCCCGCGCCGACGGCGTTGGCCAGCGTGACGTTGCCGGACGACATAGGCGCCCATCAGCCCGGCCGCGCCGAGCACGGAATCGGGGTTGAAGACGAGGGGGTCGATGAAATCGTCGTCGACGCGGCGATAGATCACGTCGACCCGCTTGGGCCCCTCGGTGGTCCGCATATAGACCACGTCGTCCTTCACGGTGAGGTCGCCGCCCTCGACCAGCTCGACGCCGAGCTTGTCGGCGAGGAACGAATGCTCGTAATAGGCCGAATTGAACTGGCCGGGCGTCAGCACCACGATATTGGGCTCGGACGGGCAATTGGGCGGCGCGACCGAGCGCAGCGAGGCGAGCAGCGCGTCGGGATAATTTTCCACCGGCATGACCGAATGGTCCGCGAACAGGTCCGGCGCGAGCCGGATCATCATCTCGCGGTTTTCCAGCATGTAGGAGACGCCCGACGGCGTGCGGCAATTGTCTTCGAGGACGTAGAAGTCGTGATCGTCGACGCGGACGATGTCGATCCCGGCGATATGGGTCCAGATGTCGTGCGGCGCGCGATGGCCCTGCATTTCCGGCCGGTAGCACGGATTGCGGAACACGAGGTCCTCGGGCACGATTCCGGCGCGGACGATCTCCTGCGCGCCATAGACGTCGGTGAGGAACATGTTCAGCGCCTTGACGCGCTGGATCAGTCCCGCTTCCAGCCGCAGCCATTCGTCATGGCCGAGCAGGCGCGGGATGATGTCGAACGGGATCAGGCGCTCGGCGGCCTCCTTGTCGCCATAGACGGCGAAGGTGATGCCGATGCGGCGAAACAGCATTTCCGCCTGCTGGCGCCGGGAATCGAGCAGCCCCGGCGGGGACGTCTCGAGCCATTTGGCGATGCGGTTGTACAAGGCGCGCGGCGCTCCGTCGCCTTTGGTCATCTCGTCGAAACAGGGCACGCTCATCGGCTGGATCGCCTTTTGAAACATCATTTCTGGCCTTTTGCGCCTCTGGCGCGGGCCCGCCTGCGAATTCATCCCTGACAGTCTGAATCGCCTGCGCCGGCTGCGCTTTGACCTACCTTAAATGCCGCGCGACGCGATTTGACAGCCTAAATTTTAAGCGTGGCGCCCTATAAAGTGCGTATGAATAATCCACTCGATCTTGCTGCATAAAAATTGATCAACGCTGTCTTGTCCTGCGCCGCTTGAAGTGGGGCGGCGGCGTCCCAAATCGGTATTTGCGTCCGGGCGCCGCGATGCGGTACAAGCCCCGACGGCCTCGGGAGGCCGCAACAGCGAAGCTGGTCCGGTCGATGCGCAAATTCGTCTTCATGGTCGTTTTGATCATTCTCGCCGCGCTGGTCGCGGGCGTTTATCACTTCCATTTCAATCTGAAGCCGGAATTCGCGCGCGCCGCGATTTCCGCGATGCCGCGTCCCGTCGCGGGCGTGGCGGTGGAAGAAGCCAGGGCGGAAACCATGGCCCCCAGCGTCACGGCGATCGGGACGTTCCGCGCCGTGCCGGGCATCGACGTGTCGAGCCAGGTCGCGGGCGTCGTCGCCGAAATCGCCTTCCAGAACAGCCAGGACGTCGAAAAGGGCGCGCTGCTGGTCCGGCTCGACGATTCCACCGAGCAGGCCGACCTGCGCTCCAATCTCGCCATGCTGAAGAACGCCAATCTCGCCTACGAGCGCCAGAAGTCGCTCTCGGCCTCCGGCGTCGGGGCCAAGGCCAATTTCGACCTCGCCCAGGCGGTGCGCGACCAGGCCGCCGGCGCCGAGGACCGCACCCGCGCGCTGATCGGCCAGAAGACCATATTGGCGCCGTTCGCCGGCCGGCTCGGCATCCGCAAGGTCGACGTCGGCCAATATGTCGCCGCCGGCGCGCCGATGGTCTCGCTGCAGCAGCTCGATCCGATCTATCTCGATTTCCAGGTGCCCGAGCAGGATTACGTCAATCTGGCGGTCGGGCACGAAATCGCCGCCGAGGTCGACGCTTTGGCCGGAACGACCTTCCACGGCAAGGTCAGCAATATCGACGCGCGGGTCGACGCCAACACCCGGTCGATGCTGGTGCGGGCCGAAGTCGCCAATCCCGACAAGAAGATCATGCCGGGCATGTTCGCCCATGTCGATTTCGCCGCCGGCAAGGCGGCGAAGATCGTCACCGCGCCGCGCACGGCGGTGACCTATTCGCTCTATGGCGATTCCGTCTTCGTCGTCGTCCCGGACGATCCGGCCAAGGGGTTCGACGGCTCGCTCCATGTCGAGCGCCGGGTCGTCAAGACCGGCGAGGCCCATGAAGACCGCATCGTCCTGCTCGACGGCGTCGCGCCGGGCGAGAAAGTCGTGACGGAAGGGCAGATCAAGCTGCAGCCCAACGCCCCGGTGCGGATCGCTCCCGACAAGGCGATGAAGCCGCTGCCGGTCCGCCCGGCGCCCTGAGGCGAAGCGCCTTCCGCCGTCCCGCGAAGCAAAGTTTGGATGTGACACCGATGGGCGCCTTTACCGATCTGTTCATTCGCCGGCCGGTGCTCTCGATCGTCGTCAGCCTGCTGATCCTGCTGGTCGGCGCGCAGGCCGGCTTCAACCTCCAGATCCGGCAATATCCGACGCTGTCCTCGGCGACGATCACCGTCACCACGACCTATCCGGGCGCCAACGCCGACCTGATCAAGGGCTTCATCACCACGCCGATCGAACAGGCGGTGGCCAGCGCCGAGGGCGTCGACACGCTGGTCTCCAATTCGCAGCAGAACGTCTCGACCGTCACGCTGAACCTGCGGCTCAACGCCAACGCCGACCGCGCGATGACCGACGTGCTCGCCAAGGTGGCGCAGGTCAAGTCGATCCTGCCGCGCGAGGCCAACGACCCGATCGTCGTCAAGCAGACCGGGCAGGGCACCGCGCTGCTCTATATGTCCTTCAACTCGGACGTGCTGAGCGCGGCGCAGATCACCGACTACATCACCCGCGTGGTCCAGCCGCGCCTGCAGACCATCGACGGCGTCGCCAGCGCCCAGATCATCGGCGGCCAGAATTTCGCCATGCGCGTCTGGCTCGATCCCGACAAGATGGCGGCGCGCGGCGTCACGGCGTCGGACATTCGCAACGCCCTTGCGGCCAATAATTTCACCTCCGCCGCCGGCCAGATCAAGAGCGACTTCACCCAGACCAGCATCAACGCCCTGACCTCGCTGGAGACCGCGCAGGCCTTCGCCCAGCTCACCATCTTCAACAAGGGCGACGCCCTGGTGAAGCTCGGCGACGTCGCGCGGATCGAACTCGGGCCGGAGAGCGTCGATTCCTCCGCCGTGTTCGACGGGCTCAAGGCGGTGTTCATCGGCGTCTATGCGACGCCGACCGCCAATCCGCTGACGGTGATCGAGGACGTGCGCAAGGCCTTCCCCTCGATCGAGGCCGCGCTGCCGGGCGGCGTCAAGGGCGCGATCGCCTATGACGCGACCGAATTCATCCGCGCCTCGATCGACGAAGTCGCCAAGACCCTGCTGGAAGCCGCGGCCATCGTCATCGTCGTGATCTTCCTGTTCCTGGGCGACCTGCGCGCCACGCTGATCCCGATCGTCACGATTCCGCTGTCGCTGGTCGGCGTCATGGGGTTCATGCTGCTGCTCGGCTATTCGATCAACCTGCTGACGCTGCTCGCCTTCGTGCTCGCCATCGGCCTGGTGGTGGACGACGCCATCGTCGTGGTCGAGAACATCTACCGCCATATCGAGGAAGGCCATCCGCCCAAGGAAGCCGCCATGCTCGGCGCGCGCGAAATCGCCTTGCCGGTCGTCGGCATGACCATCACGCTGGCGGCGGTCTATGCGCCGATCGGCTTCGTGACCGGGCTTTCCGGCGCCTTGTTCAAGGAATTCGCCTTCACTCTGGCCGGGTCGGTGGTCGTCTCGGGCTTCATCGCCCTCACGCTGTCGCCGATGATGTGCTCGAAGCTGCTGCGGCCGCACGAGCGCCACGGCCCCGGCGCGCGCGAGGGGCGCCGCAGCATGGTCGAATGGCTCGACGATGCGTTCGAGGGCTTGCGCCTGCGCTATGAGCGGCTGCTCCATCGCACGCTGAATTTCCGCGCGCTGACCATCCTGATCCTCGTTGGCGTGCTGGCGCTGACGGCCGTCCTCTACATCTCCACGCCGCGCGAACTGGCGCCGGAAGAGGACCAGGGCATCCTGCTGACGATGGCCAAGACGCCGCAATACGCCAATCTCGACTATCTCGAAACCGTCACCGGCCGCCTGCAGGACGACGTGTTCAACAAGGTCGACGAAAAGAGCCATGTCTTCGTCATCAACGGTTCGCCGGGCGTGAACACCGGCATGGCCGGCCTGCTGCTCAAGCCCTGGGGCGAGCGCAAGCGCAGCCAGAGCCAGATCCTGCAGGGCCTGCAGCCCATGCTCGCCAACCAGACCGGCGCGCAGGTGTTCGCCTTCCCGCTGCCCTCGCTGCCGGGCTCGACCGGCGGGCCGCCGGTGCAGTTCGTCATCCGCACCGCCGGCGATTACAAGACGCTCGCCGGCGTGCTCGACCAGATGCTGGCCGAGTCGCGCAAGAGCGGGCTGTTCATCTTCACCGACGGCGATCTGAAATTCGACACGCCGCAGGTCGAGGTGAAGATCGACGCGGCCAAGGCGTCGAGCCTCGGCGTCACCATGCAGGACATCGGCGCGACGCTGGCGACCTTCCTCGGCGGCAATTACGTCAACCGCTTCAACCTCGCCGGCCGCTCCTACGAGGTCATTCCGCAGGCGCCGCGCGATTTCCGCCTGACCAACGACTGGCTCAAGCGCTATCAGCTGCGCACGGCGAGCGGCACGTTGATCCCGCTCTCGACCGTGGTGAGCGTCACGGAAAAGACCCAGCCCAACGCGCTGACGAGCTTCCAGCAGCTCAATTCGGCGACCTTGTCGGGCGTGCCCTTCCCGGGGCACACGCTCGGCGAGACCCTGACCTTCCTGCAGAGCAAGGCCAAGGAGATCTTTCCCGAGGGCTACACCTATGATTTCCAGGGCGAGAGCCGCCAGTTCATGCAGGAGGGCAACACGCTGGCTTTGGCCTTCGTGTTCTCGCTGGTCGTGATCTATCTGGTGCTCGCGGCGCAGTTCGAAAGTTTTCGCGATCCCCTGATCGTGCTGATCGCGCTGCCGACCTCGATGTTCGGCGCGCTGCTGCCGCTGAACGTGATGGGCGTGGTCGGCGCGGCCTCGATCAACATCTATACCCAGATCGGCCTGATGACCCTGATCGGCCTGATCTCCAAGCACGGCATCCTGATGGTGGATTTCGCCAACCAGATGCAGCGCCGCGAGGGGCTTTCGCCGCGCAAGGCGATCGAACATGCCGCCGGCGTGCGTCTGCGCCCGATCCTGATGACCACGGCGGCGATGGTGGTCGGCATGATCCCGCTGATCGTCGCCTCGGGCGCCGGGGCGCGCAGCCGCGCCGCCATCGGCATCGTCATCGGCGCGGGCATGAGCGTCGGCACTTTGTTCACGCTGTTCGTCACTCCGGCGGTCTATTCGCTGCTCGCGCGCAAGCATGACCGGAGCGAATTGCTGGACGCGGCGCCGGAGACCGGCGCGTTAAATCCGGCTCACGGCTCGATCACCCAATAGGCCGCGCCGGGCTTGCCGCGCTCGGGCAGGCCGCGTTGCGGGGCGGCTGTCTCGCGGTTGACGATCTTGCGGAAATCCTCGATCGCCTTGGGCTCGTCGAACACATAGGAATGGCCGCCGAGCCGCGTATCCACGGATTCGACGCCATTGGCGACCAGGATGTTGGCGCCGCCGCTGCCCGCGCGCGGCGCCTTGTGATAGCTCTCCGAAATCAGGATCGCGCGGTCATATTCCGAGGCGTAGAGCGTGCGCAGCGCGCCCATCTTGCGCGCCATGCGGATCTGTTCGCGAAACACGTCCTGCGAAACGTCGGGCGCCGCGAACACGGCGGCGCCGATGCGCAGATTCGAGCGCGCAAGCGCGAATTCCCGCAACATCTGCAGCAGGATGCGGTTGCCCATGCTGTGGGCGACGAAATCGAGCTGGAGGTCGGGCGCGATCGCCGCGATTTCGCTCACCAGTTCGACCAGATGCGGCTCGCTCCAGGCGTTGGAATCCTCGTCATAGGCATAGGAAAAGGCCGAGCCGTCGGACGGCCAGCTCCAGCCGACGATGGCGCCGTCGTAATCGAGGTCCGAGGCCAGTTGCAGCGCCCGCCACATCAGGCCTGCGAAATCGGTGTTGAAGCCGTGGATCACGAACAGGATCTTGTTGGCGCCGGCGGCGCGGGTCCGCGCAACGATCTCGCGCGCGCAGGGCTCGGCGCCCTTGACCACGCTGAGCGGCGCGCCGGGCAGGCGCGGCTCGCCGGAATGGCGGGCCGGAGCGCCCAGATAACCGCAGGTGAATTCGAACGGATCGAGCCGGCGCGCGCCGAAGCGCGTGGCGAGTTCGGCTGCGTTTTCGTCGTTGCGGTCGGTGGCGAACAGCACCGGCGACGTCCTCGCCATGGCCGGCGGGGGCGCGGCGCTTGCGGGCGCGGACGGGGCCTGGCCGTGAACCTCGATCTCGGCCTGGCGCCAGAGCGTTTTTTCCCCGGCCATTTCCGCCGCGCCGCCGCCGCCCGCGCGCATGGCGAGCTGCATCTGGTCGTCGTGATCGATCCGGTTGATCGTGACGTTCGGCAGCTTGCGGAATGCCTCCTCGCGCGCCATCAGGTCGGAATTGGCAAGGGCGCGGGCCTGTTCCGCCGCCGTCTTGATCGCGTTCTTGTCGATTTCCCGGATCTGCGGCCAGAACGCCGGCGCGGCGGCGAGCAGCGCGGTCTCGGGCCAGCCGATGGTCAGGTAGAGCGGGCCGTCCATCTTGGCCGCGAGCGCCAGCGTTTGCGGGCCGAGCCGGGTCTCGATCGCATTGGCGCCGTCGCGCTCCATCGCCGACATCGCGCCGGCGGGCTGCGCTCCGGCCGTGGCCAGGATTTTGGAATCGGGCGCGCCGTCCTCCGCCGCGACCTTGAGCCGCGAGAAAGTCTTCGCGTCGTGCGGACCGGGTCGCGCGTCAGCAGCCAGGCGATGGAATGGGTCCAGATTTTCAGCGGGAACAGGCCGGAGCGCCCGGAATCGGCGGCTGCGGCGCCGCCGAGGAAGGAATCCTGCATCAGGAAGACTTCTTGCGGGGATTTGAACATGAACGGCCGGGTCAGCAGGCTGGTCGCGTCGCTTGACGCTTTCAGGGCGCGGCGGTTGTCCTCGTCGAGCGCGAACAGGCCAAGATCGGCCTCGCCGTTTGTCAGCGCCGTCATCGCCTCCGCGCTGGTGGGAACCGTCTTGACCATGACGGTGAGGCCGTCCGCCGCCAGGATCGTGCTGGCGGCAAAGCTTTTCACGAAGGGATCGTCCATGAAGGCCGCGGGAACCGCGAGCCGGATTTCCGTTGCCCGTGCGGACTGAAGCGCGACGGAGCTGGACAGCAAAGCGAGGGCGAGGACAAGGCGACGCATCATGATCAGGAGTCCGGAAGGAGGCGAGCAAACAGGATACGCGGCGCTCGTCGCAAAGGTTACACCCATTTCGTCTGCGCGGCTCGATCCGCGGCTGCACAAAAAAGCGGCTTGCTCCCCGGAGGAGCAGGAGTAAGAAAAATCGGTTGAGCAAAACGCCGGACAGATCGGAGACGATCCAAGGAGACGATCCATGCAGACGGTCGAGGAATTCCTGGCCTATTCCATCCATCTCGAACAGGAAGCGGCGACGCGCTTCGGCGAGCTGGCCGACGCCATGGAGGCGGGCGGCAACAAGGAAGTCGGGCAATTGTTCCGCCGCCTGTCGGATTATTCCCGGCTGCACCTTGCCGACGCCAAGGCGCGGGCGGGCTTCCGCGAGATGCCGGAAATCGCGGCGCAGGATTTCGTGTGGCCCGATCTCGAAAGCCCGGAAGCCGCCGCGATCTGGGGCGCGGATCCGATGCTGAGCCGTCGTGAGGCGCTCGACGTCGCTTTGGCCGCCGAACTGGCTGGCCATGATTATTACAAGTCGGTCCTCGACAGCACGGACGACCCGGAGATCAAGGCGCTCGCCGCCGAATTCGTCCATGAGGAAGCCGAGCACGTCGCCGAACTGCGCAAGTGGATCGCCGCCGCTGACGCCGGACAGTCCGCTTCCGCGGAATAAAACCAAGGTCCGCGCCGACCGGCCAAATGGTTGAAGCCCCGGCGGCTGCGCCGCCGGGCGCCTTGATCTTTGACAGGTCAAAGATCAAGGCCGATGGAAAAGCGCCATTTTCGGCGGCGCATCAATAAATTTGCCCTGCGGCCTTGTCATGCGCTAAGCAGCCGGGACCGTTCCCCCATCCCGGCAGCTCATGCACAATCTCGATCCCGTCGCGCGTCGGCGCACCTTCGCCATCATCTCGCATCCCGACGCGGGCAAGACCACGCTGACCGAAAAGCTGCTGCTGTTCGGCGGCGCGATCCAGCTCGCCGGCGAAGTGCGCGCCAAGGCCAACCGTCGCCAGACCCGTTCGGACTGGATGGGCATCGAGCGCGAGCGCGGCATTTCCGTCGTCACCTCGGTGATGACGTTCGAATATGGCGATTGCGTCTACAACCTGCTCGACACGCCCGGCCACGAGGACTTTTCCGAAGACACCTATCGCACGCTGACGGCGGTCGACAGCGCGATCATGGTGATCGACGCCGCCAAGGGCATCGAGGCGCGCACCCGCAAGCTGTTCGAGGTCTGCCGCCTGCGCGACATTCCGATCATCACCTTCGTCAACAAGATGGACCGTGAGATCGCGCGACGTGTTCGACCTGCTCGACGAGATCGAGAAGACGCTGGCGCTCGACACCGTGGCGCTGACCTGGCCGATCGGACGCGGCCGAGGCTTCGCCGGCACCTACGACCTGCGCGCCAATATCGTGCGCCGGCTGGACGAGGACGCCGAGCCGATCAAGGTTTCCGGCCCCGACGATCCGAAGATCGAGGAAATCTCGTCGACGGCCGACGCGCTGGTGGCGGCCGAGGAGATCGAGCTGGCGCGCGAGGCGCAAAAGCCCTTCGACGTCGCGGCCTTTCTCGAAGGCCATCTGACGCCGGTGTTCTTCGGCTCGGCGCTGAAGAAATTCGGCGTGCAGGACCTGATCGACGCGCTCGCCGAATTCGCGCCGCCGCCGCAGCCGGTGGCCGCCTCGACCCGCACGGTCGATCCGCGCGAGAACAAGATGAGCGGCTTCGTGTTCAAGATCCAGGCGAACATGGACCCCAACCACCGCGACCGCATCGCCTTCCTGCGCGTCACCTCGGGCAGGCTGCTGCGCGGCATGAAGGCGCGGCTGTCGCGCACGGGCAAGAACATCGCGCTCAACGCGCCGCAGTTCTTCTTCGCGCAGGACCGCCAGCTCGCGGAAGAGGCCTTCGCCGGCGACGTGGTCGGCATTCCCAATCACGGCGCCTTGCGCATCGGCGACACCTTGACCGAGGGCGAAAACCTCGTCTTTCGCGGCGTGCCGAGCTTCGCGCCCGAAATTCTGCGCCGCGTAAAACTCGGCGACGCCATGAAGGCCAAGAAATTGCGCGAGGCGCTGCAGCAGATGGCGGAGGAGGGCGTGGTGCAGCTGTTCCTGCCGCATGACGGCTCGCCCGCCATGGTCGGCGTGGTCGGCGCGCTGCAGCTCGACGTGCTGAGCGAGCGGCTGCAGGCGGAATATGGCCTGCCGGTCAGTTTCGAGACCAGCCGCTTCGAGGTCTGCCGCTGGGTGAGCGCCGACGATCAGGCCGAACTGGACAAGTTCGTCCGCGCCTATCCGTCCTCGATGGCCAACGATCTCGACGGCGCGCCGGTGTTTCTCGCGCAATCGGCCTTCAACCTGCGCTACGACCAGGAGCGCTGGCCGGCCATCCGCTTCGACGACATCAAGGACTATCAGGTCGGCAAGGCCTGAGTCCCGCTTCGACAAGGAAGGGCGGCGGAAATTAACCCTGTCGTCCTTTTGTCCGGGAAGTTCGGCTTTCGAGAGTGTCCAATTTTGAAACGCTCCGCCGTTCCGGCGTATTCAAATGAGCCACAGAAGTATTGCTTCGAAACAATCTAGGGATTAAAGCCTAGAAACAGGCTTTTTTCATCAAAATTTATGCTTTTTCGCTTCATATTGGCCGCATTGAAAAGATCGGCGGCCCGTATAATTTATCCATGAAAGCAGAAAGTGTTTTGGGGTCGTCGCAATGCGCCGCAACTCTGCGCGTGATGTTTCCGTCGCTCATGTCGATGGTCACGCCATCAATATCGTTACCCTGGATGACGCCGTGGCCTGCGTCCGGGCGCGGCTGCGCGCGCGTCGCGGGTTCAATTTCGCCACGCTCAACCTCGACCATCTGGTCAAGCTGCGCGGCAATTCCGCGTTCCGCGCCGCCTATGCGCGCATGAATTTCGTGTCGGCCGACGGCGCCCCGGTCGCCGCCCTGGCGCGACAGGCGGCGCCGATGGTCCGGCGCGCCACCGGGGCGGATCTGCTGGTTCCGCTGTGCCGCATGGCCGCGCGCGACCAGATCCCGGTGGCCTTGTTCGGCTCGACCCGGGAAAGCCTGGATGCGGCTGCGCAGCGTCTGCGCGCGCTGGCGCCGGGCCTCGACGTCGCTTATGTCGCCAGTCCGGCTTTCGGCTTCGATCCGTTCTCCAGCGACGCCGATACCTTCGGCGCGGCGATCGCGGCGAGCGGCGCGCGCCTGTGCTTCGTCTGCCTCGGCGCGCCCAAGCAGGAAATTTTCGCCGATCGCATGGCGCAGGCTCATCGCGAGATCGGCTTCGTCAGCGTGGGCGCGGCGGTCGATTTCCAGTCCGGCGCGCAGGTCCGTGCGCCGCGATTCGTCCAGGCCGCCGGTATGGAATGGGCCTGGCGCCTTGCGAGCGAGCCGCGCCGCATGGCGGGGCGCTATGTCCAATGCGCGGCTCTGCTGTCGGGGCTTGGCGTCAGGCAGGCCCTCGGCTCGATGGGCGTCAACAGCCAGCAGGCGCTGAACGCCTTGCGTGAAATCGGCCTGTTGTGGTTCCGAAGCAACGCTTCGCCGAACGATTGCGGCCGGTTGGCCTGCGGAAAGGCGGTTGTTGCGAAAAGCGCCTTGACGGACAATGGGTTCTTTGCGCATCGTCAGCAGCGTTCGCAGCCGGGGGATTCCATGCAGCCTACGCATCGCGCCATCGTGGCGGTCGTCTTGTCGCTTTTCGCGGGCCTGTCGCTTGACGCAGGTGTCGCCGCCGCGCGCCCGCTCCAGCCCGCCGAAGAGTTTTTCACCCTTCCATATGACGGCCGGATGCCCGGTTGCGACGACTGGATCACGCTCCAGGAGATCGCCGCGCGGTTCCACAACAGCGAGGCGTTCTCGTTCGATTCGCCGTTGCAGATCACCGGCTATGCCGCGATCCGGGAAGCGGGCTTCCGCACCAATGGCCCGGATCTGGTTCCGCGCCGGTTTTGCGTGGCCAAGGCCATGTTCAACGATCAGCGCGAGCGGACCGTGAAATACAATCTGATCGAGCGCGGCGGCTTTGCCGGCATCGGCCGCGGCGTCGAATGGTGCGTCGTCGGTCTCGACCATTACCACGCCTATTCGCCGAACTGCGAGGGTGTCGGCCCCTGACGCGTTCCGGGCCGAGGGGCGGACAATGAAGCGTCTCCTTGCCGCGGCCCTGCTCGTTCTCGCCGCGCTGCCCGCGCGCGCCGCCGGCGACTGCATCCTCGACAATTGCGCCGACCAGAGGCCGGCGGAGGGCGCTGGATCGGCGCCTGCGGCAGCGCCTTCGCCCGCGCCGTCCCGGTCGTGGTTCGGGCCGTCCCGGTCATGGTTCGCGCCGCGTGGCGGCGGCGGCGCGCCCTCGGCCAATTTCGATTTCTACGTGCTGGCGCTGTCGTGGTCGCCGAGCTTCTGCGCCACGGGCGCCGGCCGCTCTCCCGCGCAATGCGCGCCGGGTGCCAATCCCGGCTTCGTCACGCATGGGCTGTGGCCGCAATACCAGAATGGCTATCCCAGCCAGTTGCCCGGGCAATCCGTATCTGCCCTATTCGGCGCTGTCGGGTCTGGGCGACCTCTATCCCGATTCCGGTCTCGCCCGCCACGAATGGCGCCAGCACGGACTGTGTTCCGGCAAGAGTCCCTCGGGCTATTTCGCCGACGTGCGCACGGCGCGCGACGCCGTCGTCGTTCCTGCCGCGCTGAAGGCGCCGCCGGAGGATCGCCGGTTGTCGCCGCTCGATATCCAGCGCGCCTTCATCGACGCCAATCCGCGGCTGCGTCCCGGCATGATGGCGGTCGTCTGCCGGCGCGGCGTTTTCCAGGAAGCGCGCTTCTGCTTGTCCCGCGACCTGCGCGATTTCGTCGCCTGCCCGGAAGTCGCGCGGCAAGGCTGCTATCAGCCAGAGCATCGTCGTGCCTGCGTCGCAATGAACTACCGCCACGAGTTCCATGCGGGCAATTTCGCCGACGTGCTGAAACATTCCGCATTGACGCGCGCGCTGCTCTACCTGCGCCGCAAGGACAAGCCGTTCCGAATCATCGACACCCACGCCGGCGCCGGCCTGTACGACCTGGCCGGCGCGGAGGCGGCGCGCTCCAACGAGGCGCGCGACGGCATCGTCCGCCTGCTCGACGCCGGCGAACGCGACTCCGGATTGGGCGAGGCGGCGGATTTGCTGCGGCCCTATCTCGACGCCGTGCGCGCCGCCGGAGCGCCGCAATTCTATCCGGGCTCGCCGCTGATCGCCCAACAGCTGATGCGGCCGCAGGACCGCGCCTTGTTCTGCGAATTGCTGCCGCAGGCCGCGCAGGCGCTGCGGCGGGCGCTGGGCCGGGACGAGCGCGTCAAGGCGATCGAGATCGACGGCTATGTCGGGCTGAAGGCCTACGTGCCGCCGGTCGAGCGCCGGGGGCTCGTGCTGATCGATCCGCCCTTCGAGCGGCGCGACGAATATGAGCGCTTGTTCGACCGGTTGACGGAAGCGCTGCGCAAATGGCCGGGCGGGACCTACATGATCTGGCAGCCGGTCAAGGAGCCGGAGGTGGCGGAGGCGTTCTGCCGCGCCGTCGCCGCCGCGGCGCCCGATTGCCTGCGCATCGATCTCCAGGTCGAGGCGCCCGCGCCCGGCCGGCCGCTGGCGCGCACCGGATTGCTCGTGGTCAATCCGCCTCATGCGCTCGAAGAGGAGATGAGGCTCATCCTGCCGGTCCTCGTCCGCCTGCTGGCGCGCGGCCCCGGCGCCGAATTTCTGGTCGAGCGTTACGGCTCGCCCTGAGGTGCCCGCGTACCGATACCTTAGGCGGAAACAGGCGACGCTGCCGGGTGTTGGTTTCGCTTGCCAAGCGCGACATTCTGCCGCAACTTGATGACAATTGGGGGGCTTCGCTTCGGCGAAGAGGCTGACGACAAAAAAAGCGCAGCCTGTCTTGCAGCATAAAAAGACTTCAAAACGGCAAGACGATCCGCCAATCGGCCGCTCATTTCGGGCCGGGTGGACTGCATTTCTGGAATTGCAATCCAGCGCCGCGCCGGCGCTCTGCCCGAACGATCGGCCACGACCGGAGGAAAAGCGTCATGGCGCAATCGGGCACGATCAAATTCTTCAATGCCGACAAAGGATACGGCTTCATCAAGCCGAGCGACGGGGGGCGGGACATTTTCGTCCATATCACCGCCGTCGAACAGGCGGGCCTGAGCTCGCTGAACGAGGGGCAGAAAATCTCCTACGAGGTTGAACCCGACAAGAAGGGCAAGGGGCCAAAGGCGGTCAACCTGCATCTCGAGTGATCGTCCCGCGAGGGCGCGCGAAAAACTTGCGGCTTCGGCGCGAATCGGCAACGGCTTGATCGCCGCGATTTTCGCGGGGATGGAGTTCGCGCCATGAAGCTGTATTTCTCGCCGCCGTCGCCCTATTCGCGCAAGGTGCGCATCGTCGCGTCGCTGCTCGGCCTCGACGACCGGATCGAACTTGTCGTCACCGACACGGTCGATCCGCAGGACGCCATTCGCCGGAAAAATCCCCTGGGCAAGATTCCGACGCTCGAACGCGACGACGGCGTCATCGTGTTCGACAGCGCGGTGATCGTCGCGTTCCTCGACGATCTCGCGGGCGGCGGCCGCGTCATTCCGCGCGAGCGGGACGCGCGCTTCGCCGCCTTGACGCTCGAGGCCCTCGCCGACGGCGATCGCCGACGCCAGCCTGCTGCAGGTCTATGAAAACCGGATGCGCGTCGGAGAACGAGCGCAGCCCAAGCTGGGTCGCGCTCCAGCGCGGCAAGGTGGAGCGCGCGCTCGCCGCGCTGGAGGCCTCGCCTCCGGCGGCGATCACCGCGCCCGGGCAGGTCCATGTCGGTGCCGCGGCGCTGGCGAGCGCGCTCGGCTATCTCGATCTGCGCTTCGAGGGCGCCTGGCGCGCCGGCCATCCGCGGCTCGCGGCCTGGCTCGAGCTCCTTCGCGGCCTCCGTTCCGGCCTTCGCGGCGACGAAAGCCTGAGAAGCAGAAGGCCTGAAAAAGAAAATCCCGGCTTGCGCCGGGATCAGGCCATTCGGGAGTTTTCTTGCGGGAGCTTTCGTTGTTTGCCGCGGCCGGCCGCTCGGATCGGCGGCCGCGGTAAAGAGGCGTCAGAACTTGTAGTTCAAGCCCGCGCGCAGCAGGTTCAGATTGGCGCCGACCTGCGACGACGTTCACCGAGCCGGCGAAATAGGTGTTGCTGCCGAGCGACGTGTAAAGATATTCCGCCTTGGCCGTGATGTGCGGCGTGATGGCGTATTCCGCGCCGAGGCCCAGAGCGAAGCCGTTGGACCAATAGGACTGGTCGGAGAACGAGGAGCGCTGTTGAAATTGTTGATCACGCCGCGGATGCTGCCGCCGGCATAGCCGCCGGTCCCGTAGATCAGGATGCGGTCCATGGCGTAGCCGAAGCGCGCGCGGATCGTGCTGACGTCCTGGACGATGCCGGTCGAGGCGACGCCGCGATAGGCGGTCGCGTCGGAGGCGATGCGCGACCAGTCGTAATCGCCTTCCACGCCGACCACCAGATTGCCCGACTGGTAATTGTAGCCGCCGCGTGAAGCCGAGCAGCCAGCCGCTCGGGTTGTCGCCGAAATAGGGCGCGCCGTTGCCGTTGAACGCGCCGAAGCCGGCGCCGGTGTTCAGGCCGGCGTAAAATCCGCCCCAGGTGAACGATGGCGGATAGTCGTAATTGCCCGGCGCGGCGCTGCGATAGGGCAGGTCGGCGGCCTGCGCCAGCGAGGCGAAGGTCATCGCCGCTCCGCCGATCACGGCGATCGAAACCTTTTTCATCACTCAAACTCCAGATCGGGGCTGCGTTAACGGCCCGTCTGAAGCGATTTAGGATTGTAAAGGTAATTGGATTGTAAAAATAAATGGTTTATCGCCGTTAGGGAGTTTGTTGCGCGGATGGCGAAGAATCGACTTAATGCGCTCTTTTCAAATTTAACCAAACGCTGCTCAAGCTCATTTGGTTAATTCATTGATTTTTTTTGGCGGCAAGTCTTCGTATTGTTGTGTTGTTTGCTGAAATAGATTGGTTAATAAAGTGAATGAAGCCGCGTGGACGCAGCTTTGCCGGGCCGGAGCGGCTCAGTCGGCGCTCGGCAGGCGGCGCATGGTGAATTCGATGCGCCCGTCGTCGAGCTCCCGCCAGGATTCGATCTCGGTCATATAGGCGGCCTTGGGGAAGGCGGCGAAAATCTCGCGCGCCTTTTCCCGCGCCATTTCGCGCGGCAGGGTGAAGGATTCGCGCTTGAATCCGTCCGCGCGCCGCCGGCTGGCGGACCTTTGCAGATTGGCCGCGACGCGCGCGGCGATGTCGCCCGGTTCCTTGCGTTGGACGGCCATTCGCTCTCCGAGACCGTAACGTGGAGCGTTCCTGAAGCCTGCGTTCCGGCCGCAAAATTAAACCATTACCGGCGGGGCCGCGTCCAGCCCGATTTTTGCCGGCTCGAGTCGCAGGCCTCGTCGATCAAAGCCGCGATCTGCTTGGGGTCCTGCGGAAAGCCGGCCCGGATCCAGGCGGCCTGCAGGCGCTTCAGCGCGTCGCCGAGGCCCGCTCCCTGCCTGATCCCCCGGGCGATGAGATCGGTTGCGGCGAAGGGCGGCTTCGGCGCGGGCGTGTCGCGCAGAAAGCCGTCGGCGGCGAGAAAATCCGAGCTGTCCGGCGCGGCGGCGATTTCGGCCTGGTTCAGGATGAGGCCGTCGCGCGCCGCCTGCGCGCCATGACGGAAAAGCTGTTCGCGCAATTGCGCCGGCGCGGGCGCGTCGACGCCGCCATGCCAGGCGGCGGCGACCTTGGCCATGCCGGCGAGCCGCCGTTTTTGCGCGCGCGAAAGGCGCAGCGACTCGGCGAGGCGTTCGGAATCGCAATCGCTGTGCAGGGCAAGCGGCGGCCAGCGACAGCAGGGCGTCGCTGGCGCCGCGCGCCGCGAGAATCGCGGCGACGCGGCGGCCGCGCGCGGGCCAGGGCGCGACGCCCAGGAAGGCGAGCAGGCCGGCCGCGCTCATGGTCTCGATGACGGCGCACGAGCGCGGCGACGCCAGGATTTTCAGCATTTCCCCGCCGAGCCGCTCGCGCGACAGGGTCGCGATTCCCTCGCGCCGGGCGATGCAGGCGTGGAGCCCGTCGGGATCGAGCGGCCCCTCGCCGTAACAGGCGGAGAAGCGGAAGAAGCGCAGGATGCGCAGGTAATCCTCGGCAATGCGCTGTTCCGGCATCGCCGATGAAGCGCACTCGCCGCGCCGCGAGATCGTCGAGGCCGCCGACGTAATCGTGCAGCTGGCCGCGAGCGTCCACCGAAAGCGCATTGATGGTGAAGTCGCGCCGCCGGGCGTCGGCGGCGAAATCGCCGCCGAAACGCACCTTGGCCCGGCGGCCGTCGGTCTCGACGTCTTCGCGCAGCGAGGTGATTTCGAAATGCGCGCCGTCGACGATCAGGGTCAGCGTGCCGTGATCGATGCCGGTCGGCACGACGCGCAGCCCCGCGCCTTCGGCCTTGCCCAGGACATCCTGCGGCACGGCCGCGACCGCGAGGTCGATGTCGGCGACCGGTTCGCCGAGCAGGGCGTTGCGCACGGCGCCGCCGACCACGCGCACCTCGTCGCCCGCCAGCGCGGAAAACACCTTCTGCAGTCCCGGTCGGTCAAGCAAGGCCCGGACGGCCTGTTCGCGCTCCCGCATCACTGGAACCGTCCCGGCGTCAGCCGGCCGTTTTCGACATGCGCCGGGACATAGACGCCCGCGCGATTGGCGCCGAAAAAGCCGGCGTAGAGAAATCCGCCGATGGCCAGGCCAAGGCCGGCGAGCGTCAGCCAGAACACGGCGCCGCGCGACCAATGGGCGACCAGCAGCGGATGGCGGGCGCGGAAAATCAGGAACAAGGCGTAGAGAAGGAACGGCGCGGCGAACAGGCCGAGGGATTCCAGAATGCTGCGCGCCATCTAAAGGTAAAGCCTCTCATAGAGATTGCGGATCATGCCCGCGGTCGCGCCCCAGATATAGCGGTTTTCAAAGGGCATGGCGTAAAATTGCCGCTGCTTCCCCTGCCATTCCCGGAAATGGCGCTGGTGGTTGGCCGCGTTCATCAGGAAGGTCAGCGGCGTTTCGAAGGCCTCGTCGACTTCCTGCGGGTTGATGACGAGATCGAACGGCGGATGCGCCAGCCCGACCAGCGGAAAGACCCGGAAGCCGGTGCTGGTCTGATAGGGGTCGAGGCAGCCGAGAATTTCGATTTTTTCGCGCGTCAGGCCGATCTCTTCCTCCGCCTCGCGCAACGCGGCGTCGAGCGGCGATTCGCCCGGCTCGATCTTGCCGCCGGGAAAGGCGATCTGGCCGGAATGGTCGCGTAGCGACCCGGCGCGCTTGGTCAGCAGCAGGGAGAGCCCGCCCTCGCGCGCGACGATGGGCGCGAGCACGGCGGCCGGGCGCGCGGGAGCGGGCAGCAGCGCGGCCTCGCCGGGCAGCGGGCGCGTTGAGCTTGTGGTCGCCGTTATGGGGCCGGGTCAAGGGATCGAACGCCTCGTCGGGCCAGCTCTGGCGCAGATGCGCGCGGGCGCGGGCCAGGAAATCCGTCGAGAAATCGGCGGCGAAACCCGCCGCGTCGAGCGATCCGCTCATGTCAGGTCCGCGATGTCGCGCATCGGCGCCATGGCGAAAAAGGCGCCGCCGGAAACGATCCCGAACATGTCCTCGCCCTCGACGGACTGCGTTTCGCCCCAGGCGACCAGATCGTAGAACAGGGCGCGCTTCACCAGCGCCCAGAGCTCGCCCCGCACCAGAACATAGGGCTTGAGGCCGCCGCTTTCGCCGGGCAGGAATTTCAGCGGATGGTCTGGCGAGATCTCGACCCAGTCGTCGACATTGGTGCGCAGCCGCAAGATCTGGCTTGCGCCGTCGCCCTCGCGCAGCAATTCGACGCCGAGGAAGGGCGCGTCGTCCACCACGATCCCGACGCGCTCGACCGGCGTCACCAGCACGAAACGCTCCGGATCCTTGCGCAGCACGCTGGAGAACAATTTCACCAGCGCCGGGCGGCCGATCGGCGTGCCGTTGTAGAACCAGGTCCCGTCGCGGGCGATGCGCATGTCGATTTCGCCGCAATAGGCGGGGTTCCACAAATGCACCGGCGCCGGAGCCGCGCGAATCGCGCGCGGCGGCCAAACCGCGCAGCGGATCGGACGAGGCGGCCGGCGCCCGGCTTGATATCCGTTTTGGGATCCGGCTTGGGATCGTCGTTCATCATAGGCCTTCAAAGGCGCAAGGCCGCCTTGATTTGGGCGGCATTTTACGCCGTGAATGGAGAAGCGGCGCCTATTATCAGGTTCTCTGGCGGCGGGCGCCAGCCTATATTGGCCCCGCGAAGCCGACAACCGCCCGACGGGGCCGGACGGCGCCGCAAAAGGAGAAGTCTGGGCATGAACGCCGAACCCGCCCTCCGGGCTGAAAACGTCCCGCTGACCGAAAGCCAGATCGAGGCCAAGGCGCAACAGGCTCTCGACCAGCTTTCCGCCGCGCGCAAGGCGATCGGCGGCGCGATCTTCGGCCAGGAACTGGTGGTGGAAGAGGCGCTGGTGACGATTCTCTCGGGCGGCCACGCCCTGTTCGTCGGCGCGCCGGGCCTCGCCAAGACGCTGCTGGTCGAGACGCTCGGCCGCGTGCTCGGCCTCCACGCCAATCGCGTGCAGTTCACGCCGGACCTGATGCCGACCGACATCCTCGGCTCGGAAGTGCTGGAAGAGGGCGCCGATCATCGCCGCGCCTTCCGCTTCATCAAGGGGCCGATCTTCGCGCAATTGCTGATGGCCGACGAAATCAACCGCGCCAGCCCGCGCACGCAATCGGCGCTGCTGCAGGCGATGCAGGAATATCACGTCACCATCGCGGGCGAGCGCTACGACCTTCCAAAACCCTTCCATGTGCTGGCGACGCAGAACCCGCTGGAGCAGGAGGGCACCTATCCGCTGCCGGAGGCGCAGCTCGACCGTTTCCTGATGCAGGTCGACGTGCCCTATCCGCAACGCGACGCCGAGCGGCGCATCCTGATCGAGACGACCGGACAGGCGCGCCCGGCGCCGCAGCAGGTGATCGATTCCGCCGGGCTGATGGAGATCCAGGCGCTGGTGCGGCTGATGCCGGTGGGCTCGGCCATCGTGGACTGCATTCTCGACCTCGTGCGCGCCGTGCGTCCGGGCGACGGCGATCCCGAACTGACCAGGCACATCGCCTGGGGGCCGGGGCCGCGCGCCGCGCAATCCTTGATGCTCGCCTGCCGCGCCCGCGCCCTGACGCAAGGCCGCCTCGCGCCGAGCAAGGCCGACGTGCTGGCTCTGGCCGGTCCGGCGCTCAAGCACCGCATGGCCCTGACCTATAGCGCCCGCGCCGATGGCGAGACCATCGACGCCGTCATCGAGCGGCTGAAGCAAAGATTCGCCTGATGGCCCAGCCCGCCCGGAGCGCCTTCGCCTTTCTGCCGCCCGAAGCGGCGCGGCCCGATCACGACAAGCGGTTCCAGGCGCTCGATCTCGCGCGCCGTCTGCCGGCTCTGGCGCTTGCGGCGCGGCAGGCGGCGGCCTCGGCGCAGGCCGGCCCGCACGGGCGCCGGCGCGCCGGCATGGGCGAGAATTTCTGGCAGTTCCGGCCGTTCATTCCCGGCGAGGCCGCGCAGAACGTCGATTGGCGCCGCTCGGCCCGCGACGACCGGCTCTATGTGCGCGAGCGCGAATGGGAGGCGGCGCAGGTGCTGTGGGTCTGGGCCGACCTGTCCGGCTCAATGAACTATCGCTCGCCGCTGGCGTCGCAATCCAAGCTCGACCGGGCGCTGGTGCTGGCGCTGGCGTTGTCCGATTCCTGCGTGCGCGCCGGCGAGCGCACCGGCTGGCTCGGCCTGACCCGGCTGTCCGCCGCGCGCGACATCGTCGACAGCCTCGCCGTCGCCCTGATCGCCGAAAGCCGCGCCAATGGCGAAAGCTTTGCCGACCTGCCTCAGGCCGCGCCGCTGCGCCCGCGCGAAAAGGCGGCTTTGATCGGCGATTTCCTGGTCGCGCCCGCCGATTTCGCGGCCTGCCTGCAACGGCTCGCGGCGCAGGGCGCGCGCGGCCACGCGCTGATGATTTTCGATCCCGCCGAAGAGGCTTTCCCCTTCGCCGGCCAGACCGAATTCTTCGACGAGGCGGGCGACCTTTTGCGCGCCGGCCGCGCCGAGGATTACGCCGCGCCCTTCGGCGCGCGCCTCGCCGCCCATCGCGACGCGCTGGCCGATGCGGCGCGCTCGCTGGGCTGGACCTTCTCGCTGCACTCGACCGAGCGGCCCGCCTCCGACGCATTGCTCAACCTGCGTCTCGCGCTGACCGCGGATGGCGCGCGATGAGCCTGCTGGCGCTGTCCTTTTCGTCGCTGTCCTTCTCCGCGCCCTGGGCGCTGCTGGTCCTCGCCGGCGCGCCCTTGCTCTATCTGTTGCTGCGGGTGACGCCGCCGCCGCCGCAGCGGATCGCCTTTCCGCCGCTCAAGCTGATCCTCGACCTGAAAAAGCCCGACGCCACGCCCGCGCGCACGCCGCTCTGGCTGCTGATCCTGCGCATGGCGCTGGCCGCGCTGGCCGTGCTCGCGATGGCCGGGCCGGTGCTGACGCCCAGCGGCGCGCCCGCTGCGAAGAACGGCCCGCTGCTGCTGCTGATCGACGACGGCTGGCCGGCCGCCGCCGACTGGACCCTGCGGGTTCAGGCGGCGGAATCGCGGCTCGAGGCGGCGGGGCGCGAAGGCCAGCCCGCGGCGGTCCTCGCCTTTTCCGAACCTCCGGCCGAGGCGCTGGCGGCGCAGGACGCGTCCGCGGCTTTGGCGCGGTTGCGGGCGATCAAGCCCAAGGCGTTTTTGCCCGCCCGCGCGGCGGCGTTCGACGCCATCGCCGCTTTCATGAAGGCGCATCCGGACGCGCAGGTCGTGTGGCTGACCGACGCGCTGGAGGATGCGGACGGCGCGGGCTTCGCCGCCCGGCTCGCCGCTCTGGCGCCGGAAACGGAAATCCTGCGCGATCCGCGCCCCGTGCAGGTCATCGCGAGCGCCGACAATGGCGTCGCGGCGATGGAGGCGCGTCTCGTCCGCTCGGCTCGAGGCGGCGTGGCGGCGGGACGCGTGCGCGCCTCGGACGCCAAGGGCGCGTCGCTCGGCGAGGCCGATTTCGATTTCGGGCAGGAGCTGACCGCGAAGGCCTTGTTCGACCTGCCGGTGCAATTGCGCAACGAGATCGCGCGGCTCGAAATTCTCGGCGAGAACTCCGCCGGCGCCGTGCTGCTGCTCGATTCCGGCTCCCGGCGCCGGCGCGTCGGGCTGGTCGCGGGCGCCGACCGGCGAGCAGCCGCTGCTGTCGCCGCTGCATTTCCTGCGCGACGCCCTCCTGCCCTTCGCCGATCTGCGCGAGGCCAAGCCCGGCGCCGCCGATCCGGTCGGCCAGGTGCTCGACGACGGCGTGGACGTGCTGATCCTCGCCGACGTCAACGCCGCCGCGCCGGCGCTGCGGGCGCGGCTCGACGCCTTCCTCGCCTCGGGTGGGACGCTGGTGCGTTTCGCGGGCCCGCGCCTCGCCGCGGGCGGCGACGACCTGTTTCCGACCAAACTGCGGCGCGGCGGCCGCACCCTTGGCGGCGCCCTGTCGTGGGACAAGCCGAAGCCGCTGGCGCCCTTCGAGGAAACCAGTCCCTTTTTCGGCCTGACGCCGCCCGCCGAGGCCACCGTGTCGCGGCAGGTGCTGGCCGAACCGGAGGAGGGGCTTCCGGCGAAGACCTGGGCGCGGCTCGCCGATGGCACGCCCCTCGTCACGGCGGACCGGCGCGGGCCGGGAACCCTGGTCCTGTTCCATGTCTCGGCGGATTCCGGCTGGTCGAACGTGCCGTTGTCGGGCCTGTTCGTCGAGATGCTCAAGCGCATCGTCGATCGCGCCGGCATCGTCGCCAAGGCGGGCGAATCCAATGCCGAAACCGAGGCGTTTTTGCCGCCGCTGCGGCTGCTTGACGGCTTCGGAAATCGCCGGCGCGCCGCCCGCCAGCGCCAAGCCGCTTCCATCCAAGGGCGTTGCGGCGCCCGATTCCGACCATCCCGCCGGGCTCTATGGCGCCGCCGCCGCGCCGCGCGCGCTCAACGCCTTCAATCGCGACATGAAGCTGACGCCGCTCGACTTCGCCGGCCTGCGCCTCCGGCTGACGGAACTGGCGGGCCCGCGCCCCGTCGATCTGCGGCCGCCCTTGCTGATCGGCGCGTTCCTGCTCGCCTTGGCGGACATGCTGGCCATGCTCTGGCTGGGCGGCGCGCTGGCGCCGCCAGGTCGGGCCGGCCATCGCGGGCCTCGCTCTGCTGCTCGCGCTGGCGCCGCCCCCGGCGAAGGCCGAAACCCATCGCCCCAGCGACATCCAGGCCGGCGTTCGGCAACAAGCTCGCTTATGTGGTCACCGGCAATTCGCGCGTCGACCGCATCAGCGGCGAGGGGCTCTATTCGCTGTCCGAGACCTTGGCGCGGCGCACCTCCTTCGTGCCGAGCGAGCCGCAGGGCATCGATCCCGCGCGCGACGAATTGTCGTTCTATCCGCTGATTTACTGGCCCGTCGCGCCCGACCGGCCGCAGCCCGGCCCGGAGGTCGCGCGGCGCATCGAGGCCTATATGAAACAGGGCGGGCTGGTGCTGTTCGACACGCGCGACGCCGGGATGCAGTTCGAGGGCGGCCCGCCGACGCCGGGGCAGGCGTGGCTGAAGACCTTTCTGAAGGACATCGACCTGCCGCCGCTGGAGCCGACGCCGCGCGACCATGTCGTCACCAAGACCTTCTACCTGCTGGAGAGCTTTGTCGGCCGCACCGAAAACGGCGCGACCTATATCGAGGCGCTGCCGCCCGACACCGAAAAGGAAGGCCGCCCGGCGCGCGCGGGCGACGGCGTCTCGCCGATCATCATCGCCTCCAATGACCTGGCGGCGGCCTGGGCCGGCGACCAGGGCGGCGACGGCCTCTATCCGCTCGATCCGGGGGGCCCGCGCCAGCGCGAAATGGCGCTGCGCGGCGGGGTCAATATCGTGATGTACACGCTGACCGGCAATTACAAGGCCGATCAGGTCCATGTTCCGGAATTGCTGGAAAGGCTCGGGCATTGAGGGAGTTCAGCCTCGCCTTCGCGCCTCTCGCGCCGCTCTGGCTGATCGGGCTGTTCGCCGTCGTCGCGGCGGCCCTCGTCGTCGCCGCGCTCGTCCTGCGGCGCCGGGGCGCCGTCCTGCGCGCGGTCGTCTTTACCGCCTTGCTCGGCGCGCTCGCCAATCCCTCGCTGGTCGAGGAGCGGCGCGAGCCCCTGCGCGACGTGGTCGCATTGGTGCTGGACCGCAGCGCCTCGCAGGATTTCGGCGACCGCCGCGCCCAGACCGAAGCCGCCCACGTCGCGCTCGACAAGGCGCTGAAGGGGCTCGACAACGTCGAGGTCCGGACCATCGACGCGGGGGCGGACGCCGGCGAGTCCGAGGGCGGCGACGGCACGCGGCTGTTTTCGGCGCTGAACGCGGGTCTCGCCGATGTCGCCGGCGAGCGGCTCGGCGCAGTGATCATGGTGACGGACGGCCAGGTCCACGATATTCCGGCGTCGCTCGCCGCCGCGGGCCTCAAGGCGCCGCTCCACGCTTTGATCACCGGAAACGCCGCGGAGCGCGACCGCCGCATCGTGCTGGTCGAGGCGCCGCGGTTCGGCCTGATCGGCAAGGACATCGTCTTTACCGTGAAAGCCGAGGAGACCAACGGGCCGGGCGATCCGATCCCGGTGACGGTGCGGCGCGACGGCGAGGTGGTGACGCGCGTGCTGGCGCGGCCCGGCGAGCCGGTGAAAATTCCGCTGCGCCTGAGCCACGGCGGCAAGAGCGTGCTCGAATTCGACGCCGAGCCGATGGACGGCGAACTCACCACGATCAACAACAAGGCGGTGGCGACGGTCGAGGGCATCCGCGACCACCTCAAGGTGCTGCTGGTGTCGGGCGAGCCCAACCCGGGCGAGCGCGCCTGGCGCAACCTGCTGAAATCCGACGCCAATGTCGAGCTGGTGCATTTCACCATCCTGCGCCCGCCGGAAAAGCAGGACGGCACCCCGATCCGCGAACTGGCGCTGATCGCCTTTCCGACCGCCGAATTGTTCGGCAAGAAGATCGTCGATTTCGACCTGATCGTGTTCGACCGCTATTCGAACATGGGCCTGCTGCCGCCGGCCTATTTCGACAATATCGTCCGCTATGTCCGCGACGGCGGCGCGCTGGCCATCGTCGCGGGGCCGAATTTCGCCGAAGCCGACGGGCTGTATTACACGCCGATCGGCAAGGTCGTCCCGGCGCGGCCGACCGGCGAAGTCAGCGAGGGGCCGTTCCGGGCTTCGCTGTCGTCCGATCGGCGAGCGCCATCCGGTGACGCGCGACCTGCCGGGAAGCCAGAGCAAGCCGCCGAACTGGAGCGAATGGTTCCGGCAGGAGCAGGCGACCGCGCTGCGCGGCGCTTCGGTGCTGTCGGGCGCCAAGGACGCGCCCTTGCTGGTGCTGTCGCGCGAGGGCAAGGGGCGCGTCGCGCTGCTGCTGACCGACCAGAGCTGGCTGTGGGCGCGCGGCTACGAGGGCGGCGGCCCCTATGTCGACCTGATGCGCCGGATGGCGCATTGGCTGATGAAGGAGCCCGAACTGGAGGAGGAGGCGCTGCGCGCGACGGCGCGCGGCCGCGAACTGACGATCGAGCGCCAGACCCTCGGCGACAAGGCCGCGCCCGCCGTCCTGACGTCGCCGTCAGGCAAGACCCGGGACATCACGCTCGCGCCCGCCGGGCCGGGCCTGTTCCGCGCGACGGTCAAGGCCGAGGAGCTGGGGCTTTATCGCGCCAACGAGGGCGACCTGACGGCTCTGGTCAATGTCGGGCCGGAAAATCCGCTGGAATATCGCGACGTGGTTTCGACGACCGAAAAGCTGAGGCCGCTCGCCGAAGCCAGCGGCGGCTCCGTGCGCCGCATCGGCGCGCCGGGAACCAGCGCCATCACCATGCCGCGCCTCGTCGCGATGGGCGACAGCCCGGTCTATGCGGGGTCGGATTATATCGGGATCCGCCGCACCGAGGCGAGCGTGGCGCGCGGCGTGAAGCTGACGCCGCTCGCCATCGGCTGGTTCGGGCTGCTGGTCCTGCTGGGCGCGCTGCTCGCGGCCTGGGCCTGGGAAGGGCGGCGCACGCGCGGGGCCGCCTCGAGCCAGGCGCCCTAGGTCGTTGCGCCCGATGCTGCCACGCCCGACGTCACCGCGCCCATATGGCCTTGCAGGGCGCCCGGCTGCAGTTCGCTATAAAGGATGCGGCCGGGATCGACCGGACCGGGAAACTGGAACTTGCCGAACGGCGCGCGCGAGAAGCCGAGTCGCTCGTAAAGCGGCGGGTCGCCGACCAGGATGACGAGGCCGTGCCCGGCGTCGCGCGCCGCCTGAAGCGACTTCTGCGCCAGGGTTTCGCCGACGCCCCTCGCGCGAAAGGCCTCCTCGACCGTCAGCGGTCCCAGCAGCAGCGCCGGCGCGCCGCCGATGCCGATGCGCGTCATGGTGTTGGCGCCGACCAGCATGCCGCCGATGCGGGCGAGGAAGGACAGGCTCCAGTCCGGCTCGACGCCTTCGCGCAGGCGATAGGCGGTCTTGGCGAAGCGGCCGGGACCGAAGGCGCGCTCCTCAAGCTTGAGAATGGCGGGCCGATCGGCGGGCGTGACGAGAGCGTAGTCGAGGGAAAGTTCGGTCATGGCGGCGGTTTAACGCCAGCCGCGCCAAGGGGAAAGCGGCAATTTGCGCGCAGACGCCGAAATTGGAGCGAAGGTCCCGAAAAAGCAAAACGCCGGCCGCGAGGGCGGCCGGCGTCGAAAGCGCGATGGGCTTGCGGCTTACTTGGAGCCGTCGGCCTTGAACTGGGAGATATAGGCCCAGAGGTTGTTGCGGTCGGTTTCGTCCGGGATGCCGGCGAAGGTCATCTTGGTGCCGGGGATCTTCTTCTGCGGGCCGGCGATATATTCCAGGAAGGTCGCCTCATCCCAGGTGATGCCGGAATTCTTGTTGGCGTCCGAATAATTGTAGCCTTCGACCGAGCCGGTCTTGCGGCCGTTGAGGCCGTTCAGCTCGGGGCCGACGACGTTCTTGGCGCCGGGGCCGATCTGGTGGCAGGCCTTGCACTTGTTGAACACCTTGGCGCCCGCGTCCGGATCGCCCGCGGCGAAAGCGGACGAGGTGAGAGCGAGGACGGCCGCCGCCGACAGCGCATGGATGAGCTTCATGTTAGGTTTCCTTCCTGACGGGGACTGCGAACCCAAATCGGTGCAAACTTCCTTGGCGGCGCGGCGTCGAAAACCGCGCGCGCCTCAATCTAGGCCGTGGATCGTCCCATGACAATCGCTCCCGTTGCTGATGAGGGACTCAACTTTGGCGCCGTTTTTTGTCGCAGGACGCTGAGCCTTGGCCGACCTCGATTTCGCGCGCGGCATCCTCCGCATCCGTTTCGGCTTTGCCGATTTTCTTCCCGGCCAGGCCGAGCCGGTCGCCGCCGCGCTCGACGGCGAGGATGTTTTCGTGCTGTGGCCGACGGGCGCGCGGAAAATCCCTCGTCTATCAATTGCCGGCGCTCGCGCGGCCGGGCCTCACTCTGGTGGTTTCGCCGCTCGTCGCCCTGATCCGCGACCAGGTCCAGAAGCTGAGCGACTCGGCCTTCCCGCCGCCGCGCTGCATGCCGATCTCGCGCCGGACGCTTGGCGGAAGGTCCGCGACGGGCTCGAGAGCGGCCGGCTGCGCCTGCTTTATGTTTCCCCCGGAACGTCTGGCGGACCCGGAGGCGCTGGCGAGTTTTCGCGCGGCGGGCGTGCGCGCGCTGGCGATCGACGAGGCTCATTGCGTTTCGCAATGGGGCTGATTTCCGGCCGGATTACCGGCGGATCGCCGCCGCCGCCGCCCTCGGCCAACCCCAGATCATCGCGACGACCGCCACGGCTTCGCCGCAGACGCGCGCGGACATGATCGAAAACCTGTTCACGCGGCCGCCCCGGCTGTTCGTCGGCTCCTTCCAGAGGCCCTCGATCGCGCTTTCGGCGATCCCGCGCGCCCGCGACGGCTTGCGGCAAGTGCGCGAATTGGTCGCGGCGCGGCGCGGAAAGAGCGAAATCGTCTATTGTGCGACGCGCGAGACGGCGGAAACCATCGCCGACGCTTTGGCCGCCGACGGTCATCGCGCGGCCTCCTATCACGCCGGCCTCTCGCCGGAGGTCCGCGTCGCGCGGCAGGACGAATTCCTCGCGCGCTCCGACAGCGTGATGGCGGCCACCATCGCCTTCGGCCTCGGCGTCGATAAACCCGACGTGCGCTTCATTGATCCGCCGGACCATCTCGAAACGGTGCTTAATCTTGCGCCGATCAACCTGCGAAAGATGGAGATGCTCGCTTTGGCGCAAGATCGCCTGTTCGAGCAGAAGGCGAGCCGGCGGTTTCAGAAAGAGTTCTGAGCGCCTTTCGCGCCGCCGCGGGCGCACGGAAACCGCGCGGCGATCTCCGCGGAAGATGCGGCAGTTCAAAAAGCGCCCGTTCAAATCAAGATCAGCGCCGAAAAGCGAAAGAGCCTTCCGCGACCGGCCGGGTCGCGGAAGGCTCTGGATCGCCGCTGGCCTGGCGCGTGGAGCGGGCGGGGAGGAGGATCGCTTCGCTCGAGACATCCGGGACAAGGGGGGTGACGCGGCGACCGTTGCGAGGACGCCGGGCCTGGCTCGCTGTCACCAGACGGCGGCAAGAACCGCGGTCATGAAAGCGAAAGCGGCGCAAATCGACATGATTTCAACTTTGATCGCAGACGTCATCAGCTAGCCCCCCAGTATTCGATGAGTGTGTCTGAAACGAATCATCCGTTCCGTTTTTCGACACCGCGCATCGGTGAAGATTTAATGAATTGTAAATTTCACGACAGTTCCGAACAATTCCAAATGGCGGGCAGTGCGGCCTGAACTTGCGGCATTCTGGCCGCAAATGCACAATGATTGTGCATGATGGCTTTTGCAGCGCTCCCATGGTCGGCTGACTCATTTTTGTGTGCGCGCACAATGCCTCGATCTCGGGCGTAAACTACTGGCCTCCTTGTCGCCAACCTGTCGCCCCGCGGGCTTTTCGCGCAAACGAAACCGCATATTCTGGAATCATTCTAATGTAAGGTGGGCGCCGGCGGGATCGCGGCAAGATCCGCGACCAAAAAAATTGAAACCTGCCGCCGCGACGCGCTTAATGGCTTGGCGTCGCGACTCGCGGCGGAAAAAGAGGCAGGGAGCGGGAATGGCCGCCGAAGGTCAATTTTGCGGACGGCGCGCCGAAAAAGGGCGGGGCTACCATCATGGCCGGTTGCGCCAGGCGCTGCTCGCGGCGGCGCGGGCGCTGATCTCCGAGCGCGGTCCTGCCGGCTTCACCCTGGCCGAGGCGGCGAAGCGCGTCGGCGTCACCGGCGCTGCGCCCTATCGCCATTTCGCCGACCGCAACGCGCTCATCGCCGAACTGGCGGAGCAGGGTTTCGAGCATTTCAACGAAGAACTCGGGCGCGCCTGGGACGGCGGAAAGCCGGACGCGCTGTCGGCGCTGCGCCGGCGCGGAGCAGCCTATCTGGCCTTCGCCAAGACCGAGTCCGGGCTTTACAAGGCGATGTTCGGCGACGCCGGGGCCTTGGCGCGGCAGGCTGGCGACAGCGCCGGGCAGAAAGCCTTCGAGGACCTGCTGCGCACCACCATCGCCGTGCTGCGCCAGTTCTACGCGCCGGAGCCGGGCGCCCGCGTCCTGGCGCTGCAAATCTGGGCGACCACCCACGGAATCGCCGATCTGATGCTCGCCGGCCATTTCGGCGACGATCTCGAACAGGCGAATGCGCTGCTGGACGAATCCGTCGCCGCGCTGATCGAAGGCGCGGTGCGCAAGGCGCTCGGCGTGCCCTCGGCCTTGCCGCCCAAAAGCGGGGCGGGCGCTGGGCCTGAAAAAAAATTTCATGGCGCCCCTGTTACGAGCCTAGCAATGTAAATGTATATTACATTCACATCGACGGCCGCTCGCGCCGCGATGAAGGGAGTGTCCTATGAGCTGCTCACGTCACGCTGGCGCGCGTTTCGCGCATCGCCCCATGCGCTGGAGGCCGCTCGAAGCCGTCGCGATGATTCTCGGCTTCGTCGTTTTCTGGCCCGTCGGCCTCGCCATCCTGGGCTGGAAAATCTACCAGTCCAAAACCCAATATGCCGGCGATTTCGGCCAGTTCGCCCAGGAAAAATGGGGCGGATTCGACAAACGCTGCGGGTTGGGCGGCATGGCCCGCAATTTTGGCGGCGGCTGGCAGTCCAGCGGCAATTCCGCCTTCGACGACTGGCGCAAGGTCGAACTGGAGCGCCTCGAAGAGGAGCGCCGCAAAATCTACGAAGCCGAAAAGGCCTTCTACGACTATCTCGAAGGTCTGCGCCAGGCCAAGGACCGCGAGGAATTCGAGCGCTTCATGGCCAGCCGCGCCGCCTCCTCGGCGCCGCAAGGGCAGGAGCCCAAGAACACCTGACCGCAATCCGGCGGCGGCCTTCGGGCCGCCGTTTCTCATTTCCGGAGCCAGACATGCGCGCCTTCCTCCTGGCCAAGATCGGGCTGGCCCCCTTCGTGCTGTTCTGGCTGCTGGCGCCGTCCGCGCCCGGCCCCGCGATCCTCGTCTCACTCGGCCTCGCGGCGGTCGTCAATCTCTGGCGCTGGCGGCGCAACGATCTGAAGCAGATGGAGGTCGCGGGGCTGCTGCTGTTCGCCGGCCTCGCCCTTGGCCTGTGGCTCGCGCCGGATTTCGTCGCGGCGCGCGCGCTGCCGCTGTCTTTCCTCGCTCTGGCCTTGGCGGCCTTCGTCTCGCTCGGCCGGGACCGGCCGTGGACGGCGGATTATGCGTCCGCCGCATATCCCGGCCAGCGGGAAAGCCCGATCTTCATCGGGATCAACAAGGCCTTGTCCAGCTTGTGGATGGCGATTTTCCTCGGCCTCGGCCTGCTGGCATGGTTTGGCGCGCCGCCGCTTCCGCGCTGGCCTTGACGCTGGCCGGCGCCGTGCTCACGATTTTCGGGCCGGACCGGCTGGTGCGCTCGGTGCTGTCGCGCAAACTCGCGGCGGCCAAGGAATTTGACTGGCCTTCGCCCGATTTCGCCGTCCCGCGCGCTCGCTGGCGAACTGGATGTGGCCATCGTCGGCGCGGGTATCGGCGGCCTGTCGGCGGCGGCTTTGCTCGCGGCCCGGGGTCTGAAGGTCAAAGTCTTCGAGCAGCATGTGCTGCCGGGCGGCTATTGCCATTCCTGGCTGCGCAAGGCCCGCCATGACGGCAAGCCGCTCGTCTTTCGCTTCGATGCGGGGCCGCATGACTTTTCCGGGGCCTTTCCCGGCGGAACGCTCGACAAATTGCTGCGCCGCCTCGGTTGCTCCGACGCGATCGACTGGCGCCGGCTCGACTATCGCTTCCTCCGCGCCGACGGCGAGACGTTCGATCCGCCGCGCGACTGGCGCGCCCATGCGCAGGCGCTGGCGACAGCGCTACCCGGACGATTCCGAGGGAATCGTCACGATTTTCGAGACGATGAAAGCCTTGTTCGACGCGATCAGCCCGCCCGGCGAGACTTTTCCCGGGCCGCCGTCGAGCGTCGAGGCCATGCTGGATTTCGCCCGGAAAAACCCGTTGTTCGTGCAATGGGGCGAGCGCCCGTTCATCGAACTGCTCGAGCGTCACGTGCATGGGCCGGACGCCCGCGCCGCGCTGCTGGCGATGGTCGGCTATATCAGCGACGATGTTTCCGCGCCGAGCTGCGCCGAAATGGCGCCGATCTTCGGCTATTATTTCGAGGGCGGCTTCTATCCGCTCGGCGGGAACCAGCCGTTTCTCCGAGGCGCTGGCCGAGGCCGTCATCGGGAATGGCGGCGAGATCGCCTACAAGACCCCGGTCCGGAAAATTCTGGTCGAAAACGGGCGCGCCGCCGGCCTGCTGCTGGAGAATGGCGAAACCATCCGGGCGCGCGCCGTGATCGCCAACAGCGATCCGCGCAAGACCTTTCTCGATCTGGTCGACGCGCAGCATCTGCCGGCCGGCTTCCGCGAAAAAATCGCCGCAGCGCCGCCGGCGGTCTCGGGATTTGCCGTCCATCTCGGCGTGGCGGGCGAATGGGACGGCCAGCCGCTGACCTTTGTCGCGGGCGATCCGGATATCCTGATCGCGCGGCCGGGGCTGGTCGACCCGAGCGACGCGCCGGACGGCTACGAGGCGATCGATATCCTGACCCTTCTGCCCCACGACAAGGCGAAGGACTGGCTGCCGCCGGCCGGCGGGCCGGACTGGCGCGAATGGCGGCGCTCGGAGGACTATTCGCGCCGCAAGGAGGCGCTGGCCGAGAGCTTGATCGCGCAGGCCGAAAAGGCGCTGCCAGGCTTGCGCGAAAAAATCGTCTTCCGCTGCGAGGCGAGCCCCGTGACTTACGCCCGCTACGATCATGCGAGCGCCGGCGCCATTTACGGCATCGCGCCGCAGGGGCGGATGCGCGGGTCGAAAAGCCCGGTTCCCGGCCTGTTCGTCGCCGGGGCGATCAATCTCGGACCCGGCGTCGAAGCCGCCGCTCTGTCCGGAATCTGGGCGGCGGAGGCGGTCGCGCCCGGGGCGGCGCCCGCGCGCAGTGGCGCCCCCCGCGTCCGCAAAGCGGGATGCGCCGGCCGTCGTGGGTTAAATTTTAAACGTTAACTATCTTGCTTCAGGGGAGCTTAACGCTGCGGTCGCAGGAATCGCGACATGGCGCGTCGAAGCAATTCTCTCCTCCTGCTTGCGATCGGGCTCGGCGGCCTGCTCGGAGGGCTGGCCGGCTGCTCGAAATTCGAGCGCGCCGAACGCCCGGCCTGGCGCACGCGCGCCGAAAACAGCTGTTTCGCGGAGCGCCGGGTCGCGCTCAGCCCCTTCATCCAGCCCGCCGCCCATGAGATCGACGGCCCCTCGATCTGCGGCCTGACCCGACCCTTGAAGGTCACCGCGCTGCAGAACGGCGCGGTCCTGTTCAGTTCGACGCAGACGCTCGACTGCCCGATGGTGGCGGCGCTCGATTCCTGGCTCGCGGAGGTGGTCCAGCCAGCGGCGCAGGCGCGCTTCGGCCAGAACGTCGTGCAGGTCGATTCGATGGGCTCCTACAATTGTCGCGGCATGAACAACCAGATCGGCGCCCGGCTGTCGGAACATTCCTTCGGCAATGCGCTGGATATCGGCGGCTTCCAGCTCGCCGACGGCCGGCGGATCACGTCTGGTCCACGACTGGTGGCGGGGCGAGCCGCAAACCCAGGCCTTCCTGCACGACCTGCACAACGGCGCCTGCGATCGCTTCTCGACCGTGCTCAGCCCGGGCTCGAACCCGTTCCACTACAATCACATTCACGTCGATCTGGCGATGCACGGCATGAGTTCGACCGGGCCGCGCCGGATCTGCAAGCCCGCGCCAGCAGAACACGACCGCGCCGCCGCCGGCCAAGGACGGCCTGCCCGAAACGCCCGATTTCGACGACGATCTCGACGTCGCCCAGGCCGGCGCGCCGCACGGCGTCGCGGCTTATGCGATGAGTGGCGGCGGCAGCCTCGCGCTGTCGGGCGCGGAGGCCGAGCCCGTGCGCAGGGCGCCCCCTGCGGCCATGATGTCACAAGCGCCTGCGACGCCCCCGTCACGAGCGCCCGCGGCCATCGTGGCGCAGCCGCTGCCGGCCGTCGCCGCGAAAGCGCCGGAGGCCTCCGTCATCGCGCAAACCTCGCCGCCGCCCGCGCCGCCGCGCCGGCCCAACGCCGTCGGCCCGGTCGCCCTGCATGCGCAATTGCCGCTCGACGAGCCGGCGTCGCCGCGCCACGAAACACGCGGCGCGATGCGCGAGGACGGGGTTTATGTGCCTGAGGGCTCGCCCGAGGATTTCGACCTGCCGCCGCGCGGACGCGCGCGCTGAGCCTCAATCCTCGTCGAATTCGTCGTCTTCAAATTCGATCAGGGCCACGCAAGCGGCGGGAAGGGTCGCGGTGCGGACCGCGTCGTCGCTGTCGGCGTACCAGACCACGTCCACGTCGTCCTTGGTCTGCCGGACGACGGTCATGCCGCGGCCGCCGGATTTGAGTTGCACGACTTCGCCGGGTTTGAAGGCCATTGTTTCCTCTCTTGCTTGCAGTCTTTCGTCCGGGTTTGCGGGCGAATCCGGTGCTCAGGGCCATTTCACTATGGGCGGCATGGATGACAGAATGGAGTCGACATTGCCGCCGGTCTTGAGGCCGAAAATGGTGCCGCGATCGTAGAGCAGGTTGAACTCGACATAGCGGCCGCGCCGCACGAGCTGCTCCTCGCGCTGTTCGGGAGTCCAGGTCTTGCCCCTGTTGGCTTCGACCAGCCGCGGGTAAATGTCGAGGAAGGCTTCGCCGACCGCGCGGGTGAAGGCGAAGGCGGGATCGAAGCTCTCGCCGCCGGCTTCGAGATAATCGTAGAAAATGCCGCCGATCCCGCGTGGCTCGTTGCGGTGCTTCAGGAAGAAATAGTCTTCGCACCAGGCCTTGAAGCGCGGGTAATCGGCGACGTCGTGGCCCTCGCAGGCCCGCGCCATCGCGGCGTGGAAGGCGACGCTGTCCGGGTCGTCCTGCGTCCGGCGGGCGTCGAGCACCGGCGTCAGGTCGGCGCCGCCGCCAAACCAGGCGCGCGAGGTGACGACCATGCGCGTGTTCATGTGGACGGCGGGAACGTTCGGGTTCCACGGATGGACGATCAGCGAGATGCCGCCCGCCCAGAAGCGCGGGTCGTGGTCGGCGCCGGGAATCTGCTTGGCGAATTCCGGCGCGAAGGTCCCGTGCACGGCGGAGCAATGCACGCCCGCCTTTTCGAACAATCGTCCCTTGAGCAGCCCCATGCGGCCGCCGCCGCCGGGCGCGCCGTCGTGATTGGTCCGCTCCCAGGGCTTCAGCGCGAAGGCGCCGGGCTCGGCGCCGGGTTCGGCCAGCACGGAATCGGCGCGGCGCTCCAGCGCCTCGAAGGATTCGACGATGCGCCTTTGCAGCGCCTCGAACCATTCCACCGCCGCGCGCTTGCGCGCCTCCAGACTCGTGTCGGTCACTGAACTTCCCCTTTGCCCTCCAGCGGGGCGAATCCGTTCGTTTGGCGCAAAGCTTCGCCCAAAACCATCGCCGCCGCCACCGCGACGTTGAGGGAGCGCAAATCCGCGCGCATCGGAATGAGCAGCGTCGCGTCGGCGGCGTCATGGACCTCGGGCGGGGCGCCGGCGGATTCGCGGCCGACCATCACGATGTCGCCGGGGCGGAAGGCGAAGTCGGAATAGGGCGTCGCACCGCTCGTGGACAGCAGCAGCAGCCTGCGGCCCGTTGTCGCACGCCAGCTCTCGAAGGCGCGCCAGGACGCATGGCGCGCCAGCGCGCACATGGTCGAGGTAATCCATGCCGGCGCGGCGGAAATGCTTGTCGGATATCGGAAATCCGGCGGGCTCGATGAGCGCCGCATCGACGCCGAGACAGGCGCAGAGCCGCAACATGGTCCCCGCGTTCTGCGGAATGTCGGGCTGGAAGAGGGCGAGGCAAAGCGGCGCTTCGGCGGCAGGCATGAAATCTCGATAGCATCGCCGCGCGGCCGCGCCAATCGTCTTCGCGCGCGGGGCGGCGGGACCTTCGAAGCGCCCGCGGCCGGGTCCTCTGCCGAGCCGCAATTTTGAGCGGGCGCGATTCTGCTCCTTCTTTAGGCTGAGATCGCGCGGCGAATGCGGAAAAAAGCCGCGCGGTCTCAGCCTTTCTTCTTAGCGGGGTCTATGGACAATGGGGCTGAAAGGCGCCAAATAACGGCGCTTGCCGTAACAGGCCCGCCTTCCTTTCGCTGCCGCGCCTTGCTGTTTCACGGCCCGCGCGTCCAGCGATTTCGGCGGAGAGTTTTTTCGCCGCGCGCCGACGATTCGTTCCAAGACGCGCGAAGTTCAATGGCTTCGCCAGGTGAGGCGAAGCGGTTTCCGCAAGGCGCGGAGACCCGCCAACGATTGGGGACGTAAACTTGGCCAGCGCAACGACGGTCGAACCGACCCGCAGAGACTTTCTGTATATCGCCACCGGGGCCGTGGCCGCCGTGGGCGTCGCCGCCGTCGTGTGGCCGCTGATCAACCAGATGAGCCCCGACGCCTCGACGCTCGCTCTGGCCTCGACCGAAGTCGATATCGGCGCGATCCCGGAAGGCCAGATCGTCACGATCAAGTGGCGCGGCAAGCCGGTCTTCATCAGCCACCGCACGCCGACCGAAATCAAGGCGGCGGAAGACGTCAATGTCGCCACGCTTCCCGATCCGCAGGCCGATTCGGCCCGCGTGCAGAAGCCGCAATGGCTGATCGTCATCGGCGTCTGCACCCATCTCGGCTGCATTCCGCTGGGACACCAGGGCGAATATGGCGGCTGGTTCTGCCCGTGCCACGGTTCGGTCTACGACACCTCGGGCCGCATCCGCAAAGGCCCGGCGCCGCGTAACCTCGCCGTTCCGGACTACAAGTTCCTGACCGACACCAAAGTCAAAATCGGCTGACCGCGGTCCGGCCCGCGCCGGACGCTCCCGCCCGTCCCACCGAATTTTCGAAGAGATACCAGATGCACGGACACTCAACATTCGAGCCGAAGAACGGCCTGGTGAAATGGCTTGAGGCGCGCCTGCCGATCCTCAGCTTCTCGCACGCTTCCTTCGTCGCCTATCCGACTCCGAAGAACCTCAATTACTGGTGGACCTTCGGCGCGATCCTGTCCTTCATGCTGATCGCCCAGATCGTCACCGGCGTCGTGCTGACCATGCACTACACCCCGGAAGAGACCATGGCCTTCTCGTCGGTCGAGAAGATCATGCGCGACGTCAACTGGGGCTGGATGCTGCGCTACGCGCACGCCAACGGCGCCTCGATGTTCTTCTTCGCCGTCTATATCCACATGTTCCGCGGCATCTATTACGGCTCCTACAAGGCGCCGCGCGAAGTGCTGTGGATCCTCGGCGTGATCATCTTCCTGCTCATGATGGCCACCGGCTTCATGGGCTACGTGCTGCCCTGGGGCCAGATGTCCTTCTGGGGCGCCACCGTCATCACCAACCTGTTCTCCGCCATTCCCTTCGTCGGCGACGACATCACGGTCTGGCTGTGGGGCGGCTATTCGGTCGGCAACCCGACCCTGAACCGCTTCTTCGCGCTGCATTACCTGCTGCCCTTCGTCATCGTGGCGGTCGTCGGCCTCCACGTCTGGGCGCTGCACGTGTGCGGCCAGAACAATCCGGACGGCATCGAGATCAAGAACATCGAGAAGGACACCGTGCCCTTCACGCCGCATGCGACCATGAAGGACAGCCTGGGCATCGTTCTGTTCCTGCTGCTCTATTGCTGGTTCATCTTCTACATCCCCAACTATCTCGGCGACGCGGACAACTACATCCAGGCGAACCCGATGAAGACCCCGCCGCACATCGTGCCGGAATGGTACTTCCTGCCGTTCTACGCGATCCTGCGTTCGATCCCGAACAAGCTCGCGGGCGTCATCGCCATGTTCTCGGCGATCGCGGTCCTCGCCTTCCTGCCCTGGCTGGACACGTCGAAGGTGCGCTCGGCCAAGTATCGCCCGATCTACAAGATCTTCTTCTGGGTCTTCGTGGTCTGCGCGGTCGGCCTGGGCTATCTCGGCGCCATGCCCCCGGAAGGCGGCTATGTTCTGGCGTCGCGCATTCTCGCCGTGGCCTATTTCGCCTTCTTCCTGATCGTTCTGCCGCTGCTTGGCCTTTTCGAAAAGACCAAGCCGGTGCCGGCCTCCATCGCCGACGCGGTTCTCGCCAAGCACGGGTCCGCTTCATCGGTCGCGGCGGCCGCCGCCTCCGCTCCGCAGACCAAGGGCTGACCGGCCGATTTCGAGGAACTCAACAATGAACTTCACCAAGAAAATCGGAATCGCCGCGGCGGCCCTGATCGGCGCCGTCGCCTTCTCCAGCCCTCGCGTTCAGCGCCGAAGAGGGCGGCGCCGAACAGCCGAACCCGACCCGCCAGACCTGGTCCTTCTCCGGCCCCTTCGGCACCTACGACCAGGCGCAGCTGCAGCGCGGCTTCAAGATCTACAAGGAAGTCTGCTCGAACTGCCACGAGCTGCACATCACCGATGCGCACGCTCGCCCAGCCGGGCGGTCCGGGCTTCACGGAAGAGCAGGTCAAGACGCTCGCCGCGACCTATACGGTGCATGACGGCCCGAACCTGCAGGGCGAAATGTTCGATCGTCCCGGCCGTCCGTCGGACTTCTTCCCGCCGCCGTTCCCGAATCCGGAAGCCGCCGCCGCCTCGCTCGGCGCCGCGCCGCCGGACATGTCGCTGCTCGCCAAGTCGATCAAATACGAGCGCGGCTTCCCGAATTTCGTGTTCGACGCTTTGCCCATTCCCGGCGTCGGCATGTACCAGGAAGTCGGCCCGGACCTGATCTACGCGATCCTGAACGGCTACACCCGTGACGACGATCCGAACTGGAACCTCTATTTCCCGGGCCACAAGATCGCCATGGGCAAGCCGCTGACGGCCGGCCAGGTCGATTACACCGACGGCACGCCGACCACCCTCGATCAATACGCCAAGGATGTCGGCGCGTTCCTGTACTGGGCTGCTGAGCCGAGCCTGGAGCAGCGCAAGCGCATCGGCGCGCGCGTCATGATCTTCCTGCTCGTGCTGGCGGGATTGCTCTATTTCACCAAGAAACGGATCTGGGCGGACGTCGCCCACTGACCGGCCGAAGGGCCGGGCAGATCGCAACCGAAAGAGGCCCTCCGGGGGCCTCTTTTTTTATTTAGTGATGCTCGTTCTCGGTGGCGGCGTGCGCCGCGCGGCCGCCCTTGCGTCCCGCGGTCTTCGCCAGATCCTTGTCGCGGGCGAAACTGCGGTTCGTCGGGCTGACGCTGCGTCCGCCCTTGCGCCCGGCCTCGGCCGCCAGTTCGGCGTTTTGCGAAAAACTCCGTTTTTCGCGCGGGACGCTCTCGCCGCCCTTGCGCGCGATCGCGCGTTGCTTTTCCGGATCCATCGAGGCAAAACCCCGAGCTTTCTTCGTCGTCTCCATGTCGAATATCCTTGCGGCGTCGCGCGCGCGAGGGCGCGCCTTCGAGCGGGCTTGCCTTGTGAAACGCGCGAACCGGCTTAAGGCTGCAATTTTTCACGCTTTTCCGAATCACCAAATCGTGAGAGGCGCGAAAGGGTCCGGCAAAGGCGTGGTTTCGGACCAAACCGCCGGATGCGGCGCGACGCCGCAATTCCCGCCCAGCGCCTGATCAGTTTGCGTGGCTGTCGCCGAAACAGGCCATGATGTCGTCGTGCGCCTGCGCTTTTTCCTCAGGCGTCAGGGCGTTGCGGGCCATCCGGGGCCAGTCGCCCCGGGCCTTGGCGCGCCCTACGGTGCAGGCGCAGGTTCGCTCGCAGAGGTCGGCCTCGTTCGCGTCCTGGAAACATTGCGCCGCGCATTGCGCGACGAAAAGCCGCTCGTGATTGGGCGAGACGACAAACAAGGCGAGCAGGGACATCAACCCGAACAGCAGCGGCTGGTGGAGCAGATAGAACGCCAGCGAATGGCGCCCGCAGACTTGAAGCGCCCGCGACGGCAGGCCGGCGCGGGGTTCGACGGCCGTGAGGTCGCCGGCTTTTCCGCTCGGCGGGCGACGATCTGGCCGAGCGCCAGTCCGAACAGGACGAAGGCGAGCCAGGGCAGCAGCGGGCGGAAATCGTTGCTCGCCGGCTCGAATGTCCCGAGACCCGTCCACCAGAACATCGGCGCGTCGAAGACAGGCGCCGCGAAAAGCTTTGGCGCGACGAGCGCGAGGGCGCCGGCGGCGAGCAGGATCCAGCTTGGCGCCTCGACGAGCGGCGCGGCGATCAGGCTCGCGAGCGCGATGCAATGGAGGATGCCGAAAAAGATCGGCTCCTCGGGAAACAGCCAGAACGAGACCGCGCTGATCGCGGCGGCCGCCGCCACGATCATCGCCCAGCGCCGCCAGAAGGCCCGGCTGCGCAGCAGCGGACCGCGCCCGCGACGGGCGAGAGCGAGGCTGATCCCGACCAAAGTCAAGAAGCTCGCGGCGATGACATGGCCGAGCCAGTGAAACCCGGCAGAAAAGGGCGTCGCGGGATCGATCCAGCCGAAATAAGCGAGATCCCAGGTCAGGTGAAAGCCGAACATCGCCCAGAGCGCGACGCCGCGCGCCGAATCGACCCAGCCAAGACGGGGGATGGCGGCGCGCGGCGCGGGCGAGCGGCGGTCACGGCTGGAAGCGCGAGAAGACCATGTCGGGCGCCGAAAGGTTGTGCCGCGAGGGCGACTGGCGTCCGGCCCACAACTCCGTCGCCATGGCGCCGGGGAAGGACAGCACCGGCGCTTCCTCCCAGCCTTTGCCGTCCTTGACGCGCCAGGCGACGCGGGCGACGTCGGCGTTGGTTTCGTTGGCGAACATCGAGCGCAGCGCCGCGAAGGGCAGTTCGCCGGGCATGGCGCCGGAATAATCGACGTCGAGCGCGACATGGTCCTGATCGACCTGCCTGATCGTCACCGTCGCCGATCCGCCCCGGACGAAATTCAGCGTGAACGCCTTCTTGGCGGGATCGAACGCGATATCCTTGATCGCGACGATCGGCCGCGGGCCGGCGGGCGAGTCCTGAACCTCCAGCGGGCCGATCTGGAACGACGAGCCATAGGCCGTCCAGCGCATGTCGCCGAAGGGCAGGGGGCGGATGCGCCAGTTGCCGTCCGACGGATAGAGCACCAGCACCTCCTCGGCGCGCTCGCGATAGAGCATCCAGAGCTGGATGTAATTGAAGCCCGGCTCGACGTGGTCGCCGACCCGGATCGGCACATTGGCCGGGCGCCAGAAGTCCGGATCGGTCAGGCCGGTCAGCCACAAGGTCGGCGATTCGTAAAAGGTCTTGCGCGGCAGCGCGCCCTCGCCATGCGGAATGTTGCAGGCGGAAAAATCCGGCGCCCAGCGGTCCGTGTTGATCATGCCGATATAGGAGGGATGCGCCGCCTGGACGGTGAAATGGCGCACCTCCGGCGAAACGAAATCCAGCTCGACATTGTCGCGTTCGGCGCAAAGCTCGGGCGTGGACTTGTTGACGACCTTCACCGCCAGTTCATTGACGAGTTCCTTGGCGCCTTCGGCCAAAGCGGGGGCGGTCCATGCCGGAGCGGCGAGGCAGGACAGGAGGAAGGCGAGGCGAAAAAGACGCATGGGATCATCCTTTGAGGATTTTTGGCTTTAAGCCGGCCGCGCCGGCAAGGCAAGCGCGCTGTCCAGGAGCGTAGCGCCTTTCCCAGCGCAAGCTCTGGCGCATTTCTCGCTTAAAGCTGGTTCTCCCGGCGCGAAGGCATTATGTAGGAAGCGGCGCCAGGGAGTGCGGACAGGGGTTCTCCTCGCAGATGACGGATATTTCGGGTCTCTTTTCTTCGCCGGCGGTCTCTGGAGCGGTCAGCGTCGAGCGCGCGGTCGCGGAATTGCGCTCGGGCCGTCCCGTCGTTCTCAACGAGGGCTCGGCGCGCGTGCTGGTTTTTCCCGCCGAGAATCTCGACGCCGCTTCCGCCGCCACGCTGGAAAATATCGGCCGCGGCCGCGCCAATCTGATTCTGTCCGCGCAAAGGCTGCGCCGCCTCGGCGTCGAGCGCACCGCGCCCGGCCTGATCGCGATGCCCAAGATCGACGTCGAACGCGTCGGCGCCTTGCTCGCGGATCAGAACGCCCATATCGACGCCCCCGTGGCGGCGCCCGGCGCGGCCGACGAGGCGGCGCTCGACCTGTTGCGGCTGGCGACGCTGCTGCCCGGGGCGATCGTCGCGCCGATGACCGACCCGCTGCCGCAACTGGCCGAGGTCAACGGCTGCGACGTGCGCTCCTTCCGCGCCAAAAAAGTGCTGTCGCTCCATCTGATCGGCCGGGCGCCCCTGCCGCTTGAAGGCGCGCCCCATTCGGAAATCGCGGTGTTCCGCGGCGGCGAGGGCCTGCGCGACCAGGCGGCGGTGATCGTCGGCAAGCCCGACCTGTCCGGCCCGGTCCATGTCCGGCTGCATTCCGCCTGCCTGACCGGCGACCTGTTCGGCTCGCTCAAATGCGATTGCGGCGACCAGTTGCGCCATACCGCGCGCTTCATGGCCGAGAACGGCGGCGGCGTGATCCTCTATCTCGACCAGGAAGGGCGCGGCAACGGCCTCGCCAACAAGGTCCGCGCCTATGCGCTGCAGGCGCAGGGCCACGACACCTATGACGCCGATGAAATCCTGGGCTTTGGCCTCGACCAGCGCCGCTTCGGCTATGCCGCGCGCATGCTCGACCTGCTCGGCGTCACGCGCGTGCGGCTGATGACCAACAATCCGGCCAAGATCGAAGCCCTGCGCGCGGCGGGGCTGGATGTGACCGACCAGCGCATCCAGGGCCGGCCGACGCCGCAGAACATCCATTATCTCGCCACCAAACGTGACAGGGCTGGCCATTACCTCGATGTCGATCTCCCCCCCGCCGGCGGCGCCTGAATCCCGTTGGGTCTTTCGTTTCTCGCTTGTCCTGTTCCTTCTCGCCAGCCTCTACCTCGCATGGCCGTGGCTGTCGGGACAGGTGACGATTCCGTGGGATTCCAAGGCGCATTTCCAGCCGCAGATCGCCTTCCTCGCCCATGCGCTGCATAGCGGCCAGTCGCCGTTCTGGACGCCGAACGTCTTTGCGGGCATGCCGCAGATCGCCGACCCGCAGTCGCTGATCTTCTCGCCGCCCTATCTGCTGCTGGCCGCGCTCGTCCCCGAGCCGAGCTTCCAGCAGGCCGACGCGGTCGCCTTCGCCATGCTGACGCTGGGCGGGCTCGCATGGATGCTTTATTTCCGCGATCGCGGCTGGCGCGCGGCGGGCGGGCTGGTGGCGGCGCTGGCTTTCGCCTATGGCGGCTCGGCGGCCTGGCGGCTGCAGCACACCGGGCAGATTCTCAGCCTGTCGTGGTTTCCGCTGGCGTTCTGGGCGCTCAATCGCGCGCTCGACCGGGACTCGTTTCTGTGGGGCGCGCTGGCGGGCCTGTTCGCCGGCTTCATGGTGCTTGGCCGCGACCAGATCGCCTGGCTCTTCGTCCTGACGCTTATCGCCTTCATCGCCTGGCGCCTGTTCTCGCCGCCGCAAAGCGATCCTCATCCCTTTTTCCGGCGTGTCGGGCGGATGATCAAGCCGCTGTCGGGCGGCCTGCTGACCGGACTTGTCGTGGCGTTGCCGCCGCTGCTGTGGACCATTGCGCTGGCGCAACAATCCAACCGCGCCGTCATTACGCTGGAAGGGGCGATGCGCGGCTCGCTGCATCCGGCGTCGCTGCTCACCGCTCTAGTCGCCAATCTTTATGGCGTGAGCGGGCCGCTGTCGGGCTTCTGGGGACCGCCCTCGACGGCCTGGGGCGAGACCGGGCTTTATATCGCGCGCAACATGGGCGAGGTCTATTTCGGCGCGCTGCCCTTTCTGGCGCTTGTCGGCCTCGGTCTGGGGCGGCGCTGGGCGTTCGACCGGCCGATGCGGTTCTTCACCGGCGCCGCTCTGGTGCTGGCGATCTACGCCATCGGCAAATACACGCCGGTCTTCGCCGCCTTGTTCGATATGCCGGGGGCCAATCTGTACCGTCGGCCGGCCGACGCCACCTTCCCGCTCTGCGTCTTCGCCGGCGTGATCGGTGGCTATTGCATAGCGCGATTTATCGACGCGCCGCCCGACAGCAGGGCGCGCAATCTCGCCTTGGCGCTGGTTGGCGCGCTTTATGCCGCCGCCGTGGGCGTCGCCTTCGCCAAGAATCATCTGGCGGATTCGCTGCCCGCTCTGGCGTTTTCCCTGTTCTGCGCGGCTCTGTCGGTCGCGGCCTTGCTTGGCGCGCGGCGCTGGCGCGAAAGGCCGGCGCTCGGCCTGCTGCTCGTCGGCGCCGTCCTGACCTTCGACCTGTCGCTGAACAACGCCCCCAACCAATCCACCGCGCTGCCGCCGCAGACCTACGACATCCTGCGGGAGGCCACGCAGAACGAGACCATCGTTTTCCTGAAGCAGAAGCTCGCCGAAAACGCCGCGCCCGACCGTCGCGACCGGGTCGAACTGGCGGGCATCGACTTCCATTGGCCGAACGCCGGGCTGGTCCATGGCTTCGACATGGACCTCGGCTACAATCCGATCCGGCTGACGACCTTCATCGACGTGACCCACGCCAATGACCATGTCGCGATCCCGGAGCAGCGCGTGTTCTCGCCGGCCTTCCCGTCCTACAAGTCGCCGATGGCCAATCTGTTCGGCCTGCGCTGGATCGCGACGGGCGTCCCCGCCGAGCAGATCGATCACAGCCTGAAGCCGGGCGACCTGCCCTTGGTCAGGCAGACCGCTGACGCCTACATTTACGAAAACGCCGGCGCCTTGCCGCGCGTGCTGGCGCCGGGCCGCGCCATCGCGGCCGATTTCGCCAAAATCAACGCCGAGGGCGGCATGCCGGACATCGACTACCGGCGCTTCGTGCTGCTCGACCGCGCCGATTGCGAAGCGAAGCCCGAGCTGAAATGCGCGGCCGACGTCGCGGCGGCCTCCGCCAGCGGGGCCGAGGCGGGCTCGGCGAAAATCCTGCGCTACGACAACACGCTCATCGACGTCGAGGCGGTCGCCCCGGCGCAGGGCGGCTTCCTCGTGCTCAACGACGTGTGGCAGAACTGGCAGGCGGCTTATGTCGACGGCCGGCCGGCGCCGATCCTGCGGGCCAATGTGATGTTCCGCGCTTTGCGCCTCGCCCCGGGGCCGCATCGCGTGCGCTTCCGCTTCGAGCCCTTGCGCGGGCTGGCGCAATTCCTGCCGAAAAACTGGCGCTGGCCGAAACCCCCTGGCCGCGGCTGAAACGCGGCGCGACACGCGCGTCGCCATACCGACGCGCACTGTCGCCTTTTTTTCCCTTTTGCGCGGGCCGGGACAAGGCGTCCGGCCGCCGGCGGGACGCCATTTGGCGCTCAAGCCGCTGAATTCACGTGATTTCCATCGGGCATGGGTCTTGCTGTCCGCGTTGCGGGAGCAAACGCGGTTTCGCAAACAAACCCCTCTGGAGGATTTCCCATGGCCAATGTGACCTTTTCCTCGCCATCCCTGTCGCGCGACGTGACGGTCTATGCGGTGGCGGGCGATCGCGGCACGCTGCTGTCGCTCGCCAAGGACAACAAGATTCCGATCCCCTTCGATTGCCAGGACGGCGAATGCGGCTCCTGCCTCGTCGAAGTCCCGGTGCTGAGCAAATCCACCCACGCCATTTCCCTCACCGAGAAGGAAAAGGAAATGCTCAAGCAGCTCGGCAAGATCTCCAAGGCCGAGGTCAAGGAGGCCGAGGTCAACGACCTGCCGCCGCATTTCCGCCTGGCCTGCCAGTACATCATCCGCGACGAGGACATTCTGGTGAAATTCGCCGGCGACGAGACCCTGCCGGCGCAGCAGCGGAAGTCCGGCGCCAGGATCGGCTGACGCGGCGCATCATGGGCTGAATTGACGCCGGCATCGGACCGGCGTCCGTCCGGGGAGGACGGCGGGGGCGTGTTTCTCACGCCCCCGTTTGATTCCGGAGGGAGGATGACTATTAGCGCGCAAGGCGACTTGCCGAACAGGGGGCGGCGCCTTAAACCCACGGCCAGCGTCCGGGAACCGGGCGCCGCAATTCGTCGGCACGCCATTCCTGCTCGCTTTCCGCCCCAGTTTCGCGGAATTTGCGGGCGAAACCGGCGTCCGGCCCGGTGCGTTTCTGCTCAGGCAGCGTCAGCGATGGAACGGATGGGGAGCGATCAGGAACGGGAAGCCGAGGCGTCGGAGACGCCGGCAGCGGCGTCGGACGCCGTGTCTCCCTCGGCGAGGCAGACCGAACGCGCGGCCATGCTCGCCAAGGCCGAGCGCCGGCGCAAGATCGCCGGCCGCGTCGGCGCCGCCGCCAGCCTGATCCTCGTTCTCGTCGCCGCTTTCGTCCTGTCGCGCACCGTCGCCAATCTCGACATGGCGCAGTTGCGCGCCGCTTTCGCCGCGACGTCGCGGACCCAGATCGCCCTGGGCCTGCTGTTCACGGCCAGCTCCTATCTGATGCTGACGGGCTATGACGCGATCGCGCTGCGCCAGCTGAAACTGAAAGTGCCCTATCGCACCACGGCGCTGGCCTCGTTCACCTCCTATGCCGTGTCCTTCACGCTGGGCTTCCCGATCTTCACCGGGGGCACGGTGCGCTACTGGATCTATTCGCGGGCCGGGGTCCGGCCGGGCAAGGTCGCCAGCCTCACCGTGGTCGCGGGCGTGACCTTCTGGCTCGGCATGGCGGTGGTCATCGCCTTCGGGCTGATGGTCGAAGCCGGACCGATCTCGGAGATCGACCAGCTCGCGGTCAATCTCAACCGCCTGATCGGCTTCGGCGTGCTCGCCGCCATCGGAGTCTATCTGTTCTGGGTTTCGGCGCGTCCGCGCCGCGCCCGCTGGCAAGGGCTTTCGCTCGAACTGCCGGGCCTCAGCCTTTCGCTCGGCCAGATCGCGCTGGGCGTCATGGACCTGTGCAGCGCGGCGGCCGTGCTCTACGTGCTGCTGCCGAGCCGCGAAGGGCTGGATTTCTTCACGTTCGCCGCCGTCTACGTCTTCGCCAGCCTGCTGGGCATCGTCAGCCACGCGCCGGGCGGCATCGGCGTTTTCGAGGCGACCATGCTGAAGGTGCTTCCCGCGCCGTCGCAGGAGGCGCTGCTCGCCTCGCTGCTGATGTTCCGCATTCTTTATTATGTCATCCCTTTCGTGTTTGCTCTTGCGCTCCTTGGCGCGAACGAAGGCGGGCGCCGCTGGGACGCTCTGCGCGACGCCATGAACCGCGCGCAGGCCGACAGGGACGATCGCGCCTGATTTGTGAATGGCTGGCATGAACGAAACGATCGACGCAGTCGGCGGCCTTGTCGCCAGTTTGATCGACGCGATGCCGGAGCCGGTGCTGGTCGTGGACGAGTCGGTCCGCCTCGTCGCCGCCAACGCTCCCGCGCGCGGGCTGTTTCCCCATCTTCGCCTGACGTCGCCGCTGGCCTCGACCCTGCGGGCGGTCGATCTCCACGACGCCATTGCCCGGGTGATGGCCTCCGGCCGGGCCGAGGACGTGTCCTGGCTCGACCGCGTCCCGGTCGAACGGCTGTTCCAGGTCCATGTCGCGGCCTTCCAGTCGAGCGATGCGCGTTTCGTCGCCCTCAACCTGCACGATGCGACGGAAGTGCGGCGGCTCGAAAAGATGCGGGTCGAGTTCGTCGCCAACGCCAGCCATGAATTGCGCACGCCGCTCGCCTCGGTGCTCGGCTTCATCGAGACGCTGCAAGGCCCCGCGAAGGGCGATCCCGCGGCGCGCGAGCGCTTTCTCGGCATCATGCTGGAGCAGGCGCGGCGCATGGCCCGCCTCGTGGACGATCTGCTGTCGCTGTCGCGGATCGAACAGAACCTGCACCTCCAGCCGCGCGCGGCGGTCGAACTCGGGCCGGTGGCGCAGCAGGTGCTCGACGCTTTGGCGCCGGTGGCGCGCGAAAACCGCGTCCGTCTCGACTTCAAGGCCGAGAAGGCGGTCGTGCGCGGCGACCGCGACGAATTGCTGCGTGTGGCCGAGAACCTGATCGAGAACGCGATCAAATATGGCGCCCCGGAGCCGGGCGAGCCGGAGCGCACGGTCTGGGTCGAGGTCGGCTCCCGCGACGGCTTCGGCTTTCTTTCGGTGCGCGACGAGGGGCCGGGCATCGCGCCGCAGAACATTCCGCGCCTGACCGAGCGCTTCTACCGCGTCGATGTCGGGCAGAGCCGCGCCAAGGGCGGCACCGGTCTGGGGCTGGCGCTGGTCAAGCACATCCTCAAGCGCCATCGCGGCCGTCTCGGCATCCAGTCCTCGCTGGGGCGCGGCGCGACTTTTACAGCTTTCGCGCCGCTCCAGGAGCCTTGAGAGCCCTGAAGAGCGGCAAGCGCCGCCGGCGTTAGCGCGCGGATAACAAAGCGCGATTTTTTTCTTTGCCGCGCAAACCCTGAATCGCCTCGCATCCTCCGGCGCGCGTTCAACTGTGAACGGAGTTCGGGCGGCGGCGCCCGGAACTGTGTCACGGAAGTGTCATTTTGGCGTCGTAATGCTGCCCCGCGCCCAAGCGCAGACCGCGAGCCGCGCCCTTGGCGCCTCGCGAAAAGTTCAACCTCCGGAGAGGTCTGGCATGTCCAAAATCCTGCTGCGTTCCGCCCTCGTCGTCGCCGTCGTCGGCGCTGCCGCTTCCGTTCTCGCCGCCGATATTTCCGGCGCAGGCGCGACCTTCCCCTATCCGGTCTATTCCAAATGGGCCGACACCTATAAAAAGGACACCGGAATCGGCCTGAACTACCAGTCGATCGGCTCCGGCGGCGGCATCAAGCAGATCCTCGCCCGCACCGTGACCTTCGGCGCGTCCGACGCCCCGATGAAGGCCGAAGACCTTGAAAAGAACGGTCTGGTGCAATGGCCGCAGGTCATGGGCGGCATCGTGATGGTCGTCAATCTGGACGGCGTGAAGCCCGGCGAACTGGTGATCGACGGTCCGACGCTGGCCAAGATCTACCTGGGCGAAGTCAAGACCTGGAACGACCCGGCTCTCGTCAAGCTGAACCCGGGCCTGAAGCTTCCCGAAGGCCCCATCGCTGTCATTCATCGTTCGGACGGTTCGGGCACCTCGTTCAACTTCACCGATTACCTGTCCAAGGTTTCGGCGGACTGGAAGTCGAAAGTCGGCGCCGCCCCGGCCGTGGAATGGCCGATCGGCCTCGCCGCCAAGGGCAATGAAGGCGTCGCCAACACCGTCGCCAACACCAAGGGTTCGGTCGGCTATGTCGAATACGCCTACGCCAAGCAGAACGCCATGAACTACGCCAAAATGGTCAACCACGACGGCAAGACGGTCTCGCCGACCATGGAAAGCTTCCAGGCCGCCGCCGCCAACGCCGACTGGGCCAATGCGCCGGGCTATTACCAGATCCTGACCGACCAGAAGGGCGCCGAGTCCTGGCCGCTCACCGCCGCGACCTTCATCCTGATCCCGAAGCAGCCGCCGGACGCCGCCGTCGCCGGCGAAGCCCTGAAGTTCTTCGACTGGGCGTTCAAGAGCGGCGCCAAGGAAGCCGCGGCGCTCGACTACATCCCCATGCCCGACAATGTCATCGGCATGGTCCGCAAGACCTGGGCCGCCGACGTCAAGACCGCCGACGGCAAGCCGGTCTACGAGTCCAAGTAAGCACCGTTCCGCGGCCGGAGGCGTCAGCCTCCGGCCGCTCACCCGTATGAGGAACGAAACATGGCGGAGGCCGCATTGAGTTCCGTGGCGAAACCTGCCGCACAGGGCCAAATTCGTGACAAGGTCCTGCGCCGGTTCGAACTGGGCGACAACGCCTTCCGCATCCTGACCAGATCCTGCGCGGTCGCCGTGCTGATCCTGCTGGGCGGCGTGATCTTTTCGCTGATCCACGGCTCCGTGCCGGCGCTCAGCAAGTTCGGCTTCGGCTTCCTGACCTCCCAGGCCTGGAACCCGGTCACCGAGAATTTCGGCGCCGCGCCCGCGATCTACGGCACGCTGGTCACCTCGATCATCGCGCTGTTCCTCGCCGTGCCGCTCGGTCTCGGCATCGCCGTGTTCCTGACCGAGCTCTGCCCCTATGCGCTGCGCCGCCCGATCGGCATCGCGGTCGAATTGCTGGCGGGCATTCCCTCGATCATCTACGGCATCTGGGGCATGTTCATCCTCGCGCCCTTCCTGCAGGCGCATGTCCAGCCGGCGATCATCGGGACGTTCGCGAACGTGCCCTATCTCAACCAGCTGTTCGGCGGGCCGCCCTATGGCATCGGCATCGCCACCGCCGGCGTCATCCTCGCCATCATGATCCTGCCCCTGATCAGCTCGATCTCGCGCGACGTGTTCAACACCGTTCCTCCGGTTCTCAAGGAGGCGGCCTTCGGCATCGGCTGCACGCGCTGGGAAGTGATCCGCAAGATCGTCGCGCCCTATACCGGCGTCGGACTGGTCGGCGGCATCATGCTGGCGCTCGGCCGCGCGCTGGGCGAGACCATGGCGGTCACCTTCGTCATCGGCAACGCCCACAAGATCGCGCCGTCGATCCTCGGTCCGGGGACGACGATCTCGGCGACCATCGCCAACGAATTCACCGAAGCCGACGGCGCGATCTACACCTCCTCGCTGGTGGCGCTCGGCCTGCTTCTGTTCGTCATCACCTTTATCGTCCTCGCCGCGTCGCGCCTGCTGCTGATGCGGATCGAAGACCAGGGAGCGCGCTGATGTCCGCCCTTCAAGCCGCGCGCAAGACGCGCAGCGCCATCGCCATGGGACTGTGCGTCGGCTCCGCCGGCATCGGCCTGCTCGCGCTGGCCTTCATTCTCGGCGCCCTGCTGTACAACGGCTTCGCCGGCCTGAACCTGCGGGTGTTCACCGAGAACACGCCGCCGCCGGGCTCCTCGGGCGGCCTGCTCAACGCCATCGTCGGCTCGCTGATCATGACCTTCTTCGGCGTCCTGATCGGCGCGCCGCTCGGCATGTTCGCGGGCACCTACATGGCCGAATATGGCCGGGGCTCGAAGCTGACCATGGTGGTGCGCTTCATCAACGACGTGCTGCTGTCGGCGCCCTCCATCGTCATCGGCCTGTTCGTCTATGAAATCACCGTCGTGCAGATGGGGCATTTCTCGGCCTTCGCCGGCGCGATCGCGCTGGCGCTCCTCGTCGTTCCGGTCGTGGTGCGCACCACCGAGGACATGCTCAACCTCGTTCCCGGCTCGCTGCGCGAGGCCGCCTCGGCGCTCGGCCTGCCGCGCTCGCTGGTGATCCGCCACGTCGCCTACAAGGCGGCGCGCGCGGGCCTCATCACCGGCCTGCTGCTGGCGGTGGCCCGCGTCTCCGGCGAGACCGCGCCACTGCTGTTCACCGCCCTGAACAACCAGTTCTGGAGCACCAAGCTGAACGCGCCCATGGCCAGCCTCCCGGTCGTGATCTTCCAGTTCGCGCTGTCGCCCTACAAGGAATGGCAGTCGCTGGCCTGGGCCGGCGCGCTCCTCATCACCCTCGCCGTTCTGGCTTTGTCGATCACCGCTCGCGTTCTCGGCGCGCAAAGGACCAGCAAATGACCCAAGTTGCCTCGCAGGACGCTCCGCTGTCGCGCGACAAGCTCGCCGTGAAGATGTCCGTCCGGAATCTCGATTTCTTCTACGGCGAGACCAAGGCGCTGAAATCGGTCAGCGTTCCGCTCTACGCCAACCAGGCGACGGCCTTCATCGGCCCGTCGGGCTGCGGCAAGTCGACGCTGCTGCGCGTGCTCAACCGCATGTACGACCTCTATCCGCGCCAGCGCGCGGAAGGCGAGGTGCTGCTCGACGGCCAGAACGTTCTCGATCCCAAACTGGACGTCAACGGCCTGCGCGCCCGCGTCGGCATGGTGTTCCAGAAGCCGACGCCGTTCCCGATGTCGATCTACGACAATATCGCCTTCGGCGTCCGGCTCTACGAGCGGATCGGCAAGGCCGAAATGGACGAGCGGGTCGAAAAGGCCCTGCGCGGCGCGGCGATCTGGGAAGAGGTCAAGGACAAGCTCAACGCCAGCGGCCTCAGCCTGTCCGGCGGCCAGCAGCAGCGCCTGTGCATCGCCCGCACCGTGGCGATCCAGCCGGAAGTGATCCTGTTCGACGAGCCGTGCTCGGCGCTCGATCCGATCTCGACCGCCAAGGTGGAGGAGCTGATCGACGAATTGAAGCGCGACTACACCATCGCCATCGTCACCCACAACATGCAGCAGGCGGTGCGCGTGTCGCAATACACCGCCTTCATGTATCTCGGCGAGATGGTGGAGTTCGACGACACCGACAAGATCTTCACGTCGCCGAAAGAGCGCCGCACCCAGGATTACATCACCGGCCGCTTCGGCTGATTTCGGCTCTCCGGCCAGACAGGACTTGCAGATCATGGTCGATCACACCGTCAGATCTTTCGACGCCGAGCTCGAGCAGCTCGACCGCCACATTTCGGAAATGGGCGGGATCGCCGAAAAAATGCTCGCCGACGCCATGGACGCGCTGGCGACCATGAATGTGGAACTGGCCCAGAAGGTCATCGCCACCGACGTGCGCCTGGACACCCTCCAGCGGACGGTCGAGGACATGGCCGTGCGGACCCTGGCGCGCCGCCAGCCGGTGGCGGTCGACCTGCGCGACGTCGTCGGCGTGATCCGCATTTCCGCCGATCTCGAGCGTATCGGCGACCAGGCCAAGAACATCGCCAAGCGCGCCGCCAAGATCGCCGGGGAATCGCGCATCCCGCGCGCCGTGATCGGCCTGCGGTCGATGCACGACCTCGCCGCGACGCAGCTCAACGACGTGCTCGACGCCTATGCCCAGCGCGACGTCGAGCGCGCCAAGGCGGTGTGGAACCGCGACGTGGATCTGGACCAGCTCGAGGATTCCGTGTTTCGCGATCTCCTCACCTTCATGATGGAAGATCCGCGCAACATCACCTTCTGCACGCATCTGCTGTTCTGCTCGAAGAATCTCGAGCGGGTCGGCGATCACACCACCAATATCGCCGAAACGATTGCCTACATCGTGACCGGCGAGAGCCTGCCCGGCGAGCGCCCGCGCGGCGCCGATTCCGCCACTTCGCCATAAGACATCAGGGACCAATCGACCTCATGAACGAGCCGCGCGCATCTGTGATCGGCGCCGCATCCCCGGGTGGGGCGCCGCGAATTCTGGTCGTCGAGGACGAATCCGCGCTCGCTTTGCTGCTGGCGTACAATCTCGAGGCGGAAGGCTATGTGGTCGAGCGCGTCGAGCGCGGCGACGAGGCCGAATTGCTGCTGGAGGAATCCGCGCCCGACCTCGTCATTCTCGACTGGATGCTCCCCGGCGTCTCGGGGCTGGAAATCTGCCGCCGCCTGCGGGCGCGCGAGGCGACGCGGACGCTGCCGGTGATCATGCTGACCGCGCGCGGCGAAGAAGGCGAGCGCGTGCGCGGACTCTCCGTCGGCGCCGACGATTATGTGGTCAAGCCGTTTTCCGTGCCGGAGCTGATGGCCCGCGTCCGCGCCCTGCTGCGCCGGGCGCGCCCCGAACGGGTCGCCGTCAAGCTCACCGCCGGCGCGCTGGAGCTCGACCGCGAAACGCGCCGCGTCCGGCGCGGCAACCGCGACGTCCATCTCGGTCCGACCGAATTCCGCCTGCTCGAATATCTGATGGAAAAGCCGGGCCGGGTGTTCGCGCGCTCGCAATTGCTCGACAGCGTCTGGGGCATGTCCGCGGAAATCGACGAGCGCACGGTGGATGTGCATATCGGCCGGTTGCGCAAGGCGCTCGCCACGGGCGCCGAAGACGATCCGATCCGTACGGTGCGCGGCTCCGGCTATTCCTTCGACGAGACGTTCGGCCGCAACTGATCCGGGCTTCCGACCCTCAAAGAAAGACCGGCGTCGCTGTGCGACGCCGGTCTTTTTAATTCAGGGCAGGGGGGAGGGGTCTGACGCCGCGTCCTGTAGCGCTGGACGTATCGCCTTGAGCGACGATCCAGCCTGGCGGATTGAGCCGTTGTCGAGCTGGCGCCGACGGGCCGGCCCCTCGCCCTTGCCCTTGCGCGGAGACGCCGCGCTCAGACCCGGGCGACGCGGGAGCGGTCGCGGCGGCGATCCTGCGCCGGCTGATAGGCGATGCGCGCGTGATGGGCGCAATAGGGCCCGATCCCGATCTGCATTTTCGCTCCGCAATAGCGGAAATCCGGGCTCGCCGGGTCGCCGAGCGGCCAGCGGCACATGGATTCCCGGAGGTCCATGATGCTCACGCGCTCGGACATCGGGATGACCACATCCTCGGCGGCGCGGCGCGGCGCCGGCGCGGGGGCGGGGCGCAGTTCGGCGGCGACGGCGAGGTTGCCATGGACGACGGGCGTCGACGGCCCGCGGTTGTCTTCGTCCGGCCGCGTCTTGGCGCGGGGACGCGCCGGCGCCGGGGACGGCGACTTGACGCGGCCCGAGAGACCGAGGCGATGCACCTTGCCGATGACCGCATTGCGGGTGATGCCATGCGCCAGTTCATTGGCGATCTGGCTCGCGCTCAGGCCTTCGAGCCACATTTTCTTCAAAAGCTCGACGCGTTCATCGGTCCAGGACATCGAATTGCCCTCCAAAATTTGTCCGTTTCGCGAGGACGGAAACGGCGGTTCCCTGTCGGCGCCGGGAAAAAAGCGCCAGAACAATGCCGCGAACGGCGGTAAGCGCGGCGCGACTGGCGGCGCTCGTGAAATTCAACTGCCCCGGCGCCCGATTTCGTGCGCCGCCGCAATCGGCTGCTTTCCCTTGCGGTCCCGCAGAAGGCGTAAGCGTGACCTGTCCGGCTGCGCAAGCGCAGCCGCCGGAAACGCTTCCGACCTGACGAGGACTGACAAGCAGGCGCTTGTTGAACGCGCGCCGCACGAGATGTCGTAGCCGACGAAGGGCAGACTACACTAGTCGTTGAATCGCGTGCAAGAGTCGCAACGTCGCGGGGCGGGTTTTCCCCAGACCTTTGCACGGCGGCGTTAAAAAGCGGGGGATGGCGTTTTTTGCGCTTGCGCCGCCCGCCCGAACCATGCCGCATGCCCCGCAAAGCCATTACAGGTTTGACCTTCCGGCCCGGATTTCCTAGATTGCGGGCCTGCCGACGCCGTCCCCGCGGGACGGCGATTTCATTTTCGGGTCCGCCGGCGGCGCATCGGCGGATTGGCCCTCGGCGAGGCGTCCGGGCGGACGGCGATAAGGAATACAGAACGTGACTTCGGCTCTTCTTCCGACCTACGCGCGTTACCAGCTGGCGTTCGAGCGCGGCGAGGGCGCCTGGCTCATTTCGACGACCGGCGAGAGCTATCTCGATTTCGGCGGCGGCATCGCGGTGGCGAGCCTCGGCTACAATCATCCGCACCTGGTCGAGGCCTTGATCCAGCAGGCGCAAAAGCTCTGGCACACGTCGAACCTGTTCCAGATCCCGCTTGGCGAGACGCTGGCCCGCCGCCTGACCGAAGCGACCTTCGCGGACAATGTCTTCTTCACCAATTCCGGCGCCGAGGCGCTGGAGCTGACGATCAAGATGGCGCGCAAGTGGAACTCGGCCAACGGCTCGCAGGACCGCTCCCATATCATCACCTTCGAAGGCGCCTTCCACGGCCGCACGCTCGCGACCATCGCGGCCGGCGGCAACCCGAAATATCTCGACGGCTTCGGGCCGAAAATGCCGGGCTTCGACCAGGTCGCCTTCGGGGATCTCGCGGCGGTCAAGGCCGCGATCGGGCCGCAAACCGGCGCCATCCTGGTCGAGCCGATCCAGGGCGAGGGCGGCATCCGCGTCGGCTCGCCGGATTTCATCCGCGGCCTGCGGGCCTTGTGCGACGAGCACAAGCTGCTGCTGTGCTTCGACGAAGTTCAATGCGGCATGGGGCGCACGGGCAAGCTGTTCGCCTATGAGCTTTACGGCGTCGCGCCGGACATCCTGGCGTCCGCCAAGGGCATCGGCGGCGGCTTCCCGCTCGGCGCGGTGCTGGCGACCGCCGAAGCCGGCAAGGGCATGGGGCTGGGCACCCATGGCACGACCTATGGCGGCAATCCGCTGGCGATGGCCTGCGGCAACGCCGTGCTCGACATTCTGCTCGCGCCGGGCTTCCTCGACGATGTCGCGCGCAAGGGGCTGGCGCTGCGCCAGAGCCTCGCCGGCCTCGCGGCCGAGCATCCCGACGTCGTCGCCGAAATTCGCGGCGAAGGCCTGATGCAGGGCGTCAAGCTGAAAGTGCCCAACGCCGATTTCGCCTCGGCCGCGCGCGCGGAAAAGCTCATCGTCATTCCGGCGGCGGAGAATGTCGTGCGCATCCTGCCGCCGCTCATCGTCTCCGAGGACGAGATCAGGGAGGGCGTGCGCCGTCTCGGCGCGGCTTGCGGGCATTTCGAAATCCCGGCGACGCACAAGGGCAAGCAGGGAGCGGAACCATGACTTTGCCGCCGATCGATCCGGCGCGCCGCTGCTTTCTCGACATTGCGGATTTTTCACTCGGCGACCTGCGCGCCATCCTCGACCGCGCGACGGAGATCAAGCGCCGCCGCCGGAAGGGCCGGCCCTCCGCCGAAAAGCCCCTCGCGGGCCGCATGCTGGCGATGATCTTCGACAAGCCCTCGACCCGCACCCGCGTCTCCTTCGACGTCGGCATGCGCGAGCTTGGCGGCGAAACGCTGATGCTCACCGGCGCCGAGATGCAGCTTGGCCGTGGCGAGACCATCGCCGACACCGCCCGGGTGCTGTCGCGGTTCGTCGACGCCATCATGATCCGCATCCTCGGCCACGAGCATCTGATGGAAATGGCGGCCTATGCGACCGTTCCGGTCATCAACGGCCTGACCAAGAAGACCCATCCCTGCCAGGTCATGGCCGATATCATGACCTTCGAGGCGCATCGCGGCGACATCGGCGGCGCGCGCGTCGCCTGGATCGGCGACAGCTGCAACGTGCTGACGAGCTGGATTCACGCCTCGGCGAAATTCGGCTTCACGCTCGACATCGCCTCGCCGGAAGAACTGGCCCCGCGTCCCGAGCTGATCGCCTGGGCGCGCTCCCACGGCGGAATCGTCAATGTCATGCGCGACCCCTATGAGGCGGTGCAGGACGCCGATTGCGTGCTGACCGACTGCTGGGTCTCGATGGGCGACAAGGACGAGAAGCTGCGCCATTCGCTGCTCGCGCCCTATCAGGTCAATTCCAAGCTGATGCGCCATGCCGCCAAGGACGCCGTCTTCATGCATTGCCTGCCGGCGCATCGCGGCGAGGAAGTGACCGACGACGTCATCGACGGCCCGCAATCGCTGGTTTTCGACGAGGCGGAAAACCGGCTGCACGCGCAAAAGGGCGTGCTGGCCTGGTGCCTGGAGGACCCTGCGTGAGCTCCGGATCCGGTTCGCGTTTTTCCGCGGATTTCCCGGTCGTCGTGACCGGGCAGGACGATTGCGTGCTGCCGTTCGCGGTGGAGCCGCTGGATTTGCGCGGCCGCATCGCGCGGCTCGGACCGGCGCTCGACGCCATCCTGACCCGCCACGCCTATCCCGAGCCGGTCGCGCGCCTGCTCGGCGAGGCGGCGGCGCTGACCGTGCTGCTCGGCACGGCGCTGAAATCCGAAGGCCGGTTCCAGTTGCAGACCCGCACCGACGGCATCGTGGACATGCTGGTGGTCGATTTCGACGCGCCCGACCGGCTGCGCGCCTTCGCGCGTTTTGACGCCAGGAGGCTGCAAGAGAGCCTGCCGGCGTCCGGCGCGATCGATCCGGAGGCCCTGCTCGGGCGCGGCCATCTTGCGCTGACCATCGAACAGGGCGCCGAGGTCGCGCGCTACCAGGGCGTCGCGCCGATCGAGGGCGGCGCGCTCGAACAGGCGGCGCGGACCTATTTCCAGCAGTCGGAGCAGATTCCGACCTTCATCCGGCTGGCCGCGGGCCAGGTCGTGACGCCCTCGGGCTCGAGCTGGCGCGCGGGCGGGCTGCTGGCGCAATTCCTGCCCCATTCCGAAGACCGCCGCCGCCAGGCCGATTTCCCGCCCGGCGACGCGCCGGAAGGCCATGCCGGGCATGAATGGAGCGAGGACGACGCCTGGACCGAGGCGCAGGCGCTCGCGGCCACCGTCGAGGATCATGAATTGCTCGACCCCGGCCTGCCGAGCGAAAATCTCGCCTATCGCCTGTTCCACGAGCGCGGCGTCATGGCGTTTCCCGCGCGGACCCTGCGCGATTGCTGCCGGTGTTCGAGCGAGCGCGTCGAGTCCATGCTGCGCAGCTTCACGCAGCACGAGCGCGACGACATGGTCGGCGACGACGGCATGATCAGCGTGACCTGCGAGTTCTGCTCGACCATGCGCCGCTACGACCCGCGCGATTTCCGCCAGGACTGACCCTTCGATGGCCGGCTTTCGCAACGGCGGGCGAAAGACTTCGCAAAAGCGAAGGCAACTCTTTTCCCTTTCACGCGTTTCTTGAGCTCGACCGTGCGCGCGGTTCGTCGAAACCACTTCGGCGCCGCGACGCGCCGTCCCGGAATATTCCCGGGACGAGAAAAAATGTTGGGGAGGAGAAGCGCAATGGTGCGGAAATTCATCTTCGCTTGTGCGGTCATCCTTGGCGGGCTGCTCGCCGCGCCCACGGAATCGCTGGCCTTCCACGGCGGCGGCGGCTTCCACGGCGGCGGCTTCCATGGCGGCGCCCGGGGCTTCCACGGCGGCGGGTTCCATGGCGGCTATCGCGGCGGCTATCGCGGCGGTTATGGCGGCGGCTATCGCCGGGGCGGTCTATGGCGGCGGCTATCGCAGGGGCGTCTACGCCGGCGGCTATCGCCGCGGCTATTACGGCGGCGTCTATCGCGGCGGCGGCCGCTATTGGGGCGGGCGCTACTGGGCTTACGGAGTCGGTCCCTGCTGGCGCCGCAACCCGTTCGGCCAGTGGATCTGGGTCTGCTATTGAGCTTTCGCCGGGACGGGCTGTCCCGTTCCGGCGCCAGCGCTCAGCCGCAATATTCCGCCCAGCACATCGGCGTCTCGAACACCTTCACGGATGTCGAGCTGGCGCAGCTCCGGCTTGACGCGGTCGAAAATCCACAGCGCGATATTTTCCGCGGTCGGGTTTTCGAGCCCGTCGATCTCGTTGAGCAAATGATGGTCGAGCCGTTCCAGCAGCGGCTGGAAGGATTTCTCGACATCGAAAAAATCGACCACGAAGCCGGTATGGGAATCCACTTCGCCCGAAAGCCGCAGCTCGACGCGGTAGGAATGGCCATGCAGCCGCCGGCACCGGTGGGTTTCCGGCACATGGGGCAAATGATGCGCGGCCTCGAAGGTGAAGGCCTGCGTGATGGTCATCGAGGGTCTGGGCATGACGGTTTGGACATGGCGGGGTCTTAACGCTCTTCGTCCTGCAAAAAAAGCCGAAATCGATTCAAAGGGCCGAGATCGCGCCCGTTCACTCGTAAGCCACGTCGCGCCGGCGCCGGACCAGGTGTTCGCCGCCGTCGATCGGCACGATCTGGCCGGGCAGGTTCGGATGGGCGAGAAAGAACCCGATCGTCGCGCAGATATCCTGCGCCGGCGTGGCGCGGCCCGTCGGAATCTTGGCCGCGTCGAAGGCGAAGCGGTCGTCGGTCTGGGGGCCCGAGGGAAACATCAGGCCCGGCAGCAGGCCGAACACGCGCACGTCGGCGCGCCCGGCCGATTGCCAGAGCTCGGTCAGCGCGAGCAAGGCGGCCTTGCCGAGCGTGTAGGAGAAATAATCCGGGTTCGGATTGATCAGCTTCTGGTCGAGAATGTTGAAGACATTCAGGGTCGCGCCATGCGGCTTGGCGCGCGCCGCCGCCTCGATGATCTGGAACGGCGCCTCGACATGGACGCCGAGGCTCGCGGCGAGCAGGTCGGGGTCGCCCTCGCCGGGGAAATCGTGCCGGAAGTTGGATGCGTTGTTGATGACCACGTCAGGCGCCCCGAACCGCTCGATCAGTCCCCTGCAGAAGCGCTCGATGGCGTAGCGCCCGGAAAAGTCGCAGACCAGCGACCTCGGCTTTGGCGCCTTCGCGCGCCAGGCTGTCGGCGAGGTCGCGCGAGGCGGTCTCGGAGCGGTTGGCGTGGAGCAGGACGCGATAGTTTTCGTGGGCGAAGAAGCGCGCGAGCGGCGCGCCGAGCCGGCTGGTCGCGCCTGTGACCAGCGCGGTCTTCACTTTGCCGCGCTCCAGCGCGCGCGGGTGCGGAACAGGTCGATGCCGGCGCCGCGCGTCTCGTTGTAGATGTCCGGCTTGCGGATCGACAGCCGGCAGGCGATGACGCGCTCGTCGGCGAAACAGGAATCGGTGATCCGGTCGGCGACCGTCTCCACCAGGTCGATGTGGCCTTCGTCCTCCAGCGCCCGGATGCGCTTGCGGACGACGTCGTAATCGATGATCGGGGCGTCGGCGGCGCGCGGCGTGACGAGCGGCGCGTAGAGCCGGACCGAGACCATCAGCCGGGTCGGGCGCTCCGCGATGGCGCTCCCAGGGATGCAGGCCGCAGGAGACATTGACGCAGACCTCGTCGAGCGCGACGACGATGTGGTCTTCGCCGGAAAACAGGTCGTTCATTCGATCCGCCTTGTGTGTTCGCGTCCTCTCTTAGTCACTCGGGCCCCGCGACGCAATGAATTCGCCCGGCGCCGCAAGCGGGAGGCGTGGGCGCAAAAAAAGCCGCCGGGCGTTCCGGCGGCTTTCGCAAGGCGATTGTCGCGGGAGAGAGGCCTCAGCGGGCTTCGTGCTGCGCGCCGCTGGTGTCGAACTGCGAGATATAGGCGATCACGTTGGCGATGTCCTGGTCGCCCTTCAGGCCCTTGAAGGTCATGTAGGTCGCCGGCACGTCGTGCTGCGGCTGCTTCAGATAGGACGTGAGGGTCTCGACGTCCCAGACCTTGCCGGAATGCTTGTTGGCTTCCGAATAATTGTAGCCGGGAACCGAGCCGGCGGGGCGGCCGATGAGGCCATTCAGCACCGGGCCGTAGAAATTGGTCGCGCCCGGCCCGATGTGATGGCACTGGCGGCACTGGTTGAATACGATTTCGCCCGCCTTGGGATCGCCCTTGAGCGTATCGGCGGCCTGCGCGCCGATCGCCATTCCGGCGAAAAGGGCGGCGGAAAGAATGAGAACCTTGGCTTGCATAACCTCTTGCTCCGCTTGCCGTGGGTCAGCCTCGCCAGCGTTCTGTTCGCGGCTGAGGGCCCATCATATTCATTATGAGGGAATCATCGGCGTTTCGACATGATACAGGGCAATTAAATCACCTGATCGGCGCCAGTTCTGCAGTTATAAAGTCCTATTTTCAAGTCAGAAGGAAGGACAGCAGCGAGCGCAGCTCGGCCGGGCGCACGGGCTTGCGCAGCATTTCGAGCTTGTGGCGCCGCGCCAGCTCCTCGGCGCGCGGCGAATGGTCGGCCGTCACCAGCAGCGCCGGCGCCTCCTTGCCGCAGGCGCGCCGCACGGCCTCGATCGCCTGCGGCCCCAGTTCGCCATTGTTGAGATGCAGGTCGGCGATGATGATCTGCGGCGGGTTGGACAGAGCGCGCAGCTTCTCGACCGCCTCGGCGCCGGAGATCGCGACCGCGACGTCGCAGCCCCAGCGCTCCAGCAGCAGGATCATGGCCTCGCTCACCGCGGGCTCGTTCTCGATCAGCAGGATCTTCGCGCCGGCGATGCGGTTGGTGTAGACGCGCATGGGCGGGGCCGCGACCGGCGGCGGCGGCAGGGCGTCGCTCAGCGGGATCAGCACCGAGAAGGTCGAGCCGCGCCCGACCCGGGACGACAGCGAGACGGGATGGCCCAGAACCTGGGCGAAGCGCCGCACGATGGCGAGGCCGAGGCCGAAGCCGGTCTGGCCGGGAATGTCGCTGTGGGCGCGCTGGAATTCCTGGAAGATCGCCTCGCGCCCGTCTTCGGGAATGCCCGGCCCGGTGTCGCAAACCTGGACGAGAGCGTTCTCGCCGCGCCGGCGCACGCCGACCAGCACGCCGCCATGCGAGGTATAGCGCAAGGCGTTGGCGAGCAGGTTCTGCAGGATGCGGCGCAGCATCGAAGGGTCGGAGCGCACCGTGCGGCGCGTGGCGAAAATGCGCAGCTTCAGCCCGCGCTTCTGCGCGAAATGGTCGAATTCGCGCGCCAGCGGCTCCATCACGTCGTTGAGCTCGAAACTGCGGATTTCCGGCTGCATCACGCCGGCGTCGAGCTTGGACAGGTCGAGCAGGGTGCGGATCAGGTCTTCGAGCGTCACCAGGCAGCGGTCGACCTGTTCGATCAGCACGCCGCCGTCGGGCCCGGTCTGCAATTCGCTGAGCGCCGACAGCGCGAGCCGCGCGGCGTTCAACGGCTGGAGCAGGTCGTGCCCGACCGAGGTCACGAAGGTCGTCTTCAGGGAGCTCGCCGCCTCGGCCTGCCTTTTGGCCTTTTCGATCGAGCGCATCGCCTGCTGCAGCTCCTGGGTGCGGCGGCGCACCTGATGATCCAGCGCGATGGCGGTCTCAAACAGCGAAAAGGCGTTGAACTGGCTGTCGACGGAGCGCTCGACGCGCGACATCAGGGCGCGGTTGATCTTTTCCAGCTTGGCGATCTGGCGTCTCAGATCGTCGTCGGTCTCGCTGAGCTGCAGAGTCATGCCGGCTGCTTCTCGTCATCCTGTCGATAGCCGAGGGCGATGCCCGTAAAGGTCTGGTTGACGTGCATCGAGCGGTATTGCTCGCCATAGGTGTTGAAGCCGACCACCCGATGCCGGCGGTAGAGCTCGGACAGGCGGTGCGCGATCTGGTTGCGCTCGGCGCCGAGCCGGCGCAGCACGCAGTCGAAGCCGATATAGAGCGAGACGGAGCCAAGCTCCGCCTCCATGCGCTCGAAGGTCGCGAGCGTGCTCTCGTAAGGGTCGAGCGATTTGGCCACCGTCAGCACAAGGCCCTCGTCAATCGCGCAGAAAAAGCTCAGCGAGCCGTCGGCGTTCACCTTCTGGATCGAGCGGGCGTAATATTGCCCGCCGACGCCGACCAGCACAGGATGCGACGCAAACGACGACGCATCGAGTGAACTTTCGATCAACCCGACCTGATGGGCGTATTCCTGGGCCGCCGGCTCGGCGTTCGAGCTCGCGCACCACGCGCGATTCCGTGTCGGCGTCGGTCACCACCATTTTCAGCGAGGTCGGCTCGAAATAATCGCATTTGAAGGTGGAGAACGGGATGTCCGTGTGGAACAGCAGCAGCAGCGCGGCGTCGCGATGGACGGCGCCGTCGCGGATCATCCAGGTCTTCTCGAAGCTCATGCTGTCGCCGGCCGAGCCGCCGACGACGGGAATGTCGTCGAGCGCCGAGTAGAGCGCCGAGATCACCGCCTCCTCGCGCCGGCACATGCCGTCGATCAGCAGCAGGCCGAAACAGCGGTCCGCCTCGCCGTCGGGAATGCGCGCCATCAAAGCCGCGCGCGCGTCGGCGATGGAGGCGCGCCCCGCCTCGACGCCGAAATGCGAGAGGTCTTCCAGCATCTGGGCGACGAGCGTGAAATTGCTGCGCAGGAAGCCGATGGCGACCACGGAATGGGAGGCCCAGCCCGACAGCGTCAGTTCGCCCGCCGTGGTGCAGCCGAAGATCGGCGCGCCGGGCAACAGGCGCTGGATTTCAGAGGCGAAGGTGGCGGGGTCGTAGCTGGCGCAGACGAAACAGACCAGTCCGACGATGGCTTCCTCGGGATTGTCCCCGGTCGCGGCCAATTGCGCGGAGATCGCGGCCGCGATGTCGCGCGCCGCGGCTTCGGCGCTTTCGGCGCTGGTGGAGGCGACGACGACGCCCTCCAGACGGTCGGCGCGCAACTCCCTTGTCTGCAACGATCCCATCCCCTGGATTTTGCGCCCGGCCTTTCGCGCGCTTTTTTCTGGTTTCCCCTCGCGCCGGCTCGCCGCCGCTTGCGGCGCAGCGCGAAACGCCGCTCGCCCGGCGCGCAATTGGGAGAAAGTACTATAGGCGATGTCTCCCGCGTAAAACAACTTTGTTCAGGGAGAAAGAAATGCTCGGGAATTGGGCGGGTCCTGCGGGACCTGGCGCCGCGTTGGCGCGCTTCACGGCGCTGCTTGCGGCGTTTTTCTGTTTGTGCGGATTTATCGCCGGCGCGCAGGCGTCCTCGCTCGACCGCGAGGCGATGAAGGCGCTGTTTCCCAAGCCCTACAGCGTCGGCGAGCGCGACGCCTCCCTGCCGGTCTGGCCGATCTTCACGCAGAGCTACAATGGCGACGTCCTCGTCGCCTACGCCTTCGAATCGATCGATTTCGAGCCGATCCCCGGCTTCTCGGGCACGCCGGTCAATCTGCTCGTCTCGGTCAAGCCGTCGGGCGAGCTGCTCGACGTCCGCGTGCTCAGCCAGCACGAGCCGGTTTTCGTCGACGGCCTCGGCCCCGAGCCGTTGAAGGATTTCGTCCGGCAATATGCCGGCAAGTCGCTGCGGCAATCGATCAAGATCGTCCCGCCGGGAACGCGCGATCCGCGCTCCGACAGCGTCGCGGCGGAAATCGACGGCGTCGCCAAGGCGACGGCCTCGGTCCGCATCATCAACGAGACGATCATCAATTCGGCGTTGCAGGTCGCCCGCGCCCGGCTCGGCTTTTCCAAGGGCCGCGATCCCAATCGCGCGGCCCACGCCAAGGCCGACGTGTTCGAGCCGCTGACCTTCCAGCAGATGCTCGACCGCGGCTTCATCCGCCATCTCCATCTCACCAATGCCGAGGTCAACAAGGTCTTTGCCGGAACCGTCGCCGCCGATGTCGACGACGAGGGCCAGGCAAATCCCGGCGGAACCTTCGCGGACGTCTATATCGCCGAGGTCGACATTCCGATCGTCGGGCGCAACCTGCTGGGCGAGGCGCATTGGCGCAAGCTGATGAACCAGCTCGACGGCGCCCCGGCGATGCTCGTGCTGTCCAGCGGACGCTGGACCTTCATGCCGGACTCGTTCGTTCCCGGCGCGACGCCGGATCTGGTCGCCCTGAGCCAGGCCGAGGCTCCGGTCGCCTGGCGCGATTTCGTCTGGCGCGACAGTCTGGACCTGCCGGTTCCCGAAGGGCTCGATCTGGCGAAAAGCGATGTCGCCATCATGCGCATCGCGCCGCAGGCGGCGTTCGACCCGGCCTCGCCGTCGGAATTTTCGATCCGGGTGATGCGTGAAAAGGGCCAGATCTTTCCCGAGCGCGTGACGCGCGATTTCTCGCTCGGCTACGGCCTGCCGAAAGACCTGTTCGACCTGCCGCCGGACGATTCCGGCCTTGGCCTCGGCTCGATCTGGGCCAGCCGCATCCGCGACATCGTCATCCTCGGCGCCGGCCTGCTGGTGCTGGCGGTGGCCTTGACCCGCCAGCGCGCGCTGACGCGCTCGCCGCGCGCCTTCAAGATCTTCCGCCTCGCCTTCCTCGCCTTCACGCTGGTCTTCATCGGCTGGATCGCGCAGGCGCAATTGTCGATCGTCTGGCTGTTCGGACTGATCAAGGCGCTCAAGGGCGAGGGCAGTTTCGTCTTCTTCCTGTGGGATCCGCCGACCCTGATGGTGGCGGCCTTCGGCCTCGTCGCCTTGTTCATCTGGGGGCGCGGGACGTTCTGCGGCTGGCTCTGCCCGTTCGGCGCGCTGCAGGAATTCGCGGGCGAGATCGCGCGCCTGCTGCGCCTGCGCCAGATCGGCCTGCCGCAACGCTACGAGCGCCTGTCGCGCCTCCCGAAATTCATCGTGCTGGCGGCCATTCTCGTCACCGCGCTGTTCTTCTCGAACCAGGCGGAAAAGGTGGCCGAGGTCGAGCCGTTCAAGACCTCGATCACGCTCATCTTCCTGCGTTCGGCGCCGTTCGTGCTCTACGCGGTCGCGCTGCTGATCGCCGGCATGTTCCATTACAAGTTCTTCTGCCGCTATCTGTGCCCGCTCGGCGCAACCTTCGCGGCTTTGAGCATCGTGCGCCGCTGGAAATGGATTCCGCGTCGCGCGGAATGCGGCTCGCCCTGCCAGATGTGCCGGGTGAAATGCCGCTATGGCGCGATCGAGAAGAGCGGCGCGATCGTCTATTCGGAATGTTTCCAATGCCTCGATTGCGTCGCGATCCTCGACAATCCGCAGCTTTGCGTGCCGGTGGTGCTGGAGCAGAAGCGGGCGCGCAAGAAGCAGAAACAGCACTTGGAGGCGGCGCAATGAAGACCAATCGTCGGCAGATGCTGCAACTGGCGCTGGCGGGCGCAGGGCTTGGCGCGGCAGGGCTTGGCCGCAGGAGCTTGGGCGGCGCAGCGCGAGGCGCCGGTGTTCCGTCGCGCCGGTCTCGCCTTCGACACCGGCGTCGCCCTGACAATCGTCGGGATGGAGGAGCGCGAGGCCGAAGCCGCGCTCGATGCGGGCTTCGCCGAAATCCGCCGGCTCGAGCGCGTCGCGGGCCTGTCCACGCCCGGCAGCGACATCCGCCGCCTCAATGCCGAAGGCCGGCTGGAGCGGCCGGACCAGGCGCTGCTCGACATGCTCGCCGTCGCCGGCGACGTGCATCGCGCCAGCGGCGGCGCCTTCGACGTGACCGTGCAGCCGCTGTGGATTTTCTACGACAGCTACGCCAAGCGCGGCGAATGGCCGAGCGATGACGAGGCGGCGCAGGCGCGGAAATTGATCGGGCAAGGCGATGTCCGTTTCGACGCGCGAGTCCATTCGCTTCGAGCGTCCCGGCATGGGGATCACGCTCAACAGCTTGACCCACGGCTATGCGGCGGATTGCGTGGCCAGGGTTCTCGCCTCGCGCGGCGTGCATCAGGCGTTCGTCGACACCGGCGAGATGGAATCGCTGGGGCGCAACGCCCACGACCGCGACTGGACGGCGGCGGTGAAACATCCGCGCCAGCCCGACGCGATGCTCGGCACCGCGCCCGTCACCGGCTGCATGGCGACGGCAGGCGACTACGCCTATACGTGGTCGGAGGATTATTCCCGCCACCACATCCTCGACCCGCGCACGGGCTATTCGCCGGCGTCTTTCGCATGCGTGACGGTGATCGCGGCAAAGGCCGTGGTCGCGGACGCCTTGTCCACGGCGGTTTCGGTGCTGGGGCCGATTGAGGGCGCCAAGCTCCTCAAGCGCTTCGACGCCGAGGCCTACGGAATCACCAAGGCCGGAAAGGTCTGGGCGACGCCGGGCTTCCCGAGGCAGAATCTCGCCTGACGCCGTCTCGCTTCGTTGCGAGGGCCAAAAGCGAAGCAATCCACCGCGACGATGGATTGCTTCGCTCCGCTCGCAATGACGGCTTTTACGCCTTCGGCGTGAACGCGCCGGGCGGGATCATGCCCTGCACATAAGCCAGATAGAGCGCGTCGAGCTGCGCCCACAGCACGTTGCACTTGAACTGCACGGCCCTGACGCAGGCGTCCTGCTCGGCGCGGGTCTTGGCGTGGGTCTTGACGTATTCCAGCGCGAAATCGGCGTCGCGCGGGGCCTGCGACAGGCGGCGCTTGAAATAGGCCATCACGTCGTCGCTGATGAAGCTGTAGTTCTCCAGCATGCCGGCGATGCGCTCGCGATGGATCTTCGGCGCGAACAGCTCCGTGAGCGACGAGGCGACGGCGACCACCAGCGGCTGCTCGGTCACATAGCGCACATAGGCCTCCACCGCGAAACGCGTGGCGGGCAGCGCGCCCTCCTTGGCGATGACATAGTCGCGGTCGAGCCCGAGCCCGTCGGTGAGGACCAGCCAGCGTTCGATGCCGCCTTCCTCCTGCTCCAGGCCGTCATGGTCGTGGATGCGGTGAATCCATTCGCGGCGCAGGGCGCGGTCGTCGGTGCGGGCCATCAGCGCGGCGTCCTTGCGCGGAACGGCGTCCTGGTAGCAATAGCGGTTCAGGGCCCAGGCCTGAACCTGGCCTTTGTTCAACTGCCCGCCATGCAGCATTTTGTGGAAAATGTGCTTGTCGTGGTACCGCTCGGCGCCCACGGCGCGGATGGCGGCTTCGAACTCTTCCGGCGTCAGAAGGTCGGTTGGGGCGGAGACCTTTTCGGCCAAAGCGGCGCTGCCCATAGTTTGCTCCCGTTGTTGTTCTTGCGCGTCGTTCGAGCTATGTCGCGCCTTCCGAATTACCATTCCCGGGCTCGTCGATCACGTGATAAATCTCTGCGGAAGCCCTTAGTTTTGTAAGAAGTTCGTCACGCTGGCCGCGCGGCGTCGCGATCGGCATGCGTCCGCGGATTCGCGCCGGCGCGCGGTCGAGAAAAATGATCTCGTCGGCCAGAAACAGGGCGTCGTCGAGGTCGTGGGTGGCGATCAGCGCGGTGATCCTTTGCGCGCCGATGCGCCGCGCCAGCAGCCCGCGCAGGCGCAAGTGCAGGGCGCGGTCGAGCGAGGCGAACGGCTCGTCGAGCAGCATCAGCTCGGGCTCGACGGCGAAGGCCCGCGCCAGCGCGGCGCGCCGCGCCAGTCCAAGCGACAATTGCCCCGGATAATCGCCGCCGCGTCCGTCCAGTTCGAAGGCGGCGAGGAGGTCGCTCAGGCTCGCGTCGGTCAGCTTCGGCGCGGCAAGGCGGAGGTTGTCGGCGACATTGCGCCACGGCAACAGGCGCGGCTCCTGGAAGGCCATGCCGATGCTTGCGGGAGCGCCCTTGACCGCGCCGGTAAAGTCCTTGTCGAGCCCCGCGATGATGCGCAGCAGGCTGCTCTTGCCGCAGCCCGACGGTCCGAGCAGCGCGACGATCGCGCCCTCTTTGACGTCCAGCGAAAACCGGTCGAACACCAGCCGCTCGCCATTGCCGGCGCGGCGATAGGCCTTGCGGTCGATGGTGATGTCAATCGCCATGGCGCCGCCACCAGCTGGCGGACCGTTCGGCCGGCCGCAGCACAAAGGTTTCAAACACGATCATCAGCGCGACGAAGGGCAGCGCGTAAGCGAGCAGCAGCCGGAGATCGAACAGCTGAAAGGCCTCGTTCATCTTGAAGCCGACGCCATTGGGGCGCCCGAGCAATTCCACCACCAGCACGATCTTCCACACCAGCGCCAGCCCGCCGCGCGCGGCCGCCGCGAAATAGGGCGCGAGCTGCGGCAGCACGACATGGCGCCAGCGGCGCAGGCGCGGGAAGGCGAACACCTGCGCCATTTCGTCGAGCGCGGGGTCGAGCGCGCGCGCGCCTTCGCGCAGGGTGACGACGGCGTTGGGCAGCTTGTTGAGCGTGATCGCCGCGAGCGCCGAGACTTCGTTCAGGCCGCCCCAGATATAGGCGAGGATGATGACGACCAGCGCCGGCGTGTTGAGCAGGATCACCAGCCACGGGTCGAGCAGGCGGTCGAGCGCCGGCATGCGGCCGAGCGCGATGCCGAGCGCGGAGCCGAGCAGCATCGCGAGCGAAAAGCCTGCGAGCACGCGCGCCAGCGTTATCGCGAGATTGAACAGGAGGGCGCCGCTGCGCGCCTCGGCGGCGAGCGTCGCGCCCACGGCGGCGGGCGTCGGCAGATAGTGCGGGCCGACCATCCAGGCGCCGACCTGCCAAAGAGCGAGAAACAGGCCGAGCGAGACGAGACGCGTCATTTGCTTCCGGAATCGGCGGTCGGCCGGTAGAACACGTCCGGATCGAGTTCAGCGGAACTGCCGACCAGTTGCGGCCCGCCCACGGCGGCGAGAACCTTGTAGATCGCGGCGGCGTCGGCGATGTCGTCGGCCAGCGGGCGCGCGGGAATGCCCTGGCGGTAATATTGACGCAGGATGGCCAGCGCCGCCGGATCGGCAGCGCCGGTCATCGGCGCGATCTTCGCGAAGGCTTCGTCATTGTCGGCGATCAGCCGTTTCGCCTTGGTCATCATGGCGAAGAAGCGCTGGAGAAGGGGGCCGTTCTTGGCGCCGAAGGCCTCGTCGAACACATAGCCCGTGACGATCACCGGTCCCTTGGCGCCGAGGTCGCGCTCGACCTCCGACATGTCGATGACGCGGGCGAAGCCGCTGGCCTGAAGCTTGGCGGCGAAGGTCCAGAACTCCAGCGCGGCGTCGAGTTCGCCCTGCGACAGCTTTTCGGCGAGCAAAGGCGGGGCGGCGAAGACCGGCGTCGCCTGCGCCTTGAGATCGACGTTGTGCTTGAGCGCCCAGGCCTGCAGCATCAGCCAGCTCTTGTCGAGCGAGCCGCCGGCCACGCCGAGCTTCTTGCCGACGAGATCGGCCGGCGTCCACGGGGCCGACGGCGCCCTTGGCCATCACCGCGCCGAGCGCCGTCGAATGGGGGTAGAACACCAGCTTCGTTCCGAGCGAGCGCGTGCGCGCGACCCAGAGCCAGTCGGACAGGATCATGTCGGCGCCGCCGCCGACCAGCGCGATCTTGCCGGCCTCGGTCGTGGCCAGTTCGGTGGTCTCGAAATCGATATTGGCTTCCTTGTCCAGGCCATAGGCGCGGGCGACCGCCAGCTCCCAGCCGAAGGTTCCGGTCGATTGGATGGCGATCCGCAATTTGTCGGCGGCGTTCGCGGCGGAGGCGGAGAGCGCGAAACCGGCAAGGCTTGCGGCGACGAGAAAGCGGCGGGAGAGTACGGCGCACGAAGGAAACCTCTTTCGAAGAAGTTCAGTTCGACTGGGGCTTGTCGCCGCCGACATGGCTGTCGGCGGAAAATTGCGCGAAATCCATCTTGCCGACCTCGATCGCCGCCTTGGTGCGGCTGTAGACGTTCAGCTTGCGCAGGATCTCGGAGACATGCGCCTTGACGGTGGTTTCCGCGACGCCGAGCTCATAGGCGATCTGCTTGTTCTGAAGGCCGGCGCGGATCATGTCGAGCACGCGCAATTGCTGCGGCGTCAGGTCCTGCAGCCGGCGCAGCATGTCGCCGCGTTCGATCTCGGAGGGCTGCGGCTGGTTGATGTCGCGGAAACGCTCCGGCAGATAGACCGAGCCGTTGATGACGTCGCTGATGGCGCGGGCGAGTTCGTTCTTCGACGTCGCCTTGGAGACGAAGCCGGCGACGCCGAGCGCGAGCAGGTCGCGCACCACGCGCGGATCCTCGTGCGCCGAGACGACCATGACCGGGAGATGCGGATGGGCGGCGCGCACGCGCACGAGGCCGGACAGGCCGGTGGTGCCGGGCAGGAACAGATCGAACAGGCCGAGATCGATATTCTTTTCCCGGGAGAGCACGTCGAGCGCCTCATCGATCGTCGTGGCCTCGAAAATTTCGCATGTCGGGCGCTCCAGCCGCACGGCGCTCTCCAGCGCCTCGCGAAACAGCGGGTGATCGTCCACGATCAAAATGCGCGTCATCTTGGCGTTTCCCAGTCCAAGTTTGTTTTTGGCCCTGCGTCAGGACCGATCGTTCGTGCGGATGGCGTTGGCCGTCCGCGCGGCGTCCGGCAATTCGTCTGTGGATCCGTCCGGGGCGCGTCATGCAATTTGCGCCTTCGCGGCGCCGCGCGCAACCTGCGCGAAAACAGCAGCGGCAGGAAAAAAATGAGCGGCCGGGCGTCAGCGCGGCCGCTCGATAGCGGAGGAAGCGGATCAGGTGGCGATGGCCGCCGCTTTCAGGCTTGCGCCGGAAAGCGGACGACCCGCGCGACTATCCAGTTCTTACTGCAGGCGATCACTTGGAAGCCGACTTGGGAGCCAGCTTGAACACCCAGTAAGAGCCGCCCTGGTTGATGCCCTTGAAGGACTTGGCGACTTCGCCGCCCCACAGCGGGACCGCGCCGCCCCAGCCGGCGGCGACGCCGACCATCTGCTCGCCGTCCTGTTCCCAGGTGATCGGCGGCGCCACGATGCCGGTGCCGACGTTGAACTTCCACAGCACTTCGCCGTTCTTGGCGTCGAAGGCCATCAGATAGCCTTCGGGCGTGCCCGTGAACACCAGGCCGCCGGCCGTGGTGAGAACGCCGCCCCAGAGCGGAGCCTTGTTCTTGTATTCCCAGATCACCTTCTGGGCGACCGGGTCGATCGCCTTCAGCGAGCCGATGTGGTCTTCGAACACCGGCTTGATGTTGAAGCCCGCGCCGAGATAGGCGGCGCCCTTCTTGTAGACGACCGGCTCGTTGTGGATGTCCATGCCCCATTCGTTCGACGGCACATAGAACAGCTTGGTCTGGTCCGAATAGGCGATCGGCATCTGGTTCTTGCCGCCGAGGAAGGACGGAACCGCCCAGACTTCAGCGCCCTTCTTGCCGTCTTCCGACTTGGTCGGGTCGCCCGGACGGAACTCTTCGTTGTAGATCGGGCGGCCGTTGGCGTCGATGCCCTTGGCCCAGGTGATCTTGCTCACGAACGGCATCGCGGAGACGAACTTGCCGTTGGTGCGGTCGAGCACATAGAAGAAGCCGTTACGATCGGCGGTGGCGCCGGCCTTCACGGTCTTGCCGTCCTTGGTCATGTCGAACGGAATGAATTCGTTCACGCCGTCGAAGTCCCAGCCGTCATGCGGGGTCGTCTGGAAGCCCCAGACCAGCTCGCCGTTTTCCGGGTTGATGGCGATGCGCGACGACGTCCACTTGTTGTCGCCGGGACGCAGCCAGGAGTTCCACGGAGCCGGGTTGCCGGTGCCGAAGAAGGCCAGCTTGGTGTCGGGATCGTAGGTGCCGCCGAGCCAGGTGGCGCCGCCGCCGGTCTTGTACATGTCGCCGGGCCAGGTCTCGTTGGCCTTGCCGGTCATGGTGCTGTCCTTGCCCTGATAGGTGCCCATCAGGCCTTCGAGCACGGGACGGGTCCAGACCAGTTCGCCGGTCTCGACGTTACGGGCCTCGACGCGGCCGACGACGCCGAATTCGCCGCCGGACACGCCGGTCAGCAGCAGCGCGCCATTGGCCTTGGTCGGGACGATCAGCGGAGCGGCGGAGTAGGAATAGCCGGCCTTGAAGTCGTCGATGGCCTTGTGCCAGGCGACCTTGCCGGTCTTGGCGTCGAGCGCGTAGATCTGCGCGTCGAGCGTGCCGAAATAGACCTTGTCGCCGTAGATCGCCGCGCCGCGGTTGATCACGTCGCAGCAGGGCATGATGCCTTCCGGAAGACGGGCGTCGAATTCCCAGATCTTCTCGCCGGTCTTGGCGTCCATCGCGAACAGGCGGCTGTAGGAGCCGGTGATGTAGACGATGCCGTCATGCACCAGGGCCTGGGCTTCCTGGCCGCGCTGCTTTTCGCCGCCGAAGGAGAAGGACCAGGCCGGAACGAGGTTCTTGACGTTGGTGGTGTTGATCAGCGTCAGCGGGCTGAAGCGGTGCCCCTGAAGACCCTGGCCGTTGGTGACGACCTGCTTGGTGTTGACGCTGTCGTTGAGCAGATCAGCGTCGGTGACGCCAGCGCCCATCGCGGCGCCGGCGAAGGCCATCCCCAACACGGAGACGCCAGCCAGAAGAGTGCGTTTCATCATTCCCATTCCTCCCAGAGACCTGCGCCGGCTTCGCCGACGCAATTTGATTGCGCGCGGCGGCGTTTTCGCCGCCGAGCCAAGACCGTTAAACGGTCATCGTTCTTGCGACGGCGGGCGCCAGCTGACGCCGTAGGACGCAAAAATCTTCTTCAACTCGCCGGACTCCGCCATGCGGGCGATTTCCTTGTCGATGGCGTCGGCGAGTTCGATGGAATCCGCCCTGACCGCGCCGCCGAGCGGCCAGCTCTGCGCGAGCCGATGCGGCGGGTAGACGATGCTGACGGGCTTGCCGGTCTGGTGCGCCAGGTTCTCGACCAGAGCCGATTCGCCGTAGAAGGCGACGACCTCGCCCTTTTCGAACGCTTCGGCCGCCTTGGCCTCGCCGTGCACATGCACGACATTCGAGATGAGCTTGTGGTCGCGCGCCGACAGCAGGATGATGTCCGACAAGGTGCCGAGATCGACGGCGACCTTCTCGGTTTCGAACAGCGAAAAATCCTTGGCCGCATCGGCCTTGTCGGGCTGCACGGCCATCGCCAGGCTTTCGACCTGATAGGGCGCGGTCAGCTTGATCTTGTCATTGGCCGCTTCGACGTGGGCGTCATGGGGGACATGCAACATGATGTCGCCCGGCTGCTCGCCCAGCAGCGATCCGCGCCACACGCCGTTGCGCAGATCGTCGTTGAGATCGTCGTCGGCGCGCAGGAACAGATAGTCCGACTTGACGCCGAACGCCTTGGCGAGGGCGGCGCCGATGTCGACGTCGATGCCCTTGCGGGCGCCGTTCTCTTCCCACGACCACGGCTTGTAATCGCGATAGACGGTCACGCGCAGCACGCCGGCAGACTGGACGTCATGCAGCGTGCGGCATTGCGCCGCCTGCGGCGCGGACGCGACACAGGCGGCGGCAAGGAACAAAGCGGCGCGGAAGGTCGCGCGCATGGACTCAATTACCCTGATAGCGGGAGTCGAGATAGGTGCGGATCGACCACATGGCTTCCTGCGACAGGATGCCTTCGAAGGCCGGCATCTTGGTGATGCCGTTCTGCGTGTAGCCGTGACGGATGCGGTTGATGAACCAGGCGTCGCCGTCTTCGCCCTTGTCGAGATAGCGCAGGTCAGGCGCGATGCCGCCGGATTCCGCTTCGATGCCGTGGCAACGGGCGCAGTTCTGGTTGAAGCCGGACTTGCCGATCTTGGTCGCGAGCTCGTTACCGCGATAAGGGTTCTTTTCCAGCCAATCCGGTCCGACCGAAGGCAGGCCGGTGGTGTCGACCGGCTGAGGGGTCACGTCGCCGTGCGCGAACACGCGCTGCGCGCCGAGAAGAGACATCAAGACAACAAGGGACATCCCGAGAGTGCGGGTCTTTAACGCCACGGTTTTCCTCCACAATTTTGAGCGATCCTAAGAATTCGATGAGAGTGGGGGAATTGTACTTTGGCGCCCTTGAGGGGGGAGATGCGGCGAGGCGGGGAGGCGGCAAGACAGCGCGCGGCGATTGCGCCGCGCGCGATATAGATTGAAGCTTTGTTCAGGCGTCGCTTTTTTCGCGGATTCGTTCGATCCGGCGCGGCGTGAAGCCTTCGACCTTTTCGGCGGAATCGCGCGCCGCGATTTCCGCGATCAGGCCGTGACGCGGCGATTTCACGCAAATCGGATCGCAGGCGGAAGCGTCGCCGAGCAGCGCCATGGCCTGGCAGCGGCAGCCGCCGAAATCTTCCGCCTTGCGCTCGCAGGACCGGCAGGGCTCCTGCATCCAGTCGTCGCCGCGATAGGCGTTGAAGCCCGGCGAGTTCGCCCAGATGTCCGCGAGGGGCCTTTCGCGCGCGTTCCAGAATTCGAGGCCGGGAATCGTCTCCGCCGCGTGGCAGGGCAGGATCTTGCCCTGCGGCGTCACGTTCATGCTCAGCCGGCCCCAGCCGCTCATGCAGGCCTTGGGATATTTGGCGTGATAGTCGGGCGCGACATGGTCGATGACGATCTGGCCGCGGTAGCGCGCGCGGCGCTCCTCGACCTCGGCATAGGCCTTTTCGCTCTGTTCGCGCGTGGGCATCAGATGCGCGCGGTTGTGCAGCGCCCAGCCGTAATATTGCGTGTGCGCGATTTCGATTCGCCGCGCGCCGAGTCGCACTGCGAAATCGACCATGTCGGCGGCGTGCGCGACATTGGCGCGGTGAATCACCGCATTGATGGTGAGCGGCAGGCCTTCCTCGGCGACCCAGCCGGCGACTTCGAGCTTTTTGGCGAAGCCGCCCTCGTAGCCGCCGATCCAGTCGGCGCCCTCGGCGGTGGAATCCTGAATCGACAATTGCACATGGTCGAGCCCGGCCGCCGCGAGCGCGGCCAGTGAGGCCCGGGTCAGGCCGACGCCCGAAGTGATCAGGTTGGTGTAGAGCTCAAGCCCGGCGCAATGCGCGACCAGCTCGAGCAGGTCGCGCCGCGCGGCGGGCTCGCCGCCCGACATGTGGACATGGAGCACGCCAAGCGCCGCCGCCTGGTCGAAGATCGCCTTCCACTCCTCGGTGGACATTTCCGTGTCGCGCCCGCCCATGTGCAACGGATTCGAGCAATAGGGGCAGGAGAGCGGACAGCGATAGGTCAGCTCCGCGAGCAGGGCGGAGGGCGGGGCGAGCGGGGTGGTTTTCGTGGTCATAGGCCGAGCATCCGCTTTTCGAGCAGGCCGTCGAGGAGGCTGCGCACATCGCGTTCGATCAGCGCGCGATCCGCGGAATATTTGGCAGCGAGATCGTCGACGATGGCGGACAGGGCAGCGATTCCGTCGCAACGCTGCAGAATGTCGACGCTGATGGCGTTCAGGCGCAGGTAGCGCTCGGGCGCCAGCAGCACCCAGGTCTTGCGGACCTGGTCGTTCTTGAGTTTCACGCCGCGCAACAGATGGGGCCGCGAGCCGGCCTCCAGCCGTTCGATGGTCTGGATTTGGTCGGTCACGGCTGGCCCTCCGTCGCGTCGATGCGCAGGCCATCATAGCCGATTTCCCAGCCGGCCGCCTCGACTTGCGCGCGCTCCGCCGAATCGTGGCGGAACGCCGGATTGGAATTGTTGATGTGGACGAAAACGCGCCGCTTGATATCGAGGCCGTCGAGCGAGGCGATCGAGCCCTTTTCGCCGTTCATCGCCATATGGCCCATGCGCCAGGCTGTCTTGGGCAGCAGGCCGAGCCGGATCATCTCGTCGTCCTCGAAGGTGGTGCCGTCGAAGAAGATGATGTCCGCGCCGTGCAGCCTCTTGCGCAGGGCGTCGGTCATGCGCGCGCAGGAGGGCATGTAATAGAAGCGCCGGTCGCCCTGGCGGATTTCGACGCCGACCGTGGTGTCGCCCTCGGCGCCCAGTTCGATCTCGGATTCGTTGCGCAATTCGAGATAGAGCGGAATCTTGCCCGGCGCCACGAACGGCGTCAGGGTGAAGCCGAGGCCGGTGTCGATGACCTGCTCGATCTCGACCGTCTCGCGCTTGACGGCGTCGGGGTTGAGGACGCCGAACACGCCGCCGATCGTATTGGCCATGACGCTTTTCGTCGCCCATAACGTGAAGGGCTGGACCTCGCGCATCACCAGCAGGCCGGCGATGTTGTCGACGTCGCCGTTAGGCGCGAACACCGCCTTGATCGGCGAATGGCGCGGCGCGACTTTCGGATGCAGTTCCGGATTGGCGATGATCTGCTGGCGCAGGTCGGGAGTCGCGGACAGGACGACCCAGTTTTCGCCGTCGGCGCTCACGGCGACGCTGCATTGCGTGCGTTGCGTGATGCGGCTGTCGCGCGCATAGGCCAGACGGCAATTCTCGCAGAGGCAGTTCCATTGCGGCAAGCCGCCGCCCGCCGCGGATCCAAGCACCAGGAATTTCACGTGATCGACCTTCTTTCCGGTCGCGGGGACGAACCCGGTCCGGGCGCCGCGCTTCCGCCCGCCGGGCGGGGAACGCAACGGATTTTAATAAAACACAGCGGGCTCCGGAACGCGCATCAACCTCGCAGGCCGCTGAACGTCCCGCGAGGCGGAAGCCGCTTGACGACCAATGCGCTCAGATTTCAGCCGACATATAGCTGGTGACTTCCATGCCGCAGCAGATTTCGCAGGCTTCGGGGGCGGTCCAGGTCATGTTTCTCTCCCAGTTCCATCGCGCGCTGGGCTTCAATTTGCACAGCATAGTCTTGTTCGGCGCCATAGGAGTCAGGCCGCGGCGAGAAAATCGTAAGATTTTCGTCAATCCGCCGAGCCGATCCAAGGCCAGATGAAAACACCTAAAACCTCATCGGCCGCAAGCGGTCCGATGAGGCGAAAAAGCGTCGAAATCGAAAAGATCAGATTTCAGCCGACATATAGCTGGTGACTTCCATGCCGACGCAAACTTCGCAGGCTTCGGGGGCGGTCCAGTTCAATTCCGTCATGTTTTCCTCCGTTGGGCATTTCGCGCGCGGGCCATTGCGCTCAGGGATAAGCTGCGTTGCTCGCAGTTCTGCTTTCAAGGCATATATCCCTAGCTGAAGATAGGGCGCCGGACCAGAGCGTCTACGGCGCCAAAGTAGCAGACGGCCCTTAAATTTGGCTCATTTCGGGGCCGCGTCTTGTGCACTGCAATATAAATTCCGCACTGCAAAATATATCGACGCGCTCCCGTGCCGCCGCCGAGGGTCAATGGCACTAAAGAGCAGTAGCCCTGTCTTCGCCCCGCGGATTAATGTGCTGCAGTACAACGCGACAAAGCAATACGCGTCATGTCCTGGGGAGGTCATGAAGGTTTCCGATCGTCAGCGCGCGCTTGCGCCTTCGACTGCGCTCGCGTCCTCGCCCAGTCGGGATGGCCGGGCGGCGCCGCCTCGCGGTTTTTCCGCGATGGTCGCGTTGAGAACTTATCCGGACGCGTCCGGTCGGCGCGATCGAGTGACAAGCCAATGATCTTGAGCGGCCCGGCGACGGGTCGCCGATACTGAGGAGCGGGCGGGCGCAGGTCGGTTCGTTTTGCGATAAACGCCGCAGGGCGTGCGATTATGGAGGAAGGTCTATGTACCAGGAAGCTGTTTCTAATCTTTCGGGCAAGAATCTGATCAAGTCGAAGTTCGACAATTTCATCGGCGGCAAGTGGGTCGCGCCGGTGCGCGGCCAGTATTTCGACAAGATCAGCCCCGTCTCGGGCAAGGTCCTGTGCCAGGTCGCGCGCTCGACCGCCGAGGACATCGAACTCGCCATCGACGCCGCCCACAAGGCCAGCGGCGCCTGGGGCCGCACGCCCGCGGTCGAACGCTCCCGCGTTCTGCTGAAGATCGCCGACCGGATCGAGGACAACCTGTCCACCATCGCGCTGGTCGAGACGCTGGACAACGGCAAGCCGATCCGCGAGACGACCTATGCCGACATCCCGCTGATGGTCGACCATTTCCGCTATTTCGCCGGCGTGCTGCGCGCCCAGGAAGGCGGCATTTCCGAAATCGACCACGACACCATCGCCTATCACTTCCATGAGCCGCTGGGCGTCGTCGGCCAGATCATTCCTTGGAACTTCCCGCTGCTGATGGCCGCGTGGAAGCTGGCCCCGGCGCTGGCCGCCGGCAATTGCATCGTGCTGAAGCCCGCCGAGCAGACGCCCGTCGGCATTCTGGTCCTGATGGAGCTGATCAGCGATCTGCTGCCGGAAGGCACCCTGAACGTCGTCAACGGCTTCGGCGCGGAAGCCGGCAAGGCCTTGGGCTCCAGCAAGCGCATCGCCAAGATCGCTTTCACCGGCTCGACCGCCACCGGCCGCATGATCGCGCATTACGCCGCCGACAACCTGATACCCGCGACGCTGGAGCTGGGCGGCAAGTCGCCGAACATCTTCTTCGCCGACGTGATGCAGGAAGACGACGACTATTTCGACAAGGCGCTCGAAGGCTTCGCGCTCTTCGCCCTCAACCAGGGTGAAGTCTGCACCTGCCCCAGCCGCGCGCTGGTCCAGGAATCGATCTACGAGAAGTTCATCGAACGCGCCGTCAAGCGCGTCCAGGCCATCAAGCAGGGTAACCCGCTCGACATGAGCACCATGATCGGCGCCCAGGCCTCGAACGAACAGCTCCACAAGATCCTGTCCTACATCGACATCGGCAAGCAGGAAGGCGCGGAATGCCTGACCGGCGGTTCGCGCGCCCAGCTCGGCGGCGAGCTGGAGCAGGGTTATTACATCAACCCGACCGTGTTCCACGGCAACAACAAGATGCGCATCTTCCAGGAAGAAATCTTCGGCCCGGTCCTGTCGGTCACCACCTTCAAGGACGACGCGGAAGCCCTGGAAATCGCCAATGACACGATCTACGGGCTCGGCGCCGGCGTGTGGACCCGCAACGGCAACCGCGCCTACCACATGGGCCGCGGCATCCAGGCCGGTCGCGTCTGGACCAACTGCTACCATGCCTATCCGGCTCACGCCGCCTTCGGCGGTTACAAGGAATTGGGCATCGGCCGCGAGACCCACAAGATGATGCTGGACCACTACCAGCAGACCAAGAACCTGCTGGTCAGCTACGGCACCAAGGCTCTCGGCTTCTTCTGAGAACCGCGCCTGCCGGCTTGAAATCGTTCGCGCGGCGCCCAAAGCGCCGCGCATTTTTTTTGCAGGCGAAAATGTTGAAGGACAAGCGAGGATGGAAGGAAAAATGCCCGCTGCCCAGCCGCGTCGAAGCCACAGCTGAAGCGCTGCTTTGGATTGCCCGCCTCAAGGCCAAACATGGTCCGCTGGTGTTTTATCAACGTCACGGTTGCTGCGAAGGAGGCCCCGCGCCAATCTGTCTTCCCGAGGACGATTACAGGTCGGCTCCAAATGATCGCATGCTGGGCGAAATCGGCGGCTGCCTCTTTTATATGAGCGGACATCAATTCGAAGAATGGCGGCATATCCAGGCGATCATCGATGTTGCGCCGGGTCTGGGCGCCGGCTTTTCGCTCGAGTTGACCGAAGGCGTGGGATTTTTCACGCGTCTTCGCTTCTTCGTCGTGTCCGAGATCGAGCAATTGGCCCTCGCTGGTGAGCCCCTTTACGCCTCGTAGCGAAAGAGCGGCGCAGCTTGCGGGCTTTTGCGCAGAGTGCGGAAAATGCTGAGTGGCGCGCGCCGATGGATCGCGACGCACGAAGATCCTGAACCGGATCCGGAGGTCTCGGCCCCGCATTGCAATCTGGATGGTTGCAGACGATGCAAACGGAGGAAAAATGCTCGCACCAAGCCGCGTCGAAGCCACGCCCGAAGCCCTGAACTGGATCGCGCGCCTCAAGGACCGTTACGGTCCCCTGATGTTTTACCAGTCCGGCGGCTGCTGCGAAGGCTCCGCGCCGCTGTGCTTCCGCGACAAGGAATATTGGGTCGGGGGCGAGGACGTGTTTCTCGGCGAAATCGGCGGCTGCCCCTTTTACATCCGCGCCAACCAGTTCGAATATTGGCGCCATACCCAGCTGATCATCGACGTGGTCGAGGGGGCGGGCGCGGGCTTTTCGCTCGAGGCGCCGGAGGGCGTCAGTTTTCTCACGCGCAGCCGCGTTTTCAGCGACGCGGAAGTCGAGGCGCTGGCGGCGGCCGGGGAGCCTGCTCGCGCCGGCTAGGCGCAGACCGGGCAAAGGCTGAACAGGAGGCTTCAAGCCGTCCGGAAAACGCGCTAAACCGGGCGCCATGACAGTTTCCCCAGCTCCCGCCGATCGCCTCGTCCTCGCTCTGGCGCAGATCAATTCCGTGGTCGGCGCCGTCGACGTCAATCTGGAGAAGGCGCGCGCCGCCCGCCGGAAGGCGGCGGAATTCGCCGCCGATCTGGTGATGTTTTCCGAATTGTTCCTCGCCGGCTATCCGCCCGAGGACCTCGTGCTCAAGCCGTCGTTCCAGGACGCCTGCCGCGCCGCCGCCGAAGAGCTGGCGCGCGACACCGCGGACGGCGGCCCGGCGGTGCTGATCGGCCTGCCGTGGATGCAGGACGGCGCCTGCCACAACGCCTACGCGCTGCTCGACGGCGGCCGCATCGCCGCCGTGCGCTTCAAGGTCGATCTGCCCAATTACGGCGTCTTCGACGAGAAGCGCGTGTTCCATCCCGGCCCGGCGCCGGGCCCGGTCGCGTTTCGCGGGGTGCGGCTCGGCCTGCCGATCTGCGAGGACATCTGGGCCCCGGACGTCGTCGAATCCCTGAGCGAGACCGGCGCGGAAATCCTGCTGTCGCCGAACGGCTCGCCCTATTGGCGCGGCAAGGATTCCGAACGGCTGGCCGTCGCCACCGCGCGCGTGGTCGAAAGCGGGCTGCCGCTGGTCTATCTCAACCAGGTCGGCGGCCAGGACGAACTGGTGTTCGACGGCGCGAGTTTTATCGTCAACGCCGATTGTTCGGTCGCCGGAACGCTGCCCGCCTTCGTGGAAACGGTCGCCAGAACCGTGTTCCGCCGCGAAACGCGCGGCTGGGTCTGCGAGGAGGCGCCCGTCGCGCCGCAGCTTGACGACGACAAGGCCGATTACGCGGCCTGCGTGCTCGGCCTGCGCGATTATGTCGCCAAGAACAATTTTCCCGGAATCGTGCTCGGCATGTCCGGCGGCGTCGATTCCGCCCTGTGCGCGGCCATGGCGGCGGACGCGCTGGGGCCGTCCAGCGTCCACGCCATCATGCTGCCCTATCGCTTCACCTCGGACGAATCCCTGACCGACGCGGCGGATTGCGCCAAGGCGCTGGGCGTGCGCTACGACGTGCTGCCGGTCGCCGCCGCCGTCGAAGGCGTCGAGGCGGCGCTGGCGCCGCTGTTCGCCGGCACGCCGCGCGGGGTGACCGAGGAAAACATCCAGGCGCGCGCGCGCGGGCTCATCCTGATGTCGGTGTCGAACAAGTTCGGGCCGATGCTGGTGACCACCGGCAACAAGTCGGAAATGTCGGTCGGCTACGCCACGCTTTACGGCGACATGAACGGCGGCTTCAACCCGATCAAGGACCTCTACAAGACCCAGGTGTTCCGCCTGTGCAGCCTGCGCAACCGTTGGAAGCCCGACGAGGCGCTCGGGCCGGACGGCCCGGTGATCCCGCAGAACATCATCGACAAGCCGCCCACGGCGGAACTGCGCGAGAACCAGAAGGACCAGGATTCGCTGCCGCCCTATGACGCGCTGGACGACATGCTGGAATGTCTGGTCGAGCGGGACATGCGCCTCGTCGACATCGTCGCCCGCGGCCACGAATCCGAGACGGTGAAGCGGATCGAGCGGCTGCTCTATCTCGCGGAATACAAGCGCCGCCAGTCGGCGCCCGGCGTGAAGGTGACTCGGAAGAATTTCGGCCGCGACCGCCGCTATCCGATCGTCAACCGGTTCAGGGATTCAGGCGCGACGGCGTTTGCGCCCGATTTCTCCATCGCGCCGGAAAGCCCGGCGGGAACCAGCGAGCGTTTCGAGGACTAGGTCCGGCGCGGAAAATTACGCCGCGCCGTCGACCGTTTCGTCGCTGACTTCGCGCACGGTCATGGAATTGCCGAGCCAGACGAAATCGTCGCCCAGCCATCCGTCGATCCAGACGATCGGAAACAGCAGGTCGCGCAGCAGATAGGTCAGGGGCGAGAGCGGGCTGGTCGGCCAGCCGAGGCCCCAGTTGACCAGGGCTTCCGGCAGGTGCCAGGCGGCGGCGACCAGCGCGGCGGCGGTCCAGGGCTCGAAGCCGAAATCGCGCGCCGCGAAGGCGCCGGCCAGGATCGGCAGCAGCGAGCCGGCGAGGATTTCGGGCGCGTACATCGACGGGAAGCTGGCGCGGCGCAGACGCGCCCAGCGCGTCTGGCGCTGGTAGATCGAGCGCAGGGTGCGCTCGCCCAAAGGCTGGCCGAACGGGCGGTCGACCAGCGCGACCTTCATGCCGGCGTTGCGGACCAGCTTGGTCGCGGCGGCGTCCTCGGCGATCTCCGAGGCGAGGGCGGCGATGCCGCCGGCCTGTTCGACGATCTCGCGGCGCCACATCATGCTCTTGCCCTGGGCGAAGCCCATGCCGAGCGCGTCGGCGCAGAACTGCCAGCGGGCCTGGAAGGAATTGAGGAAGGCGATTTCGAGGCGGGCGCGGAAGCCCTCGGCCCAGACGCCGAGCGGCGGCGAGCAGACCAGGCCGATGTCGGGACGGAAGCGCGACCAGCATCTGCTGGAGATAGTCTTGAGGGGCCAGCACGTTGGAATCGGCGAGCACGATCCATTGATGCCGCGCCGCCTGCCAGCCCTTGAAACAATTGTTGAGCTTGGGGTTGGGGCTGATCGGATCGTCCCCGATCAGCAGGCGGCCGCGCCCTTCGGGCTGCTCGAGCGAGCAGCGTGCGGATCAGCGGAATGATCGGGTCGGTCTTCTTCTGGACGCAGAACAGCACTTCGTAATCGGGATAATCGAGCTCGAAGGTCGAGCGCAAAGTCTGTTCGGAAAAGGTCTCCAGGCCGCAGACGGGCCGCACGATGCTGACCGGCGGCGTGGGATTGTCGAGGCCCGTGCGCGTCAGGCGGGCGGCGAGCGGCTCGGGGCGGCGGCGGCAGCGCCAGGCGGCGAGCCCGAGCGAGAAAAGATTAAATCCGGTCAGGAACAGGCAGAAAGCCGCGGCGATATATCCCGTCATTCCAGCCAATCTCTCTTTTGCGTCCGCCTCGATGGCGAGGCTTTCGCTTGCGAATGCGGCTTCATTTTGACACGTCGCCCTTTTGCCCGAATTTAACCTTCGGGAAAGGGACTTTTATGTCAAGAGCCGGTCGCGCGGAGGCTCCTGTTGCGCTTATGCGCAAATTTTTTCACCGTTCTATGACAGGACCGACCAGCGGCGCTATCCTCAAGCTGCGAGCGGCCAAAAATGGCCGGAACGCCCCGATTTCCCAAAAAGCCGCCGAGGCGATAAACCTTCCGCCATGATTCACCTCGCTCATGAACCTCCGGTCTTCGTCGCGCCCGTGGTGCGATTCGCGCCTTCGCCCACCGGCCGCATCCATATCGGCAATGCGCGCACGGCGCTGCTGAACTATTTTTTCGCCCGCAAGCATGGCGGCCAGTTCATCCTGCGATTCGACGACACCGATTCCGAACGATCCACCGAGGAATATGCGCTGGGCATCGAGGTCGATCTCGAATGGCTGGGCGTCGCGCCGGACCGCAAGTTCCGCCAGTCGGAGCGGTTCGCGCTCTATGAGACCGCCGCGAAACGGCTGAAGGAGGCCGGGCGGCTCTATCCCTGCTACGAGACGCCGGACGAGCTGGAGCGCAAGCGCCGCCTGCAGATCGCGCGCGGCGCGCCGCCGGTTTACGATCGCGCGGCCCTGAGCCTGACCGAAGCCGAACGCGCGGCGCTGGAGGCGGCGGGCCGCAAGCCGCACTGGCGCTTCAGGCTGGAGCCCGAAATCGTGCGCTGGGACGATCTGATCCGCGGCGACAGCCATATCGATTGCGCCTCGCTGTCCGATCCGGTTCTGGTGCGCGAGGACGGCTCCTATCTTTATACCCTGCCCTCGGTCGTGGACGATCTCGACGCGGGCGTCACCCACATCATCCGCGGCGAGGACCATGTCACCAACACGGCGGTGCAGGTCCAGCTGTTCCGGGCGCTGGGCGCGGCGGCCGCGCCGCAATTCGCCCATCACAACCTGCTGATCGGCGCCGACGGGCAGGGCCTGTCCAAGCGCACGCGGCGCCCTGTCCATCGCCGGCCTGCGCGAAAGCGGGGTGGAATCGCTCGCCGTCGCCGCCATGGCCACGCTCACGGGCTCGTCCATCGCCGTCCAGCCGGTCCACAGCCTGCCCGAACTCGCCGGCCTGTTCGAGCTCGGCGCCATTTCCCGCAACAGCGCGCGCTTCGACGATGCCGAACTGCAGGCGCTCTCGCAGCGGGTGTTGCACGGACTTCCCTACGATTCCGTGCGCGACCGGCTGGAGGCGCGCGACATCGTCGGCTTCAAGGCCGAGCCGTTCTGGCTCGCCGCGCGCGGCAACCTGACGCAATTCGCCGAGATATCGGACTGGTGGAGCGTGATCGAAGGCGCGGTCGAAACGACGCCTTTGCCGCCGGATTTCGCCGCCGCCGCCGTCGCGGCCTTGCCGCCGGAGCCGTGGGACGAAACCGCCTGGAGCGCCTGGACGCTGGCGGTCAAACAGGCGACCGGCCTCAAGGGCAAGGCTCTGTTCCATCCGCTGCGGCTGGCGCTGACGGGCCGCGAATCCGGGCCGGAACTGGCGAAATTGCTGCCCCTGATCGGCCGCGCCAGGGTTTTGGCGCGGTTGGCGGCGTGAAAAGCGTCATTCCACAGGTTGGGGAGCGGGCATGAGCGGGAATGAAGGGGTCGCCCCTGACGAGCGGCGGCGCATCATCGTCGCGAGCGTGATCGGGACCACGATCGAGTTCTTCGATTTCTACATGTATGCGACGGCCGCCGTCTCGATCTTCCCGCTGCTGTTTTTCCCCAAGGGCGAAGGAACCGCCGCGCTGCTCGCCTCCATGGCGACGTTCGGCGTCGCCTTTGTCGCCCGGCCGGTCGGGTCGATTCTGTTTGGTCATTTCGGCGACAGGGTGGGTCGCAAGGCGACGCTGATCTTTTCGCTGCTGCTCATGGGGCTCGCCACCTTCGCCATCGGCTTGCTGCCGCCCTATCACGCGATCGGATTGCTGGCGCCGGCGCTGCTGACAATTCTGCGTTTCTGTCAGGGGCTGGGGCTCGGCGGCGAATGGTCGGGCGCGGCGCTGCTGGCCGCCGAGACCGCCGCGCCGGGCAAGCGCGCCCAGGCGGCGATGTGGCCGCAACTCGGGGCGCCCTTCGGCTTCATCCTGGCGAATGGCTTCTTCCTGGCGCTGACCACCTTCTTCGGCTTTCGCTCGGGCGCCGCCCAGCTCGACGATTCCTTTCTGGTGTGGGGCTGGCGCGTTCCCTTCCTGCTCTCCATCGTCATGGTTCTGGTCGGTCTTTATGTGCGGGTCAAATTGCAGGAAACGCCCGTTTTCGTCCGCGCGCTGGAGCGCGGGGAAAAGCTGAAATCGCCGCTGAGCGAAGTGGTGCGGAACAATGCGGGCGAGTTGATCCGCGGGACCTTCATGATGGTCGCCACTTATGGTCTGTTCTATCTGATGACCACCTGGATCCTGTCCTACGCCATCGGCAAGGTCGAACTGGGTTTGCTCGGCATCGACTACAGCGCGTTTCTCTACCTTCAGCTCGTCGCGGTGGTCCTGTTTGCCGCATTCATTCCCGTTTCAGGCTACTCTCGCCGACCGCCTCGGACGTCGCCGGTTCCTGATCGTCGTGACCGGCGCCATTATCCTGTTCGGCCTGAGCTTCGGCTGGTTCCTGTCGCCGGCGACGATGGGATCGGGCGCTTCGGCGAATCTGGGCCTGATGCTGGTGTTCCTGAGCCTGGGCATGAGCCTGATGGGCCTCACCTTCGGCCCGATGTCGGCGTTGCTGCCTGAACTCTTCCCGACCAATACCCGCTATACCGGCTCGGGCATCGCCTATAATGCGGCCTCGATCCTCGGCGCCGCCCTGACGCCTTTCGTGGCGACCTGGCTGGCCTCCAGCTACGGTCCGGGCTCCGTGGGCGTTTATCTGGCCTGCCTCGGCGCTTCCACGCTGGCCGCGCTGGTCCTGAGCCAGGAAACGCGCGCGACCAATCTGGACACGATGGAGCAGGAAGCGGCGACGGTCGCCGCCATCGAGGCGACGTCGCCCTAGCCCCGGTCGTAGCCCCGGTCGTTCTGGCAAAAATCAATAAGTGGGGCCGACCACGCGCACCTGGCGCGGCGAGCCGTCGGGGGCGGCGCCGTCAACCACTTTTGGGTCCGACGGCGACTTCGCCGCCGGCGGCGGGCGATTTGAGGCGGGAAGCTTGAGATCGGGCGTCTTGCCCGTCTTGGCCGGCAAAGGCTGCGCCATGGCCTTGGACTGCTGCTCGGTCACCGTCGTGTCGCTGGCTTTGGCCCCGCCCATTTCGTCGAGCACCTGCTCGGCATGGGCCAGAGCCTCGACCCAGCTCTGGTTCGGCGGCTTGCAGGCGCAGCTCGGATCGAAGCTCTTGGTGTATTTCAGCGCGTTGGGCAGGTCGCTATAGGCCGTCCCGTCGGCGCCGAGCGCGGTGCTGATGTCGGCGTTCGGGACTCCGGGTGAACAGCTTCACCTCGGTATTCGGGCACAGCGCCTGGCAGAGATTTTCCAGGTCGGCGTCGGACCCGCTGCGCGCGGAAAAGTTCAGCGGGAAAAAGCCGCCATCGCAGGAGCGCACGCAAACGGCCTGCGAACCGCCGCGGGCGCCATTGCCTTCGGCCTCCCCTGGCTGCGGGGGGCGCCGCTATCCGGCGTTCTTTCCACGGGCTGGTCATTCCCGCCGCCGAACAACTGCTCGAAGAAATTCTTTTCGCGTGGGGCTGGGTTGCAGACCGCGTCATAATGCGCCCGCAACGCGCGTCGTTGCGGAGAATCGCCGGACGAGCGGGCGGCAAGAGCGTCGAACTGGCTTTGCAAGGCCGCGATCCGCGCCTTGACACCGCCGCATTGGGGCGGCGGCGGGCTGCCGAAAATCAGGAACTGCTGGTTGTCGCAGCCCATGGAATGGGCGGAGGCGGTCAAGCGGTCGAGGTCAGCCCGCGCCTTGCGCGCGCCGGCGGCCGCCCCGGCGTCGATGCTGACGGGCTGCGCCAGCGCCGCCCGCAACTGGTCGCATTCGGGGCTTTGCGCGCGCGCGCCGGAAGCGGGGAGGCTCAAGAGCAGCGCCAGTTGCAGGACGAAGGCAAGAGGCCGCAATGCGGGCGTAAAGCTCGCGCGGCCGCCTGACCCCATCTTCGCCTCCATGCTCAGGCTCCGCGCGCCGCTCTCGATTGGCCCGTCATTCCGCCGCGTCGACCTCGGCCAGCGAGGCGGAGCGATCCTTTTTCAGCTTCTCGGCGACCAGGAAGGCGACCTCGATCGCCTGTTCGGCGTTCAGGCGGGGGTCGCAATAGGTCATGTAGCGCGAGCGGAGATCCGCCTCGGACAGCGCGCGGGCGCCGCCGGTGCATTCGGTGACGTTCGCGCCGGTCATTTCGAGATGGATGCCGCCGGCATAGCTGCCCTCGGCGCGATGCACGTCGAAGAACGAGCGGATTTCCTGCATCACGCGATCGAACGGCCGGGTCTTGTAGCCGCCGGCGCTGATGGTGTTGCCGTGCATCGGGTCGCAGGACCACACCACCTTGCGGCCCTCGCGGGCCACGGCGCGGATCAGCTGCGGCAAATGGTCGCCGACCTTGTCGGCGCCGAACCGCGCGATCAGGGTCAGGCGGCCCGGCTCGTTGGCCGGATTGAGCAGGTCGATCAGCTGCAGCAGGCCGTCCGGCGTCGTGGTCGGGCCGCATTTCAGTCCGATCGGATTTCGGATGCCGCGCATGAACTCGACATGCGCGTGATCGGGCTGGCGGGTGCGGTCGCCGATCCACAGCATGTGGCCGGAGGTGGCGTAATGGTCGCCGCTGGTCGAATCGACGCGCGTCAGCGCCTGTTCGTAGCCGAGCAGGAGCGCCTCGTGCGAGGTGTAGATCTCGGTCTGGCGCAGCTCCTGATGGTGCTCCGGGTCAAGCCCGATGGCGCGCATGAAACCGAGGGTCTCGGTGATCTGGTCGGCGAGCTTCTGGTAGCGCTCGGATTGCGGGCTGTCCTTGATGAAGCCGAGCATCCAGCGATGGGCGTTTTCCAGATTGGCGTAGCCGCCGGTGGCGAAGGCGCGCAGCAGGTTAAGCGTGGCCGCCGACTGGCGATAGGACATCAGCTGGCGGCGCGGGTCGGGCTCGCGCGATTCCGGCGTGAAGGCGATGTCGTTGATGATGTCGCCGCGATAGGAGGGCAAGGCGACGCCGTCGATGGTCTCCAGCGGCGCCGAGCGCGGCTTGGCGAACTGGCCGGCGATGCGGCCGACCTTCACCACCGGCATGGCGGCGCCGAAGGTCATCACCACGGCCATCTGCAGGAAGACGCGGAAGAAGTCGCGGATGTTGTCGGCCGAATGTTCGGCGAAGCTTTCGGCGCAATCGCCGCCCTGCAGCAGAAAGGCCTCGCCGGCGCAGACCTGGGCCAGATGCTTCTTCAGCTTGCGCGCCTCGCCCGCGAACACCAGCGGAGGGAAGCCCGAAATCTGCTTCTCGACATCGGCCAGCGCCGTCGGGTCCGAATAGGTCGGGACCTGAACGATCGGCTTGGACCTCCAGCTTTCGGGCGACCAACGTTCCATGACGCGAAAAACTCCTTGGCGGCCTTTTCGGCCGCTATGGCGGGAAAGCGCGGTCTATACACCAGCGCGGCGCAAGCGCAAAACCCTTAACCCTTATTGGCGCCGGAAAGGGGCGGCTTTGCGGCGGCGTTTCCGAGCCTGCGAGGGGTCCCGCGATCGAGTTAATTGAACGCATAGGCGTCGAGGCTGATCGGGCCGACGAACGCGTGATGCAGCCGCTTGCCCTTCGCGTCGGGCCCGCCCGCGCCGAAGGCGAACGGCAGCGGCAGGAAATGTTCCGGCGTCGGATGGTTGCGCAGGGCGTCCGGACCTTTCTCCCAATGGGCGACCGCTTCGGAATTGCCGGCCTCGACGCGTTCGCGCAGCCATTCATTGAAGGTCTTGGCCCAGTCGGGCGTGTCCTCGCCGCCGAAAAAGGCGCGCAGATTGTGGGTCGCGCCGCCCGAGCCGATGATCAGCACGCCTTCGTCGCGCAAAGGCGCCAAAGCCCGGCCGAGCGCGAGATGATGGGCGCCGCCGAGGTGAGGCTGGGTGGACAGAGTCGCCACCGGAATGTCCGCCTCCGGAAAGATCACTTTCAGCGGAACCCAGGTCCCATGGTCATAGCCGCGTCCTTCCGACAGCAGGGGCGCGAGGCCGGCGGCCTGCGCGAGGCCGGCGGCCTTGGCGGCAAGCGCCGGGGCGCCGGGCGCGGGATAGGTCATCTTGTAGAGCTCAGGCTCGAAGCCGCCGAAATCGTAGATCATGCCGGGCTGCGCGCCCTGTTCGAAGGCGGGCTGCGCAGTGGTGAAATGCGCGCTCATGATCAGGATCGCGGAGGGACGCGGCCAGGCTGCGCCGATCTCGCGCCAGAAATCCCGGGTGTCGCTGTCATAGAGAAGGAAATTGGGGGCGCCGTGGGAGAGAAACAGGGAGGGCAGCGGAGGTCATCGGCGGGGTCGCAGCTCCAGCTGAGCGTTATTGTCGGCCGGGGCCTTTATATTCCCGGCGTCTGACGTCATATAAGCGGCGCAACAAGGAGCGGCCAGTCATGACGTCCATTATTCCGGAAAAGCCTGCTTTGCGCCATCGCATGTCTGGCCGGGTCTCTGGCGCTGGGCGCCTCCGCGCGCGCCGAAGACGGCCCGGACCTGATATTCCGCAAATCGACGACGTTCAAGCTGCTGACGCCCAACGACAAGCTGGCGACCTATGCGATCGACGATCCCGCCGTGGCCGGCGTCGCCTGCTATTACACAGTGGGCGAAAAGGGCGGCCTTGCCGGGGCTTTCGGCGTCGCCGAGCAGACCTCCGACGTTTCGCTCGCCTGCCGGCAATATGGCCCGATCCAGTTCAAGGAAAAATTCGGCCAGGGCGACGTGGTCTTCCGCGAGAGCCGCTCGCTCGTGTTCAAGCGGATGCAGATCGTGCGCGGCTGCGACGTCAAGCGCAATGTGCTGGTCTATATGGTCTATAGCGACAAGCTGATCGAGGGCTCGCCGAAGAACTCGACCTCGACGGTCGCCATCGAGCCCTGGGGCGGCCAGCCCGCGCCCAAATGCGCGGAATTCGTTTCCGGCTGACAGGGCGGCTTGCGGGCGGCAGTGCGCCGATAACGGGACGCTGTTGCTAATAAAAGCGACCCATCGAGCGTATTGCTTCGCTCTGTTGTTCAACCTTCACCGCGGTAATGCTGAGTTTGAAATCAGAACTCCTGCATTGCGCGTCTCGTAAAGTTTAAAAACTGGAACGACTGCGGCTGGAGCAAGGTTCGACTTAAGTTGAGCCTTTGCTTAGCCGTGCGCCGCATGGAAAATTTGATTGACGGTTCGTTAATTTTCCCCTTTGGATGATGACAAAATAAAAACAAGCGTAAAATTGTCCGTGGGGAGCTTTTATGTGGCGTTTTAGAGAAAAGAAGACTGGGCTTGCAATGGTTGAGCTCGGCAATGATTGTCATATTTCTTTCAAACCGGCGCGGGGCAGGACAGGCCCGGGCTGGATCGTGGCCGGCGTTCTGGCCCTCATCAGCTCGATCCTGTCACCCCCGCTGCACGCCCAGACCCCGAACGGGGTCGTGGCGATGATCCCTGCCGTGCAGGCCGGCATCCCGTCGCGTGGCGACCGTGACGCGGTCGCGCCGCCGAACGGCTTTTGCGATCCCTCCCTGCCCGAATGCGTGGCGAAACGCGCCCTGGCTGAAGGGCTGGCGCGCCGGAACCAGGAAATCGCCCAGAACCAGCCCGCACCCCACGCGCCGGACGCCGCCCCTCCGGCCGCCCCCGCGACCGGCGCGGCTTATGGCGGCCTTGCCGCGGCCGCGGCTGCGGCGGCCGCCGCCAAGGCTGAAGAGAACACGATTCGCTTTGGCCTGATCGCGCCGTTCAGCGGCGCCAACAAGGACTTCGCGCGGCGAATTGAAGCTCGGCGCAGAAGCCGCCTTCGACGCCGCCAACGAGTCCGGCGGGATCAACGGCAAGACGCTGCGGCTCATCGTCGCCGACGACGGCTACGATCCCGCGCGCACGCCCGATCTCGCGAAATCGCTCGCCGAAAAGGACAAGGTGTTCGGTTTCATCAGCAATTTCGGCACCGCGACCTCGACGGCGATCCTGCCCTATGTACTTGAGCACAAGCTGATCTTCTTCGGCGCGTTTTCGGGCGGCGGGGCTCTGCGCAACCAGCCGCCGGACCGCTATGTGTTCAATTATCGTCCCAGCTACGCCGAGGAAACCGAAGCCGTTGTGCGCTACCTGGTGAAGGTGCGCCGTCTGAAGCCGGACCAGATCGCCGTCTTCGCGCAGGACGACGCCTTCGGCGACGCCGGCTATGCCGGGGTCGAGAAAGCCCTGCGCGCACTCGATGAAAACGCCGGCGCTTCGGTCCTGCACATGCGCTACGCCCGCAACAGCATCGACGTCGCGTCGGCGATGGACGACCTGCGCAAGCATCACAATCTGCAAACGACGTCCGTGACGCGGGTCCGCGAACGCGTCGCGTCCGCCAAGTCGGATGGCGACGCACGCCCGCAATATCGGGAACGAGCCGTCCGGCAGGTCAAGACCGATCCCGGCGTCAAGGCCGTGGTCATGGTCGCGACCTATCGGGCGGCGGCGAAATTCATCGAAAAGGCGCGCGAGCTCTATCCCGACCTGATCTTCACCAATGTTTCCGCGGTCGGCAGCAATAATTTCGCCGAAGAACTGAAGCTGCTCGGCCCGCGCTTCACCAATGGGATCATCGTCACCCAGGTCGTGCCGGACCCGGACGGCTATTCGACGCTCGCGCTCGAATACAAGGCCGCGCTGGCCAAGTTCTTCCCGGCCGAACACACCGATTACGTGTCGTTCGAATCCTATATCAACGCCAAGATCATGCTGGAGGGCCTGAAGCGGGCCGGACCCCAGCCGGATTCAGACAAGCTGGTCAACGCGCTGGAAAATATCCACAATCTGGATCTGGGAATTGGCGCGACGGTCAATTTCGGCGCGAGCGAGCATCAGGCGATCCACAAGGTCTGGGGCACGCAACTCGACGACCAGGGGCGTTATCACTTCATCGATCTCGAATAGCGTTCATTCGCCGCAGGCGATGAAAACGTCGTCGTCGCCGATGACTTTCGCCGGCGCGCCCGCGCTGGCGGAGGATTTCGTGATCGAGGCGGTGACGTCATCGGCCCGGCCATAGGCCTTGGCGGCGCCGTGGCCGTGGGCCTCGCACCAGGCGTCGGCCACGATTTTCGCGCAATCGTCGCCGCCGCGGATGCAATCCTTCACGCCGTAGCCGTCATCGGAACTGACGATATAGCTGTTGTGGCCAAGCGCTGCGGGCTCGGCCCGCGCTGCCGATTTCAGCGCGCAGATGACGAACAATCCGCCGAGCAGGGGGATGAGGATGCGCGGAAAAATATTGTGTTCGAATTCGTAGAATTTCATCGCCCGGCTCACGAAATGGCGCGGGTCGGGGAATTTTCGCCCGTGCCGCGGCAATAAAGCAGGACGCCATCATGAGGCGGGGCGCATGAAAAAAGAGTTAAACTTAACTATACCAGTTTTGTGAGCGGCGCGATTTCATCCGATTCTTTGAAAGCGAGCCGTTTCGCCGGTCTCAAGTGCCGCAAAACGTTTCCAGAACGCGCTCGTCCGGGCGCGGCGGCGCTTCGAGGTCGTCTTCCGGGCGCGCGGGAGGATCTGGCTCCGCGAAGGGGTTTTTCAGGGCCGCGCAGAGCGTTTGCAACGGGGCGAGATCGCCCTCGTTGGCGCTGGCGAGCGCCTGTTCCACGCGGTGGTTGCGCGCGATGACGATCGGGTTGCTGGCGCGCATCGTGGCCAGCCGCGCCGCGAAATCGTCGCCCGCGGTCAGCGCGCGCCATTCCGAGAGGAAGTTCGCGGCGTCGTCGCGCGCCTCGGGCGGCGCTTCGGCGAAAAGGTCCAGAAAAGCCTGACCGTTGGCGCCGCCGCCGAACTGGGTCAGCCGGCGGAAGAACAGGGTGTAATCGGCCTTGCCCGCATCCAGCAGGCGCCAGAGCCAGCCGATGAAATTCTCGTTGCCCGGGTCGCGCGGTTTCAAGCCCAGCTTGCGCTCCAGGCCATGGCCGAGCGCGGCGACATAAGCCGGCTGGAAGCCTTCGAGCGTATCCTGCGCGCGCCGCAAAGCGACGGAATCGTCCTCGTCGAACAAGGGCAGCAGCGTCTCGGCGAGCCGCGCCAGGTTCCACGAGGCGATCGGGGCCTGCCGGTTGAAGGCATAGCGTCCCGCCGCGTCGATCGAGGAAAACACCTGCCTGCGGTTAAAGGAATCCATGAAGGCGCAGGGGCCGAAATCGATGGTTTCCCCAGCGATGGACATATTGTCGGTGTTCATCACGCCGTGGATGAAGCCGGCCAGCATCCATTGCGCGACCAGCCGCGCCTGTCGCGCCACCACCGCCGCATAGAAGGACACATAGGCGTCCTTCGCCCCGGCGAGGTCCGGGAAGTGCCGGGCGATGCAATGATCGGCCAGAGCGCGCGTGAGGCGGGGGCCGTCGCCGCGCCGCGTGTCCGCATTGGCGGCATATTGGAAGGTGCCGACGCGGACGTGGCTGCGGGCGATGCGGGTCAGCACGGCGCCCGGCTGGACATGTTCGCGATAGACCGGCGCTCCGGTGCCGACCACGGCAAGCGACCGCGTCGTGGGGATGTTCAGCCCGGCCATGGCCTCGCTGACGATATATTCGCGCAGCATGGCCGATAGCGTCGCGCGGCCGTCGCCGCGCCGGGCGAATGGGGTCGGTCCCGACCCCTTGAGATGGACGTCGTAACGGATTCCGTCGGGTGCGATGATTTCGCCGACCATCGCCGCCCGCCCGTCGCCGAGCAGGGGGTTCCATTGCCCGAACTGATGGCCGGAATAGGCCAGCGCGATGTTTTCGCCGCCTTGAGGCGGCGCGCCGCCCGCGAGAAGCTCCAGCAGTTGCGGCGTATTGGCGCCTTCGGGCAGGCCAAGTTGCGCCGCGAGCGCGTCGTTGAACACGATCCAGTGTGGCGACGGCGCGGGCGAGGGCGGCGCGGCGGCGAAAAATTCCGCGGGCAGCCCGCGATAGGAGGTTTCGCGAAGAAAATTCATGGTCGGTTCCGTGGCGTGTCCCGGCGCGACGAAGCAGGAAGCGCGCCAAAAAGGGCAGAGGCCGTCATGGCTTCAATTGGGGCGGCGCGGCGGGTTTGGCAAGCGCCGGGGTTTTCAGCGAAAACGCGGGCGCGGGATCGTGGAAATTGGTTCCGCGAAAAACCTGCAGCACGATGGCGGGCGCGCCGCCGGCCCGGATTTCGACCGGCGCCAGCGGCTCGATGGCGTCGAAATGACGGCCGAGCCGCGCGCGCGCCTCGTCGAGCGAGAGTTTTGGCGCGACGATGAGCGCGTCCCGGCCAATGAAATCCCGAGGATCGCGGATGATCCCGAAGCCGCGCGGGTCGTCCGACAGGCAGAGCACGGGCGGGTCGCCATGCAGGGCGTAGTCGAGCTTTCCGGCGTCGAGCCAGCGCGTCGCGGCGACGAACATGTTCGGCTGGCGCCAGCCGCGCGCGTCGAGCGCCCGGCTGAAATCGTCCCAGTCCTGCGTTTCGAGCAGCGGATCGCGCGGGCCCGACAGGACCGCCAGCGGCAGGTGCGGCAAGGCCGCGACGAGCCCGACGCCCGCGACCATGAACGCCGCGGCGGCGATCAGGCCCCGGCGCAGCCAGGGGGAGCCCGCTGTCATTCGCGTGGCGATTTCGCGGCCAAGCAGCGGAAACAGCATCAGATAGCCCGGCGCGACCCAATGGGGAAGGATTCGCCCGCTCGACCAGAACGCGACCAAAGTGAACAGCACGATCGGAAAGGCGGCGAGGCAGGCCAGGAAAAAGTCCTTCTCCTCAGCCGGGCCGCGCCACAGCGCGCGGACGAACAGCAAGGCGAGCGGGATGAAGATCCACGGCGCCAGCAACAGGGATTGCAGGCCGATCAGGGCGAAGGGCGCGACGAGATTGAGATGGGGCGCGCCGGCGCGCCCGCCCTGGAACAGGAACGAAACCCAGCCATGCTGCGCGTTCCAGATCAGGACCGGCGAAAACACCAGCAAGGCGACGAGGCCCGCCGCATAGGGCCAGGGCGTGGCGAGCCAGAAGCGCTGGCGCGCGGCTGGCGAGCATGAAAACGCCCGCGCCCGCAAACAGCAGCACGCCGTGATATTTCGACAGCATGCTCAGACCCGCGCAAAAACCGGCGAGCAGCCAGTCGCGCGGCGCATGGCTGCGGTCGGTGTCGAAAAAGACCCGCGCCAGAGCGAGCGCGCAGGCGAGCATCGCGGGCAGCAGGGGCGCGTCGGGCAGGATCCAGACCGCGTCGGCGAGGCCGAGCGCGGGAGAGAGCGCAAGCGCGGAAACGGCGTAAAAGCCGGATTCGGCTGAAAAAAGCCGCCGCGTGAGCAGGAACAGCAGCCAGCCGGCAAGGCCCGAGAGCAGCACGAACGGCGCGCGGAGCGCCAGCGTCGCTTTCGCCCAGCAGACGGCCCGCGGCATGGGCGATCCACCAGGCGAGCGGCGGGTGGTCGAACGTGCTCAGCGTCAGAACGCGGCTGGTGGCGACCGTGTAGGACTCGTCGACGCCCAATCCTGTTGCGGTTGCGAAGAAGAATTTTAACGCCAGCACGGCTAGGATCAACGCCAAGGTCCTGCGCTCTGCTGTCCAGCCGGCGGCGAGCGCTTGTTGTTTGTCGAGCGACGGAATGCCAACCATGCAGGCGCCTGTTCTCCGTTTTCCTGAATTGAGTCCTGTCCGCGCGCCCGAAGACGAACGCGAGCGCCTTCTGCAAGCGGCAAAAAGGTTGGCTGTACTGGCCGAGGCTTTCCAGCTAACAGAAAAAGAGTTTGAAAAGAAAGCCCAGCACTTGTCCGCCGAACTTACCCTCGTCATTCCCACCTTCAATGAAAGCGGCAATCTTCCCGAGCTGATCCGGCGCGTGGACAAGGCGCTGGCCGGCGTTGCCTGGGAAATGATCGTCGTGGACGACAACAGCCCAGACGGCACCTCGGCGCTGGCGAAGGAAATCGCGCAGAAGGACGAGCGCGTGCGCTGTCTGCGCCGGGTCAACCGCCGCGGTCTCGCCGGCGCCTGTATCGAGGGCATGCTCGCCTCCAGCGCGCCCGTCGTCGCCGTGATGGACGCCGACCTGCAGCACGACGAAAAAATCCTGCCGGAAATGTTCAGGAAAATCCGCAGTGGCGCGGATCTCGTCGTCGGCAGCCGTCACGTCGAGGGCGGCTCGGCGGATGGCGGCTTTTCGGCCCGCCGCGCCGCGATCAGCACCTTTGCGACCAAACTGGCGAAAAAGGCCTTGCACGCCGATTTTTCCGACCTCATGAGCGGCTTTTTCATGGTGCGGCGCGAAATCGTCGAGGATTGCGCGCCCATTCTTGCGCCAACCGGCTTCAAGATCCTCGCGGACATCGTCGCCTCCGCGCAACAGCCCCTGAAAATCGAGGAGGTCGGCTACATGTTCCGGGAAAGGTTCGCGGGCGAATCGAAATTCGACCTCAAGGTCGGGCTGGATTTCCTCGGCCTGCTGCTCAACAAGGCGAGCGGCGGCCGGATTCCGGTGCGCTTCATCTTCTTCGCCCTCGTCGGCCTGACCGGCGTCGCCATCCATCTGGCGACGGTCAACGCCGCTCTGGCCGTTCCCGACGTGACCTTCATGCTGGCGCAAAGCATCGCCGTCGTCGTGTCGATGACCAGCAATTTCTTCATCAACAACGCCGTCACCTATCGCGACGCCAAGCTGAAAGGCTTTTGGCCCCAGCTGCGCGGCCTGCTCTATTTCTATCTGGTCTGCGCCTTCGGCGCGGTGGCCAATGTCGGCGTCGCGACCTGGATCTACAAGCTCTATCCCGTGGTCTCGATCTCGGCTTTGGCCGGCGTGATCATGGGCTCGGTGTGGAATTTCACCCTCAGCTCGCTGTTCGTCTGGCGCAAGGACTGATCGGGCTTACGGCGCGGCCAGCCTCAGGCGCGCCGCGATGGCCTCGACGACGCGACGGACTTTCGGGGGCGATCATGCGATTGGACGGATAGACGGCGCCGCTGGCCTATTCGGCGTTGTGCTTGCGGCGGATTCGCCAGACGGTCCAGCCGACGAAGGCGATGATGAAGGGGATCAGGATCGCGGTGTCGACGCTCGGCTCGACGCCGTGGACGCCCGCTTCCTTGACGCCCTCGAGCACATGGTGGGCGACGCTGGCGATATAATAGGTGATCGCCGCGATCGAGAGCCCCTCGACCGTCTGCTGCAACCGCAATTGCAATTGCACGCGCTCGCCCATCTGCCGCAGCAGGTCGCCGTTTTGCGCCTCCACTTCGGTATCGACGCGCGTGCGCAGCAATTGCGCGGCGCGCGCCAGTTTCCGCGAGAGGTCGGCCTGGCGCGCCTCGGTGTTGACGCAGGTGCGGATGGCCGGCTGCAGGCGGCGGGTCAAGAAGCCGTCCCAGCTCGGATAATCGGGCAAAGGCGTTTCGTTGATCGCCTCCAGTCGCGACCGCACCAGATCGTCATAGGCGCGCGTCGCGCCAAAGCGGTAGAGGCTGGCGGTCGCGCCGACTTCGAGTTCGGCGGCGAGGCCGGTCAGTTCGTCGAGCAGTTTCCGATTGGCCTCGACGCCGGAGGCCTTGGTCATGGCGTCGAGCAGGCGTGGCAATTCCTGCTCGATGCGGCGGATCGAGGGCGCCAGACGTTGCGCCTCGGGCAGGCCCATCAGCGCAAGCGTGCGATAGGTCTCGACCTCCAGCACGCGCTGGGCGAGCCGTCCGGCGGCCATCGTGGGCATCGAGCGGTTGGCGATGAAGATCCGGACGAAGCCGAACGTGTCCGGCGCGAAATCCGTGGCGATCAGCGCGCGCCCGGCATTGGCCTCGGAAACCGCCATTTGCAGCGGGCCGAACACCGCGCCGAGCGAGCCGGCGTCGCGGTCGCCTTCCATCATGTGCAGGTCGGCGGCGACGAGAAGCGGCCCCGGTTGCGGCAGCAGCCGCACCTTCTGCATCAGATTGGCGGGCGAGGGCGAAAATGGGACGCTCGGAGTTGAGGCCCGAAAATTCCCAGCTATGGGTGATGAATTCGCCGTGCCGCTCCCAGATCAGGGTCGCGCCCTGCATCTCGAGCCGGAATTGCCGGGTCTGCGGATCGGGGCCGGGCAGGCCGCGCTCGACGCAGGCCTTGGTCACGGCGTCGCGGTCGGCCTCGACGCGGGCCGGGTCCACGAGGAAGGCGAAATGGAGGATGCGGGCAGGGGAGTCCAGCGGCCGGGTCGGGCGCGCGTGCAATTCGCCGAGAATGCGCGCCCGTAACGGATGTTGCTCGAAAGCGGCCGCGCCCAGGACTGCTTCCGTCATGCTTCCCCCGAAATTGCGCGACTGGTGTGCGAGACGTTCGACATTGGTTTTATGCCCTTCGTTTTATATGGCACGAAACAGCGCGCAAGAAGAATGCGACCAAGAGGCGGTTGTCAAGGGGCGCCGGCGAGGTGGCGTCCCGCGAAAACGCTTGCCGCGGCCTGCCGCAGCGGGCGGCGGGGCCCTTGACCTCCCGCGCCAAATGGGGCCTTTAAACAGGATGTCTGGACTGCCCTGCGTTGGGGCGCCTCATCGGAGCTGTCGCCATGCAAGACCTCACGCCGGAAGGGCAGCGGCTCGTCAACGATCTCTCCCAGCGGAGCGGGTTCAGTCCCGACGCGGTCCTGACCATGCTGCGCGCGGTTTCCGCCGGCTACGGGACCCAGGCGCAGTTCAACCATCCGGAATTCGGCGGCATGGGGCAATGGTCCCAGGGCGGCATGATCATGATTGGCGACATGTTCAATCAGAATTTGAAATTTCGGGTCTCGTCGCTTTGCGACGAGATTTCCGGCCTGCTGCGCAACCAGCCGATGTTTTCCGCGCCGGCCGCCAGCCAGTCGCAGTCACAAGGCTCTTCCTGGCAGGGGCAGGCGCAAGGGTCTGGCGGCTCCGGTTTTTCGGGGTCGGGCTCGAGCCTGTTCGTGCAGAATTCCGACTCCGGCGCCTGGTGGCCTGCCGAGCTGGGATCGCCGGCCTCCACCGGCGCGCAGAACGACATGCGCTACGCCTATTTCCCCGCCACGCGCCGCCTCGCGATCCGGATCGGGGGCCAGACGCGCGTCTATGACACCCTCAACAACGCGATCGGCGGCTTCTCGCAACAGCAAGGCGGGGACCAGTCGCTGACCTTCACCAGCCAGTTCGGCCTGGTCCGCGTCGCCGACCTGCCGCTGGTCTCGCCCGCCGGCAAGAGCGCTCCGGCCCCCGCGCCGGACCCGGCGCCCGCGCAACAACCGGCCGCCTTCGCGCCGCCGCCCGCCGCCGCGCCGACCGACTTCCGCGAAGCACGATATTTTCGCCGCGATCGAACGTCTCGCCGATCTGCGCCAGAAAAACATCCTGACCGAAGAAGAATTCGCCGCCAAGAAAGCCGAGCTTCTGAGCCGGCTCTGACGGAACGGAACGGCGGGGCAGCGATCGATCGCGCCGCGATCAGAAATCTCCCCGCCGTGTTGCTTGCCCCACGGCGAAACGAGGCGTCGTCAGCAGCAGGTTGCAGAACGATGCGTTCCGTGTCGTTTTTTCCGGCGAGGGAAAAGATGCATGGTTTTCACAAATTGCGGGGGCGCCCGCCGTCCTTTATCCATTCGCTCACAGGACATCAAAACTCCTCGCAAAACAACGAAAGGCGTTCCCATGGCCAACACGACGGCGGAGCTCGAAGCGCTCCTCATGCAGCGGTCGCTGACCGACCCGCAGCTTCTGGCGGCGTCGGAATCGGCGGCGGATTTCCGGATCCTGCCGGACGCGACCGTGATCAAGATCGGCGGGCAGAGCGTCATCGACCGCGGCCGCGCGGGCCTCTACCCGCTCGTCGACGAGATCGTCGAAGCCCGCAAGACCCACCAGCTGCTGATCGGCACCGGCGCCGGCACCCGCGCCCGTCACCTTTATTCGATCGCGGCGGGGCTCAACCTCCCGGCAGGCGTGCTGTCGCAGCTCGGCGCCTCGGTCGCCGACCAGAACGCCGCGATGCTGGGGCAGCTCCTTGCGAAATACGGCATCTCGCTCGTCAGCGGCGCCGGCATGTCGGCCATGCCGCTCTACCTCACCGAAGTGAACGCGGTCATCTTCAGCGGCATGCCGCCCTATGGCCTGTGGACGCGACCCGCCGCCGAGGGCGTCATTCCGCCCTACCGCACCGACGCGGGCTGTTACCTGCTCGCCGAACAATTCGGCTGCAAGGCGATGATCTTCGTGAAGGACGAGAACGGCCTCTACACGGAAAACCCGAAAACCTCGAAGAACGCCACCTTCATCCCGAAGATCACGGTCGACGAGATGAAGGCCAAGGGGCTGCACGATTCCATCCTCGAGTTCCCGATGCTCGACCTGCTCAAGGCGGCGCGCCATGTCCGCGAGGTTCAGGTCGTCAACGGCCTCGTCCCGGGCAATCTGACCCGTGCGCTTGCCGGCGAGCACGTCGGCACCATCATCACCGCGAGCTAACGAGGCCTGACATGACCGATATCGCCAACACCATCAAGCACGTCGCTTCGCCGCTCGCGCGCCAGACCCTGCTCGACAGCGACCTCACCCGTCCCGTCGCCGGCCGTCGTCCAGTCCGGATCCTTCCCTGGCTCCAGGTCGTCAAGATCGGCGGGCGCTCCATCATGGATCGCGGCGCCGAGGCGATCCTGCCCGTCGTCGACGAGATCCGGAAGCTGCTGCCCGAGCACCGCCTGCTCATCCTGACCGGCGCCGGCATCCGCGCCCGCCACCTCTATGGCGTCGGCCTCGACCTCGGCCTGCCGGTCGGCTCGCTCGCCCCGCTCGCCGCGAGCGAGGCTGGCCAGAACGGCCACATCCTCGCGTCGCTGCTGGCGCCGGAAGGCGTGTCCTATATCGAACATCCGACCATCGCGAGCCAGCTCGCGATCCATCTCGCCGCGGCGCGCGCGGTGGTCGGGAGCGCCTTCCCGCCCTATCACCACCACGAGTTCCCGAACTCGCGCATCCCGACGCACCGGGCCGACACCGGCGCGTTCCTGCTCGCCGACGCGCTCGGCGCGGCCGGCCTGACCATCGTCGAGGACGTGGACGGACTCTGACGATTCCGATCCGAACGGCCCCGACGGCAAGCAGGCGAAGCTGATCCGCGAGACGACCTCGGCCGAGCTCGCCGGGATCGAGGGCGCGCTGCCGTTCGACCGCGCGCTTGTTGAGGTGATGGCGACCGCGCGTCACATCGAACGCGTGCAGATCGTGAACGGCCTCGTCCCGGGCCGCATCACCGCCGCGATGCGCGGCGAGCACGTCGGCACCCTCATCCACACCGGCGCGCGCCGGAACTGAGGGCGCCAAGCCCCGCCACGCCGATACGCCGCCGATACGCCTCTCCCGGTGGGCGTATCGGAGCCGGCTGGTTGCGCCGGCGTGGGAATGCCGTCACACTTCCCGCTCGCAAAGAGCGTGATTTGCGCCGCGCGGGGGGACATTGACGACATGAAATCGATTGTCGGGTTTTTGAAGACGACGCTGCTCGGCGGCGTCTTTTTTTTGATGCCGATCGTCACGCTGGCGATCATCCTGGGCAAGGCGCTGCAGATCGCCGACAAGATCGTCAAGCCGGTCTCGGAGCATGTCCCTGACAACTGGGATTTCGGCCTCGGCAAGGCGACCCTGCTCGCGCTCGTCCTGACCGTGCTGGCCTGTTTCCTGTCCGGGCTGCTGGCGCGGACGAAAGCCGCCCGCTCGGTCGCCGGCGGCATCGAATCGGCCGTGCTTTCCAAGATTCCGGCCTATGAATACATCAAGCAATTGAGCACGAGCGCGCTGGGCCTCGACACACTCGGCAAGCATCCCGTCGTCCTGGTCCAGGTCGATTCCGGCTGGCAGATCGGAATCCAGGTCGAAGACCTGCACAACGGCCTTGTCGCCGTCTTCATCCCGGACGCGCCCGACCCTCATTCCGGGGCCTTGTTCTACATGCAGCGCGAACGCGTCACGATTGTCGGCGTCCCCATCGCCTCCGCGCTGAATTGCCTGAAGCGTTATGGCGTCGGCTCGACGGCGCTGCTGCAGGCGCTCGGCGCCGAACGCAAGACGACCTGACGTGCATCAGGGGATGACCAGCGTCTGGGCGGGATAGATCAGGTTTGGATTGCGGATTTTCGGCGAATTGGCCTGGACGATCGTCGGATAGAGCGCTCCCCGCCCGAGCTTGTCGCGGCTGATGCGCCAGAGCGTATCGCCGCGCGCGATGATCGCCTTGCCGCCGGGCGTCGCCGGCTTGACGGGATCGACGGCTGGGCCAGGCGTCGCGCTCGCGGAAGTCGCGGCCTTGACTTGCGGCGCGATCGAAAACGCCTGGACCGCGGTTTCCATCGGCTGTGCGCCCTCGGCGGAGGGCGCGCTTCGCAGCGACAGGTTATGCGCGCCGGCGCCGAGCCGGGGCGGCATGAAGACGAATTCGCCGGTTTGCGGGTCGGCCTGCGTCTCCATCAAAGTCTCGCCGCCGTCCAGCAGCGCGACCCTGGCGCCGGGTTCGGCCCGGCCCGCGACCACGACATCTCCGTTCGGCAAAATCCGGGCGATGTCGATGCGAGGGCCAGATGCGGCTGCTGGCGCCGGAGCGGGCTTTGACGGTGCTGGAACCTGCGGGGCGGAACTGGACGGTGGCGCTGAATTCAGGCGCAGGGCTTCGGGCAATTGGTGCGGCGTCGAGGCAAAATGCCAGCCGGCCACCGCCATCGCGCAAACCAGGGCGCCGCCCGAAGCGGCTACAGGCGCCCAGACGCCCGATCTCACGATCATGTCATCCCCCGCGAAGCTGCGCCGTATGTAGAGTTGCAAACAGCCGGGAACGCTTTTTGTTCCCGGAGGCTCGTTCGATTTTGCAGCTGCGTATCTTAGCGCCTCGCCTTGAAGAAGTCGCGCAGCATGTCGGCGGCCTCCGAGGCGCGGATCCCGCCATAGACGTCGGGGCGGTGATGGCAGGTTTTCTGCGCGAAGAAGCGCGGGCCGTTTTCCACCGCGCCGCCTTTTTCGTCCTCGGCGGCGTAATAGAGCCGGCGGATGCGGGCGAAGGAAATCGCTCCCGCGCACATGGCGCAAGGCTCGAGCGTCACATAGAGATCGCAGCCGACCAGCCGTTCGTCCCCGAGCCTTTGCGCCGCCGCGCGGATCGCCAGCACTTCGGCGTGCGCGGTCGGATCGTGGTCGGCGATGGTGCGGTTTCCGGCCGAGGCGAGAATTTCGCCGTCCCGGACGACGCAGGCGCCGATGGGCGCCTCGCCGCGCGCCGCCGCCGCCCGCGCCTCGGCGAAGGCGAGGTCCAGGATCGCCAATGGATCGCCAATCGGGCCGTTCGTGGCGGGCGTTTCGGGCTGGGGCAAAGCGGGCCTCACGCAAGTTGTTTCGCAAGAACGCCGCCTCTGCTATCAGACGACAATGGAAAACGACACTCCCAAAAAGTCCGGGCCGGCCCGCAAGCCCGCCGTCCGCAAACCGGCGGCGAAAAAGCCCGCGCCCGCCGCCCGCGCCCATGAGGGCGAGCGCATCGCCAAGGTCATGGCGCGCGCCGGCCTGTGTTCGCGCCGCGACGCCGAGCTGTGGATCGAGCAGGGCCGCGTCGCGGTCAATGGCGCGGTCCTGACCAGCGCCGCGCTCAACGTCACCGACAAGGACAAGGTGACGGTGGACGGCAAGCCGCTCTCGACCCGCGAGCGCACAAGGCTGTTCCTGTTCCACAAGCCGCGCGGCCTCGTCACCACCGACCGCGATCCGGAAGGCCGGCCGACCGTTTTCGACTTCATCGCCGAAAAGAACCCGCACCTGCCGCGCCTGATGTCGATCGGGCGGCTCGACATCAACACCGAGGGACTGCTGCTGCTGACCAACGACGGCGGCCTCGCCCGCGTGCTGGAGCTGCCCTCGACCGGCTGGCTGCGCCGCTATCGCGCCCGCGCCAATGGCGTGACCGATCAGGCGAAGCTCGACACGCTGGCCAAGGGCGTGACCATCGACGGCGTCGATTACGCCGGGGTCGAGGCGAAGCTCGACCGCGTGCAGGGCGCCAATGTCTGGATCACGCTTGGTCTGCGCGAGGGCAAGAACCGCGAGGTCAAGCGCCTGCTCGAACATCTGGGCCTCGCGACCAACCGCCTGATCCGCCTGTCCTACGGGCCGTTCCAGCTCGGGGAGACGCCGGAAGGAATCGTCGAGGAGGTGCGCACGCGGGTTCTGGCCGACCAGCTTGGCGCGAACCTCGCGCAGGAGGCGGGCGTCGATTTCGACGGTCCGGTGATCGACCGCACCCCCGAGCCCGAATACGAGCCGGAGCGCCGCCCGTCGCGCGAACGAGGCGAACCGCGTGCGAAACGGTCTGCGGCGGAACGCCCGGAAAAGAAGATGGGAACCGAGAAGGCCGGCCCGCGCAAGCATGTTTCGGCCTTGCGCACCGAGCGCGTCAAGGCGGAGAAAGGCCCGCGCCGGCGCATCGAAAGCGGCGCGACCGAGGACCGCAGGGGCCGCAAGGTCGTGGTCGAGCGCGTCAGCACGGCGGGTCCGCGCGCGGAGCCCGAGGACACCCGCAACGCCCGCCGTTTCCGCGCCGAACGGGAAAAGACCGAGGCGCCCGCCGCACGGAAAGGCCCGCCGCGAAACGCCGGCCCGCGTTCCGAACGGCTGTCCGGCGAGACCGGCGCGGCCAAGCATTTCCGCCGCGACGGATCGTCGCGCGACGAAAAAGCCGGCGGCCGCGATTTTTCGCCGTCCGCGCGACGAAAAGACGGGAAGCCGGGACTTTTCCAAGCCGCGCGAGAGAAGGCCGGAGGACCGGGACGTTTCCAAGCCGCGTGGCGAAAAGGCTGGCGGTCGTGAACTTTTCCCGCCCGCGCGACGACAAGGCCGGCGGCCGCGATTTTTCTCGTCCCCGTGACGACAAGACCGGCAGCCGGGACTTTTCCAAACCGCGCGGCGAGAAGCCGGGCCGCAGCTTCGGCGACCGGCCGGCGGGAGACCGTCCGCAGGGCGGCAAGCCTGCGGGCGGCAAATCCTTCGGCGGCAAGCCCGCTGGCGGCAGACCTGCTGGCGGCGGCAAATCGTTCGGCGGCAAGCCCTTTGGCGGCAAGCCCTCGGGCGGCGGCAAGTCTCCGGGCCCATCGTCGGGGCCGCGAAAGCCGCGCGGTCAGTAAGCCATGCGCATTGTCGGCGGGCGGCTGAAGGGGCGGACGCTGCAAGGCCCCCGGTCGGACGGCATTCGCCCGACCTCGGACCGGCTGCGCGAAACGCTGTTCAATATCCTCGCCCATTCCTATGGCGATCCGGTTCCGGGCGCGCGGGTCGCCGACCTGTTCGCGGGCACCGGCGCCTTCGGGCTGGAGGCGGTTTCGCGCGGGGCCGAATTCTGCCTGTTCGTGGACGACGGCGCGCAGGCGCGGGCTTTGCTGCGCGAGAATGTCGAGGCTCTGGGGCTGGGCGGCGTCACCCGCATCTTCCGCCGCGACGCCCGCCGGCTGGGCGCGGCGCCGCCGGGACCGCCCTACACCCTGGCTTTTCTCGATCCGCCCTATGATCGCGGCCTTGGCCGAGCCGGCGCTGACCTCGCTTTCGCGCGGCGGCTGGCTCGCGCCCGGCGCGCTGGTCATCGTCGAGGAATCGGCTGCGGCGACGTTCGAGCCCGCGCCGGGTTTCGACGTGCTTGAGCGGCGCGATTACGGCGACACGGAAGCGATCTTTTTGCGTCATGCGCCGGATGGACAGGCTTGACCGCCCCGAAAGCCTGTCCTATGAGAAACGACCAATTCGGGAAGAGATCCTCGTGCGGAACATTCTTGTAGTCATTCGAGCGCCTGAAGCGGGCCGGGACTGAACCCCGGACAACCTGCCGCTGGCGCTTACCCGGGTCCCGAAAGGGGCCTTTTTTATTTTTGGCCGCAAGCGTAACGCGCGAGAAAGCGCGACGAGATGGGCGCCGGGCCGCAGGCCTGGCTAGGAGCGAGGGCGTGATGCGCCGAGCTGATGCGAGGGGTCCTCTGCCCGCGACGTGTCGCGGGCAGAGAAAACGAACAGAGGGCTGGAGCTGAACATGTCGAAGACGATGACCGGCGCAGAGATGGTGGTGCAGGCCCTGCAGGACCAGGGCGTGACGCATTTGTTCGGCTATCCCGGCGGCGCGGTCCTTCCGATCTATGACGCCTTGTTCCATCAGACCCGGATCGAGCATGTCCTGGTGCGCCACGAGCAGGGCGCGGCCCATGCGGCCGAAGGCTATGCGCGCTCCTCCGGCAAGGTCGGCTGCCTGCTGGTGACGTCGGGCCCGGGCGCGACCAACGCGGTCACCGGCCTCACCGACGCCTTGATGGATTCGATCCCGCTGGTGTGCATCACCGGCCAGGTGCCGACGCATCTGATCGGCTCGGACGCCTTCCAGGAGGCGGACACCGTCGGCATCACCCGCCATTGCACCAAGCACAATTATCTCGTCCGCCGCATCGAGGACCTGTCGCGCATCCTGCACGAGGCCTTCTATATCGCGCGTTCGGGCCGTCCCGGCCCGGTGGTGATCGACATTCCGAAGGACGTGCAATTCGCCTCGGGCGTCTATACGCCGCCCAAGAACATCCAGCACAAGACCTATCAGCCGCAGCTCAAGGGCGATATCGGCAAGATCAAGCAGGCCCTGGACATGATGTCCAAGGCCAAGAAGCCGATCTTCTACACCGGCGGCGGCATCATCAACGCCGGCCCGCTGGCCTCGACGCTGCTGCGCGAACTGGTGGCCCAGACCAGTTTCCCGATCACCTCGACCCTGATGGGCCTCGGCGCCTATCCGGCGTCCGGCAAGAACTGGCTCGGCATGCTCGGCATGCACGGCTCCTACGAGGCCAACAACGCGATGCACGATTGCGACCTCATGGTCTGCGTCGGCGCGCGTTTCGACGACCGCATCACCGGCCGCCTCGACGCCTTCGCGCCTTTTTCCAAGAAGATCCACATCGACATCGACCCGTCCTCGATCAACAAGAACGTGCCGGTCGATCTCGCCATCGTCGGCGATTGCGCCCATGTGCTCGAAGACATGGTGCGGCTGTGGCGCTCCGAGGCGCATTCGGTCGAGAAGAAGGCGCTGGCCGAGTGGTGGGGCCAGATCGACCGCTGGCGCGGCCGCAATTCCTTCGGCTACAAGAATTCCGACAAGACCATCAAGCCGCAATATGCGGTCGAGCGGCTCTACGCTTTGACCAAGGGCCGCAAGACCTACATCACGACGGAAGTCGGCCAGCACCAGATGTGGGCGGCGCAGCACTATCATTTCGAGGAGCCGAACCGCTGGATGACCTCGGGCGGCCTCGGCACGATGGGCTACGGCCTGCCGGCGGCGATCGGCGCGCAGCTCGCCAATCCGGGCGCGCTGGTGATCGACATCGCGGGCGAGGCCTCGATCCTGATGAACATCCAGGAGCTGTCGACCGCCAAGCAATATCGCTGCCCGGTCAAGATCTTCATCCTGAACAACGAATATATGGGCATGGTGCGCCAGTGGCAGGAATTGCTGCATGGCGGGCGCTATTCCTCGTCCTATTCCGAGGCTTTGCCCGATTTCGTCAAGCTCGCCGAGGCCTATGGCCTCAAGGGCATCCGCTGCTCGGATCCGTCGCAGCTTGACGCCGCGATCCAGGAGATGATCGACAGCCCCGAGGCGGTGATCTTCGACTGTCTCGTGGACAAGGCGGAGAACTGCCTGCCGATGATTCCGTCGGGCAAGGCGCATAACGAAATGATCCTGCCCGACGCCGAGGACATCGGCAGCGTCATCGACGACAAGGGCAAGATGCTGGTGTGATTTTTTCGCGGCGCGACCGTTTCGCGCCGCGTCGCTTCAAACTCGCCGTCATTGCGAGCGAAGCGAAGCAATCCAGCCCCGGCGCAGTCAAGGCCGTGGATGGCGCCGTCGCTTCGCTCCGCAATGACAGGGCTCAACTGGCTACGATGGATCGGCTTTCATGAACGCCCAGACCCCCGCCGCGCTCTCGCCCTATTCGTCCTCCAACGGCAAGGCGTTTCGCTCCGAGACCCACACCCTTTCCGTGCTGGTGGATAACGAGCCGGGCGTGCTTGCGCGCGTCGTCGGCCTGTTTTCCGGCCGCGGCTACAATATCGAAAGCCTGACGGTCGCCGAGGTGGCGCATGCGCAGCAGCTTTCGCGCATCACCATCGTCACCACCGGCACGCCGGAGACGATCGAGCAGATCTCGCACCAGCTCGAACGCATCGTGCCGATCCACAAGGTCACGGACCTCACCCTGCTCGGCAACGCCATCCAGCGCGAACTGGCGATGATCAAGGTGAAGGGCAAGGGCGAGAACCGCATGGAGGCGATGCGCCTCGCCGAGGCTTTTCGCGCCCGCGTCATCGACGCCTCTCTGGAAAGCTTCATTTTCGAACTGACCGGCGCGGCCAAGAAGATCGACGATTTCGTCGAGCTGATGCGCCCGATCGGCCTGGTGGAAGTCTCGCGCACCGGCGTCGCCGCCATCACCCGCGGCCCGCAGGGGATGTGATTGGACAAGCTGGCCTTCGATCCCGGCGTCGGCGCCTTTGCGCCGAAGCCTCTCGCGCATCATGAGTTTCGTCCCGACATCAACGGCCTGCGCGCGCTGGCCGTGCTGGCGGTGCTCGCCTTTCACGCAGGCCTGCCGGCGCCCGGCGGCTTCGCAGGCGTCGATATCTTCTTCGTCATTTCGGGTTTCCTGATTTCGCGGATCATCCTGAGCGAGCGCGCGGCGGACGATTTTTCGCTGCTCGGCTTCTATGGCAAGCGGATCAAGCGCATTCTCCCAGCGCTGCTGCTGGTGCTGTTTTCGAGCTGGGTCGCAAGCTGGTTTTTGCTCGACCCAGACGATTTCAGGCGCTTCGGCGGCCATATGGAGGGAAGCTCCTATTTTTCGGTCAACCTGTGGCTTTACCGTCAAGCCTTCGGTCCGGCCGCGTATTTCAATCCCGCCTCGCGCTACTGGCCGCTGCTGCATCTCTGGTCGCTGAGCATCGAGGAGCAATTCTATCTGATCTGGCCCGCGCTGCTGCTCGGCCTCTTCAAGATCCGGCGCCTGCTGACGCCCGCCATCGGCGCGATCTTCGTCGTCTCGCTGGTGTTCTGCATCGTCCTGACGGCGCGCGATTCCACCGCCGCCTTTTTCTTTCTCAGCACGCGCGCCTGGGAGCTCGCGCTCGGCGCCCTGCTGGCCCAGCGTGAGGTCTTTTCCGATCCGCCGTCGCCTTCGCCCGTCGTCGCCAATGTTCGCGCGGGGCTCGGCATCGCCCTGATGCTGGCCAGCCTCTGGCTGTTCAGCGAGGCGACGCCGTGGCCGTCGTTCAATGCGTTGGTTCCGACGCTCGGCTGCGCCCTCGTCATTTCCGCGCCGGGCGCGACGAATCAGCGAAATCCTGCTCGGCAACCGCGTCGCGCAATTCTTCGGCCTGATCTCCTATCCGCTTTATCTCTGGCACTGGCCGCTGCTGTCCATCGCCCACAACAGGTTCGGCGATCATCTGCCCCATGCCCTGACCGCGCTGCTGCTGGGCCTGGCCGTCCTGCTTGCTTTTGTGACGTGGCGGTTCGTCGAAGGCCCCGTGGCCAAGGCCTATCGAAAAAAACCGCATGGCCGTGGCGGCGCCGCTGCTGGCCGGTCTCGCGCTCGCCGGACTCGTCGGCAGCATCACCCGGCAGCACGACGGCTTTCCGCAACGGTTCCCGGCCGACGTCAACAAAGTGTTCAACTACCGCGCCATCGCGGCCGAGGATCTCAGCCAGAACAGCACCTGCGGCGAGGGGCGGATTTTCGGCCACGATTCGCCGGACGCGGAGCGCAAGAGCGCGAGCGCCTTTTTCACCGGCGCCGGCTGCCTCACCATCGCGCATCCCGACCGGCCCACGATTGTCTTGGTGGGAGATTCCCATGCGATGCATCTGGTTCGAGGCCTGAAGACCGTCTATGGCGACCGCGTCAATCTGGTGGTCCTGGGCGCCGGCGGCTGCGCCCCGCTGACCGCGCGAAGCGATTGGACCGCCGGCGTCACCGGCTCCACGCGCTGCCACGCCATCAACGAGGAAATCTTCCGCGACATCGTCGCGCTCAAGCCGAGCGCAATCGTCGCGGCGGCCTATTTCGACGAGTTCTACAACGGCTATGTTCGTTATTTCCCCGGCTTCCTGACGGATTTCGACGCCAATGTCGCGGCGTTGCGCGAAGCCGGCGTAGCGGCGCCGATCCTTGTCATGGGGCAGGTGCCGACCTGGTCGCCGGGCCTCCCGTCGCTGATCGGGCGCGAAGTGCTGGCGGGCAAAAATCCGAGCGAGATTTCGCGGGAAAATCTCAATCCGGAAAGCCTCGCACTTGACGCGCGCCTCGCCGCGCATTCCTGGGGCGACAATGTCTTCTACGTTTCGCAGGCCGCGAAATTATGCACGGCGGAAGGCTGCCGGCGCTTCGTCGGGCCGCGCACGCCCGAGGACATGATTTCCATGGACTACGGCCATTACACCCCGGCCGGTTCGAACTATGCCGTAAAGAACATTCTCGCTCCGGTTCTGGACCCGCTCCTGGCCGCGGCGCAGGACCGCAAGGCGAACTGAAGCCCACAAAAAAAGCCCGCCGTTCCCGGCGGGCCTTGTTTTGGGACTTTGGCGTCGTCAGCCTCGTTTCAGATCCGGATGCACCGTCTTCTCGATGATGTGCATGTCGTGGCCGATGACATGTTCGGTCGAGCCGACGATCAGCGGATCCGGCGGGCGCACGATCGAGAGGTCCTTGTTGGGATAGGGCAGGGACCACAGGAAATGCGACATGCAATTGAGGCGGGCGCGCTTCTTGTCGTCGGATTTCACGATGATCCACGGCGCGTCGGCGGTGTCGGTGTAGAAGAACATCGCCTCCTTGGCCTCGGTATATTCGTCCCATTTGCCAAGCGAGGCGAGGTCGATCGGCGACAGCTTCCATTGCTTCAGCGGATCGTCCTTGCGCGCCTCGAAGCGGCGGCGCTGCTCCTCGCGCGACACCGAGAACCAGTATTTGAACAGCCTGACGCCCGACCGGGTCAGCATGCGCTCGACTTCCGGGCACTGCCGCATGAATTCGAGATAGTCGGTCGGGGTGCAGAAGCCCATCACCCGTTCGACGCCGGCGCGATTGTACCAGGAGCGGTCGAACAGGCAGATTTCGCCGGCCGACGGCAATTGTGAGATATAGCGCTGGAAATACCATTGCGTGCGCTCGCGCTCGGTCGGCTTTTGCAGGGCGACCACGCGCGCCGTGCGCGGGTTCATGTGCTCCATGTAGCGCTTGATCGTGCCGCCCTTGCCGGCGGCGTCGCGACCTTCGAACAGCATGACGATCTTCTCGCCGCTCTGCTCGACCCAGCGCTGCGCCTTGAGCAGTTCCTGCTGCAGTTTGAGCATGTGCTCTTCATAGGGCGCGGTGCGCAGGCGCGCGGCATAGGGATATTCGCCGGTCTCGAACACCTTGCGGATCGCGGCAGGGTCGTGCCGCATCTGGGCGAGATGATGCTGCGGCGATTCCGGGTGGGCCGTCGCGGCCTTGGCCGCGGCTTTGGCCTTGTCGGCGGCCTTTTTCGTCGGAGCGCTCTTTTCAGGCTGCGGCTCGGCCGCCAGCGCGGGCAGCGGGATCGACGGCGTCGCCGCGGCGTTTGCGGCGGCGTTCGCGGACTTGGGCGCAGCGGCGGCTTCGGGTTTTGCGGTTTTCTGGTCCAAGCTCGTTTCCCCCATGAGGCGCAGGCGCGAGGCGCGGGTGAAGTGGCGAATAGGCAAAAACCGACGCGCGCGAGGCGCGTCGGCAGTTGCTGTCACACTATTGCAATAAAGCGCCGCGCGCCATGATCCCGCTCAATGCGCAGGCTGGGAAAGGCCGGCTCAGGCCCCGGCCTTGAGCAATTTGTAGTCGATGGCGTCGAGCAGGGCCTGGAACGAGGCGTCGATCAGGTTGGGCGAGACGCCGACGGTGGACCAGGTCTCGCCGGTCGTTGTCGCCGAATTCGATCAGGACCCTCGTCACGGCGTCGGCGCCGCCCTGGAACACGCGCACGCGGAAGTCGAGCAACTCGATGTCCTCGATGAATTTCTGATATTTGCCGAGGTCCTTGCACAGGGCGACATAGAGCGCGTGGACCGGGCCATTGCCTTCCGCCGCCGAGATCAGGCTGTCGCCGTCGATCTTCACCCGCACCGTCGCTTCCGAAAAGGTCTCCAGCTGGCCGTCGGCGTTGTGGCGGCGCTCGACATCGACGCGGAAACGCTCGACCTCGAAATAATCCGGGACATGGCCGAGCACGCGGCGCGCCAGCAGTTCGAAACTGGCGTCGGCGCCCTCATAGGCATAGCCCTGCGCTTCCTTTTCCTTCACCGCGTCGAGCAGCCGCAACACGCGCGGATCGTCCTTGGCGACGGCGACGCCGAGGCGCTCCAGTTCGGCGAGAATGTTCGACTTGCCGGCCTGGTCCGAGACCAGCACGCGGCGGACGTTGCCGACGCTTTCCGGCGGCACGTGCTCGTAGGTGCGCGGGTCCTTCATCACCGCCGAAGCGTGGATGCCGGCCTTGGTGGCGAAGGCCGAGGCGCCGACATAGGGCGCGTGGCGGTCGGGCGCGCGGTTGAGCAATTCGTCGAGCGTATGGCTGAGCTTGGTCAGGCTGCGCAGGCTGTCTTTGCGTGACGCCGATCTCGTATTTCTCGGACAGTTCCGGCTTGAGCAGCAACGTCGGGATGATCGAGCAGAGATTGGCGTTGCCGCAACGCTCGCCCAGCCCGTTGAGCGCGCCGTGGATCTGCCGCGCGCCGCCGCGCACGGCGGCCAGCGAATTGGCGACCGCCTGTTCGGTGTCGTTATGGGCGTGGATGCCGAGATGGTCGCCGGGCACGCGGGCCGAGACCGCGCGCACGATGGCTTCGACCTCGTGCGGCAGCGTGCCGCCATTGGTGTCGCACAGCACGATCCAGCGCGCGCCGGCCTTGTAGGCGGCTTCGGCGCAGGCGAGCGCGTAATCGGGATTGTCCTTGTAGCCGTCGAAGAAATGCTCGCAATCGATGATGGTCTCGCGCCCCGCCGCGACCGCCGCCTTCACGCTCTCGGAAATGCCTTCGAGGTTCTCCTCCAGCGTGCAGCCGAGCGCGACATGAACCTGGTAATCCCAGCTCTTGGCGACGAACACGATGGTGTCGGCGGCGCAGTCGAGCAAAGCGGCGACGCCCGGATCGTTGGCGGCGGAGCGCCCCGCGCGCTTGGTCATGCCGAAGGCGGCGAAATGCGCGTTCGTCGTGCGCTTTGTCTTGAAGAATTCGGTGTCCTGCGGATTGGCGCCGGGATAGCCGCCCTCGATGTAGTCGATGCCGAGCGCGTCGAGCAGAGTCGCGATCTGCTTCTTGTCGTCGAGCGAGAAATCGACGCCCGTGGTCTGGGCGCCGTCGCGCAAGGTGGTGTCGAACAGAGTGACGCGTTCGCGGCTCATTGGACCTGCTCTTTTGAGCATATTCCGAAAAAGTTGTTCGACTTTTTCGACAAGAATATGCGTTGAAACAAACTCTAGTGCGCCTTCGACGAAGGCGCACTGGCGGGGGCGAGCTTTTTCGTCATGCTGGTGTTGCCCAGCACTTCGTCGCCCAGAAAAACCATGTTGCGCTGGAGCGCCGCGTAATGTCGCGCGGCGAAGAAGCTTTGGGCGCAATCGGAGACATCGGCCTTGAGGATCACCGCGCGGCGGGCGCTGGCGAGCTTTTCGATCGCGTCGCACAATTGCGTCGCCACGCCCCGGCGCGCAAACGACGGATGGACATAGAGCATGTCCAGGCAATCGGCGCCCTTGAGGCTGGCGAAGCCGGCGATCTCGCCTCCAATCGTGGCGACGATAGTCAGCGCGCCGGCGAGCTTCTGCGCGAAGGCTTGCTCGTCGTCGGCGAGCGCCGCCCAGGCGTCGAGCTGGGCCTCGCTGTAATCCTCCTGCGCCGAGCTCTTCGATGCTGGCCTGGAACAAGGCGGCGAGCACGGGCGCGTCGGCGGGCAGGGCCGGTCGGAGCGCGATTTTTTCCGCCATCACAGCAATCCGTACCAATGCAGCGCGAAGGCCGCGACCAGCGCCAGCACGACCAGTTTCGCGACGATGTAGATGAGCCAGTGGGCCGGGAACGGCAGCGAGTCGCGCCAGTCCTTTTCCTTCTCGTCGGACGGTTCGCTCATCCCGCAACCTCCCATTCGGTGGTCGGTTCGCCGGTCGTCTTGTCCTTGCCGTCCTTGAGCTTGACGCCCATGTCGGCCAGCAGGTCGCGCAACCGGTCGGATTCCGCGAAGTTCCTGGCCTTGCGCGCCGCGAGGCGCTCGCCGATCAGCTTTTCCACTTCCGCGACGTCCACCTCGATTTCGGGGGCCTTCTGCTCCCATGCGGCGGGATCGTCCTGCAGCAGGCCGAGCAGGTTCGCCGCGCGCAATAGCTTTTCGGCCTCCGCCTTGGCGGTCGCGCTGTCACTGTCGCGCGGCTCGGCCTTGGCCGCCATCGCGTGCAGTTCGGCCATGGCGCGGGGAATGTTGAGATCGTCGCACAAGGCCTCGACGAAGGCCTGCCGCAAGGGCGCGTCCGCCGCCGTCTCGGGCGTCACGGCCTGCGCGCGCAGAATGGCGTACCAGCGCGAGAGGGTTTTCTCGGCCTCTTCCAGCGCCTTCACGGTCCAGTCGATCGGCTGGCGGTAATGGCTGCGCATCATGGCGAGGCGCAAGGTCTCGCCCTTCCATGGCTTGCCGCCGAATTTGTCGCTGTGCAGCAGCTCGTGGATGGTGACGAAATTGCCGAGGCTCTTCGACATTTTCTCGCCTTCGACCTGCAGGAAGCCGTTGTGCATCCAGACATTCGCCATCACGTCATGGCCGAAGGCGCAGCGCGTCTGGGCGATTTCGTTCTCGTGATGCGGGAAGACGAGGTCGATGCCGCCGCCATGGATGTCGAACACCTCGCCGAGATGCTTGAACGACATGGCCGAGCATTCGATATGCCAGCCCGGACGGCCGCGGCCCCACGGGCTGTCCCAGCCCGGCTCGCTCTCCTTCGACGGCTTCCACAGCACGAAATCCATCTCGCCCTTCTTGTAGGGCGCGACGTCGACGCGGGCGCCGGCGATCATGTCGTCGAGCGGACGGCGCGACAGCGCGCCATAGTCGGGCATCGAGGGCACGTCGAACAGCACGTGGCCGTCCGCGGCATAGGCGTGGCCGTTGGCGATCAGCTTTTCGATGATCGCGATCATTTCGGCGATATGTTCGGTGGCGCGCGGCTGGACGTCGGGCTGCAGGCAGTTGAGCGCCGCGACGTCCTCCTGGAAGACGCGGTTGGTCTCTTCGGTCAGCTCGCGGATGGTGATCTTGCGCTCTGCGGCGCGCGCGTTGATCTTGTCGTCGACGTCGGTGATGTTGCGGACATATTTGACGTGAGCGGCGCCGTATTTTTCGCGCAGCAGCCGGTAGAGCACGTCGAACACGATCAGCGGGCGCGCATTGCCAATATGGGCGTAATCATAGACGGTCGGGCCGCAGACATAGAGCCGCACGGCGTTGGGGTCGAGCGGCGTGAAGACTTCGCGCTCGCGCGTGAGCGTATTGTAGAGTTTGAGCGGCGTCGCGACGGACATGATTCCCCCTGGTCTGGCCGGGGCGTCGATCTCGCAGCGATTTTTTGGGAGACATGACGGCGCCAGCCAGCTTTGCAGCTAGCTGATAATCGAAAGACCGCAAAGATTTTGCGAATGCGTCATGGCCGCACCATGCTGATTTCGGCTGGCGACGTCAAGGCGTTTCGTTGGTTCCTGCATCGCTCCATTGTGCGCCGCCGCTGGCGCATCGCTCGGGAACAGCAACGATTGTCTGGGCACTATCGGGTTTGCTCACGCAGCCACAAGGACTGGTGGTTGCCCCTCTTTCGCGCGCCTCACGGCGGGCGGATGACCTCCTCTCGCGGGCAAAACCTTAGCGAAGTAAGGGTTTGACCAACGAGGATCGGCGGGCAGGCCCCGCTGCCCGGCATGTCGCTTCCGCATTACCGGATAGTCGGCCATGAAGGCCGCCACCTCATGCGCAAGGACCGACGCCTTGTTGATCCACAACGCCCCGTCAGCCAGCGCACGGCGCCGGCTGACGTTGGAGGGAGCATTGAGGTCGGCGTGTTTCGTGCGGCCGCAGAACAGGCAGCGAAACTTGCCGCCTTCGGGCCGATTGCGCTTGTCCACGTAGCCGCAGGCCTCGCACTTCTGCGAGGTATAGGCCGGATTGACCTGCGTGGACGTGATTCCCTCTTCCTCCTCCAGCGCGGCGAGCTTCGCCTTCAAGACGGCGCGACCGCAATTGCCGATGATGCGGTTGAGCCGGCGCGACAGCTCCGGGTTGCGGAAGTCGAGCCGCTCCAGCACCAGTTCCTTTGGCCGTCGGTCCTTCACCAGCTTGTTGAGGACGCGATCGACCTCTGATTTGATGAAGCCGCGCAGCCGCTCCACCCAAGCGCAATAGCGTTTGGATTTCCGCGGCTTCCTGCCGGCGCGCTGCTGGCTGGCCGCGATCAGCGAGATGGTCTTGTCAAACTGACGCAGGCGCTTGAGCCAGTTCTGGCCGAGCAGCTGGCCCTCGCTCGTGCCGAACATGGTGGTGAGGCCGAAGTCGAGCGCGATTTCGCCTTCACCTTGATAAGAGGCGCGCGCGGCGGCGCAGGCGGCGCCGATGTCGGTCACGACGCCAAAGGTCAATTCTCCAGCACGGTTGCAATTGATCTGGACCGAACCAGCGAGCTCTCCAGAGCGGCTCTGGTGTCGCCAGTGGCTTAGTAGCGGCACGTCGAAGCGCGATCCACCGCCCAAGCGGCTGATGCGCAGCCAATAGACGACCTTGCCGTTCTGCGTGGCGCTGACCGGCTTGGCGATCTGCGCGCCGCGAATGTCGAGCCGCATCGAGATGCGCGACAGGTTGGGCTTGCGATGCCGGCTCATCACCTGGCGCATGATTGCGCGCGCGAGACGGCGCACCTCTGGCGGAATCGCCCGGCCGGCATAATCCGCCTTGGCGTTCGCCGGCATCATCACGTCGCGCTGCAGGTCGAACCACGCGTGCGCCTTGTTGATGACGCGCAGAGCGTGCTTCGTCGGGCCATTAATCGACGAGCCGCCGACGGCGCTGCGGAAGTCATTGGCGCGGTTCGCCATAAACGACTTCAGCGCCTCGACGACCTGGTGACGCGCCATCTGCACCCGCGCCGCATTGCCGATTACAGCCGCGAAGGTGACCTTGTCGTTGTCCTTGTGCTTGTTGAATTTGGCCGTCTCGAAGAACAGCCGCCATTGCTCGCGCCCGATCAGAACCGCGCCGGCGCGATAGGCTTTGAGCAGAGCGAGAATCTCCTGCCGCTTCTTCGCGGTGAGATTCGACGGCAACAGGTCGGTGCGATGCGCCGGTTTATGCTCTCTCTTCCGGCGCCGCGCCATTCAGGCCGCCTCGACCAGTTCGGCGTAGGAAAGCCGGTTCCCGTCGCCGTTGCGGATGAGGCGCGCCATGCGGTCGAGGCAGGCTTCATCGCCATGGTTCGAGCGAAACGTCGTTTCGCCGGCGTAGCGCTGCAGATGCTTGGCGCTGATCCAGTGCCAGACGCCGATAATTGCGCGGCGAAGCAGGGAATTGAAGCTTTCAACCCTATTGACGTGGACGCGGCGGCCGGTAGCTGCGTCGGTTCTGGCATATTCGCGGGCCGAATGGGTGACGGCGAGATGCTGTCGGTCGCGGCCGAACTGCTTGTAGGCGGGCAAGCCGTCGGTCATGACGGTGGCGTCAGGCGAAAGCAGCCCGTTGAGCGCGTCGCGGATCGCGGCGCGGCTGTGGGTCGGAATGGTCTTGGCGACGACCGTACCGCCGCGCTGGGCGGCGACCAGGACGAGCGGCCGGCGCGGGCCGCGCCCGCTTTTGTGCGGCGGAGAAAGATCGCCAGCAGCTTTCCTGCGCGGCGGGGCGCCGCCGTACATTTCGTCGAGTTCGACGACGCCGGAGAGAAGCGGATCGGCTTCGCTCATCATCGCGCGGATGCGATGGCCGAGGAACCAGGCGGTCGAATAGCAGACGCCAAGCATTTCGCCGAGCTTCACGGCGGAAAGTCCTTTGGAGGAAGCAAGGATCAGATAGATCGCCCGCGCCCAGGTGAGCAACGACAGATGCGACCCGTGCATCGGCGTGCCGGCGGTGACTGAGAACTGCCGACGGCACAAGCCACAGCACCAGAGTCTCCTGGTCTTAAGCCACCATGATTTATTGATGAAGTCACAGTGCTGGCAGACCGGCCCATCCGGCCAGCGGGCGCGCTCAAACCAAGCACGCGCCGCCTCTTCATCAGGGAAAAGCGCGTTGAACCTGGCAAGCGTAAGAGCGACTATGTTCATGAAATGTTCTTACGGCGTCGAAAGCTTGGCGTCAACCAGGGATTGTGGGTGCATGAACAAATCCGATAGTACCGGATTGTCTTAACCCGTCTCGCTTAGAATCGCCGCCGCGCCATCGAACACAAGGGCCGGGCGTCTCCGGCCTTCGGCGAGACATCGACCACGAGACATGGACCAGACGTCAAGACAATGCGCCCAGACGCGCAATGCGATCCTGCTTCCGGCGCTCCTGCTGGGCGTTTACCTCTGCGCCCTGCTGGCGCGGTTTGCCGGACCGTTGTCGCTGTCCTATTTCACCGACGATTTCTTCTATTACGCGCAAATCGCGCGCCATCTGGCGGACGACGGCCATTCCACCTTCAATGGCATGCAGCAGACCAACGGCTACCATCCGCTCTGGCTCGCGGCGCTCGCCGGCGTTCATGTCGTGACCGGAGGCGGGACGCCGTTTCTGGTAGCGACGGTCCTGCTGGTGTTCGCGCTGGTTGGCTGCTTTTCCCTCGCCCTGCGAGCCTTACAGCGACAGACCTCGCAGGGCTCGCGGTACAACCTTCCGACGCTGCTGTTCTCGCTGTTCTTTGGCGCGACGATCGCGCGCACCGGGATGGAGGCGGGCGCCGTCCTGTTTTTCCTCGGCTGGTTCTGGGCGCGCATGGCCGCCAAGCCGATCGAACGCCAGAGCGCGTCCGAGGCTTTTGCAAGCGGCCTGCTGGCGAGCCTCGCCATTCTCAGCCGCGTCGATGGCCTCATCGCCATCGCGCTCTATTGTTTGCTCAGCCTCGCCACCGCGCGCAGGCGATGGCCTGCGCTGCTGCGCAGCGGCCTTTTCTTCGGGCTCGGCCTGTTGCCGGTGGCCGCCTATGTGGTCTCGAACGCGCTGCTGTTCGACACGGTGCTGCCGATCTCGGGCATGGCCAAGAATCTAAAAAGCGCATGGCCGCCTTCGCTTGTTCCGGTGGCCTGGTTATTCAAGCCGAATTTCGTCAATATCGTCCTGACCTGGCCGAGCCTTGCGATGGGCGCCGCTTATCTGGCGTTGGCGCTGGCGAGCGATGTGCGCACGCTGGACGGGCCGCAGCGCGTGCGCCTGTGCGTGTTCCTTCACCCGCTGCTGTTTCTCGCTGCATTGTCCGTCTCGGGCGATTGGCCGCTCTGGACCTGGTATCTCTACCCGTTCGCCTTCTTCGCCGCCGTGCTCGGCCCCGCCGCTTTGGCAAAGGCGCCGGCGGGTCTGGCGCCCGGGCCACGCGCGAATTGGGCTTTCGCCGCCGCGCTGGCCGTGATGACGGCCTTTTTCGCGCGGCCGACGTCAGGCGCCGTTTCGATCCTGCGCGCCGCGGAGCAGATCGCGGCGTTCGAGGCCGGCCACAAGGGCGTTTACGCGATGGGCGACCGGTCCGGCACGGTCGGCTATCTTATCGCGTCGCCGCTGCTCCAGCTCGAAGGGCTGGTCGGCGATCGCGCTTTCTACGAGAAGCTGAAGGCGGGGCCGCCGCTGGCGGACGTCCTGCGCGATTACAAGATCGACTATTATGTGGCGACCGGCCTGCCGCGCGAGCAGGGCTGTTATCTGGCGCGCGAACCGTCGCAGGCTGGCCCTCTCAGCCCGACGATGCGAGGGCGGCTCTGCGCCGAACCCGTCGCGGTTTTCGAGAATTCCGGCTTCGAAACCCAGATTTTCGATAAAACCGCATGGGCGGGGGCCGCCTCGGCGGCCCGCTAGGCGATCGTCGTTTATTCCGTCACGAACTCATGCGCGGCAAAACCCTGCGCGTAGAGCAAGGCGGTGAGGTCGCTATGATCCACCCGCGCCTGCGCAGCGGCGGCGACCGCGGGCTTGGCGTGATAAGCGACGCCGAGGCCTGCGGCCTCCAGCATGGCGAGGTCATTGGCGCCGTCGCCGATGGCCAGCGTTTCCTCCGGCGCGAGTTCGTGCGCGATCGTCAGCTCCTTGAGCGTGGCGAGCTTGGCGGCCTTGCCCAGGATCGGCTCGGCCACCCGGCCCGCAAAGCGTCCGCCTTCGATCAGCAGGGTGTTGGCGCGGTTCTCGTGAAAGCCGATGGCTTCGCCAATGCGCGAGGTGAAAACAGTAAAACCGCCCGAAACCAGCATGGTATAGGCGCCGTGGGCGCGCATCGTCTGCACCAGCGCGCGGCCGCCGGGGGTCAGCGTGATGCGCTCGTTGATCGCCGTTTCCACCACGCTGGCGGCGAGTCCCTTGAGAAGGGCGACGCGCTCGCGCAGGGCGGGCTCGAAGGCGATCTCGCCGCGCATGGCGCGTTCGGTGATCGCGGCGACCTGATCCTTCAATCCGACGAAATCGGCCAGTTCGTCGATGCATTCCTGGCCGATCATGGTCGAATCCATGTCGGCGAGCAGCAGCTTCTTGCGCCGTCCGGCGGCGGGCTGGACGAACACGTCGATCGGCGCGTCGCCGAGGCCCAGCCGCAGCACCGACATCGCGGCGCGGCAATAGGCGGCGTCGGCGAAAGCGCCGTCGGAATGATTGCCATGGGCGGCGCCGGGTGCGAAAGGAATGTCGGCCGCATCATCGCGCGCGAGGACGACGGGCTGGCGCGCTCCGGGGAGCCGGCTTGCCGCGGCGGCAAGAATTTCGGGGGTCAGGGCCTCGGCGCCGGGCGCGCCGACCAATGTGGCGACATGGGTCATAAAGATTTGAACGCTCGCAACTTGTCGAATCGAAAGGATGTTCAGGCCGTCCTTGTGGCAGGGCCCACGGCCAGCGGCAAGTCCGCGCGCGCCATCGCGCTTGCGCGGGATCTGGGCGGCGTCGTGATCAACGCCGATTCCATGGCGGTCTATCAGGATCTGCCGATCCTGTCGGCGGCCCCGACGCCGGATGAGGCCGGCGACGTTCCGCACCTCCTTTTCGGCCATATCGGCGCCGAACGCAATTATTCCGTCGGCCAATGGCTCGCGGACGCTCGCGCCGCGCGGGACGAGGCTGCGCGCAGAAAGCTGCTGCCGATTTTCGTCGGCGGAACAGGGATGTATTTCAAGGCCTTGCTGCACGGGCTTTCCAACATCCCCGCCGTGCCCGACGCGGTGCGCGCCCGAATCCGCGCCGAGGCCGAGGGCGTCCCGCCCGCCGAACTGCATGCGAAACTGGCGGCGCGCGACCCGGAAACCGCTGCAAGACTGCGCCCGACCGACCCACAGCGCATTTTGCGCGCGCTCGAGATTTTCGAGGCGTCTGGCGCGCCGCTCGTTACGTTTCAGGGCGCGCGGGAAGGGGCGCTGTTTGAAGCTGCGCGCTGCCAATGCCTCTTTCTCGCCCCGCCGCGCGAGGCGCTCAACGCCCGCATCGACGCGCGGTTCGACCGGATGATGGAAGCGGGAGCGCTGGACGAAGTCCGCAGGCTGATCGCCCGCGCCCTCGACCCCACTTTGCCCGCGATGCGCGCGGTCGGCGTCCCCGGCCTGAGCGCTTTTTTGCGCGGAGACTGTTCGCTTGCAGCGGCGGTCGAAAAGAGCAAGCGCGACAGCCGGCATTATGCCAAGCGGCAGTTCACCTTCGCCCGCACGCAATTGCCGGAATTCGAATGGGTCGAGGCGCCATAGAGCGGCGGTTATTTGAGTTTTGCCGCGGCGCGATCGACCGCCTGCCGACGCTCGGCCTGGCGCGACGCGGCCGCAGCGCGAGCGCGCGCCACAAGCTCAGGCCCGGCGCGTTCGGGCGGGCCCGCATCGAAAGGCGGTTGCGGATCATATTCGATGCCCAGTTGAATGGATTTGGCGAGGTCGGGGCCGAAAGCCTCGGCGGCCAATGCAAGGGAGAAATCGATGCCTGCGGTCACGCCACCGCCGGTAATCACATTGCCGTCGATCACCGTCCGCGCATGGACCGGATTCGCGCCGAACGCCGACAGCATGTCGTCGCTCATCCAATGCGTGGTCGCGCGTTTTCCCGCAAGCAAACCGGCCGCGCCGAGAACCAGCGCTCCGGTGCAGACGCTGGCGACATAACGGGCGCCTTTCGCCTTGGAATTTCCGGACGAAGTCCAGCACGATGTCGTCGTTCAGCAGGGCGTTGACGCCGGCGCCGCCCGGCGCGCAGATCAGGTCGAGCGCCTCACAATCCGCGAAACTCGTCGTCGGCAGGATGCGTAGTCCGCCCTCCGCCGTCACTGGCTCCAGATCTTTCGCGACGAGATGGACCCGCGCGCCGGGGAATTTCGAGAAAACCTCGTAAGGCCCGGTCATGTCGAGCTGCGTGATGGCGGTAAAAAGCAGAAGGCCGACCTGGAAAGCCACTCTAGTCGCC
>CAWETR010000025.1:0-41093 GCA_963811975.1 uncultured Alphaproteobacteria bacterium
AGAGGCCGGTCAGGGACGGTCAGGCGGTCGAGTTCGCCGCGCCGCACGCTGTCGAGCAAGGCGGCGCATTCGACCAGTTCGTCGCGCGACAGCGGGAACAGCCGCCCTTTGGGCAGGCCGCCCACATGGTGGCCGGAGGCGGCCCACACGTTGCAGGAAGGATGGCGATGCTGCGCGGCGAACCAATCTGGCAGACCAGGTCCACATCGCCGATGTCGATGCCCAGTTCCAGCGATGCGGTGGCAATCAGCACCTGCAATTTCGCCGCGCTTGAGCCGCTGCTCGGCATCCAGCCGGTATTCTTTGGGCCAGGCTGCCGTGGTGGGCGGCGACATGCTGGGGGGCAGAGGCGGTCGGCCAGATGCCGCGCAATGCGCTCCGCCATGCGCCGCGTATTGACGAAGACGAGCGTCGTGCGATGCACTCGGTCAGCTCCGCCATACGATCGTAAACTGCTTCCATACTTCGTGGACATCACGGCTTCCAGCGGCGACGAGGCAGTTCCAGGGCGAGGTCGCGCGCGCGAACATGGCCGGCATCGACGACGCGCAGTGGGCGGGCCGGTAAACCAGCGCCAACAAGGAATCGGGCGACCGCGAGATCGGTTTTTGCGTGGCCGACAGGCCGATGCGCGCAGGCGGCTGCGCGCAAAGAGCTCGCAGTCGCTCCAGGGTAAGGGACAGGTGCGCGCCGCGTTTGTTAGGCGGCGAGGGCGTGGATCTCGTCGATAATCACAGTCTGCACATCTTGGCCAGCAGGGCAGCGGCCGCTGTCCGACCCCAGCATCACGTACAGCGATTCCGGCGTCGATACCAGGATATGCGGCGGGCGCGCCGGCGCATGGCGTTGCGCTCGGCCTGCGTGGGTATCGCCGGTGCGGACGGCAGTGCGGAGTGCCGTGCGGCGCCATGCCCGTGGGCCGCCAGCTCCCGGCCGATGCCTTCCAGCGGCGCCAGCAGGTTGACGCGGATGTCGTTCGACAGCGCCTTCAATGGCGACACATACAACACCCGCGTCTGATCCGGCAGCGGGGGCGTGACCGTGCTTTCTGCGCACCAACGCATCAATCGCGGCGAGGAAAGCCGTCAGGGTCTTGCCGGAGCCGGTCGGCGCGGCGATCAGCGCGTCGCCGCCCGGCTTGATGGCCGGCCAGGCTTCAGCCTGCGCGACGGTGGGCGCGGCAAATCAGCGTTCGAAACCAAGCGCGCGACGGCGGGATGGAACAGGTCCAGCGCCGAGGCCGGATCGGCGCGCGCGCTCTCTTCGACCCGCGAACTGTTGGCCGCGCGCCCGGAATTCGAGGGGGACGTCGAAATCAAATGCCGCAAAACGCTACTGATGTTCCGGTGACTGCCGGGGATGGCGCATTGTCATGTAGGGACGCGCCTTGGTCTGGTTAAGTGGCGCGCCGCCATTAAATCCGCAACGCCACCCGGAACCTCAACGGTTTTTGTGAACGTAATCCTCCGGGAGCGCGCGGCACTCCTTTGGCGTGACGACCTGGCGCTCGATCAGACGCGATCCCCTGGTGTCCAGGGCGGCCGCGGATTGCCGGTGAAACTCCTCCGCGGTTTCCGCGCGGGTCGCCGGCACGCCGTGGCCGTTCGCGATCTTCGCCCAGTCGAGCGTCGGATCGCCGAGATCGAGCATCGATTTCATCCGGGCGTTCAGCTCGTTTTCCCGAACCCGCTCCATCTCGAGGCCGAGAATGGCGTAGGCGTCGTTCTTGAGCAGGACGATGTCGATGTCGGTCGGCGATCTGCTCGGCGCCGAAATTGCCGAAAAGCAGGCGCGCTCCATCAAATATCAGCTGACGGTGGCCAAGCTGCCATTGGCCAAGGACCTCGACGATTTTGACTTCGACGCCGCCGCCGTCAACGAAACACTGGTGCGCGATCTCGCCCGCGGCGGCTTCGTCGCAGAACAACGCAACGTGGTGCTGATCGGCGGCACGGGAACCGGCAAGACGCATCTGGCCATCGCCATCGCGCGCAGCTGCATCCGGGCGAAATTGCGCGGGCGCTTCTTCAACACGGTCGACCTCGTCAATCGTCTGGAGGCGGAGACCCGCGCCGGGCGCCCGGGCCGGCTCGCCGATTACCTGACGCGCCTCGACTTTGTCGTGCTCGACGAACTCGGCTATCCGCCTTTCGCCCAGGCTGGCGGCCAGCTGCTGTTCCATCTCATCAGCCGACTCTACGAGCGCGCGTCTGTGATCGTCACCACCAACCTCGCCTTCGGCGAATGGCCTAGCGTCTTCGGCGACGCCAAGATGACGACGGCGCTGCTCGACCGCCTCACGCACCATTGCGACATCGTCGAAACCAGCAACGACAGCTGGCGCTTCAAGCATCGCGCCTGACCTCAACCCCAGCCTCATGCCTCCGCACGCGCCACGGCTGCGCAACCCCCGCCAACTCCGCCCAGGCGCGCGCTGTCGCGTCGGCTCTGCCCAAAGCAAGGGGTCCCTCTTCGATGCAAAATCCGGGTCCCGATTCCGTGCTGATTGACACTTAGCCCTTTGCCTCATATGTCGGCAGCATCGTTCCCATGTATACTTCAGCAATTAATTTATCTTTTCTGCTGATCGGGAAACGAAATGGTGCGGCAAGACGCCATCAATTTATATATCGGTCAAAAGCTCTACGAGATCCGCCGGCAGGCTGGGCGCTCCCGTATCGACGTAGCGGCCGCGATTGGCGTTGAACCGGAGCAGCTTCGGGAATTTGAAACCGGGGCCGAGCGCGTCCCCGCCGCCGTCCTCTTGCGCTTGTCTAAAGTGCTTCATGTCGACGTCCTCGCGTTTTTCAAAGGACTGCCTATGAAGGACCCAGCTCCTGGCGCGAGCGTGGCCATTGTGTCGGAAACGACGGAAGAGGCCGAGGCGGCGGCGTTGCTGCACGATTTCTCCGCATTCGCGATCAAAAAGCGAGGCGGGTCATTTTGACCCTGGTCGCGGGATACGCCGAGAATGAGAACGCCCAGGAATATTAGGACAGGTTAAGTTTTTGTCGGCTGAATTTAGAAAAATTAAACTGCGAGTTTGCGCCAACGTAAGTCAGGGGCCGCCTAACTTTGCTAATATTGTATTAGTTTATAAATAAACGATGCGAAATCGCATCAGGGGCGGAAATGCTGAAAGAAACCAAAAGTTTGATCGAGGTGGCGAGCATTGACCTCGCATATGCTCGGCTTGAAATTGCGTACGCTGATCAACCGAGCGAAATGCTGGATCGCATTGGATTTCATCTGAATGAAGTGAGCCGACACCTTTCAGAATTGACGCAATACGTTAATGCAACGGAACTATCCAAAGAAGACATCACCGTCGCCGAATGCGAACAGCTTAATTGCGACGTGGCGACTTTGCCCGGGCGGTCCTCCTTCAAGGGCAAAACGCCAGCCGCGGCGGGCGGTCGCCTCGAAGGTCTTGGGGTGGTGGGTTCGAGGCCCTGCCTGCTTGGTTGATTAGTTCCCAGGCGACTTCAATGCGGGAGCGGCTGTGTCGCCTTCGACGGTGACCGAATGAATATCGCCACCGAAATGAGCCTGCACCAACGCATGGGTATCGTTAAAAACCCGGAACTCGATCACCTTCCCGTTTCGAATCTTGAACAGATGCATCCAGTCGTCTTCGAAGGGATCGCCCGTCACCATCGAGTGACTAATCGAGCGGCCGAACACAGCGACGAAATCGGGACCAGCGAAAAGTTCGCGCGGCCGATAGGAATCAAAATAGATGTTCGCGGCCAGTTCGCGGAAATACGAACGAACTCCGTCAAGACCCCTGCGTTCCCCGCCGAAGGAAAGCAGTGCGGGGTCCACATTTGAAATCCAGATAATGTCAGGATCGCATCCCGCGACAATGGACTCCAGGTCCCCGCGTGCGAAAGCTGCGTAGAGTGATTGGACCAATTGAATATTGTCCATCGTAACGGCCTCCTCTATTGGCTCGCCACCATCTGTTTAGAGTCTCGGTGCCATGCGAAAACTGCGGGGCTTTTACGACAAACAAACTAGTCACGCCTGGCAGTCGTCGAGCAGGGGCCGACAAGCTATGCCATTTCCACTTTAGGCAAGCGTGGGCTAGGCGCGCGCGCCGCTGCCGAATCCCTTCCCCCCATGTCCTGGATCGTCCCCGTGCCGTGCTACACTCTTGTACAAGCGAGAGGACGCACCCACATCGGATTCACGCTGAGCAACTGGCGGGTCGCTGCGGATGTACCGCGGCCAGTTTCCCTTTTTACTTCGCGCCTGCGATGCGGTCATTAGGGTCAGGAGGGGCGCTTATGCTGATTGCCTGGCTCAAGAAGCGTCGAGTTGCAAAATCTCTCATAGTTGCCGAAGCGGCGGCTATGATCCGCGAATTTGGCGACACGGCCATTTGCGTTGCGCACGATCTCGCTGAGATGCAAAGGGCTGAGGCGTCTCGGCAAGCCCTTCAACAGGCGGCCCACTGGGACCAGGTGCGCTTCGCTATTCGAAAACTCAGTAAAATCAAGCGCGTCCAAATAGCCCGACACACCTTTCACCAGGGCGCCTAAAATCGCCGCCATTCAGGCCCATCTCGACGGCGTTGGCGATCGTCATGCCGATCCTAAGGGCGTTCAGGTTTCACTGCGGCGAGCAACCAATCCGGCTACGCTTCCCTGACAAGTTCGCCCAATATGATCCGAGCCAAGCTTTCTGGCGCTCCGGCGGACCCGCCTAGCTCGTCGTCTTCGAGGCGCCCTATATGACACGCGGATCATCCCAACTTCAACTTGGTAACGCCCTTCGTATTTTATCCCGTTCAGCTCAACAGAAACTAGGTGACGTGGGTTGGTCCTCTCTACGTCGCTTCACAGAACCCCAGGGACTTACGTTGCCTGCGTTTTTGACGGTGATTGCATCGCGCTTGCCCGCAAACGTCCGCACCTGTCCGCCAATGAATATTGGACAGATATTGGACAGAGACCGCCCGGATCACACTAACATATTGATTTTATTGGCGCGCCCAAGGGGAATCGAACCCCTGTTTTCGCCGTGAAAGGGCGACGTCCTAGACCGCTAGACGATGGGCGCGGGGCGCGAAGCGGCGGGGCCGTTCGCGAAGTGGGGCGACGTATAAACGCGCCAAATCATGCTGGCAAGCCTTTCATCCCCCTGCCCGCCAAATTTTGCCCCTCACCCGCCGATTTTTGTTCAATGGCCCTGGCCGGGCTTGCAAAAAGCCAGATCGACCAGCCGCGCGCTGACTTTCGTCCGGCCGCCCCAATGATCGAGGGAGAGCGAACAGGCCAGATTCGCCCGCTCGCCGCGCGCCTTGGCGAGCGCGGCGCCGATCGGCGAGGACACCGTGCGAAAGGCCGCGACCTCCATGCGCGCGCCGTCGCCCGCCTGGATTCGAAGGCGGAGATGGTCGGCGCCGAAGGGCTGGATATCGGCGATCCGGTGTTGCGGCAGGACGAACACGGGCTCCGGATTGCCCGCGCCGAACGGACCGGCCTTTTCGATCTCCTCGACCAGAGCCGGCGTGCAGGCGCTGGCGGTCAGCAAGCCGTCCACCGCAAGGCCGGCGTTGGCGCGGGCGCGAGCGACCGGCTCGGCCAATGTTTCGCCGAGAAACGATTGAAAGTGGTCGAGCTGGTCGCGCCGCAGGGTGACGCCGGCCGCCATGGCGTGACCGCCGCCCTTGACGATGAGGCCGCGCTCGACCGCCGTGCGCACCGCCCTCCCGAGATCGACGCCCGCGATCGACCGCGCCGACCCCGTCGCGATGTCGCCGTCGAAGGCGAGCGCGAAAGCCGGACGGCCGAACAATTCCTTGAGCCGCGAGGCGACGAGGCCCACCACGCCCGGCTGCCAGCCGTCTCCGGCGGCGAGGACGAAGGCGCCCTCTTCCGCAGGCCCGAGTTGCTTGTAGGCCTCGCCCAAAGCCTCCTGAAGCATCTGCTTTTCGAGAATCTGCCGCTCGCCATTGAGGCGGTCCAGTTCCGTCGCGATGGAGCCGGCCTCCAGTTCGTCGCGAAGCAGCATCAGTCTGGCGCCCAGCGCCGCGTCGCCGATGCGGCCGCCCGCGTTGATGCGCGGCCCGAGCAGGAAGCCAAGGTGATAGGCGCGCGGCGGCCCGTTCAAGCCGGCGACGTCGGCCAGCGCGCGCAACCCGATGCGGCCGCGCGACTTCATCAGCGACAGGCCCTTGACGACGAAGGCGCGATTGAGGCCGGTCAGCGGCGCGACGTCCGCGACCGTGGCGAGCGCGACGAGATCGAGCGACAGCAGCAGGTCGGGCTCCAGCCGCTCCCGCCAGAAGCCGCGCTGGCGCAGCGCCCGGTTGAGCGCGACCATCGCGACGAAGGCCACGCCCGCCGCGCAGAGCGCGCCCTGCCCGGACACGTCGTCCTGCCGGTTGGGATTGACCACGATGGCGTCGGGCAAGACCTCGGGCGCCTGATGATGATCGAGCACGACCACATCCATCCCGAGCCTCCGCGCCTCGACGAAGGGCTCGAAACTCGTCGTGCCGCAATCGGCCGTGACCAGCAGCGTGGCGCCGCGCGCCGGCCAGGGCGCGGATCGCCTCGCTGTTGGGGCCGTAGCCCTCCGTGATCCGGTCCGGAATGTGAATCAGGCGCGGGACGCCGCAATAATCGAAGAACTCCGCCAGCAGCGCCGAGGAACAGGCGCCATCGACATCGTAATCGCCGAAAATGGCGATGGTTTCCTGCCGCTCGACGGCGCGGACCAGCCGCTCGGTCGCCTCCTGCATCGCGGTGAGCGCATAGGGCTCTGGCAGCAGCGCGCGCAAGGTGGGATCGAGATGGGCCAGAGCCGTTTCCGGCGTGACGCCGCGTCCCGCCAGAACGCGTGACAGCAGGTCCGGCAGCCCCGTCTGCTGCGCGATGGCCAGAGCCCGCGCGTCGCCCGCGGCGTCGAGCCGGTCGCGCCACGGCCTGCCGAGAACGCTGTTGGCGACGCCGAGCAGATAACGCGCCTCAGACCCCATCGGAATCGATCTTCTGCGCGCGCAGGAAGGCGGGACGCGAGCGGCAGCGTTCGAGATAGGCGGTGAAAACGGGGCGCGGCTCCAGCATCTTGAAGACGTCGATGACGAAATGCAGGTCGGAGGCGATCAGAACGTCGGCGGCGGAAAAGGTTTCGCCGAGCAGATAGGGGCCGGCGGACAGCGTCTCCGCCAGCACGTTGAACACCCTGTCGAACGAGCCCCACCCGGCCGAGCCTTCCGGCAACGCGACATTGCCGAATTTCTGGGTGATCGCGGCCTCGACGCAGGAGCCGGAAAAGAACAGCCATTGCAGGTAGCGGCCGCGCGTCGGCTGGCCGATCGCCGGGGCAAGCCCGGCCTGCGGGAATTTTTCCGCGAGATATGCGACGATCGCGCCGGATTCCGCCACGCAGGCGTCGCCGTCCTGCAGCGCCGGCACTTTCTCCATCGGATTGATGGAATGATAGGCCGGCCTGCGCTGCTCGCCGTTTTTCAGATCGACGAGGACGCGTTCATAGGGCGCCCCGATTTCCTCCAGCAGCCACAGAGCGCGCAGCGACCGCGTGTGAGGCGCCCAGTAAAGCCGCATGAAGTCCTCCCGCCACGCCAGAACGCGAACAAATTAGGAACATAATCAGCGCGGCGTCAAGCCGCGATTTCATTCGCGCTCGATGCGGATGACCTGCGGCTTTTCGGCGATATGGCCGTCGGCGACGATGGCCGCGAGCGCCTCGCGCACCGAAGCTTCGGTGGTGGCGTAAGTCACCAGCACCACCGGCACGATGCTGTCGTCGGCGGCGCAGCCGCGACGCTGGACGATGCTTTCCAGCGAGATGCCGCGCTCGGCCATGCGCGTGGCGATGGCCGCCGCCGCGCCGATATGGTTGCGCGCCGAGAGCCGGATGTAATAGCCGCCCTCGTGGCGCTGCATCGGCGATTTCTCGGCCGGCGCAAGGTGCTCCACCGGCAGGCCGAACGGCGCGGAGCGGATGCCGCGCGCGATATCGGCGATGTCGGCCACCACTGCCGAGGCGGTCGCCAGACCGCCCGCGCCGGGACCGACCAGCGTCAGCTCGTTGACGGCGTCGGCGTCCACCGTCACCGCATTGGTGACGCCCATCACCTGCGCGATGGATGACGACAGCGGCACCATGGTCGGATGCACGCGCTGCTCGACGCCGTGCGGCGTGCGCTGCGCCACGCCGAGCAGCTTTACGCGATAGCCGAGTTCGCGGGCGGCGTGGAGATCGGCCAGCGAGATGTCCTGGATGCCCTCGATGCTGATCGCCTCGGCGTCGAGTTTCACGCCGAAGGCCAGCGCGGCGAGGATCGCCAGCTTGTGCGCGGTGTCGAAGCCGCCGATGTCGAAGGTCGGATCGGCCTCGGCATAGCCGAGTTTTTGCGCATCCTTCAGGCATTCGGCGAAGGACAGGCCCTCCAGCTCCATCCGCGACAGGATGTAATTGCAGGTGCCGTTGAGAATGCCATAGACCCGCGCGATGCTGTTGCCGGCGAGGCCCTCGCGCAGGGTCTTGACGATGGGAATGCCGCCCGCGACCGAAGCCTCGAAGGCCAGGGCCGCATGGTGCGCTCTCGGCCAGCCGCGCCAGTTGCAGGCCATGCTTGGCGAGCAGCGCCTTGTTGGCGGTGACGACCGACTTGCCCGCGCCCAGCGCGGCCTCGACGCTTGCGCGCGCCGCGCCCTCGTCGCCGCCGATCAGTTCGACGAACAGGTCGATCTTTTCGGAACGCGCCAGCTCGGAGGGGTCCTTGAACCATTCGATGCCGGCGAGGTCGAAGCCCCTGTCGCGAGCCGCATCGCGGGCGGAGACGCCGGTGACGGCGATCTTGCGCCCGGTGCGGGCGGCGAGATCGGCCGCCTGCGCGTTGAGGAGGCCGACGACCGCGGCGCCGACCGTCCCGAGACCGGCAATGCCGACGCGCAAAACTTCACTCATGGTCCGGTCCCCGCCGCAAATTGGAATGCGGCGCGTTTTTGCCTCATTTTGGTCGGGGGATCAATGCGGACGCGCGACCCCGTCCGAAGGCGGCGTACACGCCCTTATTAACAAATAGCGGCTAAAACTCAGCGACCTGCGCCCGGACCCTTCAATGCTTTCGTTTCTTCAATCGCATTTTTCCCTGACGGCTGCGGACGCCGAAGCCAAAGCCGATCCACGGATCTACGAACGCGCGCTCGCCGTCTTCGTCACGCGCGAAACCATGAATTCCTATCTGGCCCAGTTCGTTTTCGGCATTGTTGCGATTGCGGGATATTTGCTCAGCATTCCGAGCGTATTCGTCATCGGCCTGATCCATATCGCCGTCGATCAGCTGGTCCGCCATAACCTTGACCGTTTCGGGCGCAAGCTTCGGCAGGGCGAACTCGACCTGCGGCTGCTCGTCCGTATCGAGCGCATCTTCTATGGCGTCGGTTTCGTCTGGGCGATGGCGGCGTGGCCATTGGCCGAGGCGCTGGACGGGCTCCGGCTGTTGCTCACGGTGGTTTCCGTGGCGGGCCTGCTCGTCATGGCCAACACGACCTGTTTCGCGCCGCGCGTCCTGCAGGCCTCGGTGATCGGCTTCGCGGCGGGCATCGCGCTGGCGATCCCCGCGATCCGCACCATTCCCTGGTACGTTCTCGGCGCCGCCACCGCCGCCTTTCTCGTTGTCGTGCAAGGCGTTGGCGCGGGAACGGCGCGGCAATTGATCCAGATGCTCGAGATGCAGGTCGAGCGCGACGAGGCGATCGAGGGCCAGAAAAGCACCATCGCCGCCCTCGACGTCGCCCGAAGGATCGCGACGTTGATGGCGGAGACCGATCACCTGACCGGGCTGCCCAACCGCTTCGTCTGCATGACCAGGCTCGACGACCTCATCGCGGGCGGCGAGCTGTTTTCCCTGACTTTTCTGGATGTCGACCTGTTCAAGAACATCAATGACGCCCTGGGTCATAATATTGGCGACGAAGTGCTGAAGGCCGTCGCCAGCGTCCTGGCTGATTTTGACGCGCAGTGCTTTTTCGCGGCGCGCCTCGGCGGCGATGAATTCGCCCTGATCGCCCATGGCGACGCGAATCGGACGGGCGGCGACAGCGCTCATCGGCGCCGTCAGGGCGAGGATCGAAAAGCTTCGCCAGGACAATCTCGATTTCCCGCCCATCTCGATCACCGCCGGAAGCGCCTATTTTCCGGCGGATGCGGCCAATCGGTCGGACCTGCTCGCCGCCGCGGACATGGCGCAGCGCGAGGCGAAGAAGGCGCAACGCGGCGGCCATCTCGACTACAATGTCAGCCTGTCGGATACGTTTCGCAGGGAAACGCATGATCGCGCAGGCGATCAACGAGGCGATCGGCTCCCGCGCGCTTTCCCTGCATTTCCAGCCGAAGGTCAACCTGCAGTCCGGACGCGTCGAGGGCGCCGAGGCGCTGTCGCGTTTTGCCCCGGGAAACCTGTCCGACTATTCCATGGACGAGATCTTCGACGTCGCGGAAAAGCGCGGCCTTGGCCTGATGCTGGACGAACTGGTTCTGGACGCCTACCGGCACGCCCTGGTCGCCCTGAGAGACGAGTTTTCGATGGCGCTGCCGACGTCGGTCAATCTGTCGGGGGCCATTCTCAAGACGCCGGAACGGCTGCTGGCGAAACTGAACCTGCTGATCGCGGCAGGGCCTGGCGCCGTCGCTCATCCGCGTCGAGATCACCGAAAACGCGATTTACGGCAGGGGCCAGAGCGGCGTCATCGACCTGCTCGACCGCATCGTCGGCCTTGGTTTCAGCCTCGCGCTGGACGATTTCGGCACCGGGAGCGGAACGCTGCAGCATCTGGTCAGCCTCCCGATCAGCGAGATCAAGATCGACAGGTCCTTCGTCGCGGGCATGCTGTCGGATCGCAAGAAAAACGCCATCATCAGCGGCTTGATCGTCACCGGGCGCAAATTGGGCGTCGAAATCGTCGCCGAAGGCGTCGAAACGGAAGCCGAGGCCAGCCTGCTCCGGTCGATGGGCGCGCAATTCGCGCAAGGCTATTTGTGGTCGAAAGCGGCGCCGCTTCCCCAGTTCGTGGACTTCGTGCGCCTGTTCGGCGCCGGCGTCGCGCCGGGCGCGCCCGACGGCGGAACAGCGCCGCCAGCTTTGCTGACCGGCGCCCGGCGCGAATGCCTTCAGCGCAGGCGACCGACGTCTCCGAGGAATCGTTTCGCCTGCGCCAGCGCGTAACGATCGGTCATGCCGGCGATATAGTCCGAGACCACGCGCGCCCGCCCTGCCTCGTCGCGGCAGCGCGCGGACAAGGCGCATTCCTCGGCCCATTCCTCGGGCATGGCCTCCGGATCGGCGAAAAATTTCTCGAACAGCCCGCGCACGATGGTCTGGGCGCTCTTCCACACCGGCAGCACGATGCGGTGGCGGTACATGCGGGTGAAGAGGAATTCCTTGATGTCCTTCTTCGCCGCCTCCATCGCCGGGGAAAAGGCGGCCACGGCGGATTCGGCGCGGCGGATGTCCTCGATGCTCTGCCGGGGCCAAGGCGGCGAGGCGCGCGCGCGGTTTCCGCGAAGGCGTCCTCGACGAAGCGGGTAATCACGCGGCGCACCAGTTCATGGATCACCCGCACCCGCTCCAGGCCCGGATGCAGCGCCGCGATCTCGTCCAGCAGGCCGCGCAGGAAGGCGACGTCGCGGAGGTCGTCGAGGCTGAACAGGCCGGCGCGCAGGCCGTCGTCGATGTCGTGGGCGTTGTAGGCGATGTCGTCGGCGAGCGCCGCGCATTGCGCCTCGGCCGAGGCGAATTCCTCCAGATTCAATGGAAAGACTTCGTTGAATTCCCTGATTTCAAAAGGAAGTTCACCTGACGCATAACGCGCCGCGTGAGGCCCGCACAGCGGGCCGTTGTGTTTCACCAGCCCTTCCAGCGTCTCGTAGCAGAGGTTGAGCCCGTCCCAGCCGGCATAGCGCCGCTCCAGCTTCGTCACGATGCGCAGGGCGTGGGCGTTGTGGTCGAAGCCGCCAAAAGGCGCCATGCAGGCGTTGAGAACCTCTTCGCCGGCATGGCCGAAACAGGTGTGGCCGAGGTCATGGGCGAGCGCGGTGGCCTCGGCGAGATCCTCGTCCAGCGCCAGTCCGCGCGCGAGCGCCCGGGAAATCTGCGCCACCTCGATGGTGTGGGTCAGGCGGGTGCGGAAGTGATCGCCGTCGATCGGGATGAAGACCTGCGTCTTGTGGGCCAGGCGGCGGAAGGCCGTCGAATGGATCAGGCGGTCGCGGTCGCGCTGGAATTCGCCGCGCGTCGGCGAGGGCGGCTCGGGGAACAGGCGCCCCCGGCTGCGGCGCCAGTCGGCCGCATAGGGCGCCAGCGGCTTTTCGTTGAGAAAGGGCGGACCGGCGGACAAGGAGAACCTGCTGGTTTGGCGGCGGCGAACGCGCCGCTTCCCCGGCGATATCACGCCGGGCGCGGAAAGGTCGAGTTGGCTCATTGTCGTTTTGCAAGATCGACTTGCGAGGCGGCTTTGCGGCGCCGCGGCGAAAAAGGAGCTCGCGCCGCATTGACCCGGCCCCGGGGGGGACTATGTTCAGGGCTGAACTATGAAGGTGGAGATCCCGATGACGGAAGTTGTGGCCGAACAGGTTGTCGCCACCGAACGCGCGCTCAAGCGCGTGGCGGAAGTGCTGCGCGGCGAGGCGCCGGGCTCGTTCCTGCGGGTTTCGGTCAATGGCGGCGGCTGTTCCGGCTTCCAGTATTCCTTCGACATCGCGCCCGCGGCCGACGACGGCGACATCATCCTGGGCGATTCCGAATCGCGGCTGGCGATCGACCCGGTCTCGCTCGACTTCCTCAAGGGCTCCCGGATCGATTATGTCGACGATCTGATGGGCTCGTCCTTCCGCGTTGAAAACCCGAACGCCACGGCGTCCTGCGGTTGCGGGACAAGCTTCGCCATTTGAGGAATTTCGCGCGCGGGTCTATAGGGGAGTCGTGATCGCGGATCGCCCCCGAACCAGAATTCGCTCGACATGACCCGCCGCGCCGCCGATGCCTCCCGCTTCGCCCGCTTGCGCTGTCCCGGCCGGGACGCGGGCGAAGGATGCGCCGCATGAGGGCGCCGAACTCGGTGGATTTCTGGCGCGGCTTCGCGCTCGTGACGATCTTCGTCAATCACGTCCCCGGCATTTTCATCGAGCGCTACACCTTCCGCGAATATTCCCTTTCGGATTCGGCCGAGCTGTTCGTCTTCCTGGCCGGCGTTTCGCTGCGCTTCGTCGTCCAGTCGCTGGCGGCCGAGTCGATGAGCGCGCTGCTCTACCGGCTGGCGGGCCGCGCGCTGACCATCTATTTCGCCCAGATCGTCATCACCGTCTTCGCCATCGCCATCATCGCCGGCGCGGCCAAGGCGCTCGACCAGCCCTATATCCTGCAATGGCACAATGCGTCCGCCGTGTTCGACGATCCGGTGGACGCCCATATCGGCCTGGTGCTGCTGCGCTACCAGCTGGGCTATTTCAACATCCTGCCGCTCTATGTGGTGCTGATGGCGACGGGGCCGACCATCGGCATCATCGACCGCCTGGCGCCGCGCCTGCTGCTGCCTTTGTCCTTCGCGCTCTATCTCTACACGGTGTCGACCGGCCTCAACCTGCCGACCTGGCCGGTCGAGGGCACGTGGTTCTTCAGCCCCTTCGCCTGGCAGTTCATCTTCATTCTCGGCTTCGTGCTGAGCGGGCCGCGGGGCTATTCGAGCTTTTCGCCGCGCACCAAGACCATCCTGTTCTGGCTGGCGGGGCTGCAGACGATCATCGGCGCTGCGCATCGCGCTCGCCGATTTCACGCCCGACCCGGCGGTGTTGCCGAACCCGAAACTGTTCTTCGTGTTCGACAAGACCTATCTTTCGCCCGCGCGCGTCGTCCACGCTTTGGCGCTGGCCTGTTTCTTCATGGGCAGCTTCAAATATATCGACCGCATCGCGCCGCTGCTCGCCAATTATCTGGCGATGCTCGGGCGCAATTCGCTCAATGTTTTCTGCGCAGGATCGGTTCTGAGCCTGTGCGGACAGATCGCCCGCTATCGGTTCAACGGGCGTTTGGAAATCGATCTCCTCGTGATACTTGTCGGATTGACGGGATTGGGCGCGGTCGCATGGTTGTCGGAATGGCGGAGAAGGCTCGCCGAGGCGCGCAAGGAGCGCTTGGCCTCGGCCTGAGCTTAAGTCTGTTGCTGGCGGTCTGCGTCCCCGCGGCGGCGCAGGATGGCCCGAGGCCGGGAACGGCCTGCGAGGCGCCGGCGGATTCGCTCGCTGCGCCGGCCCCCCTGCCCCGCATCGCCGCGGCGCTGAAGAAAAGCGAAAAGCTCAACATCCTGATCATCGGTTCGCCCGTCGGAATCGCCAGGGGCCAGCGCAAATCCTATCCCGCCGCGCTGGAATCGCTGCTGGAGCGTGCGCTCGCGGGCGTGGACGTGGTGATCGTCAACCGCCCGGTCTCCGGCGAGATCGCGGCCACCGCCGTCGAGCGCATGCGCACCGAAGTCGCGCTGGCGCGGCCAGACCTGCTGATCTGGCAGGTCGGTGCCAATGACGCGCTGCAGCATGTCGAGCCGCAGGAATACGAGGACCACCTGCGCGAGGGCGTGCGCTGGGCCAAGGACAATGGCCTCGACGTGCTGCTGGTCGGCTTCGAGGCCAACCCGTGGCTCCATGACGACCGCGAGGCCTCGGCGATCCGCGAGGCGACGCGCCGCGTCGCGCAATCGGAGAACGTGCTCTACCTGCGCCGAAACGAGGCGGCGCAATTCGCGGCCCGAGCGCGCGACCGCGTCGAACAGGGCGACCAGCCCTTTTCCGCCGAGATCAGCTATGATTGCCTGGCCGAGCAGGTCGCGCAGGCGCTCGTGGCCAATATGGTGCTGCGCCGCATTCGCCCCGCTCCCATCGAACCCTGACGCGCGCCGTCAACGATTGGCGAAACCTCATGGATCAATCGGCCACCATCGCTTTCGTCTCCCAGGCCCTCGCGCGCGAGGCCGGCGCGCCGGTGGAGACCAAGCAGACCCATGTGTCGCTGCTGTTTCTGGCCGGCGATCTCGTGTTCAAGCTCAAGCGCGCGATCGCCTTCCCCTATCTCGATTTCTCCAGGCCGGGCCTGCGCCAGAAAGCCTGCCGCGCCGAACTGGCGCTGAACGCCCGCGCCGCGCCCAGCCTCTATCTGGGCGTGCGCCGCATTACCCGCGAGCCCGGCGGGCTGGCCTTCGACGGCCCCGGCCGGCTGGTCGACTGCATCGTCGTGATGCGGCGTTTCGACGAGGCCGGCCTGTTCGACGTCATGGCGCGCGAGGGGCGCCTTGCGGCGCCTCATATCGAGGCTTTGGCCGAAACCCTCGCGAAATTCCACGCCAGCGCCCAGCGTTTCGACGAGCGCCACGGCGCCGGGGCCTTCGCCCATCTGCTCGACCTCAACGAAATTTCCTTCGCCCAGCACCCTTTTTTCGCCAAGGGCGACGTCGAGCGGCTGAACGCCCTGTTTCGCGCCGAACTGAAAAAGCGGGCGCCGCTGCTCGACGCGCGCGCCGCGAGCGGCTTCGTGCGCCTGTGCCACGGCGATCTCTACCTGCGCAACATCGCCTGGTTCGAGGGCAAGCCGACTCTGTTCGACTGCATCGAGTTCGACCCCAGGCTGGCGCGGACCGACACGCTGTATGACGTCGCCTTCACCCTGATGGACCTGTGGATGTGCGGGCGGCGCGACCTCGCCAACCTGTTGTTCAACCGCTATGTCAGCGCGTTTTCGCGCACCTTGCCGGACATGCCGGCGAAAACCCGCGACGGCTATGCCGCCCTGCCCTTTTTCATGGCCTTGCGCGCCGCGATCCGCGCCCATATCGCCGGCTCGCAGGCCCATTCCGGCGATCCGGAAAAGGATGCGGCGCATGAGCGCGAGGCGCGCGCCTATTTCGCTCTGGCCGAAGAGCTGCTCGAGCCGCGCGCCAACGTCCTCGTCGCCATCGGCGGCCTGAGCGGCTCGGGCAAATCGACCCTCGCGGCGGCCATCGCCGGCGAGATCGGGCCGCCGCCGGGCGCCCGCACGCTGAATTCCGACCGCACGCGCAAGGCGATGCATCGCATCCGCCCGAACGAAAAGCTGCCGCCGGAAGCCTATGAGCTCAGCATCACCGCCGCCGTCTATCTGCGCCTGCTGTCGCGCGCGATGGACGCGTTCGGCCAGGGCCGCTCGGTCATCCTCGATGCGGTCTATTCGACGCAGGCCGAGCGCGACGCCGTCGCCAAGCTCGCGCGGGACTGCGGCGCGCCCGTTCGTCGGCCTTTGGCTCGAAGCGCCGGCGGACCAGCTGCGCCGTCGTGTGCGCGAAAGGCCGAAAGGCGTCTCCGACGCCGACATCAACGTGCTCGAAGCCCAATTTCACCGCGAGACCGGGCCGATCGACTGGATTCGCCTCGATTCCTCGCGGCCCGATTTGCCGGAGCGCGCGCTGGATATCGTCCGAGCCGCCTTGTCCGGAGCCGGGATTTCCGAGGCAAGGATTCCCGCTGGATGACGGAAATTTTTTGTGGTCTAATATTTTGACCCAAACGGCGACGCAGGCTTTCACCGCTCGATGCGGCGCGAGCCGGCGGGCCTTGCTCCGGCATACTGGACATCGCGCAGGACGCTCACAGGACGATTCATGGACCCGTTGCGAACGCCCAAACTCGCCGACGCGCTGGCCGACCATCTCGAGCAACTGATCCTCGAAGGCGCGCTGCGGCCGGGCGAAAAGCTGGCCCCGGAACGCGAACTGGCGGCCAAGCTCGAGGTCTCCCGCCCCTCGCTGCGCGAGGCGCTGGACAAGCTGCACACGCGCGGCCTGATCGAGACCAACAAGGCGGGGAATTTCGTCAGCCGGTTCCTGACCCCCATGACCGACCCGCTGACCTCGCTGCTGCAGTCGAGCGACCAGGCGCTGACCGATTACCTCGAATACCGCTGCCTGATCGAGGGCGAGGCCGCCCGCCTCGCCGCCTCGCGCGCGACCGACGTCGAACGCGAGGCGATCGCGCGTTGCCTCGAAAAACTGCGCGAGGCCCACGGGCTCAGCGACATCGCGGCGGAGGCCGACACCGACGCCGAACTCCATATGCTGATCTACGAGGCGACGCATAATCTCGTGCTGCTGCACGTGATGCGCGCCTTCTACGAAATGCTGCGCAGCGACGCCTTCTACAACCGGCGCCAGCTTTATACCCAGCCGGGCTCGCGCGACGACCTGCTCGGCCAGCATTTCGCCATCGCCGAAGCCATTCTCGCCCGCGACCCGGAAGCCGCGGCGGCGGCCGCCGCCGCCCATATCAACGGGATCGCCAAGACCCTCCACGAAATGCGCGAGGAGGAGACCCGCGTGGCGCGCGCGCTGCGCCGCATGGGCCGCTCCGAACTGCTCGCGCGGCAGACCGATTGATCGCTGGTAAAATCATTTGACCACGAAATTTTCTTCGGTATAAAGTCGCCGTGATTTCGTAGACAAGGGCTCAGGCCGATGCCGGAACGTGGGAATGCCCCGAATCATCTGCCGAGCGTCGGCCTTTTTGTGACCTGTCTGGTCAATTCCATGCGGCCGAATGTCGGCTTTGCCGCCGTTTCGCTGCTCAAGGCCGCCGGGTGCCGGGTCGAGATCCCCCTCGCCCAGACCTGCTGCGGCCAGCCCGCCTTCAACAGCGGCGCCGACGAGGCGACCCGGCCGATCGCCCGCAAGGTCATCGAAACCTTCGAGCCCTTCGACTATCTCGTGGCGCCCTCCGGCTCCTGCGCCGGGATGATCAAGGCGCATTATCCCGAGCTTTTCGCCGACGATCCCGCCTGGCTCGAACGGGCGCGCAAACTTGCGGCCAAGACATACGAACTTCTGGGCTTCCTGGTCGATGTCCGGGGCTTCCGCCCGCAGAATGTCGCCTGCAAGGCCAGCGCGACCTATCACGATTCCTGCTCCGGCCTGCGCGAACTGGGCGTGAAGGCGCAGCCGCGCGCGCTGCTGTCCGCCGTGGAGGGACTGGAGCTGCGCCCGCTCGAAGGCGAGGAAACCTGCTGCGGGTTCGGCGGGACCTTCTGCGTGAAATATTCCGAGATCTCCAACGCCATCGTCGGCGACAAGGCTCACAACGTGGTCGCGACCGGCGCCGACCTGCTGCTCGGCGGCGACCTCGGCTGCCTGATGAACATGGCCGGAAAACTGAACCGCGAAGGGGCCAAGACCCGCGTCTTCCACACCGCGGAAATCCTCGCCGGGATGTCGCGGTTCGCCATCGGCGAGGAGGCGTCAAGCGCCGCGGCGAGGAGGCCCATGAGCGCGCCCCCGGGAACGTTCCAGGAGCGCGTCGACAAGGCGCTCGACAATGCCCAGCTCAAGATCGCGCTGGAGCGCACCACCGGCAACGCGCGCCGCAAGCGCGCCGCCGCCGTCGAGGCGTGGCCGGATTTCGTCGCCGCGCGCGCCGCCGCCGCCGCGATCAAGGACCACGCCATTTCCCACATGGCGTTCTATCTGGAGATGTTCGAGCGCAACGCGCTCGCCTCCGGCGCCAAAGTGCATTGGGCGCGCGACCCGGACGACGCCTGCGCGATCGTCGTGGCCATCTGCAAGGCGGCCGGCGCGAAGACGGTGACGCGCTCGAAAAGCATGCTGGGCGAGGAGATCGGCCTGCCGCATGCGCTCGCCGACGCCGGCATCCGCCGCGTCGAGACCGATCTCGCCGAACATATCATCCAGCTTGCGGGCGAGACGCCGTCGCACATCATCTGGCCCGCCGCCCATCGCACCCGCGAGGACGTGGCCAAATTGTTCGACCAATATCACCGCGAAAAGCCGGCCGCCCACGACATCGAAAGCATGGTCGGCTCGGCGCGCAAGGAATTGCGCGAGGATTTCTTCGCCGCCGAGGTCGGCATTTCCGGCGCCAATTTCCTGTGCGCGGACACCGGCGCGATCTGCACCATCACCAATGAAGGCAATGCCGAGCTGACCACGACGCCGCCGCGCGTCCATATCGTGACGGCGGGCATCGAGAAGATCGTCGCCAGCACCGAACACGCCCTGCAATTGACCCGGCTGCTGGTGCGCTCCGCCACCGGCGCCGACCTGACCCAATACACCACCTTCCACAGCGGCCCGAAACGTCCCGGCGACCGCGACGGCCCGGACGAGTTCCACATCGTGCTGGTCGATCACGGCCGCACCGAAATGCTGGCGCGACATGCCGGAAATGCTGCGCTGCCTGCGCTGCGGCGCCTGCCTCAACCATTGCGTGGTCTATCGCGCCATCGGCGGCCACGCCTATGGCGGGGCCTATCCCGGCCCGATGGGCTCGGTGCTGACGCCGGTGTTCGACGGGCTGGAAAAGACGCGCGACCTGCCCAGCGCCTGCACCCTCAACGGCCAGTGCCGGCAGGTCTGCCCGGTGGATATCCCGCTCCCGACCATGCTGCGGCATTGGCGCGAGCAGAGCTGGCGCGCGGGCTACGAGCCGAAGACCATGCGCGCCGCGATCGGGATCTGGGCCTTTTTCGCCGCGCGTCCGAAACTTTACCAATTCGCGCAAGCCTTCGCCTTGCCCGCGATGCGGCTGTTCGCCAAGGGCGGCTGGATTTCGTCGCTGCCGCTCGCCTCGGGCTGGACCTCCGGCCGCGACCTGCCGAAACCGCCGGGGGAAAGTTTCCTGGCCAGCATCCGGAAAGGCGGGACGCCATGAGCGCACGCCAGAACCTGTCGGCGCGGGACGCCATTTTCGCCGCCATCCGCAAGGTGCAAACCGACGGCGCCGCGCCCGCCGCGATCGAAGCCGAGGCGCAGGCCTGTTCGCAGGCGATGAAGCTGACCCTGCCGGGGCTGAACACGACCGATCTCCCGGCTTTGTTCGCCGCCCGCGTCACCGCCGAAAAAGTCGGCGCGACGCTCGAGCGCGTCGCAGGCCTGGCCGACCTTCCCGTCCGCCGTCGCGCGTTATGTCGCGGCCAACGATCTGGCGCCGGATTTCGCCTTGCAGCCCGATCCGCGCCTCGAAGCGCTCGCCTGGGACGGTCTGCGCCCCGGAGCGCCGCTGCGCCGCGACACCCCCTTGGCGGTCGGGCTGGCTTTGTGCGGCGTCGCGGAAACCGGCTCGCTGGTGTTCCATTCCAGCGCCGAGGCGCCGACCCTGTTCGGCTTCCTGCCGCTTCATCACCTCGTCGCGCTCGACGCGCAAAGTCTGGTTCCGCGCCTCGAGGATTATGCCGCTCTCGTCAGCGGCCAGCCGGTCCCGCGCAACGTCAATTTCATCACCGGCGCGAGCGGCACCACCGACATCGAAGGCGTGCTGGCGCGCGGCGCCCACGGGCCCGGGAGGCTGCACATCGTGATCTTCAACTAAGCCTTTCGACTAAGCAGCCAAAAGCTGAGAAGCGGCGACGAAAAAGGCCGCCTATCATTTGCGAAAAACCAGAGCGGGGCCCGCAGAAAATGATCTTGGGCCGCCGCCGTCAAGGGAGCTAGGCATGGACAAATCCGACGCGAACGCCGAAACGCGCGAGTGGCTCGAAGCCCTGAATTCGGTGCAGGAATATGAAGGCGTCGAGCGGGTGGACACCCTGCTCAGCGACGTGGTCTCCGAGGCGCGCAAGAACGGCGCGAAACTGCCGTTCGCCTGGAACACCGCCTATATCAACACCATTCCGCCGGACCAGCAGCCGGTTCCTCCCGGCGACCGCGCGATCGAATCGAAGATCCGCGCCGCGATCCGCTGGAACGCCGCCGCCATCGTGCTGAAGGCCAACAAGGTCTCGTCCGAACTCGGCGGCCATATCGCCAGCTTCCAGTCCGCCGCCACGCTCTATGACGTCGGCTTCATGCATTTCTGGCGCGCGCCGGACGCCAATCACGCCGGCGATCTGATCTTCATCCAGGGCCACAGCTCGCCGGGCATTTACGCCCGCGCCTTCCTGGAAGGCCGCATCTCCGAAGAGCAGATCCACAATTTCCGCCAGGAGGTCGACGGCAAGGGCCTGTCGTCCTATCCGCACCCGTGGCTGATGCCGGATTTCTGGCAGTTCCCGACCGTGTCGATGGGCCTCGGTCCGCTGATGGCGATCTATCAGGCGCGGTTTCTGCGCTATCTCGAAGGGCGCGGCCTGATCGAGACGCATGAGACGAAAAGTCTGGGCCTTCATGGGCGACGGCGAAATGGACGAGCCGGAATCGCTCGGCGCGATTTCGCTGGCGGGCCGCGAAAAGCTCGACAATCTGATCTTCGTCATCAATTGCAACCTGCAGCGCCTCGACGGCCCGGTGCGCGGCAACGGCAAGATCATCCAGGAGCTGGAGGCCGATTTCCGCGGCTCCGGCTGGAACGTCATCAAGCTGGTCTGGGGCGCGGGCTGGGACGAACTCCTCGCCCGGGACGTGACCGGGCGCCTGCGCCAGCTGATGGAGGAATGCGTCGACGGCGAATACCAGGACTTCAAGTCCAAGAACGGCGCCTACATCCGCGAGAAATTCTTCGGCCGCTATCCCGAGACCGCGGCGATGGTCAAGGACTGGTCGGACGAGAAGATCTGGAGCCTGACCCGCGGCGGCCATGACTCGCGCAAGATCTTCGCGGCCTACAAGGCGGCCTCGGAGCACAAGGGCCAGCCGACGCTGATCCTCGCGAAGACCGTCAAGGGCTATGGCATGGGCTCGGCCGGCGAAGCGCAGATGATGTCGCACCAGGCCAAGAAAATGAACCTGGAGGCGCTCAAGCAATTCCGCGACCGCTTCAAGATTCCGGTCGCCGACAGCGAGATCGAGCTGCTGCCGCTGATCAAGTTCCCCGAAGGTTCCGAAGAGCTGAACTACCTGCGCGCGGCGCGCGAAAAACTCGGCGGCTATCTGCCGGCCCGCCGGCGCCAGAGCGAGCCGCTGGTGATCCCGCCGCTGTCGGCGTTCGAAGCCCAACTCAAGGCCACCGACGGCCGCGAAATCTCGACCACGATGGCCTTCGTGCGCGTGCTGAACCATCTGTTGCGCGACAAGAACATCGGCAAGCGCGTCGTGCCGATCGTGCCGGATGAATCGCGCACCTTCGGCATGGAGGGCATGTTCCGGCAATACGGCATCTTCTCGCAGGTCGGCCAGCTTTACCGCCCGCAGGACGCCGACCAGCTCTCGTATTACAAGGAAGACCGCTCGGGCCAGATGCTGCAGGAAGGCATCAACGAAGCCGGCGCCATGGCGTCGTGGATCGCGGCGGCGACCTCCTATTCCAATTCCAACACGCCGATGATCCCGTTCTACATCTATTATTCGATGTTCGGGTTCCAGCGCGTGCACGATCTCGCCTGGGCGGCGGGCGACATGCGCGCGCGCGGCTTCCTGCTCGGGGGCACCTCCGGGCGCACCACGCTGAACGGCGAGGGCCTGCAGCACGAGGACGGCCACAGCCACATCCTCTCGGCCACCGTGCCCAATTGCGTCTCCTATGACGCGACCTTCGGCTACGAGGTCGCGGTCATCGTCCAGAGCGGCCTGGAGCGCATGTATGGCAAGGGCGAGGACGTCTATTACTACCTCACTCTGCTCAACGAGAATTACGAGCATCCCGCCATGCCGGAGGGCGCCGAGGACGGCATCGTCAAGGGCATGTATCTCTTCAAGGCGGCGCCCGAGGGCACGCCGAAGGAGAAGCGCGTGACCCTGCTCGGGTCCGGCGCCATCCTGCGCGAAGTGATCGCCGGCGCGGCGCTGCTGGAGCGCGATTTCGGCATCCACGCCGACATCTTCGCGCGTGACCAGCTTCACCGAGCTCAAGCGCGAGGCGGACGATTGCGAGCGCTGGAACCTGCTGCATCCGCTGGAGGACGCGCGCGTTCCCTATGTCACGCAGCAGCTGGCGTCGCGGGGCGATTCCCCGGTGGTGGCCTCGACCGACTACATCCGCGCCTATGCCGAGCAGATCCGCGGCCATGTGCCGACGCGCTACAAGGTTCTGGGCACCGACGGCTTCGGCCGCTCGGACTATCGCCGCAAGCTGCGCGAGTTCTTCGAGGTCGATCGCAATTTCGTTGCGGTCGCGGCGCTGAAGGCGATGGCGGAGTTGCAATTGCTGCCCGCCAAGAAGGTCGCCGAGGCGATCGACCTCTATCACGTCGATCCCGAAAAGCGGAACCCGATGCGCTCCTGATTTTGCCCATTCGCCCTTAGCTCTCATCTCCCAGGGTTTGAAACAATGTCCAAGATTGAAGTGAAAGTGCCGGATATCGGCGATTTCAAAGACGTTCCCGTGATCGAGATTCTCGGTCAAGGCCGGCGACGTCGTCAAAGCCGAAGACCCGTTGATCGTGCTGGAATCCGACAAGGCGACCATGGAAGTCCCCGCCCCCGCCGACGGCATCGTCGGCGAGCTGCTGCTGAAAGTCGGCGACAGGGTCAAGGAAGGCTCGTCCATCCTGACGCTCTCGGCCGAAGGCGGCGCCGCGGCCTCAGCGCCAACCTCCGCGCCCGCCGCCGCGCCGGCGCCCGCCGCCGCAGCGGAGTTCAAGCCCGAGCCGATCGCCGTGACCGAGGGCGACACCGGCAAGGATCACCGGCCCGGTGCCGCTGGTCGGCCGGCAGGCCGCGCTGGCCGATTTCGGCAATGTGTTCGCCTCGCCGACCGTGCGCCGCCTCGCGCGCGAGCTGGAGATCGACCTGAACAAGGTCGCCGGCACCGGCGAAAAGGGCCGCGTCACCAAGGAGGACGTCAAGGCCTTCCTGTCCGGCGGCAAGGCCGCCCCGGCCGCGGCGTCTCGGGCGGCGCGGGCATTCCGGAAATCCCGGCGGTGGATTTCTCGAAATTCGGTCCGATCGAGGAAAAGCCGCTCTCGCGCATCCGCAAGATGTCCGGGCCGTTCCTGCATCGCTCCTGGCTCAACGTGCCGGCCGTCACCCAGCACGACGAGGCCGACGTCACCGAGCTCGAAGCCTTCCGCAAGTCGCTCGACGACGAGGGCAAGGCCGCCAAGCCGAAGCCCTATCGCGTCTCGCTGCTGCCCTTCCTGATGAAGGCGAGCGTCGCGGTGCTGAAGGAATTCCCGGACTTCAATTCCTCGCTGAACCCGGCCAAGGACGGCCTGATCCACAAGAAATACTGGCACATCGGCTTCGCCTGCGACACGCCGGAAGGCCTCGTCGTGCCGGTGATCCGGAACGTCGACCAGAAGGGCGTGCTCGACCTGTCGCGCGAACTCGGCGAGCTCTCGGCCAAGGCGCGCGACGGCAAGCTCAGCCCCGCCGAAATGTCGGGCGCGACCTTCACCATTTCCTCGCTCGGCGGCATCGGCGGCACCGGCTTCACGCCGATCGTCAATGCGCCGGAAGTCGCCATTCTCGGCGTCGTGCGCTCGAAAATGGCGCCGCAGTGGAACGGCAAGGAATTCGTGCCGCGCCTGATGCTGCCGCTGTCGCTGTCCTATGACCATCGCGTCATCGACGGCGCCGCCGCCGCGCGGTTCGCGCGCGCCTTGGCCACGCGGCTTGAAGACATCCGCCGTCTGGCGCTGTGAGCTTTATTGAGACGCATAGTCCGAAGTTGACTTTTCAGGAATATGCTGTGGGGAGCGAACATGACTGAAGCAATCAAGGTCCCCGATATCGGCGACTTCAAGGACGTTCCGATCATCGAAGTGCTGGTCAAGGCCGGCGACGTGATCAAGGCCGAAGACCCGCTGATCGTGCTGGAATCCGACAAGGCGACGATGGAAGTGCCCGCGCCCGTCGGCGGCGTGGTCAAGGAGCTGAAGGTCAAGGTCGGCGACAGGGTCGGCGAAGGCGCCGTCATCCTGCTGCTGGAAGGCGCGGCGGCCTCGGCCGGCGCGCCCGAACCTGCCAAGGACGCCAACAAGCCTGCCGCCGCGCCTGCGCCCGCGCCCGTCGCGGGCGACCTGCACGCCGAAGTGCTGGTGCTGGGCGCGGGACCCGGCGGCTACAGCGCCGCCTTCCGCGCCGCCGATCTCGGCGCCAAGGTCGTGCTGGTCGAACGCTGGCCGGTGCTGGGCGGCGTCTGCCTCAATGTCGGCTGCATCCCGTCCAAGGCCCTGCTCCACGCCGCCAAGGTGATCGAGGAAGCCCATGACATGGGCGAAAGCGGCATCGCCTTCGCCGCGCCGCAGATCGATCTCGACAAGCTGCGCGGCTGGAAGGAAAGCGTGGTCAAGCGCCTGACCGGCGGCCTCGGCGGCATGGCGAAGCAGCGCAAGGTGACGGTCGTCACCGGCAAGGGCGCGTTCGCCTCGGCCAACAGCCTGGAGGTGGTCGCGGACGACGGCTCGAAGAAGGTCGTCAGCTTCGACAAGGCCATCGTCGCGGCGGGCTCCGAGCCGGTGACGCTGCCCTTCATCCCGCATGACGACGCGCGCGTGATCGATTCCACCGGCGCGCTGGAGCTGACCGACATTCCGAAGCGCCTGCTGGTGCTCGGCGGCGGCATCATCGGGCTGGAAATGGCCACCGTCTATCATGCGCTCGGCTCGAAGGTCACGGTCGTCGAACTGATGGACCAGATCATCCCCGGCGCCGACAAGGACATCGTCGCGCCGCTCGCCAAGCGCATCGGCAAGAAATACGAAAAGATCCTGCTCAAGACCAAGGTGGTCGCGGTCGCCGCCGAAGCCGCGGGCCTGCGCGTGACCTTCGAGGCCGCCGACGGGACCAAGAGCGAGGACGTGTTCGACAAGCTGCTGGTCGCCGTGGGCCGCAAGCCCAACGGCAAGCTCATCGCCGCCGAGGCCGCCGGCCTTGCGGTGGACGAGCGCGGCTTCATCGCCGTCGACAAGCAGATGCGCACCAATGTGCCGCACATCTTCGCCATCGGCGACATCGTCGGCCAGCCGATGCTCGCCCACAAGGCGACGCATGAGGCCAAGGTCGCGGCGGAAGTCGCCTGCGGGCACAAGTCCGCCTTCGACGCCAAGGTGATTCCCTCGGTCGCCTATACCGACCCGGAAGTGGCCTGGGTCGGCCTGACCGAGACCGAGGCCAAGGCCAAGGGCGTGAAATTCGGCAAGGCGACCTTCCCCTGGGCCGCGTCCGGCCGCGCCCTGTCGCTCGGCCGCGACGAGGGCCTGACCAAGGCCTTGTTCGACGAGGAGAGCAAGCGGCTGATCGGCTGCGGCATCGTCGGCCCCGGCGCCGGCGACCTGATCGCGGAAGCCGCGCTCGCCATCGAGATGGGCGCCGACGCCGAGGACATCGGCCTGACCATCCATCCGCATCCGACGCTGTCCGAAACCATCGGGCTGGCGGCGGAACTGTTCGAAGGCACGATCACCGACCTCATCGCGCCGAAGAAAGAAGTAACGCGCGTCGCTCGTGCGAAACGCCGCGCAAGCGGCTGTCGCTGCGTGCGGTGCGCGTGCGCTATGCGCCGTTATTTGCCGGCGCATCGGCGGCGCCCAAGTGCATTCCGGCCGCTGCCGGCCTTCGATCCTCGTCTGCGGGAAGAAGTGAGTCGCTCGCGGTCGCCTTCACTTGTCCGCCGGCGTCCTCGGCGGTGAAGGTGACCGGCACGGAGGCGGCGGGAATCGCGTCGGGCGGCGCGACGACGAGCACGCGCAATTCCAGCGTCTGGTCCGGCCCCACTTTCGCCTGGCTCGCGTTCTGGTCGTCCACGATCTTCAACGTCAGGCCCGGCGCGCCGGAGACCGAGAGGTTCACCAGGCGGTCGTTGGGCTGCTTGTTGAGCAGGCGGATCGTATAGCCGTTGCGCACGCCGCCGTCGGCCATCGGCATGGCCAGCGGATTGCGGTCGTGGAGGACGTTGACGCCCAGGTCGGAGCGCGTCGCCAGCTTCCAGACCATGACCGAGCCGACCAGCGCGATCATCACGGGATAGATCAGCGTGCGCGGCCGGATCGGGCGATAGATCGGCTTCAGCCCCTGCGCGCGGCGCTGGATGTTGATGTCGGTGTCATAGAAAATCAGCCTCGGCGGGCGGCCGATCTCCTTCATGACATTGTCGCAGGCGTCGATGCACAGGCCGCACTGGATGCAGCCGAGCTGCGAGCCGTGGCGAATGTCGACGCCGGTCGGACAGACCGCGACGCATTGCTGGCAATCGATGCAATCGCCCGCCGGCAACCCCTTGTCGCGGGCGGCCTGGGCCTTTTTCACCGACATGCGCGGCTCGCCGCGATCGCGCTCATAGGACACGTTGAGCGCCCATTCGTCGGTCATCGCGGCCTGGATGCGCGGCCACGGACAGATGTAGATGCAGGTCTGCTCGCGCATGTAGCCGGCGAACATGAAGGTCGTGAAGGTCAGGATCGCGATCCAGGTATAGGCGATGCCCGGCGCCTGGAAGGTGAGGAGCTCTTTCACCAGCGTCGGCGCGTCGGCGAAATAGAGCACGAAGGCGCCGCCGGTCCACCAGGCGATCATCAGCCACAGGAAGTTCTTCAGCACGATCTCGAAGGCGTGGCGGATCGTGAAACCCTTCTTGTCCTTGAGCATGCGCGCGCGGCGGTCGCCCTCGACCCAGCGCTCGACCGCGTAGAACAGGTCGGTCCACACCGTCTGCCAGCACAGATAGCCGCACCAGACGCGGCCCGCGACGGCGTTCATCATGAACAGGGTCATCGCGGCGATGATCAGCAGGCCGGTGAAATAATAGACCTCCTGCGGCCAGAGCTGGATGAAGAAGAAATAGAACCGCCGGTGCGGCATGTCGATCAGCACCGCCTGGTTGGGCAGGTTCGGGCCGCGATCCCAGCGCAGGAAGGGCAGCAGGTAATAGACGCCGAGCGTCGCGCACAGCAGGAACCATTTGATCCTGCGGAACGTGCCGTGGGTCGCCTGCGGATAGACCTTCTTGCGCGAGGCGTAGAGCGGGCCTGTGATGATCGTCTCGTCGTCCATCGGGAAGTCCTGAAAGGGAGCGGGCGCCGCATCGGGGCGCGCGAATGGTCGCGCCGAATCCGCCGCGCCGCATTGATCCAGGGCAGACTAACACATATATTCGAATATTACAAAGTATTCTGTTTCGGCTGGCGGGATAACCGGCGTCCGTGATCGCCTTGGCCACGGCCGCCGGATCGGCGGCGGCAGGAGTCAGGGTGACGTCGCCGGAGGCGAGATCGACCTGCACGTCGGCCCCGGGCGCCATGGAAAGCGCGGCCTTTTTGACCCGGTCGGCGCAATGGCCGCAGGTCATGTCGGAAACGGCGAAAATGGTCTGGGCGGCTTGGGGCACGGATTTGTCTCCATCGGAATGGGAGGGGACGGCAAATTGTCGCAGGCGCAGGGCGTTGCCGAGAACGAACAGGCTCGAGCAGGCCATCGCGGCGGCGCCCAGCGCCGGGTTGAGCAGCAGCCCGCTCGACGGATAGAGCGCGCCCATGGCGAGCGGAATCAGCAGGATATTATAGCCGAAGGCCCAGACGAGGTTCTGCTTGATGGTGCGCAGGGTCGCGCGCGACAAGGCGAAGGCCTGCGCGACCTTGCGCAGGTCGCTGGACATCAGCGCCACCTGCGCGCTTTCGACGGCGACGTCGGTTCCGGCGCCCATGGCGATCCCGACATCGGCGGCGGCGAGCGCGGGCGCGTCATTGATGCCGTCGCCGACGAAGGCCACCGGGCCGGCCTTGGCGAGTTCGCGCAGCGCCGCGACCTTGCCCTCCGGACGCTGGCCCGCGAAAATCTCGTCGATCCCGATCTTCGCCGCGATGGCGCGCGCGGTGGCCTCGCGGTCGCCGGTGATCAAGGCGACGCGCAGGCCGAGCGCCCGCAAGTCCGCGATCGCGGCGGCGGCCTCGGGGCGCGGCGGATCGGAGAAGGCGAACAGGCCCGCCGCCTGGCCGTCCACCGCGATGAAGAAGCAGGACGCGCCCTGCCCGGCAAGCGCCTCGGCCTTTGCGGCGAAGGCGTCGGTCGCGACGCCGAGCGAGGCCAGCAGGTCCGCCGAGCCGACCGCGACCTTTGCGCCGCCGACCTCGCCGGTCACGCCCAATCCCGGACGATAGGCGAAAGCCGCGACCGGGCCGGCCTGCGGCGCCGCACGCGCCCTGGCCGCCTCGACCAGGGCGCGGCCGAGCGGATGTTCGGATTGCGCCTCGACGGCGGCGGCGAGCGACAGCAGCCGCGCCTCGTCGAAGCCCTCGCCCGCGACAATTCCGGTCAGCGCCGGCTTGCCCAAAGTCAGCGTGCCGGTCTTGTCGAAGGCGACCGTCCTGACGCCGCACAGCGTCTGCAGCGCGTCGCCCTGACGGAAGATCACGCCCAGTTCCGCCGCGCGGCCTGTGCCGGTCACCAGCGCGGCCGGCGTGGCGAGGCCCATCGCGCAGGGACAGGCGATGATCAGCACGTTGACCGCGCTGACCAGCGCCAGCGGCAGAGCGGACCAGCCGCCGAACGCGAGCCAGAGCGCGAAGGTCGCCAGCGCCAGCGCGAGCACGACCGGGACGAAACGCGCCGTGACGCGGTCGGCGAGATCCTGGATCGGCAGGCGCGCGCCCTGCGCGGTTTCGACCATGCGGATGACATCGGCCAGAAACGTGTCCGCGCCGACCCGGGTCGCGCGCAGGACAAAGGCGCCGGCGAGATTGACGCTGCCGCCGATCGCGGAATCGCCGGGCTTTTTCGCCACCGGAACCGATTCGCCGGAAATGAAGCTCTCGTCGACGTGGCTCGCGCCCTCGGTCACCTCGCCGTCCACCGGCACGGATTCGCCGGGCCGCACCTCGACCACATCGCCGGCCAGCACCTCGGCCACCGGCAGGTCGCGCGTGACGCCGTCACGGCGCACATGGGCGATCTTGGGCTGGAGCCGCGCCAGCTTGCCGATGGAATCGGCGGCGCGGCCGCGCGAGCGCGCCTCCAGCCAGCGTCCGAGCAGGATGAAGGCGACGATGATCGCGGCGGATTCGAAATAGGAATGCCGCGCGCCTTCCGGCAGCACGTTCGGGGCGAAGGTCGCCAGCAGCGAATAGAGCCAGGCCGCGCCGGCGCCAAGCGCGACCAAAGCGTTCATGTCCGGCGCGCCGCGCAGCAGCGAGCTGATCCCCAGCGTGAAGAAGCGCCGCCCGGGCCCGAACAGGACCAGCGTCGTCAGCGCCGCCGACAGGATCATCACGCCCTGATGGCCCAGCACGCCGTGAGTCCAGGCGGCGAAGGCCGGCGACATATGGCCGCCCATCTCGAGAATGGTCACCGGCGCGGCAAGCGCGGCGGCGAGGATGAACCGCCGGCGCATGGTCGCGGTCTCGGCGGCGCGGCGCTCGAAGGGGTCGGGCGCGGCGCTCCTGTCGTCCCGCAAGCGCGGCTCATAGCCCGCATGGCGGACCGCCTCGGCCAGGGCGGCGGGCTCGACGACGCCTTCCAGCCCATCGATAGAGGCTGTCTCGGTCGCCAGATTGACCCGCGCCGCCGTCACGCCCGCGACCCCCTTCAGGGCCTTTTCGACATGGGCGACACAGGAGGCGCAGGTCATGCCGCCGATTCCCATCGCGACATGGACGAGGCGCGGCTCGTAGCCGGCCTCCTTCACCCGCGCGGCGAGATCGGCAGGATCGGCTCCCGGCCCGACAATCAGGTCGGCGCGCTCCCCGACCAGATTGACGTGAGCGTCGCGCACGCCGGGCGCCGCTTTCAGCGCCTGTTCGACATGGCGCACACAGGCCGCGCAGGTCATGCCGCCAACGCGCATGACGAGCCTGTCGCCCTGCGCGAGCGCGCTGTTCTCCGCCTTGTCGTGGATGTTCATGGAGCTGAATATAGGCGCCCTGCTGCGGCGCATTCAACCGTCGGCTGGCTCTTCCGGCATTTTGTGGCGCGGAATTCGTCCGACCCATCGTCCCGCATGGAACGCCCCGACCTGCGAGACGAAGAACGCCAGCGGCAGAAGGTTCATCCACAGCCCGAAGGCCCAGCCCTTGAGCAGCAGGAAAAACCAGCCGATCAGCAGGATCGCGGCGAAGACCATATAGCCGTCGCGCGCCTCCAGATCGCCGATGAGCACCGGGCGGGTCTCGCTGGCGACGCCCGAAGACGAAGGGGACGAGCAGGAGGAAGAGCAGGTTGCGCAGCTCGAACGGGATGAAGCCCCAGCCCGGAAGCGACTGGTTGAGCAGGATGGCGAGCAGAGGCGATCCGCAAAGGATGAGCGGAACGATCAGAACCGCCCAGCGGCGTTCACCCTCTTCCGTCCGAAACATTTTTCCCGCGCTGTCACTGTTGAGTCCGCGAGGCGAGTGTGCGACGGCGCGGCGCGTCAGTAAACCGCCTTCTGGACGGGCTGGGCGTAATAGGTGTTCAGGATGGTGAAGCGCGGCTTTGAATTGTCCAGGCTGATCGAATCGCGGCCGTGCCAGCTGGTGCGCAGGAAGTCATAGGTCGGGTGAATGACGATGAAGGCGCAGCCGGTATTGGGCAGGAACGGCACGGTCTTATCCTCTGCGAGACCAAAATTCTTCCACGAAAACAGGCCCTTTGGCGATAGTCTGTAAAGCGTCGTGCCAAGCGCCTTCTGGCTGTCGTCCTCCGGCATGTAGATCAGCACGGTCATGACCTTGCGCCGCGTGTCGGGATGCGGCTTGATCTTGTAGCCGTCGTAATCGGCATAGAGCACCGGGCGCGGATACATCGGCACCGGCCAGCCTTCCTTGCTCGCCTTGGAGCGGATGCGCAGGCCCTCTTCGAGCTGGTCGCGGAAGGCGGCCTCGACCTCGGGGGCGGAGCAGACGTCGGAGACGAGCTTCCACAGCGCGCGGCGCGCGTCGTCGCCGGCGTCGCAGGAGCCGTCGAACAAGCGTGAACTGGCGGCGGGTGTTGGCGCCGTTGAGCTGGACGTAGCCCGCCTCGTCCGGGCGGTTGGCGATCAGTTCCGCGTAAAAATCCGCCGGCCAGTAATTGCGGAAGACCAGATGCGGATAAGGCTTGGACGAGACATCCGCCTCCCTGATCGATTTCACCGCATGGGCGACGAGATCGGCATAGCGGGGATCGGACATCGAGGGCCTCCAGGCGATGCGGCGCCGCTGCCGGGACCGCTGGAAGCTTGCTATTAGCGTCTTTTTTTCCTACGCGAAAGGCCGGGTCGCCGCGACCCATTGGCGCGCCCGGCCCTCGGGATCGGCGTTGAGGCTGATGTCGGTGACGACCGCCACGCTCTGCGCCCCGGCGCGCAGCGCCTCGACCGCGCGCTCCGGCGTCATCCCGCCGATGGCGACCAGCGGCAGGCCGCCGATCCTGCTTTTCCACACGCCGAGCTTGTCCAGCCCCTGCGGCGCCCAGGGCATCTGCTTGAGCAAGGTCGGGAACACCGGCCCCAGCGCCACGTAATCCGGCCGCGCGGCGAGCGCCGTGTCGAGTTCCGCCTCGTCATGGGTGGAAACGCCCAGCCTCAGGCCGCCGCGCCGGATCGGCGGCAAGATCGGCCGCGGCCAGATCCTCCTGCCCGAGATGGACGAAATCGCAGCCGAGTTCGAGCGCGAGGCGCCAGTAATCGTTGACGATCAGCTGCGCGCCGTGATCGCGGCAAAGCTCCCGCGCCAGGGCGATCTGCGCGCGCAGATTCCGCCTCGCCGGCATCCTTGACCCGCAACTGGACCAGCTTCACGCCGCAGGGCAGCAGGCGGCGCAGCCAATCGACGTGATCGACGATGAGATAGAACGGGTCGAGGCTCATGAAAACGCCCGGCCCAGCACCGGCGTCGACGGCGCCGCCATGTCCTTGGGCTCCATCGGCTGCGCCAGGAAGGCCGAGCGCCCGGCGTCGCAGGCGAAAGCAAAGGCCCGCGCCATCGCCACCGGATCGCCGGCCCGCGCGATGGCCGTGTTGAGCAGCACCGCGTCATAGCCGAGCTCAAAAGCGTGGGCGGCCTGCGACGGCGCGCCGAGGCCGGCGTCGATCACCAGCGGCACATCGGGGAAATGGGCGCGCATGGCCCGCAAGGCGAACAGATTGTTGAGCCCCCGGCCCGAGCCGATCGGCGCGCCCCACGGCATCAGCACGCGGCAGCCGGCGTCGAGCAGCTTGTCGGCCACCACCAGATCGTCGGTCGTATAGGGAAACACGCAAAAACCGTCGTCGCTCAGGATGCGCGCCGCCTCGACCAGGCCGAACACGTCGGGCGCGAGCAGATCCTCCTCGCCGATCACCTCCAGCTTGATCCAGTTGGTGCCGAACAGGTCGCGCGCCATATGGGCGGTCGTCACCGCCTCCTTGACCGTGCGGCAGCCGGCGGTGTTGGGCAGCACGCGCAGGCCGAGCGCGCGGATCAGGCCCCAAAAGCTTTCGCCGGCGCGCCCGCCCCCGGCCTCGCGGCGCAGCGAGACCGTGACCACGTCCGCGCGCGAGGCCGCGAGCGCCTCGGCGAGGATGGCGGGCGACGGATATTGCGCCGTGCCGACCAGCAGGCGCGAGTTCAGCTCCACATCGTAGAAACGCACGGGATCGGCGTTCATGTCAGCCTCCTTGGCGGGGCGTCAGGATTTCCACCCTGTCGCCCTCGGCGAGCGTGCGCCCCGGGCGCTCCTTGGCGCGAACGAACGTCTCGTTGAGCGCGGTGGCGACCAGTTCCGGCGGATAATCCAGTTCCGCGAGCAGGCCCGCGAGATCAGGCGCGCGCACGTCGCGCGTCTCGCCATTGACCACGATCTTCATCCATGACCTCCGGGAAGAAGGCGTCTTCGAGCACGATCCGCGCGGCGCGGCTGGCGAGAGCCGGCGACAGCAGGAAACCGTGGCGATAGAGCCCGTTGAGATAAAGCTTGCGCCCCTCGCGCCGGATGCGCGGCAGGTTGTCCGCGAAACTCGGGCGCACGTCCGAGCCGGTCTCGACCACTTCGGCCTGGGCGAAGGCCGGATGGACCGCGAAGGCCGAATTGACCAGTTCGACGAGCGATTGCGCCGTGACCCGCGCGCGCTCCTCGTTCTCGATCATGGTCGCGCCGATCATGAAGGTTCCGTCCGGGCGCGGCACGACATAGACCGGATGGCGCGGATGCAGCATCCGCACCGGGCGGCTGAGTTTGACGTCGGGCGAGCGCACCACCATCATCTCGCCCTTGACCCCGCGCAGGCCCGACAGATCGGGCTTGGCGGCAAAGCCCCGGCAATCCAGCACCCAGTCGCAATCATCGGGCAAGGTCGCGGCGTCCACACCGTAATGAAAGCGCACATTGGGCTCGGCGGCGAGCAGTCCGGCGAGACGGGCGAGCGCCTCGCGCGGCGCGAGATGCGCCTCCTCCTCGAAATAGAGCGCGGAGGTGAAATTGTCGGCGAGGTCCGGCTCCAGCGCGGCGAGGCTGTCGCGGTCGAGCGTGACGAAATGCGAGGTGCGCCGCGAAAACTGCACCAGCTCGGCGCGGTCTCGCGGCGGGGCCACCACGAGGCTGCCGCGGCGTTCGGCGACGGGAACGATTCTGGTCCAGAACTCCAGCGCTTCGGCGCCCAAAGCGGCGACGATCGGCTCGGTCGATTCCGCCTCGCACCACGGCGCGATCATGCCGCCGGCGTAAAAGGAGCAGCCCTGGCCCGGACCGGGGTTCTTCTCGACGATGTCGAGCGCGAGGTCGCGGCCGGACGCCCTGGCCCGGCTGGCCAGTTCGAAAGCGGCGGTCAGTCCCGCCGCGCCGGCGCCAATGATGCGGATGCGCATGTCTCGCCCTCGTGTCCTCGCCGCCAAAGCCCGTCGAAGCGACGGAACGACGCCCTGATTGCGGCGCAGTCCCGGTCAAAATCGTCACGGAAAAGAAAATGGGCGTGAACGAAGGACGCCTTCGTTGCGCGCCATCCCTCCGCCAGTGCGAACTGGATCAGGTGCGGCGGCCCGGGTTGGGGGCCGCCTGAGGGTCGCCGGGCCGCCGTTCCGTGTCCGGAACCGCGCCGCCAGCCTCTCAGCCCCCTGCCGGGGCTCCCCTTGGCCATGTTGATTTATGTGTCTTCGGCGCCCCTCGCGTCAAGGGACGAACCGCAGAACCCGTTTCACGCCAAAGTTGGCGCCGGGCTTGCCTTGCAGCTCTCGAAGCACGAACGGCGCTTTACATTATGTTTAGAACCGTTCAAAAAACATTGGCCACGTGCTACAATAAACCAGCGAGCAGAACCATGGCGGGCGCAACGCAACAGGATCAGGCCAGGGCGACGGCAAATGCGATTGTCGTAAAGCCGACATATGACTGGAAAAACGGCGCCCTCGCCCGGCTGGTCAAGGAAAAGCTGCGTTCCGTGGAGCTGCGCCCGACCCGCCAGCGCATCAGCCTCGCCAGCCTGCTGTTCGTCGCCGGCGACCGCCACGTCACGGTGGACCAGCTGTTCGCCGAGGCGCAGTCGCTGAAAATGCCGCTGTCGCGCGCGACCGTCTACAACACCCTGCATCAATTCGTCGCAGCGGGCCTCGTCCGCGAAATCGCGCTTTACGGCTCGAAGGTCTGGTACGACACCAAGACCGGCTCGCATTGCCATTATTTCGACGAGGACATGGCGTCGCTCTACGACATGCCGGTCGACCTCACCGAACAGCTCCGCTTCACCCCGCCCAAGGGCAAGAAGGTCGTCGGCGTCGACATCATCGTCCGCCTCGCCGACGACGAGTCCGAGCCCGCCTGAGGGCGGCGCCCGTCAGAAGGCGTTCTTGCCGAACAGCACCGCGACCGGGGTCAGGAGGAGAATCCTGATGTCCAGCCAGACCGACCAGTTTTCGATGTAATAGAGGTCGCAGGCGACGCGCTGCTCGATCTTCTCGATCGTATCGGTCTCGCCGCGCCAGCCGTTGATCTGCGCCCAGCCGGTGATGCCGGGCTTGACGCGGTGACGGGCGAAATAGCCTTCCACGACCTGTTCATAGACCAAGCCCGCCGCCTTGCCCTTGACGGCGTGCGGGCGCGGGCCGACGAGCGACAGGTCGCCGCGCAGGACGTTGAACAATTGCGGCAATTCGTCGAGCGAGGTGCGGCGCAGGAAGGCGCCGAAGGGCGTCACGCGGGAATCGTTGCGCGTCACCAGCTTTTCCGCCGCCGGATCGCAGAGCTCGCTGTACATCGAGCGGAACTTGACCACCTCGAAGCGCTCGTTGTTGAAGCCGAAACGGACCTGCCGGAACAGGACCGGGCCGCGCGACGACAGTTTCACGCCGAGCGCGATCAGGGCCAGCAGCGGCGACAGGATGACGATCAGCGCCAGCGCGACGACGGCGTCGAACATGGCCTTCAGCGCGTTGCCCCAGTCGGAGATCGGCTTGTCGAACACCGGCAGGAAGGGCACGTCGCCGATATGGTGATAGACCCGGTCGCGCAAGGTGAGCCTGGTGCCCAGCGCGGAAATGCGGACGTCCACCGGCAGGACCCACAGCTTCTTCAGGATCTGCAGCAGGCGGGCCTCGGCGCTGAGCGGGATCGCCACGATCAGCAGGTCGACCTTCTGGTCGCGGCAGAACGCGTCGAGGTCGTCGAAGGCGCCCAGCAGGCGGTAGCGGCCGATGTCCGCCGGCAGCCGCGCCCGGTTGCGGTCGTCGAAAATTCCGAGGATCTGCAAGGCGCCCTTGCCCGAGGATTCCAGGCGGCGAATCGTCTCCAGCGCGTAGGCGCCGCCCCCGACCACCACGGTTCGCCGCGCGAGGCGGCCCTGCCGCGTCCACAAGGTCACGGCGCCGGCGAACAGCGCGCGCGCGCCGCAGCCCGTCGTCCAGCCGCCCGCGAACCAGAGCAGCGTCCAGGCGCGAAGCAGATGCGGCTCGCTGAAGCCGGCCAGCACCGCCGCCGCATTCCAGAGCGCCAGCGCGAGGCCGAAGGCCAGCGCCAGACTGACCGCCTGGCGCGGGAAATTGCCCATGGCGCGGATCGTATAGGCATAGCGCTCGCGCAGGACGGCCAGCCCGATCAGCGTCGTCGCCGCGAGGCTCGTCACGATCCAGGCGCCGTCGAGCGACATCGATTGCGCCGCCGAAAGATAGGCCAGCAACCCGCTGACCGGGAAATTCAGGGCGTCGAACAATTGCAGGCCGCCGACCAGCACCGGCTGCGAAATGCGCTCTTCCGGCGCAAGCCCCGGCGCTGGCGAGTCTGCGCGGCGCTGCGCGCGGCGGCGGTCCTGTCCGCGACGTGAAAGGCCGGATAGGACCAGCTTTCGCTCCGCGCGGATGACGCTCGGTTCTGTGAGGAAAGGCGGTCCGCCACGCCCATGATCGACCAACTCGAAATGTTACGCCGCCGACAATCCGGCGAAGGAATTCTACCCTGCGTCCGTAAACAGCTTGTTTTCCATATCGGCGATTTCGGCCCCGTTCGCGACGAAAGCAAATCGGGGATCAGGACCGAAGTCCGCCGCCGCTCCCCGCTCCGCTTCCCGCACGCCCCGAAAACGCCCGATTTGGCGGGATTTTGTCTGTTGGGAAGCGATTTGCGCCCGTTAACGGCCTGTTTACCATGCTCCGAAATGATCGCGGAACCTTCCGCTCTCCGACCTTTGCGACGCCCCCATGAACCGCCCGACCCTCTTCGCCGTCGCCGCTTGCCTTTTCGGCCTTGCCGCGGCGAGTCCCGCGCAGGCGCAGGACTGGCGCTTCTGCGTCGGAATCGCTCCCGCCGCGCATGAAGCCGTCATCACCGATATTTTCGTCAGCTCGGCCGAGAGCGCGCCGCTCGAACATCGCTTCGAGGCGTGGTTCCGCGCGAAAAAGGGCCGGAGCACTGACGTTCCAATGCCCGCGCGGCTCCGCCGAGCGCGTCGAAGCCCTGAACGCCCAGACGGCGGCGCTGCAATTCAACCGGCAGATGGGATTTTCCGTCAGCGGCCTCGCCGCCCCCGACATCCCCGGGATCGTCGGCGCGGACATGTAGCGCCGGCCTGCCTCAGTCCGATATCAGCACGAACGCGGTCAGGAACAGGCCGAACACGACGAACAGCGCGATCAGGCCGAAGATCATCCAGCGGTCGCCGGGCTCCGCCTGATCCTCGTCCGGCGCCAGCTCGCTCGCCGCCACGGCGGTGCGGTTTCGGTTCGGGCGAACTTGCCGCGACCTCGTCGCGCGACTTTGCTTTCAACGACCTGGCTTTCAACGATCTGGCTTGCCAGCGACCTGGATTGCCAGGGCGTTCCGGGGTTCCGCGCGTGCGGGCGGCGTCGCGAGCGGACGGGGCGCGGCCTCGACCGGCGCCGGCGCAGGCTTCTCGGCAGCCTGCCGCGCAGGTTTCGGGCTGGACGCGGCCTCGCGTTGGGCGTTCTCCCGCGCGAAGCGGCCCTGCAGCAGGACGAACAAGGCGCAGGCCAAAGGCAGCACGAAATCGAGCGCGGGCGCCTGCGTCTTGACCCAGCCCGACAGCAGAGGGTCGCTGGCGATCATGCCGCCCGCGATCCAGCCCAGCATGGCGCCGCCCAGGTCGGTGATCCAGGGAAAGATTTTCATCAGGCGCGAGAAGCCGAAACTGCCGAACACGATCAGGGGAACGCTGACCGCGAGCCCGAACACCAGCAGCCAGAACCGGCCGCCGGACACAGCCGCCAGCGCCACGACATTGTCGAGGCTCATCGCCGCGTCGGAAACGATGATGATGCCCGCTGCGGCGAGCATCGAAGCCTGCAGCGCGCCGCCGTCGGGCACGACCGGCGCGTCGTGATCCTCGTCGATCATCAGGTTCAGGGCGATGACCAGCAGCGGCAAGGCGCTCAGCAATTGCAGGAACGGCAGGGTCATCAGGGCGCCGGCCATCAGCGTCAGCACGAGGCGCAGGCCGATCGCGCCCGCCGCGCCGATCCACGCGGCCCGCCGCGCCTGCTCCGGGGGCAGGCGCCGGCACGCCAGCGCGATCACCAGCGCATTGTCGCCGGACAGCAGCAGATCCAGGAACAGGATCTGCACGATGATCCAAAAGGAGGTAGCGGCGGCGGCGCCGTCCATGACTGATCTTCCGGTTCAGGAGCGCTTCATTTCGCGTCCACGCGGCCATGCGCCTCGGGCGGGCCGGATTTCAGCGTCTTCAGGAACTCCGCGTCCGGCGTCAGCAGCAGCACGGGCGCGCTCTCGGCCAGCGCCTGACGATAGGATTGCAGCGAACGATAGAACATGAAGAAATTCGGATCGCTTTTCTGCGCGTCCGCGAGCAGGCGGCTCGCCTCGGCCTCGCCCTCGCCGCGCGTGATCTGGGCCGCGCGCTGGGCCTGCGACAGCAGCACCGTGCGGTCGCGGTCGGCGCGCGACTGGATCTGCTGCGCCCATTCGAAACCCTGCGCGCGCAATTCCTTGGCCTCGCGCTGGCGCTCCGATTTCATGCGATCGTAGATCGCCTGGCTGGTTTCGAGCGGCAGATCGGCGCGATGCAGCCGCACCTCGACGACCTCGACGCCGAGCGGCAGGAATTTCGCGCCGACGTCGGCATGGACCTTCTGGATCACCTCCTGCCGGCGCGGCGAGAGCAGCGTCGGCAGGTTGATCTGGCCGAATTCGCGACGCATCGCCGTGCTGACCGTCTGCGCGAGCTGGGCGCGCGCCTCGGCGACGGAATGCAGGCTCTGGTAGAAGCGCAGCGGATCGACGATGCGGAAGCGCGTATAGACCTGCGCGACGATCCGCTTCTGGTCGCCCAGGATGACCTGCTCCGAGGGCGGCTCCAGCAGCAGCAGGCGGGCGTCGTTGATGAAGACGCTGTCGATGAAGGGCGCCTTGACCTTCAGGCCCGGCGTCTCGACCACGCCGACCGGCGCGCCGAGGCGGACGACGAGGGCGTTCTCGCCCTCGTTCAGGGTGTAAAGGCTCGACAGCGCGACGACGAGCGCCGCAGCGGCGACAACGAGCAGGATGATCAGGCCCTTCCTCATTTGCCGCCTCCCGCCGCCGGCGCGGGCGCCGGCTTGATCTCGCTGAGCGGCAGATAGGGCGCGAGCGGCATGGCGCCCCGGCCCGAGGAATCGAGGATCACGCGCGAGGATTTGCGCAGGATGGCGTCCACGCTTTCGAGATAGAGGCGCCAGGCGGTGACCTCCTTGGCCTGCGCGTAGCTCTGGTAGATCGCGGTGTAGTTCTGCGCCTCGCCCTGCGCGAGATTGATGGTCTGCTCCTTGTAGGCCTCGGCGTCCTGCTTGATGCGCTCGGCCTCGCCGCGCGCGCGCGGCAGAATGTCGTTGGCATAGGATTCGGCCTCGTTGCGGGCGCGCTCCTGGTCGGCGCGGGCGCGCTGCACGTCGTTGAAGGCGTCGATCACGGTGCTGGGCGGATCGACGCGCGACAATTGCACCTGCACGACGCGGATCCCCGAGCCCTCGCGGTCGAGCACGCTCTGCAGCAGGGCCTGCGTCTCGTCGGCGACCTCGCGGCGCTTGTCGGACAGCATCGCCTGGATCGGCGTGCGGCCCGCCACCTCGCGCAGCGCGCTCTCGGCGGCGATGCGCAAGGCGGTGTCGGGATCGGCGACCTTGAACAGATATTGGCCGGCGTCCTTGACCTGCCACAGCAGCGACGCGTCGGCCTCGACGATATTCTCGTCGCCGGTCAGCATCTGCTTCTCGCGCGCCCCGCCGAGCGCGCCATTGTCCGCCTGGCCGAGCTGCATCTGGCGAATTTGCGTGATTTTCGGAAACAGCACGGATTCGATCGGCCAGGGCAGATGGAAATGCAGGCCCGACGTGGTCGTCCCGACCCAGGCCCCGAATCGCAGCACGACCCCCTGCTCGTCCGGCTGGACCTTGTAGAAGCCGGTCGAAAGCCAGATCGCGAGAGCGAGCCCGCCGAGCAGCGCCCAGCCGCGGCGGTCCAGCCGCGGCGGCTTGAGGAAAGCAAGGAATTGGTCGCGCGCGCCGTCTTGCCGGACATCCTGCCCGGCGTCCCGCAATTGCTCCAGCGTCTCGTTTGTCCCGATTTCCATGGCGATTTCGGCCCTGCCCCGCCCCTGTCCGTTCCGCCCGCGGCGGCCTTGCGCTCTTATCACGGCGTCTTGAACAGGGCAACTCAAATGCGCGGCGTCACAAAATCGCAAAATCCGCTCGCCATGACTGGACAGGCGTACCTCGCTTTGTTAAACACCCGCTCGTTCGGCGACGACCAAACGTTTTCGCCGGATTTTTTTCGATGGGCGCTTAGCTCAGTTGGTAGAGCAGCTGACTCTTAATCAGCGGGTCGTAGGTTCGAGCCCTACAGCGCCCACCATCGAAA
>CAWETR010000026.1:0-75122 GCA_963811975.1 uncultured Alphaproteobacteria bacterium
GGCGATTTTAGGCGCCCTGGTGAAAGGTGTGTCGGGCTATTTTGGACGCGCTTCATTCTACTGAGTTTCTGAATAGCGAAGCGCACCTGGTCCCAGTGGGCCGCCTGTTGAAGGGCTTGCCCGAGACGCCTCAGCCCTTTTCATCTCAGCGAGATCGTGCGCAACGCAAATGGCCGTGTCGCCAAATTCGCGGATCATAGCCGCCGCTTCGGCAACTATGAGAGATTTTGCAACTCGACGCTTCTTGAGCCAGGCAATCAGCATAAGCGCCCCTCCTGACCCTAATGACCGCATCGCAGGCGCGAAGCAAAAAGGGAAACTGGCCGCCGGTACATCCGCAGCGACCCGCCAGTTGCTCAGCGTCGAATCCGATGTGGGTGCGTCCTCTCGCTTGTACAAGAGCGTAGCACGGGGACGATCCAGGACATGGGGGAAGGATTTGGCAGCGGCGCGCGCGCCTAGCCTACGCTTGTCAAAAGTGGAATTAGGAATAGTTTGTTGGCCCCTGCTCGACGACTGCGGGCGTGACTAGTTTGTTTGTCGGCAAAAGTCCCCGCAGTTTTCGCCTGGCACCGAGACTCGCAAACAGATGGTGGCGAGCCAATAGAGGAGGCCGTCACGATGGCCAATATTCAATTGGTCCAATCACTCTACGCAGCTTTCGCACGCGGGGACCTGGAGTTCATTGGTCGCGAGATGCGATCCCTGCATCATCTGGATTTCAAATGTGGACCCCGCGGACCCCTTTCCTTCGGCGGGGAACGCAGAGGTCTTGACGGAGTTCGTTCCTTATTTCCGCGAACTGGCCGCGAACATCTATTTTGACTCCGCCGACCCGACCGCGCGAACTTTGCGCTGGTCCCGATTTCGTCGCTGTGTTCGGCCGCTCGATCAGTCACTCCATGGTGACGGGCGATCCCTTGGAAGATGACTGGATGCATCTGTTCCAGATTTAGGAACGGGAAAGTGATCGAGCTCCGGGTTTTTAACGATACCCACGCGTTGGTGCAGGCTCATTTCGGTGGCGATATTCATTCGGTCACCGTCGAAGGCGACAAAGCCGCTCCCGCATTGAAGTTGGCGGAGAATTAGTCAACCAAGCAGGCAGGGCCTCGAACCCACCACCCCGGGTAACCCTCCCAGGCGACCGCCCGCCGCGGCTGGCGTTTTGCCCTTGAAGGAGGACCGCCCGGGCAGAGTTGCCACGTCGCAATTAAGCTGTTCGCATTTCGGCGACGGTGATGTCTTCTTTGGATAGTTCCGCCGCATTAACGGATTGCGTCAATCTGAAAGGCGTCGGCTCACTTCATTCAGATGAAATCCAATGCGATCCAGCATTTCGCTCGGTTGATCAGCGTACGCAATTTCAAGCCGAGCATATGCGAGGTCAATGCTCGCCACCTCGATCAAACTTTTGGTTTCTTTCAGCATTTCCGCCCCTGATGCGATTTGCATCGTTTATTTATAAACTAATACAATATTAGCAAAGTTAGGCGGCCCCTGACTTACGTTGGCGCAAACTCGCCAGTTTAATTTTTCTAAATTCAGCCGACAAAAACTTAACCTGTCCTAGGATATTCCTGGGCGTTCTCATTCTCGGCGTATCCCGCGACCAGGGTCAAAATGACCCGCCTCGCTTTTTGATCGCGAATGCGCGAGAAATCGTGCAGCAACGCCGCCGCCTCGGCCTCTTCCGTCGTTTCCGACACAATGGGCCACGCTCGCGCCAGGAGCTGGGTCCTTCATAGGCAGTCCTTTGAAAAACGCGAGGACGTCGACATGAAGCACTTTAGAGACAAGCGCAAGAGGACGGCGGCGGGGACGCGCTCGGCCCCGGTTTCAACTTCCTGAAGCTGCTCCGGTTCCAAGCCCAATCGCGGCCGCTACGTCGATACGGGAGCGCCCAGCCTGCCGGCGGATCTCGTAGAGCTTCTGACCGATATATAAATTGATGGCGTCTTGCCGCACCATTTCGTTTCCCGATCCAGCAGAAAAGATAAATTAATTGCTGAAGTATACATGGGAACGATGCTGCCGACATATGAGGCAAAGGGCTAAGTGTCAATCAGCATGAATTTGGCACCCCGATTTTGCATCCAAGAGGGACCCCTTGCTTTGGGCAGAGCCGACGCGACAGCGCGCGCCTGGGCGGAGTTGGCGGGGGTTGCGCAGCCGTGGGGCGTGCGGAGGCATGAGGCTGGGGTTTGAGGTCAGGCGCGATGCTTGAAGCGCCAGCTGTCGTTGCTGGTTTCGACGATGTCGCAATGGCTCGTGCGTGAGGCGGTCGAGCAGCGCCGTCGTCATCTTGGCGTCGCCGAAGACGCTAGGCCATTCGCCGAAGGCGAGGTTGGTGGTGACGATCACAGACGTGCGCTCGGGGACAAGTTGGCTGATGAGATGGAACAGCAGCTGGCCGCCAGCCTGGGCGAAAAGGCGGATAGCCGAGTTCGTCGAGCACGACAAAGTCGAGGCGCGTCAGGTAATCGGCGAGCCGGCCGGGGCGCCCGGCGCGGGTCTCCTCAGCCTCGGGACGATTCGACGAAGGCGACCGTGTTGAAGAAGCGCCCGCGCAATTTCGCCCGGATGCAGCTGCGCGCGATGGCGATGGCCAGATGCGTCTTGCCGGTTCCCGTGCCGCCGATCAGCACCACGTTGCGTTGTACTGCGACGAAGCCGCCGCGGGCGAGATCGCCCACCAGTGTTTCGTTGACGGCGGCGGCGTCAAAGTCAAAATCGTCGAGGTCCTTGGCCAATGGCAGCTTGGCCACCGTCAGCTTATATTTGATGGAGCGCGCCTGCTTTTCGGCAATTTCGGCGCCGAGCAGATCGCCGACGATTCTGCCGGCGGTTCGCGCCATGGCGCGCGAAAGGACCGACATCGTCATCGTCCTGCTCAAGAACGACGCCTACGCCATTCTCGGCCTCGAGATGGAGCGGGTTCGGGAAAACGAACTGAACGCCCGGATGAAATCGATGCTCGATCTCGGCGATCCGACGCTCGACTGGGTGAAGATCGCGAACGGCATGGCGTGCCGGCGACCCGCGCGGAAACCGCGGAGGAGTTTCACCGGCAATTCGCGGCCGCCCTGGACGCCAAAGGCCCGCGTCTGATCGAGTGCCAGGTCGTCACGCCAAAGGAGTGGCGCGCGCTGGAGGATTACGTTCACAAAAACCGTTGAGGTTCCGGGCGGCGTGCTAGACGGATTTAATGGCGGCGCGCCACTTAACCAGACCAAGGCGCGTCCCTACATGACAATGCGCCGTCCCCGGCGGTCACCGGAACATCACAGTAGCGTTTTGCGGCATTTGATTTCGACGTCTCCTTTGAATTCCGGCGCCGCGGCGGACAGTCGCGGGCCGAAGAGACGCGGGCGCGCCGATCCGGCCTCGGCGCTGGACCTGTTCCATCCCGCCGTCGCGGCATGGTTCGATGAGCGTTTCGCCGCGCCGACCGCCGCGCAGGCTGGAAGCGTGGCCGGCGATCAAGGCCGGGCAGCGACGCGCTGATCGCCGCGCCCACCGGCTCCGGCAAGACGCTGGCGGCTTTTCTGGCGGCGATCGACGATCTCGTGCGCCAGGGCGTCGAGGGCCGGCTGACCGATGCGACGCAGGTCGTCTATGTCTCGCCGCTCAAGGCGCTGTCCAACGACATCCATCGCAATCTCGAAGCGCCGCTCGCGGGCATTCGCGACGAACTCGGCGCGGCTCGGCCTGCCCGACGTCGAAATCCGCACCTGGGTGCGCACCGGCGACACGCCCGTCGTCCGAGCGCGAGCGGATGCGCCGCCGTCCGCCGCATATCGTGGTGACGACGCCGGAATCGCTTTACGTCCTGCTCGGCTCGGAGTCGGGCCGCAAGATGCTGGCGACGACGCGCTCGGTGATCGTCGATGAAATCCACGCCCTGGCCCCCAACAAGCGCGGCGCCCATCTGGCGCTGTCGCTCGAGCGCCTCGCGGCGCTCGTGCGGCGACCGGACTGCTGCGCATCGGCCTGTCCGCCACGCAGAAGCCGATCGAGCACGGTCGCGCATTTCCTGGTCGGCGCGGCATCGGACGGCGCGCCGGCGCAACAGCGATCATCGACACCGGCCACCAGCGCCCGCGCGACCTCGACGTCGAGGTCCCGGACTCGCCGCTGGAGGCGGTGATGTCGGGCGAAGTCTGGACGCAGGTCTATGACCGGCTCGCGCGCCTGATCGAGGCGCATCGCACCACGCTGGTTTTCGTCAATACGCGCCGCATGGCCGAGCGCGTCGCGCGCGAATTGTCGGAGCGGCTCGGCGAAGCCGCCGTGACGGCGCATCACGGCAGCATGGCGAAGGAGCAGCGGCTGTCGGCCGAGCAGCGGCTCAAGCGCGGCGAGTTGAAGGCGCTGGTCGCCACCGCTTCGCTGGAGCTCGGCATCGACATCGGCGACGTCGATCTGGTCTGCCAGCTCGGCTCGCCGCGCTCGATCGCCGGCTTTCCTGCAGCGCGTCGGCCGCTCCGGCCACGCCGTCGGCGGCACGCCGAAGGGCCGGCTGTTTCCGCTGTCGCGCGACGATCTGGTCGAATGCGCCGCGCTTGCTCGACAGCGTGCGGCGCGGCGAACTCGACCGCCTGACCGTCCCGGACCAGCCGCTGGACGTGCTGGCGCAGCAGATCGTCGCCGAAGTCTCGGCGCAGGACTGGGAGGAAGACGCGCTTTACGACGCTGTTTCGGCGCGCGTGGCCGTTCCGCGCGCTGGACGCGCAAGGATTTCGACGCCGTCGTCGCGCATGCTGGCCGAGGGTTTCGCGACCCGCCGCGGCCGGCGCGGCGCGCTGATCCATCGCGACGCGGTCAACACAGTGCTGCGCGCCCGACGCGGCGCGCGCACCACCGCCCTGACCTCGGGCGGCACGATTCCCGACACCGCCGATTACCAGGTGGTGCTGGAGCCGGAAAACCAGGTCATCGGCACGGTCAACGAGGATTTCGCCGTCGAGAGCATGCAGGGCGACGTGTTCCAGCTCGGCAATGCCTCCTACCGCATCCTGCGCGTCGAGCGCGGGACGGTGCGGGTCGAGGACGCGCATGGCCAGCCGCCCAACATTCCGTTCTGGCTCGGCGAGGCGCCCGGCCGCACCGACGAGCTGTCCGCCTCGGTCTCGCGCCTGCGCGCCGAAATGGAAACGCGGCTGCGACGCCGATCCCTCCGGCGACGACGCGCAAGCGCTGGCTGGTCGAGACAATCGGGGTCGCGCGCGCCGGCGGCCGAACAGCTCGTCGAATATCTCGCCGCCGGCCTCGCCGCGCTCGGGCGGCTGCCGACGCAGGACACGCATCGTCCTCGAGCGCTTCTTCGACGAAGCCGGCGGCATGCAGCTGGTGATCCATGCGCCGTTCGGCAGCCGCATCAACCGCGCCTGGGGCCTGGCGCTGCGCAAGCGCTTCTGCCGCAAGTTCAATTTCGAACTTCAGGCGGCGGCGACCGAGGACAACATCGTGCTGTCGCTGACGACGGCGCATAGTTTCGAGCTCGGCGAGGTCGCGCGCTATCTTCATTCCGCCAGCGTGCGGCCGGTGCTGGTGCAGGCCATGCTCGACCGCGCCGATGTTCGCCACGCGCTGGCGCTGGGCGGCGGGCGTCGCGCTGGCGCTGCCGCGGTTTCGCGGCGGCAAGAAAGTGCCGCCGCAGATTCCTGCGCATGCAGGCCGAGGATCTGATCGCGGCGGTGTTTCCCGACCAGATCGCCTGCGCCGAAAATCTGGTCGGCGAGCGCGAGATCCCCGACCATCCGCTGACCAATCAGGCCATCGACGATTGCCTGCACGAGGCGATGGACATCGACGGGCTGGAGCGCTGCTGGCGCGGATCTGAAAACGGGCGACATCGAAATCATCGCCCGCGATCTGACCCAGCCGTCGCCGCTGGCGCTCGAGGCGCTGTCGGCGCGGCCCTACGCCTATCTCGACGATGCGCCGCTGGAGGAACGGCGCACCCAGGCGGTGATGGCGCGGCGCTGGCTGGACCCGCAGAGCGCCTCCGAACTCGGCCGGCTCGACCCGAGGCGATCGCGCGCGTGCGCGCCGAGGCGTGGCCGGACCCGGCCAACGCCGAGGAGCTGCACGACGCGCTTGCTGTGGCTCGGCTTCCTGACCGAGGCGGAGGCGCAGGCGGCGCCGGGATGGGCGGATTGGCTGGCGGCGCTGGCGCGGCGAGAAGCGCGTCGACGCGGCTGGCAGGCGCCGCGGGACTGCGCTGTGGGTTCCCGCCGAACGGCTGACGCAGTTTCGCGCGCCGTCTGGCCGCAAGCGCGCTCGGAGCCGCCCATCGCGCCGCCGGCGGATCAGGCAGAGGCGCTCTGGGATCGCGGAACAGGCGCTGGTCGAGATCGTGCGCGGCCGGCTGGAAGGGTCTGGGGCCGGTCACCGACAACGGCGCTTGCGACGCCGCTCGGGCTTGAGCCCGATGCGCTCGCCGGCGCGCTGGCGGCGCTGGAGGTCGAGGGCGCCGATCTTGCGCGGGCGCTTCATCGCCCGGCGGCAACGACGAGCAATGGTGCGACCGCCGCCTGCTCGCGCGCATCCATCATTACACCATCCGGCGGCTGCGCGCGGAAATCGAGCCGGTCGCCGCGCGCGATTTCCTGCGCTTCCTGTTCGCGTGGCAGCACGTGTCCGAGGACGCGCGCCTGGAAGGGCCGGATGCGCTGCCGGTCGCGCTGGCCACGCTGGAAGGATTCGAGGCGCCGGCCCGGGCGTGGGAGACCGAAATCCTGCCGGCGCGGCTCGTCGGCTACGAAGCCTCCTGGCTCGACGCCCAATGCCTTGCCGGGCGCACCGCCTGGGCGCGGCTGACGCCGCCGCCGGGCGACGCGAGCGCGCACCGAACGCCTCGGTGCGCTGCCACGCCGATCGCGCTTGCTGGATCGCCGCAACGCGCCGCTGTGGATGTGCGCTCGCGCCCGAGGCCGATGCGGCGCTCGCCAGTCCGCGCGCCCGCGCCGCATTCGATTGCCTCGCCGCGCAGGGCGCGCTGTTCTTCGATGAACTGGCCGAAGCGGCGCATCTGCTGCGCCCGGAGGTCGGAGCAGGCGTTGGCCGAACTGGTGGCGCTCGGGCTGGCGACCTCGGACAGTTTCGCCGGGCTGCGCGCCCTGCTGGTGCCCTCCGGCCAGCGCAAGCCGCTCGGCGGCGCCACGGCGGCGCGGCCGGGTGCTCGCCGTTCGGCATGGAGAGCGGCGGGCGCTGGGCGCTGGTCCGCCGCGCCGCTCGACCGGCGCCGACGAGCAGGCGAGAACGGCGGCGGCCGAGCATGTGGCGCGGACGCTGCTGCGGCGCTACGGCGTGGTGTTCTTTCGCCTGCTGGCGCGCGAGGCGGTTTGGCTGCCGCCGTGGCGCGATCTGTTGCGCGTCTATCGCCGGCTGGAGGCGCGCGGCGAAATTCGCGGCGGCCGCTTCGTCGCCGGATTTTCGGGCGAGCAATATGCCTTGCCCGAAGCGGTCGGGCTGTTGCGCGAGATGCGCAGGAAGCCGCCGCTCGGACCAATGGGTGTCGCTGTCGGCGGCCGACCCGCTCAATCTCGATCGGCATCCTGACGCCGGGGCCGCGACTGGCGGCGCTGACCGGCAACCGGGTCGTCTATCGCGACGGCCTGCCGGTCGCCACGCTGGCCGGCGGCAAGATGGAGTTTCTGGCCGATCTGGACGGGGCCGACCGATGGCGAGGCGGAGAAACGGCTGATGCGCTCCGCCGCGCGCGGCGACGCTGGCCGACCTCGCCTGACGCCGTTACGGCCCATTTGCACCGCTCCGCCGCAACTCTCGTGACCACATTCGCGGCTTGCGGAAAGCTTGGTTTTTCCGCCCGTTTTGTCTTAGGCTGCTTGGAGACGAAGCCCTCGAATTGAAGGACAGTCGCGCGCAAAAATTAGGGGACGGAGAATGCGGATTGGTCAGTGATATCGCCGCGTCGCAAGAGCAGGAAACGTGCGCCGCCCTCATCGAGAATGGAGCCGCTGAATGAGCTTTGTTATCGACATCGCCAACAGCATCAGCGGCCTTCCCAGCGGCTATCAGCAGGCCATCAAGACCGCGATCGATTTCTTCGAAAGCACGATCACGACGAACATGACGGTCAACCTGACCTTCGACTGGACGTCGCTTGGCGCAGGAGACCTGGCCGAAAACAACAGCCAATATACGGCTATACCTATTCGCAGGTTTACAACGCGATCCAGCGATCGACGGCTCGCCCACCGCGTCCTCGGTCCAGCAGGCGGCGGCCGCCTTGCTCGCCAAAAATTTCTCCTCCTCCGATCCGACCAACGGCGGCCAGTTTCTCCTCACGGTGGCGGAAGCCGATGAGCTGGGCCTGAATCCGACCGGCCTCCCCTCGGACGCGACGATCAGTCTCAACGACGCCTATAATTACACCTGGTCGCAAACGGGCGGCATCGCCGCCAACACCTATGACGCCGTCGGAGCGATCGAGCACGAGATTTCGGAAGCGCTTGGCCGCATCGCGTTTCTGGGGACATTGCAATCGAATTTGATCACGGCGAGAGGCGGCGTCGCGCCGTCCTATAATATCCTCGACATGTTCCATTACGCCGCGGCTGGAAATGCAGGGGCCGCGGCTTACGGCTCGGCCGCAGGCGCGCTCGAGGAGCCATTCGTCGCCGGGTACAATGCCAACGTCCAGACCTATTTTTCCTTCAACGGCTCGACGGTCACGCTGCCCTTCGGCTCTCCCTCGGAGGTCGCAGCCGGCGACGACGTCGCAGACTGGAACGCCACGGTTCATGGCGACTCGTTCGGCTTCGCGACCGCAGGAGTGGTGGACGCCGTCTCGGCGACCGATCTCGAAACGCTTAATGTTATTGGCTATTCCCTGACCTCGGCGTCCTGTTTCTGCGCTGGCGTGAGGGTCGCAACGCCCGGGGGCGAGGTCGCCGTCGAGACCCTTCGTCGCGGCGATCGGGTGACGACCCACGACGGGCGCGCGGTCCTGGTGTCGTGGGTGGGCGTGCAGACGGTTTCGCGCCGCTTCGCCGACCCGTTGCGGGTGCTGCCGATCAGGGTCAGGGCCGGCGCGCTCGGCGAGAACGTTCCAAGCCGCGACCTTCTGCTATCGCCCGATCATGCGCTTTTTGTCGATGGAGTCCTGATTCAGGCGGGCGCGCTCGTCAATGGAGCGTCCATCACCCGCGAAACCGCGATGCCGGAGATTTTCGTCTATCTATCACGTCGAGACCGACGACCATTCGCTGATCCTTGCCGAGAATGCGCCGGCCGAGACTTTCGTGGACAATGTCGACCGCATGAATTTCGACAATTGGGCCGAGCACGAGGCGCTTTACCCGGACGGCAAGCCGGTGGCGGAATTGCCGTTGCCGCGCGCCAAGTCGCGCCGCCAGGTTCCGATCGGGCGTCCGGGCCGCGCTCGACGAACGCGCGCGCGTCATCGGCGCGGTCGGTTCTTCGGCAGCCTAGCGTGCTGTCGGATTTTGAGCCGCGTCCTTCATCAGCGCGGCTTCTGGACGCCGCTCTCCCGCAACCAGGTTCTCAGCTTGAAACGCAGCCGCCACTGGCTCCTTCCGATCATGGCCGACATGAGGCTGTTCTTGACTGCGGAAAGGGCAGCCTGCTCGGCGGGGCGCAGCCAGAGCGTCGAGCTCAAGTCCGTCCCATGGGCGACCAGAGGCCGCGCGGGCGTCACGCAGATGAATTCCTGCCGTTCGAGATAGCGATCGATGGTGTGCCGCTCGATGTCGTTTCCCTGGATGCTGAAATTGGCCAGACTTTCGATTGCGCGGCGATTGAACATGGAAAAAACCAGGCCGACAGTCTTGTCGAGCGTCACCAGCCGCTCTCCCTCCCAATCCTCGACCCGGGACAGCGTCGCCGTCTCGCTCAAATCGGTGATCAATCCCGAAAAAATATCCCAATGGCCGGATAGCGAGTCGAGATAGCTTCGAATCGCGGTCAGTCGCGCGCCATGATCGGGCTCGAATTCGGCGTCGTCTTCATAAATCGTCAGCGGTCCGGCTTTCTCGAGCGCGCGCCGCGCCAGGAAGCGGTAGCTCGCCGCGCAGCCCATCCACGGTTCGACGTGACGCAGGCCGGGGTAGAGAATGGCGTCCGGAAGCAGGCTGCGCCGCGCGTTCTCCATTCGCTCGAGATATTCGGGAAGGCACAGCGCAATCGTCATGGAGGGCAAGGCAAGCCGTGAGGTCGCGATGTCAAACTCGTCGTCGCTCAAAACGCCCAGGCCATGCAACGCGCGCGGCAGCATATTGTCCATTCCGAAGAAAATCATCGGACCGGGCACGCCGGAAAGACGCTCGGGGACGAAATAGATCTGCCGCACCGGCATGCCATGCCTGCAAAGCGCCGCGACGTGCTCGGACGACGAGACGAGGACGCCAAGCCCTCGCGACAGGAAGGCGACCAGATCGCCGTCGATCTGATCCGCATTGATGCCGCTCAGGAGGAAAATCGTTCGCGCGACCGGCGGGATCAGCCTGAATTCATGAGGATCGACGACAAGGTAGAGGTCGTCGTCGAAGGAGAGCGGGAGACGGCGCGCCAAACGGCACTTCAGCCGGGTCTTTCGCAACGAGGCGCGGATTTGCTCGCCAAGGCGATGCTTGTCCGGCTTGGTGATGACTTGGAGAGTGCGGGCGGCGGCCAGTTCGCCGGTCTCGCGCAACGTCTTCATCCTTGCAAGACGTGCTTCGGCCGAATTCCCCTCGTGGGCGTGCTGGTCTTCGAGCCAGGCGAGCGAAGCCGGGCGAGCTGCGCCGTTCTTCTTGTACAACAATGGGCGAGCGCGCCGCCGCGGACGCCCCTGGCGGTCCAGCAGGATGAATTCCCGCAGCCATGCGCCGGAGCCGGGATGATCGCGAAACACCAGGTTCCGCAGGACCGTGTCCTTGAACGTCGGGTTCGGCGCTTCGGCGCCCGGCTTTGAACCCTCGGCGCGTTGCGATGCGGCTGCCGTGGCGGCAGGCGCTTCCGGCCCCCGGGCGGGCATATCCTCGAGTTCCAGCCAGAGACGCCGCGCGACCTCCAACGGCGAAATGGCCTCGCGAAGCCGCGACGCCGCCAGGGCGCCGCGACGGGCGGCCTCGGCGGGATCGAACAGGACCGAACGCAAGGCCGCGACAGCGGATTCGACATCGGGCTCGGCCCAATTCTGGTCGGGCGTATAGCTGGCGTTTGGCTCGGCGGGCGTCACCGGTTTGGGCGACCAGTCGACCAGATAAGCGGTCTCCGCCGAAAGATATTGCGCGGGTCCGCCCCAGCCGGTGACGACGACCGGCTTGCCTAGCCAGGCCGCCTCGAACGCGCCGAGGCCCCAGCCTTCCGCCCTGCACAGGGAAACGAAACAATCGCCCATTTCGTGCAGGGCGAGCAATTCGCCCTCCGTCAGGTCGTCGGTCAGCAGAACGATCGGCGGCGGCAGGCGCCGATGGCGCAGCACGGCGCGGCCGATCATCGCTTCGAACTGCGGCGCCACGGCGACAGGCTCTCCCTCATGTCCGGGATCGCGGCGGACGCGTTCGAGATCATGAGGGGTCGTCTTGATGACCAGCGCGACCGGGTCGTCAGCGCAGAAGGCCCGCGCGAACGCGTCGACGAGCGGTTCGACGCCCTTGCGTTCGAGCCAGGTCGAGATTGTGTAGAAAATGCGCCGGCCGGAGAGATCCGGCAGGCGCCGGAGCAGGGCCTCGCGATCCACGCATTCCGCCGGCTCATCGCAAAGCGGCGGAAGATGCGGCTCGACGAGGATTGGAATGACGACGCCGCTGTCGCGAAACACCGTTCGATTCCATTCCGTCGGGACGATCACGGCGTTGAGCTGGTTGATCAGCGCGGGCCAATGCGCCGGCAGACGGTCGGTTTCCCACACGACATGCCCGACGATGAGTCGCGCCCCCCGGGCGCGTTCCCGCTCAATGAAATGCGGATAATATTCCGGAACGAAATGGATGATGACCGTGTCGCACGCGCGCTCGTCGTCACGCAACGCCCGGAGATCCGCGGGGCCGGCATCCGTGGAAGCCGCGGGCGCATAGCCAAGGCCAAGGGCGCCGCCGGGGAGCATCGGCTCCCAAACGACGTTGACCCCGGCCTGGCGCAGCGCGCGAACCAGCGCCGCCGCAGCGACGGCGTATCCGGTCGCGTCGGCAAGGCCGATATAACGCAGGGAGGAGCCGCTGGAATTTTCGGGCATATGAACTGAACGATGGAAACCTGGGCCGGGAGGAAGCCAAAGACTTCAATTGCATGGTTGCAATTGCGAACACATTAATCGCGTTGTGACAGGCCGTCGACATGTGCTGCGGACGGCCGCGTAATCGCGAGGCGAGAGCGCTTTCCGGCGATCAGGTTTCGCGCGCACACGAATCCCGTTATGGTCGCGTGCCGACGCCTCGCGAGCCTGCACGCCGCCCGCGGCCGGAGCCAGCCCGTCCCGGGCTCCGTTTAATCCCCAAATCGCGTTGCGAGACAAAAAATGCCCGCCGACGCCGCGGCCGCGCCGCCCAGAATACCCAACATCTATCATTTCGTGTTCGGCCTGCGCCCCCAGGACGAGCCATTTCACCTGCTCCATTACCTGTGTCTGGCGTCCTGCGCCGCCGTCAACAAGCCGGAACGGATCATTCTGCATCTGCGCAATGAACCCTGGGGCGAACTCTGGGATCTCATTCGTCCAGAGATCGAAATCGTCCCCATTCCGGACAGCGATCTCGACGTTGCGCTCGCCTATGACGACGAGGCGATCAGGCGTTTTTCCTACGCCCACGTTTCGGACTTCATCCGCCTGCGCGTTTTGCACGAACAGGGCGGCGTCTACGCGGACATGGACACCCTGTTCGTCGCGCCGCCGCCGCCGGAGCTCTTTTCCCAATCTGCGTGATGGGGCGCGAGCGCGTCGACGCCTCCGCGCCTTCGTCGCCGGAAGGGTCGCTCTGCAACGCCCTGATCATGTCGGAGCCGCAGGCGCCTTTCATTGCGAAATGGCGGGAGCGCATGCCGGCGGCCTTCGATGGCAGCTGGAGCAACCATTCGACGTTCCTGCCATACCGGCTCAGCCTCGAATGTCCCGACCTCATCCGCGTGGAGCCGGAGAGCCGCTTTTTCGGGTTTGACTGGACCCGGGAGGGCATAGCCCGGCTGTTCGAGCAGGATTGCGCGCCGCCGCCGGATGCCGTGAGCTTTCATCTCTGGGCGCATTTGTGGTGGGACGCCGCCCGTACGGACATGTCCGATTTCAATCAGGCGCGCCTGACGCCGGATTATGTCGCGCACGCCTCAACCACCTACGCCCGTCTCGCGCGCCGTTTTTTGCCGCGCGCCATGACGCCCCGGTGACGCGCTCGGTCCTGTCCCGTTGGCGCGACCGGCTTCGGTGGCGTAACGCGGGCGTGTCGGGGGGAAATCCCCTGTCGCCCTGGTGGCTGTTCGGAGGCGGCGGGACGTGACCGGGGTGAAAAGCGTCAACCGGGGCCGCGCCGTGCTGCTGACTCATATCGTCCCGGATCCGCGCGGCGTCGGTCTCGCCCGGCGCGCCTGGCGTTGGGCGACGGAGCTCGCGGCCGGGCATGAGCTCGAGATCCTCCTTGTCTTGCCACATTGTCCGCCTGCGCCGCCCCATCCGCTGCCTGGCGCGCTGCGCATCGTCCAGATCACACGACCGCCGCTGGCGTCGCGTGGCCTCGCCGATTCGGCTGGATCCCGACGAAACTGTCGCCGAGGCCCTGTCCAGCCTGTCGGGGCCGCCGCCGGACCGGATTGTCGTCTTTCGCTTCTACATGCACGATATCGCCGTGCTGCTTCCGCCGGCATGGCGGAGCAGGGCCGAGATCGATTGCGACGACTGGGAGGCGGGGACCGCTGGAGCCTCGCCCGGATCGCCTTGCGCCGCGGCGACGTCGCCGAGGCGTGGAAAAGGCTTGCCGAAGCGGCGCGCTATGCCCGCCTCGAACGGGACATTTGCCGACCTATGCGCTCGCGCATGTCGCCGCCTTCGAGGATGCGGGTCCGTTGCGCCGGCTGACCGGAGCGCGCCACATCCAGGCGAGTCCGAACAAGATCGTCGCCGAGGCAGGGCTTTCGCCCGTTCCTCGCCGGCCGGGTCCAGGACGCTGCTGTTCGTCGGCGCCTTGTTCTATCCACCGAACGAAGACGCCATGCTGTGGTTCGGAAAGGCCGTGCTGCCGGAATTGCGGCGTCTCGCGCCAGATGTCCGCATCGTCGCCGCCGGTCGCGCGGAGCAGAGCCTCCAACGCCAATTGGCGCGCGACGGGATCGATTATGTTCATGCGCCGGAGGATTTGAGGCCGCTTTATGCCGAGGCGGCCGCCGTCATCGCGCCACTGCGGGGCGGCGGCGGAACCAAGCTCAAGGTGTTGGAAGCCTGGGAGCATGAGCGCGCGCTGGTGGCGACCTCGCACGCCATGCGCGGGCTCGTGGCGGCGCGCCGGGCGGCACGCCCTTGTCGCCGACCGGCCGCTCGATTTCGCCCGGGCCTGCGCGAGGGTTCTGGGGGATGGGAAGCTCGCCGCGCGGCTGGCGCGCGAGGGACACGCCCTGTTGCGCCACCGCTATCTGGCGGCCGGCTCGGAATGGGGCGGCGCGACATCGCCTGTGGGCGGCGACGGGATCAAAGGCGCGGACTGACCGCGCGGCGCTGGCGTCGAACCGCGGGTTGCCGTCGCGCGGGCCGGGGATTACGTTGCGCCGCGCTTGAGGGAGTCGATCTTTGGTTGGAGCCGGCACAGACAGGACAAAGCCGCTGTTCGAGGGCGGGCCGTCGATCATATTGGTCCGGCCGCAACTGGCGGTGAATATCGGCATGTGCGCGCGCGCCATGGCCAATTTCGGCCTGTCCGACCTGCGGCTGGTGAGCCCGCGCGAGGGCTGGCCGCGCACCGGAGGCGCGCCGCAAGGGGGCATATGCGGCCGCCGCCGGCGCGGTGCACCTGCTGGAAAACGCCCGGGTCTTCGAAAGCGTCGCAGACGCGGTGGCCGATCTCAATTTCGTCTGGGCGACCACGGCGCGCGAGCGCGGCCAGACCAAGCGCGTCGAGGTTCCCGGCGACGCCATGGCCGAGACCGCCGCCGCGATCCAGGCGGGCGAGAAGCACGGCATCCTGTTCGGTCCCGAGCGCACCGGGCTCGACAACGACGATATCGCCTTGTCGAGCGCCGTCCTGACCTTTCCGGTCAATCCGGCCTATGGCTCGCTCAATCTGGCGCAGGCGGTGCTGTTGTGCGGCTATGAATATTTCAAGGCGCGGCAGGGCGGCGCCTCTCCCTTCGACGCGGGCGAACGCTCGCCGCCGGCGCAGCGCGCAATGACCTTGTCGTTTTTCGAGTTTGTCGAAGGCAAGCTGGACGACGCGGGCTTCTTCCGCCCGGCTCTCGAAGCGGCCGGTGATGCAGCGAAACATGCGCAACATGTTCCACCGCATGAACCTGACCCAGCAGGATGTGCGAACCCTCTGGGGGCCATCGTGCGACTGGTGGAAGGCCCGCGCGCCGTTCCGCAGACCCGCAAGCGGATCAAGCAGCCCAAAGCCGCAGCCGAGCCGGCGGCCGAGCCGGATGCCCCGAAGGCGCCCGAAACCGTCGCCGCGCCGGACGAGCGCGTTTAGTCCACCCGCGCCCAGCCTTCGCGGCCGAGGCGCTCCTGCGGCAGGTAATGCGCCTTGTAGTCCATCTTCCTGGAGCCCGAGACCCAATAGCCGAGGTAGAGATGCGGCAGGCCCAGGGCGCGGGCGCGGGCGATGTGATCGAGGATCATGTAGGCGCCGAGCGAACGCTGCGGCGCGCCGGGCTCGTAGAACGAATAGACCATCGACAGCCCGTCATCGAGCACGTCGGTGAGGCAGCACGCCACCAGCCTGCCCGGGCCGCCGTCGGATTCGCGCAGCCGATAGGTCGCCAGCCGGCTGTTGACATGGCTGTCCTCGACCATCATCGCGTAATCCAGCATGGCCATGTCGGCCATGCCGCCGTCGTTGTGGCGGGAATCGAGATAGGCGCGGAACAGGTTGAACTGCTCGGTATCCGCGCCGCGCCGGGCCAATCGTGGAATAGACGTCGCGATTGCGCGCGAGCACGCGCTTCTGCGTGCGCCCGGGCTGGAATTCCTCGCACAGGATGCGCACCGAGACGCAGGCCTTGCAGTTTTCGCAGGCCGGGCGATAGGCGATGGTCTGCGAGCGACGGAAGCCGGAATGGGTGAGGGCGTCGTTGAGATGCGAGGCGCGGCGCCCGACCAGATGCGTGAAGACCTTGCGCTCGTCCTTGCCGGGAAGATAGGGGCAGGGCGCTGGCGAGGTGAGGTAGAATTGCGGAGGGTCGCGCGGCTCGCTGGTCAAGTCCTACCCCTTTCAATTCAGGCCCGGCGCAGGACGATGACGCCCGGCGAGGACGTCGTGCAGGCATCTTTTGTCGCTGGCGAACAGCGAAAACAGGAAGATCGGCGGAAACATCCAGCTCAGATAATACAGCACGGCGTGCACGCCGGCATAGAGGAACGGGACCGGCGATCCGTCGACGAGGCGCATTTCGAGGTCCATCGACTTCATGCCGGGCGTCGCCCTGCGCCAGCCGGAAATGGTCAGGCCGTTGTAGAAAAAGGCGACGAACGGGAACAGCGACGGCAGGAACAGCCAGGCGAGGCCGAACGTGAGCAGACCCAGCACGACGAAGAGGACGGCCGAAAGGATCGTCACCAGGATCAGGTCGAGCAGGATCGCGAAAATGCGCCGCCGGCGCACCCCGGCCAAGGCGCTGGCCGGCAGGGGAGCGAGAGGATAGACGGCGGGCCGGGTGGCGTCCCAGCTGTTCGGCGTTGCTCATTGTCTCGCGCTCCGAATTGTACTGCGAGCCCTAATCTGGAGTCTTGACCGGGCGCCGCGCAGAGGGGAGGGGACCCTCGCGCGGAGCGTTCTTTATTCGACGAATGGCGGCGCGCTTCGAAAATGAGCAGCTGCGCGCCTTCTGCGCGCGCCGCCCGTTCCGCTCGGGCAGAAGCCCAGCCGTTTCAGCAGCCGCCAGGACGGCGGCGTTCTCGCGCGGGCATTCGGCCACGATCCGCCTGTCGGGAAAGGCGTCGCGCAGCAGGCCGAGCATGGCCTGCGCGGCCTCGGCGCCATATTGCTTGCCGTGATAGGGAACGCCGAGCCAGAAGCCCATTTCGATATCGCTGGCTGCGCGCGCGACCGCCCCGACGCAGCCGACGAAGGGGCCTTTGGGCCCGAGCCGGACCGACGCGAAACAGCCCTTTTTGGCGCGCGGCAGCGCGATGAGATCCTGGGCGTCGGCGAGCGTGAAAGGCTGGCGCAGCAGCGACACGCCATTGGCGACCAGGGGATCGTTGGTCAGGACGACGAGCTGGAAGGCGTCGGCCGCCTGCAGCGGCTGGATGACGAGGCGCTCCGTCACGCATTTCCCCTGCGGGAAAAGCCGTTCGGCGAAATTCTCGATTTTAGGCGCGCCCATGACATCCCCTCCCTCAGGGGCGGAAATGTCTGGCGTGTGATCCGCGGCGCCGGGTTTGCTCCTGTCTGCCGCTCAATCCACCTGGCTTATACGCCCGTTTTCAGCATTTCCGCCGCCTTTGGCGCGAAATAGGTGAGGATGCCGTTGGCTCCCGCCCGTTTGAAGGCAAGGAGGCTTTCCATCATGGCCTTGTCGCCGTCGAGCCACCCGTTCCGCGCCGCCGCCATGATCATGGCATATTCTCCGGAAACTTGGTAGGCGAAGGTGGGTGCGGCAAACCGATCTTTGACGCGACGGATGATGTCGAGATAGGGCATGCCGGGCTTGACCATGACCATGTCGGCGCCCTCTTCGAGATCGGCCGCGACTTCGCGCAAGGCCTCGTCGGAATTGGCCGGGTCCATCTGGTAGGTGCGCTTGTCGCCGATCAGCACCGCCTTGGTGCCGATGGCGTCGCGGAACGGGCCATAGAAGGCCGAGGCGTATTTGGCGGCATAGGCCATGATCTGGACATCGTGGAAGCCCTCGGCGTCGAGCGCGGCGCGGATCGCGCCGACGCGGCCGTCCATCATGTCGGACGGGGCGATGACGTCGGCGCCGGCGCGGGCCTGGTTCAGCGCCTGCTCGACCAGGATCGTGACGCTTTCGTCGTTCAGGATGACCTCGCCCTCCAGCACGCCGTCATGGCCGTGGCTGGTGTAGGGATCGAGCGCGACGTCGGTGATCAGGCCCAGTTGCGGAACCGCCGCCTTGATCGCCCGGCAGGCGCGGCAGACCAGGTTTTCGGAATTCAGCGCCTCGGAGCCGTTGGGGTCGCGCAGCGCGGGGTCGGTGAAGGGAAACAGGGCAAGGGCGGGGATCGACAGCTCGACGGCCCGTCGCGCGGCGACACCGCCTGGTCGACGGACAGGCGCTCGACCTCGGGCATGGAGGCGACCGGCTCGCGGACATTTTCGCCCTCGACGATGAAGATCGGCCAGATCAGGTCGTCTGGTCGTCAGGACGTTTTCGCGCACCAGCCGCCGCGCCCAGTCCGCCTTGCGGTTGCGGCGGGGGCGGTGGGTCAGAGGCGAGGGAGAGGTCGAGCGAAGAGCGGGGCGCGTCAGTCATTTTTCGGGTCCAGAGGATTTCGCCACGCATAGCATATCCCGCCGGGCGGGCGAAAAATTTTGCCGGGAAAGGTGAAATCGACTATCGCTGCCGCAGTGAGGTCCGCGCCGGCCGGCGCGGCGGCTGACGCCGCCGGGCGCCGACCTTTTGAGGCCAGAGACATGAACGGCGCCCGGACGGCGCCAGAGGGCGAAGCGGGATGGACACCAGGAGCGGGCGCAAGGAAACGGATCTCGACGCGTCCGGCGCGATCAGGGTCGGCGTGAAGCTCGGCCCGGAGGCCGCCGAGGCGCGCTGGGCGCTGGCCTTGACCCTGTTCTTCCGCGCCGTGTCCCTGCTCTGGATCGTCGAGGGGCTGGAGCAATGGCGGCGCATCGTCGCGCCCGCGTCCGGCTCGTTTCTCGATCTCTCGACCGCGGCGATGACCGCGACCATCTTTTTCGCGGTGCTGAATCCGATCGCGGCGGTCGGCCTGTGGCTGGTCGCGCCCTGGGGCGGCGTGGTCTGGCTGCTGACCCTGTTCGCCCAGGTCTTCGTGATCGTGCTCAAGCCGTCGTTCTTCCTGTTCGGCGGCGCGCTGAAATTCGCCGACGGCCTGCTGCTGGCGCTTTATCTGTTCCTGTCGTGGCGGGCGAATTCGGCGTCCGACGAGGCAGTGTCGATCGACAGGTTCATTGCCCGCCTGCGCGATCTGGCCGCCGGATTTCGCGCCAGGTCGTAAACAGACGTCAACGTAAATACTTGCTTTAATTCACGCAAGATTCACTTCAATTGCCGCAAACGGCGGTAACCTGGGATTCAGCCTCTTATTTAAACCGGTTTTCATTCGCATTGTTTAGATTGCGATTCATCGAGGCGGCGGGAATATAACGGCGCCACCAACAGATCGCAGGGAATACGACAATGTCCAAAGCCATGAAGATGGAAGTCTCCGCCTCCCGGTCCGAGCGCTGCGCCGAAGTCCGCCCGGTCTATCTCGAGGCCCTGACCCTGGTCGAGCGGCTGCATCGCCGCCTGCTCGACGTGATCAAGGACGAATTCGACCGTCGCGGCCGCTCCGACATCAACGCCGTCCAGGCCCTGCTGCTTTACAACATCGGCGATTCCGAGCTGACCGCCGGCGAGCTGCGCACCCGCGGCTATTACCTCGGCTCGAACGTGTCCTACAACGTCAAGAAGCTGGTCGAAATGGAATATCTCCATCACGCCCGCTCCCGCATCGACCGCCGCTCGGTCCGCATCAGCCTGACCGCCCAGGGCAAGGAAATCCGCGATATCGTCGCCGGCCTCTACGAGAAGCATGTCGTGACGGTCGAACAGATCGGCGGCGTCTCGATCGACGAGTTCAAGGTCGTCAACAACGCCTTGACCCGCCTGGAGCGCTTCTGGACCGACCAGATCAAGTATCGCCTCTGATTTTTCGCGCGCTGACCGCGACCGACGCTTCCCTCGATTTTTCCTTGCATGCCGGGCCTTTCAAGGCCCGGCTTTTTTTCTCGCATTCCCTTGGATACCGGGCCTTTCAAGGCCCGGCTTTTGCTTTTATGGCGGGCTCGCCATAAAATCGCCGCGCTATTCGCGCCTTGTTAACCCCCATCACCGATTCTTCTGCGCGAATTGACCTCCTCGCGCGCGCGTAAGCCGCGCCGCGCATCGACCCGTCCGGAGTGTTCCATTGGGAGTTCTGACATTGACTAACGCCGATTTCACGCGGAACCGGGCGGGTTCGTCGCGCCGCTTGAGCGCCGCCGCCGGTTTTGCCTTGGGCGCCCTGGTTTGCGCCGCTCCCGCGCTGGCCGCGGACGGCTTCGGCCAGGCGGAATGGGCGCAGCGCTACGATTCCGACGCCCGCCTGTCGGTTTCGCGCACCACGACGCCGCTGCTCTCGCCGCGCACGCTGGCCGCGACCGAGCAGGCGATCGAGCAATATCGCACGATCCTCGCCAATGGCGGCTGGAGCAAGGTTCCGACCGGCGCGACCCTCAAGGTGGGCTCTTCCGGCCCGTCGGTGCAGGCGCTTGCGCAAGCGCCTGATCGTCACCGGCGATCTCGACCCGGCGGCCGGCAGCTCGGGCGTTTACGATTCCTATGTCGAAGCCGGCGTCAAGCGCTTCCAGGCGCGCCACGGCCTGATCGAAACCGGCGTCGCCTCGCCGCAGACCCTCGACGCGATGAACGTGCCGGCCGATTACCGCCTGCACCAGCTCGAAACCAATCTGGTTCGCCTGCGCTCGTTCTCGACCAATCTCGGCGATCGTTTCGTCGAGGCCAACATTCCGGCGGCCATGGTCGACACGGTGGAAAACGACACGGTGGCGACCCGCCACGCGGCGGGCGTCGGCAAGATCGACCGCCAGTCGCCGGTCATGCAGACCCGCGCGCTCGACATCGACTTCAATCCCTACTGGACCGTGCCGGCCTCGATCATCCGCAAGGACCTGATCCCGAAGATGCAGGCCGATCAGAACTATCTCAAAGACAACCACATCCGCATCTTCGACAAGAACAACAACGAAGTCTCGTCGGATTCGATCAACTGGCACTCGCTGGACGCGACCAATTATCGCTTCCGCGAAGACCCCAGCACCGAGAATTCGCTCGGCGTCGTGCGCATCAACATCAACAATCCCTACGGCGTCTATATGCACGACACGCCGGCCAAGGGCGTGTTCGGCGACGATTTCCGCTTCGTCTCCTCGGGCTGCATGCGCCTGCAGAACGTGCGCGACTATGTGGCGTGGCTGCTCAAGAACAATCCGGGCTGGGACCGCGACCATATCGACCAGGCCATCGCCTCCGGCGAGCGCCTCGACGTGAAGATCGAGCCGCCGGTCAATGTCTATTGGGTCTATATCACCGCCTGGGGCACGCCCGAGGGCGTGGTGCAGTTCCGCGAGGACATCTATCAGCGCGACGGCTTCTCGACGGCGGCCGGCGGCGCGCCGGCGGTCCAGCCCGTGGCCCAGCAGGCCGGCCGCGGCATCCCGGCGGAGCCGGAGCCCGACGAGCAATAGAGCGCGCCTCGAGCCAGTGTTGTAAATAAAGCCTCCAGAGCCTTGTTCTGGAGGCTTTATTTTGTTCATCCTTTCGATCAGAACGCTTGCGCTCAGAACGGGCCGGGCAGGGCGGAGGGCGATCGTGCGAAGCCTCGCAGTCCGGCCTTGGCTCAGGCGCGACTTCGTGAGCGTTGCACTATCGACCCTGTCGGCGTCCTATCCCTTTGCCACGGCGGCTTGCGCGTGATATCTGGCCGGCAATCTCGCGGCCCGCCCGCCGCCCCGGCGCCCAGGCGCGCAACAAGGAGCCCCGAAATGAGCCAGTCCAACGCCGCCGCGGCGCAGAATCTTTCGAACAGCTTTTTCGGCGCTTCCCTGGCGGAGTCCGATCCCGAGATCGCCCGCGCCATCGCGCTGGAGCTGGGCCGCCAGCGCAAGGAAATCGAGCTGATCGCCTCGGAAAACATCGTCTCGCGCGCCGTGCTGGAGGCGCAGGGCTCGGTGCTGACCAACAAATATGCCGAGGGCTATCCGGGCAAGCGCTATTACGGCGGCTGCCAGTTCGTCGATATCGCCGAAAATCTCGCCATCGAGCGCGTGACCAAGCTGTTCGGCTGCCGCTTCGCCAATGTGCAGCCCAATTCCGGCAGCCAGGCCAACCAGTCGGTGTTCCTGGCGCTGCTGCAGCCGGGCGACGTCTTCATGGGCCTCGATCTGGCCGCGGGCGGCCATCTGACCCACGGCTCGCCGGTCAACATGTCCGGCAAATGGTTCAAGCCGGTGTCCTATGGCGTCAGCGCCGAGACCGGCCGCATCGACATGGACGAGGTCGAGGCGCTCGCCAACGCCCACAAGCCGAAGCTGATCATCGCCGGCGGCTCGGCCTACGCCCGCCATTGGGATTTCGCGCGCTTCCGCGCCATCGCCGATGCCATCGGGGCCTGGCTGTTCGTGGACATGGCCCATTTCGCCGGTCTGGTGGCGGGCGGCGCGCATCCCTCGCCGTTCCCGCACGCCCATGTCGTCACCTCCACCACCCACAAGACCCTGCGCGGCCCGCGCGGCGGCCTCGTGCTGACCGATGACGAAGAGATCGCCAAGAAGATCAATTCCGCCATCTTCCCCGGCCTGCAGGGCGGCCCGCTGATGCATGTCATCGCCGGCAAGGCGGTGGCGTTCGGAGAAGCCCTGCGCCCCGAGTTCAAGACCTATGCGCATCAGGTGGTCGCCAACGCCAAGGCGCTGGCGGAGACGCTGCTCGCGGGCGGGCTCGATCTCGTCACCGGCGGCACCGACAATCATCTGATGCTGGTGGATCTGCGTCCGAAGAAGCTCACCGGCAAGGCGGCGGAAGTCGCGCTCGGCCGCGCCGAAATCACCTGCAACAAGAACGGCGTGCCGTTCGACCCGGAAAAGCCCTGGATCACCTCGGGCATCCGTCTCGGCGCCCCGGCGGCCACCTCGCGCGGCTTCGGCATCGCCGAGTTCAAGCAGGTCGGCGAACTGATCGTCGAAACGCTCGACGGCCGCGCCAAAAACGGCGACGAGGGCAACGCCGCGGTCGAGGCCTCGGTGCGCGCCCGCGTCGAGGCGCTCACCAATCGCTTCCCGATTTATTGATTTTCATTTTCCTTGATCGCGAGTCGCGATCAAGGAAATCCCTCGCATCTCGCTCCTAACCGGCGCTCATCGGTTAAACCGATGAACGCCGGTAACTGAACTGCCGGGTTCTTACGCCGCGATCCCCGATCGCGGCGTTTTTTTCATCTTCACTCCGCCGCCAGATGCTGCGCGGCCGCTTCGGGCTCGATCGCGTCGAGCACCGCCTGCCGCCATTCCCGCTTGACCGGCAGGATCGGCGGATTCGGAGCGAGATCGGGCTCCGGCGTGGCGGGGGCGATGGACTGGATGTTTTCGCTCCGCGACGCCTTGCGCATGAACAGGTTGTAGATCATCCATTGCGCGCGGCTGCGCTTGCCTGACAGCGGGAAGCGGCTGGCGATCGACCGGGCGGAATAGAAGCCTTTGTAGGCGCCGTCGAGGCCAAGGCGCAATTCGTCCGGCGCCATGCCCGCGGGCCGATAGACGACGTGGCCCTGGTCATACATCGTCCAGTCATAGGACACGATGCGCCCGGCCTTCTTCATTTCGTACCAGGTCAGCGTTCCGGGGTAGGGCGTCAGCGCCGAGAAGGCGCAGGCGTCGTAGCCGGTCTCGATGTTGAAGTTCACGGTCTCGTCGAAAACGCCCGGCTCGTCGCCGTCGAAGCCGAACATGAACAGGCCGAACACCGAAATCCCGTAGGACTGGATCTTCTCCACCAGCGCGGCGAAATGGTCGGGCCGGTTGACCATCTTGTGCACGCTCTTCAGCGTTTCGCGATTGATCAACTCGAAGCCGATGCTGAGCATGGTGCAGCCGCTTTCCGCCGCGAGTTCGAGCATGCGGTCGTCCTCGGCCAGTTTCGACGTCACGCCTGCCTGCCAGTGGACGCCGCGGCCTTTCAGGGCGCGCATCACCTCCTTGGGACGCTCGGGCGTGCCGAAAAAATCGGCGTCGTTGATGGAGATCGTGCGCGATCCGCACTGTTCGATTTCCGCGATCACCTCGTCGACCGGCCGGTAGCGGAACTTCAAGCCGTTCATCAGCGGTTCGGCGCAGAAGGTGCAGCCCGTATGGCAGCCGCGCGAGGTCTGCACGAAGGTCTTGTTCACGTAACGGTTCTTTTTCAGGAGATCGTAGCGGGGCATCGCCATGCCGACCATCGGGTGCAGCGTCGCCGACTTGTAGAGCCCCTGCATGGTCCCGCGCCGGAGGTCGTCGAGCAGCTTGTCCATGACCAGCTCGGCCTCGCCGACGACCACGGCGTCGCAATGGGTCAGGGCCTCGCGCGCCATGAAACTGGGATGCACGCCCCCCATGACCACGGGAACGCCTCTGGCGCGAAAGCAATCGGCGATCTCGTAGCCGCGATTGACATAGCTGGTCATCGCGGAAATGCCGACGAGGTCGGCCTTCAGGTCGAAGTCGATGGTCTCGATGTTCTCGTCCGTCAGCACGACCTCGTATTGTTCGCGCGGAATGCAGGCCGCGACGGCGAGCAGACCCGCGAGCGGCGAATAAAGCGCCCGATTCAGATAAATCGGGCGCGTCGTCAGTGAATCCGTCTTGGGATTGATGAGGTGAATGACGCGCGTTCGCATGGATGTCCCCCGTCGGTCAGCCCACGGGGATCAACGGCCCGGGCGACGCGCGGGTTCCAGCCGCAAGCGCACAGAACGTCGTGATCGGCCGCTTTGGCGGCGATAAGCCTTGAACGCGGCAGGCGGGTTCATCCTTTTCTGGCAATTTTCCGCGGCAGGCGGGAGCCTCTGAGATCAGCGCCGCTCAATCGCCGTCAGTTGCGCCCATTGGGCTCGAACCGCGGGCAGGGCGCTGATTTCGACGGCGAATTTTTCCTTGATGGCGCGATCGAAATCGTCGTAGCCATGGGCGGGAAGCACGAACGCGTCGGGGCCGCCGATCACATATTGGCTATACCAGGGCTCCAGCGTTCTGGTCTTGAGAGTGCGCGGTTGAAAAGGCCGCCCCGGCGCGCGGAAGGCGCCTTCGCCGACGGGTTGCGCCGGGTCGCCTTCGTTGATGGGCAGGCCGTTGATCGTCATGCCGGTCGCCACCAGCGCGTCGCGCATCTGGGCGGTCGCGTCGTCGCCGTCGCAATTGTCGACGCCGTCGCCGGAAACGTCCATCACCACGCGCTGCGCCTTCACGGGCAACGTCGGCACGATCAAATCGGAAACAAAGCGCATCATATGGGCGACGCAGGTGAACTCGCCCTCCGGACGCGACGTCAGCCGCACGCGCGCGGCAAGGGCCAGGGCGTCCTCACGCGAAGCGACGCGCGTCCAGGGAATGGCCGCCGCGGCATGTTCCGACCAGTTGACCATGGTGAACATGATGCTGCCGCGAGGCCCGCCCAGCATGGCGGCGATGACCTCGCGGTCTTCCAGCGCCTTGGCGATCCCGCCCATCTGCAACGCGAAGCGGTTCTGATCGACCGAACCGGACACATCGACGGAGACGATCAGCGCCATGTCGACCGGCGCAGTCGACGCGCGCATCCGCGGGCGTCCTGCGCCGCCGCATCGGCCCGCCGCGATCAAGGTCAGGCCGACAAGCAGAAGGCGGAAAATCGGCGGCAACGAAATCCTCCCGGACCAGGCTGGCGCCGTTCATTTTTGCGGGATCGACGGCGCGTTCAATCATTTCCTGACGCGCCTTGTCCGGCAAGGGCGCGCGCCATCCGACTAAAGTCGGAACGCTCCATTCCCGGCGCGCTTACTTCTTCGCGGCCGTCTTTTTCGTTGCCGGCTTTTTCGCCGGGGCGCCGCCCTCGAAGGGGGCGTCGTCGGAATCGACGATGTCCGTTTTCGCCTTGGCGCCCTTCGCGGCGGGCTTCTTCGCGGCTGCCGCAGGCTTCTTGTCCGAAGCTTTCTTGGTCGCGGAAGCTTTCTTGGCCGGGGCTTTTTTCGCCGGCTTCTTCGGGGCCTTGCCGCCGCCTGCCGCGATCCGGTCCTCGATCAGCCGGATCGCCAGTTCCAGCGAAACGTCCTCGAGCGTCACGTTTTTCGGCAGGGTGGCGTTGACCTTCTCCCACGAGACATAGGGCCCGAACCGCCCCGCGCGCGCAGCGATCTTGCCGCCGTCGGGATGGTCGCCGAGAATGCGTCCGTCGGCCGGGGCGCCGGAGGCCTTGGCCTTGAGCAGTTCGACAGCCTTCTCGAGCGTCAGGCCGGTCATGTCCGTGCCGCGCGGCAGCGTGGCGTTGACCTTGCCCCAGGCGATATAGGGCCCGAACCGCCCGGCCTTGAGCGAAACCGGGCCGCCTTCGGGATGCTCGCCAATGCTGCGGATTTCGCCGCCCGAGCCGCCAAAGCCGCCGCCGGCTTCCTTGGTCACGATAAGATCGATGGCGCGATTGCCGCCGATTTCCAGCACGTCGTCGTCCTTGCCGAGATTGGCGTAGGTCTTCTTGTGCTGGACATAGGAGCCGTAGCGCCCGATGCCGGCGAGGATCGGCTCGCCGGTCTCGGGATGTTTCGCCACTTCGCGCGGCAGCGACAGCAAAGCGATGGCCTTTTCGAGCGTCACATCGTCCGCCTTGAGCCCCTTGGGCAGGGAGGAGCGCTTCGGCTTCTCGCCTTCGCCCTCCTGCACATAGGCGCCGAAACGGCCGTCGCGCAGGGTGATCTCCAGCCCGGTCTTCGGGTCTTCGCCCAGAACCTTGACGCCGGGACGGTCGCCCTCGGCGCCCTTGGCCTGTTCGCCGCGATCCGACAGGGTGCGGGTGAACTTGCATTCCGGATAGTTCGAGCAGCCGATGAAGGCGCCGAACTTGCCGAGCTTCAGCGACAGCTGGCCGTTCTCGCAGGACGGGCAGGCGCGCGGATTGGAGCCGTCTTCCTTGGCCGGGAAGATGTGCGGGCCGAGCAGGTCATTGAGGCTGTCGAGCACCTGCGTCGTGCGCAGGTCCTTGGTGCCGTCGAGCGCGGTCGAGAAGTCGCGCCAGAAATCGCGCAGCACGTCCTTCCAGTTGATCTCGCTGTTGGAGACCCGGTCGAGCTGCTCTTCGAGCGCGGCGGTGAAGTCATATTCGACGTAGCGGCCGAAAAAGCTTTCCAGGAAGGCCGTGACCAGCCGGCCCTTGTCCTCGGCGATAGAGGCGCTTCTTCTCCAGCCGCACATAGTCGCGCTCGCGCAACACGGCGAGCGTCGAGGCATAGGTCGAGGGACGGCCGATGCTCAGCTCTTCCATGCGCTTGACCAGCGTCGCCTCGGTATAGCGCGGCGGCGGCTCGGTGAAATGCTGGGTGGCGTCGATCTGGTCCTTTTTCAGCGCCTCGCCCTGGGCGAGCGCGGGCAGGCGGCCGGACTCCTCGTCCTCCTCGTCGTCCTTGCCTTCCTGGTAAAGCTTTAGAAACCCGTCGAAGCGGACGACCTGGCCGGTGGCGCGCAGGTCGAGCGTGCGGCCGCCCGCTTTGGCCTGGATCTCGGCGGTGGTGCGCTCGAGCAGCGGCCGATTCCATCTGGCTCGCCACCATGCGGGTCCAGATCAGCTCGTAGAGCTTGGCCTGATCGGGCTGGAGATGGCGCGCCATGTTCTTGGGCAGCCGCGACATGTCGGTCGGGCGGATCGCCTCGTGCGCTTCCTGCGCGTTCTTGGCCTTGACCTGATATTTGCGCGGCGCGCCCGGCACATATTTGTCGCCGAATTCGCGGCCGATCACGCTGCGCGCGGCGGCGACGGCCTCGGGGGCGACATCGACGCCGTCGGTACGCATATAAGTGATGAGGCCGACGGTCTCGCCGCCGATATCGACGCCTTCATAGAGCTTCTGCGCCACCCGCATCGTGATTTCCGGCGCCATGCCGAGCTTTCGCGAGGCTTCCTGCTGCAGCGTCGAGGTCGTGAACGGGGCGTAGGGATGGCGCTTGGCGGGCTTGGCCTCCACCGAAACCACGGTGAAGTCCGCGTTTTCCAGATCGCGCTTGAACGCCTCGGCCTCGGCGCCGGCGCCGATGTCGAGACGCGTGATCTTCTTGCCGTCGGCGCCGACGAGGCGGGCGGTGAAGGGCGCGTCGGCCTGGTTGCGCAGATGGGCGACCAGCGACCAATATTCGCGGGCGACGAATTTTTCGATTTCCAGCTCGCGGTCGCAGACCAGCCGCAGGGCGACCGATTGCACGCGTCCGGCGGATTTGGCGCCCGGCAACTTGCGCCACAGCACCGGCGAAAGGTTGAATCCGACCAGATAATCCAGGGCGCGGCGGGCGAGATAGGCCTCGACCAGGCTCTCGTCGATCTGGCGCGGGTGCTTCATCGCCTCCAGGATCGCGTCCTTGGTGATGGCGTTGAAGACGACGCGCTCGACCGGCTTGTCCTTGAGCACGCGTTTTGCGCGCAAAACCTCCAGCACGTGCCAGGAAATGGCCTCTCCCTCGCGGTCCGGGTCGGTCGCCAGGACGATGCGGTCGGCGTTCTTGACGAGGGCTGCGATGTCCGACGAGGCGCTTGCCCGCCTTGCCGTCCACTTCCCACAGCATCTTGAAATCGTCGGCGGGATCGACCGAGCCGTCCTTGGCCGGCAGGTCGCGCACATGGCCAAACGAGGCGACGACCTCGAAGTTCTTGCCGAGATATTTGTTGATCGTCTTGGCCTTGGCAGGCGATTCGACGATGACGACGTCCATGCGTTGTCCCCAGGGAGCCGGATGCCGGCTCCAATCTTTTCCAGGCCACCCCCCGCGGCCCTGAACGGCCCGGGAAAATGGGCGAGTGGGGCTGATCTGTCAAATGGTCGTTGCGTGGGGCCTTAAATTTGCCCAATGGATGCTGGCCGCTTGCAGCCGGCCTTTTCCTCGGATAGAGCCTGAAATATGTCCATTCCCGGCTATTGCTTCTCGCACAAACATCTTCTGGGCATCGAGGGCCTCAACCGGCTCGACATCCTCCATCTGCTCGATCTGGCGGAGGAGGCGGTCGCGGTGTCGCGTCAGGTCGAGAAGAAGAAGACCGACGCTTTCGGGCCGAACCCAGATCAATCTGTTCTTCGAATCCTCGACCCGGACGCAAAGCTCGTTCGAACTGGCCGGCAAGCGCCTCGGCGCCGACGTCATGAACATGTCGGTGGCGACCTCGTCGGTCAAGAAGGGCGAGACGCTGATCGACACCGCGATCACCCTCAACGCCATGCGGCCCGACATCATCGTCGTGCGCCACCATCAGGCCGGCGCCGCGCATCTGCTGGCGCGCAAGGTCGATTGCGCCGTGGTCAACGCCGGCGACGGCGCCCACGAGCATCCGACCCAGGCCCTGCTCGACGCGCTCACCATGCGCCGCGCCAAGGGCCGCATCGAGGGGCTGGTCGTGGCCATCTGCGGCGACGTGCTGCATTCCCGCGTCGCGCGCTCCAACATCATCCTGCTGTCGGCGCTCGGCGCGCGGGTGCGCGTGGTCGGCCCTTCGACCCTGATGCCGACCGGGATCGCCCAGATCGGCGTCGAGGTTTACAACAACATGCGCGACGGTTTGCGCGACGCCGACATCGTGATGATGCTTCGCCTGCAGCGCGAACGCATGCAGGGCGCCTTCATTCCCTCGACGCGCGAATATTTCCGTTTCTTCGGCCTCGACGAGGACAAGCTCGCCTATGCCAAGCCCGACGCGATGGTGATGCATCCCGGCCCGATGAACCGCGGCGTCGAGATCGATTCCAGCGTCGCCGACGGCGCGCAAAGCCTGATCCGCGAACAGGTGGAAATGGGCGTCGCGGTGCGCATGGCCGTGCTCGAGGCGCTGGCGCGCAACCTGCCGAACGGCTGAGGCGAAGTTTTGCTGGCCGCCGCGGTGAAGCCCGCCGGCTTCCGTAAATTCAAATCAAATATTTACTTTGTATTGGGAGCGAATCGCATATCCTGATTCCAGCGAGGAGCAGACGATGGCGTCACTCAAAACAACCAGCGCAGTAAACGCTCCCGCTATATTCCCAGTCGTGTCGCATATCCCTCAACCGTGCTGTCCGCCTTGATGCGGATTGCGCGCCCGTCGAATTCATATTCGAGGAGTCAGCGCGTGGGCAAGCAACTGGACCGAAAGAGAACCCGCAATTCCCGTCAATACGGAGATGCCGAGATCATCGAGTTCAAAGGAAACAAGTTCCAGAACGATCGTGTCCTTCCACCCATAAAGGCCCTCAATCCGACCCAGGCGCAATATCTCGCCGCCCTGCGATCCAGCGCCGCAGATCGTCGTCCTCGGCCCCGCCGGCACCGGAAAAACCTGGCTCGCCGCCACCCACGCCGCCGATCTCTATCGCGCCAAGAAAATCGAAAAAATCATCCTCACCCGCCCCAACGTGCCTTGCGGCCGTTCGCTCGGCTTCTTCCCCGGCTCGCTTCAGGACAAATTCGCGCCCTGGGCCGTGCCGATCGCGGACGCCATCAAGGAGCGCATCGGCGACGGGGCCTTCGAGATCGCCCTGAAACGCGGCGACATCGAAATGGTGCCGTTCGAGGTCATGCGCGGGCGCTCCTGGAAGAACGCCTTCATCCTGCTCGATGAAGCGCAGAATACTTCGGTCGCCGAGATCAAGACCTTCCTGACCCGCGTCGGCGAAAACTGCGTCTGCGTCGTCAACGGCGACGTCAACCAGAGCGACATCCAGCAGGCTTCCGGTCTGCGCAAGATGATCGATCTGGTTCACGAGCTGCGCTTGCCGGTGCCGGTGATCGAATTCGAGATCGACGACATCGTGCGCTCCGGGCTCTGCGCCATGTGGGTGCGCGCGTTCGAAGGCGAGGGCGCCTCGCACTGATCGGGCCGGAATTTCCGGCCTGTCTTCCTCGCCGGTCGTCGCCTCCCGCGACCGGCGAGCGAATTTTCACGCTGCGCCGGACAGCACCCGTCCGGACAGGCGACGGTGGCGGCCGTTGAAGATCGCATCCGAAATCTGGCCGACCGGGTCGGTCTGGCCGCAGGTCAGGATGTCCGCCTTGAACTGATCGAACGAGTCCTTGATGCTGCTGACGGCAAAGTCCAGCCGCTGCAAGGTCTCGGCGCGGTTTCGCCCTTCGCTCTGTTCGGCCAGCGCGAGTTGATCGAAAGCGGTCGCGGTCGCGGCGACGACGCCGGACAGGCGCGGGCCGAGCGCCGGAAAATACAGCCCGACCAGGATTTTCAGATCGACGATATGCCGGTTGATGGCGGCGACGTCGCGACCGTCGTGCGGGTTCACGATCATCCGGCTGAGCTCGTACCGAGCCCGGAAAAAGCCGCAGAGGTCGAAATAGGCTTCTTCCGCCTTGTGATAGAGCTCTTCCGATTTCTTGCTTTTCAGCCAGAGCCGCTCGCGCGAAATGCTGATCAGATAGGTGGTGAACGCGGAGCTGATGACGACAAGCGCTCCGATCAGGATATTCAGGGCCATACTCATCACGATCCCCCCAATGGATTATTTTTTAAATGTTGATCTATTGTAATAAGCGAGTGTTAATTTTAATCAATCGCGCTAAGAGTATGGTTAAAAATTAATTAACGAATACATTTGCTTATTGTGAAGCTTACGCACGTAAGCATTTGCAGGATGAAATACAAATCCGAGTTCTTTTGCTCCTCTTGCTGCATCTGCGAAAGGCCGAATTGCGACGCCGCAGCAGGGGAACTCCGGGGATAAACGAAATAATTACCGCCGGCCGCGCCGCCGGATAACGCGCCGCCTTTGGTTTCCGAGCAAATCTTTATAGACTGCGCTCGTTTCGGCAACTCGTGGCCGATCGCAAGAGCAGGGCGCCGGCCGGATATGCGCGGCGCAAGGGAAGGGTTTTTCGGATGAGCCGCCTCGTCTATGTGCTGAACGGCCCCAATCTCAATTTGCTCGGCCAGCGCGAGCCGCAGATCTATGGCGCCGAAACCATCGCCGACGTCGAGCGCGCCTGCCGCGCCCGCGCCAACGAGCTGAAGCTCGAACTGCATTTCCACCAGAGCAACCGCGAATATGAACTGATCGACTGGATTCACGAGGCGCGCGGCAGGGCCGGCGGCATTGTCATCAATCCGGCGGCCTTGACCCATACGTCCGTGGCCTTGCTCGACGCGCTCAACGCCTTCGAGGGGCCGGTGATCGAAGTGCATATTTCCAACATCCACAAGCGCGAGGAATTCCGGCATCATTCCTATGTGTCGCGCAGGGCCGACGGCGTGATCGCGGGCTGCGGCGCGCAAGGGTACGAACTGGCCCTGCTGCGGCTGGCGAGGCTGATCGACGGCAAGGCCTGACCGGCGCGTGGGGATCGGGGCGCCGATGCGGGTCAGGCCGAAGCTGCTCAAATATCTGTTCGGGCACCACGTCCTCAATGGCGTGGTCGTCGCCGTGGGCGTTTTCCTCGTCGGGCTGGTCGCGACCGCGATCTTCGGCTTCCTGCCCGGCATGGCGGCGGCCTCCGGCGCGCTGTGCGTCTCGATCGGCGACACCTCGACGCCGTTCGCCGCCAAGCTGCGCATCCTGCCGCTGGCGTGGGTCTGCGCGGCTGCGGCGGCGTTCGCGACGGCGCTGGCCGGCGGCGACCCGCTGATCGAAGGCGCGGTGGTGGTCCTGACCGGCTTCAGCGGCGGCCTTCTGATCGCGCTCGGGCCGCTGGGCGATTCCGCTTTCGGTGCTGACCCTGCTGTCGATGGTCTTTACCCTTGGCGCGCCCGCCGCCGATCTCGCGGGGCGGCTCCATTACGCGGCCATGTCGGCGTTCGGCGGCGCGCTCTACGTGCCCATCGCGCTGGCGCTGACGCGGGCGTCCGACGTCTCCGGCCGGCGCCTGACGCTCGCCGAGTGCTGCGCGAATTCGCCGCCTATCTGCGCCGCGTCTCCGCCTTCTATCGCAAGGACGCCGACGAGGGCGAGGTCTGCCTCAAGGTCGTCGAGCATCAGGCCTCGTTCGCGGACCATTTGCAGACCGCGCGCAGCCTCATCGTCTCGGCCGCCGACCGTTCCGAAGCGACCCGGCTGATCGCCGCGCTCGCCGCCGTGCTGGAGGCCTTCGACGGGATCGTCTCGACCCTGGCCGATCATGCGCCGCTGCGTCTCGCCGATGCGCCAAACGGTCTGGCCGCGCAGATGGAAAGACTGCTGCGGCAGGTCGCCGACGATCTCGACGCGCTTGCGCTCGATCTCGTCGTCGGCGGCGACAACCTGAGCCTGCCCGACCGCAATCCGGCGCTGGACCGTTTTGCGCGCCGGATCGCCGAGCTGGAGGCCGATCACGCCGCCGATGCCGAGCTTTTGCGCGCGGCGCGGCTCACCCGCGCGCGCGTCGCGCTCGCGCTGTCGCACCTCTCCCGCCTGCCGGCTTTGCTGAATCGGCAGGACCTTGCGGAACAGGCGCTGGCCGGCGTCGACATCCGCGCCTTCGCGCCGCCGCTGCGCGTCTCGCTGGACGCGATCGTCGAGCAATTGCGCTGGTCGTCGCCGATCTTCCGCCACGCGCTGCGGCTCGCGCTGGCGCTGGGCTTCGGCTACGCGCTGATCGAACTGGTCCCCGGCCTCAGGCACGGCAACTGGATCCTCCTCACCATCGCGGTGATCATGCGGGCGAGCTACAGCGCGACGCGGCAGCGGCGCAACCAGCGGCTGCTCGGCTCGATCCTCGGCTGCGGCCTGGCCGGCGCGTTGCTTTGGCTCGGCTCGTCGCCCCTGCTGCTGGCCGTCCAGCTTCTCGCGGTCGCCATCGCCCACGCCTACGTGAAGGTCGATTACCGGCTGACCTCCGTCGCCGCGACGGTGATGGCGCTGCTCGGCCTGCATCTGATCGATCCCGTCGACGGCGCCGCCCGTCGCCGCGCGCCTGGTCGATACGCTGATCGGCGCCGGCGTCGCCTTCCTGTTCAATTTCCTGCTGCCGCAATGGGAAAGCCAGAGCGCCCCGACCGTCGCCAAGGGGTTTCTGCAGGCGCTGCATCGTTACGCGGACCGCGCGCTGCGCTGGGACGCGCCCGAGCAGGATTATCGGCTGGCGCGGAAAAATCTGATGGAGGCCTTCTCGGCGCTGGGCGAATCGGCGGGCCGCATGCGCGCCGATCCGGCGGCCCGGCGCGATCTCTGGCCGGAATACAGCAAGCTGATCGCCGCCGCTTATGTCGCGGCGGCGCAGATCGTCACGGTGCGCCTGCTGATCCGCAACCGCCGCGACGATCTCGACCCTTTGGCGAGCAAGGCCCTGCTGGACGAAACCCGACGCGCGGCGATGGCGGAGCTGGATTTCGCGGCGCCGACGCCGGGCCAGCGCGCGCTGCACGAAGGCCATGATGACAACGCGCTTGCGGCCCTGCGCCAGCGCTGCGACGAAGTGTTGCGCGAGGCGCGGGTGTTGCGCCGTCTCGCCGAGGACGACTTCGCTTTGGCCGAGCGGCATGCGGCGTAATTGCCGGGGCGATTGGCGTGCGCCAAGACGACGGTTATAGTCTTGCTCAGTAATGGCCTCGACCTTTGATGTTCAAAGGCCGAGGCGCCGGCGGCGTCAGCCGCCGCCGCGCCCGTCGGCGCGGATACGGGGGCATTTCAATGCTCCCGATATTGCCCCAGGACCATCGTGCCGGACAAAGATCTCCGCATCGTCATCGTCGACCAGAATCCCGTGCGCACGGCGATCTTGCGCGACGGCTTGCGCGAGGCCGGGCACCATCTCGTGACGGTGCTGGAATCCTCGCTCGATCTCGAACGGCGGCTCGGCGACATCAACGCCGACATCGTCCTGATCGATCTCGAAAACCCCAATCGCGACGTGCTGGAGCAGATGATCCGCATCAGCGGCGTCCATGCGCGGCCCGTGGCCATGTTCGCCGACAGCTCCGACGCGGCATGATCAACGCCGCCATCGACGCCGGCGTCTCGGCCTATGTGGTGGACGGGCTCAAGAAGGAGCGCGTCAAGAGCATCGTCGATCTGAGCATGTCGCGCTTCAACGCCTTTGCCCGCCTGCGCGAGGAATTGGCCGCGGCGCAGAGCCAACTCGCCGACCGCAAGGCGATCGATCAGGCCAAGGGGCTGGTGATGAAGGCAAAAAATATTTCCGAGGACCAGGCCTATGCGATGATGCGCAAGGTCGCGATGAACGAGGGCAAGAAAATCGCCGAGATCGCGCGCTCGATCATCACCGCGGCGGAGTTTTTGAAATGACCCGACATGCTGCGCATCGGCTATCATGCCGCTCACCGACGCCGGGCTGCTGCTCGTCGCGGCCGCCAAGGGCTTCGACCGCGAGGAGGGGCTGCTGTTCGAGCTTTGCGCGGAAACCTCCTGGGCCAATCTGCGCGACAAGCTGGCGCTCGGCATTTACGACGCCGCGCACATGCTCGCGCCCGCCGTGGTCGCCTCGACGCTCGGCCTCGACGGTTTTCGCCGCGCCGATGATCGGCGCCGTCGCGCTGGGTCTCGACGGCAACGCCATTTCCGTCTCGCCCGCGCTCGCCGCCGCCTTGCGCGAAAAGATTGACGGCGACGCCGCCGATCCCGGCGTGCACGGCGCGGGCGCTTGCGGCACTTGTCGCGGAGCGGCGGGCGAAGGGATTGCCGCCGCTGCGTTTCGCTCATGTCTTTCCCTTTTCGACGCATCATTATCAGCTGCAAGCTGTGGATGCGCGCCGGCGGCGTCGATCCCGAGGGCGTGCGCCTGACGGTGACGCCGCCGCCGCTGATGCAGCAGGCCATGCGCGGGCGGCTATCATCGACGGTTTCTGCGTCGGCGAACCGTGGAACTCGCTGGCGCAACGGGCCGGCGCGGCGGAAATCCTGCACCCTGCCGCGTTCTGACGCCCGATTGCCCGGAAAAGGTGCTGGCCTTTCGCGCCGAAGCGGCCGCGCGTCGAGCCGGAACTGCCGCGCGCCGCCGCCCGCGCCATCCGCCGCGCCGCGCTTGTGGGGCGAGCAGAACGGAGCAAGCGCGAGGAATTCTGCCGCCTGATCGCCGACGCGCTCGGCGGCGGCGTTTCGCCGGCCATGGTCGCCGCCTCGCTCGGCAAGGACGGCAATCCAGGCCCTGGCTGCGCCTCGACGCCGAAGTCGACCGCGCTCGCCGGGTCGCAGGCGCTGTGGCTTTATGTCCTGATCGCCGCCAGCGGCCAGGCCGCGGCGTCCGACGCGCAGGCCGCGCTGGCGCAAAAGGCGTTCTGGCCGCAGGACGGCGCGCCGCCGCCGCCGTCGGCGCCGGCGTTTTTCGATCGGGCCTTTCGATCCCGGCGCATTGGCGGGACGCGCTTGCCGCGCTGTCCGATCCGCGTGAACAATGAGGCCTGAGATTGCCTGTTTTCTGCAGCGCACCATCCGCTTTTCAGGCGCCACTGCTGCCGATATGTTCACTGCCGCAATGTTAGGCAGGCTGAATAGATTCAGAAAATCCATTTAATAATCAATAGCGTTGCTGCGACTTTGCCGCGAAATGGCGCCCGTTTTGCTTTATTGATGCAGGTCAATGACGACCCCGACCATCGGTTCGCGAAAGCCAAAGACGGCTTTTGCTTGAGGTCTGATCCGGCGCCCTTCCATCGGGTTGGGCGCAGGAAGAGCGGTTGTCGTCAGCCCTCCTTCCCAAAAAGTCTCACCCGTGAACCTTTGCGTCGGGTCGTCCCAGCAAGGGCGTCCCATGGGACAGGCAGATCATTTCCCCGAAGCGCACGAAACTCGTCGTGATCGGCAATGGCATGGCCGCCGGCCGCGCCATGGAAGAGCTTTTCGCCAAGCAGCCACGCGCCGACTGAACGTCACGGTGTTCGGCGCCGAGCCGCGCGTCAATTACAATCGCATCATGCTTTCGCCGGTGCTGTCGGGCGAAAAGACCTTTGAGGACATCATCATCCACGATGACGCCTGGTACGCGAAGCATGGCGTCACGCTTGCGCTCGGGCGAGCCTGTCGTCGCCATCGACCGCGCGGCGCAAGACCGTCGAGACGGCGGCGGGCGAAAAGCGTCGCCTATGACAAGCTGATCATCGCCACCGGCTCGCAGCCCTTCGTCATTCCGGTTCCCGGCGCCAATCTGCAAGGGCGTGGTCACCTTCCGCGATCTCGACGACGTCGAGACGCATGCATGCGGCCGCCGACAAGGGCGGCCAGTGCCGTGGTCATCGGCGGCGGGCTGCTCGGCCTCGAAGCGGCGGCGGGCCTCGCGCTCAAGGGCATGAAGGTTTCGGTCGTGCATCTGATGCCGACCCTGATGGAGCGCCAGCTCGATCCCAGCGCCGGCTATCTGCTCCAAAAGGCCATCGAGGCGCGCGGCATCGACGTCTACACCGGCGCCAATACCGAGGCCATCCTCGGCGCAGACCGAGTCACCGGCGTCAAGCTGAAGGACGGGACGCATCTTGCCCGCCGATCTCGTGGTCATGGCGGTCGGCATCCGCCCCAACGCCGGCCTCGGCCAAGGCGGCGGGCCTCGACTGCAATCGCGGCATCGTCGTCGACGACATGCTGCGCACCAGCGATCCCGACATTTTCGCGGTCGGCGAATGCGTCGAGCATCGCGGCCAGTGCTACGGCCTCGTCGCGCCGCTTTACGAAATGGCCAAGGTGCTGGCGAGCGAGCTGGCGGGCGAAAAGCCGCCGGCTTCGTCCCCGCCGTCACCTCGACCAAGCTGAAGGTCACCGGCATCGACCTGTTCTCGGCCGGCGATTTTTCCGACGACGACGACCAACAACGAAGTCGTGCTGCGCGACCCCGCGCGCGGCCTCTACAAGCGCGTCGTGCTGCGCGACAACAAGGTCGTCGGCGCGGTGCTCTACGGCGACACGGCGGACGGCGCCTGGTATTTCGACCTGCTCGAAGAAGGGCGAGGATGTCTCGGCACGATCCGCGACACGTTGATTTTCGGCCAGGCCTACCAGGGAGGGTCCCCGCTGGACCCTACGGCGGCCGTTGCAGCCTTGCCGGATGATGCGGAAATCTGCGGCTGCAACGGCGTTTGCAAGGGCGCGATCGTCACGGCGATCCAGGCCGACGGCCTCGACCACGCTCGACGAGGTGCGGGCCAAGACCAAGGCCTCGGCCTCCTGCGGCCAATGCGCCGGCAAGGTCGAGCTGCTGCTCGCGGCGACGCTCGGCGACGCTTACGAAAAATCCAGCCGCAAGCCGATGTGCAAATGCACCGACCTGACGCATGAGGAAGTGCGCGGCTTCATCAAGTCGAAAGCAGCTCAAGTCGCATGCCGGCGGTGATGCAGGAGCTGGGCTGGAAGACGCTCGGGCGGCTGCCCGTCCTGCCGGCCGGCGCTGAATTACTATCTGGTCTGCGACTGGCCCGGCGAATATCAGCGACGATTACCAGTCGCGCTTCATCAACGAGCGCGTCCACGCCAATATCCAGAAGGACGGCACGTTTTCGGTGGTGCCGCGCATGTGGGGCGGCGTGACCACGCCCGACGAATTGCGCGCCATCGCCGATGTCGCCGACCAGTTCAAGATTCCGACGGTCAAGGTCACCGGCGGCCAGCGCATCGATCTGCTCGGCGTGAAGAAGCAGGATCTTCCCGCCGTCTGGGCGCAGCTCAACGCGGCGGGCCTGGTCTCGGGCTTCGCCTACGCCAAGGGCCTGCGCACGGTGAAAACCTGCGTCGGCACGGACTGGTGCCGCTTCGGCACGCAGGATTCCACCGGGCTCGGCATCAAGCTGGAGAAGCTGCTGTGCGGCTCGTGGACGCCGGCCAAGGTCAAGCTGGCCGTCTCCGGCTGCCCGCGCAATTGCGCCGAGGCGACGGTGCAAGGACATCGGCGTGATCTGCGTCGATTCCGGCTACGACATCCATGTCGCCGGCGCGGCGGGCCTGCATGTGCGCGCCACCGACCTGCTCGGCCATGTCGACAGCGAGGAGGAGGCGCTCGAATCATTGCGCGGCGATCATGCAGATGTATCGCGAGGAGGCCGCCTATCTCGAGCGCCTTTACAAATGGGTCGAGAAGACCGGGCTGGAGCGCCTGCGCCACGCCGATCATGGAGGACCATGACGACCGCAAGGCGCTTTACGAGCGCTTCCTGATCTCGCAGCGCTTCGCCCGCACGCGATCCCTGGGCCGAACGCGCCGCCGGCAAGGACATGCACGAATTCACGCCGCTGGCGGTGCTGTCGCCGACTGTGCGCGTCGCCGCCGAATGACTGGAGTTTTCCATGGAAGAGCCAAAACCTACTGGTTCGACGTCGGTCCGGTGACGGCCATTCCGCTGCGCGGCGCGCGCGCGGTGCAAGACGCCGCGCCGCGACATCGCGGTGTTCCGCACCGCCGAGCGACGAGATTTTCGCGCTGGAGAACAAGTGCCCGCACAAGGGCGGCCCCTTGAGCGAAGGCATCGTGCACGGCCGCAAGGTCGCCTGTCCGCTGCACAACTGGATGATCGACCTGGAAACCGGCGACGCGCCGGCGCCGACCAAGGCTGCGCGCGCAAATTCCCGGTGAAGGTCGAGCGGGGCCGCATCTATCTCGACATGGGCGTCGCCGCGCCGGCGTGAGGACCGCAAGCTGCATGACCCGACACGATCGCAACCACCTGTCCCTATTGCGGCGTCGGCTGCGGCGTCAGCGCCGAGGTCGCGCGCCGACGGCGCGGTGCGGTGTCGGGCGACGCGGAGCATCCGGCCAATTTCGGCCGGCTGTGCGTCAAGGGCTCGGCGCTGGCGCAGGTGCTGACGCTGGAGGAGCGCCTGCTGCATCCGCGATCGGCGGCGACGCGCGCGAGCTGGGACGACGCGCTCGACCTCGTCGCCGCGACGTTTCGAGCGAGACCATCGCCGCGCATGGCCCGGACTCGGTCGCCTTCTACGTCTCCGGCCAGTTGCTGACCGAGGATTATTACGTCGCCAACAAGCTGATGAAGGGCTTTATCGGCTCGGCCAACATCGACACCAATTCGCGCCTGTGCATGTCGTCCTCGGTCGCCGGCCACAAGCGCGCCTTCGGCGCCGACACGGTGCCGGGCTGCTACGAGGATCTGGAACTGGCCGATCTCGTGGTGCTGGTCGGCTCCAATCTCGCCTGGTGCCATCCGGTGCTGTTCCAGCGCCTCGCGGCGGCGCGCGAAAGGCGCGGCGGTCTGCCGAAGATCGTCAATATCGATCCGCGCCGCACCGCGACCAGCGAGATCGCCGATCTGCAGCTGTCGCTCGCGCCGGGCTCCGATGTGGCGCTGTTCAGCGGCCTGCTGCGCGAGCTGAACCAGCGCCGGCAAGCGCGCGAAGAAATTCATCGCCGATCACACCGAGGGCGTCGACGAGGCGCTCGCCGCCGCGCAAGGACTGGACGCTCGAAAAGGTCGCCGCCGACGACCGGCCTCACGCCGCGCGGACCTGCAGCCGCTTCTACGATCTCGTCATCGCCAACGACAAGACGCGTCACGGTCTATTCGCAGGGCGTCAACCAGTCCTCGGCGGGAACCGACAAGGTCAACGCGATCATCAACACCCATCTGCTGACCGGGCGGATCGGCAAGCCGGGCTGCGGGCCGTTTTCGGTCACCGGCCAGCCCAACGCCATGGGCGGGCGCGAGGTCGGCGGCCTCGCCAACATGCTCGCCGCCCATATGGAGCTGGACAATCGCCGACCATCGCGCGCTGGTGCAGGACTTCTGGGGCGCGCCGCGCCATCGCCGACAAGCCCGGCCTCAAGGCGGTGGACCTGTTCAAGGCCATCGACGACGGGCGGGTCAAGGCGGTGTGGATCATGGCCACCAATCCGGTCGACAGCCTGCCCGACGCCGATTTCGTCCGCGCGGCGCTGGAAAAATGCCCCTTCGTGGTGGTCTCCGACGTCGCCGAAAACACCGACACCGGCGCCTACGCCCATGTGCTGCTGCCGGCCGCTGGCCTGGGGCGAAAAGGACGGAACGGTCACCAATTCCGAGCGCCGCATTTCGCGCCAGCGCAGCTTGCGCGCGGCGCCGGGCGAGGCGCGCGCCGACTGGGCGATCGATCTGCGACGTGGCGCGAGCGCATGGGTTTTGCGCGAGGCTTTCGCCTTCGACGGTCCGGCGGCGATTTTCCGCGAACATGCGGCGTTGTCCGGCGTCGAAAATAACGGCGCGCGCGATTTCGACATTTCCGCCTTCGCCGAACTGTCCGACGCGGCCTATGATGCGCTGGCGCCGTTCCAATGGCCGCGTTCGCGCCGGCGATGCAGCCAAGCGACGCGCCGAAGCGCTTTTTCGCCGACGGCGGGTTCTTCACGCCGGACCGGCCGCGCGAATTTCGTCGCGACGCCGTTTCGCGGCCTCGCGCAAAGGCCGGGCGACGGCGAATATCCCTTGTCCTCAACACCGGCCGCGTGCGCGACCAATGGCACACGATGACCCGCACCGGCCGCGCCGAGCAATCTGTCGCAGCATATCGCCGAGCCTTTCGCCGAACTCAATCCGCTCGACGCGGCGCATGCTCGGCGTCGAGACACGCGGTCTGGTGCAAGTCTCAGCAATGCGCGCGGCTCGGTTCTGCTGCGCGCGCAGATCACCGACCGCCAGAGGCGCGGCAGCGTGTTCGCGCCGATCCACTGGACCGATCAATTCGCCTCCGCCGCCCGCGTCGACGCGCTGGTCGCGCCTGTGGTCGATCCGCTCTCCGGCCAGCCGGAAACCAAGGCGACGCCGGTCGAGGTCGAGGCGGTCGACGCGGCCTGGTACGGCTTCGCCCTGACCCGCGCAAAAGCCGCGACAACTGGACTGCGCCTATTGGGCGCTGGCGCGGATCGCGGCGGCTGGCGGCTCGAACTCGCCGGGCTTGAAGAGATCGCGGACTGGGACGTTTTCGCGCGCAAATTGTTCGGGCTTGGCGCGGGGAGGGCGAGCTCGTCGCCATGCGCGACGCGCGCTCGGGCGCCTATCGCTGCGTCGCGACGCAAGCGACGGCGCGAAATCATCGGCGCGCTTTTCGTTTCGCCGACGCCGGTCGCGGCCGCCCGCGCCTGGGCCTGCGAGCAATTCGCGCTCGACGAGGTCAAGCCGCTCGCGCTGCTGGCGGGACGCCCGCCGCGCACCTGCCGCGACCCGGGCCGCAAGGTCTGCGTCTGCCTGAATGTCGGCGCCAACACCATTCTCGACGCCATCGCCGACAAGAACCTCTGACCAGCGCCGACGCCGTTTCCGCCGCCACCGGCGCGGGATCCGGCTGCGGCTCCTGCAAGCCCGAAATCCAACGTCTGCTGATCAGGCCAGACTGAAACGCCCCTCTCCGGCGCCGCTGCGGCGGCAGCCCATTCTTTCTGACCACGCAAAAGGTGAACTCAGAATGAAACTGTCCGACCTCAAGAAATCCGGCCATTGGCCGACCCTGCTGTCCGCCTTCCTCTATTTCGACATCAGCTTCATGGCCTGGGTCTCGCTCGGCCCGCTCATGGTCTATATCGCCAAGGCGATGAACATCCCGATCGAGCAGAAACTGACCCTCGTCGCCATTCCGGTGCTGTCGGGCGCGATCTTGCGCATTCCCATGGGCATTCTCGCCGACACGATCGGCTCCAAGCTCACCGGAACCATCGCGCAGGCCATCATGATCCTGGCCTGCGTCTATGTCTGGATGTTCGGCCTGAGCGGTCCCGACGCGGTCGCGGTGTTCGGCGCCGTGCTCGGGCTCGGCGGCGCGTCCTTCGCCGTGGCGCTGCCGCAGGCGAGCCGCTGGTATCCGCCGCAACAGCAGGGCGTCGTCATGGGCATCGCCGGCGCCGGCAACATGGGCGTGGTGCTCGACACCCTGTTCGCGCCGACCATCGCCGAGCATTTCGGCTGGCAGGGCGTCTATGGCCGCGCTGCTGATCCCGATGGTCGTCATCCTCGCCGTCTACATGCTTGCGGTGAAGGACGCGCCGGGCTCGGTCAAGCGCGTTCCGCTCACGGCCTATGGCAAGCTGCTGCTCGACACCGACAGCCGCTGGTTCATGTTCTTCTACTTCATCACCTTCGGCGGCTTCGTCGGCCTCGCCTCCGCGCTGCCGCTCTATTTCACCAGCCAGTTCCACGTCACCCCGGTGGCGGCGGGCCTGATGGTGTCGCTGATCGTGTTCTTCGGCTCGACCTTCCGTCCGGTCGGCGGCGCCATCGCGGACCGCGATCGGCGGCATCAAGTCGCTGACCGTGATGTTCATGGTGGTCGCGGCCTGCTATTTCGCCATGTCGCAATTCCGGAAGGCCCGGCCCCGGCCGGCGCCGCCGGCTGGACTGCTGACCGAACTTCCGCCGATGGGCTGGCTCGCGGTGGCGCTTGTTCTCGGTCGGCACGCTTGTGCCTCGGCATGGGCAATGGCGCGGTGTTCCAGCTGCTGCCGCAGCGCTTCCGCAACGAAGTCGGCGTGATGACCGGCCTCGTCGGCTTCGCCGGCGGTCTCGGCGGCTTCTTCCTCGCCAAGGCGCTGGCGACCTCGAAGGGCATGACCGGCGGCTTCATGGCGGGCTTCCTGTTCTTCGGCTGCCTGGCGCTGCTCGGCGTCGCCGGCCTGAGCTACGTCAAGACCCGCTGGCGCACCACCTGGGGCGCGGTTTCGGGCGCGCGGATCTGACAGGGCGGGCGGGGCGCCTTGTGCGCCTCGCCCGTCCTGCTAGCCTGCCCGCGTCATGACCCGCCTCGACCGCTTCGACCACGACCTGCGCTACGAGATCGGCTTCGCCTCCGAACGCGGGCGGCGGCCGGACAATCAGGATTACTGCCGCGGCGCGCGTCGGGCGGCCGCGGATCGAGCCCGCGCCGCGATCGTCGCCGCGGTGGCGGACGGCGTCGGCGGCCACAAGGGCGGGCGCGAGGCGGCCGAACTCACGGTGCGCGGTTTCCTCGACGGCTTTTTCGCCCTGCCCGGATCGCTCGGAATCCGTCAGGCGGCGGCGCGGTCGCTCGACGCCGTCAATTCCTGGATCGTCGCGCAGGGCCGCGTCGATCCCGAACTCGCCGGCATGGCGACCACCTTCACCGCTCTGATCCTGTCCGGGCGCTCCGGCCATTGCGTCCATGTCGGCGACAGCCGGCTCTACCGTTTCCGCGAGGACGCGCTGGAGCACATGACCGAAGACCATGTGATGGGGCGCGGCGATTTCAAGCACATCCTGCGCCGCGCGGTGGGCATGGAGGATTCGGTCCGGCTCGACCACACGAGCTTTTCCGCTGCGGCCGCACGACCGCTATCTGTTGTGCAGCGACGGCGTGCATGGCGCGCTGAGCGACGCCGGATCTGCGCGAAATTCTCGCCCGCCGCGCGGCGCCCGAGAAGGCGGCGCAGGATCTCGTCGCCGCCGCGCTCGCTGCCGGCGGCGACGACAATTGCACCGCGCTCGTCGTCGATATTCTCGACACGCCGCCCGCCGAAGCGGGCGAATTGCGCGATTTCGTCGACGAACTGCCGATCGCGCCGCCGCCCGACGCCGGGGATGCTGGTCGACGATTACCGCATCGACGCGCTGCTCGCCGATGGGCGCTACAGCCGGCTGATGCGGGCGCGAGGATCTGCGCAACGGCGCGCAGGTCGTGATCAAGTTTCCGCAGCCGCGCGTCGCCGAGGACCAGGTCTATCGCCGCGCCTTCGTCAACGAGGCCTTCGTCGCCGGCCGCGTGCGCAGCCCGTGGATCGGCGAGGTGATCGAGCAGCCGCCCGGAGCGCCAGACGCGGCTCTATTCGGTGATGCCGTTCTATGACGGCGAGACGCTGGAACAGCGGCTGAACCGCGAGCCCCGCGTGTCCTATGCCGAGGGCGCGCCAGCTCGCCACCCGGATCGCCCGCGCCGTCGTCGCTTGCATCGCGCCGGGATCATCCATCGCGACATCAAGCCGGACAATATCCTGCTGCTGAAGGACGGCGGGTTGCGCCTGATCGACCTCGGCGTCGCGCGCCTGCCGCAGCTCGAGGATTTTCCGCCCGGCGACATTCCCGGCACGCCCTCCTACATGGCGCCGGAACTGTTCGCCGGGGCGGCGGGCGACGAGATGTCCGACCTGTTCGCGCTCGGCGTCACCGTCTATCGGATGTTCACGCGCGCCTATCCCTATGGCGAGATCGAGCCCTTCACCAAGCCGCGCTTCGGCCAGCCGGCCTCGCTCGCGGCGCGGCGGCCCGACCTGCCGGCGTGGCTCGACGGCGCCATCGCGAAAGCCATCGCAGTCGATCCCGCCAGACGCTACGGCGACGTGCTGGAATTCGCCTTCGAGATCGAAAATGGCGCGCAAAGCGGGCGTCCGGCGGCGACGAAAAAGACCTCGCTCTACCAGCGCAACCCGCTGGCGTTCTGGCAGGGGCTTTGCGCGCTGCTGGCCGTGGCCCTGATCGTCGTGCTGGCGCGGCGATAGGGATTCATTCCCTCACCGACGCGGTCGAGATTGAGGGCCGCGCCGAGGAGCGAGGCCTGCGCCTCGCTGATGCGCGCCGAAGCCACGTCGATGCCCTTGAGCTTGGCCCCGGCCAGATTGGCGCCGCGCAGATCGGCGCCGGCGGCGTCGGCGCCGCGAAAGATCGGTTCCGGAAAAATCGGCGTCGTTGAGTTTGGCGAATTCGAGATCGGCGCGCGAAAAATCGGCGTGGGAGAAATTGGCCCGCCGCAGATCGGCGCCGCGCATGATCGCATGCATCAGTCCCATCGACTGGTTCTTCATGTCGGCCGAGCCGTCGGCGCCGGAAAGATTCGCGCCGACGAGGCTGACGCCCGAAAAATCGCCGGCCAGCCGTGCGCCGGCCAGATTGGCGCGATCCATTTTCGCGCCCTGCAATTGCGTGCCGAACAGATGGGCGTCCGAGAGCCGCGCGTCGCTGAAATCGGCGTCCAGCGCCCAGACCTGATCGAGCACGGCGCCTCTGAGGTCGGCGCCGCGAGATTTGCGCGGTTGAGCCGGGCGCCGCGCAGATTGGCGCCAGCGAGGTCGAGTTTTGAAAGGTCGAGGCCGTTCAGGCTCTTGTCGGACAGGTCGAGCTGTGCGCCCGCGCGCGCCGGGCGATCAGGGCCTCGATGTCCGCGCGCGAAAACTCCGCTTTGGTGAAGGCGGGCGAGGACAGGTCGACGCCGCCCATCATGCCCTGCGCCCCGGCCGGGCCGGGGATCGCCGAAAGCGCGATTGTCCATGCCGAAAAGGCCAAACCGAGAATTTTGAGCGTGTTCTTGTTCATTTGCGCCTCCCCAGGCGATTTAAAGCGCGCCAGATCGCCGAAGTTTAGGCTCTGCGGCCAACATGACGTCAATAAAAATTGAGTCGTCAGCTCGAAATCTCCTTCCGCGGGATGACGAAGCGGATCACCAGCCGTCGTCCGGCGATGGCGCCGCCGAGCGCGTCGGTGATCGGCGCGGGCAGGCACGCCGCGAACTTCGTTGCGACGCTGTCGACGAAACGCCCTTGCTCGGCGGCATTCGAGTTCAGTTTCGAAAAAGCGATGTGAGGCCTGCCGAGCAAAGAGCCGTCGCGCTTCAGGCTGAAGGCGATGGTCAGCTCCTCGCCGGGATCGCCGGCGACGCCTTTCATGCAGGCGCCGAAACCGGCGAACAATTCGCGCAATGAATTGGCCGGCGCGGCCAGCGCTGGCGCGCAGCCAAAGGCCGTGAGGCATAGACACCAGACTGGCCCGAACGAACACTGGCGTCATGGCGCTCGATCCCCGATGGAGCGTCCAGGTCGATCCTCCGGCTTTTCCGTGGCGCCGGGCAAGACTACGAAGCCGCAAATCGAATCCAGCCGGGGACGAATTGTGTTAAGCTTGGGAGACGGTGCCGGACCAAGGACCGGGCCTCTCGCCCGAAGGGAGTCATCCGATGCGTTACCTTCTTGCTGCGATGATCGTTTGCGCGGCCGCGACGCCCGCGTCCGCTCTGCCGGCCGTGGGCCCCAATGCGCCTTCGGTCATGAAAAACGCCCCGATCGTGCAAGTGGCGAAGCGAAGACGCCCAAGCGCCGTCCGTCACAGGCATAGCCTTGGCGGGATCCATCCGCTGGTCGGCAGCGGCGATTATTGAGTCCCAGCAGGTCCACGCGACGGGAGCCTCCCCATGAACACGGCGAATTTGCAGCTCGAAGGCGTCTATGCGGTGCTGGCCGCGCTCTTCCAGAAACTGCTGGAGAAGAACATCCTGGACGAAAAGGAATTAAGCCTCATGCTCAGTGAAGTCGAGCGGGGCATCATGGACGGGGGCCGGCCCGTCGAGGTCCGGTCGTCGAATGTCGACGCGATGTGCTTTCCGGCGCGTTTCCTGAAATCGGCCCTGAAAGCGTCGTCGCAAGGCCAACGGGCGTCCTTCGCCCAGGTGACGGCGAGGATCAGGGAGGGCAGGGCCGAGTAGGGCCGTCTCGATCGCGCCTTAGCGCCAGATCCAGGACGTCAGCTGGTCTGGCCGGGGCTTCCGCCACGCCTGCCGCCAGACGACGGCCTGGGCCAGCCTCGCCTCGCCGTTCAGCAGCACTTTCAATGTCAGTCGGTAATTCATTCCAGCGACGACCTGCCGCTCCGCGCCGACGATCTGGACGAGTGCGAGCCTGGCGCGACTGCCGCCCTTCGCCGTGCGAAGCACGGCCGCCTGCGCCGCGACCGCGAAGGCCGCCGCGTCGGCGACGTCCTTCTCGAACAACGGGGCCGTCGCATATCCCCCGACGAGATGATCCGACGCCGGCCCCGCCAGAGCGCTTGCCGTCGCGAGCAGAATGAGGCCGACGCATGCCGGCATGCCTCTGGTCTTCACGTCGATCTCGCCCCCCAATTTGCGGATTCGCCAATCAACAAATCCGCACGGTTCTTTTCGCGCCTGCCCACTTGCCATCGCGAAACGCTTGCAGCGGCTTTACCATGACCGCACGGATTGCCTCGACGATAAAATCGTCATTTCGTCTCCGCCGTGCATTTGCTCGCGCCGGTCGCGATGCCCGCATGATACGACCGCGCGATGGCGCGGATGTGTGCAAAAGGGACCGCCCATAAAATGAGCGCGCTTTGGGTTGGAGCTCCCAAAGCGCGCTCGAGCGCACCGCACTTCGGCGGAGGGCTCGCGGAAGTGGAGGGGGCGTTCTCTTCTGTAACGGGCCTCGGATAGTCAATCCCTTTTTGCGCTGTCCTATCGCCGGATCGCTCTTCTGTCCGTGGTCGGCGCATGGCCGCCACCTGATGGGATTAGATGAGGATGAGGCCGGCCAATCTAATTGCGCGTGGTCGTTGCCGCCACGGAGAACAACACGGTCTGACCTCGTCCATCGTCCCGGCGAAGGGACTTCGCTTCGGGAAGGCTGGTGTTTCGACCCGCCCGAAAACTGTTGTCTCGTATCCTCCTATGCGGACGCAGGCTTGGGAGCGCCGGCCGGCTCGCCGGCGAACGGGGTTCCATCGACCCACATCCGGTGCAGGATGACAGCGAGTTTGCGCGCCAGCGCCACCTTCGCCTTTTTCATGCCTGCCCGCTTGGCCAATTTCATCCCCCAGCTTTTCAGCATGCTTGCGCCCTTGAGCGGCCGAGTCAGGATAATATGGGCCGCCTCGTATAGAGCTGTACGTACCGCGGCGTCGCCGATCTTGCTGATCCGGCCGCTGACGTCCTTTTCGCCGGACTGATATTTCTTTGGCGTCAGTCCAAAATGCGGCCCCACCTGTTTGGAGGACTTGAACCGGCCGGGATCGTCGATCGCCGCGACATAGGTCAGCCCGACAATGACCCCGACGCCTGGCGCCGACATCAACAGCCGCACCCGCTTGTCATCGCGCGCCATCGCCCGCACCCGGTTCTCAAACCCATTCAACTCGCGCAGCAAAACCTCATGCGCCGCCAGCAGCGCCTTGGCGACGACCTCCAACGTCACATGGCCAGCGACGAGCTCTTCAATTCGACGTCCAAACCGGTTTGGCTTCGTCTCCCCGACCTTCAGGCCAAAACCGCGCAAGATGCCGCGCAGGCTCATCTCCATATCGACCAGCTTTGACTGGACCAGCTTGCGCGCCGTCAGCAAAGCGCGAACCTCCTGCGACGACATCGATTTGCAATGAACCGAACGGAACCAGCCGAGCCGCATCAATTGCGCAATCCCGCGGGCGTCCTTGCGGTCGGTTTTGACCGGCATCGCCTTGAAGGCGTCCCGCACATGCCGCGTCTCCAAAAGCTCCACCGTCAAACCCGCCTCTTTCATCGCCGCGAAAAGCCATTGCGACAATGGACCCGCCTCCAGCCCGATCCGGGCAATCCCAAGCCCAAGTTCTCCGAACCACACGATCAGTGCTTCAGGCTCGCTCAATACTTTCGCCTCACGCACGATCTGTCCGTCAGAATCGACCACGCAAACGCTCGACGCTTCCAATGACACGTCAATTCCAGCATAATAGTCCATGGTCGTCCCTCAATGATGTTTGGAGCAGGCGAAAGCCCGACTCCGTTGTTCACACCATCATTTTGAAGGACGACCGCCCATTCCCGCCAGACCGCATCGGCGCCAGCCCGTTACCCCATCTAATCGCCTTTCCTTTGTCAATGGTTTTGATCGCCGCCCCGGGTCACGGTTCTCTCCGCGGTCGGAATAATCCGCCGCAACATCTGGTCCGAAGCACAGGCGCTGCAATGTCCACAACGAGCTGGCGCACTCAGACGTCGCTCAAGGCCCACCCTCGCAGCCGCTCGTACCTTCGCCCGGCGGGCAACCATTACATCCCCAATCTCGCGCGGATGAATTCTACGAACAATAACTTCAGGCGGCGCTTGCCTGCTCGGTCCAACGGAACGGCTGCCCCGAACGCCAGACGCTATGCAGGATAACGGACAGCTTTCGGGCCAAGGCGACTTTTGCTTTGCCGGCGCCAGAGCGCTTGGCTATCGCTTGCGCCCAGTCCTTCAAGCCTGAGTCTCTTTTCACTCGTGACAGGACAACGCCCGCGGCCTCGTACAACAACGTGCGGGCGAGAGTGTCGCCGCACTTCGATATCCTGCCGCTTCGATCGACCTCGCCAGACTGATATTGTCGCGGCGTGAGGCCAAGGTGCGCGCCAACGGAGCGCGATCGAGCGAAACGCGCGGGATCCTCGACTGTGCTGAGATACGCGAGCGCGGACAACACGCCAATGCCGGGCACGGTCATCAGCAGCCGACAGGTGGGGGTGGATCTAACCAGCTTTCGGATGGCCTTATCAAAAGCGTTGATCTGCACACGCAATTGTCGCCACGCAACGAGCATGGGCTGGACAATGAGCGCAACGTCGGAATGCTCAACGAGCAGAGCCTCCACCTTCCGATCGAACGGCAAACCTCGCATCGCGCCAGGCAGAAGACCGAAAGTCTTGAGCACCCCACGAATGTGATTGGACAATCGCGTCGTCATGCCGACGAGCTGAGCCCTCGCGCCGAGAAGCGAGCGGACGCGGTGGCTGTCGAACGATTTGACATGAACGGCCCGGAACCAGCCGGTGCGAACGATCTGGGCCAGTCCCTCGGCGTCGTTCTGATCCGTCTTGTTGATCTGCATTTTGAGTGCGGCGCGGGCGTGCCTGGCGTCGAGACAAACGACATCGAGCCCGAGATTGCGGAGTTCATGCACGAGCCAAGGCGTCATAGCCCCGGTCTCGATCCCAATACGGGCGTCGTCACCCGCATGCCGGCGAACCATAGCGGCAATCTGTTCTGGAACGGTGGGGCATTGGCCCCGCCAAAGTCTGCGGCCGACCTTGTCGACGACGCAAATGGCCGTCATCTTTTGCGAAACGTCGAGCCCGACAAAATTGGTCATATGAACCTCCGACGATGCGAAACACCGAGCACACTGCTCGGATCGCGGCAGCTATCGGCAGAGCAGGCCGCCAACCGCGATTACCGAATGTCCACATATGACCCTGAGGCGGTAATTTGTATGGTCGGAGAAAGCGGTCATTGGATGCTGTCGCATCCGAATTTGGTTCGGATCTTGGGCTTGACTAGAGACATCCTGCCACAAGGGATATATGCGCAGCGATTGGGGACAAGTGGTCAAGCGTCATTGAGTTGTGGTCTCAATGAGTTATTTTTCTCCCCCGTTGGAGAATTCGAAGAATTGAGATCGGCGTCCGGATTCCTTGATGCAATGCCGGCGACGTTGCGCGCCGAAAAGGGTGGATCGGTCATCCTGGATGGTCATGCGTTTGTTCCAATCCCCAGCGGCGACGACAGGCAAGACACGACGGTCCATTACGGCGTGGGCGATATCCACGGAATGCGCGGTCTGCTGGACCAGCTGATCGCCTTGATCGAAGCCGATTCCGCGGCGTCCGATGAGCAGGCGGTCGTGGTTTTCCTTGGAGATCTGGTGAACCGTGGCCCGTCAAGCAGGCAGGTCATCGAACGTCTCATCGAGGGGCCGGGACGCAACGGCGATCGCTGGATCACTTTGCGGGGCAATCACGATCAATTGCTGCTCGACGCCGTCTCCGGCAAGAGCGAGGCGGCTTTCCGCCTATGGATGCAGAAGGGCGGATTGGAGACCCTGGCGTCTTATGGCGTGAGCCGGAAGGAAGCCAGTCTCTCTCGCGCCCGGCGCGCGATTCCGTCCGGACATTTGAGGTTTCTCGAAGGACTTCCGTTCTATTTTCGCGCCGGCGATCTTTGCTTCGTCCACGCTGGGATTGATCCGCGGCGTCCGATCCATAGGCAGAGCGAGACCGCGATGATGAACATTCGTGAGCCCTTCCTGCGCGAATCCCACCTTTTGCCTTTCACCGTCGTCCATGGCCATGTGCCGTCGCCGAGTGGTCCTGTAGTTGCTCCGGGGCGGATCGGCATCGATACCGGCGCCTATGCGAGCGGAGTGCTGACCGCGGTCGCTCTGCGCAAAGGGAGCCCACCTTGCTTTCTCGAAACACTCAGGGAGCCAGCGCGTGCCAAGCGTTGAGCGGTGCCTTTCAGGCGAGGAAGCGCGTAGCGGGCATGTCGGTTGATCCCACCGCTTGCGGCGTTCCCGTCTCTGCGCCGAACGTCGAAGCGGCGAGCTCTGCGGCACTGCGCGAGTCGAGGATCAAGTTCACGACGGATTCGTCTGGATTAGCGCTGGCGTTTGCCTCTCCGACGCTGCAGCCGTCGGCGCCCGACGCTCCGGGCCGGTCGCTGACTTCAGTCTATTTCGATACGCCGTCCGGGTGATTTGAAGTCGCAGGGAATAGTTCTGCGCGTTCGGCGCGCAGGCAGAAGCGCGCCGGTCATGACGTTGAGATGGAAGCTGACCGAGACGAGTGGTCTTTTTTCCCGCGGCGAGATCGAAGTGCGGACCCGCGGGTTGACGCCGGACTGAACCAGTTTGACGAAACGGTTGCAGCCAGGCTGAAGGCCATCATCGGGGATCGGCCGCTCAACCCGCAATTCGAAACGCGGATCAAGCGTCGAACGAGGCTACTGAAAGTCGCCGCATCAGAGATCGAGGTCACGTTAGACGAGGGCGTCATCGTCGCCGGCGAACGCAGCTGGCCGGTATCCGATGTCGAGTGTGAACTCAAATCGAGAGCGGCGGTGGATCTTTATGAATTCGGGTGCGCCTCACCAAATCTTTGCCGGTAAAGCTCGACGCGACGAGCAAATCGGCGCGAGCCTTCGCTTTGGCTGCGAACGCGACCCCGACGGTGGTTAAGGCGGGTCCACTGGAGTTCCCACCCGAACGCCGTGCTCGACGAGATAGTAGCCGTGGTGATGACTAACACACTCAATCATTTCGTCTCAAACTGGGCCGCCTTGCGCGATGGCGGAGACCCGGAATCGGGAATTGAACCATCAGATGCGGGTCTCTTTGCGCCGCCTGCGCGCGGCGCTGGCGATGTTCAAACGGACTTTGCCTTGCCCCGAATTCGACGCATTTCGCGCTGAAGCGAAGCGTATCGCCTCGGCGCTCGGCCCTGCGCGGGAGTGCGATGCTTTCCGCGAATTGGTCGAGGCCGGACCGATGTCGCATTTCGGTGCGAAGGCAAATTTTGCGCAGTTGATGTCGGCGTTTGAAGAGCGGCGATGCGCCGCTTACCGCGATGCGCGGGATTTGATCGACGCGCCGCAATCGACGATCTTTGTCTTAAAAATGCACGTTTTTTTGGCGCGCCGCGGCTGGCGCAACGCGCTGTCCGGCAACGAGCTGGCGCGTCTCACCGAACCGGCCGAAGTCTTTGCGGCCAAGGCCCTGGAGCGCCTTCACAAACGCGCGGCGAAGCGCGGAAGAAATCTCGTGAGCCTGCCCGACGACGCAGCGACACGAGGTGCGCATCGCGCACTGAAGAACCTTCGTTATGCGTCGCGAGTTCTTCGGTGCATTCTTCACCAATAGTCGGCGTGTTCACGGCCTATCGTCCGCTCGACGGCGCGTCTTCAGGACCATCGCTCGGTGGCGCCCATAACGACGCCAGGCGAGTGCAGAAGACTTCCTCAACAGCGACTCCAGATGCGGACGCTGCACGAGCGGCAGGCATTATGATCGGCTGGTATGGCCGGGGCGGCGCACCATGGCCGATGCAGGGCTGAACGCAGCCTGGAAGGCCTTCAAAAAGACGAGACGGTTCTGGCGGTGACGCACTGCTATCGAGAACACGTCGGGCGGCGCTTGCCTCATGACGAAGCAGGCGCGCTTGCAAGGAGGCGGGACGGTCAGTCGCCGCGTTGTTTTCGATAGCTTTCGAAAGCAAATTCGAGAAGCTGGTTCAATTTTAGGTCGTGCGTCGAAGCGTAGGTTTTGAACTCGCGTCGAAAGTCTGCCGGTACTTTGAAATTGAGCGGCTTTTTCACAACCTTTGCGGGTTTGGCCGCTTTAGCGGGACTGGCCGCTCTCTTAGCAGGTTTGGCCCGTTTGGCAGCCTTTGTCACAGAAACGGGCGCTTGCGTGTCGGCGGAAGGCTGAGCGTCAACTGTCGGATGCTCTGCCGACATGTCAGGAAGAGGCGCGACATCGACCTTGACCTCGACGGGCTTTGGCGGGAGTGGGGTCTTTTTTGAGATCTTCTTGGTTGTCATGGTTTGGAATTTGCTTTCGCTCGTGCTCTTCATTAAGGCCGCCATTTTTTCAATGATGCGGCATTTTAGGGCGCTTTCCTCGCAGCCTAAGGCATGCGTCACCCTAAAAAAGCACGAAAGCACGAAAGGCAGAAATCTGTCAATCGCATAGACATGCGGGATCATGACGTCGCGGGGTGTTGAGAGTGCTTCGGTGGGCTCGTGTGCGATGCCCCGCTTTTTGAAAAACTCACCCGTTCAGCGCGGCGTTGGTCGCGCGCAGGCGGCCGACCAGCTCCGCCATGACGTACCAGACGAAATGCGGCACGGCTTCGACCATGTAGCGGAAATTCTTGCGGTCGATCAGCGCCAGTTTGGCTGTCCTGCGTGACGATGGCGCTCGCGGTGCGGGGCTTGCTGTCGAGCAGGCTGACGACGCCGAGCGCGTCGCCCGGGCCGATCGATTCGATGATAGTGCCTCGATGGGTGACGTCGATGGAGCCTTCGAGCACGATGTACATATGGTCCGGCGCGTCCCCCTCGCGAAAAATCGTGGCGCCGGCGGGAAAAGCGATCGTCGCGCCGAGGCCACGGGCGGTCTCGCGGAAATCGACGGCGATCTGGCTCGGAAAAATGATTTGATTCATGATGTTCCCCTCTGAATCCTACGACGGAGGATGGGTCATGATTCCGTCACAATCAAATCAAGGTTCCGTATGTAGATTACTACAGCCTTATTCGGCGCGCAGCAAATCGCGTCCTGCCTCACATTCGAAAGCGCTCTCGCGAGACGATTTCTCTTGAAGATTTGAGCGCATCGGCCGACGATGAATAACCTTCGGCGAAACGCTTTTTAAAAGACTTGAAAATGGTTGAACACACCGTCAAAGCCTTTGATTCCGAGCTTGATACGCTTCGTGCCGTCATCGCTGAAATGGGCGCGAATGCAAGACAAATGCTCAGCAACGCCGCGTCTGCTCTGATGAACCTCGATGTCGCCATGGCAATGAGCGTTGCCGAGGCCGACGCACATATTAATGCCCTGCAACGTATTGTCGCAGACAAAGCCATTTACACCATCGCAAAACGGCAACCGGTGGCGGATGATTTAAGGGAAGTCATTGGCGTTATCCGCATCTCAACCGATCTAGAACGCGTCGGCGATCTCGCAAAGAACATTGCCAAGCGCGCGACAAAAGTCGCACAGACGCAGAATGCTCAGCCCTGTTTGGTGAGCCTTAAGGCTATGTACGACCGAGCCGCAGACCAACTCAAGGATGCTCTCGAGTCATATGCTCGGCGGGATGTCGCGCTCGCCAGAACAATTTGGGAGCGAGACCAGAAGCTTGATGCGCTGGAAGACCTCGCTTATCGCAATTTGCTGACTTTTATGATGGAAGACCCTGGGAACATCCCTTTTTGTGTTGAACTTTTGTTCTGCGCAAAAAATCTGGAACAAATCGGCGATCGCGCCAAGAATATCGCGGAGACAGTTGTTTATGTCGTCACCGGCGAGCCCGAAGTCTACGAATAACCTCGCTCGCTCCTGAAGACGCTACGAGCGCCAAATTCATCCCGGAGTGCGGCAATGATTACGTGTCGTCTGGATTGAATATGTGAGCTCGATCACAGCGACCAAAATTACATGTTACTTCACCGACTATTCTATCAAGCTTCTCAGAATTATAATTATTGTCGTCTGGGTCCAGGATGACTTTGGTCGATACGATCAACACTCTCTCGACATTTCCGTCCTTGTCGATCTCCAAAGTCGTTCATTTGTCTTAATCAAAGATTTTGATTTTGATTTCGGCATCGTCGCCTCCCGTTTTTTTATTTTAACACCCGAGCAACGACGAGCCGGTGAAACGCAAAATGAAACGCGACCGCAAAATCGGATGGGAGCGGGTCGAGATCGCGGCCCTGCATTCATTCATTTCACCTGGATCATCAGGTGCTCATTTGCTCATTTGGCGTTTGCGGCCACATCATTTGAGGCTTGGTCGGCTCCGCGTTGAGCGCGCGCGGATTGCCAGCCATCGTTCTGACGCTCGCGCCCAGGATGATGACAAACGCAGGGAAAACCCTCCTGCCGACGAGCGAAGAACGAAAGCAGGAAATTGAGCGGCTTCACGCGTTCGGTAAGGCCTGCTTTCGTTGAAGCGTTTAATCCAGTCGATCACGGCGGCTGCGCGGCCGAATGGCCCTATGCTACAGCAGCGTTCCGTGCAGGATCACCAAGGCGATCGAGAAATAGATCACCAGCCCGGTCACGTCGACGAGGGTCGCGACGAAGGGCGCCGAGGCGCTTGCCGGGTCGAAGTTTAATCTTTGCAGAATGAACGGCAACATGGAGCCGGCGAGCGAGCCGAAGGTGACAATCCCGACTAAGGCGGTGGCGACTGTCAGGGCGATCAGCAACCAGTGCTCGCCATAGTCGAAAATACCCAGTTTTTGCCAAAGCACGATGCGGGTGAAGCCGATCACGCCCAGGATCGAGCCGAGTACGAGGCCAGAAGGCAGTTCGCGCACGGCCACGCGCCACCAGTCGCGCAGCTTCAACTCGCCGAGCGCCAGCGCGCGGATGATCAGCGAGGTGGCCTGGGAGCCGGAATTGCCGCCCGAGCTCATGATGAGCGGAATGAACAAGGTCAGCACGACCGCGCGCTCCAGCTCGCTTTCGAAATGTTGCATGGCGCTGGCAGTCAGCATTTCCGAGAGGAACAGCACTGCGAGCCAGCCCGCGCGCTTCTTGATCATGGCGAAAAAGCTCGTCGCCATATAGGGCGCGTCGAGAGCTTCCATGCCGCCGAGTTTCTGGGTGTCCTCGGTGGCGGTGTCGATGATCGCGTCGATCACGTCGTCCACTGTGACGATCCCCAAAATCCTGCCGGCTTCATCCAGCACGGGTGCGGCGCTGAGGTCGTATTTCGAGATTAGCCGCGCGACCTCTTCGCGCGGCGCATCCGGGGACACAGAAAACGGTTTGCGGTCCGAACCGACCGACAGGATTAGCGCCTGCGGATCGGTGGTCACCAACTCGCGGAGTGAGATCGCCCGGATCAGGGCGCCTTCGGAATCCACGATATAAAGGGAGTAAACTGTCTCCATCGCGGAGGCGGTGGCGCGGATGGCTTCGAGGCCCCGTGCAACGGTCCAGTCAGGGCGCGCGCGAAAAAACTCGGTGGTCATGATGCCGCCCGCGGTGTCCGGCTCATAGGACAAAAGATGCTCCAGTTCACAGCGGGCGTCGGGCGGAAGGAGCGTCAGGAGGGTTGAGGCCTCGCTCCGGTCCATCTTGCGGAAGATTTCGGCGCGCCGGTCGGCGGCCATTTCGGTCAGCAGCGGAACTGACTTCGCGGGATGCATGGCTTCGACCAGCGCTGCCCCTCGTTCGAGGCCGGCCTGGTCAAGAATGTTGACTGCCGTCTGGAAATCCATTTCGGCAAGCAAAGCGCCCCCTTGTTCTGGGGCCATGGCATTGATGAGTTCGACAGCGTCGGCGGGATGCAAGGCGGCGAGCTTGGCCGCCTCTGCGGGCTGAGCGAGGGTCATTCGGGCTCCTTGGACGAACGCTGAACAATTCGGTCGAGAATAGCCGAAAATGCCGCGAGGCAGATGACACGTGCATGAACATCTATTCGCACGGCTGGGATAAGGCGCCGCGCCTGCCAGCATACCGGCTTTCAGTGCGCTCCGCCCGCCGGATGAAACCGGAGTCAATGACACGGTGTCGACTTCGGGAAGCGTCGCCAAGACTACGCTTCAGCTTGCCAAAGCGCGGCGCCGCCGCCAAAGCCTGAAAATAGAACTCGCAAAAAAGCCCCGCCACAACGGGCGGGGCTTCAACCAGAAGAATCTACACAACAATAATATTGCTTTTTAGAAATCAGGCGTGGTGCTCGGCGAGCGTTTTCGCCGCTTCGTCGTGATGTTCTTCAGCGTGCTTGGCGTGCGCATGCGCGAGAATCGCGTGATGAGAAGCCTTCTCGTGGTCGCCTTGTTCATGATGCTTGGCCGCTTCCCGGTGGTGGTCGGCGGCTTCTTCGTGATGCTCGGCGGCGGCGGTATGATGTTCGACGGCTTCCTTGGTATGGGGCATTAGCGTCACTCCCAAATTTTCCGCGCGATTCCCGCGCCGAGAAAGGATGGGATCCTCACGCGACGCGCCGATGAACTATTTTTGGCGCTGTCGCAACCAAAACGAGGCCGGATGTTGGCTCTTGAGAGGCGAGGCGCGGCTCGCGAGAGCGTGCTCGTCATGGAAGTGTCATCTCCGCGCCATAGCGTTGCAACAATGCCGCTTCCCTCCCACGGCTTAAACTCAAACTCTACGCCCGCCGCGAAAGCACAGGCGGGCGTTTTTGTTGCGAGAAGGCGAATGCGATCAGGTGGGCGACCGTGCTTCATGACAGTGTCGTTTTTGGAGGCGCGCGCAACTCGGCAAGGGGCGTTTCGAACGCCGCTTTGACTGCGTCGATGGCTCTATTTCGTAAATCCATCCGTTCCAGGTCGTCCAAGGCGGGGAACCTCTGGAGCATATCAGCCGCCGCGCGAAGAAAAATATATTCCGCGACCCTCTGCTGTTCGAAGGTCACGACTTCGAATTTGTCGCTAACGTTGGCAGCGTAGGATTTCGCAAGCGCACCAGCGCAGCCTCGGCCTCCCCGGCGCCGCAGCCGCTCCATTCATCGAAACCGTTGGTCAAAAGGGCGAAATATCGGCTGTCATAGGCTTCTTACGTGGGTTACCATAGTCCCAGTCCATCGCCCAACGGCAAGTCCATCTGCCAACGAACGACCTTGACCATGACCCTCTCGTCGTCTGCGCAAACCGATCCGATGGTCATTCGGCCCAATCTCGACCACCCGACCGAACCCAAGACCATTTGGGCTATGCTCGCTATCGGCGCCGCGGGCCTGCTTTACGCGGCCTGGTCGATCTATTCCGATCTTGGCCCCAACACCGCCGTCGCCAAGTTCTGGCCCTTCGTCATGCTCGGCGTCGCCTTGCTGATCGCGCTCGGCTTCGAATTCGTCAACGGCTTCCACGACACCGCCAATGCGGTTGCGACCGTCATCTACACCCATTCGCTGCCGGCGAATTTCGCGGTCATGTGGTCGGGCTTCTTCAATTTCCTCGGCGTCCTGACCTCCACCGGCGCGGTGGCCTTCGGCATCGTCTCGCTGCTGCCGGTCGAACTGATCCTGCAGGTCGGCTCGGACGCCGGTTTCGCCATGGTCTTCGCCCTGCTGATCGCGGCGATCATCTGGAACCTCGGCACCTGGTGGCTGGGCCTGCCGGCCTCCTCGTCGCATACGCTGATCGGCTCGATCATCGGCGTCGGCGTCGCCAACGCGCTCATGCGCGGCCGCGACGGCACGTCCGGCGTGGATTGGGGCAAGGCGACCGAAATCGGCTATGCGCTGCTGCTGTCGCCGCTGGTCGGCTTCGTCTGCGCCGCCGGCCTGCTGCTGCTGATGAAGCTGCTGGTCCGCAAGCCGGAGCTTTACGCCGCCCCGACCGGCGAGGCCAAGCCGCCGCTGTGGATCCGCGTCGCTGCTGATCTTCACCTGCACCGGCGTGTCCTTCGCGCATGGCTCGAACGACGGCCAGAAGGGCATGGGCCTGATCATGCTGATCCTGATCGGCACGGTCCCGACCGTCCTATGCCCTCAACCGCTCGCTGCCCGCGAGCCATATCGAGCAATTCGCCCAGGCTTCGGCCAACGCCTCGCGGATCGTGGACGCCCAGGCCGCCGGCTACAACATCATCGGCGACCCGCGCCCGGCCGTGACCGCCTATATTTCGCGCCACGAAATCACCGGCGGCACCTTTCCGGCGCTGTCCGTGCTGATCAAGGACATCTCCACGCAGGTGAAGACCTACGGCGCGATCGACAAGGTGCCGCTCGACCAGGTCGGCAACACGCGTAACGACATGTATCTGGCCTCGGAGGCGATCCGCTTCCTGATGAAGGACAAGGAAGCCGAACTTTCGGCCACCGACGTTTCGACGCTCAAGGCCTACAAGGGCTCGATGGACCAGGCGACCCAGTTCATCCCGCTGTGGGTGAAGATCGTCGTCGCGATCGCGCTCGGCCTCGGCACCATGGTGGGCTGGAAGCGCATCGTCGTCACCGTCGGCGAAAAGATCGGCAAGACCCATCTGACCTATGCCCAGGGCGCGGCGGCCGAACTGGTGGCCATGGCCACGATCGGCGCCGCCGACAGTTTCGGCCTGCCGGTCTCGACCACCCATGTGCTGTCGTCGGGCGTCGCCGGCACGATGGCCGCCAACGGCTCCGGCCTGCAAATGAGCACTTTGCGAAATCTGGCCCTGGCCTGGGTGCTGACCCTGCCGGTCGCCATGATCCTTTCCGGCAGCCTCTATTGGCTGTTTTCCACCGTCTTCTGAGCGGCTGTAGCGACGCCCAAGCGTGCGATCAATTACGCTAACTCGGACAGCAGGAGAGCGTTATGAGGACCGTCGGATATCGTGTTGCCCTACTGTTTGCGTCAATTCTCGCAAGTGGGAGCGCCATTTTGACCTCGGGAACCGCCAGTGCTCAGCAACAGGCTATCACAACCACCGTCACCGGCGCCGAAATACAGAAGGTAGGCTTCCGGGCCATGATCCAGAAAGAGGCGATCATGTACAACCTCGCCGGTTCCGCACGGAACAACCCGGACGGAACAGTGAACGTGTGCCTCCAGGGCGACAAGGACCGGATCGAAAAAACTCTCGCCGCCATTCGCGCCGGCAGCAAGAAATCTTCGCAGAACAACGCCATCAGCGAGATCCCAGCGGAATTGAACCCCAATCTGAAGACATTTACAGTCTTCGCCTGGACATCGACCACCAGGAATATCACGAACCCTTATGACCTAGTTTTTGTTCTGCGACCCGCGAATGATCAAATTTCCCGTCACGATGCTAAGGCGGTTTGGAACGATATCGCGAAAAGTACCCTTAAAGGCGACGATCTGGCCAAGTTCTTGAAACATTTGGATGACGTTGACGATTGATTATGCTCGCGGCGCTACACGTATGCTTTCATGAAGAGCAACTCCGTAAGGACTGTTCCCGGACAATGACAGTGACATCGCGGTCACGTGACGAACTTGGCCCGTATCGACCCTAACGGCCGCTTTCCGCTGGAGGGCTCCGCCAAAATTGCCGCTTGTGGCGCATCCTTTCCGTTCAGCCTTTGACCGGACTGCCTCGGAGACCAGTCCTTCGGCCACGGATCGAATGCGGTCCAACGCTGTTCAAGAGGGACGGCTGGTAGATTAATTGTCAGCGTTTCGACGATGGATTTCCCTGCCTCACGTTGGAACGAGCCAGTGTGTTTTCTATCCAAGGACGCGGCTCACGAGGTCGTAGCGAGGTCATGAAATTTAAATTTATATTGCGATATCAATAACATATATGTTCGCGGTTTTATCCTGATTGGCGCGCCATTAAAATCAACAACCTAGACACGATGCGCTCGCTCGGTGCTTCCCTGAAATCGCAATGCGAGCGCTGTTCCGCGTCGCCCCACGATCGGCCGGGCAACCTGCCGCCGATGACTTGCGTATTTCCGGACTACGCCGCGCCGCTTGTCCGCGTTGCCGACGGCGAACGCGAACTGGTATTGGCGATGTCATCGCCGCAGTTCGCGTTGAAAGGCAAGGCGACCGATCCCGGCGTCGCCAACGTCCCCAATACCGCTTCGCCGTAATGGAGGCGCTGGCTCGGGCCGGCAAACCGCTGCCTTATGCCGTTCACGTCGTTTTCGGAATACGAGACGACGCCCGGCAAGAAGAAAATCCCGGTCTGGTTCGCCTTCGACGAAAGCCGACCGCTCGCCGCTTTCGCTGGGATCTGGACCAAATGGACATCGGGGAGGAAGGCAAAGGAGGGCGAGATCACGTGCGACCTCTTTGCGTTTTTGACGACTGAAGCGAACGCCGACGTAGCGCCGATTCACCCGAAGGCAATGCCCGTGATCCTGACGACCGATGAAGAGTTTGACATCTGACTACGGGCGCGAACGGCAAAGTCCGTGGCGCTTCAGCGGCCATTGGCGGACGGTAAGCTCAAGATCATTGCGAGATGAGCGCGGCAGGACAGCGAAAAAAGCGCACAGGTTCAGCTGTCTGGAGGCGATCACCTCAGAAGGCCCAGGCCGATAATCCCGGACAGGATCAAGAAGATGGCCACGATGTAATTCAGGAACCGGGGCGCTATGAGGATTAAAATGCCAGCCGTCAGGGAAATGATGGGCTGAAGGTGAGCAATTCCGAGAGTCATGCGCATGTTTAAGGTGCTCCAAGGCGATCAGAACTGGCCCGGACGATATGGCGATCCAAACGCGGCGAAATCAATCCGCAGCGCGCTCGATGGTTTTGGCTTGACGCCATCACGCGGGGAATGACCTTGCCGGCGTGTTGCAGGCCGCCGACAATCGAAGTTCCGCAACGAGCCGTTGGTGGTCCATTGTCGCAGTCTTGGTTTGGGCGGATTCTTTGTCCGCCCTTTTTTGGTTCGCCAGGCTTGAATTGTTCGATCGTTCAGCACTCGCGCGGTCGACACCCTGGACCTCGCCCCAGCCTGGCGGCTCCGGAACTGCCCAATTTCGCTTTGCGGGCGCACTGGCGCTGAAGAGTATTACGGCCGCCCGTACCTCCGGGGCGGCCGCTTTTATGCTTTTATTTCTTGGCGTTCTGCATAATAAGGCCCCCGACTAATGCGACAATCCCTAAGACCAGCGCCCCAAAGCTGAGGATCATGACGAAAGCCGGCTGGCTCTCGCCGTCTGATACAAGTTGAGCTCTGACGAGCAGGTTGATGACGCCAAATACGGTCCCAACCGCCCCCAAAATGGTAATGGATCGATGCATTTGCCTTAGTTGAGTTTTTTTGTCTTGCTCGTCGGACATTTTGTGCCCCCCATAACCGACATGCGCCCGATGGAGGCGTCGGTCGTATCAACACTGCGTCCGGCGGCGCTGCTTTTCAAGTTGGACCCCCTAAAAGGCAACCTTGGGTCGCGAGGATGACATTACGACGACTCTCGGCACCATGATGAGACCGTCGCGGCCCCGAGCAGGAATGTTGGCTTCGAGCCGACTGAAGACGTTCCTTGAGCCTCGTCGATGGAACACGAAGGCAAAGCCCTCCCAGTCTTCTCCTGAAGGTCGTGGTGTCGAGTGCGTTGGCTCGCCACACGATGGCCTCCGACATGCGCTTATTTCGCTCAAATTACGCCTTTTTTAACCATGAGAGTTTAACCCGCTTCGTGGGACATTACATCGCATCGAACGAAAAGGTATCAAGTATGCCGAGGCTTCCGGCCGCCGCGCCGAAAAATCCTTCCGAGCACGCCGCCGCGTTCGACTATCACGCCGAAAAACGCGTGCTCGATGCGCAGATACAGCGCCTCATTCATAGCATTGCCGAGACCGCTGCTGCCACACCAACGAATCCATCTAATATTCCTATTCACCCTGAATACCCCCCGCTTCCGCCCTTCAATTGGCGCGATGCGAACTGGGGCTTGATCGGCATCCTTCTTTTCAGTTTGCTTTCATGGTGGGCAATTTTGAATTCTGCGGTCCCCGCTCTCGCCTCCGCGCTGAAATTCGTTTTCAATCGCAGTACCTTGTAGCGTCGCGCGAAAAACATGGCTTGAACTGATGCGGACGGGGCGCTTCATTTGATCATTTCGCCCGCATCTTCTTTTCGCCCGGGTCCCGACTTCTCCCCGATCGCTTCCCGTGCCGATCGAGCCTTTTCCACCCGCAAGGGGGCTGAGCCCTTCGGCCGCCCTAAGTCGTTCAAGCCACAGTTTCCTGCCGGCAACCATTGCAGCGACCACGCGCGCCTTTCCGCTCTCTGAGCGAGGTCCAGTGCTCAGCCCACCGTGAAGGCGGCAGCGCGGTTTGCCGGGCAGCGCAAGGTTTTTGCAGCGGAGCGAGCCGGGACGCTCGCCCTCCTTGAGACAGCGCAGTGCGGGTCCCTTAGCGGCGCCGCCGCCAAAGCCTGGAAATCGAACTCGCAAAAAAACCCGCCACAACGGGCGGGGCTTCGATCCGTAAGAATTTAGCGAACAATATGGCTTTCTAAAAATCAGGCGTGGTGATCGACCATCGCTTTGGCAGCTTTGTCGTGGTGGTCTTCCGCGTGTTTGGCATGGGCATGCGCTTCCGGGCCATGATCCAGAAGAGGCGATCATGTAAAACCTCGGCGGTTCCGCACGGAACAACCCGGACGGAACTGTGAACGTATGCCTCCAGGGCGACAAGGGCCGGATCGAAAAAACTCTCGCCGCCATTCGCACCGGCAGCAAGAAGTCTTCGCCAACGCCATCAGCGAGATCCCAGCCCCGCGACGAGATCAAGCAAATCATTCGTCTCGAACGGGCCGACGCCGAGTCCAGTCCCACCGGCTAAATGACCAACGGCCAGGATGGCGAACTCGATCATGCGTGGAACGAGGCCTTGGTATAGGTCTTGTTCCAGAATGTGTTGTCCAGCGCCGTCACCTCGGCGCTGATCTGCAGGACCGACCGGCCGGTTTGATCCAACTGGACGAGTTGCCGTTCTGTCTGGTCGCCGCGAAGGGCGCATCCCCCATGATGTCCTGCTGCAGGAAGGCGCCGAGCGCATAGCCGCCGTTGTTGAGACCGCCGCCGACATATTTCGTCTGCGATAGGCTGGCCGTATCCGCAATGATTCCGCCATATCTGGCCTGGTTCGCGCTAGACGGTCAACGAATGACAGGACGCCACAGCGGGATTGTCTAGACGCACAAATGAAGACGACGCGCTGGCGTCGGCTCGACGGCGACGATGAGGGAGGGCGTGTTCGTTGTCGATCAGATAGTTCAGCCCATAGCCGAACTGAACCCGCTTGTTCGCCTTAGCCGCTCGATTGTCCCACAGAGCCACATCGCCGGGTCGCCAATGGTGCAGATAGGTGTAAGTGGGCTTGGTGGCGTCCTCGATCAGCCGGGTCAGTGAATCCGCCGCAGGGAAGCCGGCTCTTTCACTCAAGACAAAGCGGAGTCAAATGTCGTCTTACGATTGGTGGCTCTCCTATGCTCGCGGCCGCCGTCCCGGAACGATCGCGGGATCGCCGAACTGACCGCTATACTGACTCAGACTGCCGCCGCACATCCGGGCGCAAATTTTCAGCTTGCCGGACGCGAGAGCGCTGCGCCCCCAACTGAGAGCAATCTCGCGGAAAAACGCCGACTGACAGATGTCGCGGATGGCGACGCGACGGGCGTCGATAGCTTCGCGTCCTCCGCAACGGTCCAGCAAATCCTCAATCTGATTATCGAGTGGATTGTCGATCCGGTAGACAGTCCGGTACAACGACGCGCCGTAAGTCCAGCAGCAAGGAAAAACCGTGCCATCGGCGGCCACGAAGATGCTGTGGTTGTCGATGGCGCTGCAGCAAATATCGGTCTTGTCCCAATGCGGAAGAAGGGAGCCGTCGCGGGCAAGATGTTCCGCCATTTCCTCGAAGACCGGATTGAGGTAGGCCGGATTTGAAGAGGGCTCCAGATAGCCGACGATCCGGCGACGCCTGTCGTGGATCGGGAACCGGCTGGCTTTCTCATCGTCGGCGAATTGCGGATCATTTTCATAGAAGCCGCGATAGAACCGCCCGCTGAATTTCGGAACGAATGCCGTGAAGCCCCATTCCTTGGCGCGACGTCTTGCTTCGTCGACTTGGTGCTCGTTATGGCGAAAAACCAGAAGGTCCCATTGCGCCCGGCCGCCGGCGTCTATGAACGCCCGTGCATTTTCGACCACCTTGTTGAAGCTTGCGCCGCGTCGATAGATTTCGTGAGTATCCTCAAGGCCATCGATCGCGAATACGACTTTGAGCGTGGGGAAGCCGCGTGCGAGAGCGGCCCACCAGCGCGCCGGTCGCAGGGCTCCGTTCGTGTAAACCTCGATGGCTAAAGCGGGATTGAGCTGCCTGAAACAGGCAAGGGCCTGGTTGAATGATCTGGCGGCCACGGGGTCGCCATGCACGCCGCAAAGGTCGATCTGTCGAAGCTGCTGGACAAAATGCGGCGCAAAGATCGCCTTGATTTCGCTGGACGAAAGGTCTCGTATGGCGAGTCCCTGGAGCAACGTCGCCGAAGGCTGTCCGCCGGCACATCGGACACAACGCGTTGCAACGAGTTGTGAGTTCGAGATGGACAAGCTCGATCTCGTCATAATTGAACACGTTCAACTCCTGAGCGAGTTCGCGATGTGCAGCTCTAGCCTTCTTTCACTCCATCCAAAAACGCCATCGCTTCGAAACAGGTCTGGTGATGGGTTCTATTCGTCGTGTCGATCAGGATCGTGGGTATCCCGCGAAGGGATTGCAAGGCGGAATCCTCCGCGAGAACACAGTCGAAAAAACGTGTGGTCTCGAGATGCTGACGCGCGATGAACTCTTCGGTCTCGTATTTGTCACGATAGGCACAGGCTTGAAGCCGCGCAAATGCGATGGCCGGATCCGCTATCAAACATATGTGAGCCGTGGGCCGCTCGAGTTCCGCGGTTCGCAGCATTGCTTCGGTCTGTTCGTAAGAAATCCCCTGGACGGCGCCAAAGATGAAATTATCCATCCAGCCTCGTTGGGAGACCAGACTGATGTTGTTGCTCCGGGAGGTTCGAATAAAATAGTTCGCAAGGCGAGCATCGAGGGCGAACAATAGGCGATCCGTATGCGCGTCTCCAAAAGGAGATCCATCGCCCGAGCGGGCCAGGCAATCCCGCACAAAATCATGATAAGGCAATCGAAATTTTTGAGCCTTCAGAAGCCCGGCCAAGCTCGAAACCAGCGTCGTTTTCCCGGATCCGTCGAGTCCGGTCACAACGATCCAGGGCGCCGTCATGGCGAAGCGCTCAGGGTGTGAGATCGCCGGGGGTCTTTTCATGGAACGCCTCCAGTCATCGCGTATGCGGTTGTTCGCCGTAGCCTGTTTTTGGCGGCGATTTCCAACACGCGCCGGTTTCGTCAATACCCAGGCGTTGCGCCCTCCAGCGAGAGCGGTTCCCCGCTCGCATCAGCGCGGTTTGTGAACACGGCGTTTATTGGCAAGCCCGGCGTTCGGATGCGTCGGCTTGAGGTGGGCCTCCGTTGCCTTGGACTTTTTGTGGCCGCCCTTGATCTTCCCCTTCTCGTGAGTGGGGTGGCCAGGGAGCGATCCGTGCGGGTGGCGCTCCCGCAAGGCGCCGCGGCCGGAGCGCGCGGCGTCTGACGTCACGCCGGGATGATGCGCGCCGCGAAATGGGCGCTTCGCGAGATTGCGTGGCGGCCGAGCGACTCGTTCTGTGGTGCGCCGCCTTGATGGGCTCCCCGCGAACATGGTCGGCCTCGTTCCTGGGACCGCCTTCGCTCGTGGGGCCGCCTTCGGCCGCCCGGGCGACCTGTCCCGCACTGGCTGTCAGGACAAGCGCGATCGCCGTCGCCAATTGGATCAGGAGCCGTCGCGCCGTCGCGCCAGCGCATGATGATCTGCGAAATCGATCTGTCATTTTTGCCTCGGTCTCGACGGTCAGGGCGCCGCGGCGTTGAAAAACTGGAATTTCTGGAACGCGAACTTGCCCGACACGCCGTCGTTCAGGCCGCCGCCGAGCCCGATCAACCCGCCGCCATCCGGCGGATTGCCGTGAATGGTGGTCAAGGTCTTGCCATTGACGATGAAGGTCGCCGTGCGTCCGGCCAGACGAATTTCGATCTGATTCTGGTCGCCGATATTGAATTTGATTGCCGGGTCCGATGTCCAGTCCACAGGCGTCAGGGCTTTGCCTTTGGAGATGCGCTCGATCTTGTAATAACCCGTCTTGCCGTCCGAACCGATGTTGAGCTCGTAAAGATTGTCGTAATCGACGCCCCAGAAGAGGACCAGCGCCTGCACGCTGTCGATGGCGCTCGCCTCGGTGATCGCCGCCAGAACGCAGATGCTGCCGTCGCCATAATAATCGCTCTGACTCAGAGCATAATGCACATAGCCGGCAGGCGGCGCGATGATCAGCGCATTGTTGGCGACGCTCAAAGTCGTACCGCCGCCCCAGCCGGGATCGAGTGTTTGGAAGGTGTCCTCGAAAGCCGGCTGGCCCTTGCCGCAATCGGCGCGCGCCGACGCCAGTGGTGAAGCTGCCGCGATCGCAACGCCGAGAAGAAGCGCCTTGAAATGCCTTCTCATGGATTTGCCTCCTGTACGCCGCCCCCCGGCGGTTGCCTCTCAAAATAAATTCGGGTCCGGCGCCGACACGCGCCGCCGCGTCAATGCGTGTCTGGCCGCCAGGCATAAAGCTTGATCTTGTACGAGACGTCGGCGTCCGGCGCCGTGACGACCAGCGAAAAAGGCCCGCTGGCCGCAGGCTTGAACGACACGCTCGGATACCAATGGCTGTTGGTGTTGTTCACCTGGGTCTGGTTATTGGCGTCCTTGAGATAAATGGCGATCGGCGTCTCGCGGTCGGCGTAGACGAGAACGAAATAACTGGTCCCGGCCGTCAGATTGAAAGTGTCGACCTTGACGCGCTGCTTCTTGTGGGTGTCCGGATCGACGCGCATATCGTCGCCGGTCATCAGGCCGGCGGTTTCGCTGACGAGGTCGGCCGTGGATTTGGCGTCCGGGCGCGCGCTTTCCAGAACCCATTGGCCGATGACCTCATAGCCACGCTGGAATTTCGCCAGCTGCGTTGTCCAATAAGGCTTGTCCGCGTCATAGGCGGCCTGCGCCTGGCCGCCGACGAGATCGGCGATCAGATCGGCGCGCTGCGCGTAATTGATTTCAACGCCGCTCGGCGCGCCGCGCGCGCTCCATTCGCCCCTGGGGCCGAAATTGCCGGCGTTGTTGATGGCCACGACATGGCCTGAAGACGCGACGATGAGACTGCCCGAACCGCCGCCCGTTTCGGGAATCGAATGCTGCACCAGATAGGAATATGCCGGAGTCGGTCGGCAGGAAGAGAAAATCGGTCAGCGCCGTGACATTGCCATAGTGAACTTGCGGCGTCGCCGCGACGGCGATGACCGTATCGCCGGAGACGTTTTCATAAGGGTATCCCGCCGAAGCCAAAGGCGCGCCTGGCTTGAGAGCGAGAAGCTCCTCCTTCGGCGCGAGCGTCATGACGAGATCGGGCGGCAATTGGCCTTCTATGCGCAACAGGCCGATGTCATAGCCGTAGCCTTCGATTTCGCTCGGCTGGTCGCCGCGAAAGGAAGGGACAAAGGCCGGGTCCTGGCCGAAGACGAATTGCGGAAAGGCCGTATAGCCGGGGTGGAAAAGATGTTGCGTGACGGGATAGGTCGCGCCATTGGCGCCCGGTTGAAGCACGAGAAGTTTCTCGCCGGGCTTTGAGATCGTCGCATTCGACGAATTTTCGGGCTTCCGCCGGGAATTTGGCGTCGCACAAGCCGGCGATATGGGCGTTGGTCGCCAGAAGGTCGGATCCGATGACCCAGGCTGTGCCGACGCCGAAGCGCCTTCCCTCCGCATCCTCCTTGACCACGAGAAATGTCGCGGCGCGTGCGCGATCGATAATGTCCTGGCTGATGGTCCCGCTGGCGGAGAGGTTGACGCGCGCGAGGACATCCTTTTCGTTCTTCTGGTCCTGCGTCAGGCTGGCGATTGTGGTCGCCATATCGCGCTGACGCTTGCCGCTCCATTCGACCCAACCCGCCAAGGCGAGCGCAAAAACGACGGCCAACGCGCCGCCTACGGTCGCGAGCCGTCGCGTCCGCGTTGCGGCCGGCGTCACCTCCTCCTGCGTCTGCGTTTCCCCGACGCCGCCGCCAAGCGCTTTCGGCTCATATTGAAATGTCAGACTTGGTCCGTCGTCGCGCCCCAGCCGGATAAGCCCGCCAGGCCGAACCTGGGCTTCCGTTTCGACCGGCGTCGAATTGACGCTGACGAAATGAGGGCCTCGGGCGCCTTCGTGGATGTGCGCGGTCCAGTCGTCGAGAGCGCGCGTCAAAGCCATATGGCGGCGGCCGACCAAGGTTTCCTCGGGCGGATAGACCACGTCGCAATCAGCTTCGCGTCCGAATTCGATGGTCTCTTTGGAATTGGGGAAGGACTGGGTCTTGCCAGCGAGGCCGCCCGAAAGATGACGGATCTCGATCACGTCACGAGCCCCCAAAACCGCGCGCGCTTCTGCCCTGCCAAAGGTTAATTTATGGCGAAGTCAGAGCGGAAGCAATGTGAGGCGGCTCCGCGTCGCAGGCCTCGCGATGGCGCTCGCGCGGCGCGCTCAGGCGCTGTGTGCCGCGTTTGCCGCGTCGCGCAGGCCTCTTCCCACCTCGGCCGCCGATTTTGGTCGCAAAAATTTGATCGGCGCGACCAGCTGACGCAACAGAGCCAACGGCTCCCCGCCGATCTGCCTGGCCCGCAACGCCTGGCTCGTCGCATCGGCGCCGCGCCAAAAACTTTCACGCCAGAAGCGCCTGGCTCGTTCCGGCTCGACGCCCAGCATTTCCAGCGTGACGATTCCAAGGGCGAACAGGTCGGCGCGTGCGTCGACCTTGCCGCCTCGCGTCTGTTCGGGCGCGCGATAGGCCGGCGTGCCGCCTCGGGCCCTGCGGCCGGGATCGAGCGAGGCGATTCCGAAATCGACGATGACGGGATGCGCCGCGCCGTCCAGCACGATATTTTCCGGCTTGATGTCGCAATGAACGATATTTTGCTCGTGGATCGCCGCGAGCGCGAAAGCCACGCGCGCCGCCAGGTCGAAAGCTTGCGCGCTCGCCAGCGGCGCCCGCATCAGCGCGCGCAAATTCGGCCCTTTGACGAGATCCTCGATCAGGGTGGCGTCGCCGCCCGGTTCGACGATCAATCCTCGCGTTCGCGCCACGCCAGGATGATCGACGCGCGTCGCCGCCCGGATTTCCGCGCGCGCCGCGGCGAGCAGGCTGTCCCGCTGCCCGGTGTCGTAAACGCCGGCGAGATCGACGCGTTTCAAAGCGACTTCGCAACCGAGCTCGAGGTCATAGGCGCTCGAAACATTGCCCTGCGCGCCCGCTCCGAGCGGCCGCCGCCGCACGAACCGGCGACCCAGAGTCGCATCCGAAATTTCGACTCTTCCCTTGGACCAGGCGAGCGCTTCGCCGAACCCCGCCGCGGCCAGCGCGCTGCGCGCCTGATCGGCATGGCCGGGCAGTCCGCGGGCGACCGCCCGGCGCAGCGCCGCTGCGAGCGTGCCGGCGGCCTCGTCGTCGCGGCCCAACGCCAACAGAGCCTTGGCCTGTTTCAGCCGCGCAACGACTTCGCGCCCCGCGAGGTCATCCTCGGCGTAACGCGCCACGACCGCTGGAAGCTTGGCCGCCGCGCGGTCATATTCTCCCTGCGCGAGGGCGATTTCAGCTTCCGCGTCAGCAATGTCGATCGCTTCGAAAGCGTCATCGTCGGGCGGCGCCAACGCGCGCGCCATCGTAATTGCCTCGGCCGCCGCAGCGAAATCCGCCGTGCCGGCGTAGCAGCGGGCCTGCTCGATCGCGGCCAGAAGGCGCAAGCGCGGCGTCGCTCCGGCAAGGTCTGGGCCTATCGCCTCGCGCAGACGGAGCGCTTGTTCGAAGGCGCCGGCGGCGGACAGCGCCTGTATCCGGTTGACCTCGGCGCGGCATTTTTGCTCCGGCGGCAGCGCCTCGCCGTGCTGGAGGGCGCGGTCGAACAATGCGGCGGCGTCGCGCGGTCGGCCCATTTCCAGCTCCAGCCTTCCGGCCTCGACCAAAGCCAGGCTGATCCCGGCCCGATCGCCCGCGACTATGCTTTCGGCCAGAGCGCGCAAGAGCGAAAGTCCTGCCTCGCGTCCCTCGCCGCGCCAGGCATGGGCGACCGCGGCGGCGCGTTTGGCCTCCGCGACAAGGCGGCCATCGCCGGATTTTTCCGCGATTTCGGCGGCCTCCCCGAAATCGCCTAACGCTTCGCGCAGCCCGAGACGGTTGGCGGCGACGCCCTTGGCGATCAACCAGCGCGCCCGCAAGAGTGGCGCCGCCGCCGGCGCCTCGACGGCGCGCAAACGCCGCAAGACGGCGTCCGCCGGCGCATTGGCCTTCAGCGCCGCTTCGCACTCGTCAACGACAGCGGAAAGCGACGATTGTGCTTCAAGTTCGGGCATAGGCGCCTCGCCGGCCGCATATCTTGTAAGGGAGACTCTATCCAGGCGCCGCCGGCAGGCAAGCGTCATGACTCGCATACTGGCGGCGACCGAGTCTGTCTGCGGTGGGCGCACAGGCGCTCGCTATTGTTCCTTTGCCGCCGCGCCCGGTAGCACAGCCGCCACGCCTTCCGGATTGATGTTGAAGGCCAAGAACACCAATGGCTCGCCGCCAGGGTTTCCCCACTGGTGCACGAGCGCCCGCGGTTCATAAATCAGGGAGCCTGGTCGCCTTATTTCGGTTTTGCCGTCGACCGTATTCGCTCCGGCGCCGGAAACAATATAGTACACCGCGGCTCCTGACCGATGGTGTGGCGGGTTGGAGGGCATTTGCGCCGGAAACGTGACGCGGGTGAGATTGAGATCATAACCACCCGGTTGCAGGTCGGCGATTGGAGACGCGGTGCGATATAGCTCTCTTACCGCGGCGGGGGCCGTTTCGACTGGCCGGTCCAGGTCCGCAGCGGGAAGAATGAAGAAGTGGAGCAAAGTTGACAGGCCGCCGCTACCCGCCGTGAGCGCCGCCGCCTTTCCGCCGGGAATAAACATCCCCTCTCCAGCGTTAAGTGTTTTGGCCTCGCCGTCGAGCGAGATTTCGGTCGATCCTGACATCTGGTAGACGATGCCATTGACCGACAAGATTTCGCTTTTCTCGTCTGGCTGAAGAGTGACGCTCACCACTTTGAAATACAGCGGCGGGTCGGCGACGGTCGGTAGCTTGGTTGCTGCGACCAAGGTTCGCGTAATCGCCGGTGGAGCGGGGTGGTTTGCGCCGTCCGGAGGCGGGAAGCGCCATCGCGCCGAGCAATAATAGTCCGGATGTCCTGAACCGCATGAATGACTCCCGGGTTCGCGGAAAGTCAGTTCACCATAGGCGCTACCAGCGCCTATTGGAATAACGGGTCGCTTCCAGTTGCGAGTCGCCGTTGGTCGACCATCGAGACGCCGCGCGACTTCGGAAATCGCATCCAGCGCGCCCGAGTGTTCGAGGTGGAGTTGCAACCGTTCTGGCAATAGCTGCGCGGCTCCGTCGCAACATTCCGGAGAAGTCGTCTTTTTAGCCACCCGGTTCAGCCACCCTCGGCCTCGCCCTTTGGCCGGGTCGACGGCCGGAATTTTTCGCGCAGGCCCTGGAACGCCACATAGAACGGCGGGATCGCGAAAATGCCGACGACTGACGCCAGGATCATGTCGCCGAACACCGGCGTCCCGACGTTCTTGCGCGCCAGTTCCGAGGCGCCGTGGGCGTTGCGATACTCTAACGGTCATGCTTGCAGGACGCCCCTTCCGTGAAAATCGTCAACTCGTTTTGTCTGCTCCAGAGTTCCAAGGCGCGCACTGCTATGGCTGCGATAAGGCCCATGAGCACCACCCCAACCATGCCAATGACCACCGCGCCAAGACGAGAAATGAAATGTTTGGGAACGAGATCGCCGTAACCGATTGTGAGTCCGGTAATGCATGTAAAATAAATCGATTCCCCCAGCGACCATTGCTCAATCAATCCGGCGACGATGCCGAATGTAAACTGAATCAAAAGGAGGGCCGATACGATCGGCCATAAAATTTTTAATTGCATCCAGAGCGCCACTCGAAAGCGTCGCCTCATCTGGGCGCCGGTCAATTCAGGTTGCGGCATCACCGGGATCCGGGTTGATGGAATTGGCGCCGCTGATCGCGCGCGCAAAAGCGGCTTCGACTTGACGCCAAAGCTGCGGCGAATGGCGTCCTCACGGGCAGGTGTCCCAGAAACCCGAACGCCGTGAAGCGTCTCTGTAATACCAGCACAAGCCAGCCGCAGGCGCCCGTGTCGTGGCGTAAGCCGCGGCGGCCCCCGCTGTCAGGGAAGCCGACGGCGCTGGCGCCGGCTGCGATTGCTCCGCCGGCCGGCCAGCCATAGCCTCGCCCCCAAGCGCCGCGTCCGCCTCGACGACGACCGCACGGCCACCCCGATAAAAGACGCCGCCACGATAAGCCACGCCGCGATGAGCTCCGCCACGATAGACCCCGCCGCGCGCGACGCCGCCGTGGAAGCCGCGCGCGTCCGCCGCCATGAAAGCCGCGTCCGCCACCGTGGAAGCCGCCGCGTCCGCCGCCGCCGCGTCCGCCGCGCACGAGAATTGGGCGAAATTCCGCTGTCATTGTTCATTGGCGCGATCGGCATTGCTGCGGTGATGTCGGAGAACATGAAAATCGCCGCGACAGCCGCAACAATGGCGCGCATTTTTCTCGGAACCATTTTCCCACCCCCCATTTTTGTTTTTCATTCCGGCTTTGCGCCGCGCCCCTCGTGTGAACCAAAGCGGGAGTTGTACAGGGTGGCGAGCCACAATTCCTGTCACTCAACTGAAGTTTTTTCGTACCCTCGAACGGTTCAGAGCCAAGCGCCCCGGCGATTGGAATTATCCTGCGTTCCTCTCACAGAGCGCATGTTTTTTGGAAAGGACCGCCAGAGTGTGGCGCGCGATCATCAGTTCCTCGTTGGTCGGCACGACATAGACGGGGACGCGGCTTTCCCATGCTGAAATGACGGTTCGGCGTTCGCGATTGGCTTCGCTATCGAGCGTTAATGCCGAGCCAGCCGAGTTTTTGTGCGATCCGCGCGCGCATGGTCGGAGAATTCTCGCCGATTCCCGCCGAGAAGACGAACCCATCCAACCCGCCCATCGCCGCCACGAGCATCCCCGCGTTGAGGCCGACGCGATAAGCGAAATAATCGAGTGCGAAATCCGCCTTCGGATCGGCGGTGGCCTCAAGTTCACGCACGTCGTTGCTGATGCCCGAAAGCCCCTTCAAGCCGCATTCGCGGTAAAACATGTCCTGCAACATCGTCGAGGCGCCATTCCCTTTTCGATGATCAGGTAGAGCGCTACACCGGGGTCGATCTGCCCTGGCCGCGTCCCCATCGGCAGGCCGTCGAGCGCGGTGAATTCCAG
>CAWETR010000027.1:0-44938 GCA_963811975.1 uncultured Alphaproteobacteria bacterium
GATTTTGGTTATCCTTTTTGGGATTAGAGAAGATTCTATTCAGCAAAAACTAGAATAAATTGAAAATTTACTGAAATAACTGGCCGTTCGGGAATCCGTGTGGACGCATTTTTTGCGTGTTTGTGGAGGCGTCTCTTGATTGAGTTTGATGACAATCTTAATCGTTATAGATTCCGGATCGCGTCTTTTAGCGCTGACCAACCATATGCGCTCCCGCCTCGTGCAGCGGGGTGTTATTTGCTTCTAGATCCGAATGTAGTTGCGTCACATGGGCCAGGGTCGCATACGGTATTGTATGTTGGGCAGACACCTGATTTACGCTGGCGAATGGTGAATTACGCGAAGCATTCGCGGCGCTTTCGGAAAATTAAACGATGGGTGGCTCCCGCTCCATATCTTGTTTTGTTTGCATTCGAATGTGACGCTACAGATATTCGTTTCGCTCCGTGGGAGTGTGAGCGGTTGCCTGATCTTTTGAGGAGGCTGGAACAGCGTTTGAAGTTTCTGTTTGTGCCCGCAGCCCCATGTAGAGAGCATTTATGGGCTGTGAAGCGTGGTCGCGATTTTGGAATGACAAATCAGGTATTAATTGATGAAGAAAATCAACGTCTAGAGTGGGTCGGGAGGTCCCGGAGCGTCGCTAAAGCTGTCGTGCGTTCAAACGGTTTGATCAACGATTTGGCGATATCCTGCGTGCGGTAACGCTGCTGCGATCCAAATCAGCGTTTCGAACGACGATTTCATATGCAGTCGCCGGTTCCAGCGAAAAATGACCTCGTCGAAATAGCGTTGGAGATGGGGCTTGCGGATGCCGTAGTGGGTGCCGAGCGCCGATCGCTTGAGATTAGCGAAGAGGCGATGAATTCACGCTAGGATGATGTTTGTATCGAGCCCGCGACGTTGGGGTTGTGAGTTTAGTCCGTGAGGCTGCGGCAGGCTGAGAAGCCGCCGCCGTGGACCGTGGCTCTGGGTTCGACTTTGCTTTTAACGAAACTGCTGACGTTTTAGCCGCGGACCTGCCGTCTGAATGGCTGGCGATGGCATAGATCGGCTGGCGCAAGATTACAAAAACCCTCTCAAAATCTAATTTTGAGAGGGTTTCAGTATCAACACCCCTTTGGAGGGGCTGGGGATCACTCCGGGCGTTTTTGTTTGTGGCGCTCGCCTCAGCCGAGGCGGCCGGAGGCGTGGGCCAGCAGGCTGTAGACCTTGCCGGTTTCCGAGGCGAGATAGGAGCGCGTCAGGAGACCGTCGCGGTCGTCGCGGCTGACTTCGCCGAGCAGGCGCTCGAATTCCTGCAGGTAGCGGTCCACGGTGAGCCGGAAATCCGGATCTTCCGCATAGCGCTGGCGCACGTCCTCGAAGGTCTTCTGGCCCTGCGCGGTATAGAGCCGGCGGTTGAAGGCCGTCCGGTCGCCGCGGCGGAAGCGGTCCCAGGCGTTGATCAGCGCGTTTTCATCGACCACCCGGGCGATTTCGGCGGACAGGCTGTCGAGCGATTTGCCGGGCGCTTCGTGCGCGCGGCTCGGCTGCGGCTCGTCGACTGAGGCGCGGGCGAGCAGGTCGCTCATCCAGCCGCCGCGCTCCTTGGCGCGGGCCGGGGCCGGGGCGGCCGGCGCCGGGGCAGGCGCGACGGGGCGGGGCGCCGACGGCCGCAGATCGAAGCGCGGCGTCTCGCGGGCCGGCTCCGGACGCGGCGCCGGCTCCTGACGGGCCGGCGTCCTGGCGGGCCGGCTGGGCGGGCTCCGCGATGTCATAGGCGCGGCCGGAGCGCGTGACCACTTCGGTCAGCTCGTTGAGCGCCTTCATCTGGTCGGCGACGACGCGGCGCATCGCGGCGGCCTGTTCGCTGGTTTCGCGCGGCAGGTCCACCGCGCCGCGGCGCAATTCCTGACGGGTCGCCTCCAGCTCGCGCTGGATTTCGCCGGTCATGCCGCGCAACTCCTGCGAGACGCCCTTGTAGCGCTCGGAGGTCTGCTGGAACAATTCGTTCATCTGCGCCAGCGTCTGCTCATAGGCATTGGTCAGTTCGGAGGCCGTGCGCTCGCGCTCACGGGCCGTCTTCTGGCGCAGGTCCTCGTGCTGGCTGGTCAGCATGCCCGCCGTGGAGGAGGCGGCGTCGTTCAGGAACGTCGCGACCTCGCGCGCCCGCGCCTCGGCCTGGGCCAGCGTGCGCGAAATCATTCCGGAGAACCCGTCGAGACGCGCTTCGTAATCGGACTGCTGGCGCTGGGCCTCGTCGTACAGGGCCTGCAGGCCATGCAGGCGCGCTTCCAGCGCGGCGTCGATGGCTTCCTGCGCCTTGGCCATTTCGTCGAGACGCTCTTTCAGCGTTTCGTCGATCTGGCCCTGGCTGCGGGCCATCTCCTGGATGCGGGCGTCGAAGGTTCTGCCGATCTGGGCCTGGACGTTCGACATGTCGCGCAGCGACGTCTGCAGGTTCTGCGTCTGCGCCTGGACCGCGCGGGCGGCTTCGCCGACGCCGTCTCCGGCCTGGCGCGTCACGCTGTCGAGGCGGTCGACCTCTCCGTGGAGGGATTCGACCGTTCCGCCGAGCGCTTCGATCCGGGGCGACAGCGCAGAATCGACGCGCTGGAGCTCGGTTTCGGCGTTGTCGATCGTCGCCAGCAAGGCGCGATGGGTGTCGGCCATGGTCGCGACCAGGTCGCCGACGTCCTGCTTCATCCGGCGGCTGGCCTCATCCAGCGCGCCGCTCATTTCGGCCTGGCGGCTGCCCAGCGTCTCGATCAGGTCGTTCGAACGTCCGGCGAGGGCGCCGACCGCGCTTTCGCTGAAGGCCACGATCTGCGAAACGACCTCGCCGCCGCGCGTGGTGAGGAGATCCACCAGCTTCAGGCCGCGCGAGTCGAACCATTCGTGCAGTTCGGCCGTGCGGGCGCGCAATTCGTCGGCGAGGGCGCCGCCACGGCCATCGACCGTCTGCTCGATCTCGCCGATGCGGCGGTCGAGTTCCGAGCCGACCTCGCCGAGACGGGCGACGACATTGCGCTCGAACAGGTCGATATGGCCGCCGAGGCGCGCCGTGATTTCGCTGGCGCGCACGCCGAGCGTTTCATCGAGGCGTTCGGCATTGGCGGCGAGCTCTTCCGTGACCGCGGTGGAGCGGGCCAGCAGCATTTCATCGATCTCGCGGGCCTTGCCGGAGATCTGTTCGCCAGCCGCGCCGAGGCGGTCGACGACGTTGCGCTCGAATCGGTCGACATGGCCGCCGAGATGGGCGGTGATTTCGCCGGCGCGGCCGCCGAGGGTCGCGTTGATCTCCGCCGCCTTCGCGGAGAGCTCATCGGTGATCGCCGTGGAGCGGGCGAGGATGATCTCGTCGATCTCGCGCGCCTTGCCGGAAATGTCCTCGCCGACAGCGCCAAGGCGGGCGACGACATTGCGCTCGAACAGGTCGATATGGTCGCCGAGATGAGAGGCGATCTCGGTGGCGCGACCGCCGAGGGTCGCATCGATTTCGTGAGCCTTGGCGGAGAGCTCCTCGGTGAGCGCCGTGGAGCGGGCGAGGATGATCTCGTCGAGTTCGCGGGCCTTGGCGTCGAGCGCCTTGCCGACCTCGCGGCCGCCTTCGCCGAGCACCTTGGCGATGTCGATGGCGCGGCCAGCCAGCGCGTCGTTGAGCTGCGTGGAGCGCGCCCCGAGGCTGTCCTCGGCTTTGGCGATGAGGTCGTCCATGATGCGGACGACGTCCTGCGTCTTGTCCGACGTCTGGTTCTCGAACTTGTCGAGCTGCTGCTGCAGCAGGCTCGCGGTCTCGTCGGCGCGGCGGCCGAGGCGCGATTCAAGCTGCGCGCCGTGGATGTTGATCGCCATTTCGATCCCGGCGAGGCGAGAGGCGATGGCGGAGGAGAGCGCCTCGGACTGTTCGCCGATCCGCGTCGCGGCGCCGCCGCCGGCTTCGGCGATGGTCCTGTCGAAGGACGCGAGCGTCTCCTCGAGCATGGCGCGCAGGGCTTCCGTCTGGGCCTTGATATGGTCGGCGGAGCCTTCGCCGCCGGCGCGCATCAGCTGGTCGAGCGCGGCGAACTGCGCCACGAAATCGGCCTTGAGGCGCTCGGCGTGGTCGGTGAGGCGCGTCTGGGTGTCGGCGACTCCGGCGGCCATGCGGGCCTCGAAGCTGTCGAGATGCGACGCGATTTCCTGCGACATCCGGCTGGCGTGGTGGCCGAGGCTGCCCGAGGCCTCCTCGCCGCCGCGCAGCAGAACCTGTTCGAAGGCGTCGAGACGCTCGGACAGGGTCTCGGCGACCCGGTCGCCGTGCATGCCGATGGCGGCCACGGCCTCGGCCGCGACCTGGCCAAAGGCCTTCTGGGCGTCGTTGACGCGACGCGCGATGGACTCGACCGTCTGGCCGGCGGTGGCGGCGAAATTGCGGTCCACCGTCGCCGATTGCGCGAGCAAAGCGTTGAGGGTGGCGTCGGCGGCGTCCTGGAAGCGCGCCTGCGTGGTTGCGACATTGTCGGCGAGCGCGCCGCCGACGGCGTCGCTGATCCGCGCGAGCGCGTCGCGCAGCGAGCGGGTGCGTTCCTCGGCCTGATCCGACGTCTCGGTCGTAACTTTCGCGAAATGATCCTGGAAGGATTTCGGCGTGATGGTTGAGGGCGGCGAGTTGCGCTGCCGTTGCGGCGGCCACGCCCTGCTCCAGCCGTTCGCTCTGGGCGGAGACGGCGTCGATGGCTTTCTGGGCGCTCTGGCCGACGCGCTGTTCGAACTCCTCGGTGTGGCTGGCCAGCGCCGCCAGCGGCATTTCGGTCGCCGCGGCGACGCTCTTTTCCAGCCGCTCGGTATGGGCGGCCAGGGCCTCGACGGTCTGCTGGGCGGTTTCGCCGAAGCGCTGTTCGAACGCCTCAGTATGGCTCACGAGCGCGCCGAGCGGCGTTTCCGTCGCGGCGGCGACGCTGCGTTCGAGGCGCTCGACATGGGCGGCGAGCGTCTCGACGGCCTGCTGGGTGGTTTCGTTGAAACGCTGTTCGAAGGCCTCGGTCTGGCTGAGCAGCGCGGCGAGCGGCGTGTCGGTCGCGGTGGCCACGCTTTGCTCCAGCCGCTCGACATGGGCGGCGAGCGCCTCGACGGTGTGCTGGGTGGTTTCGCCGAAGCGCTGTTCGAAGGCCTCGGTCTGGCTGACGAGCGCGGCGAGGGGCGTTTCGGTGGCGGATGCGACGCTCTGGTCGAGCCGCTCGACATGCGACGCGATGGCGTCGAGCGCCTGACGGGTCGACTCGGCCAGATGCTGCTCCAGCGCCTCGGTATGGCCGGCGAGGGCGGCGAACTGGCTTTCGGCGGCGCCGGCGATGCTGCGCTCGAGACGGTCGTTCTGCACGACGATCGAGTCCACGGTCTGCTGCGCCGTCTGCGAGAACAGATGCTGGAAGGTCTCGGTGTGGCCGACCAGCCCGGAGAGCTGGTCCTGCGTCGCGGCGGCGACCAGATGTTCGAGCCGCTCGCCCTGCGAGGCGATGGCTTCGATCGTATTCTGGGCGGTCTGGGCGAACTGCTCCTGGAAGGCGTCGGCATGGCCGGTGAGGGCGGCCAGCGTCTCCTGCGTCGTCAGTCCGACGGACTTCTCGAGACGTTCGACATTCTCGCCGAGGGCCGTTTCGATGCGGCCGGAATGGGCGTCCAGCCGGTCGACGGTCGCGCCGGTGAGCGCTTCGAGCTGGCGTTGCAGGCTGTCGGTCTTTTCGCCGATCGCGGCCAGCGTGTTCTGGGTCAGCCTGGTCGACCGTGTCGCGCAGATCGACCGTGTGGCCGGCGATGGCCTCGATTGCATCGCCCGCGACACGCGAGAACTGCTCGTTGAAGGCCTCGGTGTGGCCCGCGAAGGCGACGAGCGTTTCGTTCGCGGCCTGGCCGAAGCTTTCGCGCAGGGCGACCGCCTGGCTGGCGACCTCTTCCGCGGTTCTGGCGCTGACGCTTGCGTAGGACTGGCCGATCGCCTCGACATTGGCGCCGAAGTCTTCGATCGTGCGCTGCGCGGTTTCGCCGACATGGGCGCGGAACGTATCGGCCTTGGCCGTCATCTCCTCCATCGCGGCGGCGGCGGCGGCGGCGAATTCCTCGACCGCGCGCTGGCGGTGGCTCTGGAGCGCGTCCGAGAAGGCCTCGCCCACGGAGCCGAGCAGGTTTTGCGCCTCGGCGGATTGTTCGTTGAAGGTGTCGCTGAGCTGGGCGCTCGTCGGCGACGAGCGATTGCTGGAAGGCCGGACCCTGGACGGCGACGAGTTCATGGATGCGCTCGGCCTGTTCGGAAAGCCGGGCGGTGAGCTCGCTGGAGCGCTCGCCGATGGTCTCGCCAAGGCGCGCGCCGATCTCGGCGAGGGCTTGCGACAGGCTTTCGGTGCGCGACTGGGTCTGTTGCAGGAAGCCCTCGGCGAAGCTGCGCAGGTCGCCGTCGATCTTCGTCGCGCGCTCGTCGATGACGCGCGAGGTTTCCTCGCCCGACTGGCTGAAGCGGTCGAACAGGTTCTGCGCGCGTCCGTCGAGCTGGTTCAACAAAGTGTCGCCGGAACGGGCGAAGGCCTGCTCGATGGCGCCGCCCTTGTCCTCGAGCGATTGCGCGATGCGGTCGCCGGTCTGCTCGAGCATGTCGGTCAGCTGCCGGGTCGCGGCCTCGAGTTCGCGCGAAACGGCGGAATGGGCGTCGGAAAGCGCGGTGGAGATCTGGTCGGCGTTGGACGACGATCGATTTGCGTTCGCTCGACAGTTCGTTGAGCAGCAGCCGGATGCGGCGCTCGTTGTCGCCATAGGTGCGCTCCAGCGAGGAAACCTCCGCGCGCACCATGGTCTCCAGCTCGCTGGCGCGCGCCAGGGCGCGTTCGATGCCGTCGCCCATCGAGGCGACCTCGCGGCGGATGGCCTGGCTGAGCGTCACCACCTGTTCGGTGGCGATGGTTTCCGGTTCGGCGAGGCGGATCGCCACCTGCGCCATCGAGCGCGCCGTATGCCGCATCTCCTGCGCGCGGCGCATCACCGAGCCCATGGAAAGGAAGAAGATGACCGGGCCGATGAGGGCGAAGGCGGAAATCGCCGCCTGCGGGCTGAACAGCGACGCCGGAAAAGGCCGCGCCATGGGTGAAGACGAAATAGCCGATCCACAATCCGGCCCAGGCCGCGGAGGCGATGATCGCCGCGGTGAAGGCGGCCGAGTCGGGGCGGGCCTGGAGGCTTTGCAGAATCTGGCCGACGGAGGGGCGGTCGTCGTTGGCGGGGCGCGGGCTGGCGGGCGCCCGGGGCGCCTCGGCCTCCTTGGCGAACCGGGTCAATTCGTCGGGCGAGACTTCGGGCAGGCGCTGCGTGCGCGGGCTCGGCAGCCTTCCGCACGCTGGGAGGGAAGATGGAAATCGAGCTTTCCGGCTTCCGGCGATTCGTCGGATGGCGCGGGCGGCGAAGCCTCGGGCTCGACATTGAGCCGGAGGGCGTCCTCGATGGCCGACAAAGCGGCGGCCGCGGGATCCTGAGCCTTGCTCGGTGTGGACATATCCAATCGCCTTTAAAACTGACAAGAACCTACGCAACGCCCTGACGACGCGCCGACGCCCGGTCAAAACCCGCAGTAAGCGGCAGTTAACCAAGTCGCAGTTTACGCTCGCGCCGAAAAGATGGGAACCGGCGCGCGACCGGCTTTTGCCAACGTCGTTAACGGACGATTAGCCATATTACCAAAAACAGGCGGAGACGCCCAAAAAATAACGGATTGGTGAATGGGCGCCCCGCAATCTCGGGCCGGGATTTGCTGTGGCTTTCGTCGGGCGCGGTCGCCGAACGCCGCCATGCTGGAGCCGGATTGCGCCGTCAGGACGACGCGGCGCAGCTTGAGCTGGGAGAATCACATGGGCTTCGCGGCGTTTCGAACCAACGACCCGCTTTCTGCGCCGGGCGCGCTCGCGCGTGCGGAAAAGCCGTCGCCTATCGACCTCGTGCATCTTGCGCGGCAGACCATGGGCGACCGCGCCCTCGAAGCGGAATTGCTGGCCTTGTTCGATCGGCAGGCGGCGCAGATCGCGGCACAGCTGAGCTGTGCTCCGGCCGGCCCCGAGAGCGCCAACCTCGCCCACAAGCTGAAAGGCTCGGCCCGCGCCGTCGGCGCCACGGCCGTCGCGGCCGCCGCGGAGCATTACGAGCATGGCGCGCGCGCCGGGCTGTTGCGCCCGGCCGACGCCGAAAAGCTCGTCGCGGCCGTGGCCGAGGCGCGGGCCTTCATGAAGGACCTCGGCGCCTAAGCCAGAAAATCCTGCACCGCCGCCAGAAAAGCGTCTTTGGCTTCGATGCAGGAGAGATGCGCCGCTTGCAGACGGACGATTCGCGCGCCCAGCAGGCGCGCCAACGCCTCACCCAGCGCGGGCGGCGTCGAAGGATCGGCCTCGCCGACGATCACCAGAGCCGGACGCCGCGGCGCCGCGCGCAGCGCGTCGCGCAAATCCGCGTCGCGCAAGGCGGAGCAGCAGGCCGCATAGCCCAGCGGCGGCGTTGGCGCGCAAAAGATTTTCAATCGCCGCGAATTTTTGCGGATCGGCCGCGCGGAAAGCCGGCGTCAGCCAGCGCTGGGCGACGGCGGGGGCGAGAGTCGCCATGCCGTCGGCGCGCGCCGCCCGAATGCGGCCGTTCCATCCTTCCGCGTTGGGAAAATAAGCCGCGGTATTGGCGAGCACGATCCTGTCCAGCCGGTCCGGCGCGTGGATCATCAGCCATTGTCCGACGCCGCCGCTCATCGACAGGCCGATGAAATGGGCCTTCGCGATGTCGAGCCGGTCCATCAGGGCGACGACGTCGCCGCCGAGATCGTTCAGGCTGTAAGGGCCGGGCGGAACGTCGGAGCCGCCGTGGCCGCGGGCGTCGAAGCGCACGACGAAGAATTTTTGCGCCAGAATGGGCGCGATATCGTCCCAGATCGACAGGTCGCCCCGAGCGGATGGGCGAGCAGGAGCGCGGGTGCGTCCCGGGAGCCTTCTGTAACGAAATGGAGGGACAGCGCGCCGATATTCACTTTACTCATGACCAAGTCCTCATATTATTATGATCTTCAAATCAATTTCATGGCGCGCATCGAACAATGGCCGTTGCGTCCAATGATGAGATGGTCGTGAAGCTTGACGCCCAGCGACGGGGCGAGATCGGCGATGGTTTCGGTCATGGTCACGTCGGCGGTCGAGGGCGTCGGATCGCCGGACGGGTGATTGTGAACGAGGATGATCGCGTTGGCGTTCAGTTCCAGCGCCCGTCGGATCACTTCGCGCGGATAGACCGGCGTATGGTCGACCGTGCCGCGCCCCTGCACCTCGTCGGCGATCAGGCCGTTCTTCTTGTCGAGGAACAGGATGCGGAATTCTTCCGTCTCGAGAAAGGCCATGGCGCCGCGGCAATAATCGAGAACCTGGCTGAACGAGCGCGAGCTCCAGCCGCTTGCGCATGGATTGCCTGGAGAGCAGCAGCGGCGGCGGCCTCGACGATCTTCAGCTCCGCCACGACGGCATCGCCGACATAGTCGATTTCCTTCAGCCGCGCCGGCGGCGCCGCGACGACTTCGGCGAACGAGCCGAAGCGCTGCAGCAGCAACTTGGCGAGCGGTTTGACGTCGCGGCGCGGGATGGCGCGAAACAGCAGCAGTTCCATCAGTTCGTAATCGTGCAGGCCGTCGGCGCCGCCTTTCAGGAAGCGTTCGCGCAGCCGCTCGCGATGGCCGGCGTTGAGCGAGTCTTCGTCGGCGGCTGGTCCAGCTCCGGATCAGGCGGTCAGCGGCAGGTATAAGGCGGGCAGTCCAGTCCGCGCGGCGACAGAGTGAAGATTTCGCAGCCATCGGCGGTGACGCCGATCGCATGTTCGAACTGCGCCGAGAGCGAACGGTCGCGGGTGACGGCGGTCCAGCCGTCGGCGAGGATCTTTACCTGCGGCTTGCCGAGATTGATCATCGGCTCGATGGTGAAGAACATGCCCTCGCGCAGCGTCACGCCCTGGCCCTTCTGGCCGTAATGCAGGATGTTGGGCTCGTCGTGGAACAGCCGTCCGAGGCCGTGGCCGCAGAATTCGCGCACGACGGAGCAGCGCTCCGCTTCGGCATAGGTCTGGATCGCGTGGCCGATATCGCCGGTGGTGGCGCCCGGCTTGACGACGGCGATGCCGCGCAGCAGCGCCTCGTAGGTCACCTCGACCAGCCGCTGCGCCTTGCGCGGCACGTCGCCGATCCAATACATGCGGCTCGAATCGCCGTGCCAGCCGTCAAGGATGTAGGTGACGTCGATATTGACGATGTCGCCGTCGCGCAGCGGCTTGCGATCCGGAATGCCGTGGCAGACGACATGGTTGATCGAGGTGCAGATCGACTTGCGATAGCCGCGATAATCGAGCGGCGCCGGATAGGCGCCATGATCCATGCCGAATTCATAGGCCAGCTTGTCGAGGGCGTCGGTCGTGACGCCGGGCTGGGCGGCCTCGGTCATCAGGTCGAGCGCTTCCGCCGCGAGCCGGCCGGCCTTGCGCATGCCCTCGAAACCCTCGGGGCCGTGGAGGCGGATATGGCCGCTCTTGCGGCTGGGCGCGGCGTCGGCTTCGATAAAGGTCATGAGTTGCCTGGTTCCGTTTCGCGTTGGAAAAGACCACGCCGTCCCGGCGCCGGTCCCGCAGCGGGCCTCGCCGCCGTTTTTTCCAGATTTAGCCCAAAGTCCGCCCGGCGCAAGAGGCGAGGGGGCTGGCTGCCATATTACGGAGCGACGCGCGATTTACATTGCCGGACGTTTTTGCCGCGAGGAGAAAGCCATGATCCGGGTCGGAACGAACTATCGGCATCTGCTCGGCAGCGGCGGCTGCGCCTGCCATTCGCCGCAAATCGACCGGGTGACGCAGAGGCTGACGGCATTCAACCGGCGCGGCTTTCTCGCCGGTCTCGCGGGCGCCGCCGCTATCGCCGGCCTTCCCGGCCCGGCGCTGGCGCAGGCGCCGTCCAAGGACCCTCGGCGCCGGGAAAGCTGCTGTTCCGGCAACGTCCGGCTGTTCGACGGCAAGGCCGATTCCCTGCGTGACGCACAGGTGCTGGTCGAGGGCAATCAAATCGCCGCGGTGGATTTCACCAATTCCGCGCCGCCCGCCGAGGCGAAGATCATCGATTGCGGCGGCCGGGTGATGACGCCCGGCCTGATCGACGCCCATTGGCACGCGCTGTTCGCGGCCTTGCCGCTGCAAACGCTGCTGAACGCCGACCCCGGCTATATCGCTCTCGCCGCCACGGTCGAATCGCGCAACACGCTGTTGCGCGGCTTCACGACGGTCAGGGACCTCGGCGGGCCGGTGTTCCCGTTCAAGCAGGCGATCGACGACGGCCTCGTCGCGGGGCCGCGCATCTATCCGTCCGGCCCGATGATCACCACGACCGGCGGCCACGGCGATCTGCGATCCTTGTCCGACATCCCGCGCGTTCCGGGAGGCCCGCTCAGCGCCGTCGAGCGGACCGGCGGCGCCGCCATCGCCGACAATGAGGGAGAAGTGCGCCTCCGCGCCCGCGAGCAATTGCTGCAGGGCGCCTCGCAGTTGAAGCTCGTCGCCGGGGGCGGCGTGTCGTCGCCGCGCAGCCCGCTCGACATGACCACGTTCAGCGCGGCGGAGCTTGGCGCGGCGGTCGGCGTCGCCCGCGACTGGAACACCTATGTCGCCGCCCACGCCTATGCGCCGCAGACGATCAAGCGCGCCGTCGCGGCGGGCGTCGCCTGTATCGAACACGCCCATCTGATGGACGATGAGGCCGCGCAGATGATGGCCGACAACGGCGTCTGGCTGAGCATCCAGCCGTTTCTCAGCGAGGCCGACGTGCCGCCGATGGCCGGGCCGAGCCGCGACAAGGCGCTGGAAGTCATCGCCGCGACGCCGGGGCCTATGAACTGGCGCGCAAGCACGGCCTCAAGACCGCGTTTGGCTCGGACCTGCTGTTTTCGGCGGCGCTGACGCCGCGACAGGGCAGGATGCTGGCGCATCTGGCGCGCTGGTATTCCAACGCGGATGTCCTCAAGATGGCGACTTCGGTCAATGGCGAATTGCTTGCCCTGTCGAACAAGCGCAATCCCTATCCGGGCAAGCTGGGGCTGATCGAGGCGGGGGCCTACGCCGATCTTCTGGTGTTCGACGGCAATCCGCTGGACAAGATCGACCTCGTGGCGACGCCGGAGACCAGCCTCGCCCTGATCATGAAGGACGGCGTGGAGGTCAGGAACGTCCTGCCCGCGTGATCGTGCGTTCGTGAATGCAGTGCTTGGCCCTGCGCGCGCCGGCTGATATGAACCGCTCCATGCGCGCGATCCCGGCCAACGATCTGTCTCCTTTCGGGCGTCACCAGCCGCACGGCGCCCTGCTGCGTCTGCTGCATTTCACGCGGAACGCGGGAACGCACTGGCTCGGCCAGCGTTCGGCCCTGCTGGTGCGCCGTTTCGGCCTGCGCCGCCTGCGGTCGCGGCCCGTCGACGTCACGGTGGAGACGCTGAAGGCGCGGATGCGGCTTTATCCTCACAACAACGCCTGCGAAAAGCGGCTGCTGTTCACGCCGCAATTCTCCGACCGCGAGGAGCGGCGCTTTATCGCCGACCGCATCGAGCCGGACATGACCTTCCTCGATATCGGAGCGGGCTGCGGGGCGGGCAGCCTGTTCGTCGCCTTGCGCGCCGGGCCGCGCGCGCGGGTGCTGGCGGTCGAGCCGCAGCCGCTGCTTTTCGAGCGGCTGGTCTATAATCTCCGGCAAAATCCCGCCTCGACCGTCAAGGCTTTCGACTGCGCCGTCGCCGACGGCGAGGGACCGGTGACCCTGTTCTACAATCCGGTCGACCTGTCCGAGACCTCGATGCGCATCGTCAATGGCGAGAACGGCGGCGGCTCGTTCAGCGCCTCGGCAAAATCGCTGGCGACGCTCGCCCATGAGGAGGGGCTGAAGCGGATCGACATGATGAAGCTCGACGTCGAGGGGGCGGAAGACCTGGCGCTCGAATCCTTCCTGACCGGCGAGCCGGAATCTTTATGGCCGCGCGCGCTGATCCTCGCCTATTCGCCGGCGAAATGGGACGTCAACCTGCTCGGCCTGCTGGAGAGCCGCGGCTATGTCCGGGTCGCGCGCACGCGGGTCTATGTGATGTATGAACGAAAGGGCGCGGCGATGACCAAGGCCGCCATGACTGACAAGCGCGTCACCGCCGCCGTGCTGGTGATCGGCGACGAGATCCTGTCCGGCCGCACCCGCGATTCCAACAGCCATTACATCGCGCATTTCCTGCTGCAGATCGGGGTCGAGACCCGCGAAATCCGCGTCGTTCCCGATGTCGAGGACGACATCGTCGCCGCGCTGAACGCGCTGCGCGCGCGCTACGATTATGTCTTCACCACCGGCGGCATCGGCCCGACCCACGACGACATCACCGCCGACGCCGTCGCCAGGGCTTTCGGGGTCGAGAATTTCCGAAGACCCACGCGCCATCGCGCTCCTGCTGGAGCGGATCAAGCCGGAGGACCTCAACGAGGCCCGCCGCCGCATGGCGCGCATCCCGCACGGCGCGGCTCTGGTCGCCAATCCGATCTCCAAGGCGCCGGGCTTCTGGATCGGCAATGTCATCGTGATGGCCGGGGTGCCGGCGATCATGCAGGCCATGCTCGACGACGTCGCGCCGAAACTGGTTCAGGGCGCGTTGATCCTGTCCGAGACCATCGACGCGCCCGGCCTGCCGGAGGGCGCCTATGCCGGCGGGCTGGCGGACCTCGCCAAGGCTTTTCCGCAGGTGTCGATCGGGTCCTATCCCTCGCTGCGCGACGGAAAGTTCCACAACCAGATCATTCTGCGCGGCCGCGACGGCGCCATGCTCGCGGAGGCCGCCGCAAAGGTGCGCGCGATGCTCGACGGCGTCGCCTGAACACTCAAGCCTCGAACGCCCTCAGTCGCTCGGATGGCCGCCCTTTTTCATCGCGTCCAGGATCCCTGACAGATTGTAGGTCTCGGGCGCCTGCAACGGCGGGAACTCCTTGTAGGATTCGAGCTCCTTCTGCCAGAGCAGCTGGCCGATCGGCAGCATGTTCCAGTCGTACAGGAAGGCGGTGACGGGCCGCCGAGCGCGCCGCCCAAGCCGATAGCCGTCTTCTGGCTTTCGCCGACCGCCTGCTCGAACGGATCGCGCTTGATGTTCTGCACCAGGGTGAAGTGGAACGGAATCAGCGGCAAGATCCAGCCTCCGCCCCGGGCTGCGACATGTTGTAATACATCTTCCAGTTCTTGTAGCGCACCGCGGACGGCGTCGCACCGGAGAAGTAGAAGAACACGTCGCGCGCCGATTTGTCGGACTTGCCTTCGAGATAGTCGCGCTGGTCGAAGCCGTCGAGCGTCGTCTTGACGATGCCGGGATAGGCGCCGTTCTCGATCTGCTTTTTCAGGTCGTCGCCCTTGGCGCCGCCGCCGATATCGACGAGCGTCGGCAGCCAGTCGAGCGCCGCGAACAACTGGTCCTTGACCGTGCCCGGCTTGATGTGGCCCGGCCAGCGGACAACCTGCGGCGCCCGGTAGCCGCCTTCCCAGGCTTCGCCCTTCTGTCCCTTGAACGGCGTGACGCCGCCGTCGGGGAAGGTGATCGCCTCGGCGCCGTTGTCGGTGGTGAAGACGACGATGGTGTTGTCGAGCTGGCCCATGTCCTCAAGCTTTTTCAGCACGTAGCCGATGTTGTCGTCCATCTGCTTCATGCCGGCTTCGTTGACGCCCCAGTCCTTGCCGCCCTTTTCGCCGACCATGTCCATGTATTTCGGCGGCAGCACGGTCGTGACATGCATGCGCGCCGGATTGTACCAGACGAAGAACGGCTTGTTGGTCTTCTTGGGGTCGTTGCGGTCGAGGAAGTCGATGACATGCGACGAGATTTCCTCGTCGACCGTTTCGGACCGCTTGAGCGTCAGCGGGCCTTCGTCCTTGCAGGTCTGGTTTGCCTCCGTTCCGTCGGAGGAATTGCACCACAAGACCGGGCGCGGCGGCGTCAGACAGGTCGTCGTCATCGGGTCGACGGCGCCGGGAACCTCCGGCACGCCGGGGATCGGCGTGTTCTTGCAGGGCGGCGCGACGGTCTGCTCGGTCGGGCGACTTGTTGATGTCGGGGAAGCTCACCTGCTGCATCGCGTCGAGGTGGTAGAGATAGCCCCAAAATTCCTCGAATCCATGCGCCGTCGGCAGCGCGGCGGTGTGGTCGCCGAGGTGGTTCTTGCCGAACTCGCCGGTGGAATAGCCGAGATCGTGCAGGAACTTGGCGAGCGCCGGGGTGCCGGGCCGCAGATAGGACGGGCTGCCCGGCAATTGCGGAGGGATCATGCCGGTGCGCAGCGGATACATGCCGGTGAAGAAGGCGTTGCGGCCGGAGGTGCAGCTCTGCATGGCGACATAGTCCATGAAGATGGCGCCCTCCTGGCCGATGCGGTCGATGTTGGGCGTTTCGCCGACCATCAGGCCGCGATGGTAGATGCTCGGCTGCATCCAGCCGATATCGTCGCCCATGATGAACAGGATGTTGGGCTTGCCGCTGTCCTGGGCGAGCGCGTTGGCGCCCGTCAGCGCGAACAGCGAGCCGATCACGCTCGCGCGCCAGAAATGTGGAAGTGCCCGAAATCCGATGCATTGTTCAGCCCTCCCAGAATAAGCCGGGAATGACATCACAAGGACTTGATAAGGCGCGGTTTCCCGGCTGCTGAAAGAGAGGACTCTCGACTTCCTGCCGGTTTTCGGCAAGGATCGCGCCTATCACAACCTAGTGCAGGATCTGCTTGAGGAAGCTCCGGGTCCGCTCGTGCCGGGGGGCGTCGAAGAACTGGTCCGGCGGCGCGATCTCGATGATCTGGCCCTGGTCCATGAAGATCACGCGGTCGGCGACCTGCCGGGCGAAGCCCATTTCATGGGTCACGACCATCATGGTCATGCCTTCGCTCGCCAGCGCCGCCATGGTGTCGAGCACTTCCTTGACCATTTCCGGATCGAGCGCCGAGGTCGGCTCGTCGAACAGCATGATCTTCGGCTTCATGCAGAGCGCGCGGGCGATGGCGACGCGCTGCTGCTGGCCGCCCGAAAGCTGTCCCGGATATTTGGCCGCCTGTTCGGCGATGCGGACCTTTTCCAGAATTTGCAGCGCCTGCGCGTCCGCATCCGCTTTCGCAGCCTTGCGCACATTGATCGGCGCCAGCGTGCAGTTCTCCAGCACGGTCAGATGCGGGAACAGGTTGAAATGCTGGAAGACCATGCCGACCTCGCGCCGCACCTCCTCGACGCTGCGCAAATTGTCGGTCAGCTCGACGCCGTCCACGACGATCTGCCCGGCCTGATGCGCCTCCAGCCGGTTGACGCAGCGGATCAGCGTCGATTTGCCGGAGCCCGAGGGGCCGCACAGCACGATCTTCTCGCCCGCCGCCACGTCGAGATCGATATCGCGCAACACATGGAATTCGCCGTACCATTTGTTGACGCCGATCATGCGAATCGCGGCTTCTGTCATGCGGGCGGCTCCGGCCTGCTTCGCGGGGGATGGCGGCAGCCTATAGCAAAGCACACGGCGGCCAAAGCGGGGGATGATGGACGATCGGGTTGAAATCGCCTCCGGCGAGGCGACGGCGCGCATCGCGCGGCGCGGCGCGGAGCTGAAAAGCTGGCGCGTGGGCGGAAGCGAACTGATCTGGCGCGGGCGACGACACATTCTGGGCGGATTCGGCGCCGGTCCTGTTTCCGATTGTCGGCTGGACCCGCGACGGCATCCTCGTGGACGGAACGCGCTATCCGCTCGGCCTGCATGGCTTCGCGCGCAGCGAGGATTTTGTCGTGGCGGACCAGGCCGCCGACCGTGTTCGGCTGCGCCTCGCCGCCAACGAGCGGACCCGCGCGCTGTATCCCTTCGAGTTCACCTTTGAAATTGAATATACAATTGATAATAATCAGATATCGTATTGTTCTTGAGGTCATGAACGAGGGCGCGAGTCCGTTGCCCTACGCCTGCGGCCTCCATCCGGGCTTCTTCCTGGCCGCTGCCGGGCGCGCGCGGGCCGCATGTCGTGCGCTTCGACGCGCCGGAGCGGGCGGAGGTTCCCGTCATCGCGCCGGGCGGATTGTTTTCGACGCGCCGCCGCTCCATCCCGTTGCGCGGCCGGGAGATCGACCTGACGCCGGACCTGTTCGAGGAGGCTTTGTGCTTCCTCGACGCCAACAGTTCGGGGCTCGAATTCGCCTCCGCTGACGGCGCCTCCCTGCGCATGGAGCTGGAAAACTTTCCCCATCTCGCGCTGTGGTCGCGCAGCGTTAACGGTCTTGGCGCGCCATTCCTGTGCCTCGAAGCCTGGACCGGCCACGGCGATCCCGAGGGTTTCGAGGGCGATGTTTTCGACAAACCCTCGATGCGCGTGCTGGCGTCGCGGCGAGGCGGCCCGCAGCGCCGCAAGGCTCATCTGGCGCGGCTGAAAGCACTCCGGCCTTTGGTCTCGGGCCGCAAGGCGCTATGACGCGGGATGCACGATCGCCCGATTCAGACGCGACCCGGCGAAACCCGCCGCAATATCCTGCTTTTTCTCGTCACCCGTGGTTTCGGCGCCTTCGCGTCGCAGATGCTCGATGTCGCGATGGGCTGGCATGTCTATTCCACGACCGGCAGCGCGCTCAGCCTCGGCTTTGTCGGGCTGGCGCAATTTCTGCCGCTGGCGGCGCTGCTGCGCTGGAGCGGGCCGGTCGCCGACCGGTTCGACCGCCGCAAGGTCTCGGCCTTCGCCGCGCTGGGGCAGGCCAGCGCCTCGCTGGCGATCTTCGTGATCGCCGCGACGGGCGCGCCGATCTGGGCGATCTATCCGGCCCTGTTCGCGCTCGGTTCGGCGCGGGCCTTTTCCGGGCCGGCCAATTCCTCCTTGTTGCCCGAAATCGTCGATCACGAGAATTTTCCGCGCGCGGTCGCCATGTCCACCACCGTGTTCCAGGCCGCGACCATCGCCGGCCCGGCGCTGGGCGGCCTGCTGTTCGCGGCTTTGGGGGTCAAGATCTTACTGCTGTGCGGATTGATCGCCGCCTGCGGCGTCCCGGCGGTGCTGGCGATCCGGCGGCCGGCGGGCGCCGCGGCCCGTTCCGGTCTCGACCCGGCCGAGAAGAGCGCGCTCGACGGCCTGCGCTATATCTGGTCGAACAAGATCGTGCTCGGCGCCATTTCGCTCGACCTGTTCGCGGTGCTGTTCGGCGGCGCGACCGCGCTGCTGCCGATCTACGCGCACGACATCCTGCTGGTCGGCCCGCTGGGGCTGGGCGCCTTGCGCGCGGCGCCGGCCGCCGGCGCCATCGGCGTCAGCCTGCTGCTCGCCACCTTTCCCCTGCGCCGGGGCGCGGGGCCGAAAATGTTCCTCGCCGTCGCGGGCTATGCGCTGGCGACGATCGTCTTCGCCTTGTCCACGTCCTTCGTCCTGTCGCTCGCGGCCATGGCGGCGCTCGGGGCCTGCGACGTCGTGAGCATGGTGGTGCGCCAGACCCTCGTCCAGCTCGCCACCCCCAATGAAATGCGCGGCCGGGTCTCGGCGGTGAACTTCCTGTTCATCGGGGCCTCCAACCAGCTGGGCGAATTCGAATCCGGAATCGCCGCCGCCTTGATGGGCGCCGTCGGCGCGGCTTTGTTCGGCGGCTTCGCCTCGCTGGTCGTCGTCGCGGCCTGGGCGCTGCTGTTTCCGCAATTGCGCAAGGCGGATGCGATCGGGGGTTAACAAGCGGCCCGCGCTCTGCCAAAAGCGGGGCGAAACCTTATCGGGAGCGGGTCATGACGCAGACCATCATCAAACCCTCGGCCAGCAAGGCGCTGCTGATCGACGGCAAGGCGGCCTCGACCGCCGTGCTCGAGCGTGTCGCGGCGGAGGCTCGGGCCTGCCGATCAAGCCCGGTCTCGCGGTGATCCTCGTCGGCGAAGATCCGGCCAGCCAGGTCTATGTCAAGTCGAAGAGCAAGGCCGCCCATTCCTGCGGCTTCCATTCGGTCCAGCACGACCTGCCGGTCTCGACCAGCCAGTCCGAGCTGATCGGCCTGGTGCAGACGCTCAACGCCGATCCCGAAATCCACGGCATCCTGGTGCAATTGCCGCTGCCCGCGGGCATCGATTCGACCAAGGTGCTCGAAACCATCGCGCCGGAAAAGGACGTCGACGGCTTCCATCCGGTCAATGTCGGTCTGCTCGCGACCGGCCTCGTGGAGCGCGCGCTGGTGCCCTGCACGCCGGCCGGCGCCATGCTGCTGATCGAGGAGGCGGCCCGCGCGCTCGGGCGCGACCTGTCGGGCGCGGAGGCGGTGATCGTCGGCCGCTCCAACATCGTCGGCAAGCCGATGGCGCAATTGCTGCTGGCGAAAAACGCCACCGTGACCGTCGCTCATTCGCGCACGAAGGATCTGCCCGCGGTCGCGCGCCGCGCCGACATTCTCGTCGCCGCCGTGGGCCGGCCGGAGATGATCCGGGGCGACTGGATCAAGCCCGGCGCGCTGGTGATCGACGTGGGCATCAACCGCATCCCCGGCGCCGAGCCCGGCAAGACGCGCCTCGTCGGCGACGTCGCGCTCAAGGAGGCGCTCGACGTCGCGGGCGCCATCACCCCGGTGCCGGGCGGCGTCGGCCCCATGACCATCGCCATGCTGATGTCCAACACGCTTCGAGCGGCGCGGTTGACCTTGGGCTGAGATCCTCCGTCTTTGCCTTCCGGCTAGGATGAGCCTTGGCGCGCGATGCGCTAATGTCGCGCCAGAATCGGCGCCGCCAAGCCGAACCGGAGGAGGAAACGATGGCAAACGCTTATCTGACCGGGCTTGACCGCAACCGGGCGAATTACGCCCCGCTGACGCCGCTGAGCTTTCTGTTTCGTTCGGCCGACGTGTTCCCGCACAAGCTTTCGGTGATCTACAACGATTTGCGCTACACGTGGGCGCAGACGGCGGAGCGGTGCCGGCGGCTGGCTTCGGCGTTGCGCAAGCGCGGGATCGGCAAGAACGACACGGTGGCGGTGATGCTGCCCAACGTCCCGGCGATGGTCGAGGCGCATTTCGGCATTCCGATGTCGGGCGCGGTGCTCAACACGCTCAACACCCGCCTCGACGCCGAGGCGATCGCCTTCATGCTCGACCACGGCGAGGCCAAGGTCCTGTTCACCGACCGCGAGTTCTCCAAGATCGTCGGCAAGGCGCTCGGCCTGATGAGCGGCCCGAAGCCTTTGGTGATCGACGTCGACGACGCCAGCTATGTCGGCGGCGCCTTTCTGGGCGAGATCGAATACGAGGCGTTTCTGGCCGAGGGCGACCCGGCGTTCGACGCCCGAGCCGATCGACGACGAATGGGACGCCATCGCGCTGAACTACACGTCGGGCACCACCGGCAACCCGAAGGGCGTGGTCTATCACCATCGCGGCGCGTATCTGAACGGCGATCAACAACATCGTCGGCTGGGGCATGGCGCCGCATTCGGTCTATCTGTGGACGCTGCCGATGTTCCACTGCAACGGCTGGTGCTTTCCCTGGACCATGGCGGCCAACGCCGGGGTCAACGTGTGCATCCGGCGCATCGACCCGAAGCAGATTTTCGACCTGATCCGCGAGCACAAGATTTCGCATTTCTGCGGCGCGCCGATCGTCCACGGCATGCTGATCAACGCCGATCCGGCCGACCAGGCCGGGATCGACCATCCGGTCGCGGCGCTGATCGCGGGCGCGGCGCCGCCGGCGGCGATCATCGAGGGCATGGAGCGGCTCGGCTTCTCGATCACCCATGTCTATGGCCTGACCGAGACCTACGGCCCGGCGTCGGTGTGCGCCAAGCAGGTCGAATGGGACGCCGAGCCTCTGGCCAAGCGCGCCGAGCTGAACGGCCGGCAGGGCGTGCGCTCGCTGCTGCAGGAGGGCATCGACGTGCTCGACACCATGCATTTCCAGCCGGTGCCGCACGACGGCCAGACCATGGGCGAGATCGTGTTCCGCGGCAATATCGTGATGAAGGGCTATCTCAAGAACGAGCGCGCGACGACGGAGAGCTTTGCCGGCGGCTGGTTTCGCACCGGCGATCTGGCGGTGATCGAGCCCGACGGCTACGTCAAGATCAAGGACCGCTCGAAGGACATCATCATTTCGGGCGGCGAGAACATCTCGTCGCTGGAGGTCGAGGACGTGCTGTACCGGCACAAGGCCGTGCTGGCGGCGGCGGTGGTGGCGACGCCGGACGAGAAATGGGGCGAGGTGCCGTGCGCCTTCGTCGAGCTGCGCGAGGGCGCCGAGCCGACGCAGGAGGAGTTCCTGGAGCATTGCCGCGCGCATCTGGCGCGGTTCAAGGTGCCCAAGCGCTTCATCTTCGGGCCGCTGCCGAAGACCTCGACCGGCAAGATCCAGAAATTCATCCTGCGCGAACAGGCCCGCTCAGCCGAGGCCATCGGCTGAACGCCTGAAGCGCCTCGGCCTTTGGCAAACTCAAAGGTCGAGGCCGTATCAGCGCGCGCGTCGAAGAATGCCCTTTTAAACATCTGCCAAGAAAGGCATGGTGTTTTCGCGTTCTAGCATTATGATTAGAAAGAAATTTCCGTCATGCGAGCGTGGCGCGGAGGCCGATCCATGAAGATCACCGTCAATATCGACTGCACGCCCGCCGAAGCGCGCGCGTTCATGGGCCTGCCCGATTTCGAGCCGATGCAGAAACGCGCGATGGAAGAACTCGAAAAGCGCATGCTGGATTCGGTGGAGCGATATTCCCCGGAGGCGCTGCTGAAAATGTGGATGCAGCCGGCGACGCTCAACGCGGACTGGTTGCAGGACATCCTGCGCCAGGGCCGCAAATAAGCTCCGATTTGTTTCGGATTGATTTGGCGCGCGGCTTCGCGCGCTTTTTTTTGCTTGTATTACTTGTTGATCGTGGCCGCTCCCGCCGTGCAGGCCACTTCGTCCTGCGAGCCGGTCCCGCCCGAACAGCCGATGGCGCCGATCAGCTTGCCGTCCACGATCAGCGGAATGCCGCCGCGCGAAGCGATGATTCCGTCAAGCGTCAGGATATATTTGTAATCCTGCTTTTGCAGGGCTTCCTCGAAGACGCGCGTCGGGCGGCGGAACGAGGCGGCGGCGCGCGCCTTGTGCTCGGCGATCGCGATGGAGGCGAGTTGCGCTCCGTCCATGCGCGCGAAGGCGACCAGATTGGCGCCGGAATCGACGACGGCGATATTGAGCGGCCAGCCATGCTTGTCGGCCTCGGCTTGGGCGGCGGCGATCGCGGCCTGCGCGCTCGCGAGCGAAATGGGCGCGCCGTAGGGCGTGGCGAAGGGCATCTTGTCGGGGATGGCGTCAAGCGGATAGGGCGGCGGCGCGGGTTGCTGCGCGGAAGCGGCCGGCGGCGTCAGGATCGACCCGATCTGGACAGAGGCGAACAGCAGGAGCGTGATGGCCGGATTGCGCATGAAAACCTCCCCAAGCGTGGACTTACAAGCGTGGACTTGGGAGGATAACGCGCATCACAGCCCGGCGTTCAATAATTTTCCGGCCTTGATGTAGCGGCTCGGATCGACCGGCGCGCCGTCGACGCGCACTTCGTAATGCAGATGCGGTCCGGTGGAGCGTCCGGTCGAGCCGATCGCGCCGAGCTCGGCGCCGGCTTTCACCCATTGGCCGTCCTCGACGAAGATGCGCGAGAGATGGCCGTAGCGGGTGGTCAGTCCGGCGCCATGGTCGATCTCGACCATGTTGCCGTAGCCGCCGGCCGGCCCGGCGGCGATGACGCGGCCGGCGGCGGTGGCGTGCACCGGTTCGCCATATTCGCCGCGAAAATCGATTCCCGTATGGAGCGCGGGCTTTCCGAGGAAAGGGTCCGTGCGGTAGCCGAAGGTCGATGTGACGTCGAGCAGACCGGGCAGGGGCTGGCGCAGCGGCGCGAAGGGCAGGGCGCGGCGCAGACCGTCCATCGTGGCGATGGACTGGTCGAGGCTGGCGTAGGCCCGCTCGAAATCGCCGCCGCGTTCGGGCGCCGGAACATAGGGGCCGCCCATCGGGACCGTGCGTGACGCCGTCCTTCTCGGGAAGGGCGGCCTGCTGCACCATGCGGTCGACCGGCAGGCCGGCCTCGGCGAAGGCTTCGCGCAGGCGCTCGGCCTTGGCGGCGGCGGGGGCCCTGAGGCCGTTCAGGGCGGCGATCTGGCGTTGTTCGATGCGGTCGAAGCCCGCGGCGAAGGCGCGCAGGCGCTGGTCGGGCGTGGTCGGATCGGAATTCTCCGATACATCGTCGCCGGAGGGTTCGGACGGCTGCGCGCGGCGCAGGTCGAAGCCTTCCGGAGCGGGCTTGAAATTGTCCGTCGCGAGCGGGCTTCTGCGGCGCGAGCACGGTGACCGGCGCGGCGCGGCGGCTTCGGTCGCGGCGGGGCGGCGCGAGGCGGCCAGGTCCTGCGGATCGACCCGCGCGGCGAGCGCGGCGAGCAAGAGCGGAGCGGGATTCGAGCCGCGCCTGGCGCACGGCCAGTTCGGCCATTTTGCCTTCGAAGGAATCCTGGTTGACCATCTGCCGCGAGGCGATCGAAATCGATCTGCGAGCGCAGCGCGGCGATCCGATCCTCGTAGGCGAATTGCATGCTTGCCTGCCGATGCATCAGCGACGCCAGCATGTCGTCGCGGAAGGTCAGGTAGGAGCCGACGCCGAGGCACGCCAGCAGGATCGCCGGGACGAGGCAGAACAGCACCGCGGCGAGCGCCGGCGGAATCACGATTTCGCGACGGAAATCGCGATAGGCCAGATGGAGGGTCAAGCCAGGCCGCGGGGCCTGCGCCGGAAATGCCGCGCCGCGCATGTCGTTTCTTCCTGAAGGACCGCGCCGCGCCTGGAGCGGTCGAATTCAGGATGAAATTAGGCGAACATGGTTAACGTTTCGCCAATGGCGCCTTCAGAGCGCCTTGGCGGCGGCCAGCACCTCCTCGGCGTGGCCGGGCACCTTCACCTTGCGCCACACCTTGGCGATCTTGCCGTCGGGTCCGATCAGGAAGGTGGTGCGCTCGACGCCCATATATTTGCGGCCATACATGCTCTTTTCGACCCAGACGCCATAGGCTTCCAGCATCTGCTTGGATTCGTCGGCGACCAGCGGGAAGGTCAGTTCGTATTTGTCGCGGAACTTGTCGTGCTTCTTGACCGGATCGGGCGAGGCGCCGACGACGGCCGCGCCCGCCGCCGCGAAATCCTTGGCGAGGCCATTGAAGGCGATGGCTTCGGCGGTGCAGCCCGAGGTGTCGTCCTTGGGGTAGAAATAGAGCACGAGTTTGCGGCCCTTGAACTCGCCGAGCGAGAGCTCGCCCTTGCCGTCGCGCGGCAATTTGAAATCAGGGGCCGGATCGCCCGCCTGCACACCATCCGCCATCGTTGCTTCCTTCCATTCCTGCGGCGGCGCGATCGCTGCGGAATTCCTTCTCGAATCCCTGTCGCGACCGCCGCTTCCGGCCGCTATTTTTGCTTAATTCCGGCGTAAATGTCTGCATGTTTTCGCGAGGCCCGAGTGTCGCGACGCGGGGCGCGCCGGAACGCGGGGTTTGGTCTCGGGGCGCCGTCAGGTTACACAGCGCCGGAAGGGCTTGAGGAAGGCTCGGGGGAAGGCTTGCCACGAGGCTTGTTGGAAGGCTTGGGAGGGCCGGAAGCCTTGGGCGTTTTGCTGTAGAATGACGATTCGGCTGGCGACGTCAGCCGGGCGAAGAAAGCGGTCGAATTGGTCGAAACGAGAGATCCGGAGATTTTCGAAGGCCCCGCGCCGCCGCCGGCGCCGCGCCGGCGCGCGCGCCGCACGCGCCGCGTCGCCAGCGCGGGGCTGTCCTTCGCCCTGATGGCCTTGTTGTGCGGCCTCGGCCTGGTCGTGGTCGCGCTCGCGTTCGGCCGGGTCAGCCTCGATCCCTTCAAGCCTTTCCTGGTTTCGTCCCTGCAGCAGCGCCTTGGCCCGGGCTATACGCTCGCCGTCGAGGGCATGGGGATCGAGCGCCAGGACCGCGGCCTTGCGCTGGCGGTCAATGGCCTGACGCTCAACCGGGCCGATGGCCACAGGGTGCTTTCGGCGCCCAAGGCCGATCTCATCTTCGATCCGCTCTCGCTGCTCGCCGGGCAGATCAGGCCCTCGCGCGTCGACATCGACGGGCTCAATGTCGAATTGCGGGTTCTCGAGGATGGCGCGCTGGATCTGACCGCCGCCGGCGAGCCCGCCGCGCCGAGCGCCTCGGCGCCCGGCCCCGAGGCCGCTCCGTCCGCGCCCGAGCCCAGCGTCGCGCCGCCGACCAGCGCGCCCGCGCCCGGCGCCCGGGCCAAGGTGCTTCGGCAGGCGGCCTGGGCGGTGAACGCCATTTTCGACATGGGGCAGGGGCGCGAAAGCCCCATCGCGACGCTCGACCATTTCGGCATCCGGCACGGACGCCTGATCGTCAACGACCGCGTCGCCGGGCCAGAAACGCGGCTTCGAGGATTTCGAATTCTCGCTCGACCGCACCAACGCCAGCCATCGTCCCGTGGTCGACCTGAAAATTTCGGCGCTCGGCCCCAACGGGCGCTGGACGGTGGAAGGCATCGCGCGCGGCGCGCGCAACGAGGCGCATGAACTGGCGGTCGAGGGCTCGGGCTTTTCCATCGACGAGATCGCGCTTGCTGGCCGGCAAGACCAGCCTGCCGATCGATTCCGACATTCCGATCTCGTTCAAGGCCTCGTCGTCGTTCCAGGGCGACGGCCATGTGCTTGACGCCAACGCCCGGCTCTCGCTCGGACAGGGCTTCTGGCGTTTCGACGATCCCGACTTTCCGCCCGTCTTTCTCGACGAGTTTTTCGCCGCGGCCCATTGGGACGCCGCCGGCCATCGCGCCATCGTCGACGAGGCGCAGGTCTTTTCCGGCGCGTCCCGCTGTTTCCTCAATGGCGTGATCGCGCCGCCGACACAGGATGCGGCGCCCTGGAGCCTCCAGTTCAAACAGGCCGAGCCCTGCGTCATCGGCCCGGACCGGGCCGGCGAGAAGCCGGTGACGATCGCGTCGCTCCATGGCGACCTCGCGCTCGACCCGCCCAACAAGATCCTGTCGATCAACCGGCTGGAACTGGTCGGGCCGGAGGTCGCGGCGGCGGTCCAGGGCTCGATCGACTGGGTCAGCGGCGCCCATATGCGGCTCGGGATTTCCGCCGGCAAGATGAGCGCCGCCGGCGCGCTGGCGGTCTGGCCCAACGCCTTCGGGGCGCCGGTGCGCGGCTGGGTCGGCGACCATCTCATCAGCGGGACGCTCGAAAGCTTCCGCATGGCGGTCGATCTCGACGACCTCGATCTGCGCATGATGCGGGCGCAGCATCCTCCGATGAACGACCGCGTGGTGATGGATTATACGATCCGCGACGCCGCCTTCACCTTTCTCGACGGCGCGCCGCCGGTGCAGGGCGTCAACGCGCAAGGCCATTCCACCGGCCGCACGGCGCGCATCGACGCCAGCGTCGGCTTCATGGAATCGGCGCCCGGCCGGAAGATCGACCTGTCCAGCGGCGTCCTGTCGATGCCCGATTTCGCGACCCAGCCGATGGCGCTCTCCGTCGCCGCGCATGGCCGGGGTTCGCTGGACGTCCTCGGCGAGATCCTGGCGACGCCGGGTTTCGCCAAGGTCGTCACCCTGCCGCTCGACCCCAAGACCACCCGGGGCCAGTTCGACGGCGATTTCGTGTTCCGCACCAAGCTGCCGCCGGTCTATGACCCGAGGCTGGCGAGCATCGACGTCAACGCCAAGGTCGACAATTTTTTCGCGGACCATCTGGTCGGCAAGGCCGGCCTCGAACAGGGCTCTCTCGTCGTCAGCCTGCTCGGCGGCGTGACGCATGTCACCGGAACGGGGAAATTGTTCGGCGCGCCGGCGACGCTCGAATTCACGCGCGGCGACGATCAGCCCGCCAAGGGCACGATTTCCTTCCCGATGGACGAGGCGGCGCGCGCCAAGGCCGGGCTGAATTTCGGGACTTCGGTCGTCGGACCGATCGCGGTCAAGATCGTCGGCGACGTCGGCGCGGCCCATCCCCAGGCCCAGGTCGAGCTGGATTTCGCCAAGACCGGGCTCGTCTATCCCGTTCCGGGCCTGTTCAAGCCCGCCGGGCGCCCCGCCAAATCGACCTTTACCTATCGCGAGGACGAGCGTGGAAGCGCGACGCTGGACGATTTCGTGTTCGACGGCGTCGGCCAGAGCGCCCGGGGGACGCTGCAATTCAGCGCCGACGGCGTGCTGACGGGCGCGCGACTGGCCCAGGTGAAATTCTCGCCCGGCGACAATCTGCAAATCGACGCGATCAGGACCGGCGACGGGATCACCATCAGCGCGCGCGGCGCGGCGGTCGACGCCCGGCCTTTCCTGCGCAATCTGACCGACAGCGATACCGGGGGCGGCCCCTCCACCGATTTCGATCTGGACCTCCGTTCGACCCTGCTCACGGGCGCCAATCGCCAGATCATTTCCAACGCCGAACTCCGCTTCGCCAAGAAGGGCGGCCAGTTCCAGACGCTGAATCTGGCCGGCAAGCTTGGCTCGGATGCGGTGAAAGGCGCCTTGACGCGCCCGGATTCGGGTCCGCCCTGTTCCGGCTCACCACGACCGACGGCGGCGGGCTGCTCGCCTTCCTCGATTTTTACACCCATATGGAAGGCGGCGCGCTCTCCACCGATCTTCGCCTGGCCAATGGCGGATTCTCCGGCTCGCTCGATATCGAGAATTTCGTGCTGCGCGGCGAACCCGCCTTGAGGAGCTTCGCCAATGCGCCCAACGCCGGGCCATTGACCAGCAAGGTCAAGCTTGATCCCAACGCCGTCTCGTTTTCGCGTCTCCACGCCATGCTGCAGAAGAGCGGGGGCCGGCTGGAAGTGCGCGACGGGGCCATCGCCAATCCGAGCATCGGCTCGACGCTCGAGGGCTGGATCGATTTCGACAAGGACACGCTCGACGTCTCGGGCACGTTCGTGCCCGCCTATGGCGTCAACAACCTGTTCGGGCAATTGCCGGTCATCGGCCTCGTGCTCGGCGGCGGCAACCAGGAAGGGCTGTTCGGCCTCAATTTCCGCGTCACCGGCAAGACCAGCGCGCCGGTTCTGTCGGTCAATCCGCTTTCGGCGATCGCGCCCGGTTTCCTGCGCAAGATTTTCGGCATCCTGCCGCAATGAAGGATTGAAAGGTTTATTTAAGAGGCCTTCCGCTTTTTTAAATTTCCTTTTCTCGCCGCCCCGGTCACTTTGGTGGCCAACTTGAAAGGGAGGCGTGCGTGATCGAGGCGGTGATTTTCGACCTGGACGGCACTTTGGCCGAGACCGAGGAAATTCATCGCGGCGCCTTCAATCGCGCCTTCGCCGATTTCGGCCTCGATTGGCGATGGGATGTCCCGCTTTACCGCGAATTGCTGAAAGTGACCGGCGGCAAGGAGCGCATCGCGCATTTCATCGCGACCAGCGGCGGCGACGCCGATCCCGCCTTCGTCGCGGAACTGCACAAGGCCAAGACGGCGATCTATACCGGCCTCGTCGCCTCGGGCGGCGTGCCTCTGCGGCCGGGGATCAAGGCGTTCATCGACGCGGCGCGCGCGCGCGGTCTCGCGCTGGCGATCGCGACCACGACTTCGGCGCCGAACATCGAAGCATTGCTGGGCTCGGCGCTCGGGCCGCATTGGCGGGAGGTGTTTCCGGTCGTCGGCGCCGGCGACATGGTGGCGCGGAAGAAGCCCGCGCCCGACGTCTATGATCTGGTGCTGCGCGAACTCGGCCTCGCGCCGGAGCGTTGCGTGGCCGTGGAGGATTCGCGCAATGGCGTTCTGGCGGCGCGGGCCGCCGGCGTTCCGGTGATCGCGGTGCGCTCGACCTATAGCAGCGGCGACGACCTGAGCGGCGCCGCCGTGGAATTGCCCGATTGCGAGGGACTGAACCTGGACCTGCTGGCGCAGATGCCGGCGAAGGTCACTCCGCTGTCTTTGCGCTCTTGACCTTCACCGGCCGCAGCAAAAAGCTCGGCACGTGGTCGCCCATGCCGATCACGGGCGCGTCGTCGTCCACGGGACGTCCGCCGCTCTTGCGGCGCGGCGCGTCTTCCCTCACGCGCGGGCCGTCTTCCCTCGCTCGCGACGCAGCATCCTTGCTCGCGCGCGGCGCGTCGTCCTTTGCGCGGGCCGACTGGCGCGGCTGCCGGGCAGGCTCCTCGCGCGGGACGTGAGCGGCGTCTTCGCTGGCGCTCGCGCTCGGGCGCGCGCGGCCGTTGCCGCGCTCGCGTTCCGGACGGTCGCCCGACGGCGCCCGCTCCGAACGCGCGCTGCGACCGCCGCCGCGCCGCGACTTGTCGCCGGACCGGGAGGCGCGCTCTCGGTCCCGCTCGGTATATTCGGCCGGGGCGAGATCGCCGAGGCGCACGCCATCCCACTCGATCTGCTTTTTGATCAGATCCTCGATCTGGGAAATATATTTGGAATTCGGACGAGGTCACGATCGTATAGGCGTGGCCGCTGCGTCCGGCGCGGCCGGTGCGGCCGATGCGATGGACGTAATCTTCCGAATGGGTCGGCACGTCGAAATTGATGACGTGGCTGACGTCCGGAATATCGAGGCCGCGCGCGGCGACGTCGGAGCAGACGAGAATGTCCACCGCGCCGTTCTTGAACGCGTCGAGCGAAGCCATGCGCGCGGGCTGGTCCATGTCGCCATGCAGGGCGCCGACCGGGAAGCCGTGCTTCTGGAGGCTGTTGTAGACGATCGCCACATCGCGCTTGCGGTTGCAGAACACGATGGCGTTCTTGAGGTTTTCAGCTCCGCGGAGCAGGCGGCGCAGGGTTTCCCGCTTGTCGCCGCCGCCGTGGGAGGCCACCAGCGCCTGCGTGATCGTCGAGGCGGTGGTGGCGGCGCGCGCGACTTCGACGCGGACCGGATTGTGCAGGAACTGCTCGGTCAGCCGGGTGATTTCCGGCGGCATGGTCGCCGAGAAGAACAGGGTCTGCCGGGTGAAGGGCACCAGCTTGCAGATTTTTTCGATGTCGGGGATGAAGCCCATGTCGAGCATGCGGTCGGCCTCGTCGATGACGAGGATTTCGATGCCGTTCAGCAGCAGCTTGCCGCGCTCGAAGAAGTCGAGCAGGCGGCCGGGCGTGGCGATCAGCACGTCGGCGCCGCGCATGATTTTCGTTTCCTGGTCGGCGAAGGACACGCCGCCGATCAGCAGGGCGACATTGAGCTTGTGCTGCGAGCCATATTTATTGAAGCTTTCCTCGACCTGGGCGGCCAGTTCGCGGGTCGGCTCCAGGATCAGGGTGCGCGGCATCCGGGCGCGGGCGCGGCCCTGTTCGAGCCGGCTGAGCATCGGGAGCGTGAAGGCGGCGGTCTTGCCGGTGCCCGTCTGAGCGATGCCGAGAACGTCCCGTCCGGCGAGCGCGAGGGGAATGGCTTCCGCCTGGATCGGGGTGGGGGTCGTGTAGCCGGAAACTTCGACGGCGCGCAGCACTTTCTCGCTGAGGCCGAGTTCGGAAAATAGCATTAAAGGTTCCAAAATTGGGTTGGTGCGGATCGCGTCTGGCATTGGCCCCGGACGTCCCGCCGGAGCGAACAGACGGCCCAGGCCGCCGTTCCAATCATTGCGCCGTTCGGCCGGAGCGGGGACGAATTCCCTGAAACGGGCTCTTTTCCGCCTTGCTTGCGCAGGGTGGCGTCGAAGCCCCGTTTGCTGACGGACCAAAGCCGTGACGGCGGGCGCGCGCGAATACCAAGGCGCCGCCCGGACCATTAGTCCAAGCGGCGTCAAAGTCAACGAATATCTCGAAAAATCTCGCTCGGAAGCTGCGCCGCTCAGCGATTGCGCGACGTGTCGACGCAGGGGTTGAGCTGAACCTTCGCCACTTGGCCCGGAATTGACGCCGTCGGCGCATAATCGACCGCGCCATGGCCGCCAGGCGAAGCCGAAGGCGATCGTCGGCAGACTGCCGCTTTGAGCGAGCTTGTCCATCCCGTGCGCGCCAAACACGCAGACGATCGACACGACGGCGCAGAAAAGCGCGAATTTATCGACTGCCGACCCTTTGGGACTGTTGGCCGAATCCTTGTCTGCGGACATGAGAAGCTCCCGACATCAGGCTTTCTTTATGCCGGAAGCTCGGTAAACGGAGCGTTACAAACTCAGGGTTTCATGCGCGCGATGATGTTGTCGCGCAGAACGAACTGGTGATAGAGCGCGATCAGCACATGGGCGGCCGCCACCGCGATCAGGGCGTGGGCGAGCAGTTCGTGGACCTCGCCGAACTGGTGGGCGATGTCGCGGTTTCCCTCGAAAGGCGAGGGGATCTGGAACAGGCCGAAATCCAGCGGCCGGCCGCGCCACAGGAAGGTCGGCAGGCCGACGAGCGGCACGGCGATCATCAGGAGATAAAGCACGCCGTGGCCGGCGGCCGCCGCACGCTCGAACATTCGCCCCATGCTGGCCGGATAGGCCGGCTTGGGCCGGGTGATCCGCAGCACGACGCGCGGTATGACCAAGGTCAGCAGGACGAGGCCGAAAATCGCGTGGAGATTGACGATCGGCGGCCGCAGCGGCTTGTCGAACAGGTCGACGCTCAGGCCGACCGCATAGAGGCCGACGATCAGCAACGCCATCAGCCAGTGAAGCAGGATGATCGGCGGAGCATAGGTCTTGTTTTCGGTGGTGACGGACATGACGGCTCCTGGGTCCTGGATCGAAGTCAGAGGTCGACGAGGTCGGCGGCCGCGGCGAAGGCGGCGCGCTCCTGCAGGAAGGCGAAGCGCGCCTCGGGTTTGGTTCCCATCAGGCGTTCGACCGAATCCGCGGTTTCCTCGCGATCCTCCTCGACGATCCCGACGCGCAGCAACGTGCGCGAACCGGGCGCCATCGTCGTTTCCTTGAGCTGCGCCGGCATCATTTCGCCCAGCCCCTTGAACCGGTTGATCTCGACCTTGCCGCGACCGCTGAATTCCTTCCGAAGCAGTTCGTCGCGATGGACCTCGTCGCGCGCATAGGCCGTCTTGGCGCCCTGGGTCAGCTTGTAGAGCGGCGGCACGGCCAGGTAGAGGTGCCCCTGGTCGATCAGCTTGGGCATCTGCCGGTAGAAGAAGGTGATCAGCAGCGAAGCGATATGAGCGCCGTCCACGTCGGCGTCGGTCATGATGATGACCTTGTCGTAGCGCAGGTCCTCGGCGCGATAGTTCGCCCCGGTTCCCACGCCCAACGCCTGGATCAGGTCGCCCAGTTGCTGGTTGGCGGTCATCTTTTCGCGGGTCGAGCTTGCGACATTGAGGATCTTGCCGCGCAAGGGCAGGATCGCCTGATTGGCGCGGTCGCGTCCCTGCTTGGCGGAGCCGCCCGCGGAATCGCCTTCGACGATAAACAGTTCAGAGCCTTGCGAGGAGTTATTCGTGCAGTCCGCGAGCTTTCCGGGCAGGCGGAGCTTGCGCGTCGCGCTCTTGCGCGCCACGTCCTTCTCGGCGCGGCGGCGCAGCCGGTCCTCGGCGCGCTCGATCGCCCAGTCGATCAGGCTCTTGGCCTGTGCGGGCGAGGCGGCGAGCCAATGGTCGAAGGCGTCGCGCATGTTGCTTTCGACGATGCGCGAGGCTTCCGGGCTCATCAGCCGGCTTTTGTTCTGGCCCTGGAATTCCGGCTCGCGCATGAAGACGGAGATCATGGCGGCGCAGCCGGCCATGAGGTCCTCGGTCGTGACCGCCGCCGCGCGCTTGCCCTGGCCGATGCGGTCGGCGTGCTCTTTCAGCCCGCGCAGCAGCGCGAGGCGCAGGCCCAATTCATGCGCGCCGCCGTCCGGGGTCGGAATGGTGTTGCAATAGGAATGAACGAAACCGTCGTCCTGGGCGAGCCAGCAGATCGCCCATTCCAGCGAGCCGTGGCGCTCGGCCTTTTCGACGCGGCCGACGAAGAACTGCTCGGCGACCAGCTCCTTGCCCTCGATATCGGCCGCCAGATAGTCCTTGAGGCCGCCGGGAAAGTGGAACACCGCCTCGGCCGGGGTCTTGCCGTTGGGATCGAGCAGCGACGGCGCGCATTTCCAGCGGATTTCGACGCCGCCGAACAGATAGGCCTTGGCGCGCGCCATCTTGAAAATGCGCGCGGGGGAAAATTTGGTGGTCTCGCGGAAAATCTGCGGGTCGGCCTTGAACCGGACCTTGGTGCCGCGCCGGTTGGCGACCCGGCCCAGGGCCTCCAGCCCGGTGACGGGAGCGCCGCGTGAAAAAACCTGGCGATAGAGGTTCTGGCCGCGCGCGACCTCGACCTCCAGATGCTCGGACAGGGCGTTGACCACCGAAACGCCGACGCCATGCAGGCCGCCCGAGGTCTGGTAGGCCCCGGAATCGAACTTGCCGCCCGCATGGAGCGTGGTCATGATCACTTCCAGCGCGGATTTTTTCGGAAATTTCGGGTGCGGATCGATGGGAATGCCGCGCCCGTTGTCGGTCACCGACAGGAAGCCGTCCTCATCCATCGCCACGTCGATGCGGGTCGCGTGTCCGGCGACCGCCTCGTCCATGGAATTGTCGAGCACTTCGGCGAACAGATGGTGCAGGGCGGTCTCGTCGGTGCCGCCGATATACATGCCGGGGCGCCGGCGCACCGGTTCAAGACCCTCCAGAACCTCGATCGACGACGCCGTATAGCCGGCTTCGCCCGGCGTGCTGCCCGGCGGGAGCTTTTTCGGTTCGGCGATTTTCTTGCCCGGAGCGGGCTTTTGCGCCCCGAAGAGGTCGTGTTCGGCCATGGTCCCGTTGCTGATGATGCGCGCGGCGTTCGACGCCGCGCCCGAAAATGATTCGCGGCGCCAAGTTTCCCACAAAGTCTCCCACAATTCGCGCGAATTGAGGAAGGCGGAGATGCGGGCGCGAGGCCCGCCCGCCTTCCTAGCACGAAAGCATCGCGGAAGGGAACAGAACGAAAACATTTTTCCCCAGGCGGCGAAGAATTCATCGAACTCCCGGAAATCCCGGCCTTGAGCGGCGCGGAACTTGGCCGAACCGCAAAAAGGCCTGCTATCCCTGTGGAAATTGTGCTTTTCGGGCACGCACTTTTTCAGGAACGGACTTTTCAGGAACGGACATGGCGCCTCGTTTGCTGCTGGTGGATGACGACCCGATCCTGGCGATCCTCGTCGCGGATTGGTTGACGGAATGCGGTTGCGAGGTGCTCGGCCCGGCGCGCACCGTCGCCGCGGCGTTGGAGATCGTCGAGCGGGAAGGGGACGCCCTCGACGGGGCCTTGCTCGACGTGGCGCTGGAGCGTGGGGATTCCTATCCGGTCGCCGACGCGCTGGCGCTCAACGGCATTCCCTTCGCCTTCGTCACCGGACACGGCCTGGGCGGCGTCGCGCCGGACTACCGGGATGCGCCCCTGTTGGCCAAGCCGTTCCAGTTCGAGGATTTGCAGCGCACCATCGACCGGCTGGTCGCGCTGCGCGGCCGCACGTAAAGCGTCAAAGGACGGTTTCGCTGGCGAGCAGGCGCGAGAGCTTGCGCCGCAATTGCTCGGCGCTGACCGGCTTGTGCAGCAGTTCGAAGCCGCTCGCCGCGATTTCGGCGATATGTTCGGTCGCCGTGTCGCCGGTCAGGATCAGCGTCGGAAACTCGCGCCCCGACTGGCGGGCCAGCTCCTTGGCGGCTTCGACCCCATTGAGCCCCGCGCCGAGGCGGTAGTCGCTGACCACGGCGTCGAAGCGCCAGCTCCGCGCGCAAGCCAGTTCGAGCGCCTCCTCGCCGCTCGATGCGGCGAGCGTCCGGCAGCCCCATTTGCGCGCGATGCTCTCCAGGCCCCGCCGCAGGATCAGATTGTCCTCGATGATCAGGATGCGGCCGCGCGGATCGTCGAGCTGGACCGGCTGGGCCTCGGCCGGCGCGCCGGCTTCGGCGGCGGGCAGCCAGAGCGAAAAGCGCGAGCCGCGCCCGACGCGTGAGCTGACCTCGACGCGCGCGTCCAGCAAAGCGGCAAGACGCGCCACGATGGCGAGGCCGAGGCCGAGGCCCTTGGCGAGATCGCGTCCGGGATTGTTGAGCTGGATGAATTCGTCGAAAATTTCCTGCTGCTTTTCCAAGGGCACGCCGATGCCGGTGTCCACGACATCGATCCGGACCTGCGATCCGCGCCGCCTCAGCCCGATCAGCACCCCGCCGTTCGGCGTGTAGCGGATCGCGTTCTCGATCAGGTTGCGCAGGGCGCGCTCCAGCAGCGAGGAATCGGCCAAAGCGTGAAGGTTCGGGCTGACGACACGCAGCTCTAGCGCCCTTGTCGGCGGCTTTCGCGCCATATTCGGACGCGAGGCGGTCCACCATCGCGCGCAGGTCAACATTGTCGATCGCCGGCGCGACCACGCCGGCGTCGAGCCGTGAAATGTCCAGAATCGCCGTGAGCAGACCGTTCAGGCCGCCGAGCGCCTGTTTCATCATCCGCGAGGTTTCGAGCGCCCTCGGGTTGGTCGCCACCTGGCGCTCGATCAGGGCGAGCAGCAGCACCAGCGATTGCACGGGCTGGCGCAGGTCGTGGCTGGCCGAGGCCAGGAACTTGGATTTGGCGCGATTGGCGCGCTCGGCGTCCAGCGTCGCCTCGCGCAGCGCCGCCTCCATCTGTTTCTGCTCGGTGATTTCGGTGGCCGTGCCGAACCATTGCAGCACGCGTCCCTCGGCGTCTCGATGCGGCATCACGCGCGTCAGGAAGGGGCGCAGGCCGCCATCGGCGCCGCGCAGCGACACGGTCATGTCGAGCGGGCGCCCGGTCGCCACGCAATCGGCCCAGCGCTCGCGGAACTGCGGCTGCGCCTCCGGATCGACGACGGCGGTCAGGCCTTCGCCAGACACCAGCGCGGGCCGCGCGCCGGTATAATCGTACCAGCGTTCGTTGAACCAGGTGATCTCGCCGTCGGGACGCGCGATCCAGGCGAGCTGGGGAATGGCGTTGGCGAGCGAACGGAAATTCCGTTCGCTTTCGCGCAGCGCGTCCTCGGCGGCGCGCAGCCCGCTGATGTCGAGATCGGTCACGAAAACGCGCTCGGGCTTCCCGTCGGCGCCGATATCGGCGTTCCAGACGCTCTCGATGGTGCGCTCCTGGCCGTCGTCGCCGATCACCCGATATTCGATGCGTCCGGTCGAGGCGCCGTTGAGACATTGCTGGACGGCCACGCTGAGCCGGCGACGGTCCTCCGGCGGCATATGGTCGAGCAGCCGGTTGATGCCGTCGGCCATCGGTCCGCCGTCCGGCGGGGTCACCGGCGAATAGCCCAGCACATGGGCGAAATTGTCGGCGACGAAGACGCGCTGGTTGACGATATCGAATTCGGTATAGGTCAGGCGGCCGGCGTCGGCGGCGTGGCGCAGCCGGCTCTGGCTTTGCCTCAGCGCCGCCTCGCTTTCGGTCAGGGCGATTTCGGCGCGCTTGCGCTCGGTGATGTCGGTGCGGATGGCGACATATTGGCGGGGACGGCCCCTGTCGTCGAGAAAGGGCACGATGGTCGTGTCCACCCAATATTGCGAGCCGTCCTTGGCGGCGTTGCAGATTTCGCCCCGCCAGACGCCGCCCTTGGCGATGGTGCGCCACATCGCGCGGAAAAAGTCCTTGGGATGCGCGCCCGAATTGATGAGGCGATGGTCCTGCCCGAGCAGTTCGGCGCGCGAATATTGCGAGATCGAGCAGAACTTGTCGTTCGCATAGGTGATGATGCCGCGCTTGTCGGTGACGGCGACGATGGCGTGCTCGTCGAGCGCGGAAATGCGGGCCTGGAGTTCGAGCCGCGCCTCGGCGGCCTTGAGATCGGCGAAGACGCGATGCAGCGCTTCTCCGATCAGGGCGAAGACGATGCCGCTGAGGACGAAGATCAGCAGCGCTGGACCGTCGAACGGCGCGTCGAGCCAGATCGAGAAGGCGTAGGCGGCGACGCTCGCCAGCACCAGCGACAGCAGGCCCGCGAAAAAGCCGCCCGCGAGCGCTCCGAACAGGACGGCGGGGTAAAAGGCGACGAAGGGGGAGGACGCCGCATTGACCGCGACGAGGCCAGCCTGGACGGCCGCCCCCGCCGACGCGGCGAGCAGGCCGACGCCGAGCGGCAAGGCAATGGGCGTGCTGCGCCGCAGGCTTGCAATGCGGTCCAGCAACGCGGCGTAAGGGGCCATCCAATCGAATCCGCCCGGGTCCGGACCTTCCGGGTCCCCCGGCGACATAATCCGATGGCGCTTCTTGCCGCACGCTGCACCTACCCAATCAGGCCAACGCGAGCCGCACGAAAGGAAAAAATTGTTTCTTAAAGGAATGGCGGCCGGGCGAGTGGTCCGAAGGCGACCATGATTACACCAATCGCCCGTCAGGCAAAGCCAAATCATATTGCCGTTCCGGTCGCGCGTTGCTTTCGAACCCGCGTCGCCATCGTCGGGCCGGCGAGCGGCCAGGCGAGAGCACACGGGGACTAACGGCGGCCGCCGCCGTGGAATCCCCCTCCATGGAAGCCGCCTCCATGGAAGCCGCCGGAAAGCCCGCGCGCCATGGAAGCCGCCTCCGAAGCCGCCGCCGTGGAACGCCATGAAATGGCGGCCGCCGAAACCGCGATAGGCGCCGAAATGACGGCCTCCATAGCTGTGAAAGCCGGCGAAACGGCGTCCGTGGACTCCGCGCCAGCCGGCGAAATGGCGCCGCCCGAAGCCGTGGGCGCCAGCCCGATATGGCGGCCCGCGAAATGACGCCCGGCAAGCACGCCGGCGCCCAAACCGGCGCCCAAGCCGGCGCCGAAGCGGGCGCCGGCCACGCCGCCATATCCGCCGAAACCGGGATAGCCGAACCGCCATAGCCCGGGCCGCTATAGCCCCAGCCGTAAATCCCGTAGGGATCGGCGAAGCCCAGCCCGAACAGGCCCCACGCGAACGGACCCAGGCCCCAGCCTGCGCCGCAGCCGTAGAAATAACAGCCGGGATCGGTGGCGACGGTCCAGCCGCAGCCGCCAAAAAAGCATTCGCTGCTCCAAAGCGGCCAGAACAGCGCGGTCATCGCCAGTTCTTCGGCGGCATAATCATCCGCTGCGTAAGCTTGATGATAATGGCGCTGCCAATGGTATCGCGCCGGTTCGATGGGCGCGCGCCGGGCGGAAAGCTCCAGCCGGTCGGGAAGGACCGGTCCGCTCCGGGCGGGAGTGATCGCGAACAGGGAAAAGGCGGCCGCGGCAGCGGACAAACCTTTGAATTTCGAATTGATGGTCATGGAATCCTCCTGATTGCGCTCGCGCCGCCGGGCGCCGCCGCATGCCCTGGAGCAGCCGGTTCGCAAAAAGGCGAAAAAGCGCGGATCGACCGTGGAAGCGCCCTAGCGCTTCCTTTGAGAGGCCAGATGTTCGCGCATCTGGTCGAACTTGTTTTTCTGTTCCGGATTGAGGCTGTTGTAGAAAGCGATCAGCTTCGGATTGATCGCCTTCACGGTCTCGAGTTGGTCCTCGATCATTTTCTGCCGGAAATTCAGGCTCGCCTCGAAGGACGAAAGATCCGGCGGGTTGGCGCACAGCCGCGATTTCGCATCGGCGATCGCCTTGGCCTGGGCGTCCTCGTAATCCTTCAGCTTCCTTTTCTGGTCGTCGCTGAGAAGCAGGCTTTTGGCGAGGATTCCTGAAAAATCGGCGTCCCGCTTCGCCATGTCGGGCGCTCTCGCCCTGTCTTGCTCGGTCTCCTGGCCCGTCGCCGCCGCGCCCGAACAGATGCGCTCAAGCGTGGTTTTTTCCTGATCTGCATAGCTGATCGTCAGGCTTGGCCCCTGCGCGAAGCCCGCGCTGCCGGACAGGCAAAGGATCAATGTGGTGGTCAGAATGGTTTTCATGGCGCTCGCCTTGGCTTTTCGCGGGACGCTTCGCATCCGCCACACAAGGAACTTTCGCCGCTTTCCCGGCCCTCGCCATCGTGAAGGGCGGGCCGCTGTCAAGCGGCCGTAGCGGCGAGGCCGCATCAGGGCGCTCGCCGTCTATTCAATGAAAAAACGCTTGCACGACAACGTTGTTCCCGGTCCGGGGACGATCCGGCGAAGCGGCATTTGAGAAATTCATTTGCCCGAGGGCCGCTCCTCGCGCTAGACGATCAGCCGTCCAGGGAGCACTGCGGCGGCGCGGCGCGGCCCGGCAGAGGAGAAGCGCGACGCGATGGCCATGCAGAATTACAAGCCCGGCAAGGCGGCCTTCCTCTTCATCTTCATCACGGTCGCCCTCGACATGATCGCGCTCGGCGTGATGGTTCCCGTGCTGCCCAAGCTGATCGTGTCGTTCGAGGGCGGCGATTATGGCTCGGCCTCGCGCATCGTCGGCTATTTCGGCATCGCCTGGGCGTTCATGCAGTTCGTCTTCCAGCCGATCCTGGGGGCGCTGTCCGACCGGTTCGGACGCCGCCCGGTGGTGCTGCTGTCCAATGTCGGCCTCGGACTCGATTATGTCGTCATGGCGCTGGCGCCGACGCTCGGCTGGCTGTTCCTCGGCCGCCTGATCTCGGGCGCCGCCTCGGCCAGCTTCTCGACCGCCAGCGCCTATATCGCCGACATCACGCCCGCGGATAAACGCGCCGCCCGTTTCGGCATGCTCGGCGGCGCCTTCGGCCTGGGCTTCGTGCTCGGGCCGGCCATCGGCGGCTATCTGGGCCAGATCGACCTGCGGCTGCCGTTCTGGTTCGCCGCCGGACTGAGCCTCGTCAACGCCTGCTACGGCTTTTTCGTCCTGCCGGAATCGCTGGCCCCCGAAAACCGCGCGAAAACCTTCGTCTGGAAGACCGCCCATGTCCTCGGCTCGCTGCGCTTCCTCACGCGCGAATCCACGTTGGGCCTGCTGTCGGGCGCGATCTTCCTGTCCTATCTCGCCCATGACTCGCTGCCGAGCCTGTTCGTGCTCTATACCGGCTACCGCTATCATTGGGACGCCCGCACCACCGGCGAGGTGCTCGCTCTGGTCGGCGTCGCCCAGACCATCGTCGCCGCGGGCCTCGTGCGGCAGGCGGTGAAGAAATTCGGCGAATTGCCGACGGCTTTGTTCGGGCTCGCCTGCGGCGTCGCAGGCTTCGTCGTCTATGCGCTTGCGCCGACCGGAGCCGTCTTTCTCGCGGCGCTTCCGCTGGTCGCGCTCTGGGGCCTTGCCGGTCCGGCCTTCCAGGGGCTGGCGACGCGGTTCGCCGGCGCGGACGAGCAGGGAACGCTGCAGGGCTCCATCGCCAGCCTGCGCGGCATTTCGGGCATGATCGGCCCGATCACCTATACCCAGATCATGGCGTGGGAGATCGCCGGCGGCCGCAGCCCCGGCGGCGGCTACGGCCTTGCGGCGGTGCTGCTGGCGCTGAGCCTCGTCTTCACCCTTGCGGTCGGACGCGCCAAGGTCGCGGCCCGCAACGCCGCCTGAGCAAGGCGCCGAAATTCGATCCGGAAAGCTCTGAGCGCCGCGAGCGCACAAACGAAAAGGGCGGCCTTGCGGCCGCCCTTCCGTTTTCCCTGAGCGCGAGGCTCAGTAGGAATAATACATGTCGTATTCGACCGGATGCGGGGTCATGTCGGTGCGCATCACGTCCTGCATCTTCAGCTCGATATAAGCGTCGATGAAGTCGTCGTTGAACACGTCGCCGGCCTTCAGGAAGGCGCGGTCCTTGTCGAGGCTGGTCAGCGCCTCGCGCAGCGAGCCGCACACCGTCGGGATCTTCTTCAGCTCGCGCGGGGGCAGGTCGTAGAGGTCCTTGTCCATCGCGGCGCCGGGATCGATCTTGTTCACGATGCCGTCGAGGCCGGCCATCAGCATGGCCGCGAAAGCCAGATAGGGATTGGCGGTCGGATCGGGGAAGCGAACCTCGACGCGCTTGGCCTTCGGGTTGTTGGTCCACGGAATGCGGCAGGAGGCCGAGCGGTTGCGGGCCGAATAGGCCAGCAGCACCGGGGCTTCATAGCCCGGGACCAGGCGCTTGTAGGAATTGGTCGACGGGTTGGTGAAGGCGTTCAGCGCCTTGGCGTGGCGAATGATGCCGCCGATGTACCACAGGCATTCCTGCGACAGGTCGGCGTATTTGTCGCCGGCCATCACCGGCTTGCCGGCCTTCCAGATCGACTGGTGGACGTGCATGCCCGAGCCGTTGTCGCCGAAGATCGGCTTCGGCATGAAGGTCGCCGTCTTGCCATAGGAATTGGCGACCTGGTGGATGGCGTATTTGTAGATCTGCAGATGGTCGGCCATCGTGGTCAGCGTGCCGAACTTCATGCCGAGTTCGTGCTGCGCGGAGGCCACTTCGTGATGGTGCTTCTCGACGTTGACGCCCATGGCCGCCATGGCCGCGAGCATTTCGCCGCGCATGTCCTGGGCGGAATCGACCGGCGGAACCGGGAAATAGCCGCCCTTGGTGCGGACGCGGTGGCCGAGGTTGCCGCCTTCATAGGGGGTGTCGGAATTGGTCGGCAGTTCGACCGAATCCAGCACGAAGCCGGTGTTGTACGGGTCGGCCTTGAAGCGGACGTCGTCGAACACGAAGAATTCGGCTTCCGGGCCGAAATAGGCGGTGTCGCCGATGCCGCTGTTCTTCAGATAGGCTTCGGCCTTCTTGGCGATGCCGCGCGGATCGCGGTTATAGGGCTCGCCGGTCATCGGCTCGAGCACGTCGCAGACGATCGACAGGGTCGAGGCCGCGAAGAAGGGGTCGAGCGTGGCGGTGGACGGATCGGGCATGAGCTTCATGTCGGATTCGTTGATGGCCTTCCAGCCCGAGATCGACGAGCCGTCGAACATCGTGCCTTCCGAGAACATCTCCTCGTCGACGAGGGCGATGTCGAAGGTCACGTGCTGCCATTTGCCGCGCGGGTCGGTGAAGCGGAGGTCGACATACTTGATGTCTTCGTCCTTGATTTTCTTGAGTACGTCCTTGGCAGTCGTCATTTCACGCCTCTCGTTGATGAACGCATGTCTTTGGATTCAGCAGGGAAACAGCAGGCAGGCGCGGGAAACGCCGGAAGGGCCTGTTCACCTGCCCCTTTTCGCAAATCCAGCGCCACTGCTTAGCAATTGGCTTGCCAGCCGAAGCGACGCCACAAGGCAATAATTTTCCCTTTATATTCAGCCTAATAGATCTGTTTTTCCCAAGCCTGGGCCAAGTCCGCAAAACCAGGGCGCCTAATTGCGGCAGCAGCATCATTTCAATTGATGGGCGCCTGCGGGCCGGCGAACGCCTAAATCTCAGCCACAAGCCCATCGAGCCGGAAAGCCCACGCGAAACAAAAAAGACGCCCGGCGCAAGGCCGGGCGTCCAGATCGAGGCTCTCCGGGGCCGAAGGCCCCCGAGCGTTCGGATTACTTGATGTCCTTGCCCGTCAGGTCGAAGGAGATCGTGCCGACAATCGCGATTGTTGGCGTAGCTGGAGGTCGTGGTGGAGCCGCCGTTGTTCGGGATGCCGGTCAGCGTATAGGCCGACGAGCTGGTCAGGTTGGTGCCCCAGTAGCGCAGGTCGAAGGCCAGGAACTTCCAGTTATAGGTGAAGCCCAGGTTCCAAGACGAAGATAGTCGGGGAGCTGGCCGTTGGTCGAGCAGCCGATGAAGCAGTAGCTGCTGAAGTCGCCGGCAGGCCGGTCTGGTAGTTGGTAGACCGAGTCGACATGGTTGTTGAACCACTGGTAGCCGACTTCAGCCGAGAACGTAGGTTGAAGGGCATGGTCGCCTTGATCGTGCCCGACAGATATTCGGCGGACGTGCCCGTGGCGACGTAGTCGGGGTATAGAAGAAGTTGGCGCCGACCGTGATCCAGTCGTTGATCGTGTAAGTCGGCTTGAAATAGACTTCGCCCCAGGTGTCGTTGCGCGGGGTCAGGCCGATGGTCTGGATGGTGCCGAACGGCGTGCCGAAGGTCGGCTGGTTCCAGACGTGGACGCCGGTCGGGGTGTCCGGATAACCATAGACAATACCGCCGAGGTCGAAGCTGAACTTGTCGAAGGTGCCGCGAACGCCCGCGTCGCCGTCAAGCTCCATCGCCGGCGAACCAGCCGGATAAGAAGCTCGGCGAGAACTTGATGCTCTCGCCCGAGATGCCGGCATAGAACTGCCAGGTCGGATCGAGGTTGTAGCGCAGCTCGCCGTGGGCCGCGACGCTCGGGCCGTTGTTCGACTGCGTGATGCCGCGGAAGATGAAGTTGCTGGTCAGGCCGGCGCCGATGTCGAAATCCCAGGGATTGACGGGCTCGGGAACAGCGACGGGGGCCTTGGTGCTCGGCAGGTCGGCGGCGAAAGCCGTTCCCGCGGAGGCAACGACGGGCGACAGCCGCAAGGAAGGAGGAAAGTTTCATTATAAGCTCCACCAGAAGGAAACTCTGTGCCATCAACTTGCCGGGATTGACGAATTCCTCAAGGGTAAGGCTTATGCAAGTGATTATTTTTTAGGCAAAATAGCCCCATCCCCGTTAGTTCTCCGAGGCTTGTGGCAATTATGTAACAAATTCGAGGTTGCGCCTTGCGGGGCATTTCGGACTACCGGCGGCCGCCGCAAACACTGGTGGCAGGGGCCAATTTGCATCGCATTCCACGGGCCCCCAGCCAGCAAGACGGCGGGCTTTTGGCCCGCCGTCTTTGTTTTTGGTGAGTGAGGCTGATGCTCAGTAGTTGTAGGCGCGTTCGCCGTGTTCGGTGATGTCGAGCCCTTCGCGCTCGGCTTCTGGGGTCGGACGCAGACCGACGGCCTTGTCGATGACGAAGTACAGGATCGCGGAAACGATGCCCGACCAGAGCAGCGTGATCAGCACCGCCTCACCCTGCACGATCAACTGCGCCAACGTGTCGTAGTTGCCGCCGGAGCCGAGGGGAACTTGGTGTAATCGATCACGCCCTGGCCCCCGATCGCCGGGTTGGCGACGATCCCGGTGGCAAGCGCGCCGGTGATCCCGCCGATGCAGTGGACGCCGAACACGTCGAGCGTGTCGTCATACTTGAACTTGTTCTTCACCGTAGTGACGAAGAAGAAGCAGATCGGCGAAACGATCAGGCCCAGCGCAAGGGAGGTCATCGGCGCGCCATAGCCCGAAGCCGGGGTCACCGCGACCAGCCCGGCCACCGCACCCGAAGCACGCCCAGCATCGACGGCTTGCCCTTGAACGTCTATTCCACCAACGCCCAGCTCACCGCAGCCGCAGCCGTTGCAAGCATGGTGTTGACGAAGGCCACCGCGGCCACGCCGTTGGCTTCCAGGTTGGACCCGGCGTTGAAGCCGAACCAGCCCACCCACAGCAGCGAGGCACCGATCATGGTCATGGTCAGCGAGTGCGGCGGAGTGTTTCCTTACCAAAGCCAACGCGCTTGCCGATCATCAGGCGCCGACCATGCCCGCGATACCAGCGTTGATGTGCACGACGGTGCCGCCGGCGAAATCGAGCGCGCCCAACTGGAACAGCAGGCCGGCGTCCAGGTTGACCGGTCGAGCTTGGCTTGCCCCACAGCCAGACCACTCTTCGGTCGGCGAGAGCCTTGGCCGAGCGATGAAGTCGGGGCCAGCCCAGTACCACACCATATGCGCGATCGGGTAGTAGACCAGCGTCGACCACAGTACCACGAACACGATCAGCGGCGTGAACTTGATGCGTTCAGCAAAAGAGCCCACGATCAGCGCCGGGGTGATCATCGCGAAGGTCATCTGGAACACGAAATACGCGAGTTCGGGGATGTATACGTTGTTCGAGAACGTCGCGGCCGAGGCGTTCCCCGTCCAACCCCCATCATCAGCGCCTTGGAAAAGCCGCCGACAAAGGCGTCAAGGCGCGCGCCGGTGGTGAACGCCATCGAATAGCCGTAGGGCGCCCACAGCAGGCCGGTGACCGAAACGATCATGAACACCTGCATAAGCACTGAGCATGTTCTTGGTGCGCACCAGACCGCCGTAAAACAGGGCGAGGCCAGGGATGCTCATCATCAGGACGAGCAGCGAAGACACCAGCATCCAGGTCGTGTCACCCTTGTTGGGGATC
>CAWETR010000028.1:0-16721 GCA_963811975.1 uncultured Alphaproteobacteria bacterium
GGACGCTGACATTGGAGTTCGCGACCGCGCTCACGCTTGGCCCCGAAGGCGGCGGAGCTGCGCAGGCACCGAGCGCGGCGCACAGCGCGAGCGGCGCGAGTTGGGCAAATTTCATCGGGCGATTCCTGTGCGGTGAGGCGCGCGAATTTCGCATGCGCGAAATGCCGGCGCAACCGCCACCCTCACACGTCCGCATCCGGGCCGACATCGAAATCCCGGCAGGAATGGCCGAAGGCGGCGAGCGCGTCTTCGAGATAATCCGGCAGCAGCGGCTCGCCGAGCAGGTAGCGCACCGTCGGAGTTTGGCTGCGCTCGCGCGCCTGCGCCACGGCGTCCTCCCAGTCCTTCGGCTCGAAATCGCCGCGTCCGATCCACAGCATAGCGACCAGCGCGGTCGCCTCGTCCACGTCGAGGTCCTCGATATATTGCGCCAGCTCCGCATGGACCGGGCCGTAGGCGGCATCGGTCAGGATCGAGCGCCCCTCGTCGTCGGCGGCGTTGGAGGCGTCCGGTCTGGAGCCTTCGTCCTCGCTCAACAACTCGCGCGCCTTGGCGGCGATGAAGCAGACTTTTTGCGGATTAATGTCCGGCATGGCCGGATTGGTGTCGTCAATGATGCGCATACCGGTACGGGCTCTGCCGCCTCCCCTATGGACCACGCATTTCAATATAGGCGCCCTCGCCCAAAAAAGCCTTGCGGCGGGTCAACGATGCGGTTCGATGGTCAGGCTGTCGTACCAGCGCGACCCCGGCTGGATGGCATAGCGGTGTTCGCCGGTAAAAAAGGCGGCGGCCAGATTTTCCGGTGGCGTGGCGATCTCGTCGAGGTCGATCGATTGCGGCGTCCCGAGAAAGCCATCCGGAGTCATCGTGAGGGTATAGACCAGTCCGTGAGCCATTTTCGCGCCATAATCCGCCGGACGCTTGTAGAAGAACAGCAGGGAATGTTCGAGCCACGACAGGTCCGCCGCCGTCACCACGCCCGCATTGGGATAGGGATAGGGCACGTGGCACAGGATTTCCGGCCCCTCGATACATTTGAACTCGCGCATCGACAGGAAATATTGCGTGAATTTCTTGTCGTCGAAAACAATCTTGAAGCGCGCCTTGTCGCCGTCGGGCGTGAAGGTCACGGTCCCGATGGCAAGCGACTGGCCGTCCTCGGTGTGGAGCACGATGTCCTTTTGTCCGTCGAGCGCCGGTTCGATGGCCCAGGCTGCCGAGGCGCTCGCGGCCAGCGAAGCCGCGAGAAAAAGCGTGCGCCTGATCATGTTTCTCCCCCGATCCATGCTGTTTTTCGCCCAGTCTGGGGCCGTCGCCGGCGTCGCGCAAGCCGGACCAAGGGGCCAGATACGGGCCATGGACCGCGCCATGACCGCCAAACGATGACAGGCGCCGCGGAAAATGCCACGCTCGGGACAAACCGAACCGCCGGAGCCGGAGGATGCCTTTGTATTTGCGCGTGGTCCTTGCCGCCTTGCTGCTGGCGGGAGTTTTAATCCAGCCTCGATCCGGAGCGGCCAAGGAATCCGTGCATTATGAAACCTCGGCCTCGTCGGGAACCATCGTCATCGACGCGTCGCGACGGAAATTGTACTTCGTGCTCGGCGGCGGCAAGGCGATCGTCTATCCCGTCGGCGTGCCCCGGCGCGGCGCGGAATGGTCCGGAACGGCCTCCGTCAACGGCAAATTCGTGCGGCCGGACTGGATCCCGCCGTCCGAGGTCCGGATCGAGGAGCCCTTCCTGCCCGAACGGGTGAAGGGCGGCGCCTCCAACAATCCGATGGGCGCGCGGGCCATCACCCTCGACCGCTCGGACATCGCGATTCACGGCTCGACCCAGCGCATGCGCGCCTCGATCGGCGGCGCCGTGTCGCATGGCTGCATCCGCATGCGCAACGAGGACGTCATCGATCTCTACAACCGCATCGATGTCGGAACCCCGGTCCTGATGCTGCCGTAACGGGGCGGCAGCGAAAGCTTCGACTTGTGGAAGACGGCAAATGAGGGCATGGTCTGCGCCGAATTCCGCCTTTTGAATTGACGCAGGATCCTATGAAAAAGCATCTCTTCGCCGCCGCGATGGCGGGTCTTTTGGCTTTCCCCTTCGCCCGCCCGGCGACGGCGCAATCCGCCGACGCGCCGGCTCAGGCGCAGCAGTCCGAGGCGGATCGTCTGACCCTTATCGAGGCACGCATTGCCGCCGTGAAGGCCGGATTGCAGCTGTCCCCGACGCAGCAGAAGGACTGGGACGCTCTGGAGAAGACAGCGCGCGACGTCATCTCCGCCCGCGCGGCGCGTCAGGTCGCCGATATGAAAGAAGCCGCCGCGTTCCGCGACAAGGACGATGTCGTCTCGGGCATGAAGCTCGCGGCTAGGGATCTCGTCGCGCGCGGCGAGGAATTGCAAAAGGTCGCGGACGCCGCGGCGCCGCTGTTCGCTAGCATGGACGCCTCCCAGAAGCATCGCTTCGCCGTGCTGCTGCATTCGTTCTCGCCCACCGCGTCAAAGTGAGCCGCGCTCGCTTGAAAAGAGGTTGAGATGCGTAAAAGCTTTCTGGCGGCCAGCGTGGTCGGATTTTGCGCCGTCGCGGCCTTCGGTTCCGCTTTCGCCCAATCGGCGCTGACCGTCCATCCGCGCCGGGGCATCCCGTTGCCGCCCTATGTCACGTCGAGCGACGACTGGCTCAATCCCGGCAATGTCCCGACCCAGGCCGAAGCCGACCATTCCAACAATTATTCCCGGCTGGTCGAAGACCCGGTCGGCAATATCGTCCCGGTCGGCCCGGATTACGGCCCAATGCCCTGGTGACGGATTCGCGACGCGATGAGAGATTACAACCACCGGCTCGAGACCGATCTCAGAGTTCTGGAAGGTGATCTCTCCTCCCTGACCCCCGCGCAAAAGGCGACGGTCTGGAGCGTCACCGTCAAGTCCGGTCTGTTCAAGCCCTTGTGGCCGATCCGGTTCGGCGTCTGGCTTCTTTGCAAGACGCGCGGCGATCAGCGCGGATTGTCCCGGATGGTCGAAACCCTCCAGAAGCTGCCGCCGACACTCCTGGACAAGGAACGGGATCTCTTCCTCGAATTTCTTGTTTCGGGGAATAATGAGGACGACCCGACCTCCACTGGCAGGTTCAATCGGCGCGATCTGACCCATTTTCTCAAGATTGCCCTGCGGCGGGCTGGCGCCCACCGGCCTGACCGACGCCCAAACAGCTCGGCTTGCGCGCGCCGGCCGCCGGCGCGTGAGCAAGAGGCCGTGCGCGCGTCGGCTGATTAGGGACCGGGACCCTCGACAGGGTTGCGTTGGAGGCTGCCAGCGTTTCTCGCGATCGGCGCGCGCTTGGCGCCTTCGCTTCCGGCCGCCCTCCTGTCAGCTGACTGCACGCGCCAGCTCCGCCCTCACTCACCTACTGCTACCCCCCAGCGAGACCTCCACAAACAACTCCCCTCTCGACCTCTCCGTGCCCACACCCCTACCCGCCCCAAGCCGCTCGCCGCTAAGATCAAGAGTAAAATAAGAAAAGCGGCGGCTGCGCGCCCTTCCCTGCTAGCCTGAAAAATTCGAGCCATGGGGTGCTGCCTGACAGGGCGGCTGAGATCAAACCCATCGACCTGATCTGGATAATGCCAGCGCAGGGAAGGCGGGCGGCACGGCCGCGTCTCTTCCTGCATCAGGAAAAAACTAGCGTGGGAGAGCGCGTGAACGTATGAACGTCCATTCCAAGACCGTCCGCAAGCCGGAAAGCGTCACCACCGGCCCCCTGCCCGGCTCCCGGAAGATCTATATTTCCCCCGCCTGCTCGCCGGACATGCGCGTGCCGGTGCGCGAAATCCCGCTCGATCCATCGTGCAGCGAGCCGCCGCTGCGGGTCTATGACCCGTCCGGCCCCTATACCGAATCCGACGTCGCCATCGACCTCGCCGCCGGCCTGCCGCCCGTGCGCGAAAGCTGGCTCGCCCGCCGCGACGGCCTCGAAATCCTATCAGGGCCGCGCCATCAAGGCCGAGGACAACGGCAACGTCTCCAGCGAAAACCTCGTCGCGCCCTGCCCCGCGCAGCGCATCCTGCGTCGCGGCCGCGAGGGCGGGCTGGTGACGCAGTATGAATTCGCCCGCGCCGGGATCATCACCGAGGAAATGATCTATGTCGCGCATCGCGAAAACCTCGGCCGCGATGCCGCTGTCGCGGGCGCGGCCGAGCGCATCGCCGACGGCGAAAGCTTCGGCGCGGAGATTCCCGAATTCGTGACGCCGGAATTCGTGCGCCAGGAGATCGCCCGCGGACGGGCGATCATTCCGGCCAACATCAACCATGCCGAACTGGAGCCGATGATCATCGGCCGCAATTTCCTGGTGAAGATCAATTCCAACATCGGCAATTCCGCCGTCACCTCGTCGGTGGCCGAGGAGGTCGAGAAGATGGTCTGGTCGATCCGCTGGGGCGCGGACACGGTCATGGACCTCTCGACCGGCCGCAACATCCACAACATCCGCGACTGGATCCTGCGCAACTCGCCCGTTCCCATCGGGACCGTGCCGATCTATCAGGCGCTGGAAAAAGTCGACGGCGACGCGCTCAAGCTCGATTGGGAGGTGTTCAAGGACACGCTCATCGAACAGGCCGAGCAGGGCGTCGATTATTTCACCATCCATGCCGGCGTGCGCCTCGCCTATGTGCCGCTGACCTCGACCCGCGTCACCGGCATCGTCTCGCGCGGCGGCTCGATCATGGCGCGCTGGTGCCTCTCCAAGCACAAGGAGAGCTTCCTCTACGAGCGCTTCGACGAGATCTGCGACATCATGCGCAAATATGACGTCTCGTTCTCGCTCGGCGACGGCCTGCGTCCCGGCTGCAACGCCGACGCCAACGACGCGGCGCAATTCGCCGAACTGGAAACGCTCGGCGAACTGACCAAGATCGCCTGGGACAAGGGCTGCCAGGTGATGATCGAAGGCCCCGGCCATGTGCCGATGCACAAGATCAAGCACAACATGGACAAGCAGCTGCGCGAATGCGGCGAGGCGCCGTTCTATACGCTCGGGCCGCTGACCACCGACATCGCGCCGGGCTACGACCACATCACCTCGGCGATCGGCGCGGCGATGATCGGCTGGTTCGGCACCGCCATGCTCTGCTATGTCACGCCGAAGGAGCATCTCGGCCTGCCGGACCGCGACGACGTCAAGACCGGCGTCATCACCTATCGCATCGCGGCGCACGCGGCGGATCTCGCCAAGGGCCATCCGGGCGCGCGGATGCGCGACGACGCGATGAGCCGGGCGCGGTTCGATTTCCGCTGGAACGACCAGTTCAACATCGGCCTCGATCCCGACACGGCGCACAAGTTCCACGACGAGACGCTGCCCAAGGAGGCGCACAAGGTCGCGCATTTCTGTTCGATGTGCGGGCCGAAATTCTGCTCGATGAAGATCACGCAGGATCTGCGCGAGGAATCCAGGGCCATCGCCGCCGCGCAGGCGCAGCAGGGCATGGCGGACAAGAGCGCCGAGTTCATGGAAAAGGGCGGCAAGCTCTATCTGGAGGCGTGAGCGCGCCCCGCCGCGTTTCTCGCGGCGGGATATTTTCGAGCGCGGACTTTAATCAAGCATTTTTCAGGCGACTTCGGCTTCCGCGGTCGCGGTCTCGTCGGCGACCGGCTCCATGATCCCGTTTTCGCCCAAAGCGTAGTCACGGCCGCGCCAATGGATCTGGCCGGGCAGGAAGCTGACGACGAAGATGGCGAAGCTCAGCAGATCGCGCAGCGGGCCGAGCCAGAGCGCGTGTTTGCGGCCCTCGAAGCGCTGGTCGATCTCGTCCTGCAAGGATCATCCGGCAAAGCACCGCGGCGCAGGCCAGGATCAGGGCTGCGGGCGCAAAGCCGCTGGCGAGCGCGGCGAGCAAAGCCCAGCCGACGGGAAAAGTCGCCGCAAGGCCGACATAGCCGGCGCGGATCGACCGCGCGGATGGTACGCGCCCAGCGCATGTCGCGCCGCCAGACGTCCTTGAGTTTCTTTTCCGCATGGGCGTGGCCGACGACGAAATCGGCGAGAACCACCTTCAGTCCGCGCGCGCGGACGGCTTCGCCGAGCGCATAATCATCGGCAAGCTGGTCCTTGACGGATTCGAAACCGCCGATGGCCTCGAGCACGCAGCGCCGCAGCGCGATGGTCGCCCCGACGCAGGGCCGCGCCATGTTCAGGGCCAGCCCGGTCAGGACATTGGGCAGGAAGCCGTAATCGACCCCCATCGCGCCGAGCCTCGACCAGAATCCCGCAAGCGGGCGGCCGCGATAAAGGCAGGTCACGATTCCGACGCCGGGACGCTGCAGCGACGCCGCCAGCCGGTCGAGATAATCCGGCGCGACCATGATGTCGCTGTCGGCCAGCACGACGAGCTCGTTCTCGATGCGCCGCGACAGGTTGATCAGGTTGGAGACCTTGCCATTGGTTCCATGCAGCGTGGGATCGACGACCAGCTCCACGCTCAGCCGGGCCGGCGCGCCCTCGATCCGGCCGGCGCGCGCCGCCGCGACGATGCGCCGCGCGATTGAGGCCGCCGTATCGTCGGGCTCATGGACGCCCAGCAGGATCTGCACCGGGCCGGAATAGGTCTGGCGGCAGAAGCTCAGCAGGTTTTCGTAGAGGCCCTCCTCCACGCCGTAGAGCGGCTTCAGCACCGTCACGCCGGGAGATTTCCAGGGCTTTGTCGCGCCTTCACACCGCTTGAAGCGGCGCACGCTGACGAAAGCCAGCAGGGTGTAGAGGCAAGAGGCGACAGCAAGGACGAAGAACGGCGCCGCGACCGGCGCCGCGGCGATCAAGTCCGCCAAATCGCTCCCTAGCTGATCCATATCCATTCCGATCATTCAGGGCGTCAGGAAGGACTCGGTCCGCTGACGCAATGTTGCTATCGAAGCGGCGAAGCCGCTGTCGCCAAGGCCGCGCAGCCCCCGGCGCCATTGCGCCAGTTCGCTGATCGAGCCATTGGCGAGGATGTCGCCGATCTTCCAGCCCTGCGGCGTCAGCCGCACGACGTAGTCGAGCGGCATGGGCGGGCCCGTCGGCGAGGATGACGCGCGAGGTGACAACCACATTCTGGTCCCGCGTCGTCGTCTTGGCGTCGCGCTCGAAGCCCTTGCCGTTGAAGCCGTCGAGGCGGGCGGCGTAGGAGGCCGCGACGTAATCGGCGAGCGCCTGCGCCCATTCCGCCTTCTGCGCGTCGGTCAGCGCGTCCCAGGCGGCGCCATAGACCGTCCTGGCCATGGCCGGCAGGTCGAAGGTCGCGCCGATGGCCGGCCGCAGCGCGTCGTAACGCTGCTTGACGCTCATCTGCCCGATCTTCTGGATGATTTCGAGCTGGCCGTCCTGCAATTGCTTGACCGCGGCCACGGCGTCGGCTGAATCGTCGGCCCGCGCGGAACCAAGGACCGCGCCGAGGGCCGGCAGGACGGCGAGAGCGCCCAGAACGGCGCGGCGATCAAGGACCAAAGGGTTTCTAAAGTCCATGGGCTCCTAAAGGCCATGAGGCTCCTCCTGGGGCGAAAGCTTTTCGCGAAAGAAGGCTTCGCGCAGGCTCGATCCTTCCATGCGCCGCCAGACCCAGAGGCCGGGCGCGCCGCAGACGAAATCGGGGATGCGCTTGATCAGGGACAGAGCGATCGCGGTGGGCGAAGCGATGCCGAACGCCGCGCAAAGCGCGATGAAGCCGCCTTCCTGCACGCCCCAGGCGCCGGGGATCAGGAAGCCCGCCGCCCTGACCGCATGGCCGAGGCTTTCGATGGTGATCGCCGTCGCGAACGAGCGCGGATCGCCGAGCAGATAGAGCGCCAGCCAGATTTCCAGCGCGCCGACGAACCAGATCCCCATATGGATCAGCAGGGCCGCCGTGAGCGCGGAGCGGCGGCGCAGGATGACGTCGAGACCCGCGCGCAGCGCCGGCAGGCCGCCCACCGAGACCCAGCCGGTGCGGCGCTCGATGTGTTGGGCCATGGTGTCGAGCCAGCCCATCGAGAGCAGGCGCGGCGCCAGCCAGAAGCCGGCGAGCGCCGGCGCCATGATCAGCAGCCCCGCGAGGATGACGAAGGTCAGGTCGGTGTCCGCGCCGCTGTCGAGCAGGAAAAACACGCCGACGAGCGTGAAGACCACCTGGGTCGTCGTTTGCGCCAGCAGGTCGACGATGACGCTGGCCGAGGCGAGGCCGCCGGGAACGCCATTGTTGCGCAGAAGGCGGGCGCCGAGGAGATCGCCGCCGATCTGGGCGACCGGGAGCAGGTTGTTGATCGATTCCCGCACCCAGCGCAATTTGCAGAACAGCCAGGGCTTTGGACGGGGCTTCGGCCAGCAGGGCGCGCCAGGCGAAGCCGGACAGGAAAGTCTGGGAGAGGCGGATGACCGCGATCCACAAGGCGCCCAGCCCGACGGAGGCAAACGCGCGAGCGACATCGCCGGCGCCCTCGTAGAGCGTCAGGGCGGCAAACAAGCCCAGCCCCAGAAGCAGGGCGAATCCGGCTGCGGTTTTCATTAGATCGGACTTAGCGGGAATTTGGCGGGGAGTCAGCCCAGGCGGGCGGCGGCGTGTGCGATTTTCCGAATGTGTGGCCGGAAGGGAACGGTTTTTCCTTTCAACTCAACAGATTTCCCCTTCATACCTGAAAAGGTTTCACAATTTCATCTCGCGACATTTCCCGAAGTCACGCGTTACTTGCGAACAGGCTTGTCCCGAGACGTCCCCGCGCGCGCAAAAGCCTCGGCGAAGGCGTTTCCGACCGCCGGCCTGCCGGCTTCGGCGCGAGCGGGGCGCCGGCGTTCGGCGTAGCGCGCGGCGCCCTTGTCCGCCGGGGGCGCGTTGCGCGCCGGCCGGGCGTCGAAAGGATCGTCGAGACGCATGGACAAGGCGATGCGCTTGCGGGCGACATCGACCTCCATCACCTTGACCTTGACCACATCGCCAGGCTTGGCCGCCTCGCGCGGGTCCTTGATAAAGCTCTTGGACATGGCGGAAATATGGACAAGCCCGTCCTGATGCACGCCGACGTCCACGAAAGCCCCGAAAGCGGCGACATTCGTCACCACGCCTTCCAGCACCATGCCGGGCTTGAGGTCGGACAGTTTCTCGACGCCGTCCAGGAACGACGCGGTCTTGAATTCGGGACGCGGGTCGCGGCCGGGCTTTTCCAGCTCGCGCAGGACGTCGCTGACCGTCGGCGCGCCATAGGTCTCATCGACAAAATTCTTCGCCGACAGGCCGCGCAGGGTTTTGGAATTGCCGATCAAGGCGTGGATGTCGCTTTTGGTCGCGGCGAGGATCTTGCGCACCAGCGGATAGGCTTCCGGATGGACGCCCGAGGCGTCGAGCGGATCGTCGCCGCCGCGAATCCGCAGGAATCCCGCGCATTGCTCGAAGGCCTTGGCGCCGAGCCGCGGCACTTTCTTCAGCGCCTCGCGCGAGCGGAACGGCCCGTTGGCGTCGCGATGGGCGACGACATTGCCGGCGAGATTGGCGCCCAGGCCCGAAACGCGCGCCAGCAGCGGCGCCGACGCCGTATTGAGGTCGACGCCGACGGCGTTGACGCAATCCTCGACCACGGCGTCGAGCGAACGCGACAATTTGCCCTCGGCGAGATCGTGCTGATATTGCCCGACGCCGATCGATTTCGGGTCGATCTTGACCAGTTCCGCGAGCGGGTCCTGCAAGCGGCGGGCGATCGAGACCGCGCCGCGCAGGGTCACGTCGAGCTCGGGCAGTTCATTGGCGGCGAAGGCCGAGGCCGAATAGACCGAGGCGCCGGCCTCCGACACCACGATCTTGGTCAGCTTCTGGTCCGGCAGTTTGGCGACGAGTTCGCCGGCGAGCTTGTCGGTCTCCCGCGAGGCCGTGCCGTTGCCGATCGCGATCAGCTCGACCTTGTGCAGGCGGCAGAGGCGGCCGAGCGCGAGAAGGGCGTCGTCCCAGCGCCGTTGCGGCTCGTGCGGGTAGATCACGCCGGTCTCGACCACCTTGCCGGTCGCGTCGACCACCGCGACCTTGACGCCGGTGCGGAAGCCCGGATCGAGCCCGAGCGTCGGGCGCGCCCCGGCGGGCGCGGCCAGCAGCAGGTCGCGCAGATTGCCGGCGAAAACCTTGACCGCCTGCTCCTCGGCAGTGTGCCAGAGCCGCGCGCGCAGATCGACGCTGAGCGAAATCCTGATCCGCGTGCGCCAGGCCCAGCGGGCGCATTCGCCGAGCCATTTGTCGGCGGGACGGCCGCGATCGGCGATGCCGACGCTCGCCGCGATCGCCCGCTCATAGGCCAAATCGCCCTGGACGGCGGCGTCGGCCGCGCTTTCCGGCTCCAGCGCCAGATCGAGGATTTCCTCCTTCTCGCCGCGGAACAGCGCCAGGATGCGGTGCGAGGGGAGCTTGGCCAGCGGCTCGAAAAAGTCGAAATAATCGGAATATTTCGCGCCCTCGCTGGTCTTGCCGTCGCGAACCTTCGAGACGATCCGCCCGCGCGACCAGAAGTTTTCGCGCAAAATTCCGATGAGGTCGGCCTTTTCGGAAAATTGCTCGACCAGAATGGCGCGCGCGCCCTCGAGCGCCTCTTCGGGCGTGGCCACGCCCTTGTCCGCATCGACGTATTTTTGCGCTTCCGCGCGCGGATCGCGGCTCGGGTCGGCGAGCAGGCCGGCGGCGAGCGGGGCGAGGCCCGCCTCGCGCGCGATGGTCGCCTTGGTCCGGCGCTTGGGCTTGTAGGGCAGGTAAATGTCTTCGAGCCGGGCCTTGGATTCCGCGCCCAGAATCTCGGCCTCCAGCTGCGGCGTCAGCTTGTCCTGCGACCTGACCGAATCCAGGATCGCCTTGCGGCGGTCCTCCAGTTCGCGGAGATAGCGCAGCCGTTCTTCCAGATTGCGGAGCTGGGTGTCGTCGAGCGCGCCGGTCGCCTCCTTGCGGTAGCGGGCGATGAAGGGCACGGTCGAGCCGGCGTCGAGCAGCTCCACGGCGGCGGCGACCTGCCGCTCCTCAACGTTGAGCTCCTGGGCGATGCGGCGGGCGATCGAGATCATGGGCGGCTCCAGTTCCGGGGGCCGTGCTTTTACGCCCCCAAACTGCGACCGTCAAAAGCCGGCGATATCCCGCGCGGCCTGAATTGTGGATAAAGGGGCGCGCTGTCCCGCAAATTGCGGGCTGTCCGAATTGACAGACGCCCCGCGCGTCGGAAACGATGATTCCATGCCTCCCGCGCCCGTCAAGCTCATGTCCTCCGTCAAGCCGCCAAAAGCCGCCGCGACCTCCGCCGACGCCGCCGCTCTGGCGGATGCCGCCGAACAGGCCAGCGAATTCCTGAAATCCCTGGCCAATCCGGTCCGGCTGCGAATCCTGTGCTTGCTGGCCCAGGGCGAATCCGCCGTCGGCGACATCGCCGAAAAGCTCGCGGCGCGGCAAAGCCTGATTTCGCAGCATCTCGCGCTGCTGCGAAAGGACGGGCTGGTGCGTCCACGCCGCGATGGCCAGACCATCCATTACGCCCTCGCCGACGAAAGGGCGGAAAGGCTGATCGCGGTGCTCTACGAATCCTTCTGTCCCGCCAAGGTCGAGTGACCGCCTTGCAATCGTGCAAGGCGTCGCCACAAGGCGCCGCCCCTTGCGCCTGCCGCCGCGAGCGCCAATCTCCGCGCCAGATGATCGGGCCAGGCGAGGCGACATGACGTTTACCCCAGATGTGACAGCAGACAGGTCGGCGCGAAAAATCGTCGCGGTGACGCGCGGCGAAGCGACCTCCGACGGCGCCGGCGTCAGGATGACGCGGCTGATCGGCTCCCGCGCGCAGGATCCGATCGACCCGTTCCTGATGCTCGACTTTTTCGGCTCGGAACGCGCGGGCGATTATATCGGCGGCTTCCCGGATCATCCGCATCGCGGCTTCGAGACGGTCACCTACATGCTGGCCGGGCGCATGCGGCACTGGGACAATCACGGCCATTCCGGATTGATCGAGCCGGGCGACGTGCAATGGATGAAGGCCGGGCGCGGCCTGATCCATTCGGAAATGCCCGAACAGGACGAAGGCCTGATGCGCGGCTTCCAGCTCTGGATCAACCTGCCCGCCGCCGAGAAAATGGCGCCGCCCGCCTATCAGGAGTTCAAGGCGGCCGAAATCCCGACGGAGGCGCGCGACGGCGCCCGCGTCGAAAATCATCGCGGGGACCGGCGTGACCGGCCTCGAAGGCCCCGTGCGCGCGCCCCATGTCGACGCCGTCTATTTCGACATCGAACTGGCGCCGGGCGGCGTCTTCCGCCAGCCTTTGCCGCAAGGCCACGCCGCCTTTTTCGTGCTTTACGAAGGCTCGGCCTCGGCGCCGGCCGGCGATGGCGCGCAAGAGCTCGAAGCCCTGAGCCTCGTCACGCTCGGCGCCGGCGCGGACGCCGTGCTGACGGGCGGCCCGAACGGCGCCCGCGCGCTGCTGCTCGCGGCGCGCCCGTTGCGCGAGCCCGTCGCCTGGAGCGGCCCCTTCGTCATGAACACCAGGGCGGAGCTGATGCAGGCCTATGAGGATTATCGGCAGGGGCGGTTTTAAGCCGCCGCGCCGCGCCCGTCGCTTCGCGCCGGACTGCGGCGCGGCCGCGCGAGGCCTCGTTGAGCGCCCGCGCCGAACGCGCTTCCATTCGCCGCGCAGGTCGTCGAGAGAATCGTCGCAGAGCGCGAACGGGCGCGGCCGTGGCCACGACGGCATGCCGCGCCAGCGCCGCGCCGACATTGCCGGCGCTGGCAACGCTGGGCAACGCGGCGAAAGCCGCAGCAGGAGTTCGCCCTGCTCCCGCAATCCGCTCGGCGATCTGCGCGCCCTCCTCGATGAATTGCGCGATCAAGTCGCGCAAAAATCCTCGCCGCCCAGCTGCGCCAGCGCGTCGAACGCGTCCGGCGTCACGATGGCTCGGGCCGGTGCGGGGACGAATGAACAGGCGCATGACCTCCGTCGGGCTTCGAGCGAATTGGGCCTCGGCCTCGCGCAGCGCGTCGTCGATCGCCGACAGCAGGGCCTCGGGCGCGATCGGCTTGGTCAGGCAGGCCGCAAGGCCCGCCTCGGCGCATTCGCCCTGGCGCTCGGGACTGGCGTCGGCCGTGAGCGCCAGAACCGGCGCGCGAACGGAAATCCGGCAGGCCGAACCGATAGAGCCGGGCGGCGTCGAGACCGCCGATCTTGGGGAGGTTGAGATCAAGCAGAATCAGGTCGAACGGCTCGTTCAGCATGGGGTCGAGCGCCGCGTGGCCGTCCTCGACGCTCGTCACGCGATGGCCGCCGGCGGTGAGAATCGCCGCGAGGATCTTGCGGTTGACGCCATTGTCCTCGGCGAGAAGGATGCGGCGCCCGGCGAGGCGCGGGGCGCTTCGCCTCGACGGCGGCCGCAGTGGAAGTCCCTTTCACCAGCGCGCTCAGGCGCATGGCCCCGCGTTGCGCCCGGGCGATCTGGTCGGGATCGCCTTCGGGCGCGACCACGCAGATGGCGAAACGCCGCGCCAGATCGAGCGCGTCGAACGGTTCGTCCGCGACGACGCAGACCGGCTCGCGCCGCTGCGTTCCCTCGTCCGCGCTCAAGGACGCCAGACGCACCGCCCGCGCCACCGCGAGCGGCTCCGTCCCGGCGCGCGCGGCCCGATCGAGGCCGACCGCCAGCTCGAACCAGAACAGCGACCCCTGGCCGGTGCTTTCGACGCCGATGCGGCCGCCGCGCGCCTCGAGCCGCCGCCGCACGATGGCGAGGCCAAGGCCGCTGCCGCCGAAAAGCTCCGCGATATCCGGGGCGCCGCGCTCGAGCAGCCCGCGCGTGGCGTCGTCGAGAACGTCGCCCTGTCCGGACGCCGCGACGGGCCGGGCTTCCGCCAGTGGAGTAGTTGCTGTCGCCGCCTCGGCGGCGACGCTGCGGCTCAGCTTGAGCAGATTGCGCGCCCGCGTGAGAAATTCGAAATGATCCACCGGCACCTGGAGGAAATCGGTCGCGCCGCTTTCCTGCGCCCGCAACCGCAATTGCCGCCGGTCGCAGACCTTGACCATCATGATCGGGACGCCGGCGGAATGAGGCTGGCTGTGAAAGCGCGAAATGAACTCGTCGCCCACGATCCGCGGCATGTCGTAATCCGTGACGATCAGGCTCGCGCGGTTGGCCGCCAGCCAGTTCAGGGCTTCCTCGGGGTCGCCGAAAGCGCGGACCTCGACATCCTGGCCGATCGAGCGGGCAAGCTGGCTATAGATGGCGCGATTTGTCGCCCGATCATCGACGATTACGACTAGACACATACACCAACCCGGTCACTGCCCGGGGCTCGGCGCCTGGATCGCGCGACGAAATCGACAAAGGGAATGGCGCGGCGGCGGCCCGGACCATTCCTGAGCCCCGGATGCCCTATTTTCGGGTGAACTCATTAAGTAACTGTTCCGCTTGAGGCTTAAATGCCTCACACGCCCTGAAAAGGCGCAATCAGAAGGCCGAGAGACGGACGACGTCCGTCGCCTCGACGCTCGCGGCGGCCTCCGCCAGCCGCCTCCCGCCGATGACGAGGTCCGGCGCGATTTCGGCGAGCGGCAACAAGCACGAAGGCGCGCTCCAGCACGCCGGGATGCGGCAGGGTCAGCCTTTCGTCGCGCCAGGACAGGTCGTCATAGAACAGCAGGTCGATATCGATGATGCGCGGCCCCCAGCGCCGCGTCTCGACGCGCCCCATCGCGCGCTCCGTCGCCTTGACCAGATCGAGCAAATCCAGCGGTTCGAGCGTCGTGCGCGCCAGGGCGCAGGCGTTGACGAAATCCGGCTGGTCGGTCACGCCCCAGGGCTTGGTGGCGTAAAGCGACGACAGCGCGTCGAACGCCAGCCCGCCTTCGCGCAGCAGGGCCAAAGCGCGGCGCAGATTGGCAGGCGGATCGCCGAGATTGGCGCCGAGGCCAAGGCCGATCCGGCGCTCCAGTTTCGCGGGCTCAGGCGCGCTCAATTTCGCTCCAGACTTTCAGGGCCCCGACATGCTCCGCGACATCGTGAACGCGGCAAATCGCCGCGCCGCGCGAGACGGCGCGCAGATGCGCGGCCAGCGTCCCGGCCAGCCGCTCCTGGACCGGCGCGCCCGTCAGCGCTCCGATAAAGGACTTGCGCGAGGCGCCGATCAGAACCGGAAGCCCGAATTTTTCCCGCAGCGCGCCGCAGGACTCCACCGCGAGCAAATTCTGGCGCAGGCTCTTGCCGAAGCCTATTCCCGGATCGAGCACGATTTTTTCGCGCGCAACCCCGGCAGAACGCGCCAGTTCGAGCGTCTCGTCGAAAAAGGCGACCATATCGGCCAGAATGTCGCGGTCGGGGTCGATTTGCGCGCAATGATGCATCGCCACCAAAGCCGCGCCGCTTTCCGCGGCGACTTCGGCCATGGCCGGATCGGCGCGCAGGCCCGAGACGTCGTTGATCATCGCGGCGCCGAGCGCCGCCGCGCGGCGGGCGACGGACGCCTTGGTCGTATCCACCGAAACCGGCAGTTTCATCTGGGTCAGCAAGGGCGCCAGCACCGCCTCAAGCCGCGCCCATTCCTCCTCGGCCTCCACCGGGATGAAGCCAGGCCGGGTCGATTCCGCGCCGATGTCGATGATGTCGGCGCCTGCCGAGGCCATCGCCCCGGCATGGGCCAGCGCGGTCGAGGCCGCCACGAAACGCCCTCCGTCGGAAAAGGAATCCGGCGTGACGTTCAAGATGCCCATCACCAGCGCTGCGCCGGCGCGGCGCATCGCCGATCCGGCCGATCAAGGCTGTCGGCCGCGGCGCGGGCTTTGACGAACGGGTCCATCCGGCCCTCCTTTGCGGAAGGTCCGTTTAGGCGCGCGCGATGGCGATGTAAAGTTCAGGCAGAAGGATTCGCGGCGCTGCGCCGCGGCCGGAATCGCGGCGCGCACCTTGGCGACCAGCGCGGGATCGAGGCGCGCGCGTGATGAAGCCCGGCGCGTCCGAGGCCATCGCGATCTTGTGGCCCCAGGGGTCGCAGATCAGCGAATGGCCATAGGTCTGGCGGGTCTCGTCATTGACCCGATGGGCGCCGACCTGCGCCGGGCGCGAGGAAATAGGCATTGCGTCTCGATGGCGCGGGCGCGGCACAGGACCTCCCAATGATCCTTGCCGGTCTGCAGCGTGAAGGCGGCGGGCAGCACGATCGCCTGCGCGCCGCGCGCCGCCAGCGCCTGAAACAAGGCGGGAAAGCGAATGTCGTAGCAGATCGCGCAGCCGAAGGTCAGGCCCTCGGCCTCATAGGTGACGACGGCCTCGCCGGGCTTGAACACCGCGCTTTCGCGATAGGACGCGCCGTCGGCGTGGTCACGTCGAACATGTGGATCTTGCGGTAGACGCGATTTCCCTCCCCTGCCGGTCGAACACGACGCTGGTGTTGGAGAGCCGCTCGCCATCGGCGTTCTTTTCCAGAAACGAGCCGGAATGGATGAAAACGCCATGTTTTGCGGCGAGTTCGGCGCAGAGCGCATAAGCCGGGCCTTCACTAAAATTCGGCGGCCTCGAATTTTTGGGCCTTTGAGCCGCCGAGGAAATCGAACACTTCCGGCAACGCGATCCAGTCCGGTTGCTCCAGCGCGACGGCCTGTTCGATCAGGCGCCGCGCCTGCGCCAGATTGGCGGCCTTGTCGCCGATCGAATTCATCTGGATCACGCAGGTCTTCATCGCATCCTCGTTGCTCGCGGCCAAAATTCGCAAGTTC
>CAWETR010000029.1:0-15505 GCA_963811975.1 uncultured Alphaproteobacteria bacterium
GCCGAGCCGAGGGATTCCGCGCGGATGCTCGTCGTCGGCCCGGAGGCCGATCTCGACGCGACGGTCCGCGACCTGCCAAAATTCCTGCGCCCTGGCGATGTTCTGGTGGTCAATGACGCCAAGGTGATTCCGGCGCAATTGTTCGGCTGGCGCCGGCGCGGCGAGGCGGTCGCGCGGATCGACGTCACCCTGCACAAGCGCGAAAGCGCCTCGCATTGGCGGGCCTTCGTGCGTCCCGCCAAGAAACTGAAGCTCGGCGAAAAGGTGATTTTCGGCGAGCCGGGGGAGGGCGCGGCCTGCCAGGCCGGCGCGCTCTGGGCCGAGGTCGTGGAAAAGAACGAGGGCGAGGCGCTGCTGTCGTTCAACCTGTCCGGCCCGGTTCTCGACGATGCCATTTTCGCGCTCGGCCACATGCCGCTGCCGCCCTATATCGCCGCGCGGCGGGCCGAGGACGATCGCGACGCCAGCGATTACCAGACGCTGTTCGCCGACAAGTCGGGCGCGGTGGCCGCGCCGACGGCTGGCCTGCATTTCACCCCCGGACTGGTCGAAGCCGTGCGCGCGGCGGGCGCGACGCTCGAAAAGGTGACGCTGCTCGTGGGCGCCGGCACCTTCCTGCCGGTCAAGGCCGAGGACACCGCCGACCATGTCATGCACGCCGAATGGGGCTCGATCGACGCCGACGTCGCCGCCCGCCTCAACGCGGCGCGCGCAAGAGGCGGGCGCATCGTCGCCGTCGGCACCACCTCGCTGCGGATTCTGGAAAGCGCCGCCGCGCCCTCGGGCGAGATCAGGCCCTTTGGCGGCGACACCTCGATCTTCATCACGCCGGGCTATCGCTTTCGCGCCGTGGACGTGCTGATGACCAATTTCCACCTGCCGCGCTCGACCTTGTTCATGCTGGTCAGCGCCTTTGCCGGGCTGGAGCGGATGCAGGCCGCCTACGCCCACGCTGTCGAGCGGGAGTATCGCTTCTATTCCTATGGCGACGCCTGCCTGCTGCTGCGGGACTGAGCCCGCGCCGCCCGAACCGCTATAAAAGCGCGAAAAGCCTTTTCCTGCCGCGCGCCATTCTCTAGTTTCACGGTCGCCGGATGATCGAGAGTTCCCAGAATATGCCCGAACGCGCCTGCTATTACATCACGACCGCGATTCCCTACGCCAATGGCGCGCCGCATATCGGCCACGCCTATGAGCGCATCGCCACGGATTCCTTCGCGCGCTTCAACCGGCTCGACGGGCGTGACGTGCTGTTCGTGACCGGCATGGACGAGCATGGCCTGAAGATGCAGCAGACCGCGACGCGCGACGGCCTGACCCCGCAGGCGCTGGCGGACCGCACCGCCGAGCAGTTCATGGCGATGGGCGAAAAGCTCAACGCCGTCGCCGACGACGTCGTGCGCACCACGCAGACCGCGCCACAAGGAGACGGTGCAGGAAATCTGGCGGCGCATGGCCGCGCAGGGCGACATCTACCTGTCCAAATATGCGGGCTGGTACTCGGTGCGCGACGAGGCCTATTACGACGAAGGCGAACTGACCGAAAACGCGGAAGGCCGCAAGTTCGCGCCCACCGGCACGCCGGTCGAATGGGTCGAGGAGGAGAGCTATTTCTTCCGCCTCTCGGCCTATGCCGACCGGCTGCTGGCCCATTACGAGGCCAATCCGGATTTCGTCACGCCGGAAAAGTACCGCAACGAGATCGTGGCCTTCGTCAAGCGCGGGCTGAAGGACCTGTCGATCAGCCGCACGACCTTCGACTGGGGCATTCCGGTGCCGGGCGACGAGCGGCACGTGATGTATGTCTGGGTCGACGCGCTGACCAATTACCTGACGGCGACCGAGCTATTTCGAGGGCGGCGAGCGGGCGAAGTTCTGGCCCTGCGACGCCCATGTCATCGGCAAGGACATCACCCGCTTCCACGCCATCTTCTGGCCGGCCTTCCTGATGTCGGCGGAGCTGCCGCTGCCGAGGCAGATCGTCGTCCACGGCTTCCTGTTCAACCGCGGCGAGAAAATGTCGAAATCGGTCGGCAATGTCATCGACCCGATCGCGCTCGCCGACCATTACGGCGTCGACGCCCTGCGCTATTTCTTCCTGCGCGAGGTGCCGTTCGGCCAGGACGGCAATTATTCGCACGAGGCCATCGTCCAGCGCATCAACGCCGATCTCGCCAACGATCTCGGCAATCTGGCGCAGCGGTCGCTGTCGATGATCGCCAAGAATTGCGACGGCAAGGTTCCGGAGCCGGGCGAGGTTCAGGCCGCCGATTCCGAAATGCTCGCCAAGGCCTATGACGCCGTGGAAAAGACGCGCGCCGCCATGAGCGTCTATGCGCCGCATCAGGCGCTTGGCGAAATCTGGGCGGTGGTCGGCGACGCCAATCGTTATTTCGCGGGGCAGGAGCCGTGGAAACTGAGCAAGACCGATCCGGCGCGGCGCGATTCGGTGCTGTTCACGACCATCGAGACGCTGCGCGTCGTGGGCATCCTGTGCCAGCCGTTCATTCCGGCGGCGGCGGGAAAATTGCTCGACCTGCTCTCTGTTCGCGCCGACGAGCGCGCTTATGTCTATGCGGGGCCGGAACACCGGCTGTTCGCGGGCGCTCGACCTGCCCGCGCCGGCGCCGATCTTCCCGCGCTATGTCGATCCGGACGAGGCGCCGGCGGACGGCAAGGCCCAGAAGGCGCCGGCCAAGGGAGCGAAGTCCTGATGCTGATCGACACCCATTGCCATCTCGATTTTCCGGACCTGTCGAAGGACCGCGCCGCCGTGCTGGCCCGCGCGCAGGCGGCCGGCGTCGGACGCATGATCACCATCTGCACGCAGATCGAGAAATTCGACGCCATTCGCGCCATCGCCGAAAGCGCCGACAATATTTTCTGCTCGGTCGGCACCCATCCCAACCACGCGCTCGACGAGCGCGAATTTTCAGCCGACGAGATCGTGGACCTGGCCAGGCACGACGAAATGCGTCGCCATCGGCGAGGCCGGGCTCGATTATCATTACGACCGCGCGCCGCGCGAACTCGCCCATCGCGTGTTCCGCGCCCATATCGAGGCGGCGCGGAAGACCGGGCTGCCGCTGGTCATCCACACCCGCGATTCCGATGCCGACATGGCCGCGATCCTGACCGAGGAGACCGCCAAAGGCCCGTTCAAGGCGCTGCTGCACTGCTTTTCCTCCAGCCGCGAACTGGCGGAAGCCGCGCTGAAACTCGGCCTCTCGATCTCGTTTTCCGGCATCGTGACCTTCAAGAATTCGCAGGCCTTGCGCGACATTGCGCGGGATGTGCCGATGGATCGCATCGTGGTCGAGACCGACGCGCCCTTCCTCGCGCCGACGCCCTATCGCGGCAAGACCAACGAGCCCGCCTTCGTCGCCGAGACGGCCAAGGTTCTGGCCGAGGTCAAGGGCGTGCCGCTCGCGGAATTTGCGGCGGCGACCACCGCCAACGCGCAAAGATTGTTCGACAAAATGCCGCCTCTCGCCGCATGACGCTCGATTTCACCATATTGGGCTGCGCCTCCTCGGCCGGCGTTCCCCGCGTCGCGCAGGGCTGGGGCGCCTGCGACCCGACCAATCCGAAAAACCGCCGCCGCCGCTGCGCCCTCCTGGTGGAGAAGCGCGGCGAGGGGGGCCAGCCGACGCGGCTGCTGGTGGACGCCGGCCCCGACCTGCGCGAGCAGTTGATCGCGTCGAACGTCGACCGGCTCGACGCTCTGCTGCTGACCCACGCCCACGCCGATCATATCCACGGCCTCGACGATCTGCGCCCGCTGACCATGGCCATGCACCGCAAGATCGACCTCTATCTGGACGAGCCGACCTGGAAATCCGTCGGGCTGCGCTTCGATTATCTGTTCGAGACGCCGCCGGGCAGCAATTATCCGCCCTTGCTGGTCCCGCATTTCATCCATTACGGCCGGCCCTTCTCGCATGGCGGCCCGGCCGGCGAGATCGAAGTCATGCCGTTCCGGCTCAACCATGGCGACATCGATGCGCTCGGGTTCCGGTTCGGCGCCTGCGCCTATACGCCGGACGTGAAGTTCATCCCGCCGGAAAGCATGCGCTATCTGGAAAATCTCGACCTGTGGATCGTGGACGCGCTGCGCCATCGGCTCCATCCGAGCCACCTGTCGGTCGGCGAGACGCTGGAGCTGATCGCCCATTTCAAGCCCAGGCGCGCGGTGCTGACCAATCTCCACACCGATCTCGATTACGAGACCTTGCGGCGAAGCCTGCCGGACAATGTCGAGCCGGCCTATGATTTCATGCGGCTCAGCGCGTGAGTGCGGATCGTCCGCAGGACCGTCTGGCTGAACATTACGCGCTCTGCGGCGCGGCGCTGCGCGAGAGCGACCGCGACCGCTGGCTGGCCTGCCTGTTCGCGCCGGAAGCGGCGCAGCCGCACCTGTTCGCGCTTTACGCCTTCAACGCCGAGGTCGCGCGCATCCGCGATCATGTCTCGCAGCCGATCCTCGGCGAGATGCGCCTGCAATGGTGGATCGACGCGCTGGACTCCGTCGATGGCGGCGAGCCGCGCGGCGATCTGCGCGCCCATCCGGTGGCCGACGCTTTGCTGGCGACGATCGAAAGCCGGGCGCTGCCGCGCCAGCTTTTGCTGGACGCGCTAGAAGCGCGGCGCTTCGACCTTTACGAGGACCCGGCGCCGGACATGGCCTTTCTGGATCGTTATTGCGACGAGACCTGCTCGGCCTTGTTTGCGCTTGCCGCCCGCATCGTCGGGCGCTGATCCGGCCGGAAACGCCACGGCTGAGGATTCCCTGAGCCTGGCCGCGCGGCACGGCGGCCGCGCCTACGCCATCGTTGGCTCTGCTTCGGGCGTTGCCCTGGCATGTCGCGCAGCGGCGATGCTACTTGCCCGAGGACGTTCTTGCCCGGCACGGGCTGACGCCGGGCGCTGTGTTCGCGCGCGGGAACAAGGCCGCCGTCGCGGCCGTTCTGGCGGAGATGCGCGCTCTGGCGCGCGACAATCTGGCAAAAGCGAAACAAGGCGTTTCCTCCCTTCCCGAATCCGACCGCGAGGCTTTCCGCCTTCTGGCGCTGCCGGAGCTTTATCTGCGCGCGATGGAGCGTCGGGATTACGACCCTTACGAGACGCTCGTCGATGTCCCGCTCTGGCGCCGGCAATGGGCGCTGTGGCGCAACAGGATTTAGCTAGAAGCCGAAGATCTGCTCGCGCAGGGCGTCTTCGTAGCGCTTCTTGGCTTCCTTGACCTTGGTCCGGATCGCGTCCTCGTCGAAGCTGGCCTGTTCCCAAAGGTCGATCTTGGCGACATCGTGATCGACCGAGGCCAGGTCTTCCTCATGCTTGATCGCGGCGATCCATTGCTCGACCGCCGCCTTGTAGGCGCCCTGCAAGTCATCGAGCTGAGCGTGATCCGGTTCCATCGACGTCTCCGTTTTTTGGCAGACTAACGCGGCCGCATGACGATGAGGCGACAGGACTTTGGAGAAAAAACGGCGTCAACTCATCTCGGGGCAGGGAATTTCCCTGCGAACCGCCTCGGCAAAGGCCTTCAGCCCGCACGTAATGCGCAAGGGACTGAATTTGCCGCCTTTGGGCCAGACCTGATAGGTGACGATCTTTCGGGTGATGGAGACGACCCGGTAATGCTCGGGCCCCGCGGAATAGCATTTGCCGGCTTCGATCTGGTCTTCGTTCATGGGCATCGGCTCGGTCCCTCGATTTCGCAGGAACTCGGCCAATCAAGGATCGTGCCGCGCCGCCCGCCATCGCGCCCCGTCCCGAATTCGGCTATGCTCGGCGCCGACGGGTTCGTTCCCACGCGGACCCACCAGCGCGGGACCGGGCCATGACGAAATCGGGCGGGCGGAAAAATCCTTTCATGAGCCTGTGGCTCAGCGGCGCCAACAAGGTCGCGGGCGCCGCGCGCGGCCAGTTCATGGCGCAGGCGCGCCGCCAGCAATCCGACATGGCGCGGGAAATCGGCCGGGCCATGGGCTCGTTCTGGAGCGCGCCGCTGACGCCCGCCGGCAAGAAGCCGCGCAAGAAGCGGAAATGATCAGGGCGCCGAGGCGAGCCAGTCCCGCAGATCGGCTTCGGCCCGCGCGGAGAGCGCGCGTTTCTTCGCCACAGCCTTTTCCGGTCCGCGCAATCTCTTGCCGTCTTCCGCCTTCGGCGTGAAATCGAGCGGCGGGAACAGGCCGAAATTGACGTTCATCGGCTGGAAGCTGCGCGGCCCGGCGTCGATGGTCTCGATATGGCCGCCGGTGATGTGGTTGAGCAGGGCGCCGATGGCGGTCGTCTGCGGCGGCGGCGCCAGCTCCTGTCCGAGGCGCTCCAGCGCCGCCATGCGTCCCGCGATCAGGCCGACCGCCGCGCTTTCGACATAGCCCTCGCATCCCGTGATCTGGCCGGCGAAACGCAGGCGCGGCTGCGCTTTCATCCTGAGGCGGGCATCGAGAACCTTGGGCGAATTCAGGAAGGTGTTGCGGTGGAGGCCGCCGAGCCGGGCGAATTCCGCGCGCTCCAGCCCGGGAATCCCGCGAAAGGTCTCGACCTGCGCGCCATAGAGCAGCTTGGTCTGGAAACCGACCATATTATACAGCGTTCCCAAGGCATTATCCTGCCGAAGCTGAACGATCGCATAAGGTTTGACGGTCGGATTGTGCGGGTTGGTCAGGCCGACCGGCTTCATCGGGCCGTGGCGCAGGGTCTCGCGGCCGCGCTCGGCCATGACCTCGATCGGCAGGCAGCCGTCGAAATAGGGCGTCTTTTCGAAGTCCTTGAACTCGGTCTTGGGGCCTTCGACCAAGGCGGTGACGAAAGCCTCGTATTGCTCGCGGTCGAGCGGGCAATTGACGTAATCCGCGCCGGTGCCGCCCGGGCCGACCTTGTCGTAGCGCGACTGCATCCACGCCTTGCCCATGTCGATGGAGTCGAAATGGACGATGGGGGCGATGGCGTCATAGAAGGCCAGCTCCGCCTCGCCGGTCAGCGCGCCGATGGCCTGAGCCAGAGCGGGCGAGGTCAGGGGGCCGGAGGCGACGATCACGCTGTCCCAGTCTTCCGGGGGCAGGCCAGCGACTTCCTCGCGGCGGATTGTCGATCAGCGGCTCGGCTTCCAGCGCCTGCGTCACGGCGGCGGCGAAGCCGTCGCGGTCCACCGCCAGCGCGCCGCCCGCCGGCACCTGATGGGAATCGGCGCATCGGATGATGAGCGATTCCATCGCCCGCATCTCGCGGTGGAGCACGCCGACGGCGTTGGTCCCGGCATCGTCGGAGCGGAAGGAGTTCGAACAGACCAGTTCGGCGCAGAAGTCGGTCTTGTGGGCGTCTGTCGCGCGCTCGGGCCGCATTTCGTGCAGCACGACGGGAACGCCGGCGCGCGCGATCTGCCAGGCGGCTTCGGAGCCGGCGAGGCCGCCGCCGACCACATGGACAGGAGCGGGATGGTTGTTGGAAGTCTGTGTCATCCGCCTTAACTAGTGCAAGGCGAACCGAAAAGGCCAGCGGAAAGCTCGCCTTTGGCGGCGGGCCGTGCTAACCGCAAGGCGAAAAGGCGCAAGGAAAGAGCAATGGCCGACATTTTCCGCGAAGTCGACGAAGACATCCGCACAGACCAGCTGAAGCGGTTCTGGTCGAATTATTCCATCGTGGTTTTCGGGCTCGCCGCCGCGATCGTGGTCGGCACCGCCATTTTCGTCTTCCTCAATCACCAGCGCCAGGCGCGCGCGGAAGCCGCCGGCGCGGCGTTACGAGTCGGCGCAGGCGCTCGCCAAGGACAAGCCCGAGGCGGCCGCCGCCGCCTTCGACGAACTCGCCAAGACCGCGCCGCAGGGCTATCAGGTGCTGGCGCGGCTGCGCGCCGCCGAGGAGCGCGGGCAGACGGATCGCGCCGCCGCCGTCAAGGAATTCGACGCGCTCGCCGGCGATTCCGCCGTCGACACCCTGCTGCGCGACGTCGCCCGGCTGCGCGCCGGCATGTTGCGCGTCGACGAGGCCGACAAGGCCGAGCTGGAGCAGCGCTTCACGCCGCTGCTCGACGGTCCGTTCCGCCACAGCGCGCGCGAATTCCTGGGCCTCGCGGCCCTGAAGCGCGGCGATCTGGAGGACGCCGGCAAGTGGCTCGACCAGATCGTGGTCGATCCCAACGCCCCGCAGAACCTCCGCCAGCAGGTCAACGCCTATCTGTCGCTGGTGCGCGGCGGCGGCAAGGCCGCGCCGCCGGCGCCTGCGGCTCCCCCCCAACAGAAACCAACGCCATAATGACCTTTTCCGTCGCGATCATCGGCCGTCCCAATGTCGGCAAGTCCACCCTGTTCAACAGGCTGGTGGGCAAGAAGCTGGCGCTGGTCGACGACCAGCCGGGCGTGACGCGCGACCGCCGTGCGGGCGAAGCCCAGCTCGGCGACCTGAATTTCACGATCATCGACACGGCGGGACTCGAGGAAGGCAGCATCGAAACGCTGACCGGCCGCATGCGCGCGCAGACCGAGGCGGCGATCGAGGACGCCGACGCGATCTTCTTCGTCATGGACGCCCGCGTCGGCGTCACGCCGGAAGACCGCCATTTCGCGGCCCTGGCGCGCCGCGCCGGCAAGCCGCTGATCGTCATCGCCAACAAGGCGGAAGGCAAGGCGGGCGAGGCCGGCGCCTATGAGGCCTTCGCCTTGGGCCTCGGCGATCCGGTCTTCCTTTCCGCCGAACATGGCGACGGGCTTGCCGAACTTTACGCGTCGCTGCTCAAGGCCTTGCCGGAAGCCACCGCGCTGACCGACGACGAAGAAGAACAGCGCGAGCGGCTGGTTCTCGCCGACGACGAGGACGGCAGCGAACTCGATCCGACCAAGCCGTTGCGCATCGCCATCGTCGGGCGGCCCAACGCCGGCAAGTCCACGCTCATCAATCGGCTGATCGGCGAGGACCGCCTGCTGGTCGGGCCGGAAGCGGGCGTCACCCGCGATTCCATCGGCGTCGAGTTTCTCTGGCGCAAGGGCGAGCAGGAGCGCGCCCTGAAGGTGTTCGACACCGCGGGCCTGCGCCGGCGCGCCCGGATCGACGACAAGCTGGAAAAGCTCGCCGCCGCCGACGCCCTGCGCGCGGTGAAATTCGCCGAAGTCGTGGTGGTCCTGCTCGACGCGACCATTCCCTTCGAGAAACAGGACCTGACCATCGTCGATCTCGTCGCGCGCGAGGGGCGCGCGCTGGTGATCGGCGTCAACAAATGGGACCTGATCGAGGACAAGGGCGCGAAACTGGTCGAATTGCGCGAGGAGGCCGAGCGCCTGCTGCCGCAGGTGCGCGGCGTGGCGGTGGCTCCGGTGTCCGGCGCGACGGGGCAGGGGATCGACGCGCCTGATCGAGGCGGCGATCAAGGCCCATGAAATCTGGAACCGGCGCATTTCCACCGCCCGGCTCAACCGCTGGCTGGAAGGGGCGATCGACCAGAACCCGCCGCCCGGCCGTCGCCGGACGGCGCATCAAGATCCGCTACATGACGCAGCCCAAGGCGCGTCCGCCCTATTTCGTGGTGTTCGGCAACCAGCTCGACGAATTGCCGGATTCCTACCAGCGCTATCTGGTCAACGCCCTGCGCCAGGCCTTCACCCTGCCGGGAACGCCGATCCGCCTCACGCTGAAGCCGGGCGACAATCCCTATGCGGGCAAGAAGAAGCGGCGCTGATTTTTCTGGCCGCTCGGGCTATCGTGGCGGCATGAACGTCCAGAAGGTCGCGCCGCCGGTCGATTGCTCCGCCATTCTCCCCGGCTATGATTTCGCCGACGCCTATGCGGCGCCGGTCGCCGCCGGCGTGGACGCGATCGGAAGCGGCGCGGCGGGCCTTTGCGGCGCCGCCGCGCTGGGTCGCCGGATTGATGGCGCTGCGCGACCGGCTGACCGGGCCCTTCGGCTTGAAACCCGCGCCATCGGCGAGGCTTTCCGGTCATCATCGGACTCGCCCGAGCAGCGTCGTGATGGGATTCGACGACCGGCATCTCGATTTCCGCATCGTGGTGACGGTCGCCGCGGGCGTCGCCACGCTGACGACCATCGTCAGGCGGCGCAACTGCTGGGCAGGGCTTACCTCCTGGCGATCCTGCCTTTTCACCGCCTGATCGCGCGCGCTTATGCGGCGCGAATGGCTCTGATCGGCGGTCAGGCCGGTCCCTGGAACGAAAGCACCGTGTCGGTGGGGAAATCGTAGATCCGGCCGGTCTGCGTCCAGTCCGGCCCGCACAGGTCGGCCAGTTTCGGCGCGAATTCCTCGGGCGTGCGCAGGGTCATCGGGTCTTCGCCCGGCATGGCGGACGGCGCGCATCTTCGTGCGCATCGGGCCGGGATTGACGCTCATCGCCTTGATGTTCGAGACATTGACGGTGTCGGCGGCATAGGAGCGCAGCATCGCGTCCAGCGCCGCCTTGGAGGTCGCATAAGGCCCCCAGAAGGCGCGGTAATCCGCCCGTTGCGCCGCGCCCGACGAGATCAGCACGACGCGCCCGGCGTCGGAGGCGCGCAGCAGCGGATCGAGCGAGCGGATCAGGCGCCAATTGGCGGTGACATTGACCGCGAACAGCTTGTCCCATTTGTCCGGGTCGCAATGGCGAGACGGGCGTCAGCGGCCCGAGCACGCCGGCGTTGCCGACGAAAATGTCGAGCTTGCCCCAGCGCTCGAAGATCGCGGCGCCGAGGCGGTCGAGCGCCTCGAAATCGGTGACGTCGCAGGGAACCAGCGTGGCCTCGCCGCCGAGCGCGCGGATTTCGTCGTCCAGCTCTTCGAGCGCGCCCTGGGTGCGGGCCAGGCGATGACATGGGCGCCGCGGCGCGCCAGATCCAGCGCGACGGCGCGGCCGATGCCGCGCGAGGCGCCGGTGACGAGGGCGATGCGGCCGGCGAGTTTTTCTCGCCGGGCGTGGAAAGGTCGGTCATGGGAGAGGCCTGTCTGTGGATCAGCCGGTCTCGGCGAGCAGCGACAATTGCTGCTGCGGATATCCTTGCCGTTGAGGTCGGTCAGCGTGGTCGGATAATCGCCGGTGAAGCAATGGTCGGTGAATTGCGGGCGCTGCGGATCGCGGCTCTCCTCGCCCATCGCGCGGTAGATGCCGTCGACCGAAAGGAAGGCGAGGGAATCGCCGCCGATACACTGCGCGCATCTCTTCGAGCGTATGGGTCGCGGCCAGCAGCTTGTCGCGCTGCGGCGTGTCGATGCCGTAATAATCGGGATGGGTGATCGGCGGCGAGGAAATGCGGAAATGCACTTCCCTGGCGCCCGCCTCGCGCATCATCTGCACGATCTTCACCGAGGTCGTGCCGCGCACGATGGAATCGTCGATCAGCACGATGCGCTTGCCGGCGACGACGGCGCGATTGGCGGAATGTTTCATGCGCACGCCGAGTTCGCGCACGGTCTGCGTCGGCTGGATGAAGGTGCGGCCGACATAATGGTTGCGGATGATGCCGAGCTCGAAGGGAATGCCGGAGGCGCGGGCGTAGCCGATCGCGGCCGGCACGCCGGAATCGGGCACCGGCACGACGACGTCGGCCTCGATGCGGCTTTTCCCGCGACAGCTGCGCGCCCATTTCCTTGCGCACGTCATAGACCGAGCGGCCGTGCGACGATGGAATCGGGGCGGGCGAAATAGATATATTCGAAGATGCAGGGCCGCGGCGGGCTGCGGCGGGAAGGGGCGGACGCTTTCGATGCCCTCCTCGGAGATGACGACGATTTCGCCGTTCTCGACGTCGCGGACGAAATGGGCGCCGATGATGTCGAGCGCGCAGGTCTCCGAGGCCAGGATGTAATGGCCGTCGAGCTGGCCGAGCACCAGCGGGCGGATGCCGAGCGGATCGCGCGCGCCGATCAGCTTCTTGTTGCTCATGGCGACGAAGGAATAGGCGCCTTCGATCTGGCGGAGCGCCTCGACGAAGCGATCGATCACCGAATGCTTGCGGCTGCGCGCGACGAGATGCAGCACGACTTCGGTGTCGGAGGTCGATTGATAGATCGCGCCGTCGCGGATCAGCTCGCGGCGGATCGTCAGGGCGTTGGTGAGATTGCCGTTGTGGGCGACCGCGAAGCCGCCGGAATCGAGTTCGGCGAACAGGGGCTGGACGTTGCGCAGGATGGTTTCGCCCGTGGTCGAATAGCGGACATGGCCGATGGCGCGGTCGCCGGGCAGGCGTTCGATGGTCGAGGCCTTGGAGAAGGATTCGCCGACCATGCCCATGCGGCGTTCGGAATTGAACCTCTTGCCGTCATAGGAGACGATGCCCGCCGCCTCCTGGCCGCGATGCTGCAGGGCGTGCAGGCCGAGCGCGGTGATCGCCGCCGCGTCGGGATGGCCGAAAATGCCGAAAACGCCGCATTCCTCGCGCAGCCGGTCGGCATCCGGGTCGAATTCGGCGGCACTGTCTCGCTCCGCGCCGGATTGGTCCATGATCATGGCTCCAGTTTCGCGCGGAAACGTCCGCGCGCGAGGGGCGCCGCAACGCGCCCCGTTAGCGAAAGAAAGCTCAATAAACCTCGATACGACAAATGGAAAGTGTTTGTGCACATTTCCACCGCCGCATCGCGCGGAGAGGAAATCAGCGCGTCGTCTTGAGGAGATTGTCGAGTTTTTTCTTGTCGTCGGGGGCGGAAGGCGCGGCGTCCGTCTTGTTCGGGCGCACGGGAGGCGCCGGCGGCGAGGCCGTGGGCGGCGCCGCTTTCGGCTCGGAATCGCTTTCCGGCGGCGGCGTGTCGTCGCTGGCGGCGGGCTGCTTGGGCTTCTTGAACTTCGCCAGCAGGCCGTCGGGATCGTCGGGCAGGAGCGCGAGCAACTGGTCGCTGGTCGCCTTCAGCAGCGGCAGGCTGCGGGAATTGGCCAGCCACTGGTTGCGGAGCGCGACGCCGGAGCTGGCGGAAGGATTGGCGGCGTCGGGCGCCAGCCAGTTGAAGAAGATGAAGGCGATGGCGCACAGCAGCAGGCCGCGGCACGGCGCCGAACAGGAAGCCGAGCGAGCGGTCCAGCGCGCCGATCTTGGAATTGAGAATGGCGTCGGAGATCCGGATCGTGATGAAGGAGACGATGATCAGGGCGATGAAGAAGATCGCGGCGCCGGCCGCATAGGGGCGCAGCGCCTCCTTGGCGATAAAGACCGGCGAGGCGGGATCGGCCAGCTTGGGCACCAGCAGCGGGTAGAAATACACCGCCGCCGCCGCCGCCGCGCCCCACGAGAAAATCGCCATCACCTCGCGGGTGAAGCCGCGCACCGTGGCGAGCAGAGCCGAAACCAGAACAACGGCGAGCAGACCAAGGTCAAGATAAGACGGCATTCGGCGCCTCGAACAGGGATGACTTTCAATCTCCGGCCGCGCGACCGGAGCGAAGAGGGGAGGGGCTGTCCGCCATCTTTCTTGGCGCCAGCTTATAACGAATGCAGGCTCCGGCGTCGATAGGCTAGCCGGCGGCGCGCGCGGCGCGAGGCGCCGCGACATTTCGGCCGAGCGCGGCGATATCGGCGATGGCTTCGCCGATATGGCGGATCGGATGCAGCGCCATGCCCGCGGTCTTGCCGGCGGCCTCGCCTTCTTTCGGTCCCTGCGGGGCGACGGCGCGGGAAAAGCCCAGTTTCGCGGCCTCCTTGAGCCGCAGATTGGCGTGCGGCGCCGGGCGGATCGCCCCGGACAGGCCGACCTCGCCGAAAAACACCATGTCCTGCGGCAGGACCGCGCCGGTGAGCGAGGAGACCAGAGCGGCGGCGGCGGCGAGGTCGGCGGCCGGCTCGGAAATTTTCACGCCGCCGGCGACATTGAGATAGATGTCGTGCTGGCCGAGGCGCACCCGGCCATGCGTTTCGAGCACGGCGACCAGCATCGACAGGCGATTCGGGTCCCAGCCGACGACGGCGCGGCGCGGCGTGCCGAGCGCGCTCGGCGCGACCAGAGCCTGGATTTCGACCAGCACCGGGCGCGTGCCCTCCATGCCGGCGAACACCGCCGCGCCGGGCGCGGAGCCGTCGCGGCCCGCGAGGAAGAGCGCGGACGGATTGCCGACTTCCGACAGGCCCGCGCCGGTCATTTCGAACACGCCGATTTCGTCGGTCGGCCCGAAGCGGTTCTTCACATTGCGCAGGATGCGGAAATGATGCGAGCCGTCGCCCTCGAAGGAGGCGACGGCGTCGACCATGTGCTCGACCACGCGCGGCCCGGCGATCTGCCCGTCCTTGGTGACATGGCCGACGAGAATCACGCAGGCCCCGGACAGCTTGGCGAAGCGGATCAGTGCCTGCGCGGCGCAGCGCACCTGGGTCACGGTCCCGGGCGTCGCCTCGGCGGTTTCGGTCCACATCGTCTGGATCGAATTGATCACCACCAGCGCGGGCCGCCGCCCGGCCGAGAGCGTGGCGATGATGTCCTCGACGGAGGTTTCCGCGGCGAGTTCGACCGGAGCGTCGGCGAGGCCAAGCCGCTCGGCGCGCAGCCGCACCTGGGCCGTCGCCTCTTCGCCGGAAATATAGACCACGCGCTCGCCGCGCCGGGCCAGCGCGGCGCAGGCCTGGATCAGCAAGGTGGATTTGCCGATGCCGGGTTCGCCGCCGATCAGCAGGACCGAGCCGGGCACGAAGCCGCCGCCGGTGACGCGGTCGAGTTCGGCCAGGCCGCACAGCAGGCGCGGGGCCGGCTTCGATTCGCCGGTCAGGCCTTCGAGGGCGAAGACCCGGCCCTTTTTGGCGCCGCGCGCGGCGAGCGCGCCGATGCCCGCCGAGGGCGCTTCCTCGACCAGCGAATTCCATTCGTTGCAGGCTTCGCATTTGCCCTGCCAGCGCGGGGCGACCGCGCCGCAATTCTGGCAGATGAAGGAGGAGCGCGCCTTGGCCAAGGGAAAATCCGAACACAGGAATCAAAAGGAACGATGAGAACAATTATAGAACACAATGCGGCGATCTTGTCCAGCGGCGGCGGGTTCGGAGCCAATCATTCCGGCAGCGCGACCAGAATGATGTCGGGTGCGGCGGCGTTTGAAATCTGGATGACGGCCTTCTGGCCCGCCAGCTTGAATTTCAGGGTTTTGCGAATGTGCGGGCAGTCTTTCGCGCCACTGAAGGCGAGGGGTTTGGCAGCGGCGCCGTCCTCGATCACGTCGATCCAGGCGGCGTCCGACAGGCTGATCCGGTAGAGACCCGGCGCTGGCGCGGCGATTCGACGACGGCGCCGTGGGTGCCGGGCCGGGGGGCGCGTTCGGGCGGCAGAGGAAAATGGATCTTCTCCGTTGGCGCGAGACTGATTTTCGCAGCCGTCCCGGCGTGCAGGACGCCGCCGTCCGCGATGGCGGCCTGACCCGGCGCCGCGAGTGCGGCCTGATCCTGCGCGATGTCCCATTTGAACGCTGCGCATCCCGAGGGCTCTTCCGCCCGGGCGGCGCCGGCCAGCGCCAGCGTGGCGAAACCAATGGCGCGGATCGCGGCCTTGCGTGACATCATGGCTCAGCCCTCGGACGAAGATTCTTCCGTAAGATCCTGTTCCAAAGCATCCCT
>CAWETR010000030.1:0-132638 GCA_963811975.1 uncultured Alphaproteobacteria bacterium
GTAAGTGCTAGGCTCCAAACTCATAACCAATAGCTGACGGCGGCAGCGATGCAGACGGGGGCGAGAAAAATTGTGGCGTTTCGATCGTAGCGTGTCGCCACGCGCCTGAAGTCCTTCAGTCGGCAGAACATTCGCTCAATGGCGTTTCGGTTTCGATAGAGGAAGGGCGAGAAACAGTTCTTCCATTTGCGGTTGGCCTTTGGCGGAATGTTTGGCATCGCGCCGCGCTCTTCGACATGCCTTCGGATCGCATTTGCGTCATAACCCTTGTCGCCTTGCAGGATTTCACAATCCGGAAGCCTCGGAAGGAGCGCCGCGCCCGCTGTGCAGTCAGCGACCTGACCGCCCGTAAGCATGAAGGCGAGGGGTCGGCATTGCGCATCGGTCAGCGCGTGGATTTTCGTCGTGCGTCCACCGCGAGAGCGACCGATGGCCTGATTTTTCTCCCCCTTTTCCGCCCGAGGCCGAGCGATGCGCCTTCACGGCGGAGGAGTCGATAAGAACCTCGGTAGGCGGACCGCTGGCTTGGGCAAGCGCCTGGAACAGGTCGGACCAGACGCCCTTGGCGGCCCAGCGCACATAGCGATTGTAGAGCGTTTTCTTCGGCCCGTAATCGGGCGGCGCATCGATCCAGCGGCCGCCTGATTTCAACACATGGATGATCCCGCTTATGACGCGAAGATCGTCAACCCGCGGTTTGCCGCGCGTATCCGTCAGGAAGATGCGGCGCAATCTTCAGAAACTGTATGTCTGTCAGCCAAAATTGATCCCAATTCATCAGCGATTCCTCTCGGAATCCGTAAATCACAACGCCCCGATCATGCCAACCATTTTATGGGTCTGAGCCCTAGCGAAGACGCTCGGCTCGACCGTAGGCGACGCTACGCATTACTGATTTTGCGCTCAGGCTGGAATTCCTCGGCCGCTATGATTGCTGGCGGATCGACCTCGACCTCGGCGTGCTGCACCGCCGCGGCGAGATGACCGAGGACAACGGCAACAAGCGCCGAGGCTCCTGCGTGCTGTCGCCGGCCTACATGGCGCAGCTGCGCCCGCTTGCCGAGGCGATGCTGGCGAGGGGGATCACCCATCTCGTCCACGACCGCCATGGCAACCCCGTCAGGAGCCTGTCGCTCGGGGTCTGGCGCACGATCCTCAAGGATGCGCAGGTGCCCTACCGGGTGCTGCATTGCCTGAAGGACACCGCCGTGCAGATCGCCCGTGTCGAGGGAGTGCCGCTCTACGCCGCGGCGGAGCGCTTCGCGACGACGCCGGACACGCTGATCGCCTTCTACGGGGCGGACCGGGACCTCGGCGTGCAGATCGACCCGGCGGAGGCGCAAGGGACGCGCCTCAAGTGGCGCGCGAGGCACGAGGCAGCCAAGGCGCGCCGCGCGACCGCCGACGCCGCCAAGTCGGCCCGCGAGGCCCACGGCGACGCCCGCTTCTCGACGGCCACCGCCGCGAGGGCGAAGCTCCCCGTGCCGAAGCCCCCGAATGCTCGCGTCACGGTTACGGGCGGCGCGGAGGTCGTCGCGCTCGACGTCGTGGAGGACATGGAACGCCTGATAAGGGCGTCGTCGGACCAGTTGTCGGCGGGGATCGAGGCGGCGCACAACGTCGTCCGCCTCGCCGGCCGCAAGCCCAAGGGCCGCGGCGGCAGGGGGAAGCGCCGCTGACGTTGAAAAGTGGTGACGCGAAACAGGAAAGGCCGCCCTTGGGGACAGGGGCGGCCCTTACTTTTGGCGTCCGAAGATCCTACCGAGACGTCAGGCGGCTTCCTTGATCGCCAAGGGAGGCCGGCAGCTTTGGCCTGTTCGATGCAACCAGCCACGCCGACGACGGCGTCACGTTAGAAGGCGCAGACATTCCGCCGCGAACTTATCGAAGCCATGGTTGTAGGTGACGAGGTGTGGTGTCCCGTACGATCCCATGGATGGAAAGACCTGCTGCAAGACGTCTCGCTTCTCCTGGTCCGTGCCCGGGCCGATGTAGAACACGACCTTGCCGCGTCCGTCCTCCGGTTCCTCGGCAAACTGACGAAGGAGGAACCTGATGAGCGCGTCATCCTGCGGCAGGCTGTAGCCAACGATCACCAGCACGGCGGTATCGCGCATCAGACGGACGACCTTCGGGAAGACGGTCTTGAAATAGGGGTCCGAGTAGTCCTGTTCCCGCGACGCCAGCATGAGGATCGGCGGGTCCGCCGTCACCGCATCGGACGACCTCTTGCCGTAGTCGAGGACGTAGCCTTCCCCTTCACGGAGGATTTCGAAGCCGCCGTTTATCTTGAGCAGATGCTGCGCGATCCAGTGCTCGTGCACGGGAGCCATATTGGGATCGTCGACGACGCGCTTGGGCGTGAACCCCCGGTACGTATAGAGGAAAAGGGAATCGTCGGAGCCCAGCGTGTTGTCGAGAATGGTCTCGATGACGTAGTCGTAGTTCGTCGTCACGAAGTGAGTTCGAACTCCTTCGACTATTCCCTGCGATCCGTCGATCTGCCTTTGAAGATGGCCGAAAAACGATACGATGTCCCGCTGTTGCTCGGTTGGCGAGCTTCAGGGGAAACTTGCCGGCGTGCTTGTCGAAGTAATTGAGATCGGTGATCTGGTCGTAGCGATCCACGACCGCCGCCCGCAAAGCCCCCCGGAACATGGGAAGGTTTTGTTCGTCCATGTAGCGGGATCGCACGTCGGGATACCGCTCGTACATGTCGATCTGATAGACGATCTGCCGCAGTTGATCGGGAGAAATCTCGTTCAACGCTCTCAAGCCGAACATCCGCGCAAGTGCTCCGAAGTCCGCCACCTCCTCGATCACCTTGGTGTTCAAAGTGAACAAATCGGATCCGACCGGCGCCTTCGGATCCCACGACTTCGAGAAGCCCGCTCCCGCGAGGAACGTGAAGTTGGTCAATCCGTTGGGTTGCTGGCGAGGGCCTTGCTTGAAGCTGAAGTGAGCGACGAGTTCCATGAAGCATTTCGCGGCATCCGAAACCTTGACGGCCCGCGTGCTCGCTTTTTTCCCGCCCGCCGACTTGGCCATTTCAGTTCCGATCCTCCGAACGCGACGGCGGAAATTGGGCCGACGAGTAGAAAATCGCACGGATACAAACAACGTCAAGGCCAAGGCGTCGGCACCACACCCGGAAGCGGCTTTGGCTGTCCGGCGGGGCGACCGGCACCAGTGACCTGAACATACATTTTGTGCAGATCGGACAATTCCAGCAGCCGCAACGTCCTACAATATATAGCATTTTTATCTTGACACGCCCCGCGAGTTGTGTGCAGATTGCACCAATCGAGAAAGGCTTGCCTACGGGTGCCGACAGGTGCCTTAGCCAAAGGAGTCCAACGATGACCATTCCGACGGCGTCAATTTCCACCTTCTTCCAAGCTCAAGCACGCACTCGCAGCGAGTCTCTCCACGAGCTAATCAACGCGCTTCGAGATTTCCCGGACGACGGGGAAAGATCAGCGTTTGGCGTTCTATTCGCGGCTGCGCAACAAACATTAGAGCTTGATGATGCCGAGCTTTCCAAGCTGCTCAAGGTGAGCCGACCAACAATTGGAAGGTGGGCTCGCGGCAAGTCTTCCCCCACCCAATCGGGCGGAAACCTGTTTTTGCTGCCTTGGCTAAGGTTGCCAAAGCTAAGCTAGGTTATTATTCCATGGACGCGAGAGCAGCTTGATCACCTCATTGCCTGCGGGCTCGCGCCTTTGGACCCGCAGGCGGTGCGTTGATGATCATATTCCGGCTTGTTGACGAATCGGAAAGCCAGCTTGTGTTTCAATGGCATAGCGGCTTTGCCGCTGCCAACGACGCGCTGTTCCCACGTCCTGTCGCCGTATTCAAACAAATGGTTGAAGACAGGCAGCTTTGGTGCGCTCAAGATACCACGAACGGTGAGTATCTGGGTTTGGCTTACGCATATTTCGACAGCACCGAAAGCTGCTGGGAAATCGGCGGATTGATGGTCGCCGCCAAGAGCCGAGGACAAGGGATAGGCTCAACCATCATGCGCCTCGCGCTCGGGCACCTCCTTTTCGAGGAAGATCCGATCGACCGTGGGCATGACGTCATCGCGCACGTGCTCGAAGGCAACAAGGATCCGCGAGCAATCATCGAAGAATGTCTTCGGTTCCGTCGGTCGAAATCGGTCGTCGTGCCCGGCTCGAAACTGCCCGGCCTTCGCGTGAACGAAGAGGGAAACGTGGTTGGCGACGAGTTCGCCATGGACCCGAAAGAAACGCTGGTCGCGCTGGCTTCATGGTGCAAGCGATGGCCCGGAAAAATGAAGGATGGAACCTCGGCTTCCATCGATTTCAGAGAGGGCGTCTCGTTGGCCGAATGGCAACGCGCCTTGTCGGAGCGGGCCGGCAAAGCCTGACCCGGCGCTCCTGGTCGCGACGCCCGCCACGTCGATGTCGCGTCCGACGCGGTCCTCGAACACGCGCCCGCGCTTCGCGCGCTTGCGCACCCCAGCCGCCCCCGGTCGTCGCCGCACGAAGCGTTCTTCGATCATCTGCCCGACGCCGCCCGCGCGGCGCGTTGACGCCCCGTTTCCCTGCGTCTTCTCGCGTTTTCGCGCCGCCCCGTTCCGGCCCCGCGCGGCGGGCGGCGGGGGCGAGGCGGTTGTTCGGGCTCGGGTTCCCGGGCGGGGGGAAAGGTTGTGGCTTGCACAGTGGCGACCGCGTTTTCAGGCGTTTCCGGACCGCTTCCAGACATGGGCCGCGTCGAGACCCCGTTCTCCGTCGTCGGGCGCGTTCTGGCGCGAATCCGGCTAGCCCCCGCCGCACCCGTTCGCGCTCTCGCCAACAACAAGCGGCTAAGAACATCCGGAAATCGGTCAAGCCGCCGACGCGAGGGCGGCCAGAACGTCGGTTATGTGGTCGGAATGATCTTTTGCACGGTCTCCAGCGACCGAATTCAGGACAAGATGGTCAGAACATCTCGCTTTTTTCTAATACTTTCGTACAACTAGCTTGATCGTCGCTTGTCGTGCAATCGGGCTGAAATCGACATATTGAATTTCATCAAGACTAGCGTGACGCTCCATCAAGAATTTGCGAACTGATTCAAGGCCCATTCCGCTCAGGAATTTGCCGTTCGCGCCCTCACATCCGTGAACTCCAAGCGACGAAATCCGACAGTCGCGCTCACCCGAACGCGGCGCGCCACGTCTCGGCCTCAAGCCGGACGGCATCCTCCAGCGGCGGACGCAGGGTGAAGATGCGCGGCGCCGCCGCGAAGTCGAAGACCCGGTAGAGGTTGAACTCCTTCGGGCAGTCGTCGGCGAGCGACTTCTCCGTCCGCGAAACGAAGAACGGAGTCGTCGAATCTCCGCAGGTCGTCTTCACCTCGATCAGCTTCCGCGCGCCGGACGGCGGATCGAACGACAGGATGTCGAACCCGGCGCCGTCGCCGTCCAGTTCGGACACCCAGCGCAGATCGCGCAGCAGGTCCTTCCGGCCGGCGGCGAACAGGCGGCGCTCCTCGACCTCCATGACGAACGCCTCGCCCTTCTTGCCCAGCGACCTGTTCCGGGCGTCGCGCGCGACCGGGATCGAACTTTCGCGCCAGTCTGCGGATCGGCTCCGGCGTCCTGTCGACGTCGGGGGCCATCGCCGGCGCCGGAACGAAAGGATCGATATCGGAATTCATGATGGGCTTCGGCACGTCCGGCTCCAGCGCCCCCGGGCTCTTCGAAAGGAACCGCTCGATCGCCGCGACCAGCGGCCCGAACTGCGCGTTCATGAGCGGCTTGTAGCCGAAGATCCAAGGCAGCCCGAGCTTGGTGAGGACCGCGCTGACGTTCTGGTGCTTGCGCTCGACCGATCCCCTGCTCCGCCCGGTCGCGGCGACGATCCCGGCGTTGTGGTGCGCCTTCACGTATGGCCGGCCGGCCAAGCTCCTCGCCGAGCATGACGAAATAGTCCGCCACGAGCAGGTCGTTCTCCTCGTCCGTCCAGTCCGATCCCGCCTCGGCTCCAGCCATGCGCCACCCCGCGTCGTCGATATTCAGGGCGACGGATCGAGGCGCGACGGGCTGATGTGGACCGTGTGATAGGTCGTCATCTGCGCGACCATGTGATCGATGGTCGTGGTGGTATCCACGCGATCGGCGTTGTCGTTGTTGCAAACGCTGATCTGCGTCCCATGCAGCGGCTGATCGTAGCCAAAGACCGCCTCGATCGGCTTGTCGCCCTTGTCGCGAAGATCGAACACAAGGTCGAACGCCAGGTCGTCGTTGGGGCCGGGGTTCTTGGCCTCCGCCTGACACGTCACGTAGAAATGCGTCCGCTGCGCCCCGCCGAGCGCGTCTACTTTGATGACGTCCGTATGGAGCACGATGTTCTGGACGACGACGTGTCCGAAATCCTTGTCAGGATATTTTTGCGTGGCTTGCGACACGATCTGGTCGGCGGACGAGAGGGAGGTTGTCGCCAGAAAGGCGGCGACCGCGACCGGCGCGGCTTTGAGGAAGAGCGAAATCGTCATCGGCAATTCCTGACTGAAAAATGGCGTCGAATGCACTGGCCGCACAATGCCACCGCCCAAGCTTCGTCGGGAAGTCAAAAAATCGTGATGCCGCCAATTCAATTACTTCCTGTTGAGCGGTCGGCGCGCCACTATGGGCATGCCTCAAAGATGAACTCGGAGGCAAGGTCCGCTATTGCGAACTGATTCAAGCCCCCTTCCGCCAAGGAATACGACGGGGATTTCTGGAGCGCCGACGCGGTCAGGCAGCCCCGGCTGTAATGGTTTCGCGCCTCGTCGTGATCGAGAAGTTCGACATCTCCCTCTCGATTTCCGCCAGTTTGAGGACGCCGACACAGGGCCTCGCTCCCGGCTCGATCCGGCCGTCCAAAAGCGCGCGGACTGCCGCCACTGCGGCGAGCGTCGGCGTGTAGGGGCCATCGTCGTTCTTGGCGAGGAGGCTCCACTGGGCGTTCGCCGGCGCGCCTTTGGCGTCGACACCCGAGACGCGGACGACCATGCCTCCGCTGTCGCCACAGAATGGACGAGTGAACCGGCGCGCCCCATGCAGCATCCGCGCAAGGCCTTTTGTTCGCCAATGGCCGCGCAGGACGCGGGCAAGGACCAACATGCCGAAATGCTCGGCGTGCGACTCCAGCCCGGCGAGGAAGCGCACACGGTCGCGGACGTCGAAATGGCCGGAAAGGAGTTCGGCGTCCGGCGTATCGACCGGCGACACCCACCTCTTGCCGAGACCGGGGATATCCCATCGCTCCGCAGTGCCCCATCCGACGACGCTTTCGAGACGCCCGGAGCGCCAGACCGGTATCGGGCGTCCGGCATAGGACAGGATGGCCTCGATGACGGATTGGCCGACGTCGCTTGCGCCTCCCGGAGCTATTGCGGCCTCGATCGAGTCCACGCGCCGCCATCCCGCGGTCAGGGAACTCGACGACGGCGGAGGAAAGCGCGGGCGTGGAGCTGGCGCCGGTGAGCGCGACGAGGTTCTTTTCGCGCGCCAGAGGGTCGAGCGCGGCGGAGAAACCGAGGACGTGGTCGCGGGCGTCGGCGAGATCGACGTAGTTCGCGCCGGCTTCAAGGCTGGCGCGGGCGAGCGAATAATCGCCGCCCTGGAACGGGCCTGACGCGTCGATCACGAGCCATGGCGCCATCGAGGCGAGCTTCGGCAGGTCCGCCCTGTTGTCGAAGGCCAATCCCGCGATTTCAGCGCCCGCGCCGCCCTCGCGCAATGTCGCGGCCATGGACCCGGCGCGCGACTGGTCGCGGCTCGTCACCGTCAGTTTGACGCCGGTCATCGCCGCCAATTGACGCGCCAGCCTGCGTCCGAACACGCCGGTCGCGCCGACAAGCAGGATGCCTCGCGCATTCGTGGTAATGATTTCCTCGGTCGTCATGGGCGCCCCTTTGAGAACCGCGGTCCGGGCATGGACGCGTTCAGTCGTTCCTGACGAAGTCCTTGGTTCCGACTGTTCGCATGCCCGGCGTCACCCCCACGCTCGTCCAGGAGTGCGGCGTCCCGCCGGATACCTCGGCCACCTGGTAGTAGCGGGGGTCCGTCTGGAACCATTGCCAGAAATGTCGATTGTCGGCGAGCCATGGGAGTTTCTTGGCGATGCCGGTCGTCACCGGCTCGTCGGTCAATTCGATCATCAGAGACCGCCAAGAGACGCCGGAGCCCAACGTCGCCTCCAAATGTTCGGGGTCGACCGCAATCGCGGTGCTGGGATCGTTGACGTCCGAAAAGGTGACGAGGTCCGGCAACTGGTCCGGAAGCATTTCGTGGGGATCGTGGAGCGGAGCCTTTTGTAATTTTCCGTCGCGATAGATATTGCCAAGGAAGTAAGGGCCTACCTCGGCCCAGCCCCCTTTTTTCCTTGCAATGAGCGGCGGGTTTTGCGCGGTGAGAAGAGCGACGAGCGGGCGCCTGCCGTCGCCCATATCGACGTAAAGCGCCTCGCCGCGCGTGTCGTTTCCGACGCCCCACTGCGTCGCAAAAACGTGCATCGCGACGACGTTGAAGGCGGTCTTGGGGCCGTCAGGGGTGTCGAGGGTCAGCGTCAGCTTGTAGCGGTAATCGTCGGTCGTGCAGCCGGCGAGCGCGTTGGCCACGGCCCCCAGAGCCAAAACGCGAAAAAGCCTGTCCATTCCATTACATCCGTCCGCCGCGCAACTCGACCAAAAGAATTGCGGCATCACAAAGCCTACACCACGCGGGTCAAGGGCGGCTTAACCTCTGCCGAAGGATCCTATCGATACCAGAAGGCAGCGATCGAACTCGCAGGCGCCGACCATGGCTCGTTCATGATGTATTGTCTTGAAACGCCCCGTCGAGCGTTGCCTCCCTCTCCGCCGCTTCTATACCAACTCCTGATCAAGCTTCTGCCTCCCGCTTCTTTTGCCGGCTAGGTTGAGAAAACGGACAGGGCAGTTTTTGCTCAATCCATGGCACCAAACGGATTGGATCCAGGGACAAGATCCGATGTGACATTCGGAATTTTCGCCATGACCTCGAGCTTGATCTCTAGCTCAGTCGGATCCGCGTAAACCTCATATTGACAAAATCGCCGCCGTGGCCGATCAAATCTGCCGCGTTTCAACATCGACTTTTTGGCGTTTGAGGTTGGCGCCGAAGGCGGTGCGGATGGAATGAATTACCTTGGTGCGCTTGCCGTCTTGGGGAACGGCTTTTTCAATTCCGTCAATGATCTCCCGATAAAGCCGGTCGCCAAGAGGCGAACTGGATGTCGGCGATTTGAGATCGGGAAACAGCTCAATGTAACCCAACCGTTTGATTTCCCCGACATAGTCAAAGAAATTTAATCTGATCATTTCCGGCGGAATTGGAATGGCCCGGGTCGATTGACCGTTCTTGATCCTGCGAATTCGATTTTTTCGAATGAAGAAATAAGGAATGGCCGCGCCTAGCACAACGTCGTCTACCTCCATTCCGCAAACCTCCTCGCGCCGCGCTCCCGTGTAATGGAGGCCAATCGGCGCGAAATAGAGCCCGCGGTGATAGATTTGTTCCCCAGCCTCGAAAAATCATCACTTGGACCATCCCTTGCAGCCTGCGAACGGCGGGGGCAAGGACGAAAAGCGCCTTGCTGTCGTCGACGGTCAATGATTGACGTTTGTCCCGATCACGAGTGATTTCTGGCAGGTGGAACACTGAAACATCGATCTTGTCGTCCACACGCGCGCCGCCCGAGCGCATACGCTTGATCACTTGGCCGAGGATGGGAGAGGTGCCTGTTGATTGTCGCAGGCTCCAGTCCGCGATCGTTTGCCTCTTTTTTTGCCCGATCGCTTTCAGCTCCACAATCGATCGAGTTTCGTCGCGCGCGCTCTTGCCGTAGGATTTGGCGAGTTCGCCGAAAAGATTGAACAGCGCCGACACATGGCTTTGGCAGCATTTCAGCGACATCCACAACTCCACGTTCCGACAATAATTTGGCGAATAGGCGGCAGATTTGTCGAACCTGCCGCGCCGTCTTGGGGTAGCGACAGGCTGTTTGTATTTTGTCCGCCACGCCAAGTAGTTCTCGCCCCATGCCTCCATGAAATGCACGTCGCCGGATATTGCAATATCCTCGTCGTCGTCACCCACGATGATTTCGCTTGGCTCTCCCGGACCTGTCGTATGCAAACCAAATCTTGATCGATCGCCCCATTCGATTGCGCATGCGAGAGTGCTTGATCCCCGACCGCGATCGGCGGATCCATTTCGATCGGCGAGAATGACTGAACGCTCCATTCGGGTCTCCCCAGTGACGCAGTACGCAGGACGCCCGCAGGCCGCACCGGTTTTCCCGTTGCTGTTGGCGCTGGCGACCAATTCATCATCCTCGTCGACGACCGCCTGGTAGAGCTTCTCAACATGGGCGGGCCGCAAGCCGTATCTGCGGTTGACGTCGGCGAGCGCGACCGCCTCGGGCGCGGAACCAAAGACGGCGGGCGTGTTCGACCGTCTGCAAGGTGATTGCAATCTCCCATTTCACGAAGAACGCCCGAGAAGAATTGATAATCCGGGCCAACAGTCGTTCTGCCCTCGGTCGCGACGCCTTCGCCAAAAGTGGCGTAGGCGGGCGCGAATTCGGCAACCAGATCGGCGATTTCTTGAATGTCTTCAGCGCCAAGCCCTTCCGCTCCTAGACGCACGCGATCATGATCCTGAAGCTGCACATCCCGACACCGCCCACAAAATGTCGAATACTGCCGAGAGCAAGCGCTCCATCCGCGAATGGCTGAAGACCACGTCATAGAGCGGCCCATCCTACGTCGACGGGTTTGGTGGTGTTCTTGATTGCCACTTGGTCGAGCGCGGCGACCTGCTCTTTTATGAAACGCTTCAGCAGGTCCCTCTGCTGCGCCGGCCCCAGCATTTTCGTTCTCACTAATGATGCGATCCGATCCGCCTCGACGCCCACCAGGCGTCCCAGTCTGCGGGCAAAGTCAGGATCGCGAACGCCCAAGCTGATTTGCACATAACATGAACGCAAGCCAGAGCCAAAACGCAGCCTGCTGCCGCCACCAATAGATGCCGCCGCGTCGATAAATGTTCGCAAACACAGCCATATCCCATCCCCTCTGGCGACGGGCGCGTGCGACACCTCTGGGTACAATTGTACCCGGCTGATACCCAGCCAGGTCAAAAAACGCAGGGATTCCTAGGGATTTACGGCTTCAGACTGATGCCTGGCTGGGGCGGGAGGAGCCCCAGCTGGCATCCGCTAAGTCATTGAAAATAATGGGTGCCATTCGGCTGGAAATTGTCTCCGCCGCGATTGTGCCCAGCTCTGTATGCGCTCCTGTACACAACCAGGAGCTTCACAATTGGCGCGAATCACGTATCTTTATCGTCGGGGCGGATATTTCTGGTGGCGGCGACGTCTCCGGAATGGTGGTGGCCAAGGCTTTACCGTCGCCCTCAGCCTTGGCGTGCGAGACCCGGATCTCGCCAAGCGTATCGGGCGGCGCGTAAGCGTTGAGGCCGATGCACTGATGACCAGCGAGAACTCCCCCACCCCTCAAGAAACGACCAAGTCGCTCAAGGCCTACATCCTGCTGGCCAAGATCGACCTCGAAAGCCGCATGCACCGCGATTTCGAGCTGGCCAGACCGATGAGCGCCGACGATCGCTCCACTTTCCTCGGGATGCGCGCCCGCAACAACCGCATTTTCGGCGCCCTGAACGAAATCGCCGCCGCCCACGGCCCCATCAAGGAATATTCCGAGCGGATCGACGGGGCCTTGGCCGAGCGCGGCTACAAGTGGCATGAACGCGATGAAATCGCCCGCCGACTCGAGGACGGCTACGCGGTCGAAGCCTACTCCTCCCACAGCACCGTCGCCGGCACGCCCGCGCAAGCCGCTCTCGACGCCGAACTGAGATCGCAGGGCTACCAGCCGACGATCGTCAATCGCGCCGACCATTACAAGACGCTGGCTTCCGCGCGCGCCGCCCTGGAAAAATCCGCGGAAAGGCTCAACCTCCTCGCGATTGATGATCCGGCCGCTGCGCAAAAAGAATTGCACCTGCGTCTGCCGATTACCCGCAGTTTCGACGACACCAACGGCATTGTCCCCCCTTACGCCTCCTCTGACGCGATCGAGCGAGGCGAAATCGAAATTTTTCGCCCCGCCGGCGATGAGAAGATTGAAAACGGCAGCGATCACGACGCTTCGCGTCAGAGACTCATCGGCTGAGGTTGTCCCGCCTGGCATTCCAACCGCGGCCGCCGCGACAGCCGCAGAGGCCGCCGAATTCTAACGCGTCCAAGCCCAATGGCGCCGATGACGCCATCGACCAATCGACAGCCGCGGCCCCGCCGAACATCACCGCAGACGGCGTCGATCTGTCCCCAGAGCCTTCAGAAAACGTTTCAGCGCCAGGCGGCGCCAACAAGGCGGAAAAACGCCACCATCTTCCACGGCCGCTTCCGCTCCGTCCGTCGAAAGAAGCGACGAATGCGCAATCGGCGAAGCGATCTCCGCTCGCGAGAATCACGACGCTCGACCATCTCGTCCAGGAACTGATTCGCCGGAAAACAACACCGCCCAAGCCAAACAAGGACGGGACGCAAGGCAACGCGCCATGGACCTACAAGACGGCGCGGCAGGTTCGCGGGGTCGGTCAGCTCTTCGCGGCTGTCGTCGGTTCGGACGACCTCAACGCGATTGGGCCCGAACATATCGCCACCTACCGCCGGACGATCGACCGGCTGCCGGTTTCGTTTGGCCAGTCCTCGATCAAAAGAAACTGGACGTTGGACCAAATTTTCGAAGACGCCGAGGATTTGCCTCCCGAACGGATCGGCCGCGCCGCCGGCACGATCAACCGGCACTTCAATCAGCTTGGCGCCATCCTCAAAGCGGCGGGGTCGGAAGGCTACAAGATTCCGGACCTGCAAGAACTACTCAGAGCCCAAAGGGAGGCCGAGCCGGACAAGGAGGCGCCCACCTTCGTCTGCGAAGAGGTTCGCGTCCTGGCCGATGGCTGCGCAACCGTTGGCGCGCCATCTTTGTACTGGGTGACCCTCTTATGCATGTACAGCGGCGCACGCCGATCTGAACTTTGCGGTCTCAGGATCGTCGAAATCGACCTCATCAAAGGCGTCATCATCCTCGAGCCGAACTCCTACCGCGGTCTGAAAACGCCTCGCTCGAGACGACGGATTCCGCTCCATCCTGAATTGATCCGGCTGGGCTTTCTCGAATACGTCAAAAAAATCGCCGCGACTGGCAGCGACCTTCTGTTCCCCGATCTGCGCGAGCGCGGCGAGAACACGCCGCTCGGCGATCTCTTCGGCAAACAATTCGAGAAATTGATCACCGAAGTGCTGCCCGAAGCCAGAGCCAACGGAAAAACATTCCATAGCCTGCGGCACTATGTGAACTCGGAAATGATCAAGGCCCTAGTCCTGGACGTCACGCGCTACAAGATCATGGGACACAAGAGCGGGGACAAGAACGGGAATAGCGTGGGCAAGGACGTCAACATCGACGTCTATTCGCACTTCGACGATGAGACCCTTCTGCGGGCTATTTCGACCCTGCCCGCGGTGACGTCGACGCTCGAACCCCGGATCTGGTGAAGATCGGCCGCGTTCGATCCAGAAAACTCCTGGACGCCAGTCATCGCCGGTCGGATCACCATCTTCGGGTATCGGCCCGAAGCGGACCTACCCAAGACTGGTCCGGACCAATCAACCCCTATGCCTTCGATACGGGTTTCCCCAAGCGCCCGAACGCGGCTGCGGCGGCTGCGGCTCTCGCGGCTGCGGCGGTGTGGGCTGGAGATATTCTTTAATCATGCCCGACCATCGTGGTTCGGTGTACCATTCTTCGCGATGGATCTTCACGAAGTGGTTGCGCAGCACCGGCGTAAAAAAAGCTTTTCCATTCAGGCTGATGGGATCGCGTCGCCAAAGGACATGCTGTCCGTTCCCTTGCCAATCCCCAAAGTCAAAATACACGGGCATGCGGCAGGCATTTCATTTGCGTAGCAGCATGCAAACATCGTCATTGGTCTCGTAGAGACTAATTTGCGGCTTGATTTTAGGCAGGCGGCGCGCTTCGGACTGCAAGATGCACCTCAGCAATGTCGTCGCGTCGCGCTTACGTTCGGTACCGTCTACGATCCAGACCATTGCCTTATAGAAAGCCTCTCGCGCCTCCCGTTCTTCAGGCTTCAAATAGGAGTGCTGGAATTCAAGGACCCAGCCAGTTTCGGACTTCACGTCGGCGACATGCCACTCGCCGTTCTCCGCGATCTGGCGGAACTCCTGCCAGCCGTTCGGAAACTCATTTTTCCAAGCCCGATGCCATCTGGTTTCGTTTTCCCACCAAGGATCACAGGTGCGAGCTCCTTTGTGGGCCCAGTGCCAAATCTTGAGTGGTCCGCATTTGGCGATCATGTCCGCACCACAATGCAGACATTTGGCCGACAGGCCCTTCTCAGCCTCGCGCTGTTCGCCTTCGATATTTGCGAATTTCATTTCAGCCTAAGCTCAAATAAATTTTCTGATTCTAGGCCAATTCTGATCCCAAAAACGCTGTGCGACAACTTGAACGCCGCAGCACCGAGCGAACTGCGGGGTCATTTTTTCGAGGAATATCCCCTTACGCGCCGGATGCTGCGGATTGGCCCGACCTGAGACGATAATGACGGGATCCGGCTCGAAGCGGTCGTAGCTGCGGTCGCCTGGGATGGTCTCATCATGACCCTGAGCGGCTAGTCGCTAATGTTGCTCGCGACACCAAGAATCGGTCGAACGCGGACCACCGCCTGCGTTGTTGCATCGGGGGCTAATTTTATTCGAATGCGAAGATGCGCTTCCAGTCGTCCTTCATGCTGATGACAAACCAGCCGTCCTTCTTCGCTTCGTCATAGAGCGCCTGCGGGAACGTTCCGACCTTGGTGTCGGGCAGCCCCTGCGCCGGCCCATAGGCATATTCGCGCTTGCCGTCGTCGTGCAGCACGATCATCGACAGCCGCGCGCCGTCGCCGGCCTTGGTGTATTCCAGCATCTGCCGGTCGCCGGTCGAATTGCCGAAGGCCGCGCGCGGCCTGCGGCCGATCTCCAGATGAATGCCCTCGGGCTTGCCGGCGTTGTCGTCGTTTAAAAGCAACTTCGGCTCCTTGGTCAGGAACGGCTTGCCGTTCTTGTCGTAGCCGAATTTCGTCCCGAGCGCGCTGCCGACCACCTGCTCGCGCGGGATCCCATAGACCCGTTCCGAATAGACGCGCACGAAATCCTGTCCGCCGCCGGTGACGATGAAGGTCTTGTAGCCGTTGGCGCGGAACAAGGTCAGGACCTCCTGCATCGGCTGGTAGGTCAGTTCGGTGTAGGGACGTTTCCAGCGATGATCTTTGGCCTCGGCGATCCACGCCTTCACGTCGGCCTGGAATGCCTCCACGTCCATGCCGGTGAGGGTCGCGACCGCGATCTTTTCGAAGTCGTGCAGCGAAAGCTTGCCGATCTTCTCGAAGTCGCCCGTCAGCACCGTCTTGAACGGCTCGACATGCGCCAGTTCGGGCTTCGCCTTGACCAGAGCCGGCACGCGATCGAGGCAATAGACCAGTTGCGAGTACATCGGATGCTCGACCCACAACGTGCCGTCCTGGTCGAACGTGGCGATGCGCTCCTCCGGCGGCACAAAGTCCTGGCTCGCGGGGTCGGTCGTCGTGCGAATGAAGTTGAGTATCGCCTGTTTCGCGGGGCCATCATTCCATGAGGGCAAAGGATCGCTGGCGTTCGCGGCCTGAGCGCTTGTCGCGCCGAGAAGTCCGGAAAGGGCCGGCAAAAGCGCGAGCGCGCCAAGCATGACTCGGCGGCTCGGGTTGTTATAACCAGAGGACGACATCACGGTTCTCCTTGCTTGATTTGTTCTGTCGTCTGGAAAGAAAAAGGCGGGAACGCGGGAAAAAGGGCGGCCCTTGCGGGCCGCCCGTTCGCATCAGTCGCCTGCGTGGCTGATGGCTCTTTGGTCTTTGATTTGCTGGATGACCTGATCGAGATTGTAGGTTTCCGGATCCTGCATCGGCGGGAACTGCCGATAGCTTTCCAGTTCCTTCAGCCAAAGGTGCTGGCCGACGGGAAGGATGTTCCAGTCGTAGATGTAAGCAGTGACCGGTCCGGCAAGGGCGCCGCCCTCGCCGGTCAGGGTTTTCGCTTCGTCGCCGACAGATCCCTCGAAGGGATCGCGCTTGATGTTGTCAACCAACGGCCAGTGATAGGTTTCCGCGCCCAAAAGGCCGCAGCTCGCGCAGGCGCCAGCCATCGTGTAGTAGATCTTCCAGTTCTTGTAGCGCACCGCCGACGGCTTGGCGCCGGTATAATAGAAGAACGTATCGCGCGCCGATTTCGGGGAAGTCCCTTCCAGATAGTCGCGCTGATCGACGCCGTCGAGCGTCGTCTTGACGATGCCCGGATATTGACCGGCCTCGATCTCTTTCTTCAAACCGTCGCCCTTGGGGCCGCCGGCGATGTCGACAAAGGTCGGCAGCCAGTCGAGCGAGGCGAAGATGTCGCTCTTGACCGTGCCCGGCTTGATGTGGCCCGGCCAGCGGATGACCAGCGGAGCGCGCATGCCGCCTTCCCAGGTCGTCAGCTTGCCGCCCTTGAAGGGGGTGTTGCCGCCGTCGGGATAGGTGATCACCTCCGCGCCATTGTCGGTGGTGAAAACGATGATGGTGTTGTCGAGCTGGCCCATGTCCTCCAGCTTCTTGATGACGACGCCGATGTTGTCGTCCATCTGCTTCATGCCGGCTTCGTTGACGCCCCAGTCCTTGCCGCCGGGTTGGCCCACCATCGCCATATATTTGTCGGACAGGACGGTGGTGATGTGCATGCGCGCCGGGTTGTACCAGACGAAGAAGGGCTTGCCGGTCTTCTTGGGATCATTGCGGTCGATGAAGTCGACGACCTTGGACGAAATTTCCTCGTCCACCGTTTTCGAACGCTCCAGCGTCAGCGGGCCTTCGTCCTTGCAGATCTGGGTGGCTTCCGTGCCGTCGGACGTGCAGGCGATTACCGGGCGCGGCGGCGTCATGCACAAAGTGGTCTTGGGATCCACGGCGTCGGGCGGGTCGGAGAGGCCGCGAACCGGGGTGTTCTTGCATGGCGGAACGATGGCCTGCTGGGTCGGCGTCTTGTTGATGTCGGGGAAGCTGACGCCCTGCATCGCGTCGAGATGATACAGATAGCCCCAGAATTCCTGGAAGCCATGCGCTGTCGGCAGCGCCTGGGTGTGGTCGCCGAGATGGTTTTTGCCGAACTCGCCGGTGTTGTAGCCGAGGTCGAGCAGGAATTTCGCCAAAGCCGGCGTGCCGGGCCGCAGATAGCTCGGGCTGCCGGGCAATTGCGGAGGGATCATGCCGGTGCGCAGCGGATGCATGCCGGTGAAGAAGGCGTTGCGCCCGGCGGTGCAGCTCTGCTCGGCGTAATAGGTCATGAAGATCGCGCCTTCCTGACCGATGCGGTCGATGTTGGGCGTCTCTCCGACCATCAGGCCGCGATGGTAGATGCTCGGCTGCATCCAGCCAATGTCGTCGCCCATGATGAAGACGATGTTGGGCTTCTTTTCGTCTGCGGCGAGCGCGCTCGACACTGGCAGCGCCGCCGTCGCGGCGAGGACGGCCATCGCCGCCCCGAGTGACCAAGTTCTTTTGTGTACGCCCATTACACCCCCCTGTTCGTCAATAGATCGATGAGATCTTGTTTTCTTCCGCCTTGGCAGCCGGGGTTCCCGCAGTCGACTTTGGAAATGCCATCATTTGTGACGTGGCATTTCAGACGGTGGAAAGCCCACTTCCATCAAGACAACGCAATCAAATCCTGTGCGCTATGATCTGCCACAAGGGCGGCATCACAGATTTGTTGGCGCTTGCCTTGAAATCGTGCGGAAAAAGGCCAACGATCTCTGCGGCGCAGTTTAAGAAGCCCGGAAGCGGTGTCCATTGTCATTTTGCGCAAAAGGCCACGCCAGACCTCGTCAATTCGGCGCGCGGGGGCGGGGGAGTTGATGACGGCGACATTATTTTGTCGGGCCTCGGGGCTGGGGCCGCTCTTTACGATGTTCGAGTCCGAACAGGGCGCCGAAGCAATGAAACGGCTGCGGCTGCAGTCAGGTTTCACGCTCAAAACCTACGAGCCGTCAGCCCTCTTGCCTTTCGTCCTGATGAACCGCGTCTTCAATCTTGCCGCGCAGATGAGCGGCGATCGACAGTTCGGCGCACGTGTCGGCCAGAATATTCGGCTCCAGGATTTCGGGCCTTTTGTCGAATATGCGCTGCAGGGCGAAACCCTCGGGGAAATGATCGCCCGCAGCATCGCCGCGCAGCCCCTGCACAGCAGCGAACTGGTCATGGACCTGCGCGTCGTCGGCGGCCGGGCGATCTGGCGCATTCGCTATTGCGCCAGATCCGAACCGACGGTCGAACATCATGCACAGCGGAGCCTGATGCAAATGCTGGGCGCCGTCGTCCGCTACGCCGGCGCTCGCAGAAACCAGATCGAAATTCATGTCGCCGAGCCCTATGCGGCCGAGGCGCGCCTGCTGCAAGGCCGTCTCGACATCGCGGTTCGGCCTCGCGCGAGCGACTACGCAATCTCCTTCCCGTCGTCCTGGCTTGACGACTGAACTCCAATCGTCGGCCTGCCTGCAGATTTGTCGATCGAAGAACTCGCGCCATACCGTGACCGGCCATTGCCGAAGAAGACCGCCGAAGCCGTGCTCGTCGCGCTCGAATTGCATGAGGACCTGCCGAAAAATGGAGTCGGCGCCACAGCCGCCGAATTCGGCCTGTCGCGCCGAACACTGCAGGCCGCGTTGCGCCACGAAGGCGCAACCTACCGCGAGATCATCCGCGGCGTGCGTCTGCGGCGCGCGATGCAGTTATTGGCGACCACCGACATGACATTGGCGGAAGTGGCGCTGCGCGCGGGCTATACCGATCCTTCCAATTTCAGTCGCGCTTTCCAGTCGCTGTGCGGGGTGACGCCGGGACAGTTTCGCGCGACGGCGCGATCAGTCGACTCCCTTGCCTGACAGAGGGCCGACGGCCTGATTTCTGGGGACATTCTTGTTACTGCACAATAAATTTTCGCGAGGTTCCGCTTTTTCTCCGAAAGCGCCGGTGCATTTAAGCGGCTTCAAATTTCCTCTTCTGGCGCCAAGCCGACCTCCCCCAGAGCGTCTGCAAAGGTCGCCTTCCCGCCGGTAGGAGCCGGTGGCAACGCCGACCGCGACTGACCGCCTCCGGTCCAGCTGCCCCACTGGACCGATGTCGAAGCGGCGCACCCGACGGTCAATATGAAGTGGGTGTTGGTCTTAAAGCGGCGTGAGTTCTAGTTTGCGAACACAGTCGGGCTATCCCAGGAACAATTATTTTGGGAACCCCAAAAATGGACAACGATCAAGAGACGATGACATCAGCGGTCAGAAAGCCGGTCGCTAGCGTCGACATTTACGATACAATTGAACTGAAGGCACTGATCGAGGCGGCGAATGGCTCGCCGATGGAATGGGGAGGCAACCAGGAGGAGGCGAAGCGGCTCGCCACCCTGGAAACGATGAATAGCGGCCTTACCGGTCCGCGCCGGACGATCCTCACTGGCGACCAGAACCTGATCGAGCAACTCAACATCCTGAAAAGGCGGTCGCCCAGTTTCGGCGGCGTGGTCGATCTTTTTTGTCGCGAAGCGCGAGCCTCCATTCAAACCAAGGCGCCAATGCGCTTCACGCCGATATTGCTCGTTGGCCCTCCCGGCATCGGCAAAACCCATACGGCGCGTCAACTGGCGCGGGCGCTGGATGTGCCTTTCGCCTCGATTTCTATGAACCTCTGCGACGATGTGGGGGAAATTGTCGGGCACAGTCTGTCGTGGCGGGCTGCACGGCAGGGTATCGTTTCTCGAACGCTGGCCAACGAGCAATTGGCGTCGCCGCTGATCATGGTCGATGAAATCGAAAAGTCGATGCGCTGGGGGCAGCATGAGCGGCCAACCGATATCTGGTTAAGCTTGTTCGAGCGGGAGAACGCCATGGCCTTCATGGACGCTTTCTTGGGCCTGAGAATGCGTGCCGATTGGATCATTTGGGTCTGCACCGCAAACTCTCTCGATGAACTCCCCGCTCCCCTGCTGGATCGGATGCTGGTCGTTCCAGTCCAAGCGCCAGATGCGCACGAGCGGCGCGCCGTCGCAGAAAATATCTTCGCTGCATTCCTCGGCGAACGCCCTGGCCTTCAGGCGCCGCTCGAGGAGGCGGCGTTAGCGCTCCTTGCTCAGCACACGCCCCGCACAATGACCAAATTGCTGTTGCTGGCGGCGGGCTACGCCGCCGAACGCGGCTCAAGCCGCCTTGTGCATGCAGATATGGAAAAAGCGAGACGATTCTGGCGCCACCGGAAACCGCACGCCGCGTTGGCTTCATCTGAGACGCCATTCCGGGACAACAATGGTTGTCGCCGGTGTGAGGCGACCAAGTTGATGTCGCCAAAACGCATCAAGCCATCGAACGGCTAACCAAGTCGGTCAGATCCCTCGGCTCGTTTGTTCCTGTTTTCGGCGCCTTCTGCTTCGGCAATTCGCTCGTCGTAGGAGCGACGGAGATCAGCAATCAATTTTGACGGGAGGTTTTGCATCCTCAGCGCCACTCCGCTCCAATTGGCAGCTTGCAGTGCTTTGAGGACCCAACTGAGATCACGGATTTTCACGTTTCGCAGACGTTGGCGAAGCTCAGCGGTGAATTTGACACCCGCCTCACCGATAGCAAGGCACAAGACGACGCCCAAACCTGGCCCCACCGCCTGCTTCGCGAGCCAATCGAGAGATTTCGGAGAAACGTCAATTGCGATCGCCCGCGCGTTCGACGCCGGCTTCAATGAGGGGATATCAAGACGGCGACAGGCGGCAATCGCCGCCAGCGCACCCTCAGGCTCATCCGCAACCCAGATTTGCGGTGCGGATTCGACACCGGCGCCAATGGGTATTCCACCCACATCGAGGGTGAAAAACCCCTGTTTGCCACGGATAGCAGCGAAGCTGCCGTCGAGGCTGCGTAGGGAATAGCCCACGGCTTGCCCCGCCTCATCGCGCAGGGTCCAACGACAGAACAGGCGATTGCCTTGCTTTGTCGCTTCAAGCTGACCTCGGTCGATGGCCATTTCGATCAAATCCGCCGAAATGCCTCTGTCGGTCAGCGCTTTTTTGATTTGTGCGCGCTCGCCGGGCGCCGCAGCCGCGCTTTCATCCAACTCGAGGATCTTTTCGCGGACGAGGCCAACAGCTTCACGGCCCCGCTCAACCGCCGCCGCATAAGCCGCGTCGGATGCGATTTCCGCCAGCGGCTCGGAAACCGCGAGCATGCAACGGCCGCGCGGAAATCGGTTCCCGTTTCCGCCATAACCAGATCTACGGCGCCGGAACCGCGAGCTTTTTTGTCCATCGTCACGAAGCGGTTGGGATTTTTTGAGCTGATGACGACAGAACCGAGGTTTGGCAGTCGCCATTGCAGCGGATCGTTTGCATTCTTGTTGCCGCCGAGCATTTTCATAATACGACCGAGCGGGATGGTTCGCACCATGCCGGCCAGTTTCTTCGCATCTTCAAGGTCCAGCGTCGTCTTTCGCAGCTGCGCGTTGACCGCGTTGATTTCCGCGTCGGCGCGGCGAGCTGCTTCTTCGCGCACCCGACGATCGAACTCATCTTGGGGCGCTAGCAGCCTCCTTTCCCGTTCCAGGAGGGCATTTTCGCGTTGCTGGAAGGTCTCTCGATCGCTCACAAAACTCGCCACGTTTTCGAGAAATTCGCCTTTTTCGGCTGCAAACGTCTCTTTCTCTTGATCGAGACGAACCTCGTCTTGCGCCAAATCTCGGTACGCGTCGGCAAGCGCCGATTGTCTTTCGGCGAGGTCAGCATCGAGCTTCTTCTCTCGTTCAACGAGCTTCTCTTCCCTTATGTCGAGATCCGATTTGCGCCGATCGACCTTCGCCTGCTCTCCCGCGAGCTGCCAGTCGCGTTCGTCAGCGCGGCGTTTGGCGGCGATCGCCTCGTCGAGCTCCTTCTTCACAAGGGCCATCGCGGCGTCCAATTCCGCCTTTTGCGTTGCAAGTTCGGCAGCGCTCCGGTCGTTTTCGGCGCGGGCGGCATAATTTTCCGGCGTCAGACGATCTGGCCCGACACCCTCTTTTTCCTTCCCGCGCTGGATGGCGGGATCGAGATGTTTTTGAACATATTCCGCCCATAAGTCCTGAAGGCCGGAGAAGGTGTTGCGGCGCCCGTATTTCTTCTGAATTTCCTTCAAGGCGGGGCTGACAGAAAGGAAGTTGTTGCCTTTCTTGCTCTGCACCGAAGGCGCGACGAGGATATCCACGATGCCAGCGCCTTTTTCGTCCATGTCCATGCGCGCGCTCAAAACCGAGCCTTCGCCAAAATTTTTCGCCGCCCAGGTTCTGGCGTGTTCAAACAATTGGACGTTCCGGACGTTGCCCGGGTCGTGGACGTCGCCGGCTTCTTCAATCCAGCCAGAGCTTATCACGCATATGAAATGACCGACCGGCGCAGTGCCGCCGCGTTCAGCAACGTTTCGCGCCTTCTTCATCACCTTGAAGTCTTGAACATAATCGAACGGTGCGTCGGGGTTCTCTAAGCGGTCGCCGAGCCAGGGGTTGTGGCGCAAATTCAGTTTGCTGTCGGCGCCTTCGCGCAGTCGGATCTGGGAAGTCGCATCCTGGCGATTGGCATGCGCATTCGCGGTTTGAATATCCCTGATGGACTTGAGGCGCTCGACCCTGACGGAGGCGTAATGCGTCATAGGGAGGGTCCCACTTTTAGAAAGTGGTAACACGCTATCAGTTTTTCGACCGCCGGTCGAATCGCTCCGCTAAACTGGCATGCGAGGGGCGCCCCTCGACCCCAAATCCTCACCCGGCCTCCGCCAGGATCCGCCCCAAGCGGAGGGTTTGATTCGGCGCCGCCGAAGCAAACCCGCCGTAAACGCAAAGCCAGATCGCGTGAGGAACCAAAATGAATTTCTTTCTAGGGAGTCAAATTTAGCCGACCCCAAAAACAGAAGGAAAAACTATGACGCTCATCAACAACCCGGCGCCCAAGCACACTGGCCACTACCCGAGGCCGGCGTTGCCGCCGGGGATCCCCGCAGCGGGAACGCCAACCCCAACGCCCGCCTCGTACGATGCGCCGCGGGGAATTCGGAAATCGCGGCCGCTGCCTACCGAGTGGGCAAAAGTCGGCGGCGCGGGCTTTACGCCCGGCCCGACCAACGAATTTCTCACCGAAGCATTTCGCGATCGCTACAGGCCGGGCGACGAACGGGAGATTTATCTGGGAGGCTGTAATGGCCTCGCCGAATTGTCTCGCATCATCGCGGCGCCGGCTTACAAGGTTTCCACGTGCGCGGCGGGCAGACTGGATCTCCGGATGTTCGAGCTCTGCCGCGACCGTTATGGCGCCTGGCGATTCGACGGCGGGAAATTCGTTATGGACCCCGGCTGGGATTCGTGGTTCCCGTCCCATCTCCATCCCCGGCAGCGGCCTTCCCCGGCCAGCCCGGTCCAGGCGCGCCCCCGGTCGGTCCAGGTTCGCCTTCCTGCGGGAATGACCGCCGAGGAATTCGACCGCGCGTTCGACCTAGAAACCCGGAAGGGCGCGCTCGACCTGTGGTCCTTGTCCGACGATGCGCGCAAACATTGCGCTATCCTCGGGGTCGACCCAGCGATCATGCAGAGGTTCACGGAATATCCCGGCTGGCGCCGATCGCCGGCTGCGGAGATTTGCGGCGTCACGATTTACACTGGCGCCGACCGGGTCATCGCTCTGGCTGAAGCGATCATTCTTCGTCATTTGATCCCGTTGACCTGAGCATCACAGGCCATCCGGCGTCGGGAATTCGGTTCCCGACGCATATCAAGAGCCGTTGATGTCGCATTCAAGCCGGAGATGGTGTTTGACGTCGTAGCCGCGCATGCGGGCGATGGGGCTTGTCGATAATGGCCGGCTGCAGCGCCGAATAGGAGATCGTGGCAGCTGGCCCTTGCCAGATTTAGCGGTGCCTCAAGCCCCAGGGGAAACGCGACGACCGACACGTGCCTACTCGGTTAGCATACACCCACTACATGGGGGCAGCGCGCACCTCTGGTTCCAGTCGATGCGCGCGGCCTAATCCTTGATGCGTTGCATGAGTGCGTCAGCGAGGTTCTTGGCTAGTTGCTCGGTGCGGGCCCGTACCGTTTCCAGTTGCTCATTAGCTTGCTGCAGTTCAATTTTCTTATCTTTCAACCGACTATCCAGGTCTATTTTCTGCGCCTCCAGCACGGCAGCGCGCTGCTCAGCTCCGATTCGGGATTGGCGCTCGGTTGCTAAATCGGCTCGAGCCGCGGCTAGGTCGGCCTCCAAGCGAGGCAAGGCTTCCAAGCGAAGCGCGGACTTGTCCAACTCGGTGCGAGTCGCTTCGGCGGCGTTACGCTCCCGTGCCGCTTCTTCTTTCGCTCCGCCCAGGTCGTCTGCGAGTTGCTGGGCCTTGCCTTCAGCGGTCGCCTTCCCGGCGGCCAGCTTATCGACCTGCAACATGAGGTCTTGGATTGTTCCGAGCAAGCGCTCGTTCTCGGACGCCAGGTCGACGGCTGCCTGCTGCTGCTCGGCAAGCTCAGTTTCCAACGGCAGGCGCGCAGCCGAAAGCTCGTTGCGCATGAATTCCAGAATGACTCGCTGCAAGCCCGGAGGAAGGATTGGTGCGGCGGCCGTCTCGCGTTCCTGACTCTCTTTCCATGTCTGCAAATGTTTAGTTATCGTGCCCATGCTGCCAGTGTCGCCTAAGCGCTGCCGAACGGCGCGCAAAGTAGGGGAGACGCCGGTGCTTTTTAATGCGTCGGCTGCGGCGGCTACTTGTTCGTAGCTGATGGTGGCTTCGCGACCCATGGCGGCCTTTCATAAATTAAGCGATGATACATTATTATGATATGATACGATATGATATGAAAAAAGCAAACGTCACCGTCGCCGCCAATTACCCAGAAGTGACGGGTCCGAAATGCTGGCGTTTATCTGGGATAGGTTCCGCATTTCCCGGCGTCATAAGACGCAAGGGGCAACTGGCTGTCGAACAGGGTCTTCGAAACCTACGACGGCATCATCGACGCCGCCTGCGAGGCATGGAAAAACCTCATCGCTCGACCGCAGCCATCACCTCAATCGGAATGCGCGATTTGGGCGCATATCGGTCAATCATAAAGGCCGTTGATAATACACCCACTACATGTGGGCTTAGCGGCGAGCCAGATCAGGGCCGCCTGATCGGCCGCATGCGGCTTCGAAGGAGACGTAAGCGGCCCCGCCCGTGTAGGTCTCTTCATGACCCAAGGCGGAAATTCGCCAAAATTTTAACGGTCTCCAGTGAGCCGCTGAAAGCTGCCGTTCGAAATCGCCTTGTGGATCGCCAGCAATTGCGGTGGTTGAACCGCCTTGTCTTGCGCCAGACATATTTATCCGATAATCTGGATATATGAAGGAAACCTCCGCTCTTGCCGCCCTCGCGGCCCTGTCGCAGGCGACGCGCCTGCAAACGTTCCGGCTGCTTGTCACGCGCGAGCCCGACGGCGTGCCCGCCGGCGAGTTGGCGCGCCTGATCGGCGTGCCGCAGAACACCATGTCGGCGCACCTGTCGATCCTGGCCAATGCCGGCCTCGTCAGCGGCGAACGTCAAAGCCGGTCGATCATCTATCGCGCCGATCTCGCCATGTTTCGGGAGGTCGTCCTGTTCCTGCTGAAGGATTGTTGCGGCGGTCGCTCGGACGTCTGCGCGCCGGTACTGGCCGACCTCATTCCCTGTTGTCCGCCCGGGTCTCACGAGGACGACGCCGATCACCAATGATCGCGGCCGGCGATCGCTGAACCCAACTGGGGAGACCCGGCGAATGCGCCCGGATGGCTTCGACCCGCCAATGTTCAAATCCAACCGCATGCGGCCTGGTCCGTGTCGCCGGAGTGACGTCATGTCGAAATTCGAACGCTACCTGACCCTTTGGGTCCTGCTCTGTATCGTCGTCGGCATCGCCCTCGGCCATTTCCTTCCGGGCGTCTTCCAGGCCATCGGCGCGGCCGAGATCGCCAAGGTCAACCTGCCTGTCGCGGTCCTGATCTGGCTGATGATCATCCCGATGCTGGTCAAGATCGACTTCGCCGCCTTGTCGCAGGTCGCGGCGCATTGGCGCGGCATTGGCGTCACCTTGTTCATCAACTGGGCGGTCAAGCCCTTCTCGATGGCCTTGCTCGGCTGGCTGTTCATCGGCGGTCTGTTCAAGAACTATTTGCCGGCCGACCAGATCGATTCCTATATCGCCGGGCTGATCCTGCTGGCCGCCGCGCCGTGCACGGCGATGGTGTTCGTCTGGAGCAACCTGTGCAAAGGCGAACCCCATTTCACGTTGAGCCAGGTCGCGCTGAACGACGTCATCATGGTCGTCGCCTTCGCGCCCATCGTCGGGCTGCTGCTTGGCCTTTCCTCGATCACGGTTCCCTGGGAGACGCTGCTGCTCTCGGTCGCCCTTTATATCGTCGTTCCCGTCATCATCGCCCAGGCCGTTCGAAGAAATCTGATCGCAAAGGGCGGCGAGGCGGCGCTGGCAGCATCTGCTGAAAACCTTGCAGCCTTTGTCGCTCGTGGCGCTTGCTGGCGACGCTTGTCCTGCTGTTTGGCTTCCAGGGCGAGCAGATTCTGGCGCAGCCCCTGATCATCGCCATGCTCGCGGTTCCGATCCTGATCCAGGTCTATTTCAACGCCGGTCTCGCCTATCTGCTGAACCGCGCGACCGGTGAGGCCCATTGCGTCGCCGCGCCCTCCGCCCTGATCGGCGCGAGCAATTTCTTCGAACTGGCCGTCGCCGCCGCCATCAGCCTGTTCGGCTTTCATTCCGGCGCCGCTTTGGCCACGGTCGTCGGCGTGCTGATCGAAGTGCCGGTGATGCTGTCGGTCGTCAATATCGTGAACCGGACGCGCGGCTGGTATGAATCCGGCTCCGCCGTCCGTCGCGTCGCCGCCGAAAACCTCAAGGAGAAGACCATTGGCTGAGGACATGAAGGTGGTCATCCACCACAATCCCGATTGCGGCACGTCGCGCAACGTCCTCGCCATCATCGAGGCGGCCGGCTACCAGCCGACCGTGATCGAATATCTCAAGACCGGCTGGACGCGGCCGCAACTCGAAGGCCTGTTCGCAGCCGCCGGGCCTGACGCCCGCGCGAAGCGCTGAGGACGTCCAAGTCGCCGGCAGCCGAACTTGGGCTGCTCGATCCCGCCGTCGCCGACGAGGCGCTGCTCGACGCCATGGTCGAACATCCGGTGCTGGTCAATCGGCCGATCGTCTGCACGCGCGAAGGGCGTCAAGCTTTGCCGCCCCAGCGAAACCGTGCTGGACCTGCTCGACCGCCTGCCGCCTGGCCCACTGGCCAAGGAAGACGGCCAGTTGCTGATCGACGCGGAGGGCAATCGCGTTGGCTGATCCGCTGGACCCGACCCCGAACCTCGACGAGGCCTGTTTCCAGTCCATCGACGAGAAGAGCGCTGTTCGATGCGCCGCGCGCGAGCCATGCGCCGCGCATCCTGCTGCTCTATGGCTCTTTGCGGAAACGCTCCTTCAGCCGCCTGGTGAGCGAGGAGGCCGCGCGCATCCTGCATCGCTTCGGCGCCGAGACCCGAATCTTCAATCCGAGCGGCATGCCGCTGCCCGACGATTCCGAGCCCGACCATCCCAAGGTCGCGGAATTGCGCGATCTCGTCGCCTGGTGCGAAGGCATGGTCTGGTGCTCGCCCGAGCGCCATGGCGCGATGACCGGAATCATGAAGGCGCAGATCGACTGGATTCCGCTCGACGCTCGGCGCGGTTCGCCCAACGCAGGGCAAGACGCTGGCGGTCATGCAGGTCTCCGGCGGATCGCAATCCTTCAACGCCGTCAACCAGATGCGCATTCTCGGGCGCTGGATGCGGATGATCACCATCCCCAACCAGTCGTCCGTCGCCAAGGCCTTCATGGAATTCGACGATCACGACCGGATGAAGCCCTCGGCCTATTACGACCGCATCGTCGACGTCATGGAGGAACTGGTCAAGTTCACCCTGCTGACCCGCGATCGCTCGGACTATCTCGTCGACCGCTATTCCGAGCGCAAGGAAAGCGCCGAGGAACTTTCAAAGCGGGTCAATCAGCGCTCGATCTGAAAAGCATTTCGGCCCCTCTTGCCTTGGATTTCTTCAGTCTCCTTCGACGCCTATGCGCGGCGGCGTTTTAAACCATCGCGCTTCAAGCGCCGCTCGAACGAGGCGCCCGCAACCGACCACCAACGCCCAACATTGTCGCTTGTCTGTCATTAATATCTGTAAATCTGGATACATAGAATAACAGGAGCAAGACGCGGTCTCGCGTTTGGCCACCGGCTTGAGGAGGAACGGCATGAAATTGAGCATTTTCATCGCGGCGGCCGCCGCGAATATGGCTGTGATCAACGTGGCCTCGGCGCTCGACGCCACGCTCCCTGATTATCAAGCCGTCGGAAGCCTTTCTGGCGAAATAAGATCCGTTGGCTCGGATACGCTGAACAACGAGATGACCGCCTGGGCGGAGGCGTTCAAGGCAAAATATCCCGGCGTCAAGTTCGATATCGAGGGCAAGGGATCCGCGACGGCGCCGGCCGCGCTTATCGCCGGCAGCTCTCAGTTCGCGCCGATGTCTCGTCCGATGACGTCCGACGAAATCGAGGCTTTTGAAAAGAAATACGGCTACGAGCCCGCTCATTTCCGCGTCGCGATCGACGCCCTTGCCGTTTATGTCAACAAGGACAACCCGATCAAATGTCTGTCGCAGATGCAGATCGACCGGATGTTTTCCTCGACGCGGAAGGGAAGCGGCGGAAAGGACATTTCGACCTGGGGCGAGGTCGGGCTAACCGGCGACTGGGCGTCGATGCCGATCGCTTTCTATGGGCGCAACGCTTTGTCGGGCACCTATGAATTCTTCCGGGCGCATGTCCTGTACGGTGGCGATTACAAGCCGAGCGTGAAACAGCAGATCGGCTCCGCCGCTGTCGTCGAGGGTGTGGCTGGCGACAAGTACGCCATCGGCTATTCCGGCCTCGGCTACAAGACAGACGGCGTTCGCGCTGTTCCTATCGCCGTGTACGATGGCGGCGAATGCTTCGAGACATCGGCGGAGATGGTTCGCGCCGGCAAATACCCAATTGCGCGCTATCTCGAAATCTACGTGAATCGGAAACCGACGGAAGCGTTGGATCCATTGCGGGCCGAATTCATCAAATTCGTGCTGTCGAAGGAAGGCCAGGCCCTGACCGAAAAGGGCGGCTATTATTCGATGAATAGCCAAGAGCGTCAGGTTGACCTGGATCGCCTTGGCATTTCTGCAGCCGGCCGATGATCGCGATCGAACCATGGAACGCATCCGGCCACTGTTTTGAAGGGAGGCTAAAGTTGGCTTCCTTTCGAAGGCCCGCCTTGCCGATCTATAAAATATCCTATAATCTAGATATATAGAGTTATTGACCGCCGTAATTCGTTCCGGTGGTCCCCTTCGAGCCACCATCCATTCGGTCGCGGCCTGTCGCGCCGATGCCCGCACATTTTCAATCGCTGCTATCCGAAAGGGTTCAAGTCATGTCCGACCGCATCTACAATGCTTTGTTCCTGTGCACCGGAAACAGCGCCCGATCCATCATGGCGGAAAGCATCCTCCGCAAGGATGGAGCGGGCCGGTTCAACGCCTTCTCGGCGGGAAGCCATCCCAAGGGTGAAATCAACCCTTACGCCATCAAAACCTTGGCCAGCTTCGACTATCCGACAAACGGGTTTCGTTCGAAGAATTGGGAAGAGTTCGCGACTCCCGCCTCGCCGCAATTGGATTTCGTCTTCACGGTCTGCGACAACGCCGCTGGCGAAGCCTGCCCGATCTGGCCCGGGCAGCCGATGACGGCCCATTGGGGCATCGAAGACCCGGCCGCTGTCGAAGGCACGGACATCGAGAAGCAGCGCGCCTTCAATCTTGCGTTTCGCTACCTCAAGAACCGCATCTCGCTACTTCTCGCCTTGCCGATGGACAGGCTCGACAAACTGGCGCTGTCGAAGAAACTGCGTGAGATCGGCGAAACCGAAGGCGCGACCCATCTGGCCGAAGGAGACGTCAAGTGAAGACGATTCAGGTATTCGACCCCGCTTTGTGTTGCAGCACCGGCGTTTGCGGCGTCGATGTCGATCAGGCCCTCGTCACTTTTTCGGCGGATGTGGACTGGGCAAAACAAAGTGGCGCGCAGATCGAACGGTTCAATCTGGCTCAGCAGCCAATGGCTTTCGCTGAAAACGCGACGGCCAAGGGCTTTCTGGAGCGCTCCGGCCAGGAAGGCCTGCCCTTGATCCTGGTTGATGGCGAAATCGCTTTGGCTGGCCGATATCCCAGCCGCGCCGAGCTCGCGCGATGGGCCGATCTGGTCGAGGCCCCGGCGGAAGCAAAGCCCAGCGGTTGCTGTGGCGGCAAGAGCTGCTGATTTTCAAGGACGCGTCATGCGATTTCTCGAACTCCGCCCCGCGCTATCTGTTCTTCACCGGCAAGGGCGGTGTCGGCAAGACTTCGATCGCCTGCGCGACAGCCGTTCGCCTCGTCGAGTCTGGTCGTCGCGTCCTTCTGGTCAGCACCGACCCTGCTTCGAATGTCGGACAGGTTTTTGGCGGCGAGATCGGCAACCAGATCACGTCGATTCCGGCCGTTCCCGGACTTTCCGCCATGGAGATCGACCCGCAGGCGGCGGCGCAGGCCTATCGCGATCGCATCGTCGGTCCGGTGCGCGGCGTTTTGCCCGACGCCGTGGTGAAAGGCATCGAGGAACAGCTGTCCGGCGGCTGCACGATGGAAATCGCCGCCTTCGACGAATTCACCGCCTTGCTGGTGGCCTCCGACCTGACGTCCGGCTTCGACCACATCATCTTCGATACGGCGCCGACAGGCCACACCATCCGGTTGCTGCAACTCCCGGGCGCATGGAGCGGCTTCCTCGAAGAAGGCAAGGGTGACGCCTCCTGCCTCGGTCCGCTAGCCGGTCTGGAAAAGCAACGCGTCCAATATCAGACCGCCGTGGAGGCCTTGGCCGACGGGCGGCAAACGCGCCTCGTCCTGGTCGCGCGTGCGCAACATTCGGCCTTGCAAGAGGCGGCGCGGACGCATCGCGAATTGGCGGCCATCGGCCTCAAGCAGCAATATCTCGTCATCAACGGGCTCCTGCCGAAAGCGGAGGCGTCGCAAGATCCTTTGGCCGCCGCCATTTGCGAGCGCGAGCGGTCGGCCCTGTCGGCGATGCCCGCCGATCTGATCCTGCTTCCCATGGATCAGGTTTCGTTGAAGCCTTTCAACCTCGTCGGTCTGGACGCGCTGCGCCTTTTGCTCGATCCGACCAATGAAGCAGCCAGGAGCGCCATCGACGAACCGATCCTGCTCAACGCGCCAAAACTTTCCGCCCTCATTGAAGACATCGCCGCGAGCGGCCATGGCCTGGTCATGCTGATGGGCAAGGGCGGCGTCGGGAAAACAACCCTGGCGGCCGCGGTGGCGGTCGCGTTGGCGCATCGCGGGTTGCCGGTCCATCTTACGACGTCCGATCCTGCCGCGCATTTGCTGGAAACCTTGCACGGTTCTCTCGCCAATCTGACTGTGAGCCGGATCGATCCGCATTCCGAGACCGAGCGCTATCGGGCGCATGTCTTGGCGACGAAGGGCGACAAACTAGACGCGGAGGGCCGCGCCTTGCTGGAGGAGGACCTGCGCTCGCCCTGCACGGAGGAAATCGCCGTTTTCCAGGCCTTTTCACGGGCCATTCGGGAGGCCGGCCAAAAGTTCGTGGTGATGGACACGGCGCCAACCGGCCACACCTTGCTCCTGCTGGATGCGACCGGGGCCTATCACCGCGAGGTCGCTCGCCATACCGGCAAGACAGGGCTGCATTTCACGACTCCAATGATGCAGCTTCAGGATCCGCAGCGGACCAAGATCCTGCTGGTGACGCTGGCCGAGACGACGCCTGTTTTGGAGGCCGCCAATCTGCAAAACGATCTGCGGCGGGCCGGAATCGAGCCATGGGCGTGGATCGTCAACAACAGCGTCGCGGCGGCCCAGCCGCATTCTCCTTTGCTGCGGCAAAGGGCGCGCAACGAATTGCGAGAAATCGAAGCTGTCGCTGAGCGACATGCCCGGCGCTATGCGGTCGTCCCATTGCTGAAGGAAGAGCCGGTCGGCGTAGATCGCCTGTCGGCGTTGGTGGCTGCGCCATCGAATTGGTCTGATGTGAGTGGCGATGCTCGAGGTTCGATGAAAGCCTTGACGCCTGTTTGACGGCGCTTCTGAATTCTGGACCGCAGTTTCGGATGTCTGCAATGCAGCTAAGCCAGGACGCAGTGTTGCCATCACCGAATTTCCGGTTCTGTGAAGGTTTTCGGATGCCGGCCCTTGCGCGACGAGCGCTGTGCGGCCTGGCTGGGCGGCCGGCGTCCGAAAACCTCCAAGGAAGGAAACCGCGGGTCGAGATGGCGCAACTGCGCGCCGGCGCGCTATGGGGATTTGAGGTCGTCGACGTTGTGACCGCGCTGGACGATGCGCCGGGACGTGAGGCGATGCGATCCGGAGATGGGTGCACGGCGAGCGATCGTCGGCTGTCGGCGACGTGCATGGCATTTGGAGCTCGATCGCGGCAGCGGCGTCTCGGTGGGCGATGTCGGGCGAGCGCGCCATTGGCGTCGATAGGGCAATCGAAGCGACAGAGGGACTGTGTTGCGGCGTTGCGGGTCGATCGGCGGTCGGTCATGACGTGTCGATCCTGATCTTGGCGAGGGAGAGCCGCGCGGCGCGCGCCGCGTTCGAACGTCTCGATGATGATCATGCGGCCGCCGCAGCACGGGCATGGATGCGCGGCGGCGCATGGCTCGCGCTCGATCGGCTTCCTTGCGCTTGCGTTTGGCGGCCTGGGGTCGCCGCGGCGAGCAGATCGCGCGCGCGCGACGATGTTTTGGGCGCGGACGCCGCTGGCGAACAGGCCGTAGTGGCGAATGCGATGAAAGCCGGTCGGCAGCACGTGGATGAGGAAGCGGCGGATGAACTCGTCGGTGGCGAGCCGTCATGATCTTTTGCCGTGCGCGGCCCTTGGCGCGGTAGTCCTTGTATCTGAAGGCGACGCCGGCGCCGTCGCAGGCGATGCAGGCGGCTGTTGGAGATGGCGACGCGGTGGGTGTAGCGCGACAGATAGGCGAGCACGGCCTCGCGGGCCGCCGAACGGGCGCTTGGCGTAGACGACCCATTCGGCGTCGCGCGTCGGCGCCAGATAGGCCGCGAAGGCGGCTGGGTCGTGCGAGTTGGGCGCGCGCGCCGAAGAAGTGCAGGCGGCCGGCGGCGTGGGCGGCGATCGAGCTTTTCGAGGAACAGCCGGCGGAACAGCCGCGAGAGCACGCGCACCGGCAGGAAGAAGCCGGGCCGGCAGGAGACCCAGCTCTGGCCGTCCGAGCGAGATGCCGCCGCCGGGAACGATCATGTGAACGTGCGGATGGTGGGTGAGCGCCGACCCCCAGGTGTGCAGCACCGAGGTGATGCCGATCCGCGCGCCCAGATGCTTGGGATCGGCGGCGATGGTGGTCAGCGTCTCGGCCGAGGCCTTGAACAGCAGGTCGTAGACGACGGCCTTGTTCTGATAGGCGATGTCGGCGATCGGCGCCGGGCAGCGTGAAGACGACGTGGTAGTAGGGCACGGGCAGCAGTTCGGCCTCGCGCTCGGCCAGCCATCCTTGGCCGCCGCGCCCTGGCACTTCGGGCAATGGCGGTTGCGGCAGGAGTTGTAGGCGATGCGCGTGTGGGCGCAGTCCTCGCAGCGCTCGACATGGCCGCCGAGCGCCGCCGTGCGGCAGCTCTCGATCGCCGACATCACCTTCAACTGGCCAAGGCTGACGTGGCCGGCGTTGGCCTTGCGCCACGCCGGGCCGTGGCCGCGGAAGATGTCCGCGACCTCCAGCACCGGACGCGCCCATGACCGCCCGGTGTATCAGGCGGGCGGCTTGGCGTCTCGCCGGCTTCAGCGGCGTCAGGCGATCGAGCGGGCTCATGACGTGCCGGATGGTGTTGGTGGCGACGCGGGTATAGAGCGCCGTGGTGTCGAGCTTGGCGTGTCCGAGCAGAACCTGGATCACCCGAATGTCGATGTTCTGTTCGAGCAGATGGGTGGCGAAGCTGTGCCGCAAGGTATGCGGCGACACGCGCTTGGTGATCTCGGCCATGTCGGCCGCGGCATGGCAGGCGCGATTGAGCTGGCGCGTCGACATCGGGTTGATCGGGTCCTGCCCGGGAAACAGCCAGACCTGCGGTCGCGCGATCCGCCACCAGTCGCGCAGAAGCTCGAGCAGCTGCGGCGAGAGCATCGCGTGGCGATCCCTGCGGCCCTTGCCCTGCTCGACGCGCAGCATCATGCGCTTGCTGTCGATGTCCGAGACTTTGAGCGCAGACGACCTCGGAGACGCGCAAGCCGCGCGCCATAGGCGACGCTGAGCGCGGCCTTGTACTTGATGCTCGGCGCCGCCTCCAGAAAGCGCGCAACCTCTTCGGGGCTCAGGACGACCGGCAGCTTGCGTGGCTCGTGGACGAACGTCAGACGCCGGGCGACATCGGGCCGATCGAGCGTCACGGTGAAGAGGAACCGCAACGCCGTGACCGTCGCGTTGATCGTCGGCGGACGGACGTGCGTCTCGCTCAAGTGCAATTGGAACAGACGCAGGTCTTCGGCGGTGGCCGTCTCGGGCGATCGGCCGAGGTAGCAAGCGAAAGTTTTGACCGCGCGGATATAATTGCGTTGCGTCTTCGAGGCCAAACGCCGGACGGTCATGTCCTCGATCATGCGCCGGCGAAGCGGGCTGATGCACTCCTTTGTCATTGGGCTGCTCCTGTCTGAAGCGAGGTTGCTAACCCCATGATCTTCAGACAGTTCGCCTCTTACCGTTACCTGGCGTCCTCAACCCCTGAGCGCCTGCCACTGCTACCGCGGTAGCGGTTTAGTTCATTGGCGCATCCCTGCCCTTGCCGGAGATGCCTTCGGACTTCAGCTTTCCCGACGATAGCCGTCGCATTCCGCCGGCGCCCGGCGCATCCATCCTGCGCCAGTCTGGAGTTCATGTCACAGCGCCGGGCGAAATGGCCCTGCGCGAAGGGCGCAACCGCATGTTGGCCTGCGCCATGGTTTCGGCAAACCGCAGATGGAAAAATTACCCTAGCGTTACCTAAATAAATTGTTGAGACAGACATAACCTATCAATTTATTGTAATCATTAGATATTTAATTATCATTTCTCCTGTTTGCGCAGCAGCAGCAGGCTGATCAGGATCAGCGCGGGCGCGAACAAAGCCAGCAAGGCGAGATAGCGCGACAGATCGGCGAAGCCGAGGCCCTTGGTGAAGGCGCCGACGCAGATCGGCAGGAAATAGGTCATCGGGAACAGCGGCCCCGAGCACGCGGCCGAAACCGGTGATCGACGAGGCGGGCGTGGACATGCCGGCGAACATGCTCGCGGGCAGGATGGTCAGGATGACCGTGCCGAACAGAGCCGCGATCTGCGTGCTGGTGAAGGCCGAGACCACCATGCCATAGGCCGTCGTCGCCGCGACATAGACCAGGGCCGAGAGCGCGAGAATGGTGAAGCCGCCCTTGAGCGGGACAGCGAAGATCGTGATCGCCATCACGAACATGACAAGGAAATCGATGAAGGCCAGCGCGATATAGGGAATTTGCTTGCCGAGCAGGAATTCGAGCCGCGTCACCGGCGTGACGTACAGATTGGTGATCGAGCCGAGCTCCTTCTCGCGCACGATGGCCAGCGCCATGAGAATGGCGGGAATCAGCGCGAGCTGGAGCGCGATGGCGCCCGGAACCATGGCGTAGATCGAATCGAAATCCTGATTGTAGCGGAAGCGCGTCTCGATCGAGGCCGGAGCGGGATCGTCCGTGCCGGAAACCATGCCGCGAATGGCCGGGTCGGACAGGAATTGCAGGTGCACGCCCTGGAGATAGCCGTGGATCGTCTCGGCGCGGAACGGCATCGCGCCGTCGATCCAGACCGAAACCTCGGTCTGGCGGCCGCGCTTGATGTCGCGGCCGAAGCCCGGCGGGATTTCGATCGTGGCGCTGACGGCGCCGCTCTTGAGGCGGGTGCGCAAATCCTCGGCGTCGCGGATCGGGGCCTGTTCGACGAAATAGGCCGAGCCGCGGATTTCGCTGGCATAGGCCCGGCTGAGGAAGGAATTGTCCTGGTCGAGCACGGCATAGGTCAGCAAATCGACGTCGGTCGTGATGCCGAAGCCCAGCACCAGCAGCAGCAGCGCCGGCCCGAACAGGGCGTAGCCGAGCCGGATCGGATCGCGCGACAGCTCCAGGATCTCGCGGATCGTATAGGCCATCATGCGCCGGACGCTGAACCACGGGTTCTTGCGCTCGACCTCGGGCGCCAGCAGGGGCGCCGCCTCTTCCGCCGCATTGCCATTGCCCCGCGCGGCGCCGGCCTGTTCCAGATAAGCGATGAAGGCGTCTTCGAGATTGGCCGCGCCCTTGGCCTTGACCAGCTGGGCCGGCGCGCCGGTCGCGAGAATGCGCCCGGAATCCATCAGCGAGATGCGGTCGCAGCGCGCCGCCTCGTTCATGAAATGGGTCGAGATGAAAATGGTGACGCCGTGCTCGCGCGATTGCTCGATCAGCAGCCGCCAGAACTCGTCGCGCGCCAGCGGATCGACGCCCGACGTCGGTTCGTCGAGGATCAGCAGTTCCGGCTTGTGCACGAGAGCCACGGCAAGCGCGAGGCGCTGCCTGATGCCGAGCGGCAGGTCGGCGGCGAGCGCATCGCTATGGCCTTCGAGGCCGAAACGCTCGGTCAGCTCGGCGATGCGCGCTCGCGCCTCGTCGCGCGGCAGCTGGAACAGGCGGGCGTGCAGGTCGAGGTTCTGCGCGACGGTGAGTTCGGAATAGAGCGAGAAGCTCTGCGACATGTAGCCGACGCGGCGGCGCGACTCCATGCCGCCAGCCTCCATGCGTCTGGCCGAACAGCCGAGCCGTGCCTTCGCTCGCCGGCAGCAGGCCGGTCAGCATTTTCATGGTCGTGGTCTTGCCGCAGCCGTTCGAGCCGAGAAAGCCGAAGATCTCGCCGCGTTCGATGTCGAGATCGACATGATCGACCGCGGTGAAGTCGCCGAAGCGGCAGGTCAGCCCCCGCGCCGAAATCACCGGCCCGTCGCCGTCCTTGCCGCGCGGCGGAATGACCAGCTTGCGCGCCTGCGACCGCTCCTCTTCCGGCAGCAGCGCGATATAGGCGTCCTCGATGCTCGCCGCGCCGGTCCGCGCCTTGATCTCGGCGGGCGCGCCGGTCGCCAAAATCTTGCCCGCGTTGAGCACGATCAGGAAATCGAAGCGTTCGGCCTCTTCCATATAGGCGGTGGCGACGATGACGCTCATCGCCTTTGCCGGCGCCATCGGATTTGGCCGCGCGGAGGCGCATGCGGTCCACCAGCTCCCAGAACTGGCGCCGCGACAGCGGATCGACGCCGGTGGTCGGCTCGTCGAGGATCAGCAGTTCGGGATCGTGGATCAGGGCGCAACACAGGCCGAGCTTCTGCTTCATGCCGCCGGACAGCTTGTTGGCGGGGCGATCCGCGAAAGACGCGAGGCCGACGTCGCGCATCAGCTGCGCCGCGCGCGCCGAGCCCTCGGCCCTGCCCTGCCCGTAAAGCCGCGAAAAGAAGCGGATGTTTTCCGCAACCGTGAGGTCGGGGTACAGATTCTTGCCCAGCCCCTGCGGCATGTAGGCGATGCGATGGCAGGTCTCGTCCCGGTAGCGCGCGTCGCCGATATCGCCGCCCAAAACCTCGACGCCGCCGTCCTGCAGCGCCTTGGCGCCGGAAATCAGGCCCAGCAGGGTCGATTTGCCGACGCCGTCCGGCCCGACCAGGCCGACCATGCAGCCGGCGGGAATATCGAGCGAGAGACCGTCGAGCGCGACTGTCCGGCCATAGAGATGGCGCAGATCCCGCAGGCGGACCGCCGGCGCGGCCGGTTCAAGGCTCATTCCTTGCGGCCCTGAAGCGTCGCAGGCCATTCCTTGGCGTCGTCGGTTTTGACATAGGCCATGCCCGGCAGGCCGCTGCGCACTTCGCTGGCATGGGCGTGGGCGCGGTCGGGATCGATCTTCACCCGCACGCGGAACATCAGCTTGTCGCGATCGTTCTTGGTCTCCACCATTTTCGGCGTGAATTGCGCCTGGCTGGCGAGATAGGAGACCTTTGCCGGGATGGGCCGGTCCGGGTAGCCGTCGAGCAGGATGCGGGAATCGGCGCCGATCTTCACCTTGTCGGCGGAAAGCGTCGGCAGATAGACGTCCATATAGACATAGGCCGTGTCGAGCATGGTGAAGACCTTGCCGCCGATTCCGAGCACCTCGCCGACATTGGCGAGACGATATTCGATGCGGCCGTCGCGCGGCGCGACCAGCGTATTGTCGTTGATATTGACGCGGGTCAGTTCGGCGTCGTGCTGCGCGGCTTTCAGCGCGTTCTGCGCCTCTGTGACGCGATGATCGGCGGCGTTCTGGAGCGCGCGGGCCGAATCGAGCTGCTGCTTGCGCTGGTCGAACACTTCCTTGGTCGTCCAGCCGTTCGCGAGCAGTTTTTGCGCCCGCTCCATTTCCTGTTCGGCGAGAAGGGTCGAGCTGCGGGCCTGTTCGGCGGTCGAGTTGGCCTCGTCCACGGACTTGCGCGCCTGTTCGACTTGCGCCTCGCCCTTTTGCAAGGTCTGGGCGAGGTCGCGCGTGTCCATCACGGCGACTATCTGGCCGGCGACGACGGCATCGCCCTCGTCGGCGCGCAATTCCGCGATGCGCCCGGCGAATTTGGTCGAAATGTCGATCGGATCGGCCTCGAGCCGGCCATTGCCATAGACGATCCAGGCCGGAATGGCCGGCGCGCGATGCGCCTGCCAGAACAGGAAGCCCGCGCCGCCGCCGACAATGGCGAGGACCGCGAGGCGTCGGGCCCAGATGCTGCGCCTGCCGGGCGGGTGATGCTCGACGACGGCATGGGGCTCGGCCGGCTGCGGGACGGTCGCCGGCAATTGAGCCGGAGCGGCCGGCCCGGCGATCTGCCCGGCCTGGTTCGCTCGGGACCTTGTCATCCGTTTCGTTCAAGGGAAAAAACCTCGGGTTTCACGTGGACGGAACCTATCGCCAGCACCTCTGTAACGCCTTGATCTGACGCTATTGCGGCGCCCGGTTTTCCGTTAGCCTGCGGGTGGATCGGACGCGCCGGCAGCCGGCGCGGGAGGAATGGCACATCGATGGATCTGGAAGGCGTCGTGCGCGACATCGCTGAGGAAATGGCGGGCCGCGCCGACCGGGGCGATGTCGCGACCTATATTCCCGAACTCGCCCGGGTCGATCCTGCGCCGGTTCGGCCTTGCGGTCGTCGCAGCCGACGGGACCGTCGCCTGCGGCGGCGATGCGGACATTCCGTTTTCCATCCAGAGCATATCGAAAGTGTTCGCGCTGACGCTGGCGCTGGGCGTGGCCGGAGACCATTTGTGGCGGCGCGTCGGCCGCGAGCCGTCCGGCAACGCCTTCAACTCCATCGTCCAGCTCGAACAGGAACGCGGCGTGCCGCGCAACCCGTTCATCAACGCCGGCGCGCTGGCGGTGACCGACGTGATCCTCTCTGGCCATCCGCCGCGCGAAGCGCTTGGCGAAATCCTGCGCTTCATCCGTTTCGCGGCGCAGGACGAGTCCATTTTCATCGACGAGGCCGTGGCACGCTCGGAAAAGGCGACCGGCTTTCGCAACGCCGCGCTCGCCAATTTCATGAAGAGCTTCGGCGTGCTGCAAAATCCGGTCGATTTCGTGCTCGGAACCTATTTCCACCATTGCGCCATCGCCATGAGCTGCCGGCAACTGGCCTTGGCCGGGCGCTTCCTCGCTCATTCCGGGCGCAACCCTGACACCGGCTGCAGCATGGTTTCGCCCGAACGCGCCCGGCGCATCAACGCCCTCATGCTGACCTGCGGCCATTACGACGGCTCCGGCGAATTCGCCTATCGCGTCGGTCTTCCCGGCAAGAGCGGCGTCGGCGGCGGCATCCTCGCGGTGGCCCCCGGCCGCGCCTCGATCGCGGTCTGGGCGCCCGGACTCGATTCCTCCGGCAATTCGCACCTCGGCCGCCTCGCTTTGGAGCGGCTCGCGAAGCGCATGAAATGGTCGATCTTCGGGGAATAGCGCCAAGGAGCGTGGCGAATGCTCCCTGGCGCCCGCACCGACGGGCGCAGCGGCGCCGGGTGGCGCCGGGCGCCGCGCCTTTGGGCGCGCCCAATGGCGCGGCCAATGGAAAAAGACTTCACCCATTGGCGACCTGCTCTTGCAGGAAGCGGCGGACCAGGGCGCGCAATTCGCCGATGACCGCGTCCCCCTCGCCGGCATTGGCTGCGACAAGCTTGAACAATTGCTGCAGCACCCTGGCCTTCGCCGCTATGAGCTCCGGAGCCAGCCCCGGATTGATCCGCGAAATCGCCTCCGCAATTCGCTGGCGCAGCGTGGCGCGAAGGCGCTCGCGCTCGGCGCCGCCGATATGGCGCGCCTCGATCAGGACCAGCGCCGCCGCGCGATCCGGCGCCCAGGCGAGCGCATGATCGACAAAGGCGTCGGCGAAATTTTCAAGCGGCAGATGCTCGGCGTCCCGCGCCAGGGCGGCGAGATCCTCGCCAATCCTCTCGCCGAAGCGGCGCAGCACGGCGTCGGCGAGGGCTTCCTTGGTCGGGAAGAACCGGTACAGCGAACCGATTGCCGCACCGGACCGCGCCGCAATCGAGGTCATGGTGACGGCGTCGAAGCCCTGTTCGGCGAAAAGATCGCCAGCCGTCTGCAGAATCGCCGCGACCCGCAAATGGCCGCGCCGTCGCTTCGGCTCCGCGCCTTCGACAAGCTTCTGCTGCATCGCTCTTGACTTTTGCGAGGACATCCTCAAATTAAATTTGCGAGGATATCCTCGCATAATTTCCGCGCGCCGGCCAGCCCGGGATGCGCCTCTGACCAAATTCCCGCCGAGGCGCGCGATGATCCATCTCGATCCCAACACCTCCGCTCTTGTCCTGATCGACCTGCAAAAGGGCATCATCGCCGCTCCGGTGGCGCCGCATTCCGCCGCCGACGTCGTCGCCGCCGCCAAAGCTCTGGCGGGCCGTTTCCGCGCCGCCCATGCGCCGGTCTTTCTGGTGCGAGTCGAATTCTCGGCGGATTTCGCCGACACGCCGCGGCAGAACGTGGACGAGCCGATGCGCTTTGCGGGCCCCCTGCCCGCCGGCTGGAGCGATTTCGCGGAAGGGCTGGCGGCGGCGGGCGATTTTCTGATCACGAAGCGGCAATGGGGCGCCTTCTACGGCACCGAACTCGAACTCCAGCTCCGTCGCCGCGGGATCAAGACAATCGTGCTCGGCGGCGTTTCGACTAATTTCGGCGTTGAATCGACGGCGCGGCAGGGTTGGGAGCTCGGTTTCGACATCGTCGCCGTCGAAGAAATCTGCGCCTCGCGGTCGGCGGAGATGCACGCCTTCGCCATCGGCCAGATCTTCCCCCGGCTGGGGCGGGTGGTGACCAGCGCCGATCTCGCCTTCGCCGAGGCATGAGCGCGCCGAACACCTTCTCGCTGCGCGAAGGCGGCCCCCTCGTTCAATGGGGCGCGCTGATCGGGGCTCACCCTGCTTTTCGGCGGCGCGCTGATGGCCGCGCGCCTTCCCGCAGCGCTGCTCCTTGGCGCGATCGCCGCCGGCGGAATCGTCTCGGGCTTTGAAGGCCGCGCGCAGGTCTCGCCCAAGCTATTCATCATGGCGCAGGCCGCGATCGGCGGCATGATCGCGCAGAAGATGACCCCGGCGATCCTGCACGAAATGGTGCAGGACTGGCCTGTGTTCATCGCCGCCGCGCTGTCGGTGGTCGTGGTCAGCGCCTTGTTCGGCTGGACCTTGACCAGGACGCGGGTCTTTCCCGGCTCCACCGCGATCTGGGGCTCCCTTCCCGGCGCGGCCTCGGCCATGGTCCTGATGTCCGACGCCTATGGCGCCGACATGCGCCTCGTCGCCTTCATGCAATATCTGCGCGTGCTGCTCGTCGCGCTTCTCGCCAGCCTCGTGGCGCGGTTCACCGCGTCCGGCGCGGACGCAGCCGCGGCCGGCCCCGGCTTTACGGCCCCGGTCGCGTGGCCGGGCTTTGTCCTCACCCTCGCCTTGCTGCTCGGCAGCGCCTGGATCGCGCGGCGGCTGAAAATTCCCGCCGGTCCCCTGCTGCTGCCGCTGTTTGCCGGCGCGATCGTGCAGGATAGCGGGCTGTTCGCGCTCGAACTGCCGCGCGCCTTTCTCGCCTTGAATTACGCCATTCTCGGCTGGTGCATCGGGCTGCGCTTCTCGCGCGCCATCCTGCTGCACGCCTTCAGGGCGCTGCCGGCGATCCTCGGCTCGATCCTCGCGCTGATCGCGTTGTGCGCCGCGCTCTCCTTCGCCCTGGCCCATCTGGCGCACGTCGATCCCATGACCGCCTATCTGGCGATGAGTCCGGGCGGCATCGACGCCGTCGCCATCATCGCGGCCTCGGCCAAGCTCGACATGTCCTTCGTGATGGCCTTGCAGACGGCGCGGGTGCTCATGGTCATCCTGGTCGGGCCGTTTCTGGCGCGCCTGCTGTCCGGGCGCGCAGCCGGTCGCCAGCGTCGGCTGTCGCCGGGGACGACGAGCCCGAGATTGATTGATCGGCCGCGATGTTGTTTAAGTCGCGGTCGAACTGGACCTGGGCGCCACGGAATGGCCGCGATTGCGAGGCTTTGTGGCGCAAACTTTTTCGAACTTTCGATAGCTTAGGCGGAGCGGGACCGAATGCGCACTCTCTTTTTGCAAGCGCCTTCCTTTGACGGATTCGACGGCGGCGCCGGCTCGCGCTATCAGGCGCGGCGCGAAATCGCCTCGTTCTGGTATCCGACATGGCTGGCCCAGCCGGCCGCGCTGGTCGAGAATTCCAAGCTGATCGACGCCCCGCCGCACAAGACCAGCCTCGCCGAAGTCGTGGCGCAGGCCAAGGATTTCGATCTCGTCATCGTCGCACACCTCCGTCCCGTCCTTCGCGTCCGACGTGAAGTGCATCGAGGCGCTCAAAGCCGCCAATCCGAAGCTCAAGGTCGGCCTGATCGGCGCCAAGGTGGCGGTCGACGCCGACGGCAGCCTGAAAGACGCGCCCTGCGTCGATTTCGTCGCCCGCAACGAATTCGATTTCACGGTCAAGGACGTCGCCGACGGCAAGGACTGGAAAGACATTCTCGGCCTGTCCTGGCGCGACGCCGACGGCGCCATCCATCACAATTCCGAGCGACCGATCCTCGAGGACATGGACTCGCTGCCGTTCGTGTCGCCGGTCTACAAGCGCGACCTGAAGATCGAGAACTATTTCATCGGCTATCTCAAGCACCCCTACATCTCGATCTATACCGGGCGCGGCTGCAAGTCGCGCTGCACCTTCTGCCTGTGGCCGCAGACCGTAGGCGGCCATCGCTACCGCACCCGCAGCGTCGCCCACGTGATCGAGGAGATCAAATGGTGCAAGGAGAACTTCCCGCAGGTGAAGGAATTCTTCTTCGACGACGACACCTTTACCGACGATCTGCCCCGCGCCGAGGCCATCGCGAAGGAACTCGGCAAGCTCGGCGTCACCTGGTCGTGCAACGCCAAGGCCAACGTGCCGCGCGCCTCGCTGAAGGTCATGCGCGACAACGGCCTGCGTCTGCTGCTGGTCGGCTATGAATCCGGCAACCAGCAGATCCTGCACAACATCAAGAAGGGCATGCGGGTCGAGGTCGCCAAACAGTTCGCCAAGGATTGCCACGAGCTGGGCGTCGCCGTCCACGGCACTTTCATCATGGGCCTGCCCGGCGAGACCCGCGAGACGATCAAGGAGACGATCGCCTTCGCCAAGGAAGTCAACCCGCACACCTTGCAGGTTTCGCTGGCCGCGCCCTATCCCGGCACGTTCCTCTACGATCAGGCGCTGGAAAACGGCTGGCTCGACAGCGCCAACGCCGAACTGGTCAATGAAAACGGCGTGCAGATCGCGCCGCTGCATTATCCCAACCTCAGCCACCAGGAAATCTTCGACGCGGTCGAGACCTTCTATCGCCAGTTCTATTTCCGCCCGAGCAAGATCGGCTCGATCGTCAATGAAATGGTGCGCGACCGCGCCATGATGAAGCGGCGGCTGCGCGAAGGCGTGGAGTTCTTCCAGTTCCTGCGCGAACGCAAGCGCGCCTGATCAGGGGGCAGAAGCCCCGCTTTTTCCTTGTTCTCGTTTTGCGTCTGGACCGACGCGCAATCTGATTGGAGCCTCGCCAATGAACCGACGCATCGCCGCCGTGCTCTTCGCCTCGCCGCTGCCGTCGCCCGCTCTCGCCGAGGACCCGAAGCCGGCGGCGGCGCCGTCCGTCGGTGCCGAGCCGCAGACGACGACCGCGAGCTATGGCGACTGGACGCTATCGCTGCCAGCGTCTGGCCGATCCCGCCGCCACGAACAAGCTGTGCGAGATCTCGCGACCATTCAGGCCGGGCAGCAGCGGCGCCGATCGCCCAGATCGCCATGGGGCGACTGGCCAGGACCGACCCCTATCACCTGACCGCCCATGTCCCGAGCAATATTTCCCTGCCGAGCATCGTGAACTTCTCGACCGGCGACAAGGACGCCCATGGCCAGGAACTCGCCTGGCGACGCTGCGCGCCCGCTGGCTGCTTCGCCGATTCGCCCTCACGGACGCCCAGTGGAAGAGTCTCCGCGGCCAGACCGACGTGGCTCGCTCGAATTCATCGACGCGGTCGGTCGTCCGATGAAGCTGCCGGTCTCGTTCCGCGGCCTGCCCAGGCCATGGACGCCCTGGTCAAGGAATAATCTCCTCTTCCACGTTCCCCAAAGAAAAAGGCCGCCCCGAAGGGCGGCCTTTTTTTGTCTTGAGATCATTCCGCGGCGGGAAGCTGCGGCGGGGCCGAGGAGGCCTCGGCTTTCTGCTGCAGGATGAGATCGTCGCGGGTCGAGGCGATGTGGCGCATTTTCGACATCGCGGCGCCCGTGCCCGCCGGGATGAGCCGGCCGACGATGACGTTTTCCTTGAGGCCTTCCAGCGTGTCGATCTTGCCGTTGACCGCGGCTTCCGTGAGGACGCGCGTGGTCTCCTGGAACGAGGCCGCCGAGATGAACGAGCGGGTCTGCAAGCTCGCCTTGGTGATGCCGAGCAGGACCGGCGTGCCGGTCGCCGGACGCTTGCCTTCCTCGATCATCTTTTCGTTGACCTCGTCCATTTCCATGCGGTCGACCTGTTCGCCGGACAGGAAGTCGGTCTCGCCGGGATCGGTGATGTCGACCTTCTGCAGCATCTGGCGGACAATCACTTCGATGTGCTTGTCGTTGATGCTCACGCCCTGGAGGCGATAGACCTCCTGGATCTCGTTGACGAGATAGGCGGCCAGCTCCTCGACGCCCTTGATGGCAAGGATGTCATGCGGCGCCGGGTTGCCGTCGACGATGTAATCGCCCTTTTCGACAATGTCGCCATCCTGCAGATGGATGTGCTTGCCCTTGGGGATCAGATATTCGACGGGCTCCGCGCCTTCCTCGCTCGGGATGATCGAGAGGCGCTGCTTGTTCTTGTAGTCGCGGCCGAACTGCACCGTGCCGCCGATCTCCGCGATGATCGCGTGATCCTTGGGACGGCGCGCCTCGAACAGTTCCGCGACGCGCGGCAGACCGCCGGTGATGTCGCGGGTCTTGGCGCTGTCGAGCGAGATACGGGCGATGATGTCGCCCGCCTGCACCGTCGAGCCGGGATCGGCCGCGAGGATCGAGTCCACCGGGAGCGTGTAGCGGGCTTCGCCGCCGCGCGCGAGCTTCAGGACCTTGCCGTCCTTGCCCTTGATGACAAGGCAGGGCTTGAGGCTCGACGAACGGGCGTTCAGGCGCCAGTCCATGACCATGCGCTTGGCGATGCCGGTCGCCTCGTCCACCGTCTCCGCCAGGGACTGGCCTTCGACCAGATCCTCGAAGCCGACGATGCCCTCGACTTCGGTCAGGATCGGACGGGTGTAGGGATCCCATTCCGCCACGCGCTGGCCGCGCTTGACGTGATCGCCCTCGTCCACCTTGAGGCGCGCGCCATATTGGACGCGATGCACCGCGCGCTCGGTTCCGTCCGGACCGCAGATGACCACGGCGACGTTGCGCGCCATGACCATGAGGTCGCCATCGGAATTGCGCGCGACATGGCGGTTGCGCAGCTTCACGACGCCGTCGAAATTGGCCTCGATGAAGGAGCTGTCCGCGATCTGCGCCGCGCCGCCGATGTGGAAGGTGCGCATGGTGAGCTGGGTGCCCGGCTCGCCGATCGACTGGGCCGCGATGACGCCGACCGCCTCGCCCATGTTGACGGGCGTGCCGCGCGCCAGATCGCGGCCGTAGCAGGCCGCGCAGCAGCCGTTCTTGGCCTCGCAGGTCAGCACCGAGCGGATCTTCACTTCCTGGATGCCGGCCGCGTTGATGCGGTCGATATGCCATTCCTGGATCATCTCGCCGGCCTTGACGATGACCGTGCCGTCCTGCTCGAGCAGATCCTCGGCCGTGAAGCGGCCGAGAATGCGGATCGCGAGCGACGCCACGATCTGGCCGGCGTCGATGATCGCCCGCATGCGGATGCCGTTGGTCGAGCCGCAATCATAGGAGGTGATGATCGAATCCTGCGCCACGTCGACGAGGCGGCGGGTCAGATAGCCGGAGTTCGCGGTCTTCAGCGCGGTGTCCGCGAGGCCCTTGCGGGCGCCGTGGGTCGAGTTGAAGTACTCGAGAACGGTGAGGCCTTCCTTGAAGTTCGAGATGATCGGGCTCTCGATGATCTCGCCCGAGGGCTTGGCCATCAGGCCGCGCATGGCGGCGAGCTGCTTCATCTGCGCGGGCGAGCCACGCGCGCCGGAATGCGACATCATGTAGATCGAGTTGATCGGCTTGTCGCGTCCGTCGTCGTCCTTGCGGACCGCCGAGATGCGCGCCATCATTTCTTCGGCGAGCTTGTCGGTGCACTTCGCCCAGGCGTCCACGACCTTGTTGTACTTCTCGCCCTGGGTGATCAGGCCGTCGTTGTACTGCTGCTCGTATTCCTTGGCGAGGCTGCGCGTCTCCTCGACGATGCGGCCCTTCGTCTCCGGCACGACCATGTCGTCCTTGCCGAAGGAAATGCCCGCCTTGCAGGCTTCGCGGAAGCCGAGGCCCATGATCTTGTCGCAGAAGATCACCGTCTCCTTCTGACCGCAATTGCGGTAGACGGCGTCGATCATCCCCGAGATTTCCTTCTTCGTCATGAGCTTGTTCACGACGTCGAAGGGGACCTTCACATGGTTCGGCAGCAGCTGGCCGAGCAGCATGCGGCCCGGCGTGGTGTCGAAGATCTTCGACACGCGCTTGCCGTTCTCGTCATAGGTCCAGGCGCGGCCCTTGATCTTGGTGTGCAGCGTCACCGCCTTGGCGAACAGCGCGTGCTCGATCTCGCCGAGATTGGAGAAGGCCATGCCCTGGCCCGGCTCGCCGTCGCGGACGAGGGTCAGGTAATAGAGGCCGAGCACGATGTCCTGCGACGGCACGATGATCGGCTGGCCGTTGGCGGGGTGCAGGATGTTGTTGGTCGACATCATCAGCACGCGCGCTTCGAGCTGCGCTTCGAGCGACAGCGGCACGTGGACGGCCATCTGGTCGCCGTCGAAGTCGGCGTTGAAGGCCGCGCAGACCAGCGGATGCAGCTGGATCGCCTTGCCTTCGATCAGCGTCGGCTCGAACGCCTGGATGCCGAGGCGATGAAGCGTCGGCGCGCGGTTGAGCATGACCGGATGTTCGCGGATCACCTCGTCGAGGATGTCCCAGACCTCCGGCTTTTCCTTCTCGACCAGCTTCTTCGCCTGCTTGACGGTGGCGGAGAGGCCCTTGGCGTCGAGGCGCGAGTAGATGAACGGCTTGAACAGTTCGAGCGCCATCTTCTTGGGCAGGCCGCACTGGTGCAGCTTGAGCTCGGGGCCGACCACGATGACCGAACGGCCGGAATAGTCGACGCGCTTGCCGAGCAGGTTCTGGCGGAAGCGGCCCTGCTTGCCCTTGAGCATGTCGGCGAGCGACTTCAGCGGACGCTTGTTGGCGCCGGTGATGACGCGGCCGCGGCGGCCGTTGTCGAACAGGGCGTCGACCGCCTCCTGCAGCATGCGCTTTTCGTTGCGGATGATGATGTCGGGCGCGCGCAGCTCGATCAGCCGCTTCAGGCGGTTGTTGCGGTTGATGACGCGGCGGTAGAGATCGTTGAGGTCGGAGGTCGCGAAGCGGCCGCCGTCGAGCGGCACCAGCGGGCGCAGGTCCGGCGGGATGACCGGGACTTCGGTCAGGATCATCCATTCCGGCTTGTTGCCGGAATTGATGAAGGCCTCGATGATCTTCAGGCGCTTGGCGAGCTTCTTGGGCTTCAGCTCGGTGGTCGCTTCCGAGATTTCCACCTTGAGCTGGGCCGCGATGTTCTCGAGATCGAGACCGCGCAGCAGTTCGCGGATCGCCTCCGCGCCGATCAGCGCGGTGAAGCTGTCCTGCCCGTATTCGTCCTGGGCGATGACATATTCTTCCTCGTTCAGGAGCTGGCGCGTCTTGAGCGGCGTCAGGCCCGGATCGATGACGATATAGGATTCGAAATAGAGGATGCGCTCGAGATCCTTGAGCGTCATGTCGAGCAGCAGGCCGATGCGCGACGGCAGGCTCTTCAGGAACCAGATGTGGGCGACCGGCGCGGCGAGCGAAATATGGCCCATGCGGTCGCGGCGGACGCGCGAGAGCGTGACCTCGACGCCGCACTTCTCGCAGATGACGCCCTTGTATTTCATGCGCTTGTACTTGCCGCACAAGCACTCGTAATCCTTGATCGGACCAAAGATGCGCGCGCAGAACAGGCCGTCGCGTTCCGGCTTGAACGTGCGGTAGTTGATCGTCTCGGGCTTCTTGATCTCGCCGAAGGACCAGGACAGGATCTTTTCCGGGCTGGCGATGGAGATTTGAATCTGGTCGAAGGCCTGCGGCGCGACGACCGGATTGAAGAGATTCATGACCTCTTGATTCATCACTGTCTCCTGGGCTGGCGATTCCGGCGGCTGTCGCGGAATCCCGCTCCAAATTGGGGCGCACAGGGAGGCGAACGACGCCTCCCGCCTTGGCGAACAGGGAGGCGCAGGCGCCTCCCCGGATTATTCGGCGGCTTCGGCCGGCGGCAGCTCGTCGGTCGCCGGCGGCAGGGACTGGTTCAGCTCGACATTGAGGCCGAGCGAACGCATTTCCTTGACCAGGACGTTGAAGCTTTCCGGAATGCCGGATTCGAACGTGTCGTCGCCGCGCACGATGGATTCGTAGACCTTGGTGCGGCCTGCGACGTCGTCCGACTTCACGGTCAGCATTTCCTGCAGCGTGTAGGCCGCGCCATAGGCTTCCAGCGCCCACACTTCCATTTCGCCGAAGCGCTGGCCGCCGAACTGCGCCTTGCCGCCCAACGGCTGCTGGGTGACGAGCGAATAGGGGCCGATGGAGCGCGCGTGGATCTTGTCGTCCACGAGATGGTGCAGCTTGAGCATGTAGATCACGCCCACGGTCACCTTGCGGTCGAACGCCTCGCCGGTGCGGCCGTCGTAGAGCACGGTCTGGCCCGAGCCGTCGAGCCCGGCCTGCTCCAGCATCTTGACGATGTCCGGCTCGCGGGCGCCGTCGAAGACCGGCGTCGCGATCGGCACGCCGCGCGTCAGGTTCTGCGCGATCTCGAGCAGTTCGACGTCGGCCACCTTGGCCAGTTCGGCGGTGTCGGCGCCCTCGCCGTAGAGCTCGACCAGCTTTTCGCGCAGGCCCGACGATTCCAGCGAACGCTGGTAGGCGTTGACCGCCGCCGCGACCTGCTTGCCGAGATTGCGGCAGGCCCAGCCCAGATGCGTCTCCAGGATCTGGCCGACGTTCATGCGCGAAGGCACGCCGAGCGGGTTCAGCACGATATCGACCGGGGTGCCGTCGGCGAGGAAGGGCATGTCCTCCTGCGCGAGAATGCGCGAGACGACGCCCTTGTTGCCGTGGCGGCCGGCCATCTTGTCGCCGGGCTGGATCTTGCGCTTCACCGCGACGAAGACCTTGACCATCTTCATCACGCCGGGCGACAGCTCGTCGCCGCGCTGCAGCTTTTCGACCTTGTCGAGGAAGCGGCTTTCCAGCCCCTTCTTCGCTTCGTCATATTGCTTGCGCATGGCTTCGATCTCGCCCATCACGGCATCGTCGTCCACCGCGAAGATCCACCATTGCGAGCGGGGATATTCGTCGATCAGCTCGCGCGTCAGCGCCTGCTCCTTCTTGAAGCCCTTGGGGCCGGAAAGAGCCGTCTTGCCGATCAGCATGTCGGCGAGGCGGGCATAGACGTTGCGGTCGAGGATCGCGAGCTCGTCGTCGCGGTCCTTGGCGAGGCGTTCGATTTCCTCGCGCTCGATCGCCTGGGCGCGCTCGTCCTTGTCCACGCCGTGGCGGTTGAACACGCGCACTTCCACGATCGTGCCCTGCACGCCCGGCGGCACCCGCAGCGAGGTGTCGCGCACGTCCGAGGCCTTTTCGCCGAAGATGGCGCGGAGCAGCTTTTCTTCCGGCGTCATCGGGCTTTCGCCCTTCGGCGTGATCTTGCCGACGAGAATGTCGCCCGCCTGCACTTCCGCGCCGATATAGACGATGCCGGCCTCGTCGAGATTCTTCAGCGCCTCTTCCGAGACGTTGGGAATGTCGCGGGTGATTTCTTCCGGACCGAGCTTGGTGTCGCGCGCCATCACCTCGAATTCGTCGATATGGATCGAGGTGAAGATGTCTTCCTTGACGATCTTCTCGTTGAGCAGGATCGAATCTTCGAAGTTGTAGCCGTTCCAGGGCATGAAGGCGACGACCACATTGCGGCCGAGCGCCAGATCGCCCATGTCGGTCGAGGGACCGTCGGCGATGATTTCGCCCTTGTGCACCTGGTCGCCCACGCGCACCAGCGGACGCTGGTTGATGCAGGTCGACTGGTTGGAGCGCTGGAACTTCATCAGGCGGTAGATGTCGACGCCCGGACGGCCGGCGTCGAGTTCTTCCGTCGCGCGGATGACGATACGGGTCGCGTCGATCTGGTCGACCACGCCCGAGCGGCGGGCGGCGATGGCGGCGCCGGAATCGCGGGCGACAATGCCTTCCATGCCGGTGCCGACCAGCGGCGCGTCGGCGCGCACCAGCGGCACGGCCTGACGCTGCATGTTCGAGCCCATCAGCGCGCGGTTGGCGTCATCGTTCTCGAGGAACGGGATCAGCGCCGCGGCGACCGAAACAAGCTGCTTCGGCGACACGTCCATGAAGTCGACATGGTCGGGCGTCAGCATGACCACGTCGCCGGCGCGACGGCAGACCACGAGGTCTTCGGTCAGGTTGCCCTTGTCGTCGAGCGCGGCGTTGGCCTGGGCGACCGAATATTTCTGCTCTTCCATCGCCGAGAGATAGACGACCTCGTCGGAGACGAGCCCGTCCTTCACGCGGCGGTAGGGCGCCTCGATGAAGCCGTATTTGTTGACGCGCGCGAAGGTCGCGAGCGAATTGATCAGGCCGATATTCGGCCCTTCCGGCGTCTCGATCGGGCAGATGCGGCCGTAATGGGTCGGATGCACGTCGCGGACTTCGAAGCCGGCGCGCTCGCGGGTCAGACCGCCCGGGCCCAGCGCCGACAGGCGGCGCTTGTGGGTGATTTCCGAGAGCGGGTTGGTCTGATCCATGAACTGCGACAGCTGCGACGAGCCGAAGAACTCGCGCACGGCGGCGGCCGCCGGCTTGGCGTTGATCAGGTCCTGCGGCATGATCGTGTCGATATCGACCGAGGACATGCGCTCCTTGATGGCGCGCTCCATGCGGAGCAGGCCGAGGCGATATTGATTTTCCATCAATTCGCCGACCGAGCGGACGCGGCGGTTGCCGAGGTGATCGATGTCGTCGATCTCGCCGCGGCCGTCGCGCAGGTCGACCAAAGCCTTGACCACCGCGAGAATGTCTTCGCGGCGCAGGACGCGGGTCGTGTCCGGGCAATCGAGGTCGAGACGCATGTTCATCTTGACGCGGCCGACCGCCGAGAGGTCGTAGCGCTCGGAATCGAAGAACAGCGAATGGAACATCGCTTCCGCGGAATCGATCGTCGGCGGCTCGCCGGGACGCATCACGCGGTAGATGTCGAACAGGGCCTCTTCACGCGAGCTGTTCTTGTCGACCGCCAGCGTGTTGCGGATGTAGGGGCCGATGTTGATATGGTCGATGTCGAGGATCGGCAGCTCGTCGAAGCCGAGCTCGACCAGCGTCTCCAGCGACTTGGCGGTGATCTCGTCGCCCGCTTCGGCGAAGATTTCGCCGGTTTCCGGGTTGAACAGGTCTTCCGCGATATATTGGCCGAGCAGATCCTCGTCCGTGGCGCGGATGAACTTGACGCCGCGTTCGGCGATCTGGCGGGCGGTGCGCGCCGTCAGCTTCTTGCCGGCCTCGACCACCACGTCGCCGGTGTCGGCGTCGATGATGTCGATCGTCGCCTTCACGCCCTTCAGGCGGTCGGCGTCGAACGGCAGGCGCCAGCCGGCCTTTTCGCGGCGATACAGGATCTTGTTGTAGAAGGCCGAGAGGATTTCCTCGCCGTCGAAGCCCAAGGCGTAGAGCAGCGACGTCGACGGAATCTTGCGGCGACGGTCGATGCGGGCGTAGACGATGTCCTTGGCGTCGAATTCGATATCGAGCCACGAGCCGCGATAGGGAATGATGCGCGCGGCGAACAGCAGCTTGCCGGACGAATGGCTCTTGCCCTTGTCGTGATCGAAGAACACGCCGGGCGAGCGGTGCATCTGGGAGACGATGACGCGTTCGGTGCCGTTGACGATGAAGGTGCCGTTCGACGTCATGAAGGGCATGTCGCCCATGTAGACGTCCTGCTCCTTGATGTCCTTGACCGACTTGGCGCCGGTGTCCGGGTCCACATCGAACACGATCAGGCGCAGCGTGACCTTGAGCGGCGCGGCGAAGGTCATGCCGCGCTGGCGGCATTCGTCCACATCGTATTTCGGCGGCTCGAACTCGTATTTCACGAATTCAAGCAAAGCGGTGCCGGCGAAATCCGAGATCGGAAACACAGACTTGAACACCGCCTGCAATCCCTCGTCGTCGCGTCCCCCCTTGGGCTCGTCGACCATCAGGAATTGATCGTAGGAAGCTTTCTGCACTTCGATCAGATTGGGCATGACCGCGACTTCGCGGATGTGACCAAAGAATTTGCGGACACGCTTCCGGCCGGTGAACGTTTGCGCCATGTCGCTCCTCGCACCTCAATGTCTAGGCGGGCTTGAAAGCCTCTCGCCTGCCCGGCGTCGCCGGGCCGCGCGGAGAAATTCCGCGCGAAATCCTGGGAAGAATCGGAGGTCTCCCCGCCTCGTCGAAACCGCCGGGACGAAGACGCCCCCGTGACGGCCGCGACGGCCCCGGGGAAAACCCCGGAGCCGCCTTTGTTCATTGAAGGGCCGAAGCCCTTGAAGGCATGCTTACTTGAGCTCGACCTTGGCGCCGACCTTCTCGAGGGCGGCCTTGATCTTGGCGGCGTCGTCCTTGGTGGCGCCTTCCTTGACGGCCTTCGGAGCGCCTTCGACGAGGTCCTTGGCTTCCTTGAGGCCGAGGCCGGTGATGGCGCGGACTTCCTTGATGACTTCGATCTTCTTGTCGCCGGCGGCGGCGAGAATGACCGTGAACTCGGTCTGCTCTTCGGCCGGGGCGGCGGCAGCGGCGGCGCCCGGAGCGGCGGCGACGGCGACAGCCGCGGCGGCCGACACGCCCCACTTCTCTTCGAGAAGCTTGGCCAGTTCGGCGGCTTCCAGAACGGTAAGCGAGGAGAGTTCTTCGACGATCTTTTCGAGGTTAGCCATGTTCAGTTCCTGTATATCTTGTGTTTGGTTCGATGAGTTTCAATGCCGGGCCAGGATCAGGCCGCATCCTTGTTGGCGTAAGCCCCGAACACACGCGCCAGCTTGGCCGCGGGCGCGGTCGAGAGCTGCGCGATCTTGGTCGCCGGGGCCTGGATAAGGCCGACCAGCTTCGCGCGCAGTTCGTCGAGGGAGGGCATGGTCGCAAGCGACTTCACACCATCCGGGTTCAGGACGGTCGCGCCCATCGCTCCGCCGAGGATCACGAACTTGTCGAAATCCTTGGCGAAAGCGGCCGCGACCTTGGGCGCCGCCACCGGATCGTCCGAATAGGCGATCAGGGTCGGTCCCTTGAGCAGGGAGCCGATCGAGGCGACGTCGGTGCCATCGAGGGCGATCTTGGCAAGGCGGTTCTTGGCGACCTGGACGCTCGCGCCAGCAGCCCGCGCCTGCTTGCGCAGGTTCTGGAGCTGGGCGACGGTCAGGCCGGAATAACGCGCAACCACCACGACGCCCGCTTTCGCGAAGACGTCATGCAAGGTGGCTACGGCTTCTTTCTTTTCCGCTCTGTCCACAGTGCTCTCACTTCAATGGGCGAAGCCCCATAGCCCGTCTTGGACGGCCTATGGGCCATCGCCGGTTGCCGACATGCCGCAGGGCGCAAGCCGCGCGGCGCCGATTAAGCCTGTCCCCACGAAGGATGCGCCGCATGTTGCGCGCCCCTGTGGATCAGAGGGTTCGAACCAAACTCGCCAGAGGCCGAAGCCTCCGGAATTCCGGTCTTTCCCCGTCTATGCTGGCCGCCCGCCTCGTTCGGAAGACCCGAATTCGGTGGACAATTAAGCTTTTGCACAGGGCAAAAACGCCGGCAGTCTCGGACAGGACATGGCCAAAGAGCCCCGCCTCGCCTCAGGGGCGAAACGAAGCCTCCGGCCTATCCACCGTCAAACCTCCGGGGCGATGAAGCCTCGGAACCGACGGAAGCTGAATTTCCTTGGACATGGCGCGAAACTGAACCGATCGGTCAATTCGTGCGGCGAACAAATCCCGGGGCGACGAGACAAAACCCTCACCGCATCCCAAATCTTGTTTCAACACATCATCTTTCCAGGAACAGGAAAATGATCGCGGCGACATGCCAGTCGTCAGGCGGCGAATCCACCGCCAGGAACGAGGGTTGTAAACGGTCTGGCGCCCCATGCCAAGAGGGGCGACAACATTTTTTTCAAATTGTCAAGCGGCGCGATCCGAAATCGCGCCGCCCCAATTGCGGGAAGCGGTTGGCGGACGCCAGAGCGACCGCCCCATAAATTCAGTGCTGGGTGATCGCGATGGACGACGGATCGACCTTCACGCCCGGACCCATGGTCGAGGACAAGGCGACGCGCTGCAGATAGGTGCCCTTCGCGCCGGCAGGCTTGGCCTTGACGACCGCATCGACGAAAGCGGCGATGTTTTCCGCCAGCTTCTCGTCGCCGAACGACGCCTTGCCGACCGAGCCCTGCACGATGCCGGCCTTTTCGACGCGGAACTCGACGGCGCCGCCCTTGGAGGCGGCGACAGCCGCCGCGACGTCCATGGTCACGGTGCCGACCTTCGGGTTCGGCATCAGGCCGCGCGGGCCGAGCACCTTGCCGAGACGGCCGACCAGCGGCATCATGTCCGGCGTGGCGATGCAGCGATCGAAATCGATCGTGCCGCCCTGGACGGCGGTGACGAGTTCTTCCGCGCCGACCACGTCGGCGCCCGCCGCCTTGGCTTCGTCAGCCTTGGCGCCGCGAGCGAACACCGCGACGCGCAGGACGCGGCCGGTGCCGTTCGGCAGGTTGACCACGCCGCGAACCATCTGGTCGGCATGCTTGGGGTCGACGCCGAGGTTCATGGCGATTTCGACGGTTTCGTCGAATTTCGCACTGGCGCGCTCGCGAACGAGCTTGATGGCGTCACCGACCGGATACAGCCTGGTGCGCTCGATGCCCTCGCGGGCCTTGACGATTCTCTTGCCGCTCATCGCCTTACCCCACGATCTCAAGGCCAATGGACTTGGCGGAGCCTTCGATCATGGCCATGGCCGATTCGATCGAATGCGAATTGAGGTCCGCCGCCTTCTTTTCCGCGATTTCGCGGATCTGGTCGCGGGTGACCTTGCCGACGAAACCACGGCCCGTGGTCTTGGAGCCGGACTTGATGTTCGCGGCCTTCTTGAGGAAGAAGGTGACCGGCGGCTGCTTCATCTCGAAGGTGAAGCTGCGGTCGGCATAGGCCGTGATGATGACGGGGATCGGAGTCCCCTTTTCCATCTGCGCGGTCTTGGCGTTGAACGCCTTGCAGAATTCCATGATGTTCAGGCCGCGCTGACCGAGCGCGGGACCGATCGGCGGCGAAGGATTCGCGGCGCCGGCCGGGACCTGAAGCTTCACGTAACCCGTGATCTTCTTTGCCATAATGGCTGCTCCCATTGGGTTTTTTCGTTTCAGCCCCGGTCGGGACCAAAACAAAAATGCGCGGACGACGGACCATTCCGTCCCGCGCGGGCTGCAGTTTGCGGTTCGGCCCGGAACCCGGCTGGCGACCGGAGAGCCTCCCGCAGATGCGCCTTCGTAGCGAAGGTTGGGGGTGTTTATACGCCTTCGGCCCGGTTGGCAAGGAAAAGCGCAAGAAAATCCGCGCGAAAATCCGCGCAGTCGTCGTCGCAGGCGCGCCTGGCGTCGCTAGCGACGCGCCGCTCCGAGCTTGCCGGTCCGGGCCGGCTTCCTCGCGATCGGCGGCTTTCCACCTTGCCGGCGCTCGCCGCCTTGGCCTTGGCCGCGCCGCCGCGCGTCCCGGTCCACGGAACGGCGCCAGGCGATTCGCCCAATTCGTCGCTGCATTGCGCGGCGGCCAGGCGCGCCCAGCGGCTCAAGGCGTCGGCCATCAGTTCGGTCTCGGCCGCGCCCGCAAATCCCTTCGTTCCGGCCAGCATCCGCAGCTGGAGCGCGAGATAATGCGCCGACACGACGGTCTCCAGAACCGTCTCCCTGAGCGCGGCGTTTTCGCGCGTAAACGGCGCAAGATCTTTCATAAGCATTAACCCTCTGCGGGCAAGATATCCGTACGAAAATCACATACCGCCGGAGTTCGCCTCAAAAAGGTGGTTTTTCCGCGTCGTCTATTCGGAGCGTAAAAGGGCACACGGAGCAGTTAACAGCGCGTAAAAAACGATCTCCGCCTTTTTCGATACCTTTAACTATCATGATCAACGGCGAGGCCAGAATTCGAGTGATGAGCCAGGACCCTATTGATATTCCAGCGATTTTGAGATCGTGCAGCGTATTCGCCTCCCTGAGCGAAACGCAGATCCGCGAATTGAGCGGAAAGGCCAGGATCGAACGTTTTTCGGAGCGGACGCTGCTGACCTTGCGCGGCGAGATGCCGGAACACATCCGCTATATCGTCAGCGGCAGCATCGACCTCGTTCTTTCGACGGCGGAAGGCGGCTATTCTTGCCTGCCGGTGTTTTCGGGCGATGGGCGACGTGGCTCGGCTGTTTTGGATCGGAGCCGCTGATTCACGACCTGTGGAGTTCGAATCACGCGACCGCCGTCGCCTTTCCCTGCCGCGACATTCTCAGGATCGTCTCGAACAATCCGGAAGCCTTGCGGGAAGTGATCGAACATGTGGGAGAATGGACCCGTTTCCTCACCGGCTGGATGCTGTCCTTCTCGGCCTTCGCGCCGGAGAAGCGGCTGGCCTATCTGCTGCTGCTCGCCTCCTCCAGCGCCTGCGGCATCGCCCGCGAGGGAGAGCCCACCGCCCTCACCCAGACCCACATCAGCCAGTTCGGCTTCGGCTCCCGGCAGAAGGTCAGCCGCCTGCTGCGCAGCCTCGCCGACAAGGGCCTGCTGGCCATGCGCTATGGCGCGGTCGTCGATTCCGTCACGCGCCCGGCTGGAGGATTATATCGCCGACCGCGGCGACGCGGGACGCCGGCAATCCCGCAGGATCGCGTCTATCAGGCGCCTGACGAGCCTTGCTCAGATCAGCCCGCTGGCCCGGGCCTCCCGGCGTGGACGGACGTCGCCCGCGTGATCGGGATTTCTGCCCGGCGAGACGCTTGGCTTCGCGCGCCAGAATCGAACCGGCGTCGAGACCCGCGATCGGCTGCTTGAGATCGGCGGGAATATCGCCGGAAAGCTGCAGCATCAGATAGCGCGCGCAGCAGACGCGCAGGAATGACGCGAAATTCTCGACCGCGCCGTGGGCGTCGAGCAATTCCTCGTAAAGCCGCGCCAGAATTTCGGCCACGCTCAAGCCATCGCGGCGCGCGATTTCTTCCAGCAGCATCCAGTAGATCTTTTCCAGCCGCACGCTGGTGGCGAATCCGTGCATGCGCACCGAGCGCAGCCGCGTTTCCCAAAGGCGAGGATCGGCATTCACGAACAATTGGCACATGTGCGCCTCGGGCCCTTCGCGCTGCGTCCCGCCCTGTTTCAGCCGCGCCGAACAGGATCGCTCTGAAAAAAGATAGGCGCGGGCCCGGATCTTTGCAAATCCGCGCCCGAACCATTTCGCTCTCCTCGCAAGCTCGGCTCGCTCGCTCCTGACCAGGTCACGTGCATGCGTCACCGCTCGCCGCCGCGCGCTGCTGCGTCTGGCCGACCGGCGCGCCGATCTTCTCCATCAGTTGTCCGAGCCACGCCGGATGGGCGGGCCAGGCCGGCGCCGTGACCAGATTGCCGTCGGTCACGGCGGCGTCGATGGCGATATCGGCGTAGACGCCGCCCGCAAGCTCGACCTCGGCGCGGCAGGCGGGATAGGCCGAACAGGTCCGGCCCTTCAGGACGCCCGCCCCCGCCAGCAATTGCGCGCCGTGGCAGATCGCGGCGACCGGCTTGTTGGCCGTGAAGAAATGACGGACCATTTCGATCACCTGCTCGTTCATGCGCAGATATTCGGGGGCGCGGCCGCCGGGAATGACCAGAACGTCGTAATTTTCGGGGCGAATGTCGGCAAAACTGGCGTTGAGCGCGAAATTATGGCCGCGCTTCTCGCTATAGGTCTGCTGCCCCTCGAAATCGTGGATCGCGGTGGCGATGGAGTCTCCCGCCGCCTTGCCGGGGCAGACGGCGTGGACGCGATGACCGACCGCCAGCAGCGTCTGGAACGGAACCATGACTTCATAATCCTCGACGAAATCGCCGACGATCATCAGGATATTCTTGGCGCTCATCAGATCCTCCCTGTCGCAAGCCTCCCTGTCCAGAGGGCGCGGTTCAGGCCGCTTGTCGCTTGCGTCGGGGATTATGGGGCGCCGTCCGGCGCGCGGGTGTTACCCGGTTATCGCGCCGGAAAAGCAAAAGGCCGGGCATGAGCCCGGCCTTTCGAGGAACAAAGCGTCGTCGACTTAAGCGAGCTTGTCGACCTGGCTGTATTCGAGCTCGACCGGCGTGGCGCGGCCGAAGATCGAAACCGCGACCTTGACGCGCGAACGGCTCTCGTCGACTTCCTCGATGAGGCCTTCGAACGAGGCGAACGGGCCGTCGTTGACGCGAACCTTCTCGCCAATCTCGAAGGTAATCGAGGTTTTGGGGCGATCGACGCCCTCGGCCACCTGGCCCTTGATGCGATCGGCCTCATGCTCGGGAATCGGCATCGGCTTGTTGTCCGAGCCCAGGAAGCCCGTGACCTTCGGCGTGTTCTTGATCAGATGGAACACGTCGTCCGACAGGTCGCATTTCACCAGCACATAGCCGGGGAAGAACTTGCGCTCGGAATTGAACTTGCGGCCGCGCCGCACTTCCACCACCTGCTCGGTCGGAACCAGGATCTCGTCGAATTTCTCGCTGAGCCCGCGCTGCGCCGCGCCTTCCTTGATCGCTTCCGCGACCTTCTTCTCGAAGTTGGAATAGGCGTGGACGATATACCACCGTTTGGTCATGAATTTTTCCGCAAAGAGTCAGGTTGGGCAGCCGGGGCGGTCTCGCGCGAAAGGCGCGATCAATGCCCGAAGCTGAGGATGAATTGAACGCCGAGACGGATGACCTGGTCGACCGAGACGAAGAACAGCGCGGCCATGAAGACCATCAGCGCCACCAGTCCGGTGGTGATCAGGGTTTCGCGGCGGGTGGGCCAGGTCACCTTGCGGGCCTCGGCGCGCACTTCCTGAAGAAAATTGAACGGATTGGCCATGTCGGTCCCGATTCGTCCGCCCGCCTGGCCCTTTGGGAAGGATTCGGCGCGTGGCGGTTTGCGAAAAGAAAGGGGCGCGGGACCTTTCGGCCGCGCGCCACGAGAAGTGCTTATAGCGAAGGCGGAAAGAGTCGCCAAGTTTTTTCTTGACAGCGGCGATTCAGCTTTTGTCGTTCTCGTCCCCTGCGCCTTCCCGAACCTTGCGGTTGCGCCGCGCCCATTGGTTCAGGCCCTCGACCAGCAGGGAAAAGCCGATCGCGGAATAAATGAAGCCCTTGGGGATGTCATAGCCGGCGCCATCCGCGATCAGGGTCATGCCGATCAGCAGCAGGAAGGACAGAGCCAGCATCTTGACCGTGGGATGCTCGCGGATGAAGCGCCCGACCGGCCCGGCGGCGAGGATCATGATGCCCACGGCGATGATGACCGCCAGGGCCATGACCACGAAATCGTCGGCCATTCCGATCGCCGTCAGCACGCTGTCGAGCGAAAAGACGATGTCGAGCACGGCGATCTGGAAAATCGCGCGCCAGAAGCTCCTGCCGCCCGCAACATGGCCTTCTTCCGCGTCGGGGTCGATCTCCTCGTGGATTTCCATCGTGCCCTTGTAGAGCAGGAACAGGCCGCCGAGCGTCAGGATGAGGTCGCGTCCCGTGACCTCATGGCCCCCGACGGCGAACAGGCGCGTGTTGAGATGGGTCAGCCAGACCATGCCCGCGAGCAGGGTGAGCCGGAAGATCACCGCCATGCCAAGGCCAAGCCGGCTTGCCCTGAGTGCGCGGTCCGGCGGCAGTCCCTGCGTCGCCAGCGCGACGAAGACCAGATTGTCGATTCCCAGCACGATTTCCAGCACCGTGAGGGTCAGCAGGCTGGCCCAGGCGGCGGGATGGGCGAAAACGGCAAGATGTTCCAAGGAACGATTCCCGATGATTTCCGTCGGCGCGGCGACGCTCCCGCTCGCGCGTCACTATAATGCGTTGGATTGCGAAGAGAAAACGGCGAAGCCTCAGCCGCCGACCGGCAGCCTCAGCGTGAACTGCGCGCCGCCCCCGTCCCGGTTGACCGCCGAAATCGAGCCGCCGTGCTCGCGGGCGATGGCGTAGGAGATCCACAGGCCGAGGCCCGTGCCCTCGCCCACGGTTTTCGTGGTGAAGAAGGGCTCGAACATCTTGTCGAAGGCGACATCGGCGATGCCGGCGCCATTGTCGGCGACGACGATCTCGACCTCGCCCCCCGCCAAAGCCGCGCGGACCTCGATATGCGGGTGCTTGCGCCCATGGACCGCGTCGAGCGCGTTGTCGATCAGATTGACCACGATCTGGTGGATCTGCCCCTCGTTGCCCCAGACGGCGAGGCCCGGCGCCACCTCGACGTCGATCCGGGCGTGGTTCTTCTTCGCCCGCGCCGCCCATTGGGTCGCCGTCGCCAAAATGCGCTCGACATCGATCCGATGCGCCTCGTGGGTCGCGGTTGAAGGAAATGCGCCGCAGGTTCTTGACGATCTCGCTGATGCGCTTGGCGCCTTCCAGCGTGCCCTCGATCAGCGGCTCCAGATCGGCGAGGATCGAATCGACGCGGTATTTGCGCCGCAAGTCGCCGCCCGCCGACGGCGTCGAGCTGCTCCTCCTCGGCGAAATAATCGGCCAGAACCTTGCGGTAGCGGTCCAGCACATGGACGTTGCCATAGACGAAGGAGATCGGATTGTTCAGCTCGTGGGCGACGCCCGCGACCAGCCGGCCGAGGCTCGCCATCTTCTCCTGCTCGATCAGCTTGCGCTGCGCCTTCTGCAATTCGAGATGCGCGCCGTGCAGGGCCTGATAGGCGCGGCGCAATTCGCCGATCGGCCGCCCGGTCAGGACCGAGCCGACGCAGCGGCCGGAATGGTCGAACCGGCCGGAAAAATTGATCGCCATCACATCGGACGGACCGCGCGCGGTGAGAAAATGCAATTCGCAATCGCTCGCCGGCGCGCCGGCCTCGCCGCGCGGACCCGCGCACGAGATGACGCCGCGCCTGCTCGTGGTCGTCCGCGACGACGAAATCCAGCAGGGCGCGGCCGATCAGTTCCGGCTCGGACTGGCCGAGCAAGGCGACGAAGGCCGGATTGGCCTGCAGGACCATGCCGTTCTCGTCGCACACGACGAGAATGTCGGAAACCGAGGCGATCACGCTGGAGATGAAGCTTTGCGCCTCTTCCAGTTCGGCGTTCTTGCTTTCGAGATCGGCCTCGTAGCGCAGCAGATCCGAATAGACCTCGTCCACGCGGCGGACGACGTCGCGCCAGACCGATTCCTGATTGTCGGTCAGTTCGCTCTCCAACCCCGATCCGGCAAGGTCGAGGATGTTTCCGGGCCGCTCCCGGCGCTCAGCCGTCATGAATCATGTCCTTGCGCAGGTCGTAGCGCTCGATCTTGGCGCGCAGGCCCACCCGCGACAGGCCGAGCCGCTCCGCCGCGCGGCTGATGTTGCCGCCGAGCTCGTCGAGCGCGCGCGCGATGATCGTCCGCTCCAGCGCCTCGACCTGATCCTTCAACGCGCCGGCGCCATAAGCCGTTCGACCGCCGGCGCGGCCGCATCGCCGAGACGCTTCGACAGCAGATGCGGCGCCGAGCGGGCGCGTCGTCGTCGGACATCGCCACCATGCGCTGGATCTCGTTGCGCAATTCGCGGATGTTGCCCGGCCAGTTATGCGCGCACAAGCCGCGCCATCGTCTCGGGCGCGAAGCCCGGAACCTTGCGCCGGAACGAGCGATTGACCTCGGCCAGGAGATTGGCCGCGATCTTGGGAATGTCGCCGCTCCGCTCGGCCAGCGCGGGCAGATGGATCGGGAAGGCGTTGAGCCGATAGAACAGGTCGCGGCGGAAACGCCCCTCCTCCACCTCGATTTCGAGATCGCGGTTGGTGGCGGAAATGACGCGCACGTCCACCTTGCGCGATCGCGTCGCGCCGAGCGGGCGGATTTCGCGCTCCTGCAGCACGCGCAGCAGCTTCACCTGGAAGGCGGGCGAGGTCTCGCCGACTTCGTCGAGGAAGATCGTGCCGCCGTCGGCCAGTTCGAACAGGCCGATGCGGTCCTGATAGGCGCCGGTGTAAGCCCCCTTCTTGCAGCCGAACAATTCGCTTTCCAGCAATTCGTCGGGCAGCGCGCCGCAATTCTCGACGACGAAGGGCTTGTCGCCGCGCGCGGAGCCGAAATGGATGGCGCGGGCCAGCAGCTCCTTGCCGGCGCCGGACGCGCCGGTGATCACGACGGAAATATCGTATTGCGTGGCCTTGCGGGCCAAAGCCAGCGTCTCGACCATCGGCCCGTCCGGCTCGTGGACGATGCGGTCGAATTCGAACATCCGCCGCTGCTCGCGCCGCCGGTCCGCCAGCACGCGGTTGAGCGTGTCGTGCGAGGGCTTGGCGTCGGCGCCCAGCCCGCCCGGCTCCTTCTGCATGCGATAGAGCTTGACCGCGTCGCGCACGCAATCGATCAGCTTCTGCGGATGCCAGGGCTTGGTGATATATTGATAGATGCCGGCCTCGTTGACGCCGGCGATGATGTCCTCGGATTCCGAAAAGCCGGAAATGATCATCCGCACCGGATCGGGCCACGCTTCGCGCACGCGGCGCAGGAAATCGACGCCGGTCTCGCCGGGCATGCGCTGGTCGCACAGGATGACCTGAACCAGATCGCCGGCGAGGATCGCCTCCGCCTCCTGCGCGTTCTGGGCGCAGAGCACGTCGAATTCCTCGCTCAAGACGCGCTGCAGGCTTTCGAGCGAACGCAATTCGTCATCGACGATGAGGACGGCGCCGGACGGATTCATTCCCTTTTCCCTCAACAAATGCGCGGCAATTGTTCGCCGGACAGCCAGTCGACGATGCGCTCGCCGCCGAAACTCGTCGCCATCTGCACGAAGCGATGCGTCGTCACGGACGACATGGCCGATGATCGCGGACTCGCGGCCGAGCGGATGGCCGCGCATGACCGCAAGCAGCGTCTCCGCCGCCTCCGCCGCGACGAAGGCGACCAGCTTGCCTTCGTTGGCGACGTAAAGCGGATCGAGGCCGAGCAGCTCGCAGGCCGCCGCGACCTCCTTCTTGACCGGCAGCGCGTCCTCCTCGATGCGGATGCCGACGCCGGACTGATGGGCGATCTCGTTGAGCGTCGCCGCCAGCCCGCCGCGCGTCGGATCGCGCATCAGCCGCAAATCCGCGCCGCAGGCGGCCGACCATCTCCGCGACCAGACCGTGCAGCGCGGCGGAATCGGACAGGATCTGCGTGTCGAATTGCAGGTTCTCGCGGCTCGACATGATCGCCACGCCATGATCGCCGATCGAGCCGGAAACCAGAATGACGTCGCCGGGACGCGCGCGATCGCCGGACAGATGCAGCCCGTCCGGCACGGCGCCGATCCCGGTGGTGGAGATGAACACGCCGTCCGCCTTGCCGCGCTCGACGACCTTGGTGTCGCCGGTGACGATCTTGACGCCGGCCTCGCGCGCCGCCGCGCCCATGCTCTGCGCGATGCGGTGCAGATCGGCCAGCGGAAAGCCCTCTTCGAGGATGAAGCTGGCGGAAAGATGCAGCGGCCGCGCGCCTGCCATCGCCAGATCGTTGACCGTGCCATGCACCGCCAGCGAGCCGATGTCGCCGCCGGGAAAGAACAGCGGCGAGACGACATAGCCGTCGGTGGTCATGGCGAGGCGCCCGGCGGGCGGGTCGAACACCGCCTGGTCGTTGCCCTGCGCCAGCAGATCGTTGTCGAACGAGTCGCGGAAAATTTCGCCGATGAGCTGCGCCATGGCGCGGCCGCCGGAGCCGTGGGTCAGATCGACCCGGCCGTTCTTGAAATCGAGTTTTCTCGTTCTGAGGCGCGGCGCGTTCATGACGCTTTCCTTTCCGGGTTCGCGTCCTTGCCAGATCGGGCGTCGCGGAAACGGCCATAGGTCCAATGCGCGGCGCAGGAGCCCTCGGACGACACCATGCACGAGCCCATCGGATTGTCGGGCGTGCAGAGCGTGCCGAACAATTTGCAATCGGCGGGTTTCTTCTCGCCGCGCAGGATCGCGCCGCATTCGCAGGCCGGATTGTCTTGGGCCTGAACGGTCTGGATGTCGAAAACCTTTTCGGCGTCGAAGGCGGCGAATTCCTCGCGCAGCTTCAGCGCGCTGAACGGCACGGCGCCGAGGCCGCGCCATTCAAACGTGTCGCGCAGTTCAAAAACGCGCGCCACGATCTCCTGCGCCTTGAGATTGCCCTCCGGCCGTCACGGCGCGGATATATTCGTTCTCGACCTCGTGCCGGCCCTCGTTGATCTGGCGCACCAGCATCAGCACGGCCTGCATCACGTCGAGCGGCTCGAACCCGGCGATGACCACCGCCTTGCCGTAAGTCTCCGCGAATTCCCCATAGGGCTTCGTGCCGATCACCGTCGAGACATGGGCTGGGCCGACGAAGCCGTCGAGCGGCACCAATTCCGCCGCCGCCGGGTCGCCGACCAGCGCGGAAATCGCGGCGGGCGTCAGCACGTGATTGCAGAACACGAAGAAATTCGTCAGTCCCTCGCTCTGCGCATTCAGCAGCGCCATCGCGGTCGGCGGCGTCGTGGTCTCGAAGCCGATGGCGAAGAACACCACCTTGCGCTCCGGCTCCTCGCGCGCGATGCGCAGGGCGTCGAGCGTGGAATAGACCATGCGGATGTCGGCCCCCGCCGCCTTGGCCTTCAGGAGGCTCATGCCGTTCGACGACGGCACGCGCATCAGGTCGGCATAGGTGCAGAGCGTGATGTCGGGACGCTGCGCCAGCTTGATGGCGTCGTCCATGCGCCCCACCGGCAGCACGCAGACCGGGCAGCCGGGGCCATGGATCATGCGCACGTTTTCCGGCAGCAGATCCTCCAGCCCATAGCGCGCGATGGCGTGGGTGTGGCCGCCGCAGAATTCCATGAAGCGATAGGATTTTTCGGGCCGGGCCTCGGCGCGGATGGTCGCCGCGATGGCGCGGGCGAGCTTGCCGTCGCGATATTCGTCGACATATTTCATGCGTCCGCTCCCACGATCTGCCCCGCTTCCGCGAGCAGCGCGAGGGTTGCCTCGCGCCTCCTCCGGGTCGATCTTGTTGAGCGCATAGCCGACGTGCAGGATGACGTAATCGCCGGGCTTCACGTCCTCGACCAGCGCCAGCGATATGATTTTCTGGACGCCGTCGAGCGTCACCCGCGCCATGTCGCCGTCGAGCAGTTCCGTCACCTGCACTGGAATGGCCAGGCACATTGTTTCTCTCCCCTTCGTCCGCGCCCGCGGCTCAGGCTTTCATCAAAAGCTGCCGCGCCAGGGCGGCCTGACCGAGCGACAGTCCGCCGTCATTGGGCGGCATTTTTCGCGCCAGCAGCGGCGTGAATCCCTTTTCGCGCAACAGGCGCGCGAGCCCTTCAGCGAGGATTCTGTTCATCAGGCAGCCCCCGCCGAGGGCGATCTTTTCGCCCGGACGGGCCGAGGCCGCGAGCCACGCGCCGAGGCCTTCGATCAGCGCGCCATGCAGCAACTCCGCGCCTTCGCGCGCGTCCGGCCGCGCGTCGATGAAATGCGCGAGCAGCGGCGCGAAATCGACGACGTTTTCGCGCAAGCGCAAGCCGCCCGCCAAAATACGCGGCGCGCGGACCAGAGCTTCGAGCCGCATCGCCGCCTGCCCTTCGAAATCCTGACGCCGCGCCCATCCGAGCAGGGCCGAAGCCGCGTCGAACAGGCGGCCGAGGCTGGTGGTCACGGGAGCGGGCCGCTGCGAAAAAATGGCTGCGAGTTGCGCCGCTTCAGGGCTATCGGCGAAAAACCCCGCCGCCTCGTCGAGCCGCCCGAGCGCGGCAAACGCCGCGACGCCCATGCGCAACGGCTCGCGCGCGGCGCGGTCGCCGCCGGGCAGCCCCAGAGGCGCCAGATGGCCGAGGCGGGAAAAACCGCCCTGCCCGTCGAGCCGCAACGCCTCGCCGCCCCAATTGCCGCCGTCGTCGCCCAGACCGTGCCCGTCCAGCGCCGCGCCGAACAGCGCGCCCGTCTCGCCATGTTCCGCGCCGACCGCAGCGACATGGGCCGCGTGATGCTGGAACCGCAACACCGGCGCGCCGCTCTCCTCGGCGAAGCGCGTCGAGAGATAATCGGGATGGAGGTCGCAGGCGAAGGCCTCCGGCTTCACGTCGAGCAGCCGCAGCAGGTGCGCCGCGCTTTCGCGATAGAAGCGATAGGTCTCCGCATCGGAGAGATCGCCGATATGCTGGCAGACAAAGGCCTCGCGCCCGCGTGTAAGCGTCAGCGTCGCCTTGAGGTGGCCGCCGCAGGCGAGCACGCAGGGACCGTCGGCGCCGAGGTCGATCGGCTCGGGCACGAAGCCCCGCGCCCGGCGCAAAAAGGCCGGCGCGCTATCCACGATCTGCATGACGCTATCGTCGGCGCGCACCACGATGTCGCGGTCATGGGTCACGACCAGATCGGCGATGCGCGCCAGCTTGTCACGCGCTTCGTCGTTATCCTTGATCAGCGGCGCGCCGCCGGGATTGGCCGAGGTCGCCACCAGCGCGAAATCCTGCGCCATCGCCCCGCGCGCCGCCCGCCGCGTGAAACAGCAGATGATGGACCGGCGCATAGGCCAGCATCACGCCGAGCCGCGCCATGCCCGGCGCGACACGATCGGGCAGGTTGTTGCGGCTCTCGACGAGCACGATGGGATGCGCCGCCGACGCGCAACAGGTCCAGTTCGACCGCATGCGGCTGCGCGAAGAGCGCCGACGGATTCCGCGTTGGCGACCATGATCGCGAAAGGCTTGGCCTCGCGATCTTTGCGCGCGCGCAGCCGCGCGACGCTTTCCGCATTGCGCGCGTCGCAGAGCAGGTGAAAGCCGCCGATCCCCTTCAACGCCACGATTTGTCCCGCGCGCAAGGCGGCGACGATTTCGGCGGGCGGATGCGACAGGCGCGGTCCGCACTGCGGGCAGGCGATCGGCTCGGCGTGGAAGCGACGGTTGGCGGGGTTGGCATAATCGCGCGCGCAATCGGCGCACATCGGAAACGGCGCCATCGACGTCTGCGCGCGGTCATAGGGCAGGCGCCGCGTCAGCGTGTAGCGCGGGCCGCAATGGGTGCAATTGACGAACGGGTAGAGATGAAAGCGGCTCGACGGATCGAACAGGTCGTCGAGGCAATGTTCGCAGGTCGCGGAATCGGCGGGGATGCGCGTGCGCGCGGCGCCGCGGGCGCGTCGCCTGAATCACGAATTCCTCGTCGCCGCGCGGCGCGATCGCGTCGATCTCGAGCGCGTCGAGGCGGGCGAGCGGCGGCAATTCGCGCTGCAAGCGCCGCGACGAATTTGTCGGTCTCGCCGCCTTCGACTTCAAGCGTCACGCCAGCTGCATCATTGCGCACGAAACCGCCGAGGCCGTAACGCGCCGCCAGACCGAAGGCGAACGGCCGGAAGCCGACGCCCTGCACCGCGCCGCGCAGGCGCAGACGCAGGCGTCTGGTTTCCGTTTTCGCCTCGGCCGCGAGCGCGTCCATCACCCGGCCTTCCGGGCTTCGGCCTTGCGGCGCGCCAGGGCGGCGCGGCCCTCGATCCAGGCGTAGAAGGCCTCCAGGCCCTCGCCGGTCTTCGCCGAGACGATCAGCGTCTGCAGATTGGGATTGACCCGCAAGGCGTGGGCGATGCAGGCGCCGACGTCGAAATCGAGATGCGGCAGCAGGTCCGACTTGTTGAGCAGCATCAGGTCGGCGGCGGCGAACATGTCGGGATATTTCGCCGGCTTGTCCTCGCCCTCGGTGGTCGAAAGCAACACGACCTTGTGCGCCTCGCCGAGGTCGAACGCCGCCGGGCAGACCAGATTGCCGACATTCTCGATGAACAGCAGCGAATGGTCGGCGAGGTCGAGCGTTTCCAGCGCGTGGCCGACCATATGGGCGTCGAGATGGCAGCCCTTGCCGGTGTTGACCTGGATCGCCCTGGCGCCGGTGGCGCGGATGCGCTCGGCGTCGTTGGAGGTCTGCTGGTCGCCCTCGATCACCGCGATGGCATGGCGGTCCTTGAGGTCGTTGATGGCGCGCACCAGCAGCGAGGTCTTGCCTGAACCGGGGCTGGACACGAAATTCAGCGCCAGCACGCCCTTGCGCGCGAAACAGCCGCGATTGTCGTCGGCATAGGACCGGTTCTTCGAGAGAATGTCGCGCTCGATCTGGACGATGCGCTCCTGGCTCAGGCCAGGCACATGCACGCCCGCGAGGCCCGCGCCGTAATCCAGCGCCTCGCCGCCAGCGCCATGGGAATGATCATGGCCGGGATGGTGATGGTGGTCGTGATCATGATCATGGGGGTCGTCGTGGCCGTGCGCATGGCCATGGTCGTGATCGCCGTGCGCGTGATCGTGCGCATGGTCATGCCCATGGCTGTGGTCGTGGCTGTGGGCCTCGGCCTTCGGCTTGTCGCCCGGCGCCTTGTCATTTTCCTGCGTCGCCGTTCCGCATCCGCAAACCGTGCACATTATTCGACCTCCAGTTCCTTGACGCGCATTTCGTCGCCGCCGGTCATCTGCACTTTATATCCGCCGCATTCGGGACAGGCGCCGAAGCGTTCGGCGAGCGCCACGGTCTTTTCGCATTCCAGGCACCAGCCCTGCCCCGGCGTCCGGACGATTTCGAGCTTCGCGCCCTCGGCGAGCGTTCCGCGCGTCACGACGTCGAAGCAGAATTCCATCGCGGGCGGCTCGACCCCGGACAGGACGCCGATCTCGAGCCACACCGTCTTCACGCGCGAAAAGCCCTGCTTCCGGGCCTCCTCGCATAAAATCTCGACGACGCTTTCGGTCAGCGACATTTCATGCATGGCGCGCACCCCTGTCCTTCGTCCACGATGTCCGCCGTCGCGCGGACGCAAGGGTCGAAAACGAAGGCCAGCCGCTCGATCCGCCTGACGGCCGCCGCGCCCGCGCCGATTTTGGCGCCGCGCAGCGCGCGCACGAAAGGGCCGTCCGGATGAAAGTTCCATTCCGTGGGCGCGACGATGCAATAGTCCGCGATCCGACCCGACCCGTCGAGCCGCAGGGCATGATACAGCCTTCCGCGCGCGGAATCGATGGCCGCGAACCCCTGCCCCGGCTGGTCGGATGAAGCCGCGAGCCAATCGTCCGGCGCATCGCCGCCCCCGAGAAGCCGGCCAATTCCATCCAGCGTCGCCGCCATGTCGGCCCGACGGGCGCCAAGGCGAGCGGCAAGTCCGCCGTCCGGGCATCGCGCACGCGCCGCGGCGCCAGTTTCGGCGCAGCGGCCCGGCAACGCCGGCGCCCGCGAAAAGCCCGCGTCACGCATCATGGCCTCGAACACCGCCGGATCGTCCGCCGCGCCCAGATAATCGGGATTGTGCTGCGGGCCGTCGCCAATCGGCTTGTTCCGCGCGCGCTTCGGCAAGCTGGCGGCCAAGAAAGCCGCCTTCCGCATCGGTCAAGCCAAGGCCGCGCGCCGCGTCGCGCAAAGACTTCACCAGTTCCGGCCCTGCGTCCTTTCGCGGCGCCGCGCGCAGCAGCTTGAGCGCGTCGCGCAGGACGCGCCACATCGCCGGACGCAGGCGGCCGGTCGCCCGGCCAATCGAGCAGGCTCGCCCGCAGCATTTCGCCAAGGCGCTCGCACAGCAGCGTCAGCGCCCGCTTCCGACGCAGTCGCCGCGTCGATCGAGACGCCAAGCGCCGCCTCGCCCGCTGTGACCGCGGCAAGCGATTGCGCCGCCGGGCAGAGCGAGAACAGCCGCCCCGCCAAGGTCGCGGCTTCCGCCGGCGACAGGCCGACAAAAATGGGCGACGGATCGACGCGCGGCGAGACGATCTCGACATCGGCGACCCTGCCGTCGCGCAGCCTTGCACGCAGCAGCAGGCTGGCCGAGGGCGCGCTCACGACGCCGCCCCGGCCGGGACGAAAGCGCGGCGGAAAAAGGCGCGGCGAGTCCAGGTTGTCCGGCGCAGGGTTTTCCGGCGCGGGATCTTCTGCGGGCGGCGCGAGCAGCAGGTCGAGCGCCGCTTGCGCCGTCGCCAGCGCCGCCTCGTGATCGACGAAATCCTGCATCGGCGAGAACAGCGAGCACATCAGCAGGCGATCGAAGCCCTCGAGATCGGCGGCGAGAAACGCCACTTCGCCCGCCGGCAGCGACAGGCTCTGCGTCGCGCCGGGCGCGATGGCGACCGGAGGCGCGCCGGCAAGCGGCGCCGCGACGATATTCATGAACCAGGGCGTGACCACGATGCCGACCGCCCATTCGCGCCAGGGCCGAAAGCCCGTGCTGGCGACCGTCGAGGTTTTCGTTGCAGATCGGCACGTCCTTCATCGCCCGCGCCTGCACGTCGACGAAATGCGCCTCCAGCCGTTCGGCCAGACGCGCGCATTCCGACTGGCGCGCGACCTCATCCATCGTCGCCGAGCCTCATGAAGCGCGCCTGCGCGGCGTCGCAATTGGGGCAGCGCCAGTCTTCCGGCAGCGCGGCGAAAGGCGTGCCCGCCGGGATCTGCCATACGGGATCGCCCAGCGCCGGGTCATAGACATGCCAGCACACGCCGCATTCCATCTTCGCATCGTCTTCGACATTTCGCTGTTTGCCGAAATTCTCGAATCCGGTCATGCGAAATAGGCCTCCTCGATCTCGCGCAGTCGCGTGGCGCTGTCGCGGAAATCCACTTCCGCCGCACAGGCCGCGGCCGGCGCGTCGCCGATTTCGAGCGTGTCGAGAACGATCTCGTCCATGGCGTTGAAGAACTGCACCGACCAGACGTTGGCCGTCGCGGTCGACAGGATGCGGCAGGAGCCGTAGCCCTTCGAGACCAGCCGCACCGAACCGGCGCCGAGACATTTTTGCAGATGGCTCATGTCGTCCGGCGACATCGGCAGCAGCGAAAAGGTGATGGTGTGGGTCGGCTCGCCCGCCTTGTGCGCGGCGGCGCGGTCGGCGATCTCGGCCAGCAGCGGCATGACGTTCATCGCGCCCGCCGGGGGCTCGCCGAACCCGAGCGGCTGGCCATTGGCCAGCGCCGCGCGGCGCGCGATCTCCGGCAGGCTCGACACTTCGAGATAATCGGCGAACAGCTTGCCCTGCACGTCGGTGAAGCGCACGCGCCACAGGCCCGCCATCACGGATTCCTGGATCTGCGCGCCGATTCCGTCGGGCAGCGTCACCACGCCCGCGACCTCGCCCTCGCCGACCACGTCCTCGATCAGCAGGATTTCGTCGGCGGAAAATTCCGTCAGATCGAACAGCCGCCCTTGCGCGTTCTCGGCCTGCGTCTCCAGCGCTGCGACGATCTCGGGCAGCATCTTGCGCACGCGCGGGCAGGCGCGGATCAGGTCCTCTGCCTTGCCGGTGGCGAGCAGCGACAGTTTCCGGCGGCCCGGCGCCTCCTCCAGCACATCGCCGCCGATGGGCAGCACGGACATGGCCTCGTCGGCGCCCTCGGGCGCAACCCAGAATCCAGCTTTCATGTCAGGCTCCCTGCGAGAAGGTGAAGGCCACTTGCGGCGTCTTGGGGCCGCTCAGGACGGGCGCCTGCGGATCGAGCGCGGCTTCGATCTTGTGCATGTAATCCGCCCAATCGAGGATTTTCGGCATCACGGCGACCGGTTCGGTCCCGCGCGTGACGCTGAGCGACGGCGCGACGAACACCTGGAACCGGCCCTTCAGTCTGGCCTCGGCCTCCGGCGCGACAATCGCGCCGCGCAGGCGCCCCGCGAAGGCGCGCAGGATTTCCGGCAGCACGGCGGCGACGTCCGAACTCTCGGGGCGCGGCGCGGCAGCGCCCGAAAAGAACAGCAGCGCATGGCGGCATTCGCCCTCGGCCGGGGCCAGAAAGGCGTCGATATTGGTCTCGTCCACCACCGGCAGACCGGCGCGCTGGATGAGCGCGTCCAGAAATGGAAAGGACATGGCGTTTCCTCTTATGCTGTTCGCTGTCGTTTTGCCCATTTCCGCAAAAACGGCGCCAAGCCGGCCGGCAGGGAAACGGCCGGAAAACGGCAGGTTTCCTTGCGGCGCGGATCGAGAGCGCCGACGCTCTGTGAAAAGGATAGCTTACAGCGCCGGTTAGTCGCTTACCAGCGCGTCAGCGCAAATGCTCCGGCAATTGCGGCTCACGATCGACGAGATCGGCAAAGGCGGATTCGAACTCCTCGCCGCGCATCGCGGCGGCGAGGCCGTCCAGCGCCCGGTCGATCAGCGCCGCCTCGTCGGCCTCGAGCACGCGGACCGCCGTGTCGATATGGACGAGAACCTGCGTCCCGACAGGCTGCGCGCCGACGAGCAGCAGCGAGACCCGCCGCTGCTCGGCGCCGCGCTGGCAAAGCGCCGAAATGTCGTCGCCTTCGACAATGCTCATCGGGACGCCGAGGCACATGGTTTGATCCTTGCGGGCGCTTGCTCAGGCCGCGCCGAGCATCCAGGCGCCGCTCAGGGCGACGGCGGCGCCGGCGATCCGCGAGAGCGTCTTGCCCGGGCGCAACAGGGAGAGGCCGAAGCCAATGCCCTGCAGGATCAGGCTGGCGAGCACGAAGCCGCCGAAGAACAAGGCCTGCGTGGCGGCCGCCGGCGCCTCGGCGCCGTGGGCGAAGCCGTGGCAGAAGGCGAACAGCCCGATGAGCGCAGCGGCGGGAGCGACCGGCATTTTCACGTCGAAGGCCAGCAGAAGGCCCAGCACCGCGACGGAAGCGGCGATGCCATATTCGATGAAGCCCGGCGCCTGGGCGTGGAACCCGAGCGCCGCGCCCAGGATCATCACGCCCACAAAAACCGCCGGAATGACGAAGCGGGCGCGGCCGGAAAACTGTCCGGCCCAATAGCCGGTCGCAATCATGGCCAGCAGATGGTCCGCGCCGGTGAAGGGATGGATGAAGCCGTCCGAGAAGCCCGCCGCATGGAGGCCGGGATGGGCCGAAGCGGCGAAGGGAAAGGCGGCGAGTGTGACGGCGGCGGCGGCGGTCTTCAGCAATTTCTTCATATCATCCTCCCGTGCGGACGCTGGCCATCCGCGTCTCATAGTTTTGCATGTCGATATCGTTGGCGAGCAGCGGCTCGACCGTTTCGCCCGCCACGCGGCGGCGGCAGGGCGCGCCCCATTGTTCGAGAATGACCGCCGCGAGCTCCGCCGCCTGCACGAGACGGTCGCGGACGGGCGCGGTCAGCGGGCCGCCCCAGTCCTCGAGATCGAGCGGCTGGCAGCCGATCAGCGCCAGCCTGTCGGGATAATCGCCCATCAGATCGGCCGCCGAGAGCACTTCCTGGAAGCCGGTCTGATGCAGGCTCATTTTCTTCGCGCCCGTGAATTTCGGGACTTCGTCGCCCTGCACGAGCTTCAAGGTTCCGGGAACCAGACCGTAATCGATGGCGTCGAACACCAGCAGGTCGTCGGCCTCCTGCACGAATTGCACGAGGTAGAGCCCCTGTGTGCCGCCGTCGAGCAGACTGACATTTTCCGGCGTTGCGAACAAGGCATGGAAGGTCTCGAGCGCGCGGACCCCAAAACCTTCATCGGCCCAGAGGATGTTGCCGATGCCGAGGACGAGGATTTTCCTGTCCATCTCAGGCGTCCTCGTCACGGAACTGGCGCTCGCCGGAAATCATCGACGAGATCATCGACTGGCGCGACATGATGTCCTCGCGCACCGCGGCGTAGATGTGCAGGACGGTGAAGCAGACCAGAACCCACATGCCGAGATGATGCCAGGTATGCACGTCCTGGCTGTTCGGGAAGATCGAGAACACCCAGCCGAACAGCTTGTACTGCCAGCTGTCGCGGCCCGCGCCCTCGGAATAGAGCGCGAAGCCGGTCACGATCATGAAGAACGTGCCGAGCGTGAAGACGAAGAACATCATCAGATGGGCGAGCGGGTTATGCCCGACATATTGCTTGGGATATTTCTCGAGAAAGGCGTACCAGCGGATTTCGTGGATCACGCCCTTCCAGAAATCGCCGCGCCAGAACGGAATGTAGAAGATCTGGCTCGAATGCTTGTTGCCCACGAAGGCCCAGTAGATGCGCAGCAGGAACATCGCCGCCATGGTCTGTCCGGCGGCGAAATGGGCGAAGCGGATGTAGCCCATCTGGAAATGCGCGCTGGCCTCGCCCGTCACGCTGTCCGGCGGCGTGCCGATCAGATAGCCGGTGACGAAAAGGGTCACCATGGCCAGCGCGTTGACCCAGTGCCAGATCCGCACTGGCGCCTGATAGACATAGACCGTGCGGCGCGCGATCGTCTTCTCGCCATGCGAGTCCGAAATATCGCTGACCTGCGTTATGACATTCATCGCGGCCTCCCGAAATTTTTCTTCTGCTTGCTGAAGCCGCTCCGGCCGGCGTGGCGGGCGGAGCGAGAGGTCGTCAACGCACCTGCACCTTGGTCAATTCCTGGCCGTCCTCGCTCATGACATGGGTCGAGCAAGCGAGGCAGGGATCGAAGGAATGCAGGGTGCGCAGGATCTCGACCGGCTGGTTCGGGATCGGCCATGGGCGTGTCCATGAGCGAGGCCTCGAAGGCGCCGATATTGCCGTTGGGATCGCGCGGGCTGCCGTTCCAGGTGGTCGGCACGACCGCCTGATAGTTCTCGATCTTGCCGTCCTTGATCTTGATCCAGTGCGCCAGCGCGCCGCGCGGGGCCTCGGTGAAGCCGACGCCCTTGACCTCGGACGGCCAGGTCTTCGGATCCCACTTGTCGACATTGGCGGTCGAGCTGTCGCCGTTCTTGATGTTGGCGATCAGCTTGTTCTGGAAATGCCGCATCTTGTAGGCCGCCCACTGGCATTCCAGCGCGCGCGCCGCCGTGCGTCCCAGCGTCGAGAACAGGGCGCTGACCGGCAGGCCGAGATCGGTCAGCAGCTTGGTCGACCGGCTCCTTGAACTCCGGCTTGTTCTGGGCGTAGCCGACGATCCAGCGGGCGAGCGGCCCGACTTCCATCGCATTGCCCTTCCAGCGCGGCGCCTTGATCCAGGAATATTTGCCGCCCTCGTCGAGGCTTTCGATATTGGTCCGGGTGCCCTTGGTGTTGGGGCCGAGTTCGTAATGCGGGTCGGTGACGCCGTCCCACGGATGCAGGCCCTTGGTCTCGTCGGGATATTTGTACCAGCTATGGGCGACGAACTCCTGGATCTCGTCGGGATCGCGCAGGTTGACCGGATGGATCTCCGCGAGATTGCCGTTGATGATCGCGCCCTGCGGCAGCAGCAGGTTGGCCGCCGAATAGTCGTTGGCGTTTTCCGGCACGTCGCCATAGGCGAGCACCGACTTGCTCGACAGGCCGCCGCCATAGAGCCAATCCTTGTAGAAGGAGCCGATGGCCGCGACGTCGGGCAGATAGACCTGATCGGTGAATTCAATAGACCGATCAATGATTTCAGTGATGTAGTTCAAGCGCTCCATATTGATCGCGCCGACGCCGCCGATCCCGTCCACGTTGATCGGGCACGGCACGCCGCCCACCAGCCAGTTCGGATGCGGATTCTTGCCGCCGAAGATGGTGTGGATCTTGACGATCTCCTTCTGGAAATCGAGCGCTTCGAGATAATGCGCGACCGCCATCAGATTGGCCTCGGGCGGCAGGCGATAGGCCTTGCTGCCCCAATAGCCGTTCTTGAACGGGCCGAGCTGGCCGGAATCGACGAAGCGCTTCAGGCGACCCTGCAGGTCGCGGAAATAGCCGGGCGACGACAGCGGCCACGGCGAGATCGACTGCGCCAGAGCCGAGGTCGCCTTCGGATCGGCCGACAAGCGCCGAGACGACATCGACCCAGTCGAGCGCATGCAGGTGGTAGAAATGCACGATGTGATCATGCACCTGCAGCGCGAGCTGCATCAGGTTGCGGATCGAATTGGCGTTTTCCGGGATCTTGATCTGCAGCGCGTCTTCGACCGCGCGCACCGAGGTCAGGGCGTGGGTGCCGGTGCAGACGCCGCATATCCGCTCGGTGAAGGCCCAGGCGTCGCGCGGATCGCGGCCGCGCAGGATGACTTCGATGCCGCGCCACATCGTGCCGGTGGAGACGGCGTTGCGGATGACATTGTTGGAATCGACGTTCACTTCGACGCGCATATGGCCTTCGATGCGCGTGACCGGATCGACGACGATGCGCTGGCCGGAAGTGTCGAGATTGAAACCGTTCGGAGTCTGGACGGTCATGGCTGCGTTCCCTCAATTGGAATTTTCGTTGGGCGAAAAGCGCTCAGGCCTTCGGCGGCGCCTTGTCGTCGTGCTTGACCGTGACGCGACCAATTGCGGTCACGGCGGCATGGGCGGCGACGCCGATGCCCACCGCGGCCGCGGCGACCATGCCGACCTTGTCGGCATTGGCCTCGACCCCGAAATGGTTGATGTGCGAGAGGCGCTCGTAGAACGGCCCCTTGTCCCAGAAGCCGTCCTCGGAACAGCCGATGCAGCCGTGGCCGGACTGGATCGGGAAGGAAACGCCGTTGTTCCAGCGCACCGTGGAGCAGGCGTTATAGGTGGTCGGCCCCTTGCAGCCCATCTTGTAGAGGCACTTGCCCTCGCGCGCGTTCTGGTCGTCCCATTGCTCGACGAACTGGCCGGCGTCGAAATGCGGGCGGCGGTAGCATTTGTCGTGGATGCGCTGCGAATAGAACATCTGCGGCCGGCCCTGGCGGTCGAGTTCGGGCAGGCGGCCGAAGGTGGTGATGAAGGTCACGACGCCGGTCATGACCTCGGCGATGGGCGGGCAGCCCGGCACCTTGATGATCGGCTTGTCGGTGATGACCTTGTCGATCGGCGTGGCCTGGGTCGGGTTCGGCTTGGCGGCCTGGACGCAGCCCCACGAGGCGCAGGCGCCCCAGGCGATGATGGCCGAGGCGTCGGCGGCCATTTCCTTGAGCTTCTCGACGAAGGGTCGGCCGCCGTCGATGCAGAACATGCCGTCTTCGTTCAGCGGCGGGTTGCCCTCGACCGCCAGAATGTACTGGCCCTTATATTTCTCGCGGGTTTCCTTGAGGATCGCGTCGGCCTGATGGCCCGCCGCCGCCATGATGGTGTCGTCGTAGTCGAGCGAGATCATCGACAGGATGACGTCCTTGACCAGCGGATGCGCCGAGCGGATGAAGCTTTCCGAGCAGCAGGTGCATTCCAGCCCGTGCATCCAGATCACCGGGACGCGCGGCTTGGTCTCCAGCGCCTGCGCCACCTTGGCGGCGCCCGTCGCGCCGAGGCCCATGCTCGCGGCGGTGAGGCTGCAGAATTTCGTGAAACTCCGGCGCGTGATCCCCTGCCGGCGGATCACATCGTAAAATGTCTCGGCGACGGACATGCAGCGCCTCCCCTTTCCCATCCTCTTGTTCGCACGCCTTTGAGACGGGCGATTGGGGAGCTGCTCGGCAAGATCGGCGCCAGAGCGCAACGCGAGGAGTGAGTTTTTACAACGTCTTTTAATTCAATATGTTAGCGCATGCGCTCTCGGCACAGCCGGCTCAAGGACGCGCGGCTGGTGGAAAGGCGCCTGACGCCCGGCTGGAAAGCGATTTACGCCGCTTTGGCCGACGCGCGATAAAAATCGACGGTCGCACGCAGGCCTTCGTCGAAGGGTGTGGCGTCGGACGAGAACCGTTGCGAGAATTTCGAACTGTCGACGCGATAGGGCCGGTCGGTCTGGAATTGCATCTCCGCCAGTTCGTAAAGCTGGCGGTCGAACAGGCCGAGCAGCCGCGCGACGGCGCGCGGCAGCACGGTCATCCGCGGGGCGACGCCGATCAGGTCGGCGGCACGGTCGAGCAATTGTCTCAGGGTTTGCGTCGGCGCGTTGGGAACGTGCCAGGCCTGGCCGCAGGCGTCCGGCGGCGCATCGATCAGCGTCACCAGAGCGCGGGCGAAATCCGGCACATAGGTAAAATCATGCGGATGGTCCGGAGAATAGGGAACCAGCGCCGCCTTGCCCGCGATCAGCCGCTTGATTCCATATTCCGAGATCACCGACGTCGCCACGTCAGGTCCATAGAAATCGGAGGCTCGCGCCGCGACCGCCTCGACCTGCCCCGCTGCATGAGCCTGCATCCAGAGCCGCGTCAGGTCGGCGCGCAGGCGCGGCTTGCGGCCAAAATCGGTCAAGGGCATGTCCTCGACCAGGGGACGGTCCTGCGGGCCGACCATGTAAAGGTTGTCGGCGAAAACGAAGCGCGGCCTTCCGCTCCGCGCAAACAGCCAGCAGATTGTGCATCGCGCGCGGCCACGCCGCCTCCCAAACGCGGGAATCGTAGGGAAAGCCGAGGCAGCAGACGATGGCGTCCGGCTCGGCGCAGGCGGCGCGCAGGCTGTCGCGATCGAGCACGTCGGCGGCGATGAACGTCGCGCCATCGGGCAGCGCGCGGGGCGCCTTGCGCTGGACCACGCGGACGACATCGCCCCGCGCCGCCAATAACCGCGCCGTTTCCCGCCCCACCGCGCCATAGCCGACGATTGCAATATGCATGACGAGCCCCCGAGCTTCAATCACACAATGTTATGCTCTTTTACATTCACTTGAAAGGGACGGATTCCGCTTAATGCGCCGTGCAGACCATGCAGGGATCGAACGAGCGCACGACATGCTGGATCGCGGCGGCCTTGGCGCCCGCCGCGCCGACCTCGACGCCGACCAGAGCCTGCTCCAGCGGGCCGGGAACGCCCTGCGCGTCGCGCGGCGAAAAGTTCCACGTCGTCGGGGCGACGATCTGGTAGCGCTGGATCAGACCTTTCTCCACGCTCAGCCAATGGCCGAGCGCGCCGCGCGCCGCCTCGACCATGCCAATCCCTGAGCCCTGCGCCGGGACGGTTTCCGGCGCGCAAAAGCTGTCCTTGAGTCTGATGTCGCGCGCCCAGCCTTCGGCGGCGAGCGTCAGGCGCGCAATCTCGATCACGCGGGCGACGACGCGCGCAAACACATTGGTTCCATCCGCTCGCGATCAAGGCGCGGACCAGCGGATCGCCGGCGACCGCCTGACGCGCGACGGCGCCGGTTTCGGCCGGCGCGCCGCCGAGGCGCGGGGCCTTGGCCCAGGAATAGGCGTTCTCGCGGTCGGCGTCGGGCAAGGTCACGGCCCGCGCCGGATCGGCGGCGCTGTCGCGCAAAGTAGGAAAAAGCCACGTCCTCGCCGATCGCCGCGATCGGCAGCGGCCGCGCCTCGCCCGCGTCCGGATCGTAAAGTCCGGCGGGGAACAGGGCGCCTTGCGCGCAATGATAGGCGCCGAAGCTGATCAGCGGCAAAGCGGCGCGGCCAAGCGTTTCGAGCCGCAGCCTTTGCGCCAGCCGCAGGAAGGCCGGGAAATCGCCCTGCCCCTGCGAAAAATCCGCCAGCTGCTCTGGCGTCGCGAGCGCGGCGACCTGTTCGAGCGGCGCAGCGAACAGGATCTTTTCGAGAAAGGCGCGGAATTCGCCGAGGATGGCGACGAGCCGCATCTTGCCGCCGAGATCGAGCGCGCGGGTCACGCCGCCCGGCTGGATCGCCAGCGAATGCGGCCATTTGCCGGCGATCAGCCCCATGATGTGCAGCAGCCGCGCGCGCGCCGGCAGAACCTCCTGCGCCGCCGCGCCGGAAACCGCCTTGAACCGCGCCTCGATGGCCGGGAACCAGTCCTCGCCCGCATAGGATGCGCGGGCGAAATCCGGCATGAAGAACAGGTAGAAATGGGTCAGGTGATCGGCGATGTTTTCCGCCGCATGGGCGATATTGGCCGCAAGCTCGCCATTGGGCGGCGGCTGGACGCCGCTCACTGCGCGCAAGGCCGCCGCCGCCGCCATGCTCTGCGACAGCGAGCAGATGCCGCAGATGCGCGGCGCGATGGTCAGGGAATCGGCGGCGGGGCGGCCGAGCAGGATCTGCTCGAAACCGCGATAGAGCGTCGTCGCCACGCGCGCCTCGGCGACCCGCCCCTCCATAATGTCGAGGGTCAGTTCGAGATCGCCTTCCACCCGGTTGAACGGCCCGACCACAAGGCGCGTCATTTGCCGCGTCTCGGGTTCTCGACGATGCGGTCGGCCTCGGCGTTCTTGCGCACGCGTTCGGGCGTCGCGGATTTCGACAGAGCCGCCAGCGTCATGAACCAGGCCTTGGGCATGTCGAGCGGCAGGCCGACCGGAATGCCGGCGACCTTGGGCGTGACGTGGAAATTGCGATTGTTCTCGAAATTCGGCGCGGTGCAGGAAATGCAGGCGAAGCCCGCATGGGTGCAGGAGCCGCCGCCGTTCCAGGCGCGCTGGTTGCAATCGCCGATGGCCTGCGTCGCCTTGCAGCCGAGATGCTCCATCATGCAGCCGCGCTCGGACAGCACGCGGGCGCTGGCCTTGAATTCATAGAACTCGTTGCGCGAGCAGCCGTGATGGGCGAGATGGCGCGGCGAAGAATTTCGGGCGGCCGAGCGAGTCGAGGTCGTCCGCCGCGAGATCGCCCATCGCCAGAGCCTGAAACGTCTCCATGATCCAGCCGGGATGCGGCGCGCAGCCAGACACGTTGATCACCGGCAGGCCGTTTCTCGAGCGATAATCGCGCCCGAGCGCCCCGCCCGGCTCGGCGCCGTCGTAATGCAGGCCGCAGGCGTCGGTCGGGTCCGGATCGCCGGCGGGAATGCCGCCATAGGCCGCGCAGGTTCCGACCGCCACGCAAGCCTGCGCGCGCGCCGCGAGGCTGCGGGCAATGTCGAGCAGGGTGCGGCCCGTGCCGGACATCCGGTTGAATTTCCCGGTGCCGTGCGGCCCGCGCAGGATCGAGCCTTCGATGCAGAGAATGTCGAGCGGGGTTTCGCCGCTTTCGACCCGCGCGAGAATGTCGAGGACTTCTTCGCCGGTCTCCTCGCTGACGCCCGGATGCCAGAGCAGGTTGATGCCGAACGTCTTCAACTCGGCGAACCAGCCGGCCGCGCCCTGCTCCAGAACGGACATGGTGCAGCCGCCGCACGAGCCAGCCTGAAGCCACAGGAGATTTTTGGAAGCCGCGTTCATCATCTCGACCATCGCCGCATTGACGCCGGATTTCAATAGTTTTGGCGGCCAAGCCATGGTCCAATGGCGCGGGAGGACTGCACAATGGACGCGAAACTTCTGTTGCGCCGCATGTTCGACGCCGCGATCGCCGCGGCGCAGCCCGCGCTTTGCGTGCCGCCGCATCTGCCCGCGCCGCCGAAGGGACGCACCGTCGTCATCGGCGCCGGCAAAGCGTCCGCCGCCATGGCGCGGGCGCTGGAAAACCATTGGACCGGCCCGCTCGAAGGCCTCGTCGTCACGCGCTTCGGCTATCGCGTTCCGTGCGAGCGCATCGAGATCGTCGAGGCCGCCCATCCGGTGCCCGACGAGGCGGGGCTGAAGGCGGCTGCGCGGATCGCGGACATGGTGCGCGGCCTGACCGCAGACGATCTCGTCATCGCCTTGATCTCGGGCGGCGGCTCGGCTTTGCTGGCCGCCCCGGCGCCGGGCGTGACGCTAGACGACAAGCGGCTGTTGAGCGCGGCTCTGCTCCGGAGCGGGGCGACCATTTCCGAGATGAATTGCGTGCGCCGGCATCTCTCGTCGCTGAAAGGCGGGCGTCTCGGCGCGCTCTGCGCCCCGGCGCGCGTCGTCGCCTTGCTGCTGTCCGATGTGCCCGGCGACGATCCGATCGACATCGCCTCCGGTCCGACCGTGCCCGATCCGACCACCTGCGCCGACGCCCTCGCCGTGCTGGCGCGCTATGACATCGCCTTGCCGCCCACGCTGCGCGCGCTGCTGGAAAGCGGCGCGACCGAAAGCGTCAAACCCGGCGACCCGCGCCTCGCCCGCAGCGAGGCGATCCTCGTGGCGACACCGCTGGCCTCGCTGGAGGCCGCGGCCAAGGTCGCGCGCGAGGCCGGCTATGCCGCCCATATTCTCGGCGATTCCATCGAAGGCGAGGCCCGCGAGGTCGGCAAGGTTTTCGGCGGCATCGCGCGCCATGTCGCGCTGAAGGGAGAGCCGTTCTCCCCGCCCTGCTTGCTGCTGTCCGGGGGCGAAACCACGGTCACCGTGCGCGGGAACGGACGCGGCGGCCGCAATGTGGAATTCCTGCTTTCGCTCGGGCTGACGCTCGGCGGCCTTCCAGGGATTTACGCGCTCGCCGGCGACACCGACGGCGTGGACGGCATGGAGGAGATCGCCGGCGGCCTGCTGACGCCCGACAGCCTCGCCCGCGCCCGCGCCAAAACAATCGACCCGCGCGCAGCCCTCGACGCCAATGACGGCCACGGCTTCTTCGAAGCCCTGGGCGACAGCGTCGTCACCGGCCCGACGCTGACCAATGTCAACGATTTCCGCGCCATCCTGATCGACAAGGCGGAATGAGCTCAAAAGCAACGGGGCTGGAGGTTTCCCCCCAACCCCGTTGAAATCTTGGAAAGATTCGGAGCCTCGTGGCTCGTTTGGTCAGACCGGATAGGCTTCCGGCGAGACGCCGCAGGTCTCGAGGAATTTGCGGAGCTGCAGCACTTCGGCTTTCGCAAGGCTATGGCTGTTGCGATGGAAGGCCGCCTTGTGCCCCTTGAAGGACACGTCGATCCGGTTGCCGTTCTTGTGGTCGACTTCCGCTCCCAACTCGCCCAGCACGTGGCTGACGTCGTTGACATCGATATTCGTGCTCACGGGATGAGCGAAGAGCGAATGCAGAATTTTACGATGATGGTGATTCACGCACTGCCTCGGTTCGTTAACAGGATGGTTTGAGACTAAACCGTGACGCTCCGGCGTCCATGACTTACATCAATGTGTTTTATCGCGCCGGATCAGCGGCGTCGGGCGGGAAGTCGAGCACGTCGCGCTGATAGACTTCGTCCACTTCCGAGAACGGCAGGTTGGTCCCGGTATAGAGCACGGCGCGGTGTTCGAACAGGGCCGCGGGCGGGTCGAGCCGCGCTGCGCCGGGCGGAACGTCAAGCGGCGACCACAGCAGCGTCGCCGCAAAGGTGCGCCGATAGGGCTGCAAGGGCCGCACGACCCGGCCGAACGGCTCATCGCTCGTCGCCAGCAGGCTGTTCATGTCAGGCGTCAGCCGCGACGGCACATACCAATTGTCCGCTTCCGAGAGCACATGGTCGCCGCAACGCAGGCGCACGTGGCGATAGGCGACGGGCTCGTCGGGACCGATGCCGAGCCGCTGGCGCTGCTCGGGCGAGAGCGGCTTCGGGGCAACATCTTTCACCGGCTCGGCCACGAGCTTCGCCGCCGCCGCGAGATGATGTTTGCCGCACCAATGTTCGAGACTGGTCGTCGCGCTGGGACTGGCGAGGATTTCGGCATTGAGGGTTTGCAACAGCGCCGTCGCCTGCCAGCGGTTGAGCGGATTGTTGGCCCACGGCGTTTCCGCCCGCGCGGGCAAAGGTCCGAGGCAGAGCAGGAACAAAGGGAACAGGCTGAGACGCATCTGGGTCATCGCGATGCGAGAATGGCAGGAGTGGCAGGGCTCGAACCTGCGACACCCGGTTTTGGAGACCGGTGCTCTACCAACTGAGCTACACTCCTGCAGGGACGTCTTTTCGACGCCGCCAGCGGAGTTCTCTTAGCCACAATGAACGCGCTCGCGCAAGCCCGTCAGCCGACAAATGAACGAAAAAGGGCGCGATCCGCGCGCGGGGACAGGCTGTTTCCGGCGCACGGCGCCAATCATGAAAAGCACGGCCCCGCCGAGGCGGCGGGGCCGTACAAAAGCAAAGCTTCCGGCTTTTTTTCAGTGGCGTTGCGCGGGAGATTCCGCGCCGGAGGGCAGACCGACGGAGTGGATGTCGCCGCCGACATAGGCCTGCACCACGGCATGGGTGTCGAAATATTCGCGGAAGGAGACAACCTTGCCGCCAATGATTCGGAAGAAATGCGCCCATTCGTCCTCGAAACGCCCGCCGGAGCGCTTCATGCGCCCTTTCGTATGGCCCATCACCACGACGAAATTGATCCCCGCGCAAAACTCCCGGGGCGTGAAGCTATCGATTTCGACATTGGCGGCCAGTTGCGAGAAATAGGCCCTGATCTCGTGAAGGCCCCTGCGCTCGCCGCCCCAGGGCAGCAGCAGCGGATCGGCGTTCGACTGCCATTCGATGTTGGGGTCGGCGCCGGCGAGAATCTTGTCGATCTGGCCGTTCAGGAAGGCGGCGTAGAGCGACTTGACGAAGTCAACATGGTTCATGGCGATTGTCCCTTCGGTTCCGGATGTTTCGACGCGCCCTGTCCGGCCCATGGCGACGCGGAAGCCGTACGCTTGCTTCGCGAGGCCCGTCCAGGCCATCCAGCCCACGTCGGATCCTCCCGATTTGTTGGGGCGGATTTGAGGCCGCGACGCTAACACCGAGAGGGCAGCTCGCCCAATCAAAGCCCCGTGATGCCGGAGCGCAAAAAGAAAGGGAGCCATAAATGGCTCCCTTTCCAGTTAGTTATCAGCTGTTTTTAAGAGATCACTCGATGATCGAAGCGACGACGCCCGCGCCGACGGTGCGGCCGCCTTCGCGGATCGCGAAGCGCAGCTTTTCTTCCATGGCGATCGGAACGATCAGCGCCACGTCCATCGAGACGTTGTCGCCCGGCATCACCATTTCCGTGCCTTCCGGCAGCGTGCAGATCCCCGTCACGTCCGTCGTGCGGAAGTAGAACTGCGGACGATAGTTGGTGAAGAACGGCGTATGGCGGCCGCCTTCTTCCTTCGTCAGGATATAGGCCTCGGCCTTGAACTTGGTGTGCGGCTTCACCGAACCCGGCTTGCACAGCACCTGGCCGCGCTCGACGTCTTCGCGCTTGGTGCCGCGCAGCAGGCAGCCCACGTTGTCGCCCGCCTGGCCCTGGTCGAGCAGCTTGCGGAACATTTCAACGCCGGTCACCACCGTCTTGATGGTCGGCTTCAGGCCGACGATCTCGACTTCCTCGCCGACCTTGACGATGCCGCGCTCGACGCGCCCCGTCACAACCGTGCCGCGGCCCGAGATCGAGAACACGTCTTCGACCGGCATCAGGAACGGAAGGTCAACCGGACGCTCCGGCTGCGGAATGTACTCGTCGACCGTCTTCATCAGCGCCAGCACCGCGTCATGGCCGATCGTCTTGTCGCCGTTGTCCAGCGCGACCTTGGCCGAGCCCTTGGTGATCGGAATGTCGTCGCCGGGGAAGTCGTACTTCGACAGAAGCTCGCGGACTTCCATCTCGACCAGTTCGAGCAGTTCCGGATCGTCGACCAGGTCGACCTTGTTCAGGAACACCACCAGAGCCGGCACGCCGACCTGGCGGGCGAGCAGGATGTGCTCGCGGGTCTGCGGCATCGGGCCGTCGGCGGCCGAAACCACCAGGATCGCGCCGTCCATCTGCGCCGCGCCGGTGATCATGTTCTTCACATAATCGGCGTGGCCGGGGCAGTCGACGTGCGCATAATGGCGCTTCGCGGTCTCGTATTCGACGTGCGCCGTCGAAATCGTGATGCCGCGCGCCTTTTCTTCCGGCGCCTTGTCGATCTGGTCGTAGGCGGTGAAGGTGGCGCCGCCCGTTTCGGCCAGAATCTTGGTGATCGCCGCCGTCAGCGACGTCTTGCCATGGTCAACGTGACCGATCGTGCCGATGTTGCAGTGCGGCTTCGTGCGCGAAAATTTTTCCTTGGCCATGGCCCTCAATCCGAATGTCTGGCGGGTACAATCCAACGAGGGCGCTGAATAGAAGCCTTTTGCCGTAACTTCAAGAGCCAAATCGCCGAAAGAAAAGGCCATCGCGGCGGGGCGCGCCGAGCCCCCAAATCGCCATTTCCGGCCTAGAGCGCTGTTTTCGCGCCTGTTTTCCGTCCGAAAAGCCGAAAACGTCCGCCGTCTTTACATTATCCTTATGCCGCAGGCCCTCCATCCGCATGGCAATTTGACGCGGGTTTCGCCAATTTCGGCGCGCAACACGAAAGGATTTGCCATGTCTGACCTCGCCTTCCTCGGCCTCGGACTGGTGCTGCTCGGGCTGGTGGCGCTCTACGCCAAAGCCCTGACCCGCGCCTGAAGGAGGCTGCGATGTTCGAACCTCTCCTCGGCCTGATCGTGGCCATCCTGCTCGGGATCTATCTCGTTTTCGCCTTGCTCAATCCCGAGCGTTTCTGAGAATTCCCCGGAGTTTTTTCGCCATGACCCTGTCCGGCTGGCTGCAAATCGCCCTGATCCTCGGCCTCGTCGCGCTCACCACGCGACCTCTCGGCCTTTATATGGCGCGCGTCTTTTCCGGCGAGCGCACGTTTCTTTCCCCCGTCCTCGAACCCGTCGAGCGCGGCTTCTACCGGCTGGCCGGAGTGTCGCCGTCGCGCGAACAGGGCTGGCTGCCCTATACGCTGGCGATGCTGGTGTTTTCGGCGGCCGGGTTCGCCTCGCTGTACGCCATCCTGCGGCTGCAGGCCTATCTGCCGCTCAACCCGCAGGGCTTCGACAACGTCCCGCCCGACCTCGCCTTCAACACCGCCATGAGCTTCCTGACCAACACCAATTGGCAGGCCTATAGCGGCGAGACGACCATGAGCAATTTCTCGCAAATGGCCGGTCTCGCGGTTCATAACTTCCTCTCGGCGGCGACCGGCATTGCGCTGGCCATCGCCGTGACGCGCGCCTTCGCCCGCGCCAGCGCGACGACGCTCGGCAATTTCTGGGTCGATATGACCCGCGCGACGCTCTATATCCTCCTGCCCGTCAGCCTGCTGCTGGCCATCGCCTTCGTGGCGGCCGGCGCGCCGCAGACTCTTGCGGGTTCGGTCGACGCGACCACGCTCGAAGGCGCCAAGCAGACCATCGCCCTCGGCCCGATGGCGAGCCAGGAAGCGATCAAACAGTTCGGCACCAATGGCGGCGGCTTCTTTAACGCCAACGCCGCCCATCCGTTCGAGAACCCCAACGCCTGGACCAATTTGCTGCAAATCTGGGCGCTGCTGGCGGTCTCCTTCGGCCTGGTGATCACCTTCGGCCGCATGGTCGGGTCGGAAAAGCAGGGCTGGGCCTTTTTCAGGATTATCGCCGTTCTGCTCGTCAGCGCCGTCGCCATCATCTATGCGGCGGAAAGCTTCGGCAATCCGCTGCTGACCCAGCTCGGCCTCGATCCCGCGAACGGCAATATGGAAGGCAAGGAGACGCGCTTCGGCATCGCCCTGTCGTCGCTCTATGCGGCGGCGACGACCGGCACGTCTTGCGGCGGGGTCAACGCCATGCACGATTCGTTCACGCCGATCGGCGGCATGATCCCGATGTTCCTGATCCAGCTCGGAGAGATCATACCGGGCGGCGTCGGCTCCGGCCTTTACGGCATGGTGGTTTTCGCCATTCTCTCGGTGTTCATCGCGGGGCTGATGGTGGGCCGCACGCCGGAATTCCTCGGCAAGAAGATCGAATCCCGTGAGATCAAACTCGCCATGCTGGCGGTGCTGATCCTGCCGCTCTCGATCCTGGGCTTTTCCGCGGTCGCCGTCATGCTGCCCGTAGCTGTGGCGAGCCTCGCCAACAACGGCCCGCATGGCCTGTCGGAAATCCTCTATGCCTATACTTCGGCGACGGGCAACAACGGCTCGGCTTTCGCCGGCCTCAACGCCAATACGCCGTGGTACAACATCACCCTCGGCATCGCCATGGCGATGGGACGATTCGGCTATGTCGTACCGGTCATGGCCATCGCCGGCTCCATCGTGGCGAAGAAAAAGCACCCGGGCTCGCTCGGCGCCTTCCCGACCGACGGCGCTCTGTTCGTCGGCCTGATGATCGGAATCATCCTGATCGTTGGCGGCCTGCAATTCTTCCCGTCCCTCGCCCTCGGTCCCATCGTCGAACATTTCCTGATGTTCGCCGGCAAGACCTTTTGAGGTGAATTGACATGTCTCATAAATCTGAAGCCAAACACGCGCTGTCTTTGTTCGACCCCGCGATCATGCGCTCCGCCGCGATCGACTCGTTCAAGAAGCTCGCGCCGCATCATCTGGCCGCCAATCCGGTGATTTTCGTCACCGAGGTCGTCGCCGCGCTCGTCACCTTCCTGTGGCTGCGCTCGATTGTCCTCAGCTCCGGCGAGCCGCTCTTCTCCGGCCAGATCGCCTTGTGGCTGTGGTTCACCGTGCTGTTCGCGACCTTCGCCGAAGCCGTGGCCGAGGGCCGCGGCAAGGCCCAGGCCGCGACCTTGCGGGCCACCCGCTCCGACACCATCGCCAAGCGCCTGATGGACCCCGATGGCTCCGCCCATCTCAGTGCGGTCATCGAGACGGTTCCGGCGCTCGAACTGCGCGCGGGCGACGTGGTGCTGGTCGAGGCCGGGGACATCATCCCCTCCGACGGCGACATCATCGAAGGCGTGGCCTCGGTCAACGAAAGCGCGATCACCGGCGAATCCGCCCCGGTGATCCGCGAGGCGGGCGGCGACCGCTGCGCCGTCACCGGCGGCACCACCGTCCTGTCGGACTGGATCAAGGTGCGGATCACGGCGCAGCCAGGCAACACCTTCATCGACCGGATGATCGCGCTGGTCGAAGGCGCCGAGCGCCAGAAGACGCCGAACGAGCTGGCCCTCTCCGTGCTGCTCGCCGGCCTGACGCTGATCTTCCTGATCGCCGTGGTCACCCTTTGGGGCTTCGCCTCCTATTCGGGTGCGACGGTGAGTGTGACGGTGCTGGTGGCGTTGCTGGTGACGCTCATCCCCACCACCATCGGCGGTCTGCTGTCGGCGATCGGCATCGCCGGCATGGACCGTCTCGTCCGCTTCAACGTGCTCGCGACCTCGGGCCGCGCCGTCGAGGCGGCGGGCGACGTGGACACGCTGCTGCTCGACAAGACCGGCACGATCACCTTCGGCAACCGCATGGCGAGCGAATTCATCCCCATGCCCGGCGTGTCGGCTTCGGGTCTCGCCGAAGCGGCGCTGGCCGCGAGCCTCGGCGACGAGACTCCCGAGGGCCGCTCGATCGTGGCTTTGGCCAAGGGCGAGTTCGGCGCCGCAGGAGCCCGACTTCGGCGGCGTCGCGCCGACCATCGTGCCCTTCGCCGCGCAGACCCGCCTCTCCGGCGATCGACGCCGGCGGCCGTTCGATCCGCAAGGGCGCGGTGGAGGCGGTGCTGCGCTTCATCGGCCTGCCGGCGGATTCGACGCCGCCGGAATTCAAGGCGGGCGTGGAGCGCATCGGCCATAGCGGCGGCACGCCGCTCGCCGTCGCCGACAAGGGAAGGCTGCTCGGCCTCATCCACCTCAAGGACGTGGTCAAGCCAGGCATCCGCGAGCGCTTCGCCGCTCTGCGCGCCATGGGCATCAAGACCGTGATGATCACCGGCGACAATCCGCTGACCGCCGCGACCATCGCCACCGAAGCGGGCGTCGATGATTTTCTCGCCGAAGCGACTCCGGAGGACAAGCTGAAGCTGATCCGCAAGGAGCAGACGGGCGGGCGCCTCGTCGCGATGTGCGGCGACGGCACCAACGACGCGCCGGCGCTCGCGCAGGCCGACGTCGGCGTCGCCATGCAGACCGGCACCCAGGCCGCGCGCGAGGCGGGCAACATGGTCGATCTCGACAGCGATCCGACCAAGCTCATCGAGATCGTGGAAATCGGCAAGCAATTGCTGATGACGCGCGGCTCGCTGACCACCTTCTCCATCGCCAACGACGTCGCGAAATATTTCGCCATCCTTCCGGCCCTGTTCATCGCGACCTATCCCGAACTCGGCGCGCTCAACGTGATGCGGCTGTCGTCGCCGCAATCGGCGATCCTGTCGGCGGTGATCTTCAACGCGATCATCATCGTGCTGCTGATCCCGCTGGCGCTGAAGGGCGTCTCCTATCGTCCCGTCGGCGCGGCGGCCCTGCTGCGCCGGAACCTGCTGATCTATGGCGTCGGCGGCCTGATCGCGCCCTTCATCGGCATCAAGGCGATCGACATGGTCGTCGCCGCCCTCCATCTCGCCTGAGGAGGCGTTCATGTTGTCCCATTTTCGTCCGGCAATCGTCCTGGTGGTCCTGTTCACCGCTTTGACCGGCCTCGCCTATCCGCTGGCGCTCACCGGCGTCGCCTCCGTCCTGTTTCCGTGGCAGGCGGGCGGCTCGCTGATCCTGCGCGACGGCAAGGTGGTCGGCTCGGCGCTGATCGGCCAGAATTTCACCTCGCCGACCTATTTCCAGCCGCGGCCGTCCGCGACCAACACGCCCGACCCCAAGGATTCGAGCAAGACGATCGACGCGCCCTATAACGCCGCCAATTCCAGCGGCTCCAACCTCGGCCCGACCAGCAAGGCGCTGGTCGACCGGGTCAAGGCGGCGGCGGACGCCAAACGCGAGGCGGGCTGGAGCGGCCCGTTGCCCGCCGACGCGCTGACCACCTCCGCCTCGGGCCTCGATCCGGATATCTCGCCCGAGAACGCACTGCTGCAGGCGCCGGCCGTGGCCAAGGCGCGCGGACTGGACGCCGGCAAGGTGCGCGATCTCGTGCTGGCCCATGTCGACAGGCCCTGGCTCGGATTTTTCGGCGAGCCGCGCGTCAATGTGCTCTTGCTAAACTTGGCGCTCGACGCGCAGAAATAAGGAATGGCGACAGAGCGCGAACTCGACCGCCGTCCCGATCCGGAAGCGCTGCTGGCGCTGGCGGGAAAGGAAGGGCGCGGCAAACTCAAGGTCTTCCTCGGCGCCGCCCCCGGCGTGGGGAAGACTTTCGCCATGCTGGCCGGCGCCAAGCGGCTCAAGGCCGAGGGTCTCGACGTGGTCATCGGCCTCGTCGAGACGCACGGGCGCTCGGAAACCGCCGCTTTGCTCGAAGGCCAGGAAACCCTGCCGCGTAAAAAGATTCCTTATCGCGGCCGCGAGCTAGAGGAATTCGACATCGACGCGGCGCTGAAGCGGCGGCCCGCGCTGATCGTGGTGGACGAACTCGCCCACACCAACGCGCCCGAAAGCCGCCACCCCAAGCGCTGGCAGGACGTCGAGGAACTGCTCGACGCTGGCATGGACGTGTGGACCGCGCTCAACATCCAGCATCTCGAAAGCCTCGCCGAAGTCGTGAGCAAGGTCACCGGCGTCGCCGTGCGCGAAACGGTGCCGGACCGGGTGTTGCAGCGCGCCAACGACGTGGTGCTGGTGGACATCACGCCCGACGAGCTGATCCAGCGCCTGCAGGAAGGCAAGGTCTATCTGCCCGAAACGGCGCGGCGCGCGACGCAGAATTTCTTCACGCCGCGCAATCTCACCGCTTTGCGCGAACTCGCCCTGCGCCGCACCGCCGATCGCGTCGACGACCAGATGGTCGATTATCTGCGCCAGAACGCGATCGAGGGACCGTGGGAGACGTCCGACAACCTGCTGGTCTGCATCGCCGCCGACGCGCAGGCCGAGACCGTGGTGCGCACCGGCGGCCGCCTCGCGACGCGGCTCAACGCCTCCTGGGTCGTCGTCCATGTCGCCCCGGAAGGCCACGAGGAGACCGACCCGGCGAAAGTTCGCTGCGTGGACGAGGCCTTCCGCCTTGCCGAGCGGCTCGGCGCCGAAACGGCGCGGCTGGCGGCGTCCGACGCGGTCGTCGAGATCCTGCGTTACGCGCGGCGCGAAAACATCACCCAGATCGTCGTCAGCCGCGCGCGCGGCCACTTCTGGCGCCGCCTTTCCGGCAGTGATTTCGCCCACGAACTGGTGCGGCGCTCGACCGACATTCCCGTTCTCGTCATCGCCGGGGCCGAAGCGCCCGAGCCGAAGCAGCGCCGGATCGACCTCAGGTTCCACGACATGATGCGCCGGCGTCTCGGAGCGGGCCTCGCCGGCGCCGTCATCGCGGTGGCGCTGGCGGTCGGCCTGGGCGAAGTGTTGAACGCATGGCTGCAATTGCCCAACCTGTCGATGGTCTTCCTGCTCGCGGTGCTGGTCTGCGCCGAGCGCTTCGGCCTGTGGTCGGCGATCGCGGCGTCGTTCCTGTCGTTTCTCGGCTATAATTTCTTCTTCATCGCGCCGATCTACACGTTCACCATCGCCAAGCCCGAGGAACTGCTCTCGCTTCTGGTGTTCCTGGTCGTCGCCGTGCTGACTGGCTCGCTCGCGGGCCGCGTGCACGACCAGTCGGAAATCGTCCGCGAACGGGCGCACAACACCGAACTGCTGTATGATTTCTCGCGCAAACTCTCCGCCGCGCCGACGCTCGACGACGCGCTCTGGGCGGCGGCGGCGCATCTGCAACGCGCGCAGGGCGGCCACGTCCTGTTCCTGATCCCCGAGGGCGACGAACTTCGCCTCGCCGCCGCGTGGCCGCCGATGGACGATCTTTCCCCCGGCGAGACCAGCGCCGCGCGCTGGGCCTTTGCCAAGCGCGAGCCGGCGGGCTGGCGTACGGACACCTTGCCCAATCTCGCGTTCCAGTTCCGGCCGCTGATCACGCCGCGCGGCGCTGTCGGCGTCTGCGGGTTCCAGCCTCGCACCAATGACGAGCCGATCTCGCCCGAGGACGAGCGGGCGCTGACCGCCATGCTGGAGCAGACCGCGATCGCCATCGACCGCTCGCTGCTGGTCGGCGAGGCGGTGCGCAGCGCGGCGCTGGAAGAGAACGAGAAATTGCGCACCACCTTGCTGTCGTCGCTGTCGCACGACCTCAAGACGCCGCTGTCCTCCATCACCGGCGCCGTCACGACCCTGCGCCAGTTTGGCGACAAGATGCCTGCCGAGGATCGCCGCGACCTGCTCGCCTCGATCGAAGAGGAGGCCGCGCGGCTCAGCCGCTTCGTCGCCAACCTGCTCGACATGTCGCGGCTGGAATCCGGCGCGGTCAAGGTGCGCGGCGATTACCTCGACCCCGCGGAGATCGTGCGCGGCGCGGTCGAGCGCTGCCGCAGAACCTTTCCCGGCATGCGCATCGAAACCTCGCTCGCGCCCGGCCTGCCCTTCATTCGCGGCGACGCTGGGCTGCTGGAGCAGGTGCTGTTCAACCTGCTCGACAACGCGCATAAATATGGCGGTGAAACCGGCGCGACGGTCCACGCCCGCCAGGAGGGCCGGGATGTGGTCATTTCGGTGACCGACGAAGGACCGGGTGTCCGGCCTGCCGATCTCGAGCGGATTTTCGAGAAATTCTATCGCGGGGGACGGCCCGACGGCCGCAAGGCCGGCACCGGCCTCGGCCTCTCGATCTGCAAGGGGCTGGTCGAGGCGATGGGCGGACGGATCGAGGCGCAGAGTCCCGCCTTGCGCCGGCGCGGAACGAGGCTGCTGGTGCGCTTTCCGGCAGCGCCGGTGGACAAGGACAAGGCCCCGTCCGACAAGGAGAAAAGGGCATGAAGACCCGTGTGCTGGTGGTCGACGACGAGGAGCCGATCCACCGCTTTCTCCGCCCCGCCCTGCAAGCCTCGGGCTACGAGGCCCTGTCCGCCGAGACCGGCGCGCAGGCGCTGCGCCTCATCGCCACCGCGGCGCCGGACGTGATCGTGCTCGACCTCGGCCTGCCCGACATGGACGGCCGGGACGTGCTGGTCGAGGCGCGCAAGTTCAGCAAGAGCCCGATCATCATCCTGTCGGCGCGCGACCAGGAGACCGAAAAGATCGCGGCGCTCGACCTCGGCGCCGACGATTATGTGGAAAAGCCCTTCGCCATCGGCGAATTTCTGGCGCGCCTTCGCGCCGCCCTGCGCCATGCCTCTCCCGACCACGCGGCGCCCCCGCGCTATGAGGCCGACGGCCTCGTGGTCGATCTCGACAAGCGCCGCGTCACCCGGGACGGCGAGGTCGTCAAGCTCACGCCGAAGGAGTTCGAGCTGCTCGCGATCCTGGTCCGCCATGCCGGAAGGGTCGTGACTCACCGCCAGATCCTCGCCGCCGTCTGGGGGCCGGCCCATGCCGACGACACGCAATATCTGCGGGTCTTTGTCGGCCAGCTTCGCGCCAAGATCGAGCCGAGTCCCGAGGCGCCGCGCCTGATCCTGACGGAGCCGGGAATCGGCTACCGGCTCTGGGCGCCCGAAACGTCGTGACCCCCCGCCTGAGACACAAAACCTTGATAAACCGACACCTTTTTCGGGGTTGATCGATATCATTCCCCGCGCGAAGGTTCGCGCCTAAAAGCAGGACGCCGAAAGGGCGCCAGCGCCGCGCAATGATCGCGGCTTGAGGAAAGGGACGCATGGCCTCGATCGATTCCGCCCTGGAGCCCATTCTCGCCCGCTATCGCCGCGACCCGTCCGCCCTGCTGCAAATCCTGCGCGACGCGCAGGACGAATTCGACTGGATCTCGCCCGAGGTTCGCTCGGCCGTGGCGAAAGCGCTGGACATCCCGGCGACGCATGTCGACAGCGTGACGCAATTCTACGCGCATCTCTTCGACGAGCCGCGCGGGGCCTATCGCGTGCTGTTTTCCGACAATATCACCGACCGCATGGCCGACGGGCCCGCCCTGATGGCGCAGATGCTCGACCATTTCAGCCTTGCGCGCGGAAAAGTCTCGGCCGACGGCCTCGTCAGCATCGACCACACCTCCTGCACCGGCATGTGCGACCAGGGCCCCGCGCTGCTCGTCAACAACCGCCCGGTGACGCGGCTGACGACCGACCGCATCGACGCGATCTGCGCCCTGATCTGCGCACGGACCCCGCTCGACCGCTGGCCGCCGGGTTTCTTCCTCGTCGAGGACAACATCCGCCGCGCCGATATGCTGCTCGGCGCGACGCTGGCCTCCGGCGAGGCCATCCGCGCGGCGCTGGCGCACGGCCGCGACGGCATGTTCGCCGAGATGAAGAAGTCCAACCTGCGCGGGCGCGGCGGCGCCGGCTTCACCACGGCGGTGAAATGGGAAACCTGCCGCGACGCGCCGGGCGACGAGCGTTTTGTGGTCTGCAACGCCGACGAGGGCGAGCCGGGAACTTTCAAAGACCGCGTGCTGCTGCAATCCTATGCCGGGCGCGTGTTCGAGGGCATGGCCATCGCCGGTTTCGTGACCGGCGCGCGCAAGGGCTTTCTCTACCTGCGCGGCGAATATTCCTATCTGCGCGCGCCGCTCGAAGCCAAACTGGCCGAAATGCGGCGTGAACACCTGCTCGGCGACGCGATCTGCGGCGACGAAAGCTTTTCCTTCGACATCGCGATCCATATGGGCGCGGGCGCCTATATCTGCGGCGAGGAGACTGCGCTGATCGAGTCGCTGGAAGGCAAGCCGGGCAAGCCGCGCATCAGGCCGCCCTTCCCGGCGACGCACGGCTATCTGGGCCAGCCGACCGTCGTGAACAATGTCGAGACCCTGTGCAAGGCGACCGAGATCGCGATCCAGGGCGGCGCCTTTTACGCCGGCCAGGGCACGCAGCAATCGACCGGCACCAAGATCCTCTCGGTCTCGGGCGATTGCGCGCGGCCCGGCCTTTACGAATATCCGTTCGGGATCAGCATCGCGCAGGTGCTGGAGGATTGCGGCGCGGAAAACGCCTTCGCGGTGCAGATCGGCGGCGCGGCGGGCTATTGCCTTGCGCCGCATGAATTCGAGCGGCGCATCGCCTTCGAGGACGTGCCGACCGCGGGCGCCTTCATGGTGTTCGGCGAGGGACGCGACATGTTCGAGACCGCGCTGAATTTCGCCAATTTCTTCGAGCATGAAAGCTGCGGCTTCTGCACGCCCTGCCGGGTGGGCACGGCGGTGATCGCGCGGATCATGAACAAGATCGACGCCGGGCATGGCGCCCGCTACGAGCTCAACGAGCTGAACCGCCTCGACGGCCTGCTGCGCACATCGAGCCATTGCGGGCTGGGCCAGAGCGCGACGATGGCCTTGCGCGACATGATGCAGAAATTCGCCCCGGCTTTCGAACGCCGCCTGATCCTGAAGGACTTCGAACCGGGCTTCGATCTCGACGCCGCCCTGGCCGAGGCCCGCGCGCTGACCGGCCGCGATGATGCCGCCGCGCATCTGGGAGCCGAAGTCATGAGCGAAATCCTCGCCCAATTCACGCTCGACGGCGAAAAGATCGCCTTCGAGCCGGGCCAGACCATCCTGCAGGCGGCGCTCGCGGCGGGGATCTACATTCCGCATCTCTGCGCCCATCCGGATTTCCCGCCGCATGGCTCCTGCAAGCTGTGCACGGTCATCGTCAACGGCCGCAACGGCTCCGCCTGCGCGATCAAGGCGATGCCCGGGCAGGACGTGCTGAGCGACAACCCGGAGCTGAACCATCGCCGCCGCACCCTGCTGCAGATGATGTTCGCCGAGGGCAACCATTTCTGCCCCGGCTGCGAGAAGAGCGGCAATTGCCAGTTGCAGGCGCTGGCCTACGATCTCGAAATGTTCGACCCGCATTTCGCGCAGTTCTTTCCCGCGCGCGAGGTCGACGGCTCGCATCCGGACGCGTTCCTGGACTTCAACCGCTGCATCATGTGCGAGCTTTGCGTGCGCGCCAGCCGCGACGTCGACGGCAAGGAAGTGTTCGCCCTGGCGGGGCGAGGACGCGACACGCATATCATCGTGAATTCGCCCAGCGGCAAGCTCGGCGATTCCGCCTTCTCGATCCACGACACGGCCGCCCATATCTGCCCGGTCGGCGCCATCCTGCCCAAGGAGGTCGGTTTCGTGGTCCCGATCGGCGAGAGGATTTACGATCACGAGTCCATCGCCCAAGTCTCTGCAGCGCAAGTCGCATTGATCGAAGGGGAGAAGTGAGATGAACGTCCCCTTCCCCGCCCGCCCCAAGAAGCGCCTCAAGATCGCCACGGCCGCGCTCGGCGGCTGTTTCGGCTGCCACATGTCGCTGCTCGACATGGACGAGCGGTTTCTCGAACTGGCGAAGATCGTGGATTTCGACCGCTCGCCGCTCACCGACATCAAGCATTGCGGCCCCTGCGACCTCGGCCTGATCGAAGGCGCCGTCTGCAATTCCGAGAACGTCCATGTGCTGCGCGAATTCCGCGCTCATTGCCGCACGCTGGTCGCGGTCGGCGCCTGCGCGATCAATGGCGGCCTGCCGGCGCAGCGCAATCCGCTCGATCTCGGCGACATGTTCCGCAAGGTCTATTGCGACCGCGTCGACGAAACCGCGCAGATCCCGAACGATCCGGAACTGCCGCTGATGCTCGACCAGGTCTATCCGATCCACGAAATCGTGCGCATCGACTACATGATCCCGGGCTGCCCGCCCTCGGCCGACGCCTTGTGGAAATTCCTGACCGATCTGATCGACGGACGCACGCCGCGCCTCGACTACGCCCATTTCCGTTTCGATTGAGGCCTGCATGTCCGCCCTGGAAAACGCCGCAACGAAACAAGGCCTGCGCCGCGTCGCCATCGACCCGGTCACCCGCGTCGAGGGTCACGGCAAGGTCACCATCCTGCTCGACGACGACAATCGCGTGCATCAGGTGCGTCTCCACATCGTGGAGTTTCGCGGCTTCGAGGCCTTCATCGAGGGGCGGCCGTTCTGGGAGGTTCCGGTCGTGGTGCAAAGGCTGTGCGGCATCTGCCCGGTCAGCCACCACCTCGCCGCCGTCAAGGCGATGGACCATATCGCGGGCTATCACAGCCTGACGCCGACGGCTGACAAACTGCGCCGGCTGATGCATTACGGCCAGATTCTGCAATCGCACGCCGTGCATTTCTTTCATCTCGCCTCGCCCGACCTGCTGCTCGGTTTCGACAGCGAGCCGACGCGGCGCAACATCGTCGGGGTCGCGGCGGAATTTCCCGAAATCGCCCGACAGGGCGTGCTGCTGCGCAAATATGGCCAGGAGATCATCCGCCACACCTCGGGCAAGCGCATCCACGGCACGGGCGCGATTCCCGGCGGCGTCAACAAGGCCCTTGACCATCGCCGAGCGCGACGAATTGCAGCTCGACATCGACACGATGATCGGCTGGGCGCGCGAAGCCGTGGGGCTGGTGGCGAAACTCCACGCCACCCGGCCGGAGTTCTACGACGTCTTCGGCGAATTCCCCTCGAACATGATGGGCCTCGCCGCGCCGGACGGCGCGCTCGAACTTTATGACGGCGGCCTTGCGCGCCCGCGACGCCTCGGGCGGGCTGATCTTCGACCAGGTCGCCTGCGCCGATTACGACACGTTGCTGCAGGAAGAGGTCAAGCCCTGGACCTACATGAAATTCCCGCACATCCGCTCGCTCGGCGCGGAACATGGCTGGTACAAGGTCGGCCCGCTCGCCCGCATCCAGACCTGCGATTTCATCCGCACGCCGCTGGCGGAGGACGAGCGCCAAAAATTCATGGCGCCGGGCGGCGGCAAGCCGCGCCACGGCACACTGCTGTTCCACTGGGCGCGGATGATCGAGGCGCTGCACGCAGCCGAAACGATCCGCGACCTGCTCGACGATCCCGACATCGTCGGAACCGATCTGATGGGCGAAAAGGGCGAACGGGTGGAAGAAGCGGTCGGCGTGCTCGAGGCGCCGCGCGGAACCCTGTTCCATCATTATCGCGTCGGCGCGGACGATCTCGTCACTTATTGCAATCTCATCGTCTCGACCACCAATAACAACCAGGCGATGAACGAGGCGATCCGCAGCGTCGCGAAAACCTACCTCGACGGACGCGAGGTGACCGAGGGCCTGCTGAACCATATCGAGGTCGCCATCCGCGCCTATGACCCCTGCCTGTCCTGCGCCACCCACGCCATCGGCCAGATGCCGCTGCAGGTCGATCTCCTCGACGCCTCCGGCGCGCTGGTCAGTCGCGGCCGCAAGAATTTTTCCGGCGACGCGGCGTGACACTCGTCGTTTTCGGCTGGGGCAATGTTTCGCGCGGCGACGACGGGCTCGGGCCGCTGCTGCTGGCGCGGATCGCCGAGGCGGGCTGGGCGGATACGAGCCTGATCGAGGATTTCCAACTCCAGCTCGAACATGCGCTCGACCTGCAGGGCGCGGACCTCGCTTTGTTCCTCGACGCCGGCAAGAACACTCCCGCGCCTTTCGCCTTTACCGAAATCTTTGCGCGCGCCGGCATGACCCACACCAGCCATGCGCTGGCGCCGGAATCCGTGCTCGGCGTTTATGAGAAGACGCTCGGACGAAAGCCGCCGCCGAGTTTCCTGCTCTGCGTGCGCGGCGAAAGCTTTGGGCTGGGCGAAGGGCTGAGCGCCGAGGCCGCGGCGCGGCTGGAGGCGGCGTGGACCTTCCTGCAAGGGCTTCACAAGGCGCGGTCGCCGGAAAACTGGCGGGCCCTCGCCGAAAAAAACTGACGTCGCAAGCCCACTTCATTTTTATATATGGACGCGAGTCCGCTATGGATTCCTTACGCCGTCCGGGAGCAAAACATCGCCGCGCTCCAAACATCGGACCGCGTCATCCTTGGTGCTCAAATGGCTCTCGCCCAACGTGCCGACAAACCTCCGGAACCGTCCCCAAAAAACTCCCGCTCTCGTTTCATCATCGGACAAGACCAGCAAGGCCACTGGATCGCAATGGATTCGGCGGGTCGCGAAGGCGGCTTCTTCGTCAGCCAGGAAGCCGCATTGAAATATGCCGCGGCCGAGACGGGCCGCCGGCGCGGCGCGGCGCGGCTTACGACCAGGCCGCTGTCGCTTTGGAAATAGCTCCCTGTTGGCGGCGAAAAAATAAGAATTGCGCGGCTCGCCATGAACCCCGAAAATTCGCGAATCGGGCTTTTCCGCCCGAGATCGAACAGCCCCCGTCGCGGCGGGCGGAGGAATTCATGAACGCCGCCGGTTGGACCATCCTGCAAAACCTGTCCGTCGCGTTATGCGCGGGCGGCCTTGTCGGTCTCGAACGCAGCCGCCGAGGCCGCATGGCGGGCCTGCGCGAACATGCGCTGGTTTGCCTCGGCTCGGCGCAACTGATGATGATCGGCGTCTATTCGTGGCAGGGCGGCATCATTGTCGAACATCCGTTCGACAGTGGCGCGAACCACATCATCCAGGGCGTGATGAGCGGCATCGGCTTTCTCGGCGCCGGAGGCATTCTCAAGGAAGGCTTTTCGGTGCGCGGCCTGACGACCGCCGCCTCGCTGTGGGTGACGGCGACCATCGGCCTGCTGATCGGCCTCGGCTTTCTGTTTCCCGCGCTCGCCACGACGGCTTTGACCCTGCTCGCCTTGACGCTGCTGCGCTGGTGCGAGGGGCTGCTGATCGACAAGCATGAAATCAAGCTGTTCTTGCGCCAGAGCCGCGTTGACGCGATCCATGAGCCGCAGATCGTCGAAATGCTGGCGAAACATCATTGCGCCGTCTCCTCGCTCAGCGCCCAGGGCGCCGGCGACGGACGCTTTCTCGACTATCAGGCGCTGATCACGACGCCCGACAAGAACGCCAGCCACGGCCTGATCGAGACGCTGGCCAATGATTCCCGCTTCGTCGAATTCAGCCTCACGCCTGTGGGCGATTTCTAGATTTTAGAACTCCACGCCGAACACCATGCGCGCGTGCTGGCGGGAGAGATCGGTCTGGTTCCACGCCTCCACCGTCGCGGGCGCGCGGGGCGTGTGTGCGGCGAGCCGGACACTTCCGCGGACCAGGCCAGCGAGACGAAGGCCTTCGGACCCATCTGGAGATGCACGGTCGGGCCGAGGTAAAGGCCCGAGCCGCTCGCATTGCTGAATCCGAGCGACTGCCAGGTCTGGTAATATTCGACCTCGCCGCCGACGAAGGTTTCGGGCGTGATGCGATAGGACAGCGCGCCGGTCGCGCCGAACAAGGCGTAGTGGCTCGTTCGCGCCGTCGGGATCGTTCTGCGCCTCCGGCAAATAGATGATGTTGGTCGCGGCGAGCAGCTTTTTCTCGATCAGTTCGGTGTCGAGATAGACCCGCGTCTCCATCGAGTAATTCTTGGCATGGGCGCCGGTGATGTTGTCGATACGCTCCCACTCGGGCTCCAGCGAGATCGCGAAGCCGATGGGCGCGTCGATCCCGCGCCGCAGGAAAATATATTTCGGCATCACCGAGGCGCCAGAAAAATTGACCTGGCCGATATTGTCGAGGCCGGGAACATTGCCGACGCTCACCGCGGTTCCATAAAGCCCGACTTCATAGCCGAAATCGATCCGTCGCCGCGCCCTCGAAGGCGGCTTCCTGCTGGATGGCCTGATAGGTCCCGCCGCCGTGCTTGCCGAAGGCGCCCGTGCTGGTGAATTCGGCCTCCTTGCCGCCCGCTTCGCCGACATCGGACCCTTCGGTGAAGCCGAACAGATGCTTGTCCTCGAAAAAATCGGGCTCGCTTTTCGCGCCGGCGCGGGCGTCGTCGTCATCCTGCGCCAGCGCGCGGGGCGCGGCGAACAGGCTCAGGGAGGCGAGCAGCGCCAGGCCGACGATTCGCCCCGCGGCGACGAAATTGACGGCCAAAATGGTCTCCCCTGACGGAATCGCTCGGGAAAAATTCCCGAGAAACGCCAACTTGCCAGAAAACACTCGCTGTCACAAAGCGTTTCGCGGAACGACTCAACGGCGCCGGAGCGACGGTTCACGCCGGGTTCATTCGCGCCGGATAGAGTGATGTCACTCTGATGATGAGGGAGGGATGAAATGAAACTCTTCGTGAAAAGCCTGGTCGTCGCCGGCGCCCTTTTCGGCGCGAGCCTGGTCGGGGTCGAAGCGGCGAGCGCCATGCCGGTCGCGCCTTATGACGGCGTTTCCGCGGCCTCGGCGCCGATCGAGACCGTCGGCTGGCGCTGCGGGCCGGGCTGGCACGTGAACCCCTGGGGCCGCTGCGTCCCCAACGGCGGCTATTACGGCCGCCCCGTTTACCGGCCCTACGCCCCGGTCTATCGGCCCTATGCCCGGTCTACCGCCGCCCCTATTATGGCCCCCGGCCCTATTACCGCGGCTGGTGATCCAGGCCGAGTTGAGCCGCGTCCGCTAACGCGGCTCAAAACCTTTCGATCGCGAAAGGCGTCGGATCGGCGAAAGGCGTTTCGCCGGTCATCATTTCCGCCAGCAGCCGGCCTGAAATCGCCGAAAGCGTCAGGCCGTGATGCTGGTGGCCGAAATTGAACCACAAACCCTTGTGGCGCGGCGCCGGTCCGATGACCGGCAGCATGTCCGGCAGGCAGGGCCGCCGGCCCATCCATGGCTTGGGATCGAGCTTGTCGCCGAGCGGAAACAATTTCCGCGCGACGGGTTCGCTCGCTTCGATCTGGGTGTAATCGGGCGGTGAATCGCGCCGCGCGAATTCCGCGCCGGTGGTCAGGCGAATGCCGCGCGCCATCGGCGCCAGCAAAAAACCGTTGTCGGCGTCGAGCGCGGGATGGTTGAGCGCCGCGCCGGGCGCCGGGGCGAAATGCGTGTGATAGCCGCGCTTGACCGCCATCGGGACCGAATAGCCGAGCGGCGCGGTCACGACATCGGCCCACGGGCCGAGGCAGACGACCGCCTCGCGCGCCAGCAGCGGCCCCTGCTCGGTCTCGACGCCATAGCCGGCGCTGGCCGGGCGGAACGTTGTGGCGTCGCCGCGCAGGAAAACGCCGCCGCGCTGCTCGAACAGAGCGCAATAGCTCAGGGTCAGCGCCAAAGGGTCGGTCAGCGAGGCCGGGTCGAGGTAATGCACGGCGCCGTGGACGCCGGCGAGCGAGGGCTCGATCGCGCGCAAGCGTCGCGGAATCATAAAGCGCGACCTTGAGGCCATAAGGGCTCGATCCGTTTCGCCGCCGCGCGGCCGGCCGCAAAAGTCTCCTCGCTGCGGAACAGCTTCAGCCAGCCGGTCTTGCGCAGCAGCTTTGATGCGCGCCGCCTGCGCCATCAGCGTCTCATGTTCGCTCAGGCAGTTTTCGATGAGCGGACGAACCGCCATGGCGTGGCGAAAGGCCCGGTCCGGCGCGGATTCGCGCCAATAGCGCAGCAGCCACGGCGCGAAAGCGGGCAGATCGCGCAAATGATAGCGCGCCTCATTGGCGCCGTTGACCGCATAGACCGCCAGCGCGCGCCAGTCGCGCGGGAAGAGATAGGGAAAGATCGAGGCGCGCTCGATCAGCCCGGCATTGCCGAAGGAGGTTTCCTCGCCGGCGCCGCGCCGGTCCACCAGCGTCACGCTGCGGCCGCGCGCCTGGATCTGCAGCGCCGTCGCGACGCCCACAATTCCCGCGCCCAGCACAAGCACATCGGTCTGACGCATCGTGCATTCCCCGGTCCGGCCGCACCGACGCCCGCCTCGCCAACCGGCAAGCGCGACCGTCGCCATTCTTACCGCCTAGCAACGGCGGCGCCAAAGCCCCGGCCTGTGGACGACAGGCCGCCGATCCTGTAGGAGCGGATCATCCAACACACCGGGAAAGACCGATGCGCCCGCTGAAAATCGCCCCCTCGATCCTCTCCGCCGATTTTTCGAAGCTCGGCGAGGAAATCCGCGCCATTGTCGCGGCTGGCGCCGATATCGTCCATGTCGATGTGATGGACGGCCATTTCGTCCCCAATATCACCATCGGACCCGATGTCGTGAAGGCCCTGCGCGGAACGACCGACCGGATTTTCGACGTCCATCTGATGATCTCGCCCTGCGACCCCTATCTGGAGGCCTTCGCCAAGGCCGGCGCCGACACCATCGTCGTCCATGCCGAGGCCGGGCCGCATCTGCACCGCTCGCTGCAGGCGATCCGGGCGCTCGGCAAGAAGGCCGGCGTCTCGCTCAATCCCGGCACGCCGGAAGACGTGGTCGAATATGTGCTCGACGAGCTCGACCTGATCCTGGTCATGTCGGTCAATCCGGGCTTCGGCGGCCAGAAATTCATCCCCGCCTGCCTGCAGAAGCTGCGCCGCCTCAAGGCGATGATCGGCGACCGTCCGATCGACCTTGAAGTCGATGGCGGCGTGACGGCTGAAAACGCCAGCGACATCGTCGGCGCGGGCGCCAACTGGCTCGTCGCCGGCTCGGCCGTCTTCAAGGGCGGCCCGGACCATTACAAGAAAAACATCGACGCCATCCGCCTCGCCGCCCAGATGGCGCGCGGCGAGGTCGTCTGACCGCCCCGTTTCCGAAAAGAGCAGAAAGAAAGCCGATGATCCCCCGCTATTCCCGCCCCGAAATGGTCGCCATCTGGGAGCCGCAGACGCGGTTCAAGATCTGGTTCGAGATCGAGGCCCACGCCTGCGACGCGCTGGCCGAACTCGGCGTGATCCCGAAGGAAAGCGCGAAGACCATCTGGGACAAGGCCGGAAACGTCACCTTCGACGTCGACCGCATCGACGAGATCGAGCGCGTCACCAAGCATGACGTCATCGCCTTCCTGACCCATCTCGCCGAATTCATCGGCCCGGATTCGCGCTTCGTCCATCAGGGCATGACCTCGTCGGACGTGCTCGACACCTGCCTCTCGGTCCAGCTGGCGCGGGCCGCCGACCTGCTCATCAAGGATGTCGACGGCCTGCTGGCGGCGATCGAGCGCCGCGCCTTCGAGCACAAGATGACGCCGAGCATCGGCCGCTCGCACGGCATCCACGCCGAGCCGGTGACCTTCGGGCTGAAAATGGCCGAGGCCTATGCCGAATTTGCCCGCGCCCGCAAAAGGCTCGTCGCCGCGCGCGAGGAGATCGCCACCTGCGCGATTTCCGGCGCCGTCGGCACCTTCGCCAACATCGACCCGCGCGTGGAAGAGCATGTCGCCAGGAAGATGGGCCTCGACGCCTGAGCCGGTCTCGACCCAGGTCATCCCGCGCGACCGCCACGCCATGTTCTTCGCGACTCTCGGCGTCGTGGCCTCGTCGATCGAGCGCCTCGCCATCGAGATCCGCCATTTGCAGCGCACGGAAGTGCTGGAGGCCGAGGAATTCTTCTCGGAAGGCCAGAAGGGCTCCTCCGCCATGCCGCACAAGCGCAATCCGGTGCTGACCGAGAACCTCACCGGCCTCGCCCGCCTCGTGCGCGGCATGGCCGTGCCGGCGATGGAGAATGTCGCGCTCTGGCATGAACGCGACATTTCGCATTCCTCCGTCGAGCGCATGATCGGCCCCGACGCCACCGTGACGCTCGATTTCGCGCTCGTGCGCCTGACCGGCGTGATCGACAAGCTGCTGGTCTATCCGCAGAACATGAAGAAGAACCTCGATTTGCTCGGCGGGCTGGTCCATTCGCAGCGCGTGCTGCTGGCCCTGACCCAGAAGGGCGCGTCGCGCGAGGACGCCTATAAATATGTCCAGCGCAACGCCATGCCGGTCTGGCGCGGCGAAGGCGACTTCCTCGACCTGCTGAAAAAAGACCCGGACGTGAAGCGCCTGTTGACCGATTCCGAGTTGGAGGAGAAATTCGACCTCGGCTATCACCTCAAGCACGTCGATACGATTTTCACGCGCGTATTCGGACGCACCGCTTGAGACCAAATCCCGCAGGTTTGTGCGGGATTTGGTCTAGGCGCGACGGCGCCGCCGAGCTGACGCGAGGGACTCCCTTGTCGCGACCGGTCGCGACAAGGGAAAGGGAAAGAGAACTGTGAACGACGTTTACCTCATCGCCGGCGCCGGCCTCGTCGCCGGCACGATGAACGCCATCGCGGGCGGCGGCTCCTTCGTGACCCTGCCGGCGCTGATCACGGCGGGCGTTCCCGCGCTCAACGCCAACGCCTCGTCCACCGTGGCGCTGGTGCCGAGCGCGCTCGCCAGCGCCTATGCCTATCGCCACGATTTCCAGGATTTCGAAGGGGTTCGTTTCAGGGACATGGCGCTGCTCAGCGTCGCGGGCGGCGCCGCGGGCGCGCTGCTGCTGGAGGCGACGCCGCAAAGCGTGTTCACTGTCCTCGTGCCGTTCCTGCTGTTGTTCGGCACCCTGGCGTTCGCGTTCGGGCGGCAGGCGGGCGCTTATCTGCGCGAAAGAATTCACATCACGCCGCGCATGATGCTGGTCAGCCAGTTCTTCCTGGGGATTTACGGCGGCTATTTCGGCGGCGCTGTGGGCATCATGATGCTGGCCGCCTGGAGCCTGCTGACCTCGGCCTCCATCGCGGCGATGCAGCCCGCGCGCAACCTGCTCAACGCCGCGATGAACGCGACCGCCACGCTGCTGTTCGTCGCCGGCGGGCTGGTGTTCTGGCGGCAGACCTTCATCCTGTTCGTCGGCGCGATCATTGGCGGCTATCTCGGCGCCCATTACGCCCGCAGGATCGATCCGGCGCTCGCGCGCATCGTCATTTCCTGTCTCAACGCCGCCATGACCGCCTTCATTTTCTGGCGGACCTTCGGCCATTGAGACGGCGCTTTCGGTAGCCTCGGATGTTCAGGACGTTTCTCGTTTTCCCGCTTGTCGCCGCCGCGCTCGCCATGGCCACATAGCCCGCCGAGGCCGGTCGCAGCCGCCAGCAAAGCGACGGCCGCCACAGCGAATTCATGCGCAGCCAGCACGAGCATCACCGCACGACCCACCATCATCCGCACGTCAACCGCCACCCGCGCTAACCCGGGCGCGGCGTTAAACCGGTTCACGCGCGGTTCAGCCGGACCATGCGATTTTTCCTTTACGGTCAAATGGATGACCGCCTCACTGAAGGAGAAGCCTATGCTGCGGCCCCTGTTCGCCATGCTCGCGCTTGTTTCGGCGCTGGCGCTGAGCTCCGCGCCCGCCTCCGCCCACGGCTGGGGGCGCCATCACGGCTGGCATCACCATCATGCCTGGCGGCATCCCGGTTGGCGGCATCATCATGGATGGCGCCACACGGCTGGCGGCATGGTCACTGGTGAGAACGAAGCGGCGGCGCAAGCCGCCGCAATTGCTGAAAAATGTCGGCCTCGAGCTTTGACCCGTCAAAGATCGAGGCGCCCGGCGGCGTCAGCCGCCGGATAAGACCACGGCCAGTCGGCGCGGGCGCCAAGGTCATTTGTCAATGACCCTTGGCTTCAAAGCCCCTTGCTGAGCCGGTCGAAGGCGATCAGCCTTTCGAGCAAAGCCGGCATCTCGCTGAGCGGCACCATGTTCGGCCCGTCGGAAAAGGCTTCGTCGGGCCGGTCATGCGTCTCGATGAACAGTCCGGCGACGCCGACCGCGACCGCCGCGCGCGCCAGCACCGGCACGAATTCGCGCTGGCCGCCTGAAGAGGTTCCCTGCCCGCCCGGCTGCTGGACGCTGTGGGTGGCGTCGAAAATGACCGGCGCGCCAATGTCCCGCGCCATGATCGGCAGGCCGCGAAAATCCGTCACCAGCGTATTGTAGCCAAACGAGGCGCCGCGTTCGGTCACCAGCACGTTCGCGATTGCCGGAATCATAGATCTTGGCGGCGACATTCTTCATGTCCCACGGCGCCAGGAACTGCCCCTTCTTCACATTGACCGGCTTGCCGGTGGCCGCCGCCGCCAGCAGCAGGTCGGTCTGCCGGCAGAGGAAGGCCGGGATCTGCAGCAGGTCGACGACCTCGGCGACCGTGGCGCATTGCTCCTTCTCATGCACGTCGGTGACGACGGGAACGCCGAACTGCTGCTTGACCTCCTCGAAAATTTTCAGCGCCGCATCGAGCCCTATTCCGCGCCGGCCCGAAGCCGAGGTGCGGTTGGCCTTGTCGAAAGAGGATTTGAACACATAGCCCATGCCGAGCTTTTCGGTCAGGCGGCTCATCTGTTCGGCCATGAACAGGGCATGGTCGCGGCTTTCCAGCGCGCAGGGGCCAGCGATCAGGGCGAGAGGCAGGTCGTTGCCGAACCGCGCGGCGCGCGCGCCCTCGCCGATCACAACCGTCGCATTCTTCCGCGCGTCCGACATCCTGTCTCCCGTCAAGCCTGCTCGAAGGCGATGGCGACGCCCTCGATGGGTCCGGCCAGCAACCGGCCGGCATGTGTGCGCGGCGCCAATCCATTCGCCCGCAAGATAAATTCCGTTTCGGCCGGATTTTTGACCGAGAAGACGAGTCCCGCGACATGAAACCGGTCCGCCTCCGGCGCCGCGCCGAAGCGGAAGGCGAAAGCCGGCGGGCTCAGAACATCGAGCCTGGTCCCGCCGTCGAGGCGAATTTCGAGCCCCGCCGACGTCGCCAGCATTTCCCGCTGGCCGGTGAGCCCGGACAGATATTCCGCATGATCGGCCGGCAATTCCGCGACCGCGGCGACGGCGCGCAGGCCCAGCGCGCCATTGGGATGATCTGCGGCGGCCGATGGCGACGCCGTGAACGGATGGAAACAGGCAGCGGCCTCGTCCGCGCCGGAAAGCGGCGTGTCGGCCGGCCCCTTGCTGAGGCCGATGCTGGCCGCCCGGCGCGCCGGATCGTCGGTCGCCAGGAAATCCAGCCTTACGCCGTCGCGCAGCGCGAAACCGCCGCCGTTCGCGGCGTCCAGCGCGAAGCCCAGCGCCGTCCAGGCCCCGACAAGGTCCTGCCGGCTGCCGGCGTCAAGCGCAATGTGAACGAGTTTTCGCGGCATGGATCAATCGTGTTAGGCGCATTGGCGCGTATTGGGGCGGAACCTTATCGGTCTTCGATCCGTGCAGGCAAGGGCTCTGGCCGGCTTCATCGGAATCCGCACCTGTTGACGTTTGGGCTCGGACTGATGAAAAGCGCGCATGAAAGCAAAATGGTCACGGATGACAGCCCGCTGCCACGTACGGCCCACGAAACTAGAATTAGTGCGCTGATCGACGCATGTTTGAAATGAGATCACGAGCGAAGAGTCGACTGACTACTCTTCGCCACGTCCGCCTTCGGCTCAAAGCCATCGTCGGCTCGTGATTTAACTCAATTCACGGTGCGCTACACGATTGACTCCCGTATACTGGGCTCCGTTCGCGACGCCCATACGATAATGTCGTCATTGCCCGGCGGTGAGCCTACACGCACTAAGAAGCCACAGTGATCAAATAACTCTTGGCATACTGGGCGCTTATAGATGATAAATATCGTTTTTGCGTGCGATGTCCGTAGATTTTCCAAAACGCACCTCATCACTTCGTCCGCAAAAGGATTATATAAATATAACACGAAATCATCATTCGGAAATATATATTCTGCAGCATCCCCACAAATGACGTTTGCATTTGTGAGCTTGAGCTTGGTGAGGTTCGTATCCGCTATGTTAGCGAGCGTCCGCGCGAATTCGATTCCGACGACCCGCCTAAATCCTAATTTTGCGGCAACTATCAAGGCCCTTCCTTTGCCGCATCCTAGATCAACAAATATAAATGACGAACGAGCAACTCCTATATACGTTATTGCATCCGTCAATTCTTGTGCTTCACTCGCTTGATATTTTACTGCGAAACGCTGATTAGGTGAATCACTAACAACATCAAGGCTCCATGCCGGCGTCACGCCGCCCGTATCGGTTCCATACAAACTGTCGTATGTGTCGGCAGGCAATTTGTGAGAAATCACATGACGAAAAATGGCGTGCGCGAGCGCCGTGACGCCATCTCGTCGCAATAACTTGATGGCCTTGGCCGCGGCAATGCGGAGACTCATTCGGCATACCTGCTTCTAGCACTCGGATTAGACGCTAAGTTAGTCCGCTCATGACGCCAATAAATGACAACTTTGCGCCGTGTGCTCCTGGCGGCGCCGATCGCACAAAAGAAATCAACCCAAGACCTTATTACGGTTGCCCAGACGTAATCCCGCTCAACGACGGACAATCGGACGCCAAGCCGCCGCATGTCCCGCAGCGCTTTCGATGCCCACTTCGTCACGTCCGCTCACAAACGACGATCCATTGCTGGTTTGCCCTCCAACTAGCGGATCGCCGGTGCCAGCTCTCGCGCCGTCGTTTGCCGCGAAGCCTTTTGCAGTTCCTCGATCAGCAGGCTTCATACTCAACGTGTGACAGCTACCTAATGCAGCAAATTCGTATCCAACTACACCAGCCGGCTTTGCGCCTTGGCCGCTGCGATGAAACTGGCGAACAGCGGATGCGGCTCGAACGGGCGCGATTTCAGCTCGGGGTGATATTGCACGCCGATGAACCACGGATGGTCGGACAGTTCCACCGTCTCCGGCAGCAAGCCGTCGGGCGATGTCCCCGCGAACATGAGCCCGCATTTTTCCAGCCGCTCGCGATAGCCCATGTTGACTTCGTAGCGATGGCGGTGGCGCTCGGAAATATGGGTAGTCCCGTAGATTTCGGCGATCTTGGAGCCCGGCTTGAGCGTCGCGGCATAGGCGCCCAGACGCATGGTGCCTCCCATGTCGCCGCTCGCCGAGCGGATCTCCAGCTCGTTGCCGCGCATCCACTCGGTCATCAGGCCGACGATGGGCTCGGGCGTGGGGCCGAATTCGGTCGAGCCGGCCTGGGGGATGCCGGCCAATGAGCGCGCCGCCTCGATCACCGCCATCTGCATGCCGAAACAGATGCCGAAATAGGGCACCTTGCGCTCGCGGGCGAAACCCGCCGCCGCGATCTTGCCTTCCGTGCCGCGCGCGCCGAAGCCGCCGGGCACCAGAATGCCGTGGACATGCTCGAGATAGGGCGACGGATCCTGATGCTCGAAAATTTCGGCCTCGATCCAGTCGAGATTGACCTTCACGCGGTTGGAAATGCCGCCGTGCGCCAGCGCCTCGATCAGCGATTTGTAGGCGTCCTTCAGGCCGGTATATTTGCCGACGATGGCGATGGTGACCTCGCCCTCGGGATTATGCACCGCCTCCATCACCGCGTTCCAGCGGCTCATGTCGGGGCGCGGCGCCGGTTCGATGCCGAAGGACGCCAAAACCTCGTGATCAAGCCCTGCCGCGTGATAGGCGCGCGGCACGTCATAGATCGAATTGACGTCGAGCGCCTCGATCACCGCCGATTCGCGGACGTTGCAGAACAGGCTGAGCTTGCGGCGCTCTTCCGAGGGAATCGAGCGGTCGGCGCGGCAGAGCAGGATGTCCGGCTGGATGCCGATCGAGCGCAGCTCCTTGACCGAATGCTGGGTCGGCTTGGTCTTCACCTCGCCCGCCGACGGAATGAAGGGCAGCAGCGTCAGGTGGATGTAGCAGCAATGCTGGCGCGGCAGGTCGTTGCCGAGCTGGCGGATCGCCTCGAGGAACGGCATGGCCTCGATGTCGCCGACCGTGCCGCCGATCTCGACCAGGACGAAATCATGGCCGGAATTGCCGTCGAGGATGAATTCCTTGATGGCGTTGGTGACGTGCGGAATGACCTGCACGGTGCCGCCGAGATAATCGCCGCGCCGCTCGCGCGTGATGATGTCCTGATAGATGCGGCCGGTGGTGACATTGTCCATGCGATTGGCCGAGCGGCCGGTGAAGCGCTCGTAATGGCCGAGGTCGAGGTCCGTCTCCGCGCCGTCGTCGGTGACGAAGCACTCGCCGTGCTGGTAGGGCGACATCGTGCCCGGATCGACATTGAGATAGGGGTCGAGTTTGCGCAGCCGCACCGTATAGCCGCGCGCCTGCAGCAGGGCGCCGAGCGCCGCCGACGCCAAGCCCTTGCCCAAGGAGGAAACCACGCCGCCGGTGATGAAGATGTACCGCGCCATCGCAGGCTCGCCTCAGCTTTGAGCGGGACGCGGCGCGAGGACGCCGGTCGACCGTCGGGTTTCCAATGGTTTCATTTGCGGGAAGGGCCGGAAAACCGGCCCCTCGAAAAACGCGAACTTACTGCGAGCGCGGCGGCGCCGGGACGGGTTCCGGCGCGGGCGGAGCCGGCGGAGCCGCCTTCTCCATCTGCTTCAGCTGGTCGAGAACCGTGCCCTTCGGCTGGTCGCCCTTGGGCTGATCGCTCGTCGAGGCCGGGGCGGCGGCGGGCAATTCGAAGATGGATTTGTTGGCGTGAGTGTAGGAGGCCAGGATGGTCAGCGCCAGACTGGTCATGAAAAACAGGGTCGCGAGAACAGCCGTCGCCCGGGTCAGGGCGTTGGCCTGGCCGCGCCCCGTGAAAAAGCCGCCCCGCCGCCGCCGCCCATGCCCAGCGCGCCGCCTTCGGAACGCTGCAGCAGGACCACCGCGATCAGCGCGATCACAATGAGAAGATGAACGACGATCAGAACCGTCTGCATATGATGAGCGTCCTTGCGGCCAATTCGCTGAAAACCTGAGGTTTTCGCCGCGAACCGGCATTGTTGAGCGAATCCAAACCGCAAAAGCCGCCGCGTAACGGCCGCGACGGCATATTCGGCGCGCGTCTTAACGCAAAAGTCCGCCGTTGGGAACCCCGTATGGGGCGGTTTACTTGTAAACCCCGGCGATGCCGAGGAAATCCTTGGCCGTCAGGCTCGCCCCGCCGACCAGAGCGCCGTTGACATTCGCGACCGCCATCAATTCGGCGGCGTTGGACGGCTTGACCGAGCCGCCATAGAGAATCCGCACCATCGCGCCTTCCTGCGGCATCAGGTCGACCAACTCGTGGCGGATGAAGCCATGGACCTCGGCGACGTCGGCGGGCGTCGGCGTCAGGCCGGTGCCGATGGCCCAGACCGGCTCATAGGCTACGACCAGGTTCTTCGCCGTCGCGCCATGGGGCAGCGAGCCGGAAAGCTGGCCGCCGACGACCGCGAGCGTCTGGCCGGCGTCGCGCTGGAGATGGGTCTCGCCGACGCAGACGATCACGGTAAGCCCGGCGCGCAGCGCCGCTTCGGCCTTGGCGCGCACGATTTCGTCACTCTCGGCATGATCGGCCCGGCGTTCAGAATGGCCGACAATGACGGTGGTCGCGCCGCAATCCTTGAGCTGTTCGGCGGAAATGTCGCCGGTATGGGCTCCGGACGCCTTGGCGTGGCAATCCTGTCCGCCGATGGCGATCCTTCCGCCAGCGGCAGCCGCAGCCGCCGAAACCAGCGTCGCGGGCGGGCAGATCAGCAGATCCGCGCCGGTGATCCCAGCCGCCGCTTCGGCGATGGCCGAAATCTCGGGCAGGGACGCGTTCAAACCGTTCATTTTCCAGTTGCCGGCGGCGAGCGGACGGATCGCTGTCATTTCAGTTCCCCCAAGAATGCTGCGCTCCGATAGCAGAGGACAAAACCTTTGCACAGGGGACGAATTGCAGCGGGGCGGCCCGACGTGCCGGCGGCGATGGCGTGGAACTTGCCAGTTGTCGCCCGGGAGTTCACCTGGACGGGTGGAAAGGTCGCCAAACCGGCGTCTCGCGCATGCCGTCCAAGTTTTCGGCGGACTGTTTTGCCTTCCTCGGCAGGGTTTCGCCCGCTTTGTCGGGAACCCTCCACGATCTGAACCCGCCCGACTTTGTCGCGAAAGACACGGAGCCGAAGGCTCCAACGGCGCCGCCTGGCCGGGCTCCGCCTCCCCTCTTCCCCAATTCGCCTGCCGCTCCGTCTTGAATGTCTCAAGAAGCGCGGATTTCCCGAAAGTCTCTCATGACCTCCATCGAATCCACCGCCTTCCAGCGTCTCGACTCCGAGGAACGCCTGGTGAAGCCCGCCCACAAGGGTCCGACCCACAGCGCGGGCCGCTTCGGCTTTCGCGGCGAAATCGCGCTGACCAAGGATCCCGAAGTCATGCTGACGGCGGTGTTCGCATCGGCGCAGGATGGCCAGCCCACCCTTTCCTTCCTGGCCGGCCAGCTCGGCTCCTTCAGCGAACTGCCCGTGCTGGTCGAGGCCCTCGGCTGGCGCGCTGGCCCCCGACGGCAAATATTTTATCTATGTCGGCGACGTCAAGCGCGGCGACCGCTACCAGGTCGCCTTCGGCGATTCGTCGCTCTACGTGCTGCCCTACGACGACGTCTCGGTCTATAATGAACTGATCGACTTTCTTTATCTCGACAAGACCAAGATGAAGAAATTCGACACGGCGGCGAAGATCGACGCCATCGCGGACGGCGCCGCCAGCTATGGTGAAACCTTTCCGAAGGTCACCTATGAGGAAGGCCTGAGCCGCCTCTGATGCCTTTCCGTCCATCGTCGCTCCGCGTGCAAATCGCGCGTGGAGCGCTGCCTTTCCTGTCGGACCCGGTCCCGAATGGCCGGATTGCGCGCGGCGCTTTTAGTGGATTGCGCGCGGCGCGTGCGGTTTCTATAGTCCCGCGCTCTTCGCCGGCCGTCCGGTCCGGCCCCCAGACAGGAAACGCTCCATGCTCGACGGTCTTCGGATCATGTCGAAGAACATCTTCGGCCGCGCCATTCTCGCGGCCTTCGCCGGGCTGATCGTGGTCGGCTTCGGCTTCTTCGGCATTCGCGACGTCTTCACCAATTTCCGGGCCAATCAGCTGGCGAAGGTCGGCGACGCGGAAATCGGGGTCGCGCAATACCGCAGCGAATACCAGACCGCGCTGCAGCGCATCCAGCGTCAGGCCAAGCGCGCCATCACCAACGACGAGGCGCGACAGATCGGTCTCGACCGGCAGGTGCTGTCCCAGTTGCTGACCGGCGCCGCGCTCGATCAGGACGCCAAGCGCCTTGGCCTCGCCCTCTCCGACGCGGATATCGCGACGACCATCAAGGCCGAGAAGATGTTCGCCGGCCCGACCGGCGCCTTCGATCAGGCCCGCATGAACGAAATCCTGCGCGACAACGGCTATACCGAGACCGCCTACATCCGCGAACAGCGCCAGACCGCGCTGCGCCAGCAGATCGCCGAGGCCGTGACCGGCGGCCTGAAAACGCCCGGCGTACTGCTCGCCGCCGTCAACACCTTCACCAACGAGAGCCGCAAGGCCGATTATTTCGTCCTGCCGGCTCCCGATCTCTCCAAGGCGCCCGCCGCCCGCCGACGATGCCGTGCAGGCCTATTACGACATGCGCAAGGACAGCTATCGCACGCCGGAATTCCGCAAGGCGACGGTTCTCGTCGTGGCGCCGGCCGATGTCGCGAAAACGCTGCAAATCTCCGACAATTCGGCGAAGAAGGTCTATGACCAGACCGCCGCGCAGCGTTTCGTCTCCCCGGAAAAGCGCACCATCGCCCAGCTGACCTTTCCGTCGGAGGCTGCGGCGGCAAAGGCCCGGGCGCGGATCGATGCGGGCGAGAGCTTCGACGCCGTCGCCGCCGACCCGAATTCCGGCGGCGTGATGGCCGACATCGGAGCGACCACCAAGGCCTCGATGTATGACAAGGATGTCGCCGAAGCCGCCTTCGCGCTGCCGCAGGCGGGCGTGACGAAGCCGATCCCCGGCAAGTTCGGCTTCGTGCTGGCGCGGGTCTCGAACATCGAGCCCGGCGCGACCAAGAGCTTCGACTCGGTCAAGGACCAGATCAAGGCCGAGCTCGCGCAGAGCCAGGCCAAGGGCGAGACCCAAAATCTCCACGACAAGATCGAGGACCTGCGCAGTGCCGGCAAGACGCTGGCCCAGGCCGCCGAGGCCCTTGGCCTTCAAACCCAGAGCGTCGTCACGGACGCCTCCGGCGCCGGCCAGGGCGCGGCGGGCCAGCCCGGCGCTCCGATCGCGTCGCTTGCCGCCATGCCCGAACTGGTCAAGGCGATCTTCGCCTCGGACGTCGGCGTCGACAACGAAGCCGTCGCCCGCAAGGACGGCGGCTTCGCGTGGTTTGAAATCGGCGCCGTGGAGCCGTCGCGGCAATTGCCGCTGGACGAGGTCCGTCCTCAGGCCGTCAGGGCGCTGCAGGAAAGCGAAGCCCAGAAGCAGCTCGCGGCGAAAGCCAACGAACTCGCGCGCAAGATCGATTCCGGCGAGAGCCTCGCCGCTCTCGCCGCCGCCAATGGCGTCGCGGTCCAGCAGGCCCCCGATGTCAAGCGCTCCAAGGCGCCGAACCTGCCGCCGGCCGCCGTGCAGCAGATTTTCGGCACGCCGGTGGGCGGCGCCGGAGTGGCGCTGGCCGACAATGGCGGCCGGCTGGTGTTCAAGGTGCTCGACGCCACGACGCCGCCGCTCGATATGAAGGACCCGGTGATCGCCGGGCTCATCCCGCAGCTCAACTCCAGCCTCGCCGACGACCTGTTCAGCCAATATGTCTCGGGCCTGCAGACGCAGCTCGGCGTGCAGGTGAACCAGGCCGCCCTGCGCTCGGTCGGCGGGCAGGAATGAGAAGGGACTGATCGATGTTTCTTCCCGAATTCGACGGCTTCGCCGCGCGCTACGAGGCGGGCGAACCGTCGCTGGTCAGCCTGCGGCTGGTCGCGGATCTCGAAACCCCGGTTTCCGCCTTCATGAAGCTCTCGCACGGGCGCGCGGGCGACGTCTTCCTGCTCGAATCCGTCGAGGGCGGCTCGGCGCGCGGGCGTTATTCCATGATCGGGCTCGACCCCGACGTGATCTTCCGCGTGCGCGACGGCAAGGCTGAGATCAACCGCGACGCCCGCCGCGACCGCGAGGCCTTCGTCGCGGCGGCGGGCAAGCCGCTCGACGCCTTGCGCGCCCTGCTCGACGAATCCGCCATTCCCGCCGTTTCCGGCCTGCCTCCGATGGCCGCCGGCATTTTCGGCTATCTCGGCTATGACATGGTGCGCGAGATGGAGCGGCTGGCGCCGCCCAAGCCCGATCCGATCGGCACGCCGGACGCCTTGCTGGTGCGCCCGACCCTGATGGCCGTGTTCGATTCGGTGCGCGACGAGATCTGGCTCGTGACCCCGGTCCGCCCGCAGGCCCGCGTCGGCGCCAAGGCGGCCTACGAGAGCGCCGTCGCGCGGCTGGAAGAGACGGTCGCCATTCTGGAAGGCCCGATGCACCACGAGGGCCACGCCGCCGACGCGCTGCTGCTGCAGAGCCACCAGCCGGTCTCGAACACCAGCGAGCCGCGGTTTCTGACCATGGTCGAGGCGGCCAAGTCCTATATCCGCGCCGGCGACATCTTCCAGGTGGTGCTGTCGCAGCGCTTCACCTCGCCGTTCCAGCTTCCCGCCTTCGCGCTTTACCGGGCGCTGCGCCGCGTCAATCCGGCGCCCGTTCCTGTGCTATCTGGATTTCGCCGATTTCCAGATCGTCTGCTCCAGCCCGGAAATCCTAGTGCGGGCGCGCGACGGCAAGGTCACGATCCGCCCCATCGCCGGCACCCGCTGGCGCGGCGAGACCCGCGAGCAGGACGAGGCGCTGGAGCGCGAATTGCTCGCCGACGAGAAAGAGCGCGCCGAACATCTGATGCTGCTCGACCTCGGCCGCAACGACGTCGGCCGCGTCGCCGAGATCGGCACCGTCAAGGTGACGGAGCAATTCGTCGTCGAGCGCTACAGCCATGTCATGCACATCGTCTCGAACGTCGAGGGCGCGGCTCGACCCGGACCGCGACGTGATCGACGCGCTCAGCGCGGGCTTTCCCGCCGGCACGGTCTCCGGCGCCGCCCAAGGTGCGCGCGATGGAGATCATCGACGAGCTGGAGGTCGACAAGCGCGGCATCTATGGCGGCTGCATCGGCTATTTCGGCGCGTCCGGCGAAATGGACACCTGCATCGTGCTGCGCACCTCGGTCGTCAAGGACGGCCAGATGCATGTTCAGGCCGGCGCCGGAATCGTCTATGATTCCGATCCGGCGAGCGAGCAGCGCGAATGCGTGAACAAGGCGCGCGCCCTGTTCCGCGCGGCGGAGGAGGCCTTGCGCTTCGCTTCATCCGCAAGGCGCGGGCAGTAAGCGCCGGCGGCGTCATCGCCCCGGATTAGACACGGAGCGGCCGGAGCGGATTCCATGAGGCGTTTTCCGACGCCTCTTGCTATAAGCCACGCCAGAACCTCAAGACGATCGGCAAGACATTGACCTTTGAAAACGCCAGCCCGGCGCTGGCCCGCGCGCTCGCGGAGCATGATTATCGCGCGCCCACCCCCGTCCAGGCGGCGGTGATGAAGCCCGAGGCCGAGGGCCGCGACATTCTCGTCTCGGCCCAGACCGGCTCCGGCAAGACGGTGGCTTTCGGCCTCGCCATGGCGTCGGATCTGATCGGCGCCGGCGAAACCGTGCCGGATGTCGGCGCCCCGCAGGCGCTCGTCATCGCCCCCACCCGCGAACTCGCCCTGCAGGTCGCGCAGGAGCTGCGCTGGCTCTATGCGCAGGCCGGCGCGCGCATCGTCGCCTGCGTCGGCGGCATGGACCCCCGCGCCGAACGCCGCGCGCTGGAGGCCGGCGCGCAGATCGTGGTCGGCACGCCCGGACGTTTGCGCGACCATCTGGAGCGCCGCGCGCTCAACCTGTCGCGCCTCGCCGTGGCGGCGTTGGACGAAGCCGACGAGATGCTCGACATGGGCTTTCGCGAGGATCTCGAATTCATCCTCGACGCCACGCCGGAAGGCCGCCGCACGCTGCTGTTCTCCGCGACCATGCCGAAGAGCATCGTCGCGCTGGCCCGAAAATACCAGCGCAACGCCCTGCGCATCGAGGCGGTCGGCGACGCCGGCGGCCATGCCGACATCGATTACCGCGCCGTGCGCGTCGATGCGCGCGAGACGGAAAAGGCGGTCATCAACCTGCTGCGCTATTACGATTCGCAGACCGCCATCGTGTTCTGCAACACCCGCGATTCCGTGCGCCATCTGCAGGCCATGCTTGCAGGAGCGCGGCTTTTCCGCCGCCTTGCTCTCCGGCGAACTCGGCCAGCACGAGCGCAACCTGTCGATCCAGGCCCTGCGCGACGGCCGGGCGCGCGTCTGCGTCGCCACCGACGTCGCGGCGCGCGGCCTCGACCTGCCCGACCGTCGGCCTCGTCATCCACGCCGACCTGCCCCACGACGCCGAAGCCTTGCAGCACCGCTCGGGCCGCACCGGCCGCGCCGGGCGCAAGGGCGTCAGCGTCCTGCTGGTGCCGCCCAAGGCGCGGCGCCGCGCGGAAAGCCTGATCGCGCAAGCCAATGTCACGGCCGAATGGGCGTCGCCGCCGACCGCCGACGACATCGCCAGGCTCGACCGCGAGCGCATGGCCCGCGACGACGCCTTCCGAGGCGAACTGACCGACGAGGAAAACGAAATCGCGACCCTGCTGCTGGCCGAACACGGCCCGGAGAAATGCGCCGCCGCGCTGGCCCGCCTGCTGCGCGCCCGCCTGCCGCAGGCCGAGGAAGTCGCCGATCCTGGCGTCGGACCGGATTTCTCCGCGCCCGCGAAAGGCCCGCGCGCCGCCAAGGCGCCGCTGCCCGGCGCGGTCTGGTTCCGTCTCGACATCGGCCGCAACAAGAACGCCGATCCGAAATGGATGCTGCCCATGCTCTGCCGCAACGGCGGCGTGACCCGCGCCGACATCGGCGCGATCCGCATTTTCCCGCAGGACAGCAAGGTCGAGATCGCCGGCGAGGTCGCGGAAGCCTTTTTGAAGAACATGCGTCGGCCCGGCGGCGAAAGCCTTCGGGTGGAGCGGATCGGCCCGGGCGGCGAAGGCGGTCCGCCCCCGCGCCTGAGTTTGGCAAGCTCAAGGACAAGAAGCCTACAAGGCCAAGTCGCATCAATAACGCCGCAACTCAGGCGGCCTCGGCAGGCGTCCCGGCGAAGGGCTGAAGAAACTGGGCCCCGGCGTTGCCGTCCTGACCCCAGCGACCCCCGCGATTTCGATCTTCACGCTTTCTCCCGGCCTGAAGCCGCCATCCTCGACCTCATTCCGGCGGGGCTGACGTCTTCGACCAGAAGCTGACGCGCCCGCCGCCGAATTCGACCGCGACGCGCGTCCGCTCGCTCTGCGCCACGACTTGCGCGTCGGTCTATTCCTCGGGCAGGTCGGAGGCGAAGGCCTCGTTGAGCGGCTCTTCGCCGAGCGGCTCCTCGTCCTCCAGCAGCGCGGCGTCGTCGCGCGGCTGCGGCACGCCAAAGCCCTTGCGGCAGGCGGCCGTCGAACAGGCCGGCGGCCTTCAGTTCGTCGAGGCCCGGCAGGTCGGAAATCTGCTCCAGCCCGAAATGCAGCAGGAACTTGTCGGTCGTGCCGTAGGTCACGGGACGGCCCGGCGCGCGGCGGCGCCCGCGCAGCCGCACCCAGCCGGTCTCCAGCAGCACGTCCATCGTGCCCTTCGACAGCGCGACGCCGCGAATGTCCTCGATCTCGGCGCGGGTCGCGGGCTGGTGATAGGCGATGATCGCCAGCGTCTCCATGGCGGCGCGCGAGAGTTTCTTCGCGTCGTCCTGCTGTTCGCGCTGAAGCACCCAGCCGAGGTCCGGCGCGGTGCGGAACATCCATTTCCTGCCGACGCGCACCAGATTGACGCCGCGCGTAAAATATTCCGCCTTCAGATAGGCCGAGCGCTTCGCGCGAGCTCGGCGCCGTCGGGCAGGCGCTTGAGCATTTCCTCTTCGCCGAGCGGTTCGGTCGAGGCGAAGATCATCGCCTCGCACAGGCGCATGCCTCGCGCTGCGCCTCGCTCGGCGTCTCGCGCGCGAGATGCGCGGCGGCGTCGGCGGCCTCGAGATCGAACAGGGGCTCTTGCTTCGGCCATGTCAGCACCCCTATCACTCCGCCGCCAGCGGGCGCCTGCCTGCGCGCCGCAGCCAGAGCGGCGCGAAGGCGCGGTCCTGCCGCAGGTCGATGCAGCCCTTCCCGCACCAGCTCCAGCGAAGCCGAAAAGGTCGAGGCGCGCACCGTGCGCGCGCCTGCGGCGGGGTCGCCACCCAGTCTGATCAGATAATTGTCGAGCGCGGTCCATTCCAGCGCCATGCCGAGGATGCGCTCCAGCGCCTCGCGCGCCTCGGCCAGCGACCAGACCTGCGCGTCTTGCAGCGCACATGCGACAGCGCCTGTTTCTGGCGCTGGCGGGCATAGGCCGTGAGCAGGTCGAACAGGCTGGCGCGGTAGAGCGGCGCGTTGACGACGTCCAGGCCCTCCGGCGCGCCGCGCAGCAACATGTCGCGATCCGAGACGCGGGCGCTCGATCAGTTGCTCGGCCGCGGCGCGGATCGCCTTGCAGCCGGCGCAGGCGCTGCGGCGAGGCTCGCGGCCAGCTCGCGCGGCGTCCGGCTCCTCGGCCCTTGGGCGGCGCGGGCAGCAGCAGGCGCGACTTGAGATAGGCCAGCCAGGCCGCCATGACGAGATAATCGGCCGCCAGCTCCAGCCGGACGCGCCGCGCCGCCTCGATGAATGCGAGATATTGCTCGGCCAGCGCCAGGACGGAAATGCGGCTCAGGTCAACCTTCTGCCGGCGGGCAAGGTCCAGCAGCAGGTCGAGAGGGCCTTCATAGCCGTCGACATCGACCCGGAAATCGGCTTCCAGCCCCACGCGCTCGCCGCCCGCCGTCTCGAACGGCGCTTCGGCCTTGTCCAGGCCGTCGGGCGCCGCGCCGCCGGGCGGGTGATCGTCAGCCCGCTCCATTTCGCTCCGCTTGCATTGCGAATCAGGCGCTCAGCGTGGGCGAATCTAGGCCAAAGCCGCAAGCGCCGAAACCAGTTCCGCCCGCGCGTCCACAGGATCGAACGGCCCTGCCGCCGCAAATGCCGCCGCCACCTGCGCCCTCGCCCGCTCGACCCGCGCCAGCGCCTCGCCCGCCAGAATCGGCGCGGCCTGCGCGACGGCGCCCGCCTCCGCCAGATCGCCATTGCAATGCAAGCGCCAGATCGACGCCGGCGGCGAACGCCCGCGCCGCCCGTTCGAAAAAGCGCCCGTCGAGCGCCTTCATCGAGAGATCGTCGGTCATCAGCAGGCCGTCGAAGCCGATGTCGCGGCGCACCATGTCCTCGATCACGATCCGGGACTGGGTCGCCGGATGCAGCGGATCGAGCGCCTCATAGACGACATGGGCGGTCATCGCCGCCGGCAGGTCGGCATTGGCCCGGAACGGCGCGAAATCGGTGCCTCCAGCTCGCTCGCGCGAGGCATTGACCGCGGCAATTCCAGATGGCTGTCGGCGCGGGCGCTGCCGTGGCCGGGAATGTGTTTGATCACGGGCATCACGCCGCCCGCCATCAGCCCCTCGCGCGGCGGCGCGGCCGAGCCGGGCCACGTCGGCGCGGCTTGTCGGCATAGGCGCGGTCGCCGATGACGCCGTGGCGCGCCCTCGACCGGGACGTCGAGCACCGGCAGGCAATCGACGTCGATGCCGACCGCGCGAAGGTCATGCGCGATCAGCCGCGCGCCGAGCGCGGTCGAGTCCGTTCGATCGCCGCCCGCGGACCGCGGCCGAAGGCGGCGGCAGGCGGATAGACCGGCCAGTGCGGCGCGGTCAGGCGCTGCACCCGGCCGCCTTCCTGATCGACGAGCACGGCGGCGTCGGCGCCGAGCAGATCGCGAAAGCGGCCGGTCAGCGCCCGCACCTGATCGCGGACGATCGATATTGCGCTCGAAACAGGATCAGCCCCCACGGCCGCGCCTCCTTGAAGAAAGCGCCTTCGTCGGGGCTGAGTTCGCAGGCCGGCGCAGCCGGCGATGAAGGCGCGGAAGGTCATGCGCGCCCGGTCAGTTTTTCGCGCACGAAGCAATTGCCGCCCTGCGCCCTTGATGGCCGAGCACATGCTCTTGGCGGCGTCCTCGGTCAGATGGCCGACGCGAACCCGATAGATGGTCTTGTCGCCGACCTTGGCCTGCACGAAGTCGGGCGATGTCCCTGCAGCGCGACTGGAATATTTCGCGCCGACAGCGACGTCGCCGCGGCGCGCGCCTCGGCTTCGTTCGGCGTTCCCGCGAGCTGCACGGCGAAGCCGCCGCCGCGCCCGCCGGCTCCGCTGCGGCTTCCTTGACCGCCGGCTTGCGGCGCTGCGGCTGGGCTTGGCTGCGGGCTTGGCGGCCTCGGGCTTGGCGGCTGCGGCTTCGAGGGCGGCCTCGTTGGTCGAGCCGGCGCGCTCGGGCGACTTCGCCGCGGCGCGTCTTGCGGAGCGGCGCGGCGTCCGGCGGCGGGGCGCCGGCCGCCATGCTCGGCAAGCGTGCGGGAGACCGCCGGATGCGAGTCGCCGCCATCGATCACGCTGCCGTCGGCGCGCACCGAGACGGTCTTCACCTTCTTCGGCGCGGGGAAAATCGCTTCCGACTGGGGGCCGGCCGGACCGGCGCCGCCGCGCCCGTGGGCGAGGGCGGCGTCGCGGCGTGCGACGCCGGACGCCGAACCGACGACGCGGGCGTTTTTCACGGTGACGCCGAGATCGGCGGGCTGTTCGGCGCTGGCGACGACTTTCGAGACATTGCGCGCCGTTCTTGCGGTCGAACAGGTTCTGACCCGCCGGCGTCGTCGGCAGCTGTCGCGTCTGGTCCGGCTTGACCTTGGCCGGGTCGCTGTCGGCCTGGATGGTCACGACCTCATGGTTGGCCGCTTCGCCGCGCAAGGCGAGGGTGCCGCCGATCGCCGACGAATCCGAGCGCGAGAACGGCGCCCATGCCGAGCATGACCTTGCGGCGGAAGGCGGGGCGGCCGGCGCGGCGACGCCGTCATAGGCGCCCTGCCAATCCTGCTGCTCGCGGCCCAGTCTGCGCTCGGTCTGCCCCTCGGGCGACGCAGGCCGGCTCGAGATTCCTGATCGGGCAGCGGCTCGTTCGGCATAGGGCTCGGCCCTGATAGGCGCGCGCCTCCTGCTGGCCCTCGCCGGCGCTGCGGCGCGATCCTCGAAATAGGGTTCGCGCAGTCGGAATAATCGGCCGAAAGCCGCCGCCCCGGCTCGGCAGCGGCGTCGGCTCGACGCGCGGCTCCTCGGTCGGCTGCCGGATGTCGGCGATCGCCGACGGGCGCGGAACAGCGCCTCGAACGGGTCTTCCTTGCGCGCCGAGCTTCGCCGCACGACGACGGGCCAGCTCGGCAAGCGGGTCGCCTCCTTCGGCGCGCGGCTGCGCGGCCGGCGCGGCGGCGCGCAGGCGACGTTCGAACTCGTCCAGATCGACCTCCGGACGAAACTTGGCGGCAAACTCACCCATGGCCAACCCTCGCGATTCTACGCAAAGCGACCGGAGGGAGCGCCCGTCTCCCGAAGGGCTTACGCGCTGGTCAGCGCATCTCGTCCGGCGCTTTAACACCAAGAACAGACAATCCTGACGCCAGTATATTCATTAACCCTGTCACGAGACCGAGCCTGGCGCAGGTCAAATCTCTACGATCTTGATTAACAAAGCGTAATTGTGGCTGATCTTTGCCGCGATTCCAGTGCGAATGGAAAAAACTCGCCAGATCGTGCAGGTAAAAAGCCAGCCGATGCGGCTCATGGGCCGCGGCCGCGCTTTCGATAACGCGCGGATATTGCGCCAGCAATTTGATCAGCGCCAGTTCGTTCTCGTCCTCCAGCAGCGCAAGGTCGGCCGCCGCCAGACGCTTCGGCGTCACGTCGAGATCCGGGAAAGCCGCCAGCGCCTGGCGCAGCACGGAATGCGCGCGGGCATGGGCGTATTGCACATAGAAGACCGGCATTGTCCTTGGACTGCTCGATCACCTTGGCGAGGTCGAATTCGAGCGGCGCGTCGTTCTTGCGGTAGAGCATCATGAAGCGGACGGCGTCGACGCCGACTTCATCCACGACTTCACGTAATGTCACGAAGTCGCCGGAACGCTTCGACATTTTCACCGGCTCGCCGTCGCGCATCAGCTTGACCATCTGGCACAGCTTGACGTCGAGCGTCGGTCTTGCCGCCGGACAGCGCCTCGACCGCCGCGCTCATGCGCTTGACATAGCCGCCGTGGTCCGCGCCCCAGACGTCGACCAGCACGTCGTAGCCGCCCTCGATCTTCTTGCGGTGATAGGCGATGTCGGAGGCGAAATAGGTGAAGGCGCCGTCGGATTTCCTCAGCGGGCGATCGACGTCGTCGCCGAAGGCGGTCGAGCGGAACAGGGTCTGCTCGCGGTCTTCCCAATCCTCGGGCAGCTGGCCCTTCGGCGGCGGCAGACGGCCCTCGTAGATCAAGCCCTTGGCGCGCAAGTCCTCGAGCGCCGCCTCGACATCGGACGGGCCTTTGGACTTGTCGTGCAGGCTGCGCTCGGAGAAGAACACCTCGTGCGTGATGTTGAGCGCGGCGAGATCGTCGCGGATCATCCCCATCATCGCGTCGATGGCGGCGGCGCGCACCGGGGCCAGCCATTCGCTTTCCGGCTGGTCCGAGCAGGCTGTCGCCGATATTTGTCGCGCCAGCGCCGCGCCGACCGGCTTGAGATAATCGCCGGGATAGAGGCCTTCGGGAATGGTCACCGCTCTCGCCGAGCGCCTCGCGATAGCGCAGGAAGGCCGAGCGCGCGAGCACGTCGACCTGGGCGCCGGCGTCGTTGATGTAATATTCGCGCGTGACCTGCGAGCCGGCGAATTCCATCAGGCTGGCCAGCGCATCGCCGAACACGGCGCCGCGGCCGTGGCCGACATGCATCGGCCCGGTCGGATTGGCCGAGACATATTCGACATTGACCTTCTTCGCCGCGACCCGGCCCGCCGGCGCCGCGCCCGAAATCGCCGCCCTCGACGAGGATGACGCGCAGCAGATCGACGAAGACCCGCTTCTTGAGGCGGATGTTGAGGAAGCCCGGCCCGGCCACCTCGGCCTGGTCGACCTCCGGCTCCTGGGTCAGTTCGAAGGCCAGTTCGGTCGCGAGCTGGCGCGGATTGGGATAGAACGCCTTGGCCTCCTTGGCGAAAACCATCGCGGCGTTGCAGGCGAGGTCGCCGAGGCTCGCGTCGCGCGGCGGCTCGACGACGAAACGCGCCGGGTCGAGGTCGGCCGGCAGGCGCCCCTCCTTGCCGAACCGCTGCAGAATGGCGGCGATGCGGTCGTGAAACTCGGCGTAAATGTTCATTTCTGGCCTCGGGGACGGTCGTCGTCGCGGGGCTAAACCAATTCGCGACGCGCGTCAAAGAATTCCGACGCCCTTTCATGCGGAACCTTTGCCGCCCGCTAACATTTTAATGAAGAGGCCCCATATCCGGAAAAGCGGCGGCGTTAAGCCTTCGGAAATGTTTCGGGCGCAGCCTCGTCGTTTACCATCGGGCGAGAATGCGAAGACGGGCACGGCCCCGACGGCGCATATCTTGCGTGGAGCACCGCGGTTTGAGGCGGATGTTTCGAATTGAGGACCGGGCCATGTTCGGTTTTAATTGGAAGACGTTCGAAAAATCCGGAGAATCCTTCTCCGGCGCGGCGGCGGCGCGCGTCCCGCCGCGCCGGAAGCGCCCGCGCATCGGCCTTGCGCTCGGCTCCGGCGCCGCGCGCGGCTGGTCCCATATCGGCGTCCTGCAGGAGCTCGAGGCGCGCGGCGTGCCGATCGACGTCATCGCCGGAGCGTCCATCGGCGCGGTCGTCGGCGGCTGCCACGCCGCCGGGCGCCTTTCCGCGCTCGAAGGGTTCGCCCGCTCGCTGACCAAGCGCCGCGTGTTCGGCCTGATGGACCTGTCCTTTTCGGGCGCGGGCATGTTGTCGGGCGGCAAGCTGCGCGACGAGCTGACGCGCGAACTCGAGGGCCGCCGGATCGAAAACCTGCCCATCGCCTTCGGCGCCGTCGCCACCGAAATCGGCGCGGGCCATGAAGTCTGGCTGCGCAAGGGCGATCTCGTCCACGCCATCCGCGCCTCCTACGCCATGCCCGGCATTTTCGAGCCCGTCTGCGTCGAAAACCGCTGGCTGTTCGACGGCGCGCTGGTCAATCCGGTGCCGGTGACGCTTGTGCCGGGCGATGGGCGCGGAACTGGTGATCGCCGTCAATCTGGTGGGCGACGCCGCCTATCGTGGCTCGCTGATCGCCGACGCCGCCGCCATGTCCGGCGGATCACAAGGAAGCGCCAGAGCATCGGGGAAGCGCCACGATCCGTCCGCGGGCCATAAGGATCACTTCCGTCGAGGCCGAGCCGCCGAAACACGCGCTCGGAGGCAGCGCGGCAATTGCGTCGCCAGTTCGGCCGCGCCGCCAATGGCGCGCCGGGCATCGCCGCGGCCATGCTCGACGCCTTCAACATCACGCAGGACCGCATCGCGCGCTCGCGGCTCGCCGGCGATCCGCCCGACGTGCTGATCAGCGCCCGCCTGTCCAAGATCGGCTTTTTCGATTTCCACCGCGCCGACGAACTGATCGCGCTCGGACGCGAGGCGGCCCGCCGCGCGCTCAACGACATCGCGGAAATCGCGGCGCTGGAAAATCCGCTGCAGCGCCCGCCCGCCTGCGCCCTGATGGCGCGCCGAAACGACAACGCCCTCCCGCGACGGGGAGGGCGCCGAAGGATCAGCCCGACAAAATCAGGCGGTGGCGATATATTCGCGCAGGGCGCGATGTTCGGATTCGATCGCGTCGATGCGATGTTTCACGACGTCGCCGATCGACACGACGCCGACAAGCTTGCCGTTGTGGATCACCGGCAGATGGCGGAAGCGGCCGGCGGTCATCTGTTCCATGACATGGTCGATGGCCTCGTCCATCCGCGTGGTGACGACCTTGCTGGTCATGAATTTGGAAACGGACTCCTGCAGCGCGCCGACGCCGTGACGTCCGATGGCGCGGACGATGTCGCGTTCCGACAGGATGCCCAGCACTTCGCCGTCGCCGCCGGTGACGACCACCGCGCCGATGCCTTTCTCGGCAAGCAGATTGGTCAGCTTCCTGCATGGTCCGGTGCGGCTGCGTGGTGGTCACGTCGTGACCCTTGGCGGCGAGAATAAGTGCGACGCTCATTGATTGTTTTCCTCCAGCTCAAGCGGGTTCATTGCCCGTCTTTGAAGGAAAGATGCTCTCGTTCGCCCGCAAGCGCAAGCGAAGGCTGGCCGTTCAGCCGTTTCGCCTTTGGTCGAATAGCGGCGCCAGCAGGACGCCCGCGAAAAAGCCGCCGATATGGGCCTCCCAGGCGATCGGGGCCTGCGACAAGCCCGAAACTCTGCGCCGCCGAGCGCCGATCAGCAGGTTGGATAGGAACCAGAACACCAGGAAAGCCAGCGTCTGGCGATTGGCGAGCATCTCGCGGAACGGAGGCGAGCGGCGGCGGCGGCAGGCCCGGACGAGAAGCCGGCGAAGCCGCCCGGGCTGGAACACGAACCGGGCCGCCGCGCCCATATAGGCGGAAATCGCGGCGGAGGCGCCGACCATCGGCGTGGGCTCGGCGATATGCAGCGCGAGATAGAACAGCGCGCCCGCGATGGAGCCGATCGCGCCGAGCAGGAGGAACCGCGCCGCGCCGAACCGCCGCGCCACCGGCGAGCCGAAAGCCGCCAGCCAGACGCAATTGAAGATCAGATGGGTCTTGTCGCCGTGCAGGAACGAATAGGACAGCGGCGTGAACCAGACCCAGTTCGGCGGCGCATAGGTCAGGAAGAATTCGCCGACCTGCGCGTCAAGCTCGGAAGCCTGCGCCAGCGCGGTCAGATGGTCCACCACGGCGCGCTGGTCGATGAGAAAGCCCAGCCGCGCCGGGACGAAGCCAAAAGTCGCGACGATCCCGACATCTGTCTCCGGCGACACGAAGCGCGCGCGCGACATGGATCGAGGATGAGAACGGCCAGCAGGGCGATGACGACGGCGGGAAGATTGAAAATCGGCTCGCGGGCGCGGTCGCGCATCTCGGAACAATCCCCTGTCGCCGGCGACGGTCGCCAATGGCGCGCACGAAAGGACGGGCCGCAAAAATAGAAAGGGGAGAGCTGGAGCGAGCTCTCCCCTTTTTTAACGGCATTAACCGTCAGGCTTGCGCGGCGGGCTTGCGGTCTCGTCCGCGATCCCGGCGCCTCGACCGTCCGCGCGTCCCGAGCAAGAGCGCGGCGGAGGCAAAAAATGACCAGGAAACAAGCTATGGCGTTTAACTCGAACTTCGCTTCGGCCGGGTCGCTTGTCCGTCGCCGCGTCGTTCGTATGTCTAGATATTGCCAAAGTCCTAACACCTTTGCAACATCAACAATTCATTAATGTTAACGCGGGGCGAGCGAAAAGCGCGTCCATGGCCCGGTTTTCGCATCTTTTTCCCGCATCGGCGGTCGAACTCCGGATTTCCGTCCCGCAATCGAACGCAATCGACCCGGAAGAAAACAAGGGCCCGGAATGAGACAGGCGGCGACACAAGAGCTTTACAGCTACTGGAACCATTTGCGGGGCGCGCGGCTGTCGCCGGAGCGCGACGAAATCGACCCGACCGCCATCCGTCACATTCTCGCCGACACGATGATCCTGGAAGTGGATGAAAAGCGGCAATTTCCGGTCCGCATTTCCGGCACGCGGCTCAACGCGCTGTTTCTCGACGAACAAAAGGGCGGCGCCTTCGTCGACCTGTTCGCGCCGGAGGACCGCGAGGCGGCGAGCCTGATGATCTCCTCGGTCATCGACGGCGCCCGCCCGGTCGTCGCCGGCCTGACCGCCGAACCCGACGGCGAGCGCCCGGCCAGTCTCGAACTGCTGCTGCTGCCTTTGCGCCATCACGGCAAGACCCACGCCCGCGTGCTTGGCATGCTGACGCCGACCTCCATTCCCGTCTGGTTCGGCCTGCGCCCGGTCGGCCTGCCTGCGCCTCGTCGCCATGCGCTTCATCGGCGAGGAGCAGGCCGCCCTGCTCCCCTCGCTGCCGCTGCGCCAGAGCGACGACGGCCCCCGCCCCGCCGACATCGCCAAGCGCGTGAAGACGCGCCGCCGGTCGTTCTTTCTCATTCCGGGCGGACGTCCGGAATGAGAACGCGCCCGCGGCGCCGTGTCGCAGCGAATTGTGTCGCCGACCGAAACCTCGGCCGTAACAATGAATTAACACGCTCGCCGGTATAGTTGACCGCCAGTCGCGTTGATCATCCGGCGAGCGAAATGCACTTACAGCGGAAAATCAGCGCCAAGCCACAGGAACGCCGCCGTCACGCGCGGGCGAAACTGTCGTTGCTCGGCCGCTACATGCTGGAGGACCGGCGGGAGTTTCCCTGCCAGACCGTCGACGTTTCCGTCGGCGGCCTTGCCTTGACCGCGCCAGTCGTCGGCGCGCTGGGCGAGCGGGTCGTCGCCTATTTCGATGCGCTTGGCCGGATCGAAGGCATCATCGTCCGCCATTTCGAACATGGCTTCGCCATGACCGCGATCATGCCGCCCGCCAAGCGCGAGAAGCTCGTCAACCAGCTGACCTGGCTGGTCAACCGCAAGACGCTCGGCCTGCCCGAGGACCGCCGCCACGAGCGCATCGTGCCGCAGGAACTCAACACCAACATCCGCCTTGCGGACAAGACCATCGTCCCGGCGAAGATCGTCGACATTTCGGTCTCGGGCGCGGCGGTCACCTGCGCCAAGCAATCGCCGATGGGCGCCATGGTCCAGATCGGCCGCCGGCGCGCCCGCGTCGTGCGCACCTTCGACCAGGGCATGGCGCTGGAATTCGCTCTGCCTCTGTCCTTCGACCAGTTCGACGAAAACGTGATTCTCTGAGGCATTGGCCGGAACTTTGACAGGTCAAAGTTCCGGCGCCCGGCGGCGTCAGCCGCCGCCGCGCCCGTCGGCGCGGGCGCCTGGCGGCGCCTTACCCGACTTTCACGAGGCCCGCCGCGTAGCGCCGGCCGTTCTCGACATAGTGCCGCGCGCTCTTCAACAGCCCCTCCGTCGCCGACGGGTCGAGCGTCTTCACCACCTTGGCCGGCGCGCCGACGTCTTATTATCAGAAAGCAATGCATCATTTGCAGGGGAATGATATCAGTGATGCTGGCTTTTCAAAAATCATCAAACAACATGCATAAAAAATTTGTCAAAACAGCCGCCTGGCTTGGGGCAGTTTCTGTAGCACTTGGTGCATTTGGGGCACATACTTTGAAAGAGTATCTGAGCCAACAATCGCTGAATACTTTTGAAACCGCTGTACGCTACCAGTTCTATCATGTTTTTGCATTGGCATTAACAGGAATTTTATTCAGGAGTTTCCTAATAAAAAAATAAAACTGGCAGGTAACCTTTTTATCACCGGTATCATTCTTTTCAGCGGTTCACTATACCTGTTGGCATTTTTGGGAACAGAACATTTTAGTTGGATAGGTGCTGTTACACCATTGGGAGGTGTTTTATTGCGGGATGGATCCAGTTGGTATTGGGCTGCCGCGCATCTCAAAAGCCGTAAAGTGGAAAACTGTGTTGATGTTTAGCAGTTTTGCACATCACCGCCTATTGCGGCAACTGCTTCTGCGCTTAGCTTATATTTGTTTTCATGGCTAATAGTCTCAGAAAGAAAACGCCGCCGCCACCAGATCCTGAACAACTTGCACCCGATAAGGAAGCAGATGTAACCGTGACGGAAGTGGTGAAAGACGAACGCACCACCAAAATTGCCGGTGCCATTTCTTTACTCATAGCAGCATTTCTTTTTGTATCGCTTGCTTCTTACTTATTTACCTGGCAGGAAGAACCAGGACAAGGTGCATCAATTTGGCATCAAAATATTCAAAACGGACGATGTTAAAGTTACCAACCTGCTTGGTGTGCTGGGTGCGTATGTAGCTCATTTGCTCATTTACAAAGGATTTGGCATTGCCTCCTTTCTTTTCTGTTCTACTTTTTTTGTAATTGGGATGAACCTGCTTTTGGGAAAAAATTATTTAGCCTTTTACGTAACCTGCGTTATGTATTGGTGGGATTATTGGTGATCAGCACCGCGCTTTCCTTTGCTACGAGCGGCAATCCTTTTTCATGGGGTGGGGCAGTGGGAGAATATAGTTCGGGCTGGCTCATCAAATGGACCGGTAATATCGGAACTGCTGCTATACTTGTGATGGCGGTATTCAGTTACATCATCTGGCGTTTCAATCCTGTTTTCAGGTTGCCGAAATTGAATAATAAACATAAACAAAAATCAGCATCAACAGAAACAGCTTTAACGGTAGATGATGAACTTCCCATCACCAAAGAATGGGATGATGATGTTGTAGAATCAACTGA
>CAWETR010000031.1:0-14545 GCA_963811975.1 uncultured Alphaproteobacteria bacterium
TCCGGATCGGCTTCCTCGACGGCGGCGCGGCCCTGTTCGTGCTCGCCATGGGGCTGGGCATGAAACTGTGCGACGCGCTTTTCGACTTGCGCGACCCCTCCGACGGCGCGCAATAGCATCTGCGCCCGCGCAAAAATCCGCCGCATATGCTCCTGCAAACCGACCTGCTCGCTTGAACATTGCCCGAATGAGTGGGCAAATGTGAGGGAACTGTTCGGCAGGCCCTACCGGGTCGGAAAACAGGAGCGGGCTTTGTTCGGACGAGGCGCTCAACGAGTTCTTGCCGTCGCCGCCGCCGTCATGCTGGTCCTGGGCCTGGTCCTCACTGGCCTCTATTACTGGGCCCCTCATGCCGCCTTGCGGATGACGACCGGCGTTCCCGGCACGCCCGCGGACAAATTCGTCGGCGCCTTCGTCAGCGTCGCGACCGCGCACTATTCCCGCCTGCGCATCGAGCTCGTTCCTGTGAACTCGTTTTCCGAGAGTTCAAAGGCGATGGAAGATGGCAAGGTCAACGTCGCGATCGTGCGCACCGACATTGCGCCGCCGACCAATGGCGCCACCGTCGCCATTCTGAGGCGGGACGCCGTCGCCATCGTCGTGGAGGCGGGATCGCCCGTCAAAACGCCGGCCGATCTCGTCGGGCGGACCATCGCCATCCCGCAATCGCTGGTCCAGGAGGACAATTCCCGGCTGCTGGATTCCCTTCTCGCCTATTTCGACATCTCGCCAGACAAGGTGAAGCGGGTTTTCCTGCCGATGGCCGACATCGGGCCGGCCGTGCTTCACAAGCATGTCGCCGCCGTCCTGGCGGTCGGGCCGATCGGTCCGGGCGAGGCCGTGAACGTCGTCGCCGCGATCGCCAAGGCGACCAGGCGGGCCCCGAAAATTCTCGCGTTCGACGAGGCCGACGCCATCGTCAAAAGGTTTCCCGGTTTTGAATCGATCGACATTCCCGCCGGCTCGTTCAGGGGACGCCCCGAGACGCCCGACGACACAGTGACCAGTCTCGCCGTGACCTATCGCGTCGTCGTGCCGCAAACCATGCTGAATGTCGTCGCCGGCCTGATCGGCAAGTCGATCATGGACACCAAGGCAAAGCTGATGACGTCGCTGCCGCTCGTCAGCCAGATCGAAGCGCCGGACCCGGACGACAAGAGCCCGATTCTTCCGGTCCATAGCGGCGTCGCCAATTACGTCAGCAGCGGCGACCAGAGCTTCATGGATTCGCTGCAGCAATATTTCTACATCGTCGGCATCCCGCTGAGCTTTCTCGGTTCGCTCGGGGCCGTGATCTCGGACAATTGCACGGCAGGAAGCAGGACAACATCCAGAGCCAGGTCTATCAATTGCTTGTATTCGCGGATGCCGCGCGCGACGCCGACGCCAAGAACTCGACAAGGTCGAAAGTGAATTCAACACATTCGTCGGCGGTTACGTCAACAAATTGACGGAGGATGCGGTCGAGCCGGCCCATGTGCCGATTTCCGCACTGGCCATCGACCACGTGCGGCGCGCGATCGACCGGCGGCGAACGGATTTGAGAAACGGAACGGGGCCGCCCCCGTCGAGGCCAAACGGGCGACGCCCGTTGCCGAATAGGCGGCGCCTGTCCTTGGCGGAATGGTTCGGGCGTTCAGGGAGCTTCGCATGACCTCGATTGTGCCGATCGTTCCGCGTCCGCCGCTGGCGTTCCGCATCGGCGTTTCCGGCGCCATCGACTGTCGGCCGCGCCCGCCAAAATCCTGCGCGAGCAGGTGAAGGAATTTTCGCGCTGGTGACGGCCGAACTGGCGCGGCTCGCCGGGGAAACGGCGCCCTACTACAGCAAGGCGCCCGATGGCGCGCGCCGTTCCTCCTGCGTCTGGTTTCTCCGCTGGCGGAGGGCGCCGATCGCCTCGTCGCCGAGGAAGCGCGGAATTTCGCCGCGCGGCTCCATGCGCCGCTGCCCTTTCCACAACCGGAATATGAAGAGGACTTTCCGCAAACCGCGCCGGAATTCCGGGCGCTTTTGCAAGGCGCCGACAGCTGGAGCTGGATGGCGCGCACAGCCTGTCGCGGGCGGAAGCCTCCTATCTCGAAGTCGGGCGCTTCGTCGTGCGCAATTGCGACCTTCTGATCGCGATCTGGGACGGACAGCCGGCCCGCGGACCGGGCGGCACGGGAGACATCGTGCAAATTGCCGCCGAATTCGGCGTTCCGGTCTGGCACATCGACGTCAACGGCGCCGAACCGCCGCGACTCATCGCCGGCCCCGCCGATTTCCATCATCGCGAAAAAGCCGCCGCCGGAGCCGCCGCCGAAGCGGCGCTGAAACTGTACCTGAAGCAATTGCCGTCGCCGCCGCCGGCCCCGCCGCCCGAACACGAGAGCCTGATCGGCTGCCTGATCCATCGCGGCGCCTCGCGCGGGGCCGCGAGGATCCGCCGCTGCTGGAGTTCCTGAACGAGCGGCCGCTGCCCCGCCGCCTCATCTGGCGCGCCTATGACGCCCTGACCTTCCTGTTTGCGCCGGGCGCGGCGGCGGCGCCGCGCGATCCGCCGCCGGCGCCCGTGCTGCCGGTCGAAATCTGGTGGCAGAAATATTACGCCGTCGCGGACGAGTGCTCGCTCGCCTATCGGGACCGCTACCGATCCTCCTATGTGCTCATCGCGCTGCTGGCGATCCTGGCGCTGTCGCTGGCGGCGCTCGCCAGCCTGTTCCATGTCTCCGGCCACCGGGCGACGATCGTCGTCGAAATCGCCGTTCTCCTGCTGATCTTCGTTCTGGTGCCCTGAATTACGGACGTCGCTGGCACGAGCGATGGATTTCCTATCGGCTGCTCGCCGAAATCTGCCGCAAGCAACGCGTGCTGTCGGGTCTCGGGTTTTGCCTGCCGCGCTCGGAAGTCACGCGGCTGGCGCTGGAGGGACGCGAGAGCGACGAACCGGAGCAGTGCCCCATGAAGCCTGGGTCGCCTGGTATTTCTCCGCAGTCCAGCGCGCCGCGCCTCCCCTCATCGGCGCCTTCTCCGGGCTGAAGCGCCATTCGCTGGCGGTCGGCAAATCCCTGATCGCCGAACAGACCGCCTATCACGAAAGCCGGCGAACCAAGGACCGCCGCGTCGGGCATCGGCCTGACCCGGGCGAGCGAAATCTTCTTCGGGCTCACCTTCTGCCTGAGCGTCGCCAAGCTCGCCATCCTGACTCCCGACACCACGGAAACCGTCGAAATTCTGAGCGTCGCGGGCGCGGTCGTCTCGGCGATGTCCGGCGCCTTCGTCGGAATCCGCGCCTATTCGGAATTTTCGCTGCTCGCGCGAGAATCGACCCATATGCTCGGCGCGCTCAGGGACGCCTCCGCCGGGCTCGACGCGATTGACGTCGACGAGCCGCTGGCGTCTCATGAGCTGGGCCGCACGCTGTTCGCACTGACCACGGCGATGATGCAGGACATCGCCGGCTGGGCCCAATTGTTTCGCGTCAAGAACGTGGAATTCGGATGAGCAATTCGTCTTCCCCCCGCGCTCCGGCGCCCGCCGATCACGCCCGCGAGACGCATCTGTTCGCGGAGGGCCGCAAGCGCATTCTCTCGATCGACGGCGGCGGCGTGCGCGGCGTCATCGCGCTCGGGTTCCTCGAACGGCTCGAAGCCATTTTCGCGGCCCGGCATGGCGGCCCCGTCCGGCTGTGCGATCATTTCGACCTGATCGGCGGGACCTCCACCGGCGCCATCATCGCCACCGCGCTGGCGCTCGGCTATTCCGCCGCCGACATCCGCAGCTTCTACCTTCGCATGGCCCCGCGCATCTTTCGCAAGCCGTTGTTCCGGTTTCCGGGATGGCAGGCGAAATTCGACGCCGAGGCGCTGCGTCACGAAATCATCAGCGTCGTCGGCGAGCGGACCCTGGATTCTGCCGGACCTGCAGACCGGCCTCGGCATCATGCTGAAACGCATCGACGCCGGCGGCTGCTGGATCCTGATGAACAATCCGCGCTCGAAATTCTGGGAGACGCCCGCCGACAAATCCTTCATCGGCAACAAATATTATTCGCTCGCCAATATCGTGCGCGCCTCGACCGCCGCGCCGCATTATTTCGACCCGCAGGAAATCGCGATCGTCGAAGGCGAGCCGCCGGCCCTGTTCGTCGATGGCGGGCTGACGCCCCATAACGATCCCTCGCTGGCTTTGTTCATGGCCGCCATGCAGCCCTGCTACGGGCTTCGCTGGCCGCTCGGCGCGGACAAGCTGACGATCGTCTCGATCGGCAACGGCGGCTATCGCGCCCGCACCACCCGCGACGCCTTGCGCCGCACGGGCTCCGTCGGCGTCGCCTGGCCTCGCTGATGCAGCAGATCTACGAAAACCAGCAATTGACCCTCACCCTGATGTCCTGGCTGGGCAAGGGCGGCCCGCTGTGGCCGATCAATTCGGAACTCGGCGATCTGCGCGACGAGGAGCCGCCGTTCGGCGCGCTGTTTCGCTTCCTGCGCTTCGACGTCAAGCTGGAGGCCGACTGGCTGCACGACAGGCTGGGGCTCGACGTCGCGCCCGACGACATCCGGCAGGCGCGCCGTTTCGACAATCCCGACGCCATCGGCCTGGTCGACAAGCTCGGCCGCGCGGGCGCGCAAGCCCTCATGCGCGACGAGGATTTCGACGACGCCTAGCACGCCTGGCGTCAGGCCATCGACCTCACAACGCGCTGCTGGGCCGGCTGTACATCGACAGGTCGTCGGCGGGGCCGGTCTTTGTCCAGACGGCGCGCAGCGGCACCGGTTGCTGGGCCTGCAGTTTCTTGTCGGCGGTCAGGAACTGGGCTCGTGACCCAGGCCTTGCACTCCGTGCTCGCGAGATCGCCGATGCGCTTGTCGATTTCATCGGTCGAGGCGATCCCCTGCACCGCATTGGTGACCTTGACGATGTTCTCGGACAGGCAGTCGAACACGATCCGCTGCTTGCGATAATTCAGCGCATAAGCGCGCGCGTCGCGCCGGATCAGCGTGTCGAAATCGCCCGACACATGCGCGGCGGCGCGCGCCAGCGAGCGTTCGATGTTCTCGCGCACCGCGCCGAGCGCCGAATCGCCATGCGATTGATAGAGCAATTGCACGAACAAAGCCGAGCTGCGGTTCTCCGCCAGCAATTCGGAAAGCTCGAACAGCCGGTTGTAGATGACGTCCGCCGAACTGTTGATGGCGTCGCGCACGTCCTCCATCGACACGCGCCCCTTGTTGGTGCCGCGCAGCATGGAATCGCTCATTTCGTCGACCCGTTCGAGGATCAGGACGCGCAGGCGCTCCTGCGTCCAATCCTCGCCCACGAAGGTGCTGAACCGATCGAGTCCGGAGCGCTTGTAGGCGTCGTCCACCGCCTGCAGGATCGCATGTTCGGTGATGTCGCCCTCGCCGCTGGCGTTTTCGGCCTTCTCCGTCTTCTTGAATTTTTCGATGAGCCCGACGATGCGCGCGGTGTAGTCGCGTTCCGTCGTCGCGGCTGGCGGTGGAGCCGACCTGGTTCTTGTCGTCGGTGGAGCCGACCGTATTGAGGCTTTCCGCCGGATTGATCGCCTTCAGCACAGCGGTTTGCGTTCTTTGCGAGACGCCGAGCGAGGCCAATGTTTGCGTCGACTGGCGCTCGTCCACCGGCGCGCTCTCGTGGCCGCCGCCGCCGGAAGGACTTCCTCCGCCGTGATGATGCTGGGCCACCGCATGGCCGCGCCGGCCGCGCATCCCGCCGAAAATGGCGCCGGCGGCGAACCCGCCGAGAAAACCGCCGAGGCGGAAGCCGGCCTGCGCCGGAACCGGCTCGGCGACCCAGGCCAGCGGGATGGAAGCGACCGCCGCGAGCGCGGCGCGTCGCAATGGCTTTGCGCGATGATGTCGTTGGCGCTGGATATCTTGCCCGGAAATCATGGCCCCTCTCCGCCTTCCCGACGCCCCGGAAAAACCCCGATCAGCGTCGCCTTGTCGAACGAACCTTTTCCGCCTCCGACGCTGTCATCGCCGTCTTGATCTGCTCGATGATCAGGTCGGCGAAGGCGACGTTGTTCTTCTTCGAGAGAAGATAGCTGGCGGACAAGGTGTTGCGCAGGTCCTGGTTGTCGCCGCAGCCCGACTGGTATTCGAGGCTGCGCAATTGCGGCTCGGTCGGCAATTCGTCGCGGCCCCAGTCCCAGACCCAGAAATCGTAGGTGCGATTGGTCTTCCAGACCGTCGTTCCATAACGGTAGCAGATGAGCTGGGTGCTCAGGCGGCGCGCCTTGACGGTCTTGGTCGTCGGATCGACCTTGCCGTAGAATTTCTGCAGCCGGTCGACCTCGTCCTTGTTCAGCAAGGGTTGGCCGTCGGCGCCGGAGGCCTCCCCGGAAACCGCCATTTCGGCCAGCAATTGCCCGGCCGCGAATTCATAGAACGGATTGCCGTCTTCGATGGAGCGGACTGGCCTTCACCGACAGATCGATCGCGCGATAGGCGTATTTCATCGCCAGCAGCGGGTCCTTGCGCTCGACGCCGGACGAGCCCTCGCGATAGGCGCGCGCCAGGTTCAGCGCGGCGCGGGCCGAGCCCTGGCTGTCCGCGCGCTCCCACAGGCGGATCGCCTCGGCGTCGCCGTTCTCGGGCTTGGCGAGCACATGGCCCAGCCGAAGCCGCTCCGCGAATTCGACTTCGGCGTCCTCGTTGCCGCCATAGGCGGCGAAGCGCCAATAGCGTTCGGCCAGTTCCGGTTGCGGGCTCGACGCGCCCCAGCCATGCTCGAGCATCAGCGCGACCGCCCTCTGCGCGGCGGGATTGTTGGCCTCGGCGGCGCGGCCGAACCACAGCAGCGCGAGCGCCGGATTCGGATTGACGTTCTGACCCGGGTCCGACGCATAGCCGCCGTCGATATAGGCGTCAGCCCAGCTCGATCTTGGCGGGAACCGATCCGGAGTCGGCGGCGTGCTGCAGGATCTCGACCGCGCGCCTCGGATTCTTTTCGACGCCATTGCCGTAAAGCAGCCGCAGCCCGACCTGGTATGTCGCCGGCACATAGCCGGCGTCCGACGCCTTCGCGAACCATTCATAGGCCTGGACGTCGTCGCGGACGACGCCCTTGTCGCCGGTCGCGAGGCGCTGCCCCCAGGTGTACATCGCCAGCGGAAAGCCCTGTTCGGCGGCCTTGCGATAGAGGTCGTTGGCCTTGTCGTCGCTCTGCTCGACGCCCAGCCCATATTCGTAGAGGACGCCGAGATTATAGAGCGCCGCGACATAGCCGCGCTGCTGCGCGTCGTCATAGGCGAGGCGCGCCAGCCGGTAATTCTCGTCCTGATCGTGCTTCTGCCGCGCCGGGTCCAGGGCGTTGGCCCGGGCCATATAGGCGCGGCCGAGATTGAACAGGAAGCGCACCACGCGCGGGTTCTTTTCGACCGAGCTCTTGCAGGCGGCGATGGCGGCGTCGGGATCGCTCAGGGCCGAGAAATCGACGCCGGGGACCTCCGGCGGGCGCGCGCGATCGGTGTCGGAGGCCGCCAGCTGGTCGCAGGGATCGACGGGGCGCCGGCTCAGGGCGGCCGATGGCGCCGGAGGTGTCCTCCGCGCTGTCGGCGGCGGCGACCTCGGCGCGGCGGGCGACCTCGGCCGTCTCGCAGCCGTCATAGCGGCGGATATGGGCTTCGATGTCCACCCGGCGCGGCTTGGCGCCGAGACGGTTCCAGGCTTCCTTCGCGCCGGTGCATTTTTCCGACGCCATCTGGAAGCGGCGCTCGCCGATGGTGTCGACGAGCATGACGTCGTCGGGTCCGCCCGTATGCGGGAAATAATCCGGCTCCTGCTGGCGGCCGTTCTTGCTCGCGAGCGCGCTGACGACCAGACGCACGCGTTCGGCCAGGTCCGGCAGGGATTGGCCGGGACGGGCCAGCTCCGACGCGCAATGCCTCGGTGAACAGCGAATTGCGGCGCCGGTCGGACGAGCCGAAGCTTTCGACCGCCTGCTCGCCGAACGAGGCGGAATAAAGCACCAGCAAGCCATCCCGCGCCTTCGAGAACGGCACCAGCCGGCTGCCGGATTCCGCCGACCGCCTCAGCATTTGCGGCGCGCCGACATCGGCGCGCAACATGTTGCGGCAGGCGTCGAGAATGAGGAACATCGTCGCGGGCTTCTTGGCGCCGATCTTCTCGATGATCTCGTCGACGGACACGCCGGAATTCGGAATTTCCTCGGTCGAGTACTGGTCCAGGTACTGGGCCATCTTCGCCTTGACGATATTGGTGTCTTTCTTCTCGGCGCCGGACAGCTTGGATCGCGTGAAGGTGACCGGGCTCTTGGCGTCGCCGAGCAGCAGATAATTGGCGCCGGAGCTCTCGACGCCGATGCCATGGCCTGAAAAGAAGAACAGGACGAAATCGCCCTCCTTGATGCTGTTCAGGAAGGCGTCGAACTTCTTGTTGAAATCGGCTTTCGAGCGGACATCCGTCAGCACGGTGACGTTCTTGGACTCGAACCCGACTTGCTGGAGATCATGGCCGAGGTCCTTGGCGTCGGAATCGGACCGCGTGAGGCTCTGGATTTCGCTGTCGCCATAGCGCTCGACGCCGACGACGAAGGCGCGCCGCGTCGGCTCGTCGGCGAAGGCCAGCGAACCGTAGAGCAGGAGCGCGACGGCGCTCAGGGCCAGTCGGAAAAGCTTGCTCATGGCGCACCCGGAACTCCGAGGCCGAAATCGACCCTTTTGGACGAACGCGAATTTTCAAACGGATCCCGGCCACGCTAACGGGAGCGCACGGCGCTATTCAATTAAATTCAATGTGAATTTCGCGCGCCAAAGCCCGTCCTGCCCGGCCGTCACGGCAGGTCGCGCGCCACCCGGAACCCGACGTATGGCAGCCGGCTGGACGCGAGGTCGGATTTGCGCGCGGCGCTGCGCAGATAGAGCGGATCGTCCATCCAGCTGCCGCCGCGATAGACGCGCGAGAGGCAATCGCCATGCGTCTGCGCCGAGCCGTCGGCCGGGAGCGCGCGCAGGTCGGCGTTCCAGCAGTCCTGCGTCCATTGCGCGACATTGCCGGCGGCGTCGAACAGGCCGAAGCCGTTGGGGCCGAAGCGCCCGACCGGCAGGGTCTTGCGCGGCGCCTGGGCCTTCGCGCCCCCGCCATAGGACAGGCGCCAGTCATAATTGGCGCGGTTGGGATCGCTCGCCGAGCCGAACCAGAACACCTCGTCGGCGCAGGACGCGGCGCGGCAGCCCCGGGCCGCATATTCCCATTCGGCCTCGCTCGGCAGCCGGTAGGTCTTTCCGGTCTTGTTCGAGAGCCATTCGACATAGGATCTGGCGTCCGACCACGACACGAAGATCGCGGGGCGGTCGCCCTGCCCCCAGCCCATGTCGGTCGGCCAATATTGCCCGCAGCCGCCCTCGGCGACGCAGGCCTGCCATTCCGAAAAGGTCACGGCGTCGCGCCCGATGGCGAAGGGATGCGCGAAGGTGACGCGCTTCCTCGGCTCCTCGGTGGAATCGTGACCCGATTCCGCATTCGGCGATCCGATCGTCGCGGCGCCCGCCGGCACGCTCACCATGACCGGGCAGGTCGGGCAATCGCGGAACAATTGCCCGCCCGCGCCGACCTCCTCGGCCGCCGGCGCGGCATCCGCGACGACGAGCGGGCGCGCCGCTGGCTCGACGGGCTGCGGCGCGGCGGAGGGCTGCGGGCTGCGGCGGGAGGGCCGGGGGTGAGGGCGCAGCGGGCGGGATCGCCGCGGGCTTTTCGGCGGGAGGCGGCGCAACGACTGCCGCCGGGGTGACCGCGACGATGGGTGACGGCGCCTGCGCGACGCCGGCGTTCTGGTCCGGCTTCAAGACGAAATAACCGATCCCGCCGGCCAACGCCGCCAGAACCAGCGCGACGGCGATGAACGGCCCGCGCGAGGAGGACGCGGCGGGTGTGGCGGCTGTCTTGGCGGGCGGCTCGGCGCGGGCGGCGGTGGCTCGGTCAGCGCCGCGATTGTTTCGGGCGGCTTGCCGCCGTCCCGCTTTTCCTCATTGGTCTTTTCCTCGTCCGGCTCCAGGCTGGCGAGAATCGCGCGCACCCGCTCGGCGAGCCCGTCGAGCGCGCCGTCCCAATCCTGGAACAGATCGATCCATTGCCGCGTGGCGATTTCATAGGCGAAGGCGCCGGACGGGGCGACATCCTCGGTCCGCGCCGGGATCACCACCAGGTTGCGCCGGCTGGCCAGCGACAATTCCTTGGCGATTTCCCGGGATTCGTTGGAATTGGCGGAAAACACCAGCACCATCACGCGCGCCTGCTCGATGGCGCGCACGATCGCCTCCTGGTAATTCTCGCCCGCGCCCACGTCGCGATTGGCGATCCAGCACGAACAGCCGCGCTGCTCCAGCGCCACGCAGATCCGCCGCGCCGCAGCGGAATCCCGGGACGAATAGCTGATGAAAACGCGTCTCTCGCGCATGAAGGCTCGACCCTTCGGACGGTTCAGCGAGCGGGCAATGCAATTTTTGGAGTGTGGCGTTTCCGTCCAGCTCAGGCAAGAGGGAAGGCAGCGGTTGAGTTTGCATCAAAGGTGGGCTTAGCTTCGACGACCGCCCCGCGCCCGGCGCTGGTCGCGATGTCCATTTCCGGCTCGATGCGAGAAGAATGAATATTCTGGCCCTGGTCACCCGCCTCGCGCTTCGCTTTTCAACCTATGTTGGCAAGAATCGCGCGTTCCTGCAGTTCTTCTTCGGCGCCCTGGCGCTGGTGCTCGGCCTGTGGGGCTGGTCGATCAAGGCGCCGGCGAAGGACTGGGCCGAGGTTCTCAACAATTGTTTCCGCACCCTGCAACTCATCACGCTGCACTTTCCGACCTCCTTCGAAACCGACGTGCCCTGGCAGTTGCAATGCGCCCGGCTGCTCGTGCCGCTGGTCGCGGTGTCGGCCACCTTTCATGTGCTGCTCGGCGGCGTGACCCGGCCCCTGCGGCTCGCCATGCTTCCGCACACGCAAAATCATGTCGCCGTGTTCGGCGACGCCCAGATGTCGGAGGCCGCGCTCGACAGTCTGGCGGCGGGCGCGCGGCAGGTCGTCGCCGTCGCGCCCCTGTACAAGACCGCGCGCCGCGAAACGCTGGAGGGGCTCGGCCTGACCGTGATCGAAGCCGATCTGACGCAGTCGGCGACGTTTCGCGCCATCAATCTGAACGACGCGGCGGCGCTGTTCGTCGTCGGGACCGACGATCTGGAGAACATCAACCTCGCCATGCTCGCCGTCAGGGCCGTCGGCGGCCGCGCGCCAGACCGGCCGCCGCTGGCGCTCGCCGTCCAGATCGACCGCGAGGATCTAGCGAACGAACTCGATGCCGCGCTCGACGGCGTCACCCGCCAGCACGGCGTGCGCTACCATCGCCTTTGCCCGGATCGCGACGGCCTGCGGATCGAACTGACGCGCTATGCGCCGGCCTTCGTGAAGAGCGATCGCGCGGCGCCAAGCCACGCCCTCGTGCTCGGCCTGAAAGGGCGTTGGGAGCAGGCGCTCAGCCAGCTGATCGTCGCGCTGCAGGATCATCCGACCGAGCGCCCCGCGCTGACGCTGGTTCTGGCCGCCAAGGAGCGCGAGGCTCTGGCGCCCTGGCTGGAGGCCCATCCCGATCTCGACCTGATCGTCCGCATCGAGGTTCTCGACGCCGGCCCCGGGGGCCTGCCCTCGGACCAGGATTGCGAAGTCTGCGTCGAAGCCGACGGGGCGCCCGATCTCGTCGTGATCCTGCTCGACGGCAGCGACGCGATTTCGGCCGCTTTGGCGCTGCGGCGGCCGGCCCATCCGCTGCAGACCGCCGCGACGCCGATCCTCGTGCGCCAGGGCAAGGAGGATTTTTTGCTCGCGGCGCTGGCGGAAACCCGCATCAGGAACCGCGACCACAGCCGCATGGCGCCCTTCAGCGGGCCGATCCGCGCGGAAACCGTCGCGCGCGTGCTCGACCGCAAGGGCGACGAAATCGCCATGGCGCTGCACGCCCGCTATCTCGACGCCGCCAACAGACTTCCGCCCGGATCGCCCGAGGCGGCCGCCGCCTGGGACGACCTGCCGGAAAATTTGCGCGAAGCCAACCGCGCGGCGGCGGACCACATGGCCATCCTGTTCGCCAGCCAGGGGCTGTCGCTCGGCGACGGCGACGCGATCAGGCGCGCGATGGACGATCCCGCGATTGTCGATCGCCTTGCGCGGATCGAGCATCGCCGCTGGATGGCGGACCGCATCGAACATGGCTGGCGCTCCGGCCCGGAGCGGGACAATGCGCGCCTCGATTCACCCGAGCATCAAGGATTCGACGCTTTGTCCTCCGAGGAAAAGGAGATGGACCGCGCGACGGTCCGCGCTTTGGCGGATATCGCCGGGAAAGCGAAATCGTGAAATCAGCTCTTGTCTGCATGGTCGTCGCGCTCGCGGCGCAGCCGGCAGCGGTCGGCCTGGGCGGCCAGCGGTCCGTCGCCCCTGCGACCGGCGCCCAACCTCGCCAAGGACGCGGAAGCGCCTGCCGACGCTCGCCGGCGGCACAAGAGCAATCACGAAAATCAATCGCGCCTGGCCGCGGCCAACGCCCGGCAACTGCAGGACATGAAGGATTGCCTGCGCGATGCGCCGCAGGAGGGCTTCTGGTGGGAGCAAGCCGCCGAGGCGACCCTGCTTGGTGCGCGCTTCGTCAGCTTCTACCGGCACGGCAATTTTTCCTGCGGCGGCGCCCATCCCAATTTCATCGTGGATGCGTTCTTTCGACCTCGCACCGGCCAGCCGGTTGACTGGCGGAAGCTGCTTCCGGCTGAACTGATCGGCAAGCCCGGGCACGGAGCTGGCCTCCCCGCAATTGACGGCGCTTTTCGTCGCGGCGTCGGACAAGGACAGCGCGCCCGAATGCAAGGAGGAATTCGAGCACGTGGACCTGCGTTTTCAGCTGTGGCCCGACGGGAAAGCCAGGGGGCTGGCGATGCACACGTCGAGCCTCGCCGCATCGGGTCGAAGGGGTCTGCGCGCGGGCCGATGACGGTTCCCCTTGCGACGCTGAAGACGCTCGGCGTCAACGCGGCGCTGCTCCGCGGACACTCGAGACGAGCCTTCCCGATTTTTCGCGCGAATTTGAGCTCTTAGCAGCCCACGCGTCGAGAGCACGCAGGCGGCTGCGTCATCAGAACCGGAAGCGGAGGCCGACGGTCGGAGCGATATTCTCAGCGTGCAGAAAGCCGCTGGCGGGCCCACCGTAGACATTCGAGACCAGCACGCCGGCATAAACAATGACGCGCGGAACCGGCAGGTAATCGATCGGAAAGAATAGGAATAGCGACCGCCGTCGCATCGGCCGCTGCTCGTATTGGTTCCCGCTCCAGTGCAAACGCCGGGCGAGGCCAGAAAGTTGTTCTGGGTTTCCCAATAGACGCCCGAAGAGAGGTCGAGATTGGTCCAGAGCGCGTAGCGCAGGCCGGTCCAGGGGGTATTTTGAAGACGCGGAACAGCGTAAGCGTTGGTGGTGACGGCCTCGGGGGAACGACATCCCCTGCGCGATAGTCCCCAGGCCATAGGGGAAATTGGCGTCGCTCGGGTTGGTGGCTCTGGCGTAAATCTAGCCCAGAAAAACTTGAACTTCTCCACTGGTAGCGCGCGACCAGTTCGACGCCGGCGGTATTCTGCAAGGTCGCGCGCACGATCGAATTTGGATCGAAGCCAGCCGGCAAAGTCGCGCCGCAATAGCTCGAATAGGTCGTGGCGTTCTGGGCCTAATTTCCGATCGCGTCGAATGAGAACTTGCCAAAATCGGATCCGACCTGCAACTGATATTGCGCGGTCGCCGCATTGCCTGATCATAACCCCGACCTGCGCCTGGCCGGCCAAGCGGAAGCCTTGATAGGTCAGGCGATAGGTCAAGGCGGTGTTGATGCGCGACGTCGGGCTCGCCCCGAAGGTGGCGTAGGCCGCGGAAAAGCCGATCTGCGAAAAAGCGATCGAAGCCACCGGATCATAGGCGCCGAGCGCCGCTTGGAGAGCAGGGCGGTGCGGCCGAAAGTCAGTGTGCCATAGGTCGGGTTGCTGATGCCGAAAAAGCCTTGCCCGTTGTCCCATTGACCGGCGCGGGCCGAGATCGAACAGGGTCGTTTGGTAGGGGTATTGTTTTGGTCGTTGTTGGCCTGCGATTGCGGGCCGTTGATCAGACGGAACGAATAGGGATTGAAGCCCGCTTCGGCGGTTCCGATCAGCTCCCAATCCTCGAAAACCTTCTGCGCCAGACGGATGCCGATGGTCGAGGTGCTGAGGCCGTTGGGAGACCACAGCCAATGGGCATTGCCGCTGTTTCGCTGGATGGCGTAATTGGGCTTGTCGGCGTTGAGGCCGACCGGCGCGCCCCATTGTTCGTAGCCATAGCCGCCGTCAAGCGCGCCATAGAGCGTAAGCGGCCATAATTGAGCGGACAATCGCGCACTGAGGAATTCATGTAGTCCCAGAAGCTGCTGAAGCAGGACGGCTTGGACGGTTCGGCGTCTGGAGTTTTGCTGGAGGCAAGGTCGGCGGCATGAGCCGAGCCCGCAGCGCGGAGACAAAAGCAAAAACCC
>CAWETR010000032.1:0-20509 GCA_963811975.1 uncultured Alphaproteobacteria bacterium
CGGGCGCGCGGTCTGGACCTCCAGGGCGAACAATTGACGGGAACGATCCTGACCCTTCGGGGTGAAGGCGTCGCGCAAGTCGGGCGCGCCGCGCCGGATTCCCATGGCGCGCGCGTCGTCCGGCGCTACGGCGCGCGCGGCGCCCGCGAGGAACTGCTCGCGGGCCTGCCGACGCTGCTCGGCATCGCCGTTCCGGCCCTGCGCGACGCGCTCAGGCAAACCTCCTGCGCGGAACGCGCTTCCATCCAATGCCTTGTTCGCCATCATGGCCGAATTGCCGGACACCAACCTGCTGCGTCGCGGACGGACCGGAGGGGCTCGCCTTTGTCCGCAACGCCGCCCGCCGTTTTCCTCAACGCTGGGGGCGTGCATGCGCGGGATTGGCGGCAGCGCGCGCTCGACCTGCACGGCGATTGCGTCGCCTTGAATCTCTCTCCCGGCGGCGCCGCCGATTGCCTCGCCGCAGCCCTCTGGTTCGTGCACGGCCTTTCCCCATGAGCCTCATCCCCAAGAGCCTCATACACCATAGAGTCTCGTCGTAGGAGACTCTTGGTCTGCTTTGCCCGGGCCAGGGCGATCAGACGCCCGGCATGTTCGGCGTCCTGAAGGACGATCCTGAGGCAGCGGCGGTCTGGGAGTTTTTTGCGCGCGAAACGGGATGCGATCCGTTTTCGCTCTCTGCCGAAGGCATGCAGGTGAACACTACCGCGCAGCCTTTGGTCTGCGCGCGTTCCAGCTCGCCGTGTGGGCCGCGATCCGGCGTCGCTTGCCGCCGGTCCGCGCGCTTGCGGGCTATAGCGTCGGCGAACTGGCGAGGCCTATGGCTGTGCGGGCGCTCTTTCTCCGCGAGACGTCATCGTGCTGGCGCGGAGGCCGAGGGCCTTGGTCATGGACGAAGCCTTTCCGGGCGGCGGCGCCATGCTGGCGCTGCGCGGTCTGGGCCGCGTGGCCGTCGGCGCGCTTTGCGCCCGGCATGGCGGCGAAATCGCCATTGTCGACGACGACGACCGCATCGTGATCGGCGGCGCGACGGACGCCATCGCCGCCTGCGGCGCGGAAGCGCTGGCGCGCGGCGCGAAGGTCACGCCGCTGGCGATACCATACTCCGTCGCACACCAGCCTGATGCAGCCCGCGGTCGCGCCCTTCCGGCGCGCGCTGGAAAGCGTGGACTGGAAACGGCCTTCGGCGCCGGTGCTGGCGGGCATCAGCGGCGCGCCCGTCTTCGCGCCCGAGCAGGCGCAGGACGCGCTGGCGGCCCAACTCGCCGTCACGGTCGATTGGGCCGCGTGCCTGGAACGGCCTGCGCGAACGGGGCTGCTCCGTCCTGCTGGAGCTTGGTCCGGGTTCCGGGCTCGCCCGCATGGCGCGGGACAGGATGCCCGACATCCCGGCGCGCTCGGTCGCGGAATTCAACAGCCTGAACGGCGTTCTCGACTGGGTCGGGCGCGAACTCGGCTAGCGTTGGCGATTTTTGCCATCGCGCATCATCGAGATTGGCGACCTTGTTCCGTCTCCAATCGCAATAAAACAAAAAAACAACATTCTGACCGCTTGGAACGTCCGGACGGTTCGATTCTACGCTCAACGTCCAGGGTCCAGCGAAAACTGATGGAGGATCGCCATGCCTTTATTCGCATCGATATGCCGATGGGCAGATCTCCGGAAAAGCGTCGGATCATAGCCGACGTCATTTATGACGCGATGATCGCAACGCTCAATGTGCCGCAAAACGACCGCTTCCAAATCATTTCTGAGCACGAGAGCCACGACCTGCTCATCGACCAGACCTATCTGGGGATTGAGCGCACTCATGCGGCCATCATCATTCAAGTCACGCTGGGCATTCTGTCGAATTGAAACAGTCATTTTACAAAGCCGTGGCCGAGGGCCTGCGCAATCGGGCCGGGATGCGTCCGGAGGACGTTTTATCAGCCTGGTCGAGGTGAAAAAGGAGAACTGGTCGTTCGGCAATGGCGTTGCGCTATACGCGACCTGACCGACTGTCCTGGCGCGCCTGCCGGTTGATTGGCCGCAGTTCCATTCATCCCAATCGAATGACAACCCGATGGGCGGCGCCGTCAGCGACAAGCGGCAGCCGCAGCGGTTGCGCTGTGATTTCGACGCCATCCATGGCGGCGAAGACGACGCCTCGTTCGACTCCCGCCGGATTTTCGACGCGAATCTCATATCGTGACGAACCGCGCTGCATAGTGAGTTCGAAGCCTGTCCACGCTTTGGGGATGCAGGGATCGATGCAAAGGCAATCGCCCTCCAGCCGCACTCCCAGGATGCTCTCCAGTCCCGCGCGCTGCATCCAGGCGGCTGAGCCTGTGTACCAGGTCCAGCCGCCGCGTCCGACATGCGGCGGCATGGAATAGACGTCGGCGGCGACCACATAAGGTTCGACCTTGTAGCGGTGGACGTCCGCCCGCGTGCGGGCGTGATTGATCGGATTGAGCATCGCAAACAGGCTCGCCGCCTTGTCGCCCTGACCGAGCTTGGCGAAGGCCATCACCGACCAGAGCGCGGCGTGGGTATATTGGCCGCCATTTTCCCGGATGCCAGGCGGATAGCCCTTGATGTAGCCAGGATCGAGCGGCGTCTTGTCGAAGGGCGGGGCGAACAGGGGCGCCAGCCCATCCTGCGGGCGGATCAACTCGCGCTCGACCGAAGCCATCGCGCGCGTCGCCCGCTCCAACGGCGCCGCGCCGGAAAGCGCGGCCCAGGATTGGGCGATGCAATCGATCCGGCATTCCTCGCTTTGGCTCGAGCCAAGCGGCGTTCCATCGTCGAAGAAGCCGCGCCGGTACCATTCGCCGTCCCAGGCCTCGCGCTCCAGCGACGCCTGCAGGGCGGTCGCGTGCGCGCGCCAGTTTTCCGCGCGGGGATGCTCTCCGCGCGCGTCGGCGACGAGGGCGAAGCTTTTCAGTGTGGCGTAGAGCAGCCAGCCGAGCCAGACGCTCTCGCCGGCGCCCCGCGCGCCGACGCGGTTCATGCCGTCGTTCCAGTCGCCGGCGCCGATCAGCGGCAAGCCATGGCCGCCGTGCGCCAGGCCGCTGTCGAGCGCACGGGCGCAATGTTCGAACAGGGTTGCGGCCTCGTCGCTGACGACTGGAGCGAAAAAGCTGTCATGTTCCGACGGCTCCAGCGCCCGGCCTTCAACGAACGGAATCATTTCATCGAGAACGGCGGCGTCGCCGGAGGCGTCGACATATTGGCCGACGGTAAAGGCCAGCCACGCGCGGTCGTCGGAGATGCGCGTGCGCACGCCCTGGCCCGAATGCGGCAGCCACCAATGCTGGACGTCGCCCTCGACGAACTGTCGCGACGCCGCGCGCAGGATATGAGCGCGCGTCATGTGCGGGCGCAGGGCCGAAAGCGCCATGCCGTCCTGCAGCTGATCGCGAAAGCCATAGGCGCCGCTGGCCTGGTAGAAGGCCGCGCGCGCCCACAGGCGGCAGGCGATGGTCTGATAGAGCAGCCAGCCGTTGAGCATGATGTCCATGCTCCGGTCCGGGGTCTTCACCTTGACGGCGTCCAGAATCCCGTCCCAATGACGGCTGACTTCGGCAAAGGCCTCGTCGAGATCGGCGCTGCGATAGAGCGAGATCAAGTTCCGCGCTTCCCGCGAATTCGGGGCGTCGCCCAGCAGGAAACTGATTTCGACGCTGGCGCCCGGCGCCAGCACAAGGCCGGAGCGCATCGCCGCGCAAGGGTCGAGGCCCGCGCCGAGAGTGTTCGACAGGGCGGCGCCGCTGGCCGGAGCCGCCGGGTTGCCGAGCGTTCCGTTGCGCCCGATGAATTCGCGGCGGTCGCCGGTCCAGTCGGTCTGGCGCCCTCCGAGATCGGCGAAGGCGACGCGGCCGCCAAATCCCGCGCTCCAGCGGTTTCGCGCGAAAATCGCGCCGGACTGCGAATCCAGCGCGGTGGTGATGAAGGGCAGTCCGGCCGAGCGCGACGGGCCGAGCGCCCATTCCACAAAAGCGGTGACGCTCAGATGACGCGCGCGTCCTGACAGATTACGCAGTTTCAGCCGCGAGATCTTGATCGACGCGTCGAGCGGGACGAATTGCAACAGGTCGGATTCGATGCCGTGGCTGGTGTGCTCGAACCGGCTGTAGCCCCGTCCATGACGGGCGACATAGGTCGCCGCCTCGATGCGGATGGGAAGCGCCGTCGGGCTCCACAAATCGCCGGTGTCGTCGTCGCGCAGATAGAAAGCCTCGCCCGGGCGATCGGCAACGGGGTCGTTGGACCAGGGCGTGAGCTGGTTCTCGCGGCTGTTGACCGACCAGGTGTAGCCGCTGCCTTCCGTCGCCGCCTGGAAGCCGAAGCTTTCATTGGCGATGACATTGATCCAGGGGGCCGGCGTCGACTGTCCCGGTCCGAGCACGGTCACATATTCCCGGCCGTCCTTGTCGAAACCGCCGAGCCCATTGAAAAATTCGAGCTGTCCGACCTGCGCTTTCGCCGGCGGAGGGTTCGGCGCGACAAGGCGCTTGGCGGGCGGGCTGGCGGGGGCGTCGAGCGACGGCGAAGCCTCGACGATCCGATCGAGTTGCGCGAACAGGCCGCCGCGCTGCGCCAGGATCACGACGCGGGCGACGGAAGCCAGCAGAGCCGCCGTCTCGGCGGGAATGAGATCGCCGCGCAGCACGAACACGCCGCCCGGCGATTCCTCGCCGCGAAGCCGGGGCCGCATCTGCCGGGTGCGGAGCAGGGTTTCGAGGGCGATCTGGAGATCCTGCACATAGGAGGATCGCCGTTCGTTCAGGATGACCAGATCGACGGCGAGTTGTTTCATCCGCCAATATTCGTGCGCCTGAAGCAATTCGCGCGCGACATCGAGATCGTCGGAATCGGCGATGCGCAACAGCACGATCGGCAGGTCGCCCGAGACGCCGAGCGTCCAGAGCCCGGACTGCGCCCCGGCGCCGCGAATGATCGTGTCGGACGGCGGCCGCATGGTCTGGTTGGCGTAGAGCACATGGCTCGCCAGACGCTGGAACAGGCTGGCTTCGCCTGCGGTGATCCCGAGATGATGCAATTGCACCTGCGCCTGGGTCCAGGCGAGAGTCGACGCTCGGGTATAGGCCGTAGCGTCGCGATGCTTGTCGACGATGTCGAGCAGGATTTCGCGCGTCGAGGCCGCCATCGTCCAGAAGGAGATGCGCGCGACCGCGCCGGGCGCGATGCGCACGCGGCGGCGCAAGGCGAAGATCGGGTCGAGCACGGCGCCCGTCGTGTTCGAGAGCGCGCGCCCGTCGATCATGGCGATGGGCGTTCGCACGCTTTGGCCGCGTCCGAGGAAGCGCGCGCGGTCGGTTTCGACTTCGATCTTGCCGAGGGCTTCCCCATCGACCACGGCGAGCTGGCCGACCCAGATTTCCGGTTCGGCGGGCTCACGCCGGCGTCGCGTGGCGAGAAGCGCGCCCACTTCGGGCAGAAATTCGGTCTCGACGAAAAGTTTGGAAAATGCCGGATGCGCCACATCCGCCGCCTGCGCCGCGAGCGCCAGTTCGCTATAGGAGGTGATCTCGATTTCGCGAACGCGCGGGCCGTTGTTCGTCACCGAGACGCGCCGCACTTCCGCGTCGTCCTCGGACGAGACCAGCACCTCGAGCGAGGTCGTCAGCGTCCCGTCCTGCCGGACGAATTCGGCGCGATCCTCGTTGAAGGAGACGCGGTAATCGTCGGGTTCGCGCCCGCTGGGCTGAAACCCGGCCGACCAGACCTCGTCGCTGTGAACGTCGCGCAGAAAGATATACGAGCCGAAATCGTCGCAGACCGCGTCTTCGCGCCAACGGGTCACCGCGCGCTGGTCCCAGCGGCTGTAGCCAGAGCCGGCCGTGGTCAGCATGGTGGAATAGCGCCCGTTGGAGAGCAGATGCGTCGCCGGGCTCGATTGCTGCGCCGAGGAGAAGCGCCTTCCGCCCAGGGGTTCGACGTCGCGCCCCTTCCGGACGGCGGACTTGGTTTCTGCCGCCCAGGGATGGCTGACGGCCACATCGCGGGGCGCACGCTCCTGCAACAGCAGTTCCGTGGCCTGCACCATGGGCTCGGCGTGAAACCGCGCCCGCATCCGCGCGCCCAGAACGGCGTTGGCGATGGCGACGATGGTCATGCCCTGGTGATGGGCCATGAAGGCGCGCACGATGGCGTGATCCCGACCGTCCGGCACGCGCGCCGGCGTATAATCGATCGCTTCGTAATAGCCGTAGCGGCCGCGCGCGCCGATGCCGGCGAGCCGATCCAGATTGGCGCGAGCCGCGCGGGGATCGATCATGGTCGCCAGACCGGTCGCATAAGGGGCGACGACAAGATTGTCGGCGAGCCCGCGTTTCAGCCCGAGGCCGGGAATGCCGAAATTGGAATATTGGTAGGTGAATTCGAGATCGCGCGCGTTGTAAGCCGATTCCGAAACGCCCCAGGGCAGGCGCAGCTTGTCGGCGAAAGCGATCTGCCGCCCCACGACGAGGCGGTTGGCGCCGTCCAGCAGACTTCCTGCCGGCGCCCGCATCACCAGCGACGGCATCAGATATTCGAACATCGACCCGGACCACGAGATCAGCGCGGCGCCCTGTGCGACGGGGATCGCGGCGCGGCCGAGATGGAACCAATGGCGGGCGGGAATATCGCCCTTGGCGATGGCGAAGAAGCTCGCCAGCCGCGCTTCCGACGCCAGAAGATCGTAGCAATTGGAGTCGAGCGCGCCTTCGGTCGCGAGGCAGCCGATCGACAGCAGATTGCGCTGGCGGTCGATGAGGAAGCGGAAGTCCATGGCCAGCGCCATCGAGCGCGCCTCGTCTTCCAGCCGCTGCAGCCGCAACCGCAGCGCTCCCGTCTCTTCAGCGTCGCGTCCGAAATCGTCGCGATGGGCCGCGATGGCGTTCACGCTGGCCTGCGCCCAGAACAGCATGTCGAAGCTGATTTCGTCGTCGCGCTCCGCGGCCAGCGCCCGTGCGATATCGGCCATGGTGTCGGCCTGAACGGAGAGCTTTTCGAGACGAGGACCCAGATCGTCCGGCGCCGGAAGCGGCTCGCGCGCCGACGACCGCCAGCGCGGCCAGGGCATCGTCGAGCTGGCGCCACGTGACGGTCTGCGTCTTGCGCCCGTCCCTCAGGCGCTCAGCCTCTTCCCGCGTCAGGTCGAGGGCGTCGGCGATCCCGGCGAGGCGGGATGCGGCGTCGGGTTTCGCGCCTTGCCATTCGCGGCAGGCGTTGGCGAGCGCGATGAGGTGGCCGGCGAGGTTTCCGCTGTCGACCGTCGAGACATATTTCGGATCGAGGGGGCGCAGGTCGCTGGTGTCGTACCAATTGTAGAAATGCCCCCGGTAACGGGCCATGCCGCTCATGGTCGCGAGCGTCGCCTCAAGTCCGTCGACCATTTGTCGCGTTCCGAGCCAGCCGAAATCATGGGCGCTCGCCAGCGAGAGCAGATACAGGCCGATATTGGTCGGCGAGGTGCGATGGGCCACGCGGGGCGTCGGGGTTTCCTGAAAATTGTCGGGCGGCAGCATGTGGTCGCCGCCGGTGACGAAGGTTTCGAAAAAGCGCCAGGTGCGGCGGGCGGTCAGCCGCAAGGCTTGGGCGTCGTTTTCGGAGAGCGGCGCGCCGGCTGGCGCGGCGCGGCGGCAGGCTCACCCAGCGCGCGACGGCGGGCGAAGCCAGCCAGAGCGCCGCGAAGACGCCCGCCAGCGCGAAATTTCCCGGTCCGCCGATCCAGCCGAAGGCCAAGGCCAGCGCGGCGAAAACCAATGCGCCGAACATGCGGCGATAGGAGGCGGACAGGTCGAGCCGCCGCGCGCCGGTCGCCTGCGCCGCAGGAACCCATTCGAGCAAATTCTTGTGGCTCACATAGAGGCGATAGAGCGTGCGAACAATCGCATCGCCCATCAGCCAGGCCTGATGGCCCAGGAAAATGAGGGTGAGCGCGGACAGGACGAGCGCGAGTTTGAGATCGCGGCCGACGGCCCGGAAATGGCTCGCCAGCGTCACGCCGGGCTTTCGCGGCGGCATGGCGGCGATCACCGGAATCATCGGCGGCAGCGCGATCGTCGCGACCACAAATCCGGTCCAGACCAAAGCGGCGTCGAACGGCATGAGCCAGCCTGCGAACAAGGCCAGGACCGCGAAGGGCGCCGACAGGGTGCGGCGCAGGTTGTCGAGCATTTTCCAGCGCCCGATCGACGGGAGGGCGGCGGACGCTTTGGAAGAGTTTCGGCGGTCGGGGCCTCGACCGAGAATCCAGGGCAGCAGCTGCCAGTCGCCGCGCGCCCAGCGATGATGGCGCAGCGCGCCGACATCGTAGCGCGGCGGGTAGCTTTCGACGACTTCGACATCGGAGGCGAGGCCGGCGCGCGCAAACACGCCTTCGAACAGGTCATGGCTCAGCAGCGTCGCATCGGGTGCGCGACCGTCCAGCGCGGCTTCGAACGCATCGATGTCGTAGATGCCTTTGCCGGCGTAGGAGCCCTCGCCGAACATGTCCTGATAGACGTCGGAAACCGCCGACGCATAGGGGTCGATGCCGCTCACGCTCGAAAAGATGCGCTGGAACAACGAGCCCTCGCGGCCCACCGGCAGGGCAGGGGTCACGCGCGGCTGAAGCACGCCATAGCCTTCCACGATCCGCTTCGTTGCGGGATCGAAGCGCGGCCGGTTGAGCGGATGCGCCATTTTTCCGATCAGCCGGCGCACGGCGTCGCGCGGCAGGCGCGTGTCGGCGTCGAGCGTGACGACGTAGCGCGTGTCGGGCGGAGCGAGCGGCGCGGCTCCGTCGAGGGCGATGAAGCCCGTGTCGGTCGCGCCGCGCAAAAGGCGGTTCAGTTCGTGAAGTTTGCCGCGTTTGCGCTCCCAGCCGATCCAGCGCGATTCGCTCGGGCTCCAGACGCGCCGGCGATGCAGCAGCAGGAAGCGCGGTCCCCCCGGCGCCGGGCCGTAAGTCCGGTTGAGCCGCGCGACGCCCTCGACCGCTGTCGCCAGCAGTTCGTCGTCGCCCTCGACGTGTTTGGTGTCTGCGTCCAGCCAGTCGGAGAGCAGCGCGAAATGCAGGTCGCCGTCGGGACTGGCGAGGTGGTGGATTTCGAGACCCTCGATCTGCTCCTCGATCGCGGCCGTATGGGTCAGCAATGTCGGCACGGCGACAAGCGTGCGCAAATGCGAAGGCACGCCGTTGGCGAGCTCCATTGCCGGCAGGAGATGGGCGTGGAAGCCGAAACCCACCGCGCGATTGACCAGAGCGACCGCCGCGTCGAGGATGGGGATCGCGCCGAGAAGCGCCAGAACGACCAGAGGCAGGGCGCCGAGGCCGGTCGCGGCGAGCGCGACAAGCGCGGCGCCGAGAAGGCCTGCGGCGACCGCGCCGATCGCGCCGACGTAGAAGCCGATTCCCGAAGCCCGATGCAGCCGCGCCCGCCATTTTCGCGCGCGGGGGCGGTATCCGATCGTATTCTCGAACTCCTCGCGGCCGCCGCCGATGAGGTGATAGCCGGGGTCGGCTTTTCGCGCATCGTGGAGGGCGGGCGCCGCATTATGAAAGCGCCGGGCCGCCGCGACGGCTCCCTCCGCGATCTCGCGTTCGGAGCCATCCGAACCGCGCGCCAATTCCTCGATGGCGGTGCGATAGAGATTGCGCGAGGGAAAATCCATGTCCTTGTAGCCGCCGTCGGCGGCAAGCGCGTCATCGACGAGGCTGACGTCCTCGAACAGGTCTTTCCAATCCACGTCCGAGATCAGGCGCAGGCTGGTGATGATGTTGCGCACGGTGACGCTGGTGGCGCCCTGCCGCCGATGGATCTCGCGAACCACGATGTCGGCGCTCGTGCGCTGCGCCGCCAGACGCTGGTCGAGCCAGGTCAGGGCGGGGGTGATGGTCGGATCCTGATCGCGCAGCCGATGGATGAGCTGGACCGCGAAGGCTTCCGAGAGGACGTCGTCCTGATGGTTGGCGAGGGCGACCTTGAGAGATTCGGGCGTTCGTCCGGCGGCGCCCAGCAACCGGTCGGCGAGATCGTCGGCCAGACGGCGAGCCGCGCGGCCCGCGACGATCTGTACGGCGAGGCGGCGCAGGTTCTCGATCATGACGATGCGCAAGGTGATCGACACCGCCCAGAGCTCGCCGATCGTCAGCGGCTGCACCTCCTGATAGGCGCGCACGAACCGAACCAGCATGGCCGAATCGAAGCGGCTGTCGGTATGGGCGACGAAGGCCCAGGCCAGGCCGAAAACGCGGGGATATCCGGCGAAAGGTCCGGCGGCGAGTTTGGGCAATTGCCGATAATAGCCAGCCGGCAAATCCGAGCGGATCTCGCGGATCTGCTTTTCGATGAGGTGGTAATTGTCGATCAGCCATTCCGCCGCGGGCGTGACCGCGCGACCTTCGTCGGCGCCGTGCAGAAGGCTTTTGTACGCGGACAGCAGGATCGCGCCATTGGCGGCGAGGCGGCCGGCCAGCGGGCGCCCCTTGGCCGGCTTCGGCGTCACCAGCTGGGCCGCCGCCAGGCTTCGCGCATGGTCCTCGATGCGCTCCGCGCTGAAAAGCTCTTCTCGAACAGGCTCGAGATTGTCCCAGGGCGAGGATTTGCGCGAAAAGGAGTGCTTCGAAAAAATGCTCAACTGGGCCTCGAATTCGGAAGGGGATCAACCCGGCGTCGCGACGCGGAGGCTGAGCGGTCAGATTTTTTGCGAGCCATGTCGAAGCGAAGAAGCGCAAATCACCCCGTTGCAGGTCATGGCTGTCTCGAAAAACGTGTAAATACTTGCTTGTGAAATAAAATGTCGCAGGTGGCTATAGAAACAGTCTGATTATATTAGTATTGAAGAAAAAAACGACCATAAATTTGTCTATCAACTTTTTGTAATGTGGTAATTTTATTTTAAAAAACAAGATGCGTTGCCGAATATAGAGTTTTGCAGGTGAAGTTTCCTGCAGACAAATTGGCGCTGGTCTCGATTTTTGCGCATCCGATGATGCAGTCGCTGCTTAAATGCAATCAGCGCGCGGCGGCGACGGCCAGGCGCGCCAGGCGATGGCCGGGAGCGGCTGAATGAAGGATTGATGGGCGGCGCGCTGGCGCCATCGTCGGCGGCCCGGTGGGCGCGGTCGCGGAGGGCGCTGTCGGTGGCGTGGCCGTCAATCGCCTGTGGGTTTCACCACAATCATCACTATCACCACCACTATCGCTACGACTGAGCGGCCTTTTGTTGCGCGATCTCCCCGCGCCGCTTCCGGCCGCAATGGGGCAGTCTCAGGGTCGCGCCTTGATTTATCGGAAGCAAGAGTCCGCAATCGGCTGAAATCGCGGATTGGACCTTGCCCCTCCGGATTTCCGCTTGTGGCGCAACCTTCCTGTTCATCTATCGACCGGTGTTTTCTCGAGCCCGGTCCTTCGCCGGCGGCCTTTCCGAGGACGCTTGCGGTCCGCCGATGAGGCATGGCCTCCCGGCGCCTTGAGCCGATTTGTCGTGTTCGGGAGGGTCCGGTTTAGCGGAAGAGGCTGCGCAATGACCCGTATTCGATGCGCCCTCCGAAGTCGGCTGGGAGCATTCCTCCGAGGCAAATTCATCGATTTTCAGTTTGGAAGAACACGTCGAGGCGTCTTCCAGCGCCCTGACTTCCTCGGCCCTGACCTTGGCGTCGACATGACTGATGCCAAGTCCGACAAATCCGAGGAGCGCCCCGAGAAAAAGAAGCGGCGCCCACGTTTCCTTAATCGCGCGAATGAATTTCAAGGTTGCCTCCGTTCGGTTGAGCCGTGGTCTGCACCGTATTTCGCAATCCGAGACTGGCGCACCGCGGGTGAACCGGCGATGAATGCGATTTTCGGAGCGAGGCTTGCGGCGGCCGTGTCGCAGGCGGTGCGGCGGGCGATTCAGGCCTCGCAACGTCGAGCCTCGAAATCATGACTGAACCTGCAAGGCCGGCAATCGTTCTTGGGAACGGGGGCTGACATCTCTGCCGGAACGCAAACGTGGAGCGAGGTTCGCCATGCAGGAAGTCGAGATCCATGATTACGCGCGCCGCCTGTTCAACGCCCGCGGGGCGAAGGCCGCCGCGGAGGCGGCCCAGAAGGCGCGATCCTGTGAGGAAAGCGGCAAAGCTGAAGACGCCAGGACCTGGCGCCATGTGGAGACCGCAATCAAGCAGATGCTGGGCCCGCGCCAAAGCTGACGGCGATCGCCTCGGCGATCGATGATCCGAAGGCCGCATTTTGTGGACTGAGACTGCGCCGTCAGGGCGGGGCGGAGCCGAGCGAGCCTGTCGCGAGCGCCAGCAGAGCGGCGGCGGACAGCGAGGCGCTGTAGGCGTCCGCTTGCGCGTTTCGGGCCCGCAGCAGGCGCGTCTGGGCGAGCGAAACGGCGACGATGTCGCCGACGCCGCTGCTATAGGAGGCCAGCGCCGCCGCATAGGTCGTCTCCGACACCGCGACCAGAGCCTTCGCCGCCTTGTAGGACGAGAGGCTGGTGTTCAGGTGGTGTTCGCGACGACGATCTGCCGGATCGCCGCCTTGTTGCTTCCGCGCCACAGTCTTGCAGGAAATAATGATGCAGCAAGTCAATGGCTTGCGCCATCGCTACGAAACTATCCGACGGATAATGGCCGTACCTGCAAGGCAAACAAGCGCTTAAGGCCGCGGTGTTGGCCACGGCGCAGGAGCGTCGATGGCGCGTCTCGCGCGATTGAGCCACTCTGCCCAAAATTAGTTCAGGCGCCGGCCTGATCGACCTTCGATCGATATGTAAAGATACGACATATTGATTTGGAACGGTCGATCCGCAGCGTCGCTGCTGCGTTTCCCGGCCTGATCCGCCAGAGACACAGGGGGTTCACATGGCTCGATGGGTCGGGGTTTTTGCTTTTGCCTCCATGCTGGCGGGCTCCGCGCACGCGGCCGATCTCGCCTCGACCAAGGCGCCGGACGCCACACCGGCGACGCCCTCCTGCTTCAGCGATTTCTGGACTTATCTGAACTCGACGATCAGGGACTGCCCGCTGCGTTACGGCCCCTTGACGCTTTACGGCACGCTCGACGGCGCCGCCGGCTACGAGGAATGGGGCGCCCGGTCGGCGCCTCCGCCGACAAGCCCAATTACGCCATCCAGCGAAACAGCGGCAATACGCATTGGCTGTGGTCGCCCAACGGACTCAGCACCTCGACCATCGGCATCAGGCTGGCACAGAAGGTCTTCGGGGACTGGGAAGTCGTCGGCGCCGTCGAAGCCGGCTTCAATCCCTATTCGTTCCGGCTGATCAACGGCCCGCAGTCGCAGGCCAACAACAACCAGAGCAAGACCGCTTACCAGACGACGATGTTCGACTCGGCCCGCGCCGGCCAGCTGGACAACGGGCAGGGCTTTTTCGGCATCAGCAATCCGACCTACGGTACGCTGACCTTCGGCCGCACCGTCCTGCTGTCGCAATCGGCGCTCGGCGCCTATGATCCGGTGGCGTCGGTCGCCTTTTCGCAGATCGGTTTTTCCGCGGCCTACGCCACGTTCGGGGCTAGCCCGACGTCGCGCATCAACACCGCTTTGACCTATCGCCTGACCTACCAGGGCGTCCGCCTCGCCGCCCAAGCCCAGGTCGGCGGCTACGACCAGGGCAATGCGGCGACCGCGCAATATCAGGGGCAGGTCGGCTTCGATCTCGGCAAGTTCTCGTTCGACGCGATCGGCAATTACGCCCAGAACGCCACGACCTATTCGAGCTATTCCGGCGCGACCCTGCCGGTCGGCTACGACCCGAATTCGATCGTGCGCGCGACCCTGCAGAATACGGCCGGCGTCGAACTGCTCGCGCGCTACCAGTGGGAAAAGTTCAAGTTTTATCTGGGCTATATCTACGCCAAATCCACCAATCCGAGCGACGTCAACTTCCCCGACGGCCTGCCGACCATCGCGCAGGGGATCGTCGTTCCGCCGGGCGCCGTCACCACCAACGCCTATGCTGTTCCGCGTGTTCAAAATACGGCCTGGACCGGCCTGCGCTATGCGGTCTGGAAGAACCTCGACCTCGCTTCGGGCGTCTACTGGGAAACCCAGAACAACTTTCTCGCCTCTCCCGGCGTCTGCAGCGGCTCGGGAACGCAGACCAGCAACGGCCGCTGCGCCGGCGGCCGTTATTCGTATTCCTTCCTGATTGATTACCTGCCGGTTCCGCGCGTCAATGTTTATGCCGGCGTGCTGGTGTCGAACGTCTACGGCGGCGTCGCCAGCGGGTTCCAGCACGCCGAGAACATCGCTCCGACCGTCGGCGTCCGTTTCCGGTTCTGATGGCGCAGCCGCCGGTGCGCTCGACGCGTCGGCTCCTGAACAAACGCGCCGCTTTGCGCGAATAGACCGGAACAGGTTTCGGCATCGCTCGTCGGTGACCATCAAGAGGAGACTTCAATGAGAATCGCCATCGCCCTTGCGATCACGCTCGCTGCGTCGCCGGTGGCTGCCGCGTCCTCGGACCCGGCCGCGCCCCCGACATCATCATCGCCATCACCACCATGCCGAGAGCCCCGCGCCGGAAGCAGTCGCGCATCCCCGGCCTGGCGCCGAAACCGTCGCGCCGGCGCCCTTGTGGCCGGGCCTCAAGCCCTATGCTCCCGGCGGGGGCGACGAGGATGGATTGAGCCGCGATCCCGACGATTGCGAGAAGGGATGCATCGGCGGCAACCCGGGCTGAGGCTCCGCGTCTGGATTGGCATCGTGCGTGTTGCGCCCCTGCGCCGTCGCGATCAGGGGGTGAAGACGAGCTTTCGTTCAATCGTGGCGGCCTGCGGCCTGTTGTTATCGTTCATCGCGGCGCCGGCGGGCGATCATCGAGCGCTTCGGCTATGCCCTCAAGTAATCGGCGTCAAAGCTGACGCTTGAGTTCAGTTCCCGCGCAAATCGGGACGGCTCGTCTCGATGTCGCGGAGCAGCGCCGCGTTGACGCCGAGCGTCTTCAGCGTCGCAAGGGGGATCGTCACCGGCCGGCGCAGACCCCTTCGACGCTATGCGGCAGGCTCGACGTGTGAATCGCCAGTCCCTTGGCTTTCCCATCGGGCCACAGCTGAAAATGCAGGTCCACGCGCTCGAACTCCTCCTTGCATTCGGGCGCGCTGTCCTTGTCTGACGCCGCGACGAAAAGCGCCGTCAATTGCGAGGACGCCAGTTCGGTTCCCGGCTTGCCGGCCAGTTCAGGCGGAAGCAGCTTTCGCCAGTCAACCTTCTGGCCGGTGCGGAGGTCGAAAACGAATGCATCCATGATGAAATTGGGATGGGCGCCGCCGCAGGAAAAATTGCCGTGCCGGTAGAAGCTGACGAAGCGCGCTCCAAGCAGTGTCGCCTCGGCGGCTTGCTCCCACCAGAAGCCCTCCTGCGGCGCGTCGCGCAGGCAATCCTTCATTTCCTGAAATTGCCGGGCGTTGGCCGCGGCCAGGGCGCGATTGATTTTCGCGATCGCTCTCGTGCCGCCGACCAACATTGGCAGGCCTTCGGCGTCTTTCGCGAGGTTGGGCGCCGGGCGCAGGGCCGACGGACCGCTGGCCGCCCAGGCAGGCTGCGCCGCGAGCGCGATGATCATGCAGACAAGAGCCGATTTCACGAACTCGCTCCAGCCGCGATGTCCGCCAAAGCGCGGACGGCCGCGCGGTCCAGTTCCTTTTCCTCGGACGAAAGCGCGTCGAAATCCTTGATGCTCGGGTAAATCAGCCGCGCATTGTCCCGCGTCGGCCCGGAGCGCCAGCCATGTTCGATGCGATCCGCCATCCAGCGGCGATGCTCGATCCGCGCAAGGCGATCGACAAGCGCCGGATCGTCCATCGCGCGCCTGATCGCGTCGCCGTCGCCAAGCGACAGCCCCTGGCTGGCGAACAGGATGGCGATGTGGTCCGCCGCGGCGCGGTTGGCCTCGCGCAGATTTTCCGGCAGGTCGTCCCAGGCGGCCGCCGCCGCGGGCGAGCCGGGCGAAGTCTGTCTGGCGGTGTCGAGATAGCGGGCGTGCAGCGCCATGGCGATTTCGTCGCCCTTGCGGTCGAGCACGCGCGCGACGGTTTCCGCGCGGATCGGCCCGCTAAAGGGCGCCATGCGGCTGTGGTCGCGGTTCCTGACGCTGGTTTCGGCGAGCGCCGCGAGCAAAAAGTCCTCCTTGCTCTGGCGCACGAGGATCGGCGTCGCGGCGGTCTGCAGGGGATGGGCCGGCCGCCGCAGCGCCAAAGCGGCCGAAATCGCGTCGCCGCCGTCAAGCAGGATCACGACGAGATCGGGTGCCCCGTCGGCTTCGACGCAGACTTCGCAATCCTGGTCAGAGGGCAGGCCCCCGGGGCCGGCGTCGAGAACCTCGATGCGCACGATCAGGTCGAGATCGGGATGGGCCTCCAGCCAGGGCGCCAGAGCCTCGCGCTCCTTGGCGGCCAGAACCAGCGTCAGCGCGGGGCGCTCGGACGGATGATCCTGCAGCGCGACGATCAGCTGGCTGAGCGCCTGCTCCCAGCGCCCCTTCATGCCGAGCACGAGGGCGTGGCTCGGCGCCGCGCGATCGCTCTTCACGAAGGCCGGCGCATAGCGCGCCAGTTCGATCCGCAGGCCGTCGCGATCCGGGCAGAGGCGATGGTAGCGCACACCGTGCTGGCGGGTGACGCCGTCGAGCGCGGCATCGAGTTCGTTCGCCAGATCCTCGCGGTCGATCTGGACGGCGAGCGCCAGCGGCGGCCGGTCTGGCGCGCGGCCGCCGACGGCCCGGACGGCGAGCATGGCGAGGTTGATGTTCTCCAGATCGTCTGGCCCCACGACGAACAACGCCGCCGCGTCGCTCAGATTGATGGACCGAAACGTCGCCGACTGCGTCAGATCGGCTTCAACCACGGTCAGGCCGAGCCCCTCCAGTGTTTCGCGGCGCGCGGTCTTGTACAGGGGGGCGACCGCGACGACCTGCCGCGCGCCCGCCGCCAGAATGTCGAGCGCCGCCTCCGACATCTGGGCGTCGCCGAACACGGCGACATGATTTTGCGTGTGCGGAAGCATGGCGAGCCGCAGGGGCCGCGTCACGCCGCCGAGCAGTACATGAAAGGTGGCCGACACCGCGACCAGCGGCACGAGCAGCCGGGCGCATTGCAACTGCCAGGGCACGTCGGTTTCGAAAGAGGTCGGAAAGTGCAGCGTGATGAGTTGCAGGGTGCGGAAACAATTGTTGAGAACCTCGGCCCAGTCCTTCGCCGGCGCCTTGATCGACCAGCCCCACAGGCCGAGCACCAGTGCCAGGGCGCCGAAAAAAAACTGCAGGAACGCGCGATTCTTGCCAACATAGGTTGAAAAGCGAAGCGCGAGGCGGGTGACCAGGGCCAGAATATTCATTCTTCTCGCATCGAGCCGGAAATGGACCAGCGCCGGGGCGCGGGCGTCGTCGAAGCTAAGCCCACCTTTGATCCAAACTCAACCGCTGCCTTCCCTCTTGCCTGAGCTGGACGGAAACGCCACACTCCAAAAATTGCATTGCCGCTCGCTGAACCGTCCGAAGGGTCGAGCCTTCATGCGCGAGAGACGCGTTTTCATCAGCTATTCGTCCCGGGACTCCGCTGCGGCGCGGCGGATCTGCGTCGCGCTGGAGCAGCGCGGCTGTTCGTGCTGGATCGCCAATCGCGACGTGGGCGCGGGCGAGAATTACCAGGAGGCGATCGTGCGCGCCATCGAGCAGGCGCGCGTGATGGTGCTGGTGTTTTCCGCCAATTCCAACGAATCCCGGGAAATCGCCAAGGAATTGTCGCTAGCCAGCCGGCGCAACCTGGTGGTGATCCCGGCGCGGACCGAGGATGTCGCCCCGTCTGGCGCCTTCGCCTATGAAATCGCCACGCGGCAATGGATAGATCTGTTCCAGGATTGGGACGGCGCACTCGACGGGCTCGCCGAACGCGTGCGCGCGATTCTCGCCAGCCTGGAGCCGGACGAGGAAAAAACCAATGAGGAAAAGCGGGACGGCGACAAGCCGCCAGAAACAATCGTGGCGCTGACCGACCAGCCACCCGCCAAGCCGCGCGCCGAGCCGCCCGCCAAGACAGCCGCCGCCACACCCGCCGCGTCCTCCTCGCGCGGGCCGTTCGTCGCCGTCGCGCTGGTTCTGGCGGCGCTGGCCGGCGGGATTGGTTATTTCGTCTTGAAGCCTGACCAGAAGGCCGGCGTCGCGCAGGCGCCGTCACCCATCGTCGCGGTCACCCCGGCGGCAGTCGTTGCGCCGCCTCCCGCCGAAAAGCCCGCGGCGATCCGGCCCGCTGCGCCCCCGGTCGCGCCGCAGCCGCAGCCCTCCGCCGCGCCGCAGCCCGTCGAGCCAACGGCGCGCCCGCCTGTCGTCGCGGATGCGGCGCCGGCTGCCGAGGAGGTCGGCGCGGGCGGGCAATTGTTCCGCGATTGCCCGACCTGCCCGGTCATGGTGAGCGTGCCGGCCGGCGCCGCGACGATCGGATCGCCAAACGCAGAATCCGGTCACGATTCCACCGAGGAGCCGAGGAAGCGCGTCACCTTCGCGCATCCCTTCGCCATCGGGCGGGACGCCGTGACGTTTTCGGAATGGCAGGCCTGCGTCGCCGAGGGCGGCTGCGGGCAATATTGGCCGACCGACATGGGCTGGGGGCAGGGCGACCGCCCGGCGATCTTCGTGTCGTGGTCGGACGCCAGATCCTATGTCGAATGGCTCTCGAACAAGACCGGAAAGACCTACCGGCTGCCGAGCGAGGCCGAGTGGGAATATGCCGTCCGGGGCTGCCGCGCCGCGTCCTGCGCCGACGAAATATTCTGGTTCGGATCGGCGAGCGATCCCAACCGCGCCAATTATGACTGGCGCCTGTCCTATGGCGGGGGCGCGAAGGCCCAGGCGCCGCGCAAGACCCTGCCGGTCGGGCGCTTCGGCCCCAACGGTTTCGGCCTGTTCGACGCCGTCGGCAATGTCGCGCAATGGACGCAGGACTGCTGGAACGCCGACCTGCGTACGCTCCCGGCCGACGGCTCGGCGCAGACGCACGGCGATTGCCTCTCGCGCGTCTATCGCGGCGGCAGCTGGATGGACGATCCGCTCTATCTGCGCAGCGCCGCGCGCAAATCCGACCTCGCGTCGAGCCGGCTGCCATACGTCGGGTTCCGGGTGGCGCGCGACCTGCCGTGACGGCCGGGCAGGAGGGGCTTTGCGCGCGCAAATTTCACGTTGAATTTAATTGAATAGGCCGGGCGCTCCCGGTAGCTTGGCTCCAGACGATTTATTTTGAAAATTCGCGTTCGTCCAAAAGGTTTTCGGCCTCGGATTCCGGGTGCGCCATGAGCAAGGGTTTCCGACTGGTCCTGAGCGCCGTCGCGCTCCTCCTTTATGGTTCGCTGGCCTTCGCCGACAAGCCGACGCGTCGCGCCTTCGTCGTCGGCGTCGAGCGCTATGGCGACAGCGAAATCCAGAGCCTCACGCGGTCGGATTCCGACGCCAAGGACCTCGGCCATGATCTCGAGCAGGTCGGGTTCGAGTCCAAGAACGTCACCGTGTTGACGGATGTCCGCTCGAAAGTCCGATTTCGACAAGAAGTTCGACGCTTTCCTGAACAGCGTCAAGGAGGACGATGTCCTGTTCTTCTTTTCAGGCCACGGCATCGGCGTCGAGAGTTCCGGCGCCAAGGATCTGCTGCTCGGCGACGCCAAGAGCCCGGTCACCTTCACGCGATCCAAACTGTCCGGCGCCAGAAGAAAGACACCAATATCGTCAAGGCGAAGAAGTCCCAGTACCTGGACCAGTACTCGACCGAGGAAATTCCGAATTCCGGCGTGTCGGTCGACGAGATCGTCGAGAAGATCGGCGCCAAAAAGCCCGCGACGATGTTCCTCATTCTCGACGCCTGCCGCAACATGTTGCGCGCCGATGTCGGCGCCGCAAATGCTGAGGCGGTCGGCGAAATCGGCAGCCGGCTGGTGCCGTTCTCGAAGGCCCGGGATGGCATGCTGGTGCTGTATTCCGCTTTCGTTCGGCGAGCAGGCGGTCGAAAGCTTCGGCTCGTCCGACCGGCGGCTGCAATTCGCTGTTCACCGAGGTATTGCGCTCGGAGCTGGCCCGTCCCGGCGAATCTCGCTGCCGGACCTGGCCGAACGCGTGCGTCTGGTCGTCAGCGCGCTCGCGAGCAAGAACGGCCGCCAGCAAGAGCCGGATTATTTCCCGCATACGGGCGGACCCGACGACGTCATGCTCGTCGACACCATCGGCGAGCGCCGCTTCTCAGATGGCGTCGGAGAAATGCACCGGCGCCAAGGAAGCCTGGAACCGTCTCTGCGCCAAAGCCGCGCCGGGTGGACATCGAAGCCCATATCCGCCGCTATGACGGCTGCGAGACGGCCGAGGTCGCCCGCCGCGCCGAGGTCGCCGCCGCCGACAGCGCGGAAGACACTCCGGCGCCATCGGCCGCCCTGAGCCGGTCGCCCCGTCGATCCCTGCGACCAGCTCGCGGCCTCCGATACCGATCGCGCGCGCCCGCCAGAGGTCCCCGGCGTCGATTTCTCGGCCCTGAGCGATCCCGA
>CAWETR010000033.1:0-7333 GCA_963811975.1 uncultured Alphaproteobacteria bacterium
TCGCGCAACAAAAGGCCGCCAGTCGGCGGCCCTGTTTTCCATGGTTTGACGCCAGATCCCGCTCAGCTGGATGATCGGGTTCAGTCGTAACGATAATGGTGATGATAGTGATGATGGTGGTGAAACCCATGGGCGATTGACGGCCCGGCCACGTAACCGACAGCGCCTCCCGCGACCGCGCCAACCGGACCGCCGACGATGGCCCCGGCGCCGCGCCCATCAATCCTTCATTCAGCCGTTCCCCGGCCATTGCCGGAGCGCCCGCGAGAGCGCCGCCAAGAACAAGCGCCAAGATAAAAAACGTGCGTGTCATTTCATAATCTCCCTATGCAGCGTAACGACCAGATCCGGGCCAAATCTATATTCGGCCCATCAGCAGGAGAACGACGACGATGAGCAGGACCAGACCTATTCCGCCGCTGGGGACATAGCCCCAATTGGCGCTGTGGGGCCATGTCGGCAATGCGCCGACCAGAAACAGCACCAGCAGGATGAGCAGGATTGTGCCGAGCATGAAAAAATTCCTCCAAGGACGATTGGCGCGGCGGGCGTTAAAGGCTTCGACGCCGCCGCGCGAAAATTTATTCGCGATGACAATTTGGAAAGGTGGAAACCGTCATCGACGCGGCTTGCCGCTGCGTCGTCAAATCGTCACGCACTCGCGGCGAGTTTCCGATCTATTTCTTGAGGCTTTCCCGCAGCACGTCCTTGGCGCCGCCCACGGCGTTCTGGATCTTGCCCTCGGCCTTGTCCTGGCGGCCTTCCACAACGAGCTTGGCGTCGCCGAGCGTCTTGCCCGCGACTTCCTTGATGGCGCCCTTGGCTTCCTTGGCGGCGCCGGCGATACGATCCTTGTCCATGTGAATTAGCTCCGTTTGATGGCGTTTTCGCGAGCACGTCGCGAGGGCGAAGCGGCAGTCGATTGGCCGCTGTTTCGCCCTGTTCGTCTTTCGAATTTACCGCGCCTGGAAGCTAAGCCGACAGAATTGGAAACTACTCACGCCGGATGCGCGGTGACGCCAGCGCAATCCTTCCCGCTCGCCGCGTCGATCCCGCCGGGCGCGGAGACGCGCTTCCTAAGCGACAAGCATAGGTAGTTTCCGGCGCTCACGCGCGGAAGCCGTCGCGGCTAATCTTCATCCAGCGCAATGATCTTTTGCGACCTCTCGCGGGTTGTTTCCGACGGAGCGTCGAACTCGACGCAATCGACAGCGGCGCCGAGTCCGGATCGGCTAAAGGACGTCCCATGAGCACTCTTCTGATTATCGTCGTCTTGCTCCTCCTCTTCGGCGGAGGCGGCGGCTATTACGCGCATAACCGTTACGGCGGCGCAGGACTTGGAGGCGTTCTCGGAACCGTTCTGCTGATCGTCGTCGTCATCTGGCTTGTGGGCGGACTTCACTGAAGCCCCGCTTCAAAGGGGCAGCCGGAACTTTTCAATAACGAGTGTTGGGCATGACGGAGTTCGATCGCGCACCGGAAACGATTCCCGAGGCCGAGTCGCCGTCGGAAATGCCGCTGCCATCGGAACCGCAGGTGATTTTCCTTGGGGGCCTGTTCGCGCTCGCGGTTTTGACCGCAGCCTATGCCGCGCGCGAAATCGTGCTGCCCCTGGCCTTCGCCATCACGCTGAACCTGCTGCTGCAGCCGGTGATGCGCCTGCTGGAGCGGGCGCGTCTGCCGAGAACGGTCGCGGCCCTGCTGATCATCCTGGCCCTGCTCACCGGAATTGTCGGCCTCGGCGCGGCGATCGCCGGACCAGCCGGAGCCTGGGCGGCCAAGCTTCCCGAGGGCGTTTCCCGGCTTCAGGAACGGCTCGGATTTTTGCGAGGACCGATCAATACGCTGCTGAAATTTCTTCAGCAGGTCGAGGCTTTCGGCTCGACGGGCGCGCCGCATGGCGCCAATGGCCCTCTGGCGGACACAGGCTTCCTGTCCATTCTGTTCACGGGCGCCCGAAACTTCGCCGACGGCCTGTTCACGACCGTGTTGTTTCTTTATTTCCTGCTCTTGTCGGGTGACAGCTTCCTGCGGCGGCTGGTGGAAATCCTGCCGCGTTTCGGCGCCAAGCGCCAGGCCATCGACATCTCGCAACAGATCGAAAGCGATATTTCCGCCTATCTGGCGACGATCACGGTCATGAACCTGGCCGTCGGCGCCGCCACCGCTTTGGTCATGCACGTCACGGGGGTGGGAGACCCAATCCTATGGGGCACATTCGCTTTTCTGATGAATTACGCGCCGATCATCGGTCCGGCGCTTTGCACTTTCGTCTTTCTCCTGGCCGGACTACTAACCATCGACGGGCCTTGGGGAGCTCTGGCGCCGGCTGGTCTCTATCTGGCGATTTACGTTGTCGAAGGCGAGACATTGACTCCGATGTTGCTGGCGAGGCGCTTCACGCTTAACCCCGTTCTCGTGATCCTGTCGCTGGTGTTCTGGTTCTGGATGTGGGGCATCGCCGGCGCGATCCTGTCCGTGCCGATGTTGGCGATCACGAAAATCATCTGCGACCGCATCAGACCGTTCGCCGCGCTCGGGCATTTTCTGTCGGGCTGATGCTCATGCACGCGACGCTTGCGCGCGTCCGGGCAAGTTCGGGCCGCTGTCGCGCGCGAGCGCGCCCGTCTGCCGCAGGCGTCGCCGCCGCTCCCTCATTTCTGGGCGGTCATCAGGTCGGCGGTTTTGAAATAGGTCCGCGCGTGAGCGATGAGCACGCCATCGGCGGGATGGTCGACGGTTTCGACGCCCGCGACATGGGCCATCATCGTCGGAGCGTAGCGCGCGATATGCTTGACCAGCGCCGTCTTGGCCACGCCGGGGCCGGTGATCAGGATCGCCTTCGATCCGCCGATCGCGTCGACGACAGCCGAAAGAAAGGCCTTGTCCTCGGGCGAATGGCCGCTGCCGATGGCGTTCGCCTTGTGATGAAGGTGAACATGGGGATCGTTGGGTCGCACAGTCAGGCTGTCCACCTCGTCGGCGCTGAAATGAAAAATGCGCGCTTCGCGATGATCGATCCAGACGACGCTATGATTATGTGCGGCCATGGCCAGGCTCCTGTCTTGCGGGCAAGACGGCGGGCGAGCGCCCGCCGCCGATCGATGAATCAGTCATGGCCGCCATGATCGTAATGATGATGGTGGTGATGATGATGGTGGTGTTCGCCATGGTCGTAATCGCCATGATGGTGGTGATGTTCCATCGGCATGGGATCGGCCGCCGCCGGCTCGACCAGCACGACGAAGGGAGCCAAGGCGAGCGCGAACGTCAAAAATGTCGCTGAGAGAAGTTTCGCAAGCATTCTGTTTCCTTTCAACTTGGGTTCCGTCCGAAGCCGCCAAATGCCGCGGCTGGACAACAAACGCATCGGGGCGAAAATCAGATCCCTCCGGCGCCTCCTGTGGCTGGGCGGCGTCGGAAGCGACGCGCGCTGTGGCGAAAAACCCCGCTCTGCGTCAAGCCGCCGCCGCCGTCCCGAGCGCGGACTTGATGGCGAGCAGCAGATCGAGTTCGAAATAGGGCTTTTGCAACACCGTCGCTTTCGGCTTGAGCAGCCGCACGGCGGAAGCGTCGCCGCTGACGAAAATATGCGGAATGTGGCGCTCGCGCGTGATTGCCTCGACCGCGCCAATGCCGCTGCCTTCCTGCAAATTCACATCGACGATCATCAGGTCGGGCTTCATGCGGCGAGCGCCGGCCACGCTGCCGCTCTCGCCGGACTCGATGCCGCAGACCTCGTGGCCAATGGCTTCGATCAGTTCGGCGAGCAGCCCGGCAATGATCTGATTGTCTTCAACGATCATCACGCGGAGCTTCTTCATCAGGCTGGTCCATCGTATTCCGCGCTTTGGTCCGCGCCGGCGGAAAATCCCACCGATCCGCACCATAGGCGCCGCCGCCAGCACGGCGCAGGATCGGAAACTACTCACGCGCCGGCGAGCAAATAACGCGAACCCGCCCTCGATTTAGTGATAAGTTCGCTCTGTCCTGGTTTGCGCAGGCGATCTTCCGAAAAGGTTTCGCATGCGACACGTTCAAAAGCGCTCCGCAAGGAACGCCGCGGCGCCTTCAGGCTCGCGGCTTCAGCCGGCGCAGCCGCCCGCCGCCAAGGCCGAGGCGTTTCCGGTCGTGGCGATCGGCGCGTCGGCCGGAGGGCTCGACGCCTGCCGGACCCTGCTGGACGCGCTGCCCGCCGGCGCCGGCCTCGCCTTGATTCTGGTCCAGCATCTCGATCCGACCCATGCGAGCATGCTGGTCGAGCTTCTGGCCGGCCATACGTCGATGAAAGTCTGTCAGGCGACCGACGGCATGCCGATCGAGCCTGACCATCTCTATGTCATTCCGCCCGGGGCCTATCTCTCCGCCAGCGCCGGCGTCCTGCGTCTGACGCCGCCCCAGGAGCGTCACGGCGCCCGCCTGCCCTTCGATTTCCTGCTGCACGCCCTTGCGCAGGAATTTGGTCCCCGCGCCATCGCCGTCATCCTTTCGGGCACCGGCGCCGACGGCAGTTCCGGGTTGAAGGCGATCAAGGAGCAAGGCGGGCTGGTGATCGCGCAGGAGCCGGAAGAGGCCGGATATGACGGCATGCCGCGAAGCGCGATCCAGACCGGCGAAGTCGACCTCGTGCTTCCGGCGGCGAAGATCCCGCAAGCGATCCTGAGCCCCGCCGAGCGCGCGCGCGCGGCGGTGGAAGGGCGGCGCGCGCCCGAGCCCGATTGGCTCGCCCGGATCATCGAGTTGCTACGCACGAAGACAACGCACGATTTCAGACTGTACAAATCGGGGACATTGCAACGCCGGATCGAGCGGCGGATGGCGCTCGAAACGGACGACATGGATCGCTATCTGCAAATCCTGCGCGACGATCCCGTCAAACTCGACCTTCTGGCCAAGGATCTTCTCATCAACGTCACCCAATTTTTTCGTGACCCGAAAGCGTTCGACTTTCTCGCCAAAAACGTCATTCCCGTTCTGGTCGCCGATCAGCCGGCGGGTCAGCCGCTGCGGATCTGGATCGCCGGATGCAGCACGGGCGAGGAAGCCTATTCCCTCGCCGTGCTGTTCCGCGAAGCGATCGCCGCCGCCGGAAAGAACGTCAAGCTGCAGGTCTTCGCTTCGGATATCGACGCGGACGCCGTGGCTCAGGCGCGGGACGGGCTTTATCCCGCCTCCATCGCGACCGACGTTTCGGCGGCGCGACTGGCTGCCTTTTTCGTCAAGGAGGAGCGGGGCTACAGGGTCAATCCGGACTTGCGCGCCGACGTGGTCTTCACGGTTCAGGACGTGCTCGTCGACCCGCCGTTTTCGCGCATCGATTTCGTGTCCTGCCGCAATGTGCTGATCTATCTGAGCCCGGAGGCGCAGGCGAAAGTCATCGCCATGTTCCATTTCGCGCTGCGCGAGGGCGGCGTGCTGTTCCTGGGCGGCGCGGAGACGGTCGGCGAGGCTCATGGCCGCTTCACCGCGCTCTCGAAGACGGATCGCATCTATCGCCATGCCGCCCGAGGCCGCCCGGGGGAGTTCGACTTTCCCGCCGGCTCGGGTCCGCGCGCGCCAGTTCGGCAGGGGCCCTCGCCGTCGCGCCAGACCCGTCTGGCGGAACTGTGTCAACGCCTGGTGCTCGAGAACTACGCGCCTGCGGCGGTGCTGATCGATCGCAAGAACGAATGCCTGTTTTCGCTCGGGCCGACGGATCGCTACCTGACCCTCGCGCCGGGGCAGCCGACCCACGACCTGCTGGCCATGGCGCGCAAAGGCTTTGCGTCGAAGCTCAGGTCGACGATCCAGCGGGCCTTCCAGGACAATGCGCCTGTGACGACCGACGGCTGCCGCGTCGAGCGCGACGGCGAGCCGCTTCGTTTCAGCCTGTCTGCGCGGCCGGTCCTGAACGACGGCGAGGAGCTGGCGCTGGTCTGTTTCCTCGATGACAAAACCAGGCAGGAGCGCCGCGAAGGCCGCCCCGTCGCGCCGGGTGAGGTTTCGCGCGTCGCCGAACTCGAACAGGAGCTGGAGGCGACGAGAACGGAATTGCAGGGCGCCATTCGCAATCTCGAGATCGCGGGCGAGGAGCAGAAGGCGATCAACGAGGAGGCCCTGTCGGTCAATGAGGAATTCCAGTCCGCCAATGAGGAGCTGCTCACCTCGAAGGAGGAATTGCAATCGCTCAACGAAGAATTGACCGCTCTCAACAGCCAGCTCCAGGAAACTCTGGACCGCCAGCGGACCACTTCCGACGATTTGCAGAATGTGCTGTACAGCACCGATGTGGCGACGATCTTCCTCGACGTGAACCTGAACATCCGGTTGTTCACGCCGGCGGCCAAGTCCATGTTCAACCTCATTCCCGGCGATGTCGGGCGCCCGCTGTCAGACCTGGCCTCGCTTGCGGCCTACGGCGCACTGCTGCCCGACGCGCGCGCCGTGCTGGCGAAACATTTGCCGATCGAGCGCGAGGTTGAAGTGCGCGGCGGCGCCTGGCGCCTGCGCCGGATCCTGCCTTACCGCACGCAGGACGGCGGCGTCGAAGGCGTGGTCATCACCTTCGCCGACATCACCGAGCGCAAGAGCGTCAACGACGCCCTCGAGGCGGCCAGGAGGCAGGCGGAAATGGCCGACGCGGCCAAGTCGCGCTTTCTCGCCGCCGCCAGCCACGACCTGCGCCAGCCCCTGCAAACGCTGGCGCTGCTTCAGGGGCTGCTGGCGCGCGCGGTCGAAGGCGAGCGGGAGCGCAAGATGGTCGCGCGGATCGGCGAGACGCTGGGCGCGATGACCGGCATGCTCAACGCGCTGCTCGACATCAACCAGATCGAAGCCGGCGTGGTTCGCGCGGAAATCGAACTGTTTCCGGTCAATGACCTGCTGGTGAAATTGCGCGACGAGCTGGCTTACCAGGCGCACGCCAAAAGCCTTGTCTTGCGCATGGTTCCCTGCAGCCTGTCGATTTACAGCGATCCGCGCATCCTCGAACAGATGGTCCGCAACCTGCTCGCGAATGCGCTGAAATACACCAAGAGCGGCAAGATTTTGCTCGGCTGCCGCCGCCACGACGGAAAATTGCGCATCGAGGTCTGGGACACCGGAATCGGCATTCCGGACGACGAGATCCAGGCGATTTTCGACGAGTACCATCAAATCGGCAACGAGGCGCGCGAGCGCAGCCTGGGCCTGGGCCTCGGCCTCTCCATCGTGCGGCGCCTGGGCAATCTGCTCGGCCATCGCGTGCGCGTGCGCTCGCGTCACGGCGACGGCTCCGTGTTCTCGATTGAAGTCTCGCTGCCCGAGACCCCGACGGCGGTCAAGCCTGTCGACCGCAACCAGCAGGACAAGTCGA
>CAWETR010000034.1:0-262500 GCA_963811975.1 uncultured Alphaproteobacteria bacterium
GATGGTATAACGCTCCACTTCTTCACCCCGAAATTCCGTCCGAAATGGCTGAAGGTCTCCCATGTGGTCAATGGGACGGGCGGCGAGTATTTTGGGGCCGACAACCGTAATTCCGGCCAGTATACTTTTGAATTCGTCGCTGACAAGAGTGACCCGGCCACCCTCAAAGGGCTCTTCTTCAGCGCAAAACAGAGCCGCTTACGGGTAAACCTGAAAAAGGTCGACGAACAGGACGGCCCTTCCGCTCAATAGGACCGCATGGCCAGGCCCATGAGCCGGAATGGATGAAGTCTGAAATCCCAGGTGCCTCTTTTCAGGCACCCGGGATTTCCTTATTACCACTGTTCTGTGGGGGTCCTATTCGACCGGCGCGAAATGGTCTCTTCTGTTTTGCGCCCACGCCGCCTCGTTGTGACCGGGATCGACAGGCCTCTCTTTGCCGTAACTGATCGTGTCCAGGCGTTTCGGGTCTACCCCGAGACTGACGAGGTATGCCTTAGCGGCATCCGCTCTCTTCTGACCCAGAACCATGTTGTATTCGACGGTTCCTCTTTCATCACAATTCCCTTCGATCCGCACCTTGGCGCTCTTCGCGCTGATCCAGTCGTAATCCTGCTTCAACAGGTCGCGGTCGCCGGGTCTTATGTCGTACTTGTCGAAATCGAAATGGATATCCGCCAGTTGGACCTCGACTGCCGCAGGGGCAGGGGCCATTGCCGCAGGAGGCGTCACAACCATAGGCGGCTTCTCCTCGGGCGCTGCCACCACTTTCTGCTCGGGCGCCGGCGGAGGAGCTACCTCCCCTTTCATGGCCTGCTGAAAACATCCACAAGCCGCCAAAGAAAATCCAAGTGCAACTACCATTACCAGTAGACCAAATGATCTCAGTTTCATGTTCTTACCCCTCCTTACGATATTGAGATATGCCCTCCATGTGAACATCTATATGCAGAACATCTGTTTTCAATATAATCAGCGCCTTCGTTAAATTCACGGGAGGCGATACTCGGGTGACGCGAGGGTGGTTGCCGACAATACGCGCCTTTCTTGGCCTGCCGCGGCCGTATACTCGGTTATCGGCCAAATTTTCCGGCGATTAAGGTTTTCTTTGAACAGATTACAAAAAGGAGTAAAAAAAGGGCGGAAAAGGATATATCGATCGCCTTCGACGCCTCTTGCCTATTTCACGGCCCCCGCCGTAAACGAAGCAATCGCCTCCATGTATCGGTCGAGGGCGAAATCGAGCAGATCGTTGTGGCCCGCCTCAGGCACAAAGAGAGCACTCTTTTCCCTGGCAGCCGACAGGTCGAAGAGGCGCCTTCCTTCCTCGGCCGGGATGATGTCATCCCATTCGCCGTGTATGATGAGGGTGGGGATTCGGATTTCCCTGATCTTGATATCGTTCCCGAATCCGATGATTTCTTCCGGTTTCTCGAAGAGATGGGTCATGCCGATCCGGTCGAGCTGGTTAAGCTCGCCCGCGAAGCCGCTCTCCACGATAAGCCCCTCGAGCCTTTCCTGATGCCAATAGGCAACCTCGATGGCAGGCGCGCTTCCCAGGGACCTTCCCATCACGAAGCGACCTCCGTGGTAGCCGTGTTCCCCGAGAAAGGAGAGGAAGCCCTCGAAAACGGGATGGCTGTCTGCCATGAGGGCCGCACAGCCCGGGCTCCCGTCGCTTCTCCCGTAGCCACGGTAATCGGCCACGAAGAGGTTGATTCCCCGCCTCAGAAAGAAAGGGGCCACATAGTCGTAGTCGGCGGCGATCTCTGCGTTACCGTGGAAATAGAGGATGGCAGGAGCTTCTTTTGCCGCCGGGTAGAAGCGGCAGCCGATGGAGATGTCTTCTGCAACTTTTAAGGAATGGGTCATACCGTTTTTCGGCGACTTCTCACCGGCTGACTCGCGACGAGGGAAGAAGAGCCTTTCCAGAATTTCCGGCTGATCCATGATGCTCGCTGATTTCACAAACCTGTCCATGTCGTTTCTCCCGGTTGCAAGTCTATAATAGGTCCTATATGACCTATAGGTCTTATCAAAGCCCCCGCCGCGCAGGCGGCAAGGCACGGCGGGAGTTGTTCCCAATTATCCTCCCCATCGACATTTTTGTCCATTCACCCTTTCCCGCTTTCGACATTTTTGCGATTTTCTCCATGCCCCTCTTGGCCGGTTCCTCCGGAATCGCCGCTTTTATCAGGTCATTCAGCCGCGCTTCTTGCGAGGCACGACTATTGCTGGTCTAATAATCATGTTAAAGAACATAGAGGGAGGCAGCTTATGAAAAGCAAAACCATGAAGATCATTGCCGTGACCCTGCTCGTGGGGACCCTCGCTTTTCCTGCCACGAGCCACGCCTGGAGAGGCTGGTGGGGTCCCGGGGTTTTTGCGGGGGGCGTCATCCTGGGAAGTGCCCTCGCCAATCCCTATTACTACTACCCACCGCCACCGGCCTACTACCCGCCTCCTTCGGTCTATGTCTACCAGCAGCCGCAGGTGGTCTATACCCCGCCGCCGCCCCCGCCGTCATACGCCCCTCCCGCACCGGCCGCCCCTCCTCCCCAGGGCAGTGGCCAATGGATCGAGGTGCCGGGACAGACGGTGAATAACGTCTGGGTTCCGCCCCACAAGGTGTGGGTGGCCGACGGCCACTAAAGAAGGGCAGGCCCGGAGGGGGCAGAACCTGATCTGCTACACCAGTTCCATGGCGATCAATTTCAGACTCGGTGTACTCCTCCAGGCCCACCACGGAGTTCTCTTTGCCGATGCCGCTTTCCTTAAAGCCACCCCAGGGCATTTCGGGGCTTATGGTAAGGTGATCGTTTATGTAGATCGTTCCCGCCCTGAGTTTCTTAGCCAAATTGACCGCTTTTACCATGTCCTTGGTCCAGACCGAGGCACACAGGCCGAAGGTGTTGTCGTTCGCCCGCCCCACAATCTCTTCCTCCGATTTGTAGGTGAGGACGCAGGCCACAGGCCCGAAGATCTCCTCCCTGGCGATCTTCATGGTGTCGGTAACGCCGGTGAAGACGGTCGGCATCACGTAGCAGCCCTTATCGAGGGGGCTTTCCGTAGGTCGTGCTCCGCCGAGAGCGAGGCATGCCCCTTGTTCGACTCCCGATCTGATGTAGTGTTCCACGTGATCCCGATGCTCTGCCGACACCATGGGACCCATGGTCGTCTTCTCGTCGAGAGGGTCGCCTACCTTGAAGCTCTTGGTGGCCTCGATGTACTTGGAGACGAACTCGTCGTGTCTCTTTTCGCTCACATAGTACCTTCCCGGTGACGCGCATATCTGGCCGCTGTTGCGAAGCTGGCTGTTGACTGCCTTCCGGGCGGCGTGGTCCATATCGGCATCGTCAAGTATGATGAAGGGGTTCTTACCTCCCAGTTCCAGGACGAGCCGCTTTACGGTCCCGCTCGCCCGCGCCATTATCTCCTTTCCCGTTTCGCTGCTTCCCGTAAAAGAGACGAGATCTACACCGGGGTGGCCGGCAAGAGCGCTTCCCACGCTGCTGCCCGGTCCGCTGATTATATTGACGGTCCCCGGGGGCAGTCCCGCTTCTTCGAGTATTTCGGCAAACTTGAGGATTGCCAGAGAATCGATGCTCGGCGGCTTGATTATGCACGTGTTACCCAGCGAGAGGGCCGCGCCCAGCTTTGAGCCCACCATGACGAGCGGCACGTTCCAGGGGATTATGAGGGCAGCCACCCCCACGGGCTCCCTATGGAAGAAATGGAGGGCGTTCGGCCTCACCGGTATGACGTCGGACATCAGGGTCCTGGCGGCCTGGGCATTGAACTCCATATTTCCGGCTGCCCCGAAGACCATTCCCCGTGCCGTCGAGATCGGTGTCCCGTGATCGAGACAGTCGAGCATGGCGAATTCCTCTGTCCTTTCCCGAAGACGCGCGGCCATACGGGTGACGATAGCCGATCTTTCCTGCTGGGGTTTGACCGACCACTCCGGAAAGGCCCTGGTTGCCGCCTCGACCGCCTTATCTACCTCGGGTTGGCCCCCGAAGGGTATTCTCGCAATCTCAACGCCCGTGGCCGGATTGATCACACCGAAGGTCTTACCCGATTCCGCTTCGACCCATTTCCCGCCTATCCACATCCTGTAGCTTTCCATGGTCTCCTCCTCGTCGTAGTATGTCTAATCTGACATAACGGAGCAGGAAGTGTCAATTCATTAAGTTGAGAGGGCAGGGATCGCGGTCCGCAAACCGGTGTGTGGGTGCAAGGCCCCTTGCCCCGGTATCGTCCCCGTAGCTTATGCGACGAGCATTACGACCGTTAAGGCCGGTGAAGGAAGCGGTTGATCGGAGTGTATTCAAACTGAGCGCCCGGGGAAGGAGTGATGGAAGGGTCTGTCGGGTAATCCCTAGTTGTCCCTTACTTTTATCCCTGCCGTCTGCTCTTTGGGTCTGCCTGCACTCTTTGCCTGCTTTAACTGTCTCGTGAATTCCGCCTCCAGCCCCATCAGCTCCTCGCAGCGGGCAAGGTCATGGGCCTCGAGAGGCGTCGATAATCGCTTCGTGGCGCTCATACTGCCCCATGATGAATCGCTTATAGTTAGGGACATAAGGGTACATGGCATCCACGAGCTTGAGGAGGGAATGAACCATTAACCTGATGATAGGGTTTCGGCCTATTTCTGCGATCGCCAGGTGAAAGGCGAGGTTGTCCGCCCTGAGCTTCAGCCCCCGGGATGGAAGGTCGTCGATCAGCTTTCGGTTAAGGCTTCGGAGGTGCTCGATGTCCCTGGGCGTCACCTTTTCCATGGCAAGGCGGACGCTCGCGCTTTCTATGGCGTTCCTCGCCTCGCAGAAGTGGGACATGGTGAGCCGGCCTCCCTTCAAAAGGTCGTGCATAGTCTGAAAAAGGGGCAGGTATATGTCGTAGGTAACGAACGCGCCCCCCATAGCTCCCGGACGAATCTCCAGAAGCCCGGCTCTTTCCAGAGAACGCAGCGCATCGGAGATCACGGCCCTGCTGACTTTTAGCTGTCGGGCCAGCTCCCTCTCCGCGGGGAGTTTTTGACCCACTTTTATCTTGTTGGAGTAAATAAATTCCTTTATTTGAGAGACGATCTTGTCCGTAAGCCTTTCGCGGCTCGGGGGGGTCAAGCTTTCCGATTCTCTGAGCCATTCATCCATGAACAGATAAGTTAGCCGAGAGGCCCCGGTTTTGTCAATGGGCGTTTAGCCTCAACATAACTGCTTCAACTTGTGCATTCCCTGCAGCGTGCTGCAGGGAGCAGGTTCTTTCGCGCAATTAATGGGGCTCAGCGCCCCCTCGACAGGCATAAGCCTGCCGAGCCTCCCCGCTCAAGCTCGCTTCGCGCAATTAATGGGGTTCGCGTCGCCCCCTCTACTAGCAAAGCTCGCAGAGACTTCCCCTCAAAGACCCGCTTCGTTCGTCGTCGTGAATGCCCTGCTGCTTGCAGCAGGGCATTCACTTTCATGTTGACAAAACCCAATCGACAGTCGTATAAAACTAAGAACCGTAAAGGCTCAATGGCTGAGCCAATTCGGACCGCCCAGGTCCGGGACAAAGGCGGCCTGCTAAGCTCTTACCCATGGGAGGCAAGGAAGTTCCCGAGGCGCGCGCTACCGGATCAGGAAGGACAAGGTGACGGATCATGAACTACGAAGATTACGTAAGCAAGAACGGCCTTCTGGAATGGCCTTATCCCGTGCTCTACGACAGGGAGAACGAGGTCGAGACCGACGTGCTCATCCTGGGGGGAGGACCTGCCGGCTGCATGGCAGCCATCAGCGCGGCAAAGAAGGGATGTACTGTCGCCATACTCGACAAGGCCCATCCGAGAAGATCGGGCGGCTCGAGCTTCGACCATTGGCTCAACACGCCGAACCCCCTTACGAAAGTCACCGCCGAGGAATGCGCCGAGTGGGAGGAGGCGACCTATCATGGCTACTCGAACTCGCTTTCCCGCTATATCGCGGCCCGGGAAGCCTATGATACGCTTCTCGAAATCGAGGCCATGGGGGGCAAGATCAGGGACTCGGGCGACGAGTTTGTCGGCGCACCCTTCAGGGACGAGAAGACAAAATTCCTTTTTTGCTACGATTACGAGAACAGGTTCCAGTTCCGGGTCTGGGGGAGCACCTTCAAGCCGGCCATATACAAGGAGTGCCTCCGTCTGGGCGTCCGCATCTTCGACAGAGTAATCGCCACGAGCATTCTCAACGAAGGGGGTGCGCAGGGCGCCAGGGCTGTCGGCGCGACAGCCTTCAACTGCCGCACCGGCGAGTTCTACGTGTTCAAGGCAAAGGCGGTCATCCACGCCCTCAACAGGCACCAAAGGAATTGGATGTTCTCATCCGAGCTGGTCGGGCTCGACTGCTTCACCCCCAATATCACGGGCGACGGCACGGCCATCATGTGGAGGGCCGGTGCCGAGCTTTCCCAGATGGAGAGAAGCAGGCCTGCCCAGGCGCCGGGCTACGAGTATCCGAGTTACGGCACGGGAAACTGGCTCAACACCTGGCATCCCGCGAGCGTGGTCGATGCCCGAGGCAAAGAGGTGCCCTGGCTCGATGTCTACGGGAATGTCCTCACGACGGTAGCCGAGCGGTGCCTGCCCAGGCCGGGCCAGAAGTTCGGGGCCGAGCGCTCGGACAACCCTCTTTACGGCAGATCGGGGCCCGTGCCCGACCTCGTGGAGCGCATCAAAAACGGTGAATTCATCCTTCCCCTTTATGCAGACCTCACGTCATTGCCTTGGTATGAGAGGAAGGCGATCTGGGGACTCATGGTCGGGGAGGAGGGCAGGACGAAAGTGCCCGTCAAGATGACCTACGAGGCCTCCGGCTTCGACCCGGCGCGCCATATGCTCCAGAGCTACGTAACCTTAGGCGGCGAGAGCTACAACAGCCCCGACAAATCGGTCTGGCAGAGCATTTTTCGCCAGGAGGGGTTCGGAAGCGCGGGCGACACTGTCGCCGACTGGGACCTCCGGACTTCCGTGGAGGGGCTCTATGTGGCGGGAGACGCCATAATGTGCGGCAATTACTGGTATCACGCGGCTGTCACCGGCAGGTACGCTGGCCGCAAGGCGGCCGACTATGCTCTGGGCCTCACGACAGGGCCCGTCGATAGAAAGCAGGTCGAACAGGAGAAGGAGCGGGTCTACAGGCCCACCCGCCGGCAGGCGGGCAAGGACTGGGTCGACTGGAAGGAGCTTCGGGCCGCAGGCGCGCGGGCCCTCCAGAACTACTGCGGGGGCCTCCGGAATGAAGGGCTCATGAGCACGGGCCTCCAATGGATACGGGACCTCAGGGAAAACGAGTTCGCCGAAGTGTATGCGAGCAACCCCCACATCCTTTTAAGGGTCCTCGAGACGTACAATATCCTCACCGTCGACGAAATCATCTTCCAGGCGTGCATCGCCCGAAAGGCGAGCAGCAATGTCCTCGGCCACACGCGCCAGGATTTTCCGGACGTGGACCCTCCGGAATGGCACAAATTCCTCACCATCAAACAGAAGGACGGGAAGACCGTCACCGGGGAGCTGCCTATCGGCTTCTGGGGCGATCTGGCGCGTAACTACGAGGCTCGTAACCCTGATTACAAGGGATGGGTCACGGAGGGATAGACATGCACGAAGAGAAGCGCAAGGACAAGGAGCAGAGGACGAAATGCTACGCGTTCCCCAACAGGCCGACGCCGGGACTTCCCGTGGTCTTCGACGAGTCGCTCTGTACGGGCTGTAACAGGTGCGTCTCCGTCTGCACCATGGACATCATGCTGCCCAACCCCGAGCCGGGAAAGCCGCCGATCATGATGTACCCTGAAGAGTGCTATCGCGACGGTGACTGCGTGCTCGAATGCCCGGTGAAAGGTGCTATAAGGCTGAGACATCCCCTCATGGCGCGGGTCCACTACAAAGACAAGGAGACGGGGGAGATCAAGAGGATTTGACGGGCACCCATGCTACGCGGGCCCCGATAACAGCACCTCAAGGAGGAGGACAATGAAGCCAGCAGAAGCAGACCGGAGGACCGAGAGCCAGGCCGGGGAACAGCCCGCCTCATCTTTCAAATCGTACTATGTACTGACCCTCTTGACGCTTGTCTGGTCCTTGAGCTTCCTGGACCGTAACATCATCAGCGTCGTTCTCGAGCCGATCAAGAAAGAATTCGTCGTCTCCGACACCCTCCTCGGTCTTATGGTGGGCTTCGGCTTCGTCATAATCTATTCTGTCTTCGCCATGCCTCTGGCGCGCATGGCAGACAGAAGGAGCAGGATAGGCATCATCGCCATCGGGGTCGCCTTCTGGAGCGCCATGACCTCCCTCGGCGGCTTTTCCCGGACCATCATTCAATTGCTCCTCAGCCGCATCGGCATCGGGGTCGGGGAATCGTCGGCGAGCGCGCCCGCCCAGTCTCTCGTGGCCGACTACTTTCCCAAGGACAAACGGCCTTTAGCAACGTCGATTCTCTCCATATCGCCCTACGTCGGCATGTACGGGGGCTTTTTGATCGGCGGCATCGCCACGACCTACTGGGGCTGGCGGAGCGCCTTCTTCATAGCGGGCCTGTGCGGCCTGGTGGTTGCTGCCATCATAGCTCTCACGGTTAAGGAGCCGCGCCGTGGCATCGTGGACGGTAAGAAGGTCGACACCCGCACCTACGGCCTGGGACAGACCATCGCCATTCTCGCCAAGAACAGGACCTTCGTGTTTCTCGTCTGCGGCTGGTGTTTTACCGGGTTCACCGACCTCGCCTTCTCCACCTGGTTCCCTTCCTTTTTGATCAGGGTTCACCACATGACGATCATGCAGGTCGGCGCCGTGGGAGGCACGATCAAGTCGATCTCGGGGGTCACGGGAGTGATCATCGGCGGCCTCATCGTCGCTCGGCTCGGAAAGAAGAACGATCGGTGGAAGATCATCGCTCCGGGCTTGAGTTCGCTTTTGGCCGGACCTGCCATCGCCTGCTTCTTGTTTCTGCCCATGCCGTGGGCCTGGGTGGGACTCGTGATCGGCATATTCCTGATGGGTTTCCGCATGGGTCCGATTCTCGGCCTCGTGCAGACGGTCGTGAAGGTGCGCATGAGGGCCTTCGCCGCAGCCACGGTCTTCCTTCTCTCGAACCTCTTCGCTTACGGCGTCGGGCCTTTCGCCATCGGCGGGCTGAACGATCTGATGAAGCACACCTACGGTCCCCTCGCAGTCCGCTACTCTCTGATATGCGTGACTGTGACTGCGGTGATAGGCGCCATCTTCTTCCTCTGCGCCACGCCGTACGTGACCGGTGATATCGAGAGGAGCCTCGAAGAGGAGTAACAAGGAATCCACCTTGGTCCGATTAATCACCCCGCGGCTTGCCGGCCGAGGGGTGATTCGTTTCGCGGATATCATCGACCTTTTATGAACGCCAGCACCGTCCCGCTCGGGGATTCATCCGGGGTTTCGGCTGCAGATCGTTTCGCGATTACAGCATCAAGGCCGGTCGTGGACGAGCAAAAATGTCGTCCAGCCTTCAGAGCGCCAAGTGTGTACCTGTGCCTTTGCGCCTTTTCATGTGTAATAGACCGCAAACAGGCTTGCTAACGGAGCCCGGTACCACGGTGAGAGATAAGAGCGGTGGTTCTGGACGCTGGTCCGTGCCCTCCTCCCCTCTGTCCTTTCCTTGACAACAATTTTGCCCGGAACTATACTGATTCGGTATGGTTTTTAGACGGCACAGATACTTCAGGGATTTTTCAGCGTCTCTTTTGTGCGTCTTGGCTTCGCTTCTCCTTTTAGGAAACGGCGTTGCAGGCGCCGGCGTGAACTTGTGCGGCATCGGGCACCACACCTCAAACTCCACGACGCCGACGATATACCCCAAAAAGCTTATGCCGTCCGATGAAGGCTGCCCCTGCTGCCGCCATGCGCAGTCCGCTCCACAGGCAAAGCCGTGCTGTGACCTCAATGGCGGCCGCCAAGCCGCCTCGCACAATCAGCTTATGGTTTCGGAATCGACGACCCCGATTCGGCTTCTCGTGACCGCACCATTCCTCGTGCAGCCGCTTGTGTCAACTCCCTTAGGTATTGAAAGTCCCGGGGTCGTCCAGGGAGGCCCCATCATCTACCTCACGGACTTCAAGCTCCTCTGTTGAGCCTACCCAACCCGGCCTTCCGTTAAGGTCCGGGCCTCTTGTCGCACCTGTAAGTTCCAATTAAAATGTTTTTCGTCTCATAGGCAAGGATTCTTCCTTTGCGCCATGAGCCCAGGGCATATATTTAGGATAAGTGCGACAACGATAGTCACTTTTTGTCCTGTGCTCCGCAAACCCCGGTGTGATTGAGACGTGGATCGAGCATGAGAAAAATTTGCAGAGGAGGTAAGTCATGGGCAAGTTGTTAACGGTTGTGACAATATTTATGGTACTGGCCGGCGTGGCCTTCGCCGCCAACACCATCACCAAGAAGGCCGGAGACTTCACTGTGGGGGTTACTATCGACAAGAACCCTCCTGTGGTAGGCAAGAATAGTGTCGACATATTGGTGAAGGATTCCATGGGAATGGTCATCAAGGATGGAAAGGTCTCCCTCGAACTTTCCATGGCAGCCATGCCCGGAATGCCCGCTGCCAATTACAAGAGCAATGCTGAGTTGAAAGGCGAGAGCTACAAGGCAGTGATCGAACCGTCCATGTCGGGTTCGTGGAACCTGGCAGTCAAGATCAGCCGCGCCAACAAGACGGAGACGGCAAAGTTCACCCTCGATGTGAAGTGACGAAAGGGGGATCTACCCATGACTGAACATCCCGGAAGAACGCAACGGCTTCTCGCAGGCCTCATTATCTCAGCATTTTTCCTCCTTGGGCTCGGGATGTCGGTTTCTGCCGTCTGCGCGGCTGAAGAAACCCTCGGACTCGACGAGCTTATCTCCGAAGGTCTCAAGAACAGTCCGGAGATACTCGCCGCGCAGGCCCGGGCCCAGGCTGCGGGTTATCGGATACCCCAGGCGAGGAGCCTGCCAGATCCCATGTTTACCTTCGGCTATCAGAACGAGGGCTTCGACAGGTTCACCGTCGGCGAGGCGGGCGCGGAAAATGCCATGGGTATATTCTCCCTCTCCCAGCAGTTCTATTTCCCGGGCAAGCGTGCGCTCAGGGGCGAGATGGCCGCAAAGGACGCGGAAAGCGTGGCTGCCCTCTACGAGGCGGCGCGCCACAGGGTTGTGGCCCAGATAAAGACGACTTACTTCGACCTCTTCCTCGCGTATAAGACCATCGATATTCTCCACAGCAGGAGCGATCTCTTCTCGCGCATCGAGGACGCCGCCTCCTCCCGCTATGCCTCGGGCATGGGAACCCAGCAGGAAGTCCTCATGGCCCAGACGGAGAAGTACATGATTCTCGAAAAAGAGGAGATGCAAAGACAGAAAATAGAGGCCCTTCAGGGCATGCTCAATACCACGATGGGCAGAGAGGTCGACTCTCCCCTCGCCAGACCTGGGGAGCCCGCCTATACCGCCTTTGGCGTCACCCTCGAGGATATGGTCGGGATGGCGAAGGAGCATTCGCCGGACGTGCGCTCCAAACGAAAGATGGTCGAGGGGGCTCAGGCAAAGGTGAAGATGGCCCGGAAAGAGTACTATCCCGATTTCGCCGTCGCCGGCGGCTATTTCCAGCGAGGCGGGGGCTTTCCTCCAATGTGGAACCTGACGGCGACCGTCAATCTCCCCATCTTTTACAAGACCAGGCAGAGCCAGGCCCTCGCCGAGGCGCAGGCCGAAGTCTTCGAGGCCAAGCGGGAGCTCGCGGCAACGGAGCTGATGGTCGCCTCCGGTGTGAGGGAAAGATACTCGATGCTCAGGTCCGCGGACAGGCTCATGCGGCTTTATAACGAGGGACTGATCCGGAAAGTCGACCAGGACGTTCAGCTCGCCTTTTCCGGATATGCCGCGGGCAAAGTCGAGGCCCTCACGGTGATCACCCGCATCCAGAGCCTCCTCGACGACGAGATCCTCTACTGGAACCAGTTCGTCGAGAGGGAGAAGGCAGTGGCGCGGCTTCACGAGATTGCGGGAAACGAGCCTATGATCGGGCAGGAGTGATGTCCATGAGAAGAAGTATGATGAAGAAACAGGGGGCGGTAATCGTAGGGGTGCTCGTCGTTCTGATCGCCATCCTTTACTTTTCCAGATCGGGACCCTTTCGTGGGATGCACCCGAGACCAGCCCAGGCACAGCAGCATGTGCATAATGGCACGGCTCAGCCCAACCCGTCCCCGAAGGATCAATCGACGGCCGGAACGGCGGGGATGCAGGCTTCGATGCCCGCTGCCCGGTCAGCGTCCGAGCAGCCTGCGACTGAGGCCCCGAATGTGGAAATCCCCAAAGACCGCCAGCAGCTCATCGGCGTCAAAACAGCCACGGTCCGAGTAGAGCCGCTCTACAAGGATATCAGGACCGTGGGTCTCGTCGAGTACGATCAGCGGAGGCTCAACACGATCAACACGAAGATAGAGGGCTGGGTGGAGAAACTCTACGTGAACTTCGCAGGGGCTTATGTGAATAAGGGCGAGCCCATCGCAGATATCTACAGTCCCGAGCTGTGGGCCACCCAGCAGGAGTTCATCAACATGGTGCGATGGGCCAGGCGCACAAAGGCGAGGGTGAGTGATGCGCCGAAGTCCCCGCATTCATCCGACAACAGCGCGCCCGACATCACCGCCATGATCGATGGGGACAGTCAATCCCTGATCGAGGCTGCCCGCCAGAGGCTCAAGCTCTGGGACATAAGTGATGCCCAGATCGAGAAGATAGAAGAGAGTGAAAAGCCGATCCGGACCCTGACCGTGTACAGTCCCTACAGCGGCTATGTGCTCCAGAAATACGTGAACCAGGGGCAGCGAATCATGCCCGGCGAGAAGCTCTTCGACGTGGCAGACTTATCAAGCGTCTGGGTGACGGCAGACATATACGAGTTCGAGCTGCCCCTGGTGAAGGTTGGGGATCCGGCCGTGGTACAGCTCAGCTATCTGCCGGGCAAGCGGTTCTCCACGAGGATCGACTATATCTACCCGGTTCTCGAAGGAGAGACGCGGACCGCCAAGGCCCGCTTCTCGGTCCCCAATCAGGGCGGCCTCCTCAAGCCGCAGATGTTCACGGATGTGAATCTGCGCATAGGCTTCGGCAGTAGGCTAGCGGTGCCTGTTGACGCGGTGATAAACACGGGGGTGCGCAAGGTGGCCTACGTGGACAAAGGCGACGGCAATTTCGAGCCGAGGGAGGTACTGACAGGGGTGCAGACGGACAGCCTGGTGGAGGTGACTGCGGGCCTGAAGGCGGGGGAGAGGGTGGCGTCGGCCGCCAACTTCCTCATAGACTCGGAGGCGAAACTGAAAGGCGTGGAGCCGCTGCCGATGAAGGCATCGGGGCCGCCTAAGGCGGCGGACGCGAAGACGGCCCGGCCTCAATAGAGGCAATCGACCGTTTGTTTGCAGAAACGCGCGTACCGATGAGTGCAGTTCGAGGGACGAGTTCATGATAAGTCTTGGAAGAACTCCTGCATTATCCTGTTGGCTCGATTTCGCGTTCAGAACGAGGCGACAAGGAGCAGCCGACGAAGGCGTACACTTTGTACGTCGAGGAGAGTTGCGACGCGGTCAACAAAGTTATGGACGCGAAGGCGGGCCAACAGAATGATCGCTAAGATTATCGAATATAGCGCGAGAAATAAGTTCATCGTGTTCCTCCTGGTTTTGTTCGCCCTCGCATGGGGTTATTACGCCCTCAGGAACATACCGCTTGACGCGATTCCCGACCTGTCGGACACCCAGGTCATCATCTACACCGAGTGGGCAGGCCGGAGCCCCGACCTCGTCGAGGACCAGATCACTTACCCCATCTCCTCGACCCTCCTCGCTGCGCCTCATGTTCAGGCGGTCCGGGGCTTTTCATTCCTCGGAAGTTCTTTCATCTACGTGATCTTCGACGAGGGGACCGACATTTACTGGGCGCGCAGTCGCATCCTCGAGTATATCCAGGCGGTGCGGAACAAGATTCCCAGCAGACGTCAACCCGATCCTCGGTCCTGACGCGACAAGCCTCGGCTGGGGCTTCGAGTATGCTCTTGTCGACGAGAAGGGTAATCTCGACAACAGCCAGCTTCGTTCGCTCCAGGACTGGAATCTGAGGCTCGCCCTCGAAAGCGTGCCCGGCGTCTCCCAGGTGGCGTCGGTCGGTGGCTACGTCAAACAGTACCAGATCACCGTCGACCCGAACCGGCTCCTGGGCTACAACATAGCCATTACCAAGGTGATGGATGCGGTCCGCAAGAGCAACCTCGACGTGGAGGGGAGGGTCCTCGATTTCTCCGGCTTCGAATACATGATCCGCGGACGGGGCTATATCAAGGGGGTCCAGGACATAGAGAACATTGCCGTGGGCGCCAGCGGAACGGGCACGCCCGTCTACCTGAAGGACGTGGCATCGGTCCAGCTAGGCCCGGAGATAAGAAGGGGCGTGGCAGAGCTTAACGGCAAGGGCGAGGTGACGGGCGGCATCGTCATCGTCCGCTTCGGCGAGAACGTGCTCAACGTGATCGACCGGGTCAAGGAGAAGATCAAGAACGACGTTGCGCCTTCTTTGCCGGCCGGTGTGAAGATCGTTACCACTTACGATCGTTCGGACCTCATCAACCGCTCCATTACCACCCTGAGAGACGAGATCATCAAGCTCGCCATAGCCGTGAGCGTGGTCTGTCTTGTCTTTCTCTTTCATCTGCCGAGCGCCCTCGTCATCATCCTGACTCTTCCCGTGGCCATCATCATGTCTTTCGTCCTCATGTACTACCTGGGGGTCACGTCCAACATCATGAGCCTCTCAGGCATCGCCATCGCCATTGGGGCCATGGTGGACGCCTCCATCATCATGGTCGAGAACGCCCACAAGAAGATAGAGGAATGGGAAGAGGCAAAAAGGATGGGAAGGGGAGAGGAGGGGAGCCCGGACGACGGCCGGTTGGCGGCCCTTGCCCGCATGAGCAAGAGCGAGGTGATCGTAGAGGCCGCGAAAGAAGTGGGTCCTTCTCTCTTCTTCTCCCTTCTCGTCATCACCGTCGGCTTTCTGCCGGTCTTCACGCTTCAGGGACAGGCGGGAAGACTTTTCAAGCCGCTGGCCTACACCAAGACCTTCGCCATGTTCTTCTCGTCCTTCCTTGCAATCACCCTGACCCCGGTGCTCATGACGCTCCTCATCAGGGGAAAGATACGGCCCGAGGAGAGAAACCCGGTAAGCCGGTTTTTCCGCTGGGTTTACGGGCCTGTGGCGCGTTTCGCCCTGCGCTTCAAAGTCGGGGTCATCGTCGGTGCGGTTCTCATACTGATCGTATCGATCTACCCCTTTTTGAAGCTCGGCTCGGAGTTCATGCCACCCCTGTACGAGGGGACCCTTTTCTATATGCCCGTTACTTCACCGGCCGCGTCCATCTCAACCGCTACCGATCTTCTCAAGCTCCAGGACAAGATCCTCAAAGGCATACCCGAGGTGGAGAGCGTCTTCGGCAAGGCCGGAAGGGCAGAGACCGCAACAGACCCCGCGCCTTTGGAGATGTTCGAGACCGTCATCAACCTCAAGCCCGAGGTTGAGTGGCGGCCGGGTGAGACCGTGGACAAGCTGAAGGACGAGATGAACGACGCTCTATCCATTCCCGGCGTCTCCAACTCCTTTACCATGCCCATCAAGGCCCGCATCGACATGCTCGCCACAGGCATAAGGACCCCTGTGGGCATCAAGATACTGGGGCCCAATCTCGACGAAATCGAGCGTCTGGGACTCGATATCGAACCCAGGCTGAAAGGTATACCGGGCACACGGAGCGTCTATGCAGAGCGCGTGGCCACGGGTCTTTTTCTCGATATCGACGTGAACCGGGAGGAAGCGGCCCGCTATGGCCTTAATGTGCAGGACGTGCAAGACGTGGTCGAGTCTGCAATCGGAGGCATGGACCTCACCACGACTATAGAGGGCAGGCAGCGCTTTCCTGTGAACGTCCGCTATGCCCGTGAGCTGAGGGGCAATATAGACCAACTCAGGAAAGTGCTCGTCCCTGTCATGGCCGCCCCCAGTCAGGCTGGAGCCGGGCAGCCATCCGGCATGGGGCAGGGCATTGGCGCAGATCAGGCACCCGGCCTCAGCCGCAGTTCCGCACCCTCCCGGGTGCCTTTGGGTCAGCTTGCCGACATCAAAGTGGTGCGGGGACCCACGAGCATCAAGAGCGAAGAGGGACTTCTTTCGGCCTATGTCTACATTGACTTCACCGGAAGCGACGTAGGCGGCTACGTGAATGCGGCCAAGAAAAGCCTCGCCTCGCTCAAGATCCCCGAGGGCTACCGCCTCGAATGGAGCGGGGAATACGAATATATGCTCCAGACCGCCCACCGCCTCAAGCTCGTCATCCCCCTCACCCTGCTCGTCATATTCGTGCTCATCTTTTTTAACACCAAGTCGGTGACCAAGACGATCATCGTGCTCCTCGCAGTGCCCTTCTCGCTGGTCGGCTCCTTCTGGTTCCTCTACCTCCTCGGCTACAACATGAGCATCGCCGTGTGGGTGGGCATCATCGCCCTCGCAGGGTTGGATGCGGAAACAGGAGTCGTCATGCTCCTCTACCTGGAGCTTTCCCACGAGGAATGGAGGGGCAAGGGCATGCTCAAGACCATGGCCGACCTCAAGGACGCCATCATGCACGGGGCCGTGAAGAGGATCAGGCCCAAGATCATGACCGTGAGCGTCATCCTCGCGGGCCTCATCCCCGTCATGTTCTCCACCGGCACGGGCTCGGACATCATGAAGAGGATCGCGGCCCCCATGGTCGGCGGCGTCATCACCTCGACCATCCTGGAGCTTGTCATCTATCCTGCCATCTACATGCTTTGGAAGGGGCGCGAGTTCAGGAAGGCACGGGTGCAAAGGGGTGTGTGAGGTGAGGACGGATCGATAGCAGATGGATCGCCTTATTGTTATCCCCGACGCTTCCGTCTATAATTCTTCGAGCAGCACATACCGGTCGACATCGGTCGTAGGAACGGGCCCTTTGTGAATGATACAGGGCTCCTAATTTAAGGCTTTGCGGGGGAGGCTTAGAATGATGGTATCGAAAGAGTGTACGGTTCTCGTCCTCTTCCTTGTCTTGTGTCTGAGCGTCGCCCAAAGCGGGTTCGCCCAGCCAAGCCGGCCCGTCCCCTTCCCGGATGCCGGGGCAGGCCATGCTCGCTGCCATGCGGGAAAGGGTCCTGGGAACCTATGCGGGTGCTGACGCTCTCGTGGCCGCCACCTGGGGCGCTCCTGCGGTCATCATGTACGTCCTTCGATATCACGATGCTCTCGGACCTCAGCCCAAGGCCGCCCCGAACTCGATCTGGCGCATGGAGGACATATCGACGCCGAAGCTCTCGGAGGAGTCCGGCTATGTGTCGCCGAATGTGAACACTCTCTACGGTTTCGGTTTTCTCGATCTCGCCCGGGAGCCCGTCATCCTGAGCGTCCCCGATTCTCACGGGCGCTACTACGTGGTGGAGATCGTCGATTTGTGGACCAACGCCTTCGCCTATGCCGGAGGCATGGCGACCGGGTACAAAGGCGGCACCTTCGCCCTTGCCGGACCGGGCTGGGAGGGCAGTCTGCCATCCGGGGTAGGGCGCATCGATTGCCCGACGCGGTGGGTCCTGATACAGCCGCGCGTCCATATCAAGAACCCAACCGATCTCGTTGAGGCGCGCAAAGTATTGGAGGCGATCACGGTTCAGGGATTGGCACAGTACGCGGGGCATCCGGCGCCATCAACACCTGCCTATGACTATGCGGCTCCCAGGCTCAAGGACCCTAAGCTGCCGGTGAGCGCCATGGACTTTCAGGACCCTCTCCAGTTCTGGGAGATCCTGTCTGCCGCCATGAACGAGAACCCTCCGCCCGGGGAGCAGACCAAGGCCCTCCTGCCCATGTTCGCCCTCCTCAATCTGAAGGCGGGCATCCCGTGGGACCGCTCAAAGGTGGACCCTATTGTCCTGAACTCCATGGAAAACGCCGCAGCCAACCTCGGCAATGTACTTACCCTTCTGCCCGAAGGCAGACTCGTCAATGGATGGCGCGTCCCTTCCCCGACAATCGGCGCCTTCGGGACCGACTACCTCATGCGGGCGATCACGGCCAGGGTCGGCCTCACGGCCAATACGCCCAGGGAAGCGGTCTATTACACAGCCGGGATGGACAATGAAGGCAACAGGCTCATCGGCTCACAGCGCTACACGGTGACCTTCAAGAAGACGCCGCCCGTCGTCGAGCCGGGATTCTGGTCCCTTACTTTGTACGATTTCAGCAACAACTACACTGTCCCCAACCCGATCGACCGTTACAGCCTCGGCAGTGACGACGGGAAGATGAAGCTCAATCCGGACGGAACGCTCACGATCTATGTGCAGAAGGAGAGCCCGGGCCCTGATCGTGAGGCGAACTGGCTGCCGGCGCCGGCAGGACTCTTCTATCTTGCCCTTCGCGCCTATGCGCCCGGTGCAGCCATGGTCGATTCTCTGACAGACCCGACGGCCTACGAGCCGCCCACGGTGGCAATAGTGAAATGAAGCTTCTGTCAATTGTGGATTATGCGTGCTTGAAGGGTAATTCCAGCGGGAAGAAACTTAAGAGGGCCCGTACTTTCTACATGAGGAACTGCTGGAGGTTCTGATAATTGCCGAAGGCTGCATCGACAAAGCTCGCTCCGACGTAGAGGTCTCCGCTCAAGGGAACGACTCTCTCCGGCTTGCATACGAGCTGGATCGACTTGTTCAGGTCGGGCAAGATAAAGGACGTATCGAAAAGTGATTCCTTTTCATTTTCGTAAACTCTCGAAACAGCCTCTTTCGGTAAGGAAAGGCGCATGCCGCCGAGGGACAGATCGAGAACGACTGCTCCGTGGCGAACCGAGTCGCGTGTCGTGACATAGGCGGGTATAGCCACTGCTTTCCGAGGGTATCGCCGCCTTTCCTGCTGGTCACGAGCCGGCAGATCTCTTTCATTCCTCAACGAGTCGGTCAGTATCAGCTCGATGATTGCGGAGAGGGGCGTCTCTCCTCTTTCGCCAAACCTTCGAGGGCTCGCCGCAGGTCCTCGCTCGTCCGAAAACAGACAGTAACTTCTTTCTTCATGCTCTGCTACCTCCGCTTGCGAGATGAGCAAGGTGATTTTACTCAACGCCGTTCAAACAAAGTTAACCCGCAACCTACCGCATCTTTGCGGGCTGCCGTGGAACCGAGTATCTTATAACATCATTATACACGATTCCATCCCTTTTTGGAATGCCAAAGAAATTGCTTCTTCTTGCAGCCCTTCCCACCCTCCGGGAAGGTTCTTGCTTTTAATAGTTAAGGCATCGTAAAACATCGTAAGTCAGATGTCAAGAAAAAAAAAAAAAAAAAACGAAAAAAAAAACGAAAAAAAACGAATTTCAGCCAGGACACTGCCACGTGATCCCACCATTTGCTTTTCCGGACCTGGCGGATAAACTACTATTGCGGCAATTCACGTAGCGGTTGCGTTGGTATTTTGCCCCCACCGTACCTTCTATAAGACCCGCCGTCACTCGAAGGGTCGATGTTGGGGGCCTTTGGAGGCACAAAATGAAACGATCGGTTCTTTGGATAATCCTTTCAGCGATACTCTTCTTGGTTCCTCTTTCGGCCATGGCGCAGGTAAGCGTGAGCGTCGGAATATCCCTGCCGCCACCCATCGTCTTTCAGGCGCCTCCGGCGGTGATAGTGCTGCCCGATACGCCCGACGTCTATGCGGTTCCCGATGTGAACGGGGATATGTTCTTCTACAACGGCTGGTGGTGGCGCCTGTGGGATGGGTACTGGTACCGCTCCCGTTATTACGATCGGGGCTGGGCCTATTTCAATCATGTCCCACGCTTCTATTATGATGTCGACCCGGGCTGGAGAGGGTACTACAGAAGCCATAACTGGCACGGACACCCATGGAATTATCAGAGGATCGACAACGGCCGGCTTCAACGGAGCTGGAAAGGCTGGCACGATAACGGGTATTGGCAAAAGCAGAAGGCCTGGGGAGTTCAGGGTTACCAACCTCGACCGGCTCAGCAGCAACAGGCATTGAGACAGCAGAGGCAGCAGCAGTACCAACAGAGGCCCGAGGTCCAACAGCACCAACAACAGGTCCGGGCGCCGCAGCCTCAGAGACCACAGGCGCCGCCGCAACGGCAGTTTCAGCAGCAGCCCCAGCAGGCGCCGCAACCGCAACAGGGGCAGCCGCAGGTCGAGCGACAGCACGGACAGCCTCAGGGCCAAGAACGGCAAGGCGGAGCGGAACGCGGACGGCCTGAGGGGAAACCCGAAGGGGGGAGGAAAGAAGATAGGAGAATAGGACCGCTTGAGCGGGAGGCTCGGGCGGGCTTGTGCCCGCCCGAGGGAGTCATTGATCACTCCACGGGCAGCGTAATGATGAAGGTCGTGCCCTTGCCGACCTCGCTCTTCACATCGATGCTTCCTTTGTGGGCCTCGATGATTCCGTAGCTCACGGCCAGGCCCAGGCCCGTTCCCTTGCCGGCTTCCTTGGTCGTGAAGAAGGGCTCGAATATTTTTTCGAGATCTTCTTCCGGTATCCCTTGTCCCGTGTCGCTGATACTGATCTCGATCGTCTTCCCGTCTTCCAGAAGCCTCGTCTTTGTCATGAGGTCCCCGCCCTGCGGCATGGCATCCAAGGCATTGATGACCATGTTGATGAAGACTTCGAGCAATTGATCCCGATCGGCCATCAAAGGGGGTAGCTCTTGGAACTCTACCGCTGTGTTGATACGGCTGTCACTCACCTTCAATTGGTTCTTCGTCAGGGACAGGGCGCTTACGATGATCTTGTTGATATTGCACGCCTCTTTCTTCGGCTCGCTCTGGCGCGCGAAGTTGAGCAGCTCTCTCACGATTTCCCCGCACCGCGTCGTTTCCTTGACTATGATATCCAGTTTTTCCCGTTGACTCTCGTCGGCTTTTCTCAATAGAAGGGAGCTGAAGGTGAGCACGGAGGTCAAGGGATTGTTGATCTCATGGGCTATGCCTGCGGCGAGCCTCCCGATGGATGCAAGTTTTTCCGATCGAGCCATATGTCGCTCGGTCAGTCTCTTGATTTCCACGTTCCTGGCCTCGAGCGAGGAGGCCATCAGGTTGAACGTGGCCTCGAGCTCCTCCGATTTCATTCTTTGACCGGGGAGTGACAATCACCGAGAAGTCACCCTGGGAAATCCTGTGGGACGCTTGGACGAGGCTATCGATGGGTTTGACGATCGTATCGGAAAGAAGACTGGCGATGAAGATGGAAAGCACCACTCCCAAAAGGGTGATCCCGAAAAAGATGGTGAGCGTTTCTTCCCTCATATCCGCGAACATCCGTTCAAGCATACCGACGGAGAGGAATCCTACGATGTCGTTGTGAACGTTGCGAATTGGCTCATACGACATAATGTACCAGTCATGGACCACTTGTGCCTTGCCGACCCACCGGCCTCCCCGGCGGAGCACCTTTTCAAAGACTTCCTTCGAAAGGGTGGTCCCGATGGCCCTGGTCCCGTCCTCATTCCTGGAATTGGTGGCTATACGGACATTATTCAAGAAGACCGTCGCCACTCCCACGTCCTTTCCCCGATATTTTTCGTTCCGGTAAAGAATGTCCCTGATCCTGTCGACAATCCCGTTATTCCGGTTGAGGACCTCTCCGCCGTAGACAACCCCGATCATTTTTCCGTTTTTTTGAAACACGGGTGACGCCGACATGAGAACCATGGCGCGGGTGGCGCCCGATTGTTCCTCCTTCGCGGGTCCATCGCAGGGTATCGCGCATTGCGATGCAAGTGCCTCTCCTTCTTTCCGGATGAGCCCGTAAGGGACGACCTCGATGGAAGAGGCCGTTGCCCTCGAAGCGCATGCTTTCTCCACCGTCTCGTTGTTGAGGACAATGTCACCTGCGACGCCGGGGTTGCTCGACCTCAACAGAACAGTTCCTTTTTCGTCGGCGAGGTCCAGGGTGTCGAGAGCTCCTTTTTTTCTCAAGTCTTCGAGGTATCCGGCCATACGTGAACGGTCCTTATCCGACAGGGAGTCTCTGACGAGGGCGGTTGAAGAGGCGAAGCGAACCGCGCTCTCGATGTTTTCCAAGCGGTGGTTGATGACCTCCCGGGCTGCGTTGAGTGAATTGCCCACCCTGTCCTCTGCCTGCCCCATGGTCCACTTATTTATCAGGACCGTGCCTATGACGCACGAGACCACGCCGGTGGTCAGAATGACGGCAATGAACCGTACGAGCAGCTGCCTTTTCAAGGTCGTTTTCACGGGTCTTCCTTCCGGGTCTCCTTACCCTTCCGCCGTCACGATCCGTCGGGCCGCTCCGCCGAGGAGGTGCTCTCCCTTTCCGATGCTGAGAAAACCGGCATATTATTGTAACACGACTTCCGAAGGCTTATGACAGATCAGACATTGTTCTTTTGGCGGATGCTTCTTCGGCAGGGGGTGAGCTTGTTGGTTGTGGCAGGTCGTGCAGCCCTTTTCCGTCTCAATCCTGTCTGAGCTTTTCTTCATGGCTTCATTAAAGGGACGATGCGTGTCGTCGGCAGGGACCATCCCGGCCTTCTCGCCGCTCGTGCTTACGATGATAAGCACCGCAGCCAGCAGAACGGCAGCCATAATGGCGAAGAAATCCCTCTTAGCCACCCTCATGAAATGATCCGGCTCCTACGGTAAAGCCGCGACAGCCCGTACATCGCCATTGGATATGCCCCGCGCTTTCTCGGCGGTTCTGAAGATTTCCATCATCATTACAGTCTAAGAATCTGCCCTCGCAAAGGCCGAATATTCCAATCCGGGAGGACGGACCATGATGAAAGTATTTCACATGGATCCCATGGTTTGCAAGACTCCGCCGGCGCTCTGGGTGCGCAGGCCGAGGGAGGCGTTCGCATCTTGACAGGGAAGGTCACGCCGATTAGAGTCCTGTCGGGATGAAGAAAAGTGTTCTGATTCCTATGCATCAAGGTAAGGAGGTGGGGAAAATGAATGGCCTGTTTGTGGCTGCCATAGGTTTATTTGTCGGTTTCGCCTTCCTTGTATCAGCGGCATTTTCGCAGGAAACGCCGGTTGGTTACGATTTCCTGGGCCAGCCGACGGGGAGTGGATCGCAGAATTCACCTTTATCGTACAGTGCCACAGGTGATCAGAAAAGCGGCTTTCCTGCTGGTCAATATGACACGCTCCACGGCAACTCGTCGGACCTATCGACAAGTCCTTCGGGTAAGGCGGCGGCCCGGCCTTCCGGCGGGTCATCTCCCTTTGAAAAGGCTCCCCAATGCCAGGGTGTCACGGGCGGCGTAACGCCGTGCTGAAAGGAGACCGGCGACCTCGCCCACACGGCCGCCGGTGGAGCTGCAGGAAGGATGACGCCGGCGGGGTATAATTGACTTGACAGGAAGAGCGATATTTCTTAAAGTCACTCAGCTATAGAATTGTGCGGAAATAGCGAATGATGCCCGGTGAACCTTGGGATCCTCCGGGTGTCCGTCGCTCGTTGAATGACCGCGATGCCGGAGGATAGCCTGAAATGTCTGACCAAAGATTCGCAAAACTCCTGGAGCCTTCCCATATCGGACGCGTAGCGACCAGGAACAGGATCATCAAGCCCGCCGCGGGGCTCCAGTACTGGATAGCCGGGGGAGTGCCCGTCGCCGAAAAAGCCAAGTGGCTCTTCGACGCCTACGCACGGGGAGGGGTGGGCCTCATCATCATAGAGAGCCCTCGCCTCGAACCGGGAGGAAAGGGCTTCCGCCTCGACAACGACAAGGCAATCGAAGCCATGTCGGAGGTGACGGAGATCATTCATAGTCACGGCTGCCCCGTCTTCGTCCAGCTCGCCCATATGGGCAACTGGAACCTCGCCCACTCCCCCGACCACGACACGAGGGCCCCTTCCCCGGTGTGCGTCATCTCGGAGATGGATAACCACGACTCCATGCCGAGGGAGATGAAGGCCGAAGATATCGAGAAAGTCGTGGAGGCCTTCGTCATCAATGCCTTAGGCGCCCAAAAGGCCGGGTTCGACGGAGTCGAGATCAACTCCTCCTGCACCCACCTCCTCCATACTTTCCTCTCTCCCTTCTGGAACAAGAGGCACGACGCCTACGGCGGCAGCATAGAAAACCGCACCCGTCTCATCGTCTCGATCGTCAAGGAAATCAAGAGGCAGGCAGGCAAGGATTTCCCCGTGACCGCCCTCATCAACGGCGTCGAGGTGGGGAGGTTCGTCGGGGTGGAGCGGAGCGAATGCCTCTCTCTCGCCGACAGCGTGCAGATAGCCAGGGCCATTCAGGATGCCGGAGCCGACGCGATCCAGGTGAGGTCCCATTGGATCGGCAGACACGATGCCTCTTTCATCACCGACCACCTCTGCTACCCTGAGCCTCCCGTGCCTTTGAGCACTTTCCCTCCCGAGCTCGATATGAGCCGCCATGGGGCAGGGGCGAACATCCCCCTCGCCGAGGCCTTCAAGAAGGTCCTTACCGTCCCGGTCATTACCGTGGGCAGGTTCGATCCCGATCTTGCAGAGAAGACCCTGGAGGAAGGGAAAGCCGATTTCATCGCCATGAACCGGCGCCTCTATGCCGACCCGGAGCTTCCGAACAAGCTCGTCCAGGGAAGGTTCGACGACATCGCCCCCTGCACCTCCTGTACCCAATGCAAGGACGAGGATGCGCCGAGGCGGTGCAGGATAAACGCCGCAATAGGAACGGAAAGTCCCTATGTCCTCGAACCCGCGCCAAAGCAGAAGAAAGTGGTCGTCGTCGGCGGAGGCCCCGGAGGCATGGAAGCGGCGAGAGTGGCCGCGCTCAGGGGCCACCACGTGGTGCTCTTCGAGAAATCCTCACGCCTGGGAGGACTGCTCCCCCTTGCCGCTCTTGTGAAGGGGCTCGAGGTGGAGGACCTTCCCGCCATCATCACCTACCTCAAAGGCCAGATCACCAAGTTGGGGGTCGAAGTCCGTCTCGGAACCGAGGCGAACTCCCGCCCTTATCCAGGAGATGAAGCCCGACGTGCTCATTCTCGCCACAGGCGGCATCCCGACCCTTCCCGACATACCGGGGATCGACGGAAAGAACGTGGTGAGCAACGCGAAGCTCCATAAGATGCTCAAGTTCTTCCTGCGCTTCTTCTCTTCCGAGACCCTGCGCTCCCTCACCAATATCTGGATGCCCCTCGGAAAGAGGGTCGTCATCATCGGCGGCGGCATACAGGGCTGCGAGCTCGCCGAGTTCCTCGTCAAACGGGGCAGGAAAGTGACGATCGTCGATTCCGCGGATCAGCTTGGAGAGGGGATGATAAGCCATCTCAAGCTCCAGCTTTTCTGGTGGTTCCGCCAGAAGGGCGTCACCATGATGCCGGGCGTAAAGCCTGTGGCCGTGACGCCTCAAGGCCTGACGGTCCTGAACAAGCTGGGCTACAGACCGACCATCGAGGCGGACAGCATCGTCACCGCCCTTCCTCTGGAGCCGAACAGGGATCTCATGATCGCACTGGAAGGTAAGGTCCCGGAGATTTATGCCATCGGTGATTGTGACAGCCCCGGCCTCATCGTCGATGCCATCGGCAAGGGATGGAAGATAGGAAAGGCCATTTGAAGTCAGCCGGACCATGAAAAGGAACTGATGTGGTGAAATCCTCTTACGACATCCAATGGGCAGGGGAAGATGATCGGGAATGAGACTTCCCGTCCGAAGTGGTACTTCAGGCCCTTCGCGATCATTCTCCTTCTCTTCTTCGTGCTGGGGCCCTTCGGCCTCCCCTTTCTCTTCAAAAGTCCGGCCTTTAACAAGACCTGGAAGATCATCCTGACGGCGGCGGTCATCGTCTATACCGTCTATCTTCTCATCGTCACGATCAGGCTCACAAGCGCCCTGTACGATGTGACCAGGCTTCAATAGAGACTCGAACTTGTGGATTCACGAAAGGCCGGCCCCGCCTGCTCCGCCGGTCCATCTCGGGTCGACTCTATCCTGTTTGTCGGACACGGTTACCACGTGGTTCCTCCCGGCGTTTTTCGCCGCGTAGAGGGCTTGGTCGGTTCGACGAATAAGCTCTTCCGACGACTCTCCCCGGCGAAAGCGCGCTACGCCTATGGAAACCGTTATTACTCCAATCTCTTTTGCCGTTGCCGACGTCCTGAGAGGCATCGTCTCGAAGAAGCTCCGTATGCCTTCTGCAGACGGAGGCGGCACCGGCCAGAGAAGTTTGGGAAGGATGACCGCGAATTCCTCTCCACCGAAGCGAGCCAGGAAATCCCTGCCTTTCACCGTCTCCTTGATCTTCTTCGCGACGAACCTCAATACCTCGTCTCCCACGAGATGGCCGAATGCATCGTTGAATCTCTTGAAGTTGTCGATATCGATAAGAAGCAAAGAGAGGTCCCTGTCGCCGGTCGAGGCCTCTTTGATAGAAAGGGCAAGCTGGGTATCGAAGGCCTTCCGGTTCGGAGTCCCCGTGAGGAAGTCGACGGACGCCTCGGTCTTCAGCTCCTCGAAGTCTTTCTTGAGCTCTTCCAGCGCTTCGGTCGTCTCCTTCAACTTGTGCTGGATCGCTTTTCCGAAACCTCCCAGGGTCTTCGTCTTATTGATTATCTCGGTGAAGACGCTTTTGATCTCCTCGATGGATGCGTCCTCCGAGAGCCGGTCGACCGACTGGGAAATGAAGGACTCGTAATCTTTCGTTTCGCCGGTGAGCTCGGTCACTTCCTTGAGAATCGTCCGCAGAAGCTCCTGGAGCTCCTCCCTGATCTTTCTCAACCCGGCGCTATCTTCTTCCGAGCAGAACCGGCGATAGAGGGCTTCGTTTTCTTCCGCGGAAAAGTCCTCTTCCCTTTGAAGCATGGCATCGATGGTAGTGCGAAGCTCTTCGTCGGCGCCTGAAACGTACTTGTACCAGACGGCGTAGTTCTTGGGTGTTATCGGTATCCGCTGCTTCGACATGATCGGCAGAGCAAGCCGAAGGTATTGCTGCACTTCTTCTATCAGGCTTTTGCTATCCATTGCGTGCGTGGGCCCCCTCTTTCGGCAATTCGTCCGGTTTTTCGTGAAGTTCGATCGTGCCCCTCAAGTCCAAGAAAGGGGTTTTTCATGTGCCTGTTGCACGCGAACGGGAGGGGCCAATCCCGCAACCGACCCGGCGTGCGGTCTTTTTAGTCTACACCTTTTCCGTTGAGAAAAGGAGCGTATTTCTTGTCACTCCCCATGATATGGTCCTGAAGCCAATCCTTCAGGAAAGCCATGGTTTCTCCGCTGACCACCGGCTCTCCGCGGGAGAATCGCTCTTTCAGGTCAACGAAGCCTTCTTCGTGAGGGCCTCGTGCTCCGTCTTGTGGGAGGCAGAGGCAGGATACGCGTATTTTTTGAAGAGGTCTTCCTCGACCCCGAAGTGATAGACCGTATAGTCGAGCAGCTCGGAAAGGGTCTTGCCCATTGCTTCCTTGCCTTTTCCAAGCTTCATCGCGTCATGGAAGCTGTTGAGCAGCTCCACGAGCTTTATGTGCTGGTCATCTATCTGTTTGATGTTCACGCTCAGATGCTCGTTCCATGTCATCAGGGCCATAGGCTCCTCCTTGCTCCGGGGCTTCGCGATGCTGTTGCATCGTATGTCTTTTTTCGGCTCGGAGCCGACACTTCTTAAGATTCGTTTTCCTCCCGGCCCGTGCTGCCACGACGGCCGGACCCGATCGTCCCGATGTCCCGGTCCTATTGCAGTGTAATGGCCTTTTCCGGGCACATTTCCTGGCAGCAGAAGCAGGTAATGCAGGTATCGATATCGACGACCGGGAGGGTGTCGCCCATGGACAGGGCCGATACGGGACATTGTTCTATGCAGGTACCGCAGCCCGTGCACAGATCGGGATTAGCGCGAGGTCGCAGAATCGTGCGGCTGTGGATGCCTGCCAGCATGGCCGGGTTCTGGAGCACCGCTTCGCCGCCCAGGGGCGGGAGCTTGAAGTCGGGCAACCTCCGAAGCTCCCCGATGACCTCGATTGCGTCCATGTCGTAATCCCCGAGGCCCGCTTCCCTGGCCTTCTGAAGGAAACGCATCTTACCGGGCTCCAGGCCCATCATGAAGGCGATGCATGCGTCCACGGCCACTCCATTATCAGAGGCCAGGATCAGGCCTATGTCCCTGAGATCGAGGCCGGCCGGGCCGTTGCCCTCCATGCCGACGACTGCGTCCACGATAAAAAGATCGGGAACCCTCAGACGGAAGACATCGACGAGCATCTCGTGAAAGCGCTCGGCACAGCCTGCTGCCTTGTGGAGCACGGCTTTCTGGGCACCGGGCAATATACCGTAGCTGTTCTTGATGGCGCCGGTAATGACGCTCAGGCCGTGGGTCTTGAACTTCGGAAGGCTGATGACCACATCGGCGTCGAGGACAGCCCTGGAGGGGCTCACGGACGGAAGGAACTCAGGGTTGAAAGCGACCTTCCGGGAGTCGTTCCCGATGTTCCTGTAGTAACCTTTGGACGCGTCCATCAGTCCCGATACCCTGAAGCTTTCCTCATTTGCCCCATAGTTCATGAGGCCGGGGTTGTCGCCCACCACGAGGGAAGCGGGCCCCATGGCCTCCACCTTGTCCACCACGGCCCGCAGGACGGTCGGGTGGGTCGTAATGGCCTCTTCGGGTCTGGAAGCCCGGAGCACGTTCGGTTTTATCAGCACGCTCTTCCCCTTCAGGTCGAGGGGAAAAAGGTCGAAGGCGCGATCCACGGCCGGGCGCACTGTTTCATAGGTTGCCGAATGTATCATTACTCTCGACATTTGTTTCACCTCTATTCACGATTATAGGGAATCGCCGCAGGACAATCAACTGCCCGGGGCAACATAGGTAGGCGCCGTTTTCGGCGATTTTCCTCCCTTTACCTGGTGATAGTATTCATAGGTCATGGGCTTGCCGTCGCTCACTACTTCCGCGTCCACCACGCGCCCGAGAAAGATCGTGTGGGTCCCCGCGTCCATGCTCTCCATAAGCTCGCAGTCGAGGTAGCTCGTGGCATAATCGAGCACGATCGGCGCCCGGGTTTGTCCGAACTTGTACGAGACGCCTTCGAACTTGTCTATGTCCCGCCCCGACCTGAAGCCGAAGCGGCCGATGAACACCATGGGCGCCTCTTCCCCGAGTATGGATACGGAGAAAGCCTTGGCTTTTATTATGGTCTCATGGGTCAGGTTCTGTTTGTTGATGCAGACCGATACCCCGGGCGGCTCGGACGTCACCTGGCAGACCGTATTCGCGATCTGGCCGTTCAGCTTCTCGCCGTTGTTTGCGCACACAAGATAAAGCCCGTAGCTACAGTGTTGAAGCGCGGTCTTGTTCATCTATACTCCTCTCAAAGTTTGCTGATCCGGACCGAAGGTCCGGAGTGTTCCGGCTGTCGACTACTTTGGCCCGGCCATCAAGGCTTCGACTTCAGGTCTATGATTTCCAGCCGGTGGTTCGCTTCCGGATGTTTCAAAGAAGGACCCTGGATGAGCAGCGCGAACTCCCCTTTCGCCTCATGGGCGTTCAACCAGCTTTTCGTCCAATCGCTCCAATCGTCACCATCTTCGACGGCATGCACCGGGAAGACCCCATAAGAGAACTGGAGGGCCTCACACGTCGTTTCCAGACGGCTTATTGCACTTATCCAGACCGGCAGCCTGAGTCTGGACAGCCTGCGCGCCGTTGCTCCGCTCCGGCTGCGCACGATGACGCCCGCCACGGGCATGCGCTCGAGGGCACTTTCCACGCTCAGGGAAATAAGGTCTCCCGTGCTTATCTTTTCATCCGGAAGCGATCGACTCGAGGGTCTCCCTCACGTATCGACCCGGCAGGTTAGGCTCGACGGCCTGAGCGATTTTTGCGAGCATGGCGACCGCATCCACCGGGTACTTTCCCATGGCCGACTCCTCGGAGAGCATCACGCAGTCGGTGCCGTCGAGTATGGCGTTGGCCACGTCGGTCGCCTCAGCCCTCGTAGGCCGCCGGTTCCCCGTCATCGATTCGAGCATCTGGGTGGCAGTGATGACCGGCTTGGCGTGCAAATTGGCCTTATGCACGAGATCCTTTTGGACGACGGCGATCCGCTCTATCGGTATCTCGACGCCTAAATCGCCCCGGGCGATCATGATTCCGTCGGCAGCTTCGAGGATTTCCTCGATCCGGTCGAGTGCCTTCGATCGCTCGATCTTGGCGATGACGAAAGGGCTGTAGCCAAGGTCTGCCGCTGCTTTTCGAAGGGCAAGGATATCGGCCTTCGATTCGACAAAAGACTGGCTCACCGCATTGACACCCTGGTTCAGCGCGAATTCGAGGCACTTTCTGTCGTGGTCGGTAAAGGCGGCGGCGCCCAGCTCGATACCCGGCAGGTTAAGTCCTTTGCGCGACCGCATTCCGGTGACGGCGATGCCATAGGCGTTGGCGAGATTGTCGGAGGTGCGGAACAGGAAGCACCAGCAGCAGCACGCCGATCAGCAGGGTCCGGTTGACGCGCGGCACGAAGATCTGGCCCTCGGTCGTCGCCGATTTGTGCTGGATCTCGAGGCGCGGCAGCAGGCCGAGCTGGATTGCCTGGCGCGACAGCGAAAAGGCGCCGGTGATGACCGCCTGGCTGGCGATCACGGTGGCGACGGTGGCGAGAACGACGAAGGGGATCAGCGCCCAGCCGGGGTCATCAGGTAGAACGGGTTCGCGACCGCCGAAGGCGTGTTCAGCACCAGCGCGCCCTGGCCGAGATAATTGAGCACCAGCGACGGCAGCACGAAGAACAGCCACGCGACCTGGATCGGCCTGCGGCCGAAATGGCCCATGTCGGCGTAAAGCGCCTCGGCGCCGGTCACGGCCAGGAAGACGAGGCCCAGGGTGACGAACCGGCGGCGCCGTGGCCGAACAGGAACGCGACGCCGTAGGGCGGGATTGAAGGCCGTCAGGATGCGCGGGGCGTCGGCGATGTGATCGAGCCCCAGCGCGCCGATCAGCCCGAAGAACACCACCATGATCGGGCCGAACAAGGTCGCGACCTTGGCCGTGCCGCCGCTCTGCACGACGAACAGGGTGACCAGGATCACCACGGCGATCGGCAGCATGTAGGGCTGGAACGCGGTCGACGCCGTCTTGAGGCCCTCGACCGCCGAAAGCACCGAGATGGCCGGCGTGATGATGGCGTCGCCGGAAAACAGCGCCGCGCCGGCGACGCCGAGCAGGAAGATCAGCGTGAGCGCCGGCCGAGCGCGTCCTGCGCCAGAGCCATCAGCGACAGCATGCCGCCTTCGCCCTTGTTGTCGGCGCGCATCAGGAAGAAGGACGTATTTCAGCGTGACGACGATGAACAGCGCCCAGATCAGCAGCGAGACGATGCCGATCACCTCGGATTCCACGACGCCGTCGTTTTTCATATGGTCGAGCGCGGCATTTCAGCGCATAGAGCGGGCTGGTGCCGATGTCGCCATAGACGACGCCCAGCGAGCCGAGCACCATGGTCCAGAAACCCTCGTGCTGGACCTCGGGGTCCACGGGCTGCTGGGCGGTTTCGGGAGCGGGCGTGACGGCGGCAGGGGTAGGGATAGTGTCTTGCGACATGGGCGCTTCCTGGCTGCGGCCCTCAAATGAGGCGTGACCGAGGCCGACCTATAGACCTTTCCGCGGTGCGGGAGAAGAGGGCTCGCCTTCGCCTTTCGAAGCCTGCAATTGCCCCGCGCCGAAAATGCTGGCAAGAGGCGGCATGACGCCCGCCGCGCCCCCGCCCGCTATCCCCGCGCTGCCGATCGACGAGACCTGCCGCGCCTCGGCGAGGTTCTGGCGCAGTCCAGCCGCCTGGTGCTGGTCGCGCCGCCCGGCGCGGGCAAGACGACGCGTGTTCCGCTGGCTCTGCTGGACGCATTGCGCGCCCTGGCGCGGCGACGGCAAGATCATTGTGCTGGAGCCGCGCCGTCTCGCCGCGCGCGCCGCCGCCGACGCGCATGGCGGCCTGCTGGGCGAAAGCCTCGGCGAGACCGTCGGCCTCAAGGTGCGGCTGCAATCGCTGGGCCGGCCGAAGACGCGGATCGAGGTCGTCACCGAGGGCGTCTTCGCCCGCATGATCCTCGACGATCCGTCGCTCGAGGGCGTAGCGGCGGTGCTGTTCGACGAATTCCACGAACGCTCGCTCGACGCCGACCTCGGCCTGGCTTTGGCGCTCGACGCCCAGGCGGCGCTGCGCGCCGGACCTGCGCCTTGTCGTCGATGTCGGCGACGCTCGACGGCGCCCGCGTCGCCAGCCTGATGGGCGATGCGCCGGTGATAGAAAGCGCAGGGCCGCGCCTTTCCCGTCGAGACGATCTATCTCGGCCGCGACCCGCGCGAGCGGATCGAGGAGGCCGCCGCCCGCGCCGTGCGGCGCGCGCTGGCCGAGCAGCCGGGCTCGATGCTGGTCTTCCTGCCCGGACAGGCCGAAATCCTGCGCGCTGGCGGCGCGGCTCGAGCAGGACGTGCGCGACCCTGCCGTCGAGATCGCCCGCTTTACGGCGCGATGGAGCGCGCGGCGCAGGATCGCGCCATCCGCCCGGCGCCCGAGGGGCGGCGCAAGATCGTGCTGGCCACCTCCATCGCCGAAACCTCGATCACGATCGACGGCGTGCGCGTGGTGATCGATTGCGGCCTCGTCGCGCGCGCCCCGTTCGAACCCGACCTCGGCCTGACGCGGCTCGAAACCCTCCGCGTCTCGCGCGCGGCTGCCGACCAGCGACGCGGCCGCGCCGGCCGCACGGCGCCGGGAGTCTGTTACCGGCTGTGGGAGGAGGCCGCGACCGGCGCCCTGCCCGCCTTTGCGCAAGCGGAAATCCTCGCCGCCGATCTTTCCGGCCTGCTGCTGGACCTCGCCGCCTGGGGCGCGCGCGACCCCGGCGAACTGCTTTGGCTCGACCCGCCGCCCGCGCCCGCCTGCGACGAGGCGCGGCCTTGCTGCAGGAGCTGGGCGCGCTGGACGCGGACAGCGCCATCACGCCGCGCGGAAAAGCCATGCGGCGTCTGCCGCTGCCGCCGCGCCTCGCCCGCATGGCGCTGCAGGCCGAAGCCGGGGCGCCGGCGAAGACGGCTTGCGAACTAGCTTTGCTCTTGACCGAGCGCGGCCTTGGCGGCGAAGGGCCCGACATCGGCGAGCGGCTGGACCGTTTCGCCCGCGACCATTCGCCGCGCGGCAAGGACGGCCGCCGTCTCGCCCACGGCTGGAAGCATTTTTTGCGCGCGGCGGCCCGCGAACTGGGAGAAAGGGCCGAGCCGGCGCGCGCTGCCGCGCGCGGCGCTCTCGTCGCGCTGGCCTTTCCCGACCGAATCGCCCGCGCGCGCGGCAAGCCCGGGGAATTCCTGATGGCCAACGGCCGCGCCGCGAGCGTCGAACCGCATGTGGCGCTGTCGCGCGCCAAAATGCTGGCCGTCGCAGAGGTCGCGGGCCGCGCCGGCGGCGAGCCGCATCCTCGCCGCCGCCGAACTGGAGGAAGCCGAATTCGAACGGCTGTTCGCCGCCGAGATCGCGGTGCGCGACGAAACGCGGTTCGACCGGCAAGCGGCGCCTTGCGCCGGCGCGAGGCGCGGCGGTTCGGCGCGCTGGTTCTGGCCGAGAAGAACCTGCCGGTCGCGGCCACGCTCGGAAAACGCGCAGAGTTCTGGCGCGCGGCGCCGCCGCCCATGGCCTTGACCGGCTGAACTGGAGCAAGGCGCAAAGGCAGACGCGCGACAGCGTCGCCTTTTTGCGCGAAGCCTTGCGCGCAAGACCGCGCGCGAAGGCGAGGGCAATCCCTGGCCGGACCTGACCGAGGCAGCGCTGGCGCAAAACGCCGAAGACTGGCTCGGTCCCTACCTTCTCGGCTGCCAGAAGCTCGACGACATCGGACCGCAGCAGTTCGACGCGGCGCTGGCGGCGCTGATCCCCTGGGATCTCGCGCGCCGGCTGGACGACAGAGGCGCCGACCCATTTCCGACGCCCGCCGGATCGTCGATCGCGCTGGATTACGGCGGGCCCGAGGGCCCGGTGCTCGCAGTGCGGGTGCAGGAGCTTTACGGCCTCTCGACCCATCCGAGCCTCGCCGGAGGCCGCGCGCCGCTGACGCTCCATCTGCTTTCCCCTGCCCATCGGCCCGATCCAGATCACGCGCGACCTGCCGGGCTTCTGGAAGGGCTCGTGGGCGGCGGTGAAGGCCGAGATGAAGGGCCGCTATCCGCGCCATCTCTGGCCCGACGATCCCGCCGCCGCCGCGCCGACCGCCCGGGCCAAACCCCGCGGGACGTAAGAGCCCCCGGGACGGGACGGATCGTCTAACGGCTCAGGCCGGCAAGGCGATCGCCGCGACAAGGCGACCGTAATCAGGCTCGCCGCGATGGGTCATCCGGCGGTAGGAATAAAATCGCGCCTCGTCCGCATAGGTGTCGAGGCGCAGATTTTCGAACGCGCCAATTCCCGAGCGCCCGGCGCGCATTTCGATGAAGCCCGGCAGGTCGAACAGGAAATGGCCCGGCTTGCCCGAGGGCGCGAAGAATTTCGCGAAGCTCGCGTCCTCGGCCTCGAACCGCGCGAAAAACTCCGGCCCGACTTCATAGCTTTGCTGCGCGATGGTCGGGCCCAGCGCGGCGCCGATATTCGCCCGTCGCGCGCCCAGAGTTTCCATGGCGGCGACGAGGGCTTCGACCATGCCGGTGAGCGCGCCCTTCCAGCCGGAATGGGCCGCGCCGATGACCCCGGCGCTGGGATCCGCAAACAGCAGGATGCCGCAATCGGCGCCGGTGACGCCCAAAGCCAGGCCCGGCGTCGCCGTGACCAACCCGTCGCAGCGCGGCCGCTCGCTCTCGAGCCACGGCGCCGACACCGCCAGCGCCTCGGCGGAATGGACCTGATAGGGCACCAGGAAATGGCCCGGCGCTACGCCGAGCGCGCGCGCCATGCGGGCGCGGTTCTCGGTCACGGCGGCATGGTCGTCGCGCGAGCCGATTCCGCCGTTGAGCGAGGCGTAAACGCCCTGCGAGACCCCGCCCCGGCGCGTGAAAAAGGCGTGCGTCGTCCCGTCCAGAATCGGCGCGCGGATCGCCGCGCGAAAAATCTCGTCGGTCATGCGTTCGCCTGAACCGTCGCGAAGCCCGGCGCCTCTTTCACGCTGCGGCGGGTGACCGCCAGAACCTTGAACAAGGCGCCCATGTCCTCCGCGCCGCCGCCGGCCAGCCGCGTCAGAGCGGCGTCGACCTGCTCGGCCTGTTCCGGCGTCGCGTCGCGCTTGAGCATGTCCGCGCGCTGCGCGATCCCCAATTCGCGCAGGAAGGCGCCCTGCTCCACCGGCCCGTGGACGAGGGCGTTGGCGGACGACGCCGCGCGGGCGAGCGCGGAAAAATCGACATGGGTGGTCAGGTCGGCCAGTCCCGGCTCGGCGAGCGGATCGACGAATTGATGCGCCTTGACCGCCTGCAGGGTCTCGCCGAAAGCGGTGCGGACATAGCCGTAATCCACCACCAGCGCCGCGCCGTTCTGGGTGACGATGCGCGCGGCGATCTGGGTCATCAGGCGTTGCGCGGCGGCGCCGATTTCGAGGATCGAGCCGTCCTCCGCCTTGGCCTTGATATAGGGCTCGATCTCTTCGCTCAGTCCGAAAGCCAGTTCGCCCTCCGGATCGAGCCCGACCAGCCGCTCGCGCCAGCCCTTCGGCGTCTTGAGATAATGGCGCACCGGCAATGCGTCGAAAAATTCGTTGGCGATGAAGATCGCCGGGCCGGGCGGAATTTCGTCGAGGCTCGTGTGCCAGGTCACGGGCTTGCCGCTGGCGGCGAGCGTCTCGCGCTGCCGCTCGACCAGCACTTCGCTCGCCTCGACGAGATGAACGTCGAGCGCCTGCAGGAATTCCGGGGCGGCCCCGGCCGCGCGCAAGGCGTCGGCCATCAGCGTGCCGCGTCCCGGCCCGAGCTCGACCAGCCGGATTCGCGGCGGCGCGCCGATCTGGCTCCAGATTTCGGCCGCCCACAGGCCGATCAATTCGCCGAACATCTGCGAAATTTCCGGCGCGGTGACGAAATCGCCGGCGGCGCCGAACGGATCGCGCGTGGTGTAATAGCCCTTGGAGGGATGGGTCAAAGCGAGCGCCATGTAGCGCTCGATCGAAATCGGGCCTTCGTCGGCGATGATCTCGCGGATATCGTCCTTGAGCGGGCGATCCTGCAGCGTGCGCTCCTGAAACTCGGTCATGGTCCCTCCGCCGCCAAATGATTTGCCGCGGGCCGGGCGCGGCGCAAGGAATAAACAACAAGAACAACGCCAAGCAGGACCAGCGGCGCCGAGAGCAGCATGCCCATGGTCGCGCCGCCGAACAGGAAGCCGAGTTGCGGGTCCGGCTCGCGGAAGAATTCGCAAAAAATGCGCGCAAGGCCATAAAGCCCGATGAAAAGACCCGAGGTCAAGCCGGGCCGGCGGAACGCGCCGGCGCGCACGGCGAGCGCGACGATCAGCCCCAGCGCGAGGCCTTCGAGACCCGCCTCGTAAAGCTGGCTCGGATGGCGCGGCAGCGGCCCGGCGCCGGGAAACACCATGGCCCAGGCAACGTCGCTGGGGCGGCCCCACAGCTCCGGCTTGATGAAATTGGCGATGCGCACCAGGAACAGGCCGATGGGCGCCACGGCGGAGCAGAGATCGCCGACGCTGAGGAAGGGGATTTTCTCGCGCCGCGCGAACAGCCAGGCGCCGAGCGTCGCGCCCGCGAGGCCGCCGTGGAACGACATGCCGCCCTTCCACACCGCCGGGATCTCCAGCGGATTCTCGAGGAAGAAGGCAAGGTTGTAGAACAGCACATAGCCGGTGCGGCCGCCGAGCACGGCGCCGAAAGCGACATAAACCAGCAGATCGTCGAGGCTTTCGGGCGACGGGCCGCCGGGCGCCGCCCCAGAGCGCGTCGCTGCGCACGAGCCGCGTGGCGATGAGCCAGCCCGCGACCAGCGAGACGATATAGCCCATCGCATACCAGCGCACCGGCAACGGGCCGAGATTGACCATGACCGGATCGATCACAGGATAGTTCATCAGAAAAAGCGGCATCTCGGCGTCCCGTGATCTCGTCCGACGCAGTAACGCCGCGCGCGCCGGCCTTCAAGGGCCTCAATAGGCGGCTTCCGTGAAAGCCGTTCAACAAAATTCTTGCGCTCGCGCAAAAGGGCGCCCATCTCTTAGACCGCCGCATCACGTCCTTGCGGGGCGGCGTCCCCTTGCAAAGCCCGGAGCCTGTTCATGACCGCGTCGCCCAATCGCTTCTTCGACGACATGTCCCGCCTGTTCAACGACGCCGCCGGCGCCGCGCGCAGCCTCGGCCGCGAGGCGGAATCCGCCATCAAGACGCAGGTCGAGCGCCTGCTCGCGAGCATGGACATCGTCAACCGCGAGGAATTCGAGGCCGTGCGCGACATGGCGGTCGCCGCCCGCAACGCCAATGACGCGCTGGAGCGCCGCATCGTCGAACTCGAGGCGAAAATCGCCGCGCTCGAAAACAAGGGCTGAGGCGCCCGTGGCGCTCGTTCCATCCAGTTCCGGCGCGGATCGCAGTCGCGAATGCTATTAGCTGTGGACGCCGTCTTCGGTCCGGTAGACGATTCCGCGCGAATCCAGCAACTTGTCGGCAGTTGCGGACAGGATTCCGTCGCCGGACAAATCTGACTATAGTGATTTTGTCCGGTGATTCGGCTGGGGAGTCAGCCGGGTCAATGGGGTCCGGAGCTTTGTTCGAGTTCAAGCCGCGTTCCTTTTTCTCTGCCGCGCTGCTCGCGCCCGGGACCGATCAATGCTGCTGTCTGGAATTGAAACGAACGATAGGGTCGAGCACCCGGTCGACGTGGTCGAGCGGATCGCCACCGTCAAGGACTGGGCCTTCGACCGCGACGATCCCGACGAAATCTCCATCTGCGTCGGCGGCGGCTGGGCCGATTACAACATCGCCTTCACCTGGCTGCCCCAATGCGAGGCGCTGCATCTCGCCTGCGCCTTCGACCTCAAGGTTCCCGAACGCCGCCGCGCCGAAACCGCCCATCTCATCGCGCGCATCAACGAGCAGATGTGGGTCGGCCATTTCGACGTCTGGTCCAAGGACGGCGTGGTGATGTTCCGTCACGCCATCCTGCTCGCCGGCGGCGCCGAGCCCAATGACGCGCAATGCGAGGCGGCGCTGGCCGCCGCGGTCGACGCCTGCGAGCGCTATTACCAGGCGTTCCAGTTCGTCGTCTGGGCCGGCAAGTCCGCCGCCGAGGCGCTGGAAGGCGCCCTTCTGGAAACGCGCGGCGAGGCATGAGCAGCAAACCGGCTTCGCTCGCCCTTGTCGGGGCGGGCAAGATGGGCGCCGCCTTGCTGGGCGGCTGGCTCGGCGCGGGCATTTCCGCGCGCACGATTTCCGTCTACGAGCCGCATCCCTCCGACGAACTGAACCATTTCGCGGCAGCGCAGGGCTTCGCGCTCAACCCGGCGCCCGCGCCCGCGCAAACCATCGTGCTGGCGATCAAGCCGCAGATGCTGGAGGCCGCCGCGCCCGCGCTGGCGCCGCTGTTTGAATCCGGCAGCCTGCTGATTTCGATCCTCGCCGGCAAGACCGTCGCCAATCTCGCCGCGCGCCTTCCGGCCCGGGCGATCGTGCGCGCCATGCCCAACACGCCCGCCGCCATCGGGCGCGGCATCACCGGGGCTTTCGCCAGCGCCGAGGTCACGCCCGCGCAGCGCGAGACCGCGCAGGATCTGCTGTCGGGCGTCGGCGCGGTGGAATGGGTCGGCGCGGAGCGCCTGATCGACGCCGTCACCGCGATTTCCGGCTCCGGCCCAGCCTATGTGTTTCACCTCGTCGAGGCGCTGGCGCAGGCCGGCGCGGCGCTCGGGCCTGCCCGCCGATCTCGCCTTGCGGCTGGCGCGCGCCACCGTCGAAGGCTCGGGCGAATTGCTGCATCGCTCGCCCGACACCTCCGCCGAGACCTTGCGCAAGGCCGTGACCTCGCCCGGCGGCACCACCCAGGCCGCGCTCGACGTGCTGATGGCCGAGGGCGGCCTCGCCGCGCTGATGGCCCGCGCGACCGCGGCGGCCGAGAAACGCGCCGGGGAGCTGTCCGGCTGACCCCTGCCCTTGCCGCTGCGCCGCTTTTGCTCCATTTTCAGGCAAAGAGCGGGGAGCGCGCCATGAGCAAGGCCAAGAACGACGAAAAGGGCCCCCAGACCAAAGGGCCCGGGAAACCAAAGGCCCGACAAACACAGCGCCGACCCGCGCGAAAAGATCATCGACGCGCTGATGGGTCTCGCCGCCGAGCGCAGCTGGGACGAGATCGCGCTCGCCGATGTCGCCGACCGCGCCGGGGTCACGCTCGCGCAGTTCCGCGATTTTTTCCCGTCAAAGGGCGCCGTGCTCGGCGGCTTCTCGCGGCGCATCGACAAGATCGTGCTGGACGAGCGACGACGACCTTTCCGGCGAAAGCCCCAAAAGACCGGCTGTTCGACGTGCTGATGCGGCGCTTCGACGCGATGGCGCCCTACAGCCTGCGCTGAAGAAACATCAACGACTGGGCGATGCGCGATCCGCTGGCTTTGCCCGCCCTTAACCAGCTGGCGCTCAATTCGCTGCGCTTCATGCTCGAAGCGGCCGGGCTGAACAGCGAAGGCCCGCTCGGAACGCCTGAAACTGCAGGGGCTGGCGCTGGCCTGGACGCGCGTGTTCCATGTCTGGCTCGCCGATGACAGCGCCGACAGCGCCAAGACCATGGCGGCGCTCGACAAGGAGCTTTCGCGCGGCGCGGCTCTGGTGGAGCGCGTCGAAGACGCCCGCCGACGCCTCGACCCGATCGCGGCGCCGCTGATCGGGCTGGCGGAGCGGATTTTTGGGGGACGATAGGTCCGCCCGCTCACTCCCCGACCAGACAGCACTTCTTGAATTTCTTGCCGCTCCCGCAGGGGCACGGGTCGTTGCGGCCGACGTCGCGGAACTTGTTTTCCACGGGGGCGACCGGCTCGCCCTCGTCCTCGTCCTCCTCGAACGCCGACAGGGCGTCGAGGGCGTCGTCGATCGGCTTGATGCCGCGCTCCGCGAACAGTTCGCGGCGGTCGGACGTCGCGCGATTGGCGCGCAGCTCCGCCTGGAAATCCTCGAAACTCAGGACATTCTTGTCGACAAGGCCCTGGCGGAAGGCGCGCGCGACCGAGGGCTCCAGCTCCGACAGGCCGAGCAGCGCGACGCAGCCCTGCCAGCCATACCAGATCGGGTGGGCTTCGCGCGGCTGCAGCGTCTCGTAGCCTTGCGCGAGATAGCTCTTGGCGTCCTCCAGCGGAAGGTCGCCCTGCGCCGCCAGCGCGCAAAGACATTCGAGCGCGGCGACCCGGCCCCATTCGTCGGCGCCCGGCGCCTCGACCAGCGTCTTCAGCCCGGCAAGATCGCCGGAATAGAGGCTGAGCAGAATGGCGGGAAGGGTTTCCGACGTCGCGTCGCCGATCATGTCATAGAGCGCCTCGCCCTCCATCGCCACGGCGAGCAGCGGCGCCCAGGCTTCGGACTCGCGCTTTTCCGCCATCAGATGCAGGCCGAAAAACACCTTTTCGGCGTTTTCCGGCGAACGGTCGGCGCCGGAGGCGAAGGCGTTCAGCGCGGCGAGCAGCGGGCCGCGCGCATCGCTCCATTTCTGGCGCAGCGTCATGAGGGCGTCGAGCGGAAAGGTCTCGGCGCCGGACAAGTCGGCCAGGGCCATTTCGATGAGGTTCATGTCTTTGTCCTTTGTCACACCGGGACGCGCACGCTGGCGCGCAGGCCGCCGAGCGCGCTGGCCCCGAGAAAGATTTCGCCGCCATGGGAGCGGGCGATGTCGCGGGCGATCGCGAGGCCGAGACCCGTGCCGCCCTCGTCCTGATTGCGCGCCTCGTCGAGCCGCACGAAGGGCCGGAACACATTTTCGCGCGCTTCCGCGGGAATCCCAGGGCCATCGTCGTCGACGTGAATCTGCAGGAACTTGGCGTCGCAAGAGCCTTCGAGGCGGATGCGGTCGCCGTGGCGCGCGGCGTTGCTCAGCAGATTGGCCAGGCAGCGCTTGAAGGCGTCCGGCCGCACCGTGGCGACCGGCTCGCCGACATAGACGACCTGCGTGTCGTGGCCAAGACGCTCGGATTCCTGCCGCAGCGTTTCGAGCATGGCGGGAATGTCGGTCGGCGCGGCGGCCTCGCCGATGTCGCCGCGCGCGAAGGCGAGATAGGCCTCGAGCATGCGCTGCATTTCATCGACGTCGCCCGCCAGCTCCTGCACCTCGGGCTCGTCGCCGAGCAAGGCCAGCGACAGCTTGAACCGCGTCAAAATCGTGCGCAGGTCGTGGCTGACGCCGTTGAGCATGGTCGTTCGCTGCTCCATGGCGCGCTCGATGCGCCGCTTCATTTCCAGGAACGCGTAGGTCGCGCGCCGCACCTCGCGCGCGCCGCGCGGGCGGAACTCGACCTCGCGGCCCTTGCCGAATTCCTCCGCGGCGTCGGCCAGCGCCAGGATCGGCTTGATCTGGTTGCGCAGGAACAGGATCGCGACCGAAATCAGCACCACCGAGGTTCCGACCATCCAGATGATGAAAATATGCGGTGTTGGAGGCGTAGGCCTGGCTGCGGTGCGCGACCACGCGCAGCACGGCCTCGCCCATGTCGATGCGCACCTCGATGAAATCCGAGCGCCCGACCGTGTCGATCCAGAACGGCAGCCGGATCTGCTTCTCGATCTCGCTCGACATGGCGCGGTCCACCAGCGAGAAGAACGGCTTGGGCAAGGCCGGCGGCAGCGGCCCCGACGGCAGGACCTCCACATCGAGATTGAGCCGGTAGCGCGCGATCTGCTCCAGCTTGCTGTTGTCCGGATCGAGGCTGTGAAAATCGCGATAAATGTCGATCAGCGCCGCGATGTCCTGCGTCACCGCATTGGAGAGGCGAAAGGTGACCGTCTGCCAGTGGCGCTCCATGAAGACCAGGGCGATGGCCGATTGCAGCAGCACCATCGGCAGGATGACGATGAGCAGCGAGCGGGCGTAAAGGCCCTTGGGCATGATTCCGGCCAGCGCCCGGGTGAAGGTGCGCCACAGCCGCCGCGTTCCGACGAAGGCCTGCGCGACGACATTCATCGGTCGATCGCCAGCTTGTAGCCGAAGCCGCGCACCGTCTGGAGATGCAGCGGGTTGGCGGGGTCCGTCTCGATCTTGCGGCGCAGGCGGTTGACCTGCACGTCCACGGTGCGCTCGTTGGCCGCGCCGCCGCCGCCGCCCAGCGCCTCGCGCGACACCGCCTCGCCGGGCGTCTCCACCAGCATGCGCAGCATGTCGCGCTCGCGCTCGGTGATGCGGATGACGTCGTCGCCCTGGCGCAATTCGCCGCGGTCGGGATCGAAGCTGAACTCGCCGAAGCGCATGGCGTTCTGGCCGGGCGCGCTTTGCGCGGGCGCGCGCGGCGCGGCGCGGCGCAGGATGGAGGCGACGCGCAAGGCGAGCTCGCGCGGCTCGAACGGCTTGGCCATGTAATCGTCGGCGCCGGCCTCCAGCCCCTTGACGCGGTCGCCGGTGTCGGAGCGCGCCGTCAGCATCAGGATCGGAGCCTCGGCGAGCGGCGTGTTCTCCGCGCGGATCTTCGCGGCGAATTCGTAGCCGTTCTGGCCGGGCATCATCACGTCGAGGATGAGCAGGTCGAAATGCAGCCCGCGCATGTGCTCATAGGCCGCCTCGGCGCTTTCGGCCGAGGTCACGCGATAGCCTTCGGCCTGCAGAAAGCGCTTGAGCAATTGCCGGATGCGGCGGTCGTCGTCGACAATCAGCAGGTGGAGGGCGTCGTCGGCCAGGTGCTGGGATTCGATTTCGCTCATGGCGCGCCTCCGGTCGCGGGATCGCAAGTCGCGCGGATCGCGAGTCGCCGGATCGCCCTTTTCGGGATCGCTTGTCGCCGGATCGCCGTCGCCGGATCGCACATGGCGGCGAGGAAGGCCGCCGCCTGGACGCGCGCGCCCTGCGGGCAGCAGCGCGAGCGCGCGGGTGAAACGGCGCGTTTGCAGCGCCGCCAGCTCCAGCGCCAGCGCCTCGCCCTTGTCGGTGGGAAACATCAGCCGCTGGCGGCGGTCGATCAGGCCCGCGCGCTGCTCGATGTAATTCTGGTCGAGCAGGTCCTTCAGCACGCGCGACAGGCTTTGCTTGGTGATTTTCAGCAGGTCGAGCAGCTCCGCCACCGACAGCCCGGGCCTGCGGTCCACGAAATAAAGCACGCGGTGATGGGCGCGTCCGAAATTGTAGCGCGTCAGCAGGCGGTCGGCGTCGCCGACGAAATCGCGATAGGCGAAGAAGAACAGTTCGATCAGGTCGAACATCGGCGCCGGCGCCGCCTCGCATCGGCGTCCCGCGCCGCTGCATTCTCAAGCGCCGCTGCGCTGTCTGCGCTGCAAAGCCCCCGCCATGCGGCCTGCCCTCCCCGAGCCTCGTCGCAAATATGTCAGTTCTATTGACATATTTCAGGTCGGTTGCTAGTCGTCAAGCCTGCCCTTCACGGACGCCTTGCGAGGATTCTACCATGTCTGTTCTGCCTTTCGACCAGCGCGACGGTTACATCTGGATGGACGGCGCCCTCGTCGCGTGGAAGGACGCCAAGCTTCACGTCCTGTCGCACGGCCTGCATTACGGCTCCTGCGTGTTCGAAGGCGAGCGCGCCTATGGCGGCGTGATCTACAAGTCGCAGCAACATTCCGAGCGCTTCCGGAAATCGGCCGAACTGCTCGATTTCGAAATTCCCTATTCAGCGTCGAGGAGCTTGTCGCGGCCAAGGACCTGGTCGTGGCCAAAAACGGCCTGACCAATTGCTATGTGCGCCCGGTCGCCTGGCGCGGCTCGGAAATGATGGCCGTCGCCGCCCAGAACGCCACGATCCACACCGCCATCGCGGTGTGGGACTGGCCCTCGATGTTCGACATCGCCACCAAGATGAAGGGCATCAAGCTCGACATCGCCGAATATCGCCGCCCCGATCCGGCCTGCGCGCCCTGCGCCTCCAAGGCCGCGGGCCTCTACATGATCTGCACGATCTCGAAACATCGCGCGGAACGGCGCGGCTGCGCCGACGCCATGATGCTCGACTGGCAGGGCCGCGTCGCCGAATGCACCGGCGCCAACATCCTGTTCACCAAGGGCGGCGAAATCCACACGCCGATCGCCGATTGCTTCCTCGACGGCATCACCCGCCAGACCGTCATCGGCCTCGCCAGGGCGCAGGGGATCAAGGTCAACGAGCGCCGGCATCATGCCCGAGGAGCTGGCGAGCTTCGAGGAATGTTTCATCTGCGGCACCGGCGCCGAGGTCACGCCGGTCTCGGAGATCGGCCCTTACTAAATTCACGCCCGGCGCGATTTCCCGCGCCCTGATCGAGGCCTATACGCTCGAAGTCCAGCCCAGCGAAGACGTCGTCGCGGCCGACATTTCGCTCTGACTCGTCCGCGGGGAACAGCCGCCCAAAAACGGTCGCCCGCCTCTGTTCAAGCCATCCGGCCAAACCGGATGGCTTTTTCATTGTCAGCCGCGCCGGCTCAAGCCTTTCGCGTCCCAGCGCGATCCAGCGCCGCCTCGTCGGCGTCCTTGGCGGCGACCCATTCGCCTTGCGTCCCGTCGGCGCGATGCTCCTTCTTCCAGAAGGGCGCGCGGGATTTCAGGAAATCCATCAGGAATTCGGCGGCGGAAAAGGCCGCCGCGCGATGGGCGCTGGCGCAGAGCACCAGCACGATCTGCTCGCCGGGCCGGATTGTCCCGGTGCGGTGAATGACGGTCATGCCGAGCAGCGGCCAGCGGCGCCCGGCCTCCTCCGCGATGCGGGCGATCTCCTCCTCGGCCATGCCGGGATAATGCTCGAGCTCCAGCGCTGCGAGCGTCCCGCTTCTCGTCGCGGCACAGGCCGACGAAGATGACGCGACGGCGCCGATGTCGGTGCGCCCGCGCGTCAGCGCCGCGCTCTCGGCGGCGGCGTCGAAATCGTCGCTCTGGACGCGGATCTTGAGCGGCAGCCATGGCGCCGTCAGCCCCCGGTCATCGGCGGGAAGAAGGCGATTTCGCGCGCGCCGGCGATCGGCGCCTCGGGCTTGGCGTGCTTCTTGTCGATGGCGGCGCGGGCGATGCCGCTGGCGAAGGCGGCGGCGTAGAATTCGTCGCGCGCGGCGAGCCAGCCGATCAGATCGGCGATGGTGCGCACGGATGTCGGGCGGCGTCCAGCTCCTCCTCGGACTTGCCGATGCGCTCGCGCAACGAGGCGAAATAGACCAGCCTCATTCCTCGACCACATGTTTGATCCCGGCCTTCATATAGTCCCAGCCGGTGTAAAGCGTGAGGATCGCGGAAACCCACAGCAGGCCGAGGCCGATCCGCGTCGTGCCCGGCAGGACCAGTTCGCCCGCGCGGCCCGCGATGAGAAAGCCCAGCGCGATCATCTGCATGGTCGTCTTCCATTTGGCGACCTTGCTGACCGGGACCGAGACCTTCAGCTCGGCCAGGAACTCGCGCAGGCCCGAGACCAGGATTTCGCGGCACAGGATCACGATGGCCGCCCAGAGCGACCAGCTCTTGATGGTGCCGTCGGCGACGAGGATCAGCAGCACCGCCGAGACCAGCAATTTGTCGGCGATCGGGTCGAGCATCCGGCCGAGCGCCGATTGCTGCTCCCAGGCGCGGGCGAGATAGCCGTCGAAGAAATCGGTGATCGCCGCGAGGATGAACAGGCCGAGCGCCGTCCAGCGCAAGGCGAATTCGTCCGGCCAGAACAGGCAGCCCACCACGACCGGCACGATCAGCGACCCGGCCAAACGTCAGGATGTTCGGCAGGTTGAAGGTGCGGCTGGCGCCGAAGCGGGCGGGACGGAACGACATCGCAGGAAGGAAGCTTTTTCGCGCCCCCGCGTCAACGGCTATTTCCGGATAGCGTATGCCGACGCGACCAGTCGCGGTCGGTTCCTCGCATCAGTCGGCGTCCTTTCGTCCAGCGTTCGGCAGGCTGGCCTGCCGAAACGCCTCAGCCCTTCTCGTGGAAATGGTCGAACACCAGCCTCGCGGTGGCGGCGGAGAGGCCCGGCGTCTTTTCCAGATCGGCCAGCGCCGCCGCCGCCACGGCTTTCGCGGTGCCGAACGCCTGCAGCAGGGCCCTTTTGCGCGACGGCCCGATGCCGGCGATTTCGTCGAGCGGGTTTTTCGCAAATTCCTTCTTGCGCTTGGCCCGGTGCGTGCCGATGGCGAAGCGATGCGCCTCGTCGCGCAGGCGCTGCACGAAATAGAGCGCCGGATCGCGCGGCGCCAGCCGGAACGGCTCGCGCCCCGCCACGAAAAACATCTCGCGTCCGGCGTTGCGGTCGGCGCCCTTGGCGATGGAGGCCAACGTCACGCCCGTCACGCCCAGTTCGTCGAGCACGGCCCGGGCCGCCTCGAACTGGCCGCGCCCGCCGTCGATCAGGATCAGGTCCGGCGCCTGCGGAAAGGCGTCCGGGTCGGACGGCGCGGCTGCGGCTCGTCAGCCTCTTTCAGCAGCCGCGAGAACCGGCGCGACAAGACCTCGCGCATCATGGCGTAATCGTCGCCGGGCGTGAGCTCGCTCTTGATGTTGAAGGTGCGGTACTGGTTTTTCACGAAACCCTGCGGTCCCGCGACGATCATCGCGCCGATCGCCGCGCTGCCCATGATGTGGGAATTGTCATAGACCTCGACGCGGCGCGGCGGCTTGTCCATGCCGAAGGCCGCGCCGAGCGCCTCCAGCAGCTTCATCTGGCTGGCGCTGTCGGCGAGGCGGCGGCCCAGCGCCTCGCGGGCGTTGTTGCGGGCGTCGGCCACCATCTCGCATTTTTCGCCGCGCTGCGGCGCGGCGATCTCGACCTTGTGGTCCTGCCGCGCCGCCAGAGCCTCGGCGAGCCAGTCGGCTTCCTCGATCGCGTGCGAGAGCAGGATGAGTTTCGGCGGCCGGCCGCTCGGCATAGAATTGGCGCGATGAAGGCGCCCAGCACCTCGCCGGGCGTCAAGGCTGCGGTCGGCGCGCGGAAAATAGGCGCGATTGCCCCAGTTCTGGTAGGCGCGATAGAACACCGCCTCGACGCAGAACTGGCCCGGCCTCCTCGTGGATGGCGAAGACATCGGCCTCCGCGACGCCGCGCGGATTGATGCCCTGCTGGCCCTGGATCGCGGCGAGCGCGGAAATGCGGTCGCGCAGCCGCGCCGCGCGCTCGAATTCGAGCTTTTCCGCCGCCGCGTTCATCTCGCCCGCCAGCCGCTCGCGCACGGCGCGGGATTTTCCGGTCAAGAAATCACGCGCCTCGCGCGTCAGCTCGGCGTAATCGTCGGCCGAGACTTCGCCGGTGCAGGGGCCGGAGCAGCGCTTGATCTGGAACAGCAGGCAGGGCCGCGTGCGGTTGTCGTAAAAGGAATTCTCGCAGGAGCGCAGCAGGAAGGCGCGCTGCAGGGCGTTGAGCGTGCGGTTGACCGCCCAGACGCTGGCGAAAGGCCCGAAATAATCGCCCTTGCGGCTGCGCGCGCCGCGATGCTTGGTCAGCTGCGCGCCGCGCTCGTCCCGCGTCAGCAGGATATAGGGAAAGCTCTTGTCGTCGCGCATCAGCACGTTGAAGCGCGGCTTGAGCTGCTTGATCAGATTGGCTTCGAGCAGCAGCGCCTCGACCTCGGTGCGGGTCGAGACGAAGACCATCGAACGCGGTCAGCGCGATCATCCGCGCGATGCGGTTGGTGTGGCCGGCGAGCCGCGTATAGGAGGCGACGCGCTTGCGCAGGCTCTTGGCCTTGCCGACATAGAGCACGGCGCCGTCCTCGCCGAGCATGCGATAGACGCCCGGCCCCATCGGCGCATGTTTCCAATGGGCCTGGATCGCGCGCAGCCCGCGCTTCAACGACGCCGCGCCGGCCTCGCCCTCGAGATCGAGATCGACGCCCGAGCTTTCGTCCGCCCCGGCCAGGTCGCGACGGCTCCTCGACGTCGCGGCCTCCTCGGCCTCGCAAGCCTGCGTCGACTTCGAAAGGCTGCTCGGGCGGCAGGTCCGTTGGGTTCTTCAAGCGACTCATCGCCTTCTAATCTAGGCGCAGCCGGAGCCCATCGCGAAATGGTTGCGGTGAAAGGTAAAGAAATTGCGGGGATCTGGACCTTTGCCATATTTGGGGCTAGCAAGGAGGTTAACGAATAATCAATAATTCGATTGGGGTGAGACTTCATGGCGGCGATTTCGACGGTTTCTCGCGGCGTGTTCCCCCTCGTGGGCGCGTTCGCGGCGGCTCTGGCTCTCGCCGGCTGCAATGAAAGCGTCAGCCCCGGCCGCCATTTCCGCCCCGCAACAGAGCGCGCAGATCGTCCCCTCGGGCTACAGCCCCCGCCCCGCGGCGGTGGCCGTGACGCAGATGGAAGGCGCGCCCTTCGCCGCTGCAAAGCCAGTTCATGGCCTATTTCAACGCCGACGCGGCCAAGGAACGACGTGGCGCTGACCGATTCGGCCGGCGCGCGTTATCTGGCGCGCGGCTATATCTCGGCCTTTCTGGTCGAGGGCGGCGCGCGGCTGACCTATGTCTGGGACATTTACGACCGGACCAACCATCGCGCGCAGCGGCTGAACGACGAAATCGCGCTGCGGGGCGCCGCCGCCGACCCGTGGTCGCTGGTCGATTCGGCGCGCGCTCGCGGCGCTCGCCGCGCGCAGCGCCAACGAACTGGCCGCCTATCTCTCCAACACGCCGGAAGCCCTCGCCGCCGCCAAGCAAACCGTCGCCGCGACGGCGCAAAGCGCCAGCGACGCGGCCAAGGCCGTCGCCGCGCCGGCCGTCGGCCGCCCGACGCGCCCGCCGGCAGGCCTTGTCCTACGCGCCGCGCCGCGATCGAACGCCCCAGCGACCGCATTTTAACAAAATCACGACAGGCGACCGCCTGTCGTATTGTTCATTGCTCCCCCCCTGCTAAGACGCCCGCCAAGTCGGTCCAGGCAGAGGCTGAGTAATGGCTGGGACAATGAAAATTCTCGCGGGCAATTCCAATCGGCCCCTGACCGAAGCGATCGCCGCCTATCTCGGCGTCCCGCTGACGAAATGTCAGGTGCGGCGCTTCGCCGATATGGAAATCTTCGTCGAAATCCAGGAAAACGTGCGCGGGCAGGACGCTTTCGTCGTGCAGTCGACGTCGTTTCCCACCAACGACCATCTGATGGAATCGTTGATCATGATCGACGCCCTGCGGCGCGCCTCGGCGCGGCGCATCACCGCGGTCATGCCCTATTTCGGCTATGCCCGGCAGGACCGCAAGCCCGGCCCCCGCACGCCGATCTCGGCCAAGCTGGTGGCCAATCTCATCACCCGCGCCGGCGCCGACCGCGTGCTGACCGTCGATCTCCACGCCGGGCAGATCCAGGGCTTCTTCGACATCCCGACCGACAATCTGTTCAGCGCCCCGGTGCTGGTGCGCGACATCCAGGACAATCTCGATCTCTCCAACGTCATGGTGGTTTCGCCGGACGTCGGCGGCGTCGTGCGCGCCCGCGCGCTCGCCAAGCGCATCAACGCGCCGCTGGCCATCGTCGACAAGCGCCGCGAACGCGCCGGCGAATCGGAAGTCATGAACATCATCGGCGAGGTGAAGGGCAAGAACTGCATCCTGGTCGACGACATCGTCGATTCCGGCGGCACGCTGTGCAACGCCGCCGACGCCTTGCTCGCGGAGGGCGCCAAGGACGTGCGCGCCTATATCACCCACGGCGTGCTGTCGGGCGGCGCGGTCGCGCGCATTTCGGCGTCGCGGCTGAAGGAGCTGGTCATCACCGATTCGATCCAGCCGACCGAGGCCGTGCGCGTCGCCAAGAATGTCCGCGTCATCACCGTCGCGCCCCTGATCGGCGAGGCCATCGCCCGCACCGCCAAGGAAGAAAGCGTCTCCAGCCTGTTCGATTAATCCATTTTCTTGATCGCGACTCGTCGCGATCAAGATCCCCTCGCATCAGCTCGGCGTCGCGTTCGCTCCTAACGGCGCCCTCGCCGACCCCTCAAGAGAGACCGCCGCCGTCATGACGTTCGAGACCGATCTCAAGACCATCATCCGCACGATTCCCGACTATCCCAAGCCGGGCATCATGTTCCGCGACATCACCACTTTGCTCGGCGACGCGCGCAGCTTCCGCCGCGCCGTGGACGAGCTGGTGCAGCCTTTCGCCGGGCGCAAGATCGACCAGATCGCGGGCATGGAGGCGCGCGGCTTCATTCTCGGCGGCGCGGTGGCGCATCAGCTCTCCGCCGGCTTCATCCCGATCCGCAAGAAGGGCAAGCTGCCGCACGTGACGGTCTCCGTCGCCTACAGCCTCGAATATGGCGTGGACGAGATGGAGATGCACCAGGACGCGGTCAAGCCGGGCGAAAAGGTGGTGCTGGTCGACGATCTCATCGCCACCGGCGGCACGGCGGAAGGCGCGGTCAAGCTGCTGCGCCAGATGGGCGCCGACATCGTCGCCGCCTGTTTCGTGATCGACCTGCCGGAACTCGGCGGCGCCCAGAAAATCCGCGACCTCGGCGTGCCGGTGCGCTCGCTGATCGCGTTTGAAGGGCACTCAGACTCCGCCGTTAATCGGGGGCCGAAAGCTTCAACGGCGTTGAAGAGAAAAAGGCCGGGATTTCTCCCGGCCTTTGCTGTTTTCATCAGATGAACGCATCAGCCGCGCGGGCCATTGGTCCAGACGCCGCCGCCATTGCGCGAGCCGCCGCCGTTGCGCGACGGGCGCTGGGCGCCGCCGCCCGCGGGACGCGGACGCTCGGTCCGTGGCCTTCCGGCCGGTTGGCCTCGTGCTGGCGGCCATGCTCGCGGCGGGCGTCGCCGTGGCGCGACGGCGCCGGGCCGCGACGGTCGTCGGGGCGATGCGCCGAACGGCCCTGCGGCTTTGCCGCCACGCGGCGGGGGCGCTTCTTCCGGCGCGTTGCGGTCAGCCGCAGGTCGGTGCAGGGGATGCTTTGATTGGTCAGCTTCTCGATGGCGCGCAGATAGGTGCGCTCGCTATTGTCGCACAGCGAAATGGCTATGCCTTCGAGCGCCGGCGCGCGCGGTGCGGCCGATGCGATGGACATAGCTTTCCGCCACTTCCGGCAATTCGAAATTCACCACATGGCTGACCGCGTCGACATCGATGCCGCGCGCCGCGATATCGGTGGCGACCAGCACGCCACCTGGCCGTTCTTAAAGCCGTCCAGCGCGCGCTGGCGCTGGTTCTGGCTCTTGTTGCCGTGAATGGCGTCGGCGGTAAAAGCCGGCGTCGTTCAGGAAGCCGGCGACGCGGTCCGCGCCGCGCTTGGTGCGGGTGAAGACGATGGAGCGCTGAAAAATCGGGGTCCTTCATCAGGTTGATCAGCGCCTCGACGCTTGCCGGAGCCTTCGACCAGGATCACCCGCTGCGTCACGCGGTCGGCGGTCTTGGCGATCGGCGCCACGGAAACCTTGACCGGCTGATGCAGCATTTCGCCGGCCAGCGTAGCCGATTTCAGCTCGGCATGGTCGCCGAGAAGAACAGGGTCTGCCGGGTTTTCGGCAATTTGGCGAAGATCTTGCGGATCGGCAGCAGGAAGCCGAGGTCGAGCATGTGGTCGGCCTCGTCCAGCACCACGGCGGTCGTGTTGTCGAGACGCAGGTTGCCCGGCGACAGATGGTCGAGCAGGCGGCCGGGGGTGGCGACGAGCACGTCGAGACCGCCATTCAGCGCCTTGAGCTGCGGGCCGAAGCTGACGCCGCCGAAAATCACCGCGACGCGCAGATTGGCGAAGCGGCCATAGGCGCGGAAGCTTTCGCCGATCTGCGCGGCGAGTTCGCGGGTCGGGGCGAGCACCAGCACGCGGGCCTGCTTGGGGCGCGCGGACTGCGGGAATTGCTGCAGCCGGGTCAGCAGCGGCGTGGCGAAGGCGCAGGTCTTGCCGGTGCCGGTCTGGGCGATGCCGAGCAGGTCATGGCCTTGCGAGCAGCGGCGGGATGGCTTGATGCTGGATGGGGGTGGGATGGACATAACCCTCGGACGTGAGGGCGCGCAAAACGTTCTCGGCGAGGCCGAGCTCAGAAAATGTGGTCACTTGGGATCTTACATCTGGGGCCGAAACGGCGCGCGGAGAAATCGCGACGCTGGATGCGGCGGTGTCGAAGACGGCCCCGCATAGATTGGGCTGTCGGCCATTGAGGCGGATTGGGGCCGGGCGACGCGTTACCGTCCTATGCGCCGGCGCCTCTTATGCTGCAATGCAGCGCTCGTCTCTTACCCGATCCACCGAGGAAAAGCAAACTGTCGCCGCAGGGCTCGCGCAAGCCTGTTCGGCAAAAGCTTTGCCAAACCCGGAACCGGAACCGCGTCGGAGTGCGCGTCTCATGTCGTTCTCGCGAGCCTTTTTCGCCATCGCCGCCGCTGCGTGGGCCGCCCCCGCCGCCGCCGAGCCCGCCTGCAAGCTCGGCGACATCTGCGTCATCCAGAGCCCCCTGTTCGGCTGCAAGGAGCCCGCCCTGATCCAGCGCTGGATCGAACTCTATGTCGAGCAGGACCGCGAACGGCGGAGCGGTTCATCACCGACCAGGCCGCCGCCGGACAATGCGCGCGATTCAACGCGGGCGACCGGCTGGTTCTGCTGCGCTACCTCGGCATGCGCCGGCTGGAGGCGCGCCGCCCGGGCGAGAGCCAGAGCTTCATCCTGCTGCTGAAATGACAACGGCGGCGACGTTTGATCCGGCCATCGAAAAGCCGCCGGTCATTCGCGCAGGAAAACGAACTCCTGTGCGTTTTCGTCCGACATCCGCAGGCGGTTCAGCTTGCCGGAGCCGTCGACCTCGAATTGGACGAAGCCGGCGGGGCCCGGGCCCATATTGGCCGCGACGGGTTTGAAACGGCCGACAGGCAAGAGCGTGGCGGTGAACACGCCGCCATCCCAGGGATCGAGTCTCAGGCTCGCGCCTCCGGTCGAGAACTCCATCACGAGGGCGTCGCCCTCCTGCTTGACCAGAGCCTTGCCGATCGCGGGGTTGACGAATGCGCCCACGAGCGAGGCCGGCGGGGGAGATGGGCGCGCATTGGCCGGCCTGTCGAATTGCGCGGTGTCCCTTTGATAGCCCGCCTTCGCCTCCTCGAGCTTTTTCGAGACGTAATCGACCTTGGGATTGCCGAGAATGCGATCGAGCAGCCAGATCCCGAGCGCGTCCGGAAAGCCGACATTCGCCTCGTTGGTCAGGATGACGATTCCGACATTGCGATCGGGAACGATTCCGACGAACGCGCCGAACGAACTGGTCCCGCCATTGTGCCAGACGACATTGCCGTTCGGCGTCTGCAGCAGGACCCAGCCCATCGCGTAGAACGCCTTGTCCGACATCGCGACCTCGGGCCTGCGCGTGTAGGCCAGGTTTTCCGCCGACACGATCCTGCCGTCCCTCGAAGACGCCGTTTCCGAGTTGCAACCGAAGCCAGCGCCCCATGTCCTCGATGTTGGAGTTGATGTCGCCGGCCCCCATGAAATCATAGGGGAAGATCTGGGTGAAAGGGACTTCGACCGCGCCCTGCGGCGTCCAGCGGTGGCCGTCCGCGTGATTGGGCGCGTTTTCGATCGCCTCCGCCGTCACGGACGTGTCCTTCATCCCCAGCGGATCGAGCAGCTCATTGCGCAGGACCACGTTCCAGTCCGGCGCGCCCGCAGCCTTCGCGACGATCCGGCCCGCCAGCATATGCGTGATGTTGGTATAGGCGAAGGTCGTGCGGAAGCTCGAGACCGGCTCGACATGGCGCAAGGAACGGATCAGGTCCGTCTCGCCGATGCCGAGCGGAACGCCGAGCGAGTCGTTTGCATAGGCCGGCAGGCCGGAACGCTGGGCCATGAGGTCGAACACGCGGAATTCCCGCGTCACCCACGGATCCTTGAGCTGGAAATCGGGGTCGAGGTCGACGATACGATCGTCCCAGCGCAATTTGCCGCGATCGGCCATGATGGCGAGCGTGCGTGGCGAGAAACCCCTTCGTGGTGGAGCCGATCTGGAAAATCGTGCGCGGATCGACCGGGGCGCCGCGCGTCTTGCCGCTCACGCCGAACCCCTTCGCGTAGATCAATTTGTCATCGGCGACAATTCCAAGGGCGAGGCCGGGCGAGTCGAAGCCTTTCATGCCGCTCTCGACATAGGCCTCGATCTCGGGGATCAGGTCCTGCACGCGGGCTGCGACGGCGGAGGCCGGTTTCGCCGGCTCTTCCGCGAGACGTCTGCGCGGCCGTCGTCGCGAGAAGGGCGCTGGCGATATCTGTGCACGGAATTGTTTGGTGATGGAAAAAGACATGAACGCTTCCTTCTCGGGCCCGACGCGCCCAAGGCCGGAGTTTTGGAGCAAAAAATGAGGTTTAGAAAAATGGGTTCGGGCCAATCACGTTAGCATGCGCCTCGCAACAATTCGCATCATCGGTCGAGCCGCTTCCATTGGTTCGCGATGAAGCCGCGCTGGTCGACCGGTTCGGACGCCTTGATCCGCGCCTTTTGGCCGACGCAGGTCCAGGTGAAGATCGTCGCATGGCCTGTCGCGGCCATCGGCACGATCTCGGAGCCCGGAAAATCATGACAGTACCGATCGGCGCCGACTGACACGCGGGAGACATCCGCCTTGTCGCAGGTCAGGTTCGCGCCGTAATTGCAGAGCCAGGCGACGCCGCCCATGCACCGGTAAACCGTGCTTTTTCGCACCCAATCCGGATCGCCGGCCGAAAAGCCGAACAGGCTCGCGGCGTTTTTGGACGAGGTCGGACGGGATCGGCCTGGGATGATCGTCGTCGCCGAGCCTTGCGCAATCGGCGCTGACGTCCTGAGCGCGCAGCGGACCGGCGGCGCCGACGGACGCCGCCAAAACCGTCAGGACCATGAGAATTCTGCAGGCGGCGCGGCATGGTCGTCCTCTTCTTTCGTCGGGCTGGCTCGCCTATTCGTCGTTTTCGGCGCTCAGATCCTCGAGCGGGATCGTCCGGGCGGCGGCGATATCGTCGTCGCTCTCCACGTCCGTGAGCAAACGGGCGATCATCTGCGCGATCTCGCGCGCCTCGTCCCGGGAAAATCGGCGGTTCTGCGCGCGGCGGGACGCATCGTCGTCGAAAACCGTCCAGGAGACGATCCGGCCGCCCCCGTCCTCGACGGCGAAAGCGTCGTCGGCAAGGCGGATTTTGAGCGGGAGAATGATCGGCAGTTTCGGCGGGGCCGCATCGGCCTCGTCTCGCCGAACCCATTTGCGCCCGAATGTCGGCCGCCCGAATTTGTCACGATGCGCCATGAGAATCCGACCTTTCGCCTCCGCCAACCGGTTGGCCCCGACTGGCGATCCATCTTCGCATTCCCACTCCAATTTCAGCAAACATCTTTTCTCGAAGTCCACGAAACCGAAGAAGGCCACGGCACGTTGATTTGGGTCGATCATCGCTTTGGGGGGCGACATGACCATCTTGCGCAAGTTCAGGATTTCCGCCGCGACCGCATCGGTCCTTATGGTGGCGGCGACCGCCAATGCCCATGCCACGATCAAATTCTGCAACAAATACAGAGAGCCCGTTTACGTCGCGATCGCCTACCAGCAGACCTACAGCGACGGCTCCTCCGGCTATCTTTCGCGAGGATGGCTCCAGGTCGCCTCCGGGAGTTGCCAGGAATTCGACACCAGTCTTCACGTGCCGTCGTTTTTCTACCGCGGCGAGACGAACTGGTTCAAGGTCAGGGGCGGCCAGCAGCGGACGGTTTGGGAAAATGACGATAACAAGTTTTTGACGACCGTCGCCGCGTTCAACTACTGGGACGCCGACAAGAAGGAAAACTCCAACTCCAGCAACCAGCTTGTCGGATTCATCAAATCGCTCGAAGCGTCGAACGGCGACATCTCCGAGACGGTGACCTTCGAGGCCGACGGCATTCACGACACCCAGGACATGAGCGTCAGCGGAAATGACGACAGCGCCGCCAATGGCGGCCATTCCGGCAGTCAATGATCTTTCGGCTTCAGCGTCCCGGCTTCCATTTGATCGAGCAGCCGATCGAAGGCGTCTGATCCGCCGGGATTTGGTTGTCGGCCGCGATGGCCCGCATGGCCTCAACCAGTTCACGCCGCGCGCCGGGCGGCGGTGGAATTGTGCGCCCCTCGTCCAGACGGCCGCGATATTTCAGCTTGCCGTCGGCCCCATAGCCGAAAAAGTCCGGCGTGCAGACTGCCCCATAGGCCCGCGCGATATCCTGCGTTTCGTCGTGAAGATAGGGGAACGGCAAACCGTGCTGTTTGGCGAAGGCCTGCATCTTGGGGAAGGAATCGTCGGGATAGGACGCCGCATCGTTGGAGCAGATCGCCGCAAACCCGATTCCCTCGGCTTTCAGCGCGCGCGCATCGGCTGCAAGGCGATCGATCACGGCGAGCACATAGGGGCAATGATTGCAGATGAAGACGATGACCGTCCCTTTTTCGCCGGCCACGTCGGCAAAACGATAGCTGCGGCCATCGACGCCGGGCAGATCGAAATCCGGCGCGGGAGCGTCAAAGACAATATCCGTGGGACTAGCCGCCATGACAAACTCCCCAGCTCAGGCTTTGGCGGCAAAACCCCTTCGGGGCGAAAGGCGGCCAATGTCTTGAGGAAAGGCTATCCTTTTGGCGGCCGGAATCAACTCCGCTGACTGCTTCCCGGCACAACGTCGCGCGTGAGAAAAGCAAAAGCCCTGGCTGCGGCTTGATCCGGCAGACCAGGGCTTTTGAAATGGTGGGCGCGACAAGGATCGTGACCTTACGATGGAGAAAATGGAGGCGTGGCGTAGAGACTATAACGAGGTCGGACCGCACGGCGCGATAGGGAACAAGCCCCCGATATCGCTGACAAACGGCTCTCCGACGCGTGTCGCGTCATGAGCCAAAACAGGCGGAAATTCCAGTTTCGGCTGGCCTGACAACGGAGAGCACTTCAGAGCCCCGCGCCTCCGTTCAGAAGCTGTTCATACAGCAACGAATACTAAGCATCATCGTAAGTTTGAGGCAAAGCGGGCAGCCTAAAACACCGCGGTTCAAGTCAAAATATAGAGGATGCCTGCAACGAGGGAGCGACTGGATGGTCATCGAATGTGGCGCAATGACGCTGCGTCAGTAATTCGTAAAATTTATAATAAATATAGTTTTAAATGCCATCGAAACGGTTTGGATGTATACAGATTAATGACAATGTCGCCATAACTTAGCCGAGAGTTAAATTAACAAATTCACGTTAACAGATATCGTTAAGCTGATTACGAAGCTGAATATGGCTCGAGACATATAATCAGTTGGATCGAGGGCAAACAGGATGGTTCCGCAAAACGTCATAGACCTATTTGTTGGTCGGAAACTTTACAATATCCGTCAGCAGGCGGGGCGTTCTCGCGTCGAGGTAGCCACCGCAATTGGCGTTCAACCAGAAAAGCTTCGTGAATTTGAAACTGGGGCGGAGCGCATTCCAGCCGCCGTCCTTTTGCAACTGTCCGAAGTTCTGCACTGTGATGTGAGAGAGTTTTTCAAGGGACTGGTTCATGGAGAGTCGGCTGTCGACGCGAGTGTCGCCGTGATGTCTGAGACAACCGAAGAAACCGAAGTGGCGACCTTGGTGAATAATTTCGCACGCATCCACGACAAAAAAGCGAGAACTGTGATTTGTCCTTGGTTGCTGCATATGTGGAGAACGAAAATTCTAGGAAGCGTTAGTTGCAACTCGGACATCACAATGAAAGATTGAAACCCATAGGCGCCATAACCTGGGCGGCACCAAGGCTTCCTTCTTACTGACTGATAAGAGACAATTCGTCATTATTGGAATCTGAAATGATTTCCGAGATCACAGCAATCATCGAAGTCGCTTTGATCAGTCTCGCTTTCGCCCGAGCCAAATTGGCGCTCTCTGACGATCGATCCGCAATTTCCAAACTGCGAGTTGGCATTCATTCAACAAACGCCCGCGCTGACAGTCAGCGCGCTGGCGCTTGTTTTATAAAAACGCGAGCCGATCCCTTGGACACTCCGCCAGGCGCGGTCGGAATTCTATTGGTCCGCGAACACTTGGCCGCAACCAAGAGCGAAACAATTGAAATTTTAACTCGCGCTATCGCTGCGACCGTCGCCTCACGAGCGTCAGCTTTACTTCGTTTCACCCGTGTGCTCGCGGCTCTGCCGCTCCCTTTTGAAAAAAGATTTTTTCAAAAGACGAACGCATTCCAAGATAGATCGACGCTCATCGTCCGAAAGAAACGCGATCTCTTCGACGATCTCCGACACATGAAGCTCGTGATATGCGTATTGATAAAGAAGTAGCCTTTCATCATCATTCAAATAGAGGGTTGCTTCTCGGTTCAAACCGGGGTTTTCGTGCGTACACATTGCACTCTCACGCGGCCAGAGAACAGGTGAATTCTTTGACGAATTCTCGATCGATCTTTACAAATTCAATACCAGGTTGCTGATGGATAACCGCCTCCCATTCGTCACCGACTTCATAGGTCACGGCATACGACAGAACGCTTCCGATCATTTTGGGCTCGGAAATCGGATCGCCAGCACAACCCGTCCGCTGCAGGAGTCGGTGCATGTAGGCGTCATAGACCGCGACGTAATGGCTGATTCCTGCCAGTTTGCCTATTTCGTTCAGCGCGAGGCCCAGCTCTGCCGTCGCAGAGCTAATCTTTGCGAAATCAGCTCGTGATGAGGGGTTCCTGATCGTGAAGCAACTCAATTCCCAGATACGAGGGCTTTCGATTGGCATTCCCTCGGGGAGAAGTTGCGGAAAGGTGTCGTTCAACATATTCAGCCCTGTCGTAGGCAGGATACGCACACTTCCAATAACGTCCTGCTTCCCATTTGTAACAATTACGTATAACGGGTTGACTGCATCGTAATGGTCTATCTCCCAATTTCTTACAACGTTGACTTCCCACTTAAGCTGATCGTTGAATACAATCTTTCGCAGCCGATGCATCTTGTCGATCATAACCAGATATCGAGCACGATTCTGTCCAAAAACAAGGTTGATCATATTTTTCCCCAGCCGTCGGTTTGCGCTGGTGAACAGATCTAAATATGCGATTCACGTCACCTGAGAAAAATTACAGGGTCTTAACCATGGGTTCGTGAGCGAGCGTGATCAGGCCAAGCGACAAGGCTTTCGCGACAGCATGAACCGCGTTGACCGCATTGAGGCGACTTCTGGCGCTTTCAATATGGAATGAGACCGTCCGTTTGGTTATGCCCAGAATACCGGCGATCTCATTGTCCGTTCTTCCTAACGCCTTCATGCGCAAGCACGTCGCCTCCCTGTGAGACAGGGCGATGGGCGACTGGGGGGACACTCCGAGGATCCGCAAGACACGATTGTGAAAGTTCCACGCAAATATCAAAAGATAACTCACATTTGTTTTGACGAATAAATCCCAAGTCTCGTCTTGCTCATCGGAAGTCACTGAAAAAAGGGCGACCTCGCCTAACCGTCCTCGGATAGGAAGGGTTAGGCCTTGAGAACCGACCCCGAATTTTTGGGCATCGTCAAAAAAAGCCCTGATAGCTGGCGCCTTCCGAGAAATTGAACGCCAATCGACTGGCGAGACGCCCGACGCTGCAACTTTAACGATCGGGTCAATGTCGATATAGCTATTGTCGAAATAACACTTGTGCCACTCGAACGGATAGGTTGTGACCACCAAGGCTCGATCGTTGTTGATTTCTGGAGGGAGGTTGATGACGCCGTACGATAAATTTTTGAGGCCAAACATGTCGGCGATTTTGAGCATCTCCTCACGCAATCCCTCGAGAGAGATGACGGAATCGAGCGATTCCATTCGTTCAATCAAGATATCGTCACGTATCGCTGATTTTTCTTTATTGCTGAGCATTGACACTTTGTCTCTTAGTCGTATCAGCAAACGATGATGGCCAAGGGTTTTGCGAACGATGTTGTTTACAGAGCGAACGCTGTTCGACGCCGTGGTCAATTCTTGAGGCTCGAAAAAAAACCGTTGAGTTTTTCACGAGTTCAGCTCGGGGCGCTGCTATCTATAAACGAATTAGACAACAAATTCGTAATTCAGCCAAGGCGTTTTCGTGAGCTTAGCTGATGTTTTTTTAGCGGCTTTTAGATTGCGCTGCCACCGGCCATATCGTAGGTCGGGCTCAGGCGAGCACGGTATTCGCGGGGGCCTCATCATCGAAAATGCCACTTTGGAAACCGCCCGCGCATTACTGCAGCTTCCCCGAAGCCCCGCCGATTGCGTCCCCGGTGCTTCCCCAGCCCCTGCTGAGCCCCAAAAAAGCGAAAGCCCCGAGCGCTGATTTACCCAGCATCTCAGGGCTTTCGGAATGGTGGGCGCGACAGGGATCGAACCTGTGACCCCTACGATGTCAACGTAGTGCTCTCCCGCTGAGCTACGCGCCCGAAGCCGGTGAAATCCGGCCCCGTCAAGGGTGGAGGGTGTATATCGATTCGCCGCGGGGGGCGCAAGCCATCGGCGGCAAAAAAAATCGCCTCGGCTCAAGCCGCGAGCAGACGCGTCACTTCATTGACCAGATCCCGCAGATGGAAGGGTTTGGACAGGATCTTGGCCTGGCGCGGCGCCTGGTTGTCGGGATTGAGCGCGACCGCGGCGAAGCCGGTGATGAACATCACCTTGATGTCGGGGTCGAGTTCGGTGGCGCGGCGCGCCAGTTCGATGCCGTCCATTTCCGGCATGACGATATCGGTCAGCAGCAGTTCGAACGGTTCTTCGCGCAGGCGGTTATAGGCCGCGAGGCCATTATCGAAGGAAATGACGGCATAGCCGGCGTTCTGCAGCGCCTTGACGAGGAAGCGGCGCATGTCGTTGTCGTCTTCCGCCAGCAGGATCTTCACCGGTGATCGAATCGCGTGATTCATGACGCCCTCGTTTTCGTCACCTCGATAAAGCCCCAGTCGTGGTAAACAACAGGTGAAAAATCGTTAAAATCGAGGCGGTAGCTCACACCAATTTGCGGGCCGTGGCCCGCAAGCGACACTCTGGACAATAAGCCTGCCCGGCATCATGTTTGCTTGCAGGGCGCGCGCGCCGGCGGCTCGGACGCAGCCACAGCAAGGTTGGACAGAGGATGCAGCAATTTCCGGGCGACACGGATCGCGCGCAGCCCGACTTGCGAAACGATCGAGCCGGAGCGACTGACCTCGCCGCTGGTGTTTTCCTCGCCTCATTCGGGCCGGTACTACCCGCCGGACTTTCTCGCCGCCTCCGCGCTCGACCTCGATATCCTGCGCAGTTCGGAAGACGTGGTGGTCGACGATCTGTTCTCCGCCGCGCCGCTGCATGGCGCGCCCCTGCTTCGCGCTAATTTTCCGCGCGCTTTCCTCGACGTCAATCGCGAGCCCTACGAACTCGATCCGAAGCTGTTCGACCAGACGCCGCCCGCCTACGCCAATACGCGCTCGCTGCGCGTCGCCGGCGGCCTCGGGGTCATCCCCCGCGTGGTTTCCGAGGGCCGGGCGATCTATCGCGACCGCATTCCGCTTGCCGAAGGGCTGGCGCGGATCGAAGCCTATTACAAGCCCTATCACGCTCGGCTGGAAGCCCTGATGAACCGGACGGCGCAGCAATTCGGCGCCGCCTTTCTGATCGACTGCCATTCCATGCCCTCGCGCATGCCGACCGGCGATGCCCGCCGCCCCTACGAGCCGGTCAACGCCGACATCGTCATCGGCGACCGCTACGGCGCGAGCTGCGAGCCGGCTTTTCCCACCGCGTCCACGCCTTGCTGTCCGGAATGGGCTATCGCGTGGCCCGCAACAAGCCCTATGCGGGCGGCTTCATCACCGAACATTACGCCGTGCGCTCGCGCAATCGCCACGTCCTGCAAATCGAGATCAACCGGGCGCTCTATCTCGACGAGAAGACCCTGCAGCCCTTGCCCGGCTATGCCCGGCTCAAGTCGGACATCGGACGGCTGATCGCGGAAATCGCGCCCGCAGCGCCCTGAAAGGCGGAGCTGGGTCGGCGGGAACTGGCGGCAGGCCGCGGAATAGCCTTGAGCGGAGCCGTGCGGAATTCGAGCCAAAAAAAAGACCGCCGACAACCCGGTCAGCGGCCCAAGTCAAGGGAGGAAACGCCCGAAACGGGCAATCAACGGCAAAGCGCGCCGCGATGCATGATCATGGCGCCGCGCCGCACAAAAAGCAAGGCGCCCAAGGGTTTTTTGCGCAAGTCGCCTTGACCGACGACCGGCCGGGTCAGGCCGGCACATCGCTGCATATTTTTACTTATTATTTTGTATTAAATTATTTTTATCGCACCGCCGCTAACAGATGCGCGTCCTGAGGCTCAGTTTCGCTCCTCCTTTGGTCGGATAATCGCTTCGCGTTCGCAGCAAATTTTTCCACGAATCCGAGCTCTGCTGGCCTTGGCGCGCTGTTCGTGGCATGTCTGCTGGCGGCACGGACAAGACAATCCGAAACGGCGGGAGAGGCGACGCAATGACGGCGGTGGATTTCGTTCCTTTCGTTGAGCGGCTGGCCAAGGTGTCGGGCGAGGCGATCATGCCCTTCTTCCGCACCGCCTTCGCGATGGAGGACAAGTCCTGCGGCGGCGTGTTCGATCCGGTCACGGAGGCCGACCGCGGTGCGGAAGCGGCCATGCGCCGCCTGATCGCGGAGGTTTTCCCCCATCATGGCGTGATCGGCGAGGAATTCGGCGCGCAGGGACAGGATGCCGAATATGTCTGGGTGCTCGACCCGATCGACGGCACCAAGAGCTTCATCGCCGGCCTTCCGCTGTGGGGCACGCTGATCGGCCTGCTGCACAAGGGCTCGCCCTGCTACGGCCTGATGCACCAGCCTTTCACCCGCGAAAAATTCTTTGGCGACGGCGAAGCCGCGCATTGGACCGGGCGCGGCGCCAACGGCGAGACGTCCACGCGGCGGCTGCTGACGCGCGTCCTGCTCCGGCCTCGACCGCGCCACGCTGATGACCACGTCGCCCAAGCTGATCCCCGAGCCGCTGCGCCCGCGCTACGAGGCGCTGGAGGCGCAGACCCGGCTGGCGCGCTACGGCGGCGATTGCTATGCCTATTGCATGCTGGCGGCCGGCCATGTCGACCTCGTGGTCGAGGCGGGGCTGAACGCCTATGACATCGTCGCGCTGATCCCGATCGTCGCGGCGCCGGCGGGATCGTGACGACCTGGGACGGCGGCGACCCGTCGAAAGGCGGCGCCATCGTCGCCGCCGGCGACAGGCGCGCCCACGAACAGGCGCTGCGAAGCCGCTAAACGCCGGTCAATCTGATGCCTGCTTCAGACTGCCTCGTGCAGGAAGGACTCGCCGGGCACGAAGGCGTCGAAGGCCGCCCAGAACCGCGCCCGGATCTCGGCGCGCTCCATCAGGATTTCATGGCGCGAATCGGGCAGCACCAGGCAGGCGGCGGTCTTGAGCCGCCGCGCGAAACGCTCGATGGCCGGCGTCGAGACCAGCCGCTCGTCGCCCGCCGCCAGCATCAGAACCGGCGTGCGGATGCGCTCGGCGTAGCCGTCGGCGGTCAGGCGATCCATCAGATGATAGGCGGCATGGGTCCAGCCGATGGTCGGATCGCCGATCGCCGACCGCCGGCGCGACGCGGATGACGTCCGCCGCGCGGGCGAAGCGGCGCTGGTCGCCGGTCAGGACATTGTCTGGCGAAGGGCTTGTCCGCCAGAGTCTTCGGGCCGCCGCCCGGCACGAACAGGCGCCGCAGCCCCAGCGCGCCGAGCCCGGCCGCGAGCCGCCGCGCCATGCGCGAGCCCGGCAAAACCATGCAGATCGACCATCGGCGCGGTGCCGACGATCCGCGCGAAAGGCTCGGCGCCCTCGCAGGCGGCGCTATGATCGAGCACCGCCGCCGCGCCCATGGAATGGGCCAGCGCGAACCAGGGCTTCGGGCAATCCGGGGCCAGCAGCTGGCGGATGAAGGCGTCGAGATCGAGCCGGTAATCGGTCGAGCGGCGCAGATGGCCCTTGGCGCGATTGCCGGCAGGCGCTGCGACAGGCCCTGCCCGCGCCAGTCGAAACTCGCGACGACGAAGCCGCGCTCCAGAAGTTCGCCGACCACCTCGTAATATTTCTCGATGAATTCCGCGCGGCCCTGGACGAGGGCCACCGTGCCGCGCGGAACGCCCTCCGGCCGCCAGAACGCCGCGCGCAATTGCGCGCCGTCGCTCGGCGCGCAGGCCGACGATATTGGCGCCCGGCGGGCAGCGGATTGGCGGGCGTGTCGATCAGTTCCATCGAATGTCCTGGCGTGCGCTCGAAAATCGGCGCAGGTGAAACGGGTCCGGGAAAGACAGGGTGGCACAATTCGGCTCGAGACAAAACCGCTCCCCGGTCTTGAAAATCGCGTTTCGACCGCGCAACTCTTGAAAAGCTGCTTCGGCCTCCAAATCAGGTCAGCGCGGGCCGATGTCGGACGCGCTCACACGGCGCGGTCCCGGCGCCCATCGGACCGGACCGGCCGCATGTCGCTTCAACAGGAGGATATGCAATGCGTCAATTTGATCTCTCTCCCCTCTACCGTTCCACCATCGGTTTCGACCGGCTGTTCTCGCTGCTCGACCAGGCCGGCGCCCCCGAAAGCGCGGCCACGTCCTATCCGCCCTATAATATCGAGCGGACCGGCGAGAACGCCTATCGCCTGACCCTGGCCGTGGCCGGCTTCGGCGAAACCGAACTGTCGATCGAATCGCGCCAGAACGCCCTGACCATCAAGGGCGCCAAGGAGGCGCGCAATGAGGGCGGGACCAGCGAAGTGCTTTATCAGGGCATCGCCGCCCGCGCGTTCGAGCGTCGCTTCCAGCTCGCCGATCACGTGCAGGTCACGGGCGCCCGGCTCGAAAACGGCCTGCTCCACGTCGATCTCGTCCGCGAAATTCCCGAAGCCCAGCGTCCGCGCCAGATTCCGATCGGCCACGGCAGCGCCGCAGCGCGGTCGAGACGCCCCGGGAACCGCCTCGGGATCCCCAAGGCGGCCTGATCGAACCAAACCGAGCGAAATGGAAACGGGCGCCTGGGCGCCCGTTTTGCGTCCGATCCTTATTGCGGAAGCGGCTCGACCTTGGGCGCGCCCGGCGGAGGCTGCAGCGGCTTGATCGGGCTCAGCGCGGAATCGGCGGGATTTGACCGGACGCCTCGGATTTGGGCGCGGCGCCGGTGCCGCCGGCGCGGCGGCGGCGCAACGGATACGGCTTTGGGCGCGGCGGCGCGCGATCGGGACGCGGCGACGCCGCCTCGGGGCGCACGCCAGGATCGGGCCGCGCGTCAGGTCGGGCTGCGGCCAGACCGTCGCCGAGGGCGCATGGTCCGGCGGCGGCAAGGCCGCGTCCGGAGGCGCCAGGTCCTGAACCGGCGGGCGGTCCTCGGGACGCTCGAGCACCGTGATGTCCAGAACCTCGCCGGTGATCGCGTCGAGGGTGAAGCGCTTGCGGTCGCCGTCCTCGTCGCGGCCGATGGCGACGATGTCTCCACCGCGCCGGCGCGGCGTTCCGACCAGCCTGGGCTCCCTCGCGGGCCAGCACGGCGCGGACCTGCCCCGCCGACAAGGCACTGGGGCGACAGGCTGCGCTGCGAGGCGCCGGGCTGCGGACGGGGCGGCGGGCTGCTGGCCCCAGAAGGGAAAGAACTGGCGCGCGCGCGGGCGCCGCGCTCCACAGGCAGGCCGCCGCGAACAATGCGCCGGCGCCCGAATGCTCTGACGCCCTGAATAGCCGACCGCCCCATTCGCCTCTCCGAATCCGAATTCCAATTGTTCTATGCCATAAACACGACAGAGCGAAAAGTTGGCGCACGAAACATTTCGACGCGCAAAGCGGGCTTTCTGCCTTTAAAGCATTCAGGTCGATTGAAATTACGGCGCCGCATTGGCGAAAAGTGAAAAAACTTTTGCCTTCCGCGCCCCCTGCGAAGCCATGACGTCTTGTGTGGCAGGTGCTAATCTGGCAATGTCCCGCGCTGATAAATAGGACAGCTTTGCTGACCATTTAGACCCCTCACACCCAAGCCGGCTTCCCCGCCGTCCGCCTGAGGCGACGGTGGCGTGACGGCGGCGGGTCGGAAGAGGACGGGACTGCGTAATAAGCAAGGGATCGCCGGAACCAGCGATCCCCACATGGGCAGGATGGACGGGCATGAACGAATTGACCGGGTCGAGTGATTTTCGCGCCGCCTCCCGCGCCGACGCCAAGGCCGCGCCGAATGACGCGCCGCGATCCGCCGCCGCGGCGTTTCCTCGATGGAGCAAGGGATGGTTTTCGCAACCGCCAATGGCTTGCCGCCGGCGCAAGGCCTTTATGATTCCCGCAACGAGCATGACGCCTGCGGCGTCGGCTTCGTCGCCAACATGCACAATGCCAAGTCGCACGAACTGGTGCGCATGGGCCTGCAGATCCTGCTCAATCTCGACCATCGCGGCGCGGTCGGCGCCGATCCCAAGGCGGGCGACGGCTGCGGCATGCTGATGCAGATCCCGCATCGTTTCTTCGCCGAGGAAGCCGCGCGCCTCGGCTTCGCTCTGCCCGAGCCCGGCCTCTACGCCGTCGGCGCGCTGTTCATGCCGCGCGACGCCGGAGGCCCGCAAGACCATCGAGGGCATCTTCGAGCGCGTCGTCGCCGAACATGGCCAGGTCGTGCTCGGCTGGCGCGACGTGCCGGTCGATCCGAGCGGGCTCGGCGAGACCGTCAAGCCGACCGAGCCCGCGCACCGCCAGATCTTCATCGCCCGCGGCGACGGACACGCCGGACCAGGCGACCTTCGAGCGCAAGCTGTTCCTGATCCGCAAGATCGTCTCCAACACCGTCTATGCGCTGCACGATCCGCGGATGCAGGGCTGGTATCCGGTCTCGCTGTCCTCGCGCACCATCGTCTACAAGGGCCTGCTGCTCGCCACCGCAGCTCGGCGATTATTTCGCCGACCTGCGCGACGAGCGCGTCGAGACCGCCGTCGCGCTCGTGCACCAGCGCTTCTCGACCAACACCTTCCCGTCCTGGCAGCTGGCCCATCCCTATCGCATGGTCGCGCATAACGGCGAGATCAACACGCTGCGCGGCAACGTCAACTGGATGGCGGCGCGCCAGGCCTCGGTCGCCTCGCCCCTGTTCGGCGACGACATTTCCAAGCTGTGGCCGATCTCCTACGAAGGCCAGTCGGACACCGCCTGTTTCGACAACGCGCTCGAATTCCTGGTGCAGGGCGGCTATTCCATGGCCCACGCCATGATGATGCTGATCCCGGAAGCCTGGGCCGGCAATCCGCTGATGGACGAGGAGCGCCGCGCCTTCTACGAATATCACGCCGCGCTGATGGAGCCGTGGGACGGCCCCGCCGCCGTCGCCTTCACCGACGGCCGCCAGATCGGCGCGACGCTCGACCGCAACGGCCTGCGTCCGGCGCGCTATCTCGTCACCGACGACGGCCTCGTGGTCATGGCCTCGGAAATGGGCGTGCTGCCGATTCCCGAAGAGAAGATCATCACCAAATGGCGCCTCCAGCCCGGCCGCATGCTGCTGGTCGACATGGAGCAGGGCCGCATCATCTCCGACGACGAGATCAAGAAGACGCCTCGCCACCGTCGCATCCCTATCAAGCGAATGGCTCAAGCGCACCCAGATCGTGCTCGAAGACCTCAAGCCCGTCGAGGCCCGCTCCTCGCGCGCCGACGTGTCGCTGCTCGACCGCCAGCAGGCCTTCGGCTACACCCAGGAAGACACCGCGATCCTGATGGCGCCGATGGCCGTGACCGGCCAGGAAGCGATCGGCTCGATGGGCACGCGACACGCCGATCTCGGCGCATGTCGTCGCAGTCGAAGCTGCTCTACAACTATTTCAAGCAGAACTTCGCCCAGGTCACCAACCCGCCGATCGACCCGATCCGCGAGGAGCTGGTGATGAGCCTCGTCTCCTTCATCGGCCCGCGCCCGAACATCCTCGACCACGAGGGCACGGCCAAGAAGAAGCGCCTCGAAGTCCGCCAGCCGATCCTGACCAACGGCGATCTCGAAAAGATCCGCTACATCGGCCATTTCGAGGATTCCTTCGACACCAAGACGCTCGACATCACCTATGCCGTCGAACTCGGCGCCGCACGGCATGCGAGTTCATGCTCGAGCGCCTGTGCGACCGCGCCGAACAGGCGGTCGATCGGCGGCTACAACATCATCGTGCTGTCCGACCGCATGGTCGGCCCCGACCGCATTCCGATCCCGGCGCTGCTGGCCACCGCCGCCGTGCATCATCACCTGATCCGCAAGGGCCTGCGCACCTCGGTCGGCCTCGTCGTCGAGACCGGCGAAGCGCGCGAAGTGCATCATTTCGCGCTGCTCGCCGGCTATGGCGCCGAGGCGATCAATCCCTATCTCGCCTTCGAGACGCTGGCCGACATGGCCGACGAATTCCCGGCGGAAGTGGACGGCTACGAGGCGGTCAAGCGCTACATCAAGTCGATCGACAAGGGCCTGCTCAAGGTCATGTCGAAAATGGGCATCTCGACCTATCAGTCCTATTGCGGCGCGCAGATCTTCGACGCCGTCGGCCTGTCGAAGGAACTGGTCGACGCCTATTTCACCGGCACGGCGACGCCGATCGAAGGCGTCGGCCTCGAGCGAGATCGCGCGCGAGACGGTGCGAGCGCCACCAGCTCGCCTTCGGCGACGCGCCGGTCTATCGCAACATCGCTCGACGTCGGCGGCGAATACGCCTTCCGCATGCGCGGCGAGGCGCATAACTGGACGCCGGACACGGTCGCGCTGCTGCAGCACGCCGTGCGCGGCAATATCGCAGGACAAATATCGCGCCTTCGCCAAGCTGCTCAACGACCAGTCCGAGCAACTGCTGACGATCCGCGGCCTGTTCCGCATCAAGGACGCCGAGGAAGACGGCCGCAAGCCGGTTCCGCTCGAGGAGGTCGAGCCGGCGAGCCGAAATCGTCAAGCGCTTCGCCACCGGCGCCATGTCGTTCGGCTCGATCTCGCGCGAGGCCCACACCACGCTCGCCATCGCCATGAACCGCATCGGCGGCAAGTCGAACACCGGCGAGGGCGGCGAGGAATCCGACCGCTTCAAGCCGCTGCCCAATGGCGATTCCATGCGCTCGGCGATCAAGCAGGTCGCCTCGGGCCGGTTCGGCGTGACGACGGAATATCTCGTCAATTCCGACATGATCCAGATCAAGATGGCCCAGGGCGCCAAGCCCGGCGAAGGCGGCCAGCTGCCCGGCCACAAGGTCGACGCGGTCATCGCCAAGGTGCGCCATTCGACGCAGGGCGTCGGCCTGATCTCGCCGCCGCCGCATCACGACATCTATTCGATCGAGGATCTGGCGCAGCTGATCTACGATCTGAAGAACGTCAATCCGCGCGCCGACATTTCGGTCAAGCTGGTGTCGGAAGTCGGCGTCGGCACGGTCGCCGCCGGCGTCTCCAAGGGCCGCGCCGACCATGTGACCATTTCCGGCTACGAGGGCGGCACCGGCGCCTCGCCGCTGACCTCGATCAAGCACGCCGGCAGCCCGTGGGAAATCGGCCTCGCCGAAACCCACCAGACCCTGGTGCTGAACCGCCTGCGCTCGCGCATCGTCGGTGCAGGTCGACGGCGGCCTGCGCACCGGCCGCGACGTCGTCGTCGGCGCGCTGCTCGGCGCCGACGAATTCGGCTTCGCCACCGCGCCGCTGATCGCCGCCGGCTGCATCATGATGCGCAAGTGCCATCTCAACACCTGCCCGGTCGGCGTCGCGACGCAGGACCCGGTGCTGCGCAAGCGCTTCGTCGGCCAGCCCGAGCACGTCATCAATTATCTTCTTCTTCGTCGCCGAGGAAGTCCGCGAATACATGGCCAAGCTCGGCTATCGCACGTTCGACGAGATGATCGGCCAGATGCAGATGCTCGACCGCGACAAGGCGATCGAGCACTGGAAGGCCAACGGGCTCGACTTCGCCAAGCTGTTCCACAAGCCGCAGCCGCTCGACGGCCAGACCGATCTATCGCTCGGAAGCGCAGGATCACGATCTCGAAAAGGCGCTCGACCAGCAGCTGATCGCGCGGTCGCGCGCGGCGCTGGAGCGCGGCGCGCCGGTGCGGCTCGAGACCGACGATCCGCAACGTCAACCGCACCGTCGGCGCCATGCTGTCGGGCGAGGTCGCGCGCATCTACGGCCATGCCGGCCTGCCGGACGACACCATCCACATCCGCGCCAAGGGCACCGCCGGCCAGAGCTTCGGCGCCTGGCTCGCGCATGGCGTGACGCTGGAGCTCGAAGGCGAGGCCAACGACTATGTCGGCAAGGGCCTGTCGGGCGGCCGCATCGTGATCTATCCGCCGCGCGAGGCGATCCACGATCGCGCCGGAGAACTCGATCATCGTCGGCAACACCGTGCTCTACGGCGCGATTTCCGGCGAGGTCTATTTCCGCGGCGTCGCCGGCGAGCGTTTCGCCGTGCGCAATTCCGGCGCGATCGCGGTGGTCGAGGGCGTCGGCGATCACGGCTGCGAATACATGACCGGCGGCATGGTCGTCGTGCTCGGCCAGACCGGCCGCAATTTCGCGGCCGGCATGTCGGGCGGCATCGCCTATGTGCTCGACGAGGACGGCGACTTCGCCGTCGCGCTGCAACATGGCGATGGTCGATCTCGAGCCGGTGGTCGGAGGAGGAAGACCTCAACCAGCGCCTCAACCATCAGGGCGGCGATCTCGCCGGCCATGGCCGCGTCGACGTCATGAGCGACATGACGCGCTTCGACGCCGAGCGCCTGCGCCAGCTCATCGCCAACCATCTGCAATACACCGGCTCGACGCGCGCCCGCGAAATCCTCGACAACTGGGACGACTACTCTGCCGAAGTTCCGCAAGGTCATGCCGGTCGAATATCGCCGCGCGCTTGGCCGAGCTGATGACGCAAACCGAACAGCGGCCAGACGGCCGCCGCAGGGGAATGACATGGGCAAGGTGACCGGGTTTCTCGAGATCGACCGGCAGGACCGCAAGTACAAGCCGGCCGCCGACCGCATCCGCCATTACCACGAGTTCGTCATTCCGCTGTCCGAGGAGGCGACGCGCGACCAGGCCGCGCGCTGCATGAATTGCGGCATTCCCTTCTGCCACAACGGCTGTCCGGTGAACAACCAGATCCCCGACTGGAACGATCTGGTCTATCGCGGCGATTGGGAAGAGGCGGCGCGCAACCTGCACTCGACCAACAATTTTCCGGAATTCACCGGCCGCGTCTGCCCGGCGCCCTGCGAGGCGGCCTGCACGCTGAACCTCGACGACAATCCGGTCACGATCAAGACGATCGAATGCGCCATCGTCGATCGCGCCTGGGAGAACGGCTGGATCCGCCCCGAGCCGCCGGCGACCAAGACCGGCAAGACGGTCGCGGTCATCGGCTCCGGCCCCGCGGGCCTCGCCGCCGCGCAGCAGCTCGCGCGCGCCGGCCACGACGTCCATGTCTACGAGAAGTTCGCCAAGGCCGGCGGCCTGCTGCGCTACGGCATTCCCGACTTCAAGATGGAAAAGCATCTGATCGACCGCCGCGTCGCGCAGATGGAAGGCCGAAGGCGTCACCTTCCATTACGGCGTCAATGTCGGCGTCGACCTTCCGGCCAAGGACCTCGTCGCCGGCCATGACGCGGTGATCCTGTCCGGCGGCGCCGAAAAGCCGCGCGACCTGCCCGTTCCCGGCCGCGAACTCTCGGGCGTGCATTTCGCCATGGAGTTCCTGCCGCAGCAGAACCGCCGCGTCGCGCGCGAGAACGCCGGTCCGGACGAGCCGATCCTTGCCGCCGGCAAGCATGTCGTGGTCATCGGCGGCGGCGACACCGGCTCCGACTGCATCGGCACCTCGGTGCGCCAGGGCGCGCTGTCGGTGACGCAGCTCGAAATCATGCCCAAGCCGCCCGAGAAGGAAGACAAGCTGACGACCTGGCCCTATTGGCCGCTGAAGCTGCGCACCTCCTCCTCGCATCAGGAAGGCGCCGAGCGCGATTTCGCGGTCATGACCAAGGCCGTCGTCGGCGAGAACGGCACGGTCAAGGCGCTCCAATGCGTGCGCGTCGACGGCAAGATGCAGGAAATCCCCGGCAGCGAGTTCGACCTGCGCGCCGATCTCGTCCTGCTCGCCATGGGCTTCGTCTCGCCCGATCCACGAGGGCATGATGAAGGAGCTGGGCGTCGCGCTCGACGCGCGCGGCAATGTCCAGGCCGACACGCTCGCCTACAAGACCAGCGCTCGACAAGATCTTCGTCGCCGGCGACATGCGCCGCGGCCAGTCGCTGGTGGTCTGGGCGATCCGCGAAGGCCGCCAGGCCGCGCGCTCGGTCGATCATTTCCTGATGGGCTCGACCAACCTGCCGCGCTGACGCGGCAAAATCGCCTCAATCGGGCCGGCGCCGTCTCGACGACAGCGCCGGCCTTTTTTCGCCAGCCGCCCTTCGGCTTTTTCCTGTCTTTTTTGGTGTTTTGTGTCATTTTTTCCGAAGCACGGAAGCGACTCGGAAGAATGACAGAATTTTACACAACGAGCGAAGTCGCGGCGTTGCTGCGCGTCAAGCAGCGCAAGATCTACGACATGGTCGCCGAAGGCGCGCTTCCCGTGCGCAAGATCACCGGCAAGCTGCTGTTTCCCCGCGCCGAGATCGAAAGCTGGCTGGGCGCCGGCGCCACGCTCCGAAGCGCGCGCCGCAGCCGCCGCCGACGACGATGTCGCCGAACCGCCGCTGATCGCCGCCGGCGGCCACGATCCGCTGCTCGAATGGGCCTTGCGGGAATCGCAATCGGGCATCGCCGCCTTTTTCGACGGCGCGCTCGACGGATTGCAACGCGCGGAAGACGGCGGACTGCGCCTTCGCCGGCCTCCACATTCCTGAGGCCGACGGCTGGAACGTCGGCGCGGTCGAACAGAAATTCGCGCGCCAGCCGTGGGTCCTGGTCGAATGGGCCAAACGGCGGCGCGGCCTGATCCTGCGTCCCGGCCTGCTCAAGACGCCGCAAAACCTGCGCGCCACGCGCGGGCTGCGCTTCGTCGGCCCGGCAATCCCAGGCCGGAAGCGAACTGGTGCTCGACCGCCTGCTCGCCGCTGAGAACATGACCCGCGCCGATTTGCTGTTTCACGACGCCGTCGAGCGTTCGGAATTCGACCTCGCCGCGGCGCTCGCCGAGGGACGGGCCGATGTCGGCCTCGGCCTGGAGGCCGCCGCGCGCCAGTTCAGGCTCGATTTCGTGCCGCTGATCGACGAGCGGTTCGACCTGCTGGTGTGGCGCAAGGCCTGGTTCGACCCGCCGTTCCAGAAGGTGCTGGCGCTCTGCGCCACGGAGAAATTCGCGGAACGCGCCCGATCGTTCGGGGGCTACGACCTGTCCGGCCACGGCGCCGTGCATTTCAACGGCGCGCGATAGAGCGCCCCTGTCGCAAAGCCGACAATTTTTGCATCCCTCCCCGGTTTCCGGGCCTTTTCGCGCTGGCACATTCGTTGCTCCCGCAATGCGAAAAGGATTCGGAGCCTGTCATGATCATCCTGACGCCTGACGCCATTTCCGCGGCCCGCACCATTCTCGACACCGCCAAGACGCCCGCCGACGGCCTGCGCATCCTGGTCGAAGCCGGCGGCTGCTCGGGCTTTTCCTACAAGATGGACCTCGAAACCGAGACGCGCGAAGGCGACAATGTCGTCGAGGCCGACGGCATCAAGTTCTTCATCGACGAGCTCTCGCTCGGCTTCGTGAAGGGCATGACGGTCGATTTCGTCAGCTCGTTCGAGAAATCCGGCTTCGTGTTCGAAAACCCCAACGCCACCACGCAATGCGGCTGCGGCAAATCCTTCGCCTGATCTGGGGAGCTGCCGGCGCATGGCCGTGGTCTATCTCGACAACAACGCCACCACGCGGGTCGATCCTCGCGTCGTACAGGCCATGCTGCCGTTCTTCACCGAATCCTTCGGCAACGCCTCCTCGACCCATGATTACGGCGCGGCCGTCGCCCCCGCGCTGAAAGAGGCGCGCAAGCAGGTCCAGAGCCCTGCTCGGCGCCGAATTCGACCATGAGGTGGTCTTCACCTCGGGCGGCACCGAATCCGACACGACCGCGATCTTTTCGGCGCTGGAGGCCTCGCCCGAGCGCAACGAAATCGTCACCAGCGCGGTCGAACATCCCGCCGTGCTCAATGTCTGCCAGCATCTGGAGCGCACCGGCCGCGCGCAAAATCCACGTCATCGGCGTCGATTCCAGCGGCGACCTCGACCTTGACGCCTATCGCGCCGCTCTGTCCGACAAGACCGCGCTCGTCTCGATCATGTGGGCCAATAACGAGACCGGCAAGATCTTCCCGGTCGCGCGAGCTGGCGGCGCTGGCCAAGGCCGCCGGCGCCTGTTCCATACCGACGCCGTGCAGGCTTTCGGCAAGATCGAGCTGGCGCTGAAGGACACAGCCATCGACCTGCTGTCGCTGTCGGGCCACAAGATCCACGGCCCCAAGGGCGTCGGCGCGCTTTACGTGAAGAAGGGCGTCAAGCTGAGCCCGCTGTTTCGCGGCGGCAAGCAGGAGCGCGGACGCCGCGCCGGCACCGAAAACGTGCCCGGGATCGTCGGCCTCGGCATGGCCGCCGACATCTGCCCGCAAGAACCTCGCCGCCGATCAGGCGCGCGTAAAAATGCTGCGCGACCGGCTGGAGAGCGGCCTGCTGGCGGCGATCCCGCTCGCCCGCGTCAATGGCGGCGGCGACAGCCGTCTGCCCAATACCTGCAACATCTCCTTCGACTATGCCGACGGCGAAGCCGTGCTGCACAAGCTCGACCGCGCCGGAATCGCCGCCTCCTCGGGCTCGGCCTGCGCCTCGGGCTCGATGGAGCCGAGCCATGTGCTGCGCGCGCTGAACATTCCGCCTCATGCGTTGCAAGGCGCGATCCGCTTCTCGCTGTCGCGCGAGACGCACCGAGGACGATATCTCCCGCGTGCTCGCGGCGCTGCCCGCGATCGTCGCCCATGCGCGCGAAAAATCGCCGCTGTGGGCGGAAATCCGCCCTCGAAAGTCACCCGTCGCAAGTCGCGTGAGGCCAGCATGACCAGCGTCGCTTCCAACCGCATCCAGATCAACGACACCACCCTGCGCGACGGCGAACAGGCGCCGGGCGTGGTCTTTTCGCTGGCCGAAAAGCTGGCCATCGCCCGCGAACTGGCGCAGGCCGGCGTGGACGAGATCGAGGCCGGCACGCCGGCCATGGGCGACGAGGAAGTCGAGGCCATCGCGGCCATCGCCGCTCAGATTCGCGGGCCGCGCGTCACCGCCTGGTGCCGCCTGAACGAGGCCGACGTGGACGCGGCTTTGCGCGCCGGCGTCAAGGTCGTCAACATTTCCGCGCCGATGTCGCGCCTGCAGATGCGCGTCAAGCTGAAAGGCCGAACCGGACGAGGTCGCCGCGCGCGTGACCCGCGTGATCGGCTATGCGCGCGACAAGGGGCTGGAGGTGGCGCTGGGCGGCGAGGATTCCTCGCGCGCCGATTTGCGCGACGTCGCCCTGATCGCGGGCGCGGCGGCGAGACTCGGCGTGTTCCGCTTCCGCTTCGCCGACACGCTCGGCCTGCTCGATCCGTTCTCGACCTATGAATATATCCGGCAGCTGCGCGAAGTGACCGACCTGCCGGTCGAGTTCCACGGCCATAACGATCTCGGCCTCGCCACCGCCAATACGCTGGCGGCCATGCGCGCGGGCGCCAGCCACGCCAGCGTCACCGTGCTGGGGCTGGGCGAGCGCGCCGGCAACGCTCCGCTGGAGGAAGTCTGCGTCGCCCTGCCGCGCACGGCCGACGCGCGCACCGGCGTCGATCTGACCCGGCTGGAAGCCCTGGCCGGACTGGTGGCCCATGCGGCCCGCGATTCCATTCCGCGCGCAAAGCCGATTGTCGGGGCCGATATCTTCACCCATGAATCGGGCATCCACGTCGCCGGGCTGCTGTCCGACGTGCGGACCTATCAGGGGCTCGACCCGGCCATGCTCGGGCGCCGCCACAAGGTGGTGATCGGCAAGCATTCCGGCCTCGCCGCCATCCGCGCGATCTGCTGGCGCCGCGGGCCTCGACGTCGACGGCGGCGTCGGCGCCGCAGTGCTGTCGCGGGTCAAAGCGATCGCCAAGCTCACCAAATGTCTGGTGCCCGACGCGCGCGTGCGCCAATTGGCGCGCGAGGAGCTGTCGCGCGGCCGAACACCATGAAACTCTCTGAGGAACAGGCATGAGCGCGGGCTTTTTTGTCGACTGGAATGGCAATCTGCGCAGCTACCGACGATCCGGGCGGCGGCTACACTTGCGACGTGGACCTGCCGGCGCGCTATGTCGCGGTCCTGTCCAAGAATGGCGCGCTGATCCACGAGGCGACCCTTTACAAAACGCGAGGCCGACGTCGACAAGGCGGGGATCACGGCCAAGCTCGTGCCCGGCTCGCATCCCTGGGGCAGCGCCAAGGAAGGGTTCTGAAACCGGGTTTTGAGCGCGGCCTGGCTTCCAACCCCGCCAAGGGAGCGCGGCTTTGGTTCCGATGACCATTCTCGTTGACGACAAGCCGCGATGCGTCGTCCGTCCCAACGACATGAAGGGGCTGCAGCGCTTCCTGCGCAACGGCAAGAGCTGGCTGCTGGCGGAAAGCCCGGACGGCAGCCTCGAGCTATCGCGAGGCGGACGAGGCCGAGAAAGCAATCTGGATCAATGCGCGTGGCCTGCATCTCGCCTGGGGCGGCGACGAGGACGATTTTTTCGGCGCGCCCTTGTGACGAACGTTGGTTGTGAGCGTCCGAAATGAAAAAGCCCGCTGATCGCGGGCTTTTTGCTTAATTGTCCAGGAAGGACCGCAGCTTGCGGCTGCGCGAGGGGTGTTTCAGCTTGCGCAAGGCCTTGGCCTCGATCTGGCGGATACGTTCGCGCGTCACCGAGAACTGCTGGCCGACTTCCTCCAGCGTGTGATCGGTGTTCATGCCGATGCCGAAGCGCATGCGCAGCACGCGTTCTTCACGCGGCGTCAGCGAGGCCAGCACGCGCGTGGTCGTCTCGCGCAGATTGCTCTGGATCGCGGCGTCGATCGGCAGGATCGCGTTCTTGTCCTCGATGAAATCGCCGAGATGCGAATCCTCCTCGTCGCCGATCGGCGTTTCGAGCGAGATCGGCTCCTTGGCGATCTTCAGCACCTTGCGCACTTTTTCGAGCGGCATGGCGAGCTTTTCGGCCAGTTCCTCCGGCGTCGGCTCGCGGCCGATCTCGTGCAGCATCTGGCGCGAGGTGCGCACGATCTTGTTGATCGTCTCGATCATGTGGACCGGGATGCGGATGGTGCGCGCCTGGTCGGCGATCGAGCGGGTGATGGCCTGGCGAATCCACCAGGTGGCATAGGTCGAGAACTTGTAGCCGCGGCGATATTCGAATTTATCGACCGCCTTCATCAGGCCGATATTGCCTTCCTGGATCAGGTCGAGGAATTGCAGGCCGCGATTGGTGTATTTCTTGGCGATCGAGATGACGAGACGCAGATTGGCCTCGACCATTTCCTTCTTGGCCTGACGGGCCTCGCGCTCGCCCTTCTGCACCATGTGGACGATCTTGCGGAATTCCTGGATTTCCAGGCCCGTCTCGGTCGCCAGCGCATGGATGTCGCCGCGCAGATCGTGGATGTCGTCCTTGGCGTTGGCGACGAAATCCTTCCAGCCGCGCCCGCCGAGCTTGGAGACGCGCAGCACCCATTTCGGGTCGAGCTCCGCGCCGTGGTAATTCTTGAGGAAATCCTCGCGCGACACGCCAAAGCTTTCCGACAGGCGGAGCAGCTTGGTCTCCAGCCCGATCAGGCGGCGGTTGATGTCGTAAAGCTGCTCGACCAGCGCGTCGATGCGGTTCTGGTTGAGCGACAGCGACTTGACGTCGGCGACGATCTCTTTCTTGAGCGTCTTGTACTTGCGCTCCTGCGCCGGGGTCAGCGCCTCGTTCTTGAGCTTGTTCTCGACGTTCTGGTCCTGGAGGCGGCGCAGCTTCTTGTAGGTGTCGGCGACGCGGTCGAAGGTTTCGAGAACCTGCGGCTTGAGCTCGGTCTCCATCGCGGAGAGCGAAACCGAATTGTCGAGATCGTCCTCTTCCTCGAAGGCGTCCTCGGGGATCGGCGGCTCTTCGAGCCCCGCCGGCGGATTGCGCGGCGCGGTGGAAGGCGCCTCGGCCTCGGCTTCCGCTTCGGCGGGGGGCGCTTCGCCGCCCTCGCCGTCCTGGCGGGCGTTGCGGTCGGGGCCGGAATAGGTCGCTTCGAGATCGATGATCTCGCGCAGCAGGACCTTGTTGTCGACCAGTTCGTCGCGCCAGATGATGATGGCCTGGAAGGTCAGCGGGCTTTCGCACAGGCCGGCGATCATCGCCTCGCGCCCGGCTTCGATGCGCTTGGCGATGGCGATTTCGCCCTCGCGCGACAGCAGCTCGACCGAACCCATTTCGCGCAGGTACATGCGCACGGGATCGTCGGTGCGGTCGGCGGGCTCGGAGGTGCGCGTCGCGACGGCCTTGCTCGCGGGCGCCTCGACGAGGTCGCCGCCCTCGGGCTCTTCCTCGTCCGCGCCGGCGGCTTCTTCCTCGGTCTCGTCGGCTTCCTCGGCCTCGATGACGTTGATGCCCATTTCGTTGAGGACGGCGTACACGTCCTCGATCTGGTCGGAGGTGACTTCCTCGGACGGCAGCACGGCGTTCAGTTCGGCATAGGTGACGAAGCCCCGCTTCTTGGCGAGCTTCATCATCCGCTTGACGGCGGCGTCGGAAAGATCCAGCAACGGGCTGTCGGTCGTCTCGGCAACCCCGGCTTCGCCTTCCGGCTTCGCGTCGTCTTTTTTCGCCATGTTAACTCCAAACCGCAAAAATCGCCAGCATGCCCTAGCGAATCGGCAGCCGCTGGGCAAGGTGCGCGTAAAGATTTAACGCCCGTTTAACCAAAGCCCGGCGTTTCGACCCAACCTCATTCCCTGGCGCAGCGCACGCGAAAATCGTGTCAAACTGACTTGTCTTCCCGCCCGGAACGCGCCCCGAAGCCCTCGATCGTGGCTTCGACGCCTTCCAGCGCGGACAATTGCGCCTTGATGTCGGCAAGCGCCGCGAAATTGGCCTCGGAAGGTTCCTGAGCAAGAACTGTTTCGGCCAGCCGCAGTTCCTTATTTAGCGCCCGTTGTTTGTGGTGCAAGGCCAAAGCCTGCCGCAGGACCTCGTCCGCGTCATTTTCATGCGCATCCGGCCTCACGCACCACAATGTCGAAATTGTGGCGTCGCGGGCCAAAACGTCGATTTGCGCGCCATAGCCGCGCGCGGCGAGCAGCGCGCGCAGGTCATGGGCGGAGACGTCCGGATCGGCGAGGCCGAGCAAGGCGTCACGCAGCTTCTGGCCCGAAACGCTGGTGAAGTCGAGCCGCGCGATATCCTCGGCATGACGGGCGAGCAGGGTCGGATGGTTGATCAATAGAGCCAGAATGAGGTTTTCGCGCGGCGCCGGAGCCTCGCTGGGCGCGGCGAACAGGCTCGATTGCAGCAGGGCCGAACTCGGGGCGAGCGGCGACCGCGGGTTGACCTCCCGCCCGAACCGGCCATTGCGCTGAAGTCCGCCATTCATGGATCCATGGGCCGATCCCTGAGCCGGCGCCCGCGAGCGGCCGAACAACTGGCCGAGCCGGTCGCGCAGATCGTCGAAATAATGGCGGCGCAGCGATTCGTCGCGAATCTGGCTGGCCGCTTCGCGCAGGCGGCGCTCGAGCCCGGCGCGGCGCTCCGGCGTGTCGAGCGCCTGCGCCTCGGCTTCGCGCAAAAACAGCATTTCGACCAGCGGCCGCGCCGAAGCCAGCACGGATTCGAGCGCCTCGCGGCCCCCGGAACGGGCGAGATCGTCCGGGTCCTGCCCTTCCGGCAGCAGCGCGAAACGCAAGCTGCGGCCCGGTCCGATCAGCGGCAGGGCGGTGTCCAGCGCCCGGAACGCCGCCTTGCGCCCGGCCTTGTCGCCGTCGAAACAGAGGATCGGCTCCTCCGCCATCTTCCACAGCAGCTCGCATTGGTCCGCCGTCAGGGCCGTGCCCAGCCCCGCCACGACATGGGGGAAACCGGCAAGGCTCATGGCGATGACGTCCACATAGCCTTCGACCGCCACCACGGTCCCGCGCTCGTGCGCCGCCTTGCGGGCGTTGTGCAGGTTGTAGAGGTTCGAGCCCTTGTGAAACAGCGGCGTCTCCGCCGAATTCTTGTATTTGGGCTGGATGTCCTTGGCGAGCGCGCGGCCGCCGAAGGCGATCACGCGGCCCGAGCGGTCGCCGATCGGGAACATCAGCCGGTCGCGGAAGAAATCATAGGGCACGGCGATGTCGGGGCCGTGGGTCAGCAGTCCGGCCTCGATCATGGTCTCGGCGGAGCAGCCCTTGCCGGCGAGATAATCGCGCAGGGCGAAGCGTTCGGCGGGCGCATAGCCCAGCCGGAATTTTTCGCGCGCCTCGGCGTTCAGCCCGCGCTCGGTCAGATAGGCGCGGGCCTTGGCCCCGGCCGCGTCCCCGCAAATGCCGCTCGAAGAAATCGGCCGCCATTTCGAGCGCTTCGAGCGTGGTGGCGCGGCGCTTTTCGGCCGCCGCCGCCTCGGGCGTGGCGACCGGCATCGCCAGCCCGGCCATGGCCGCCAGCCGCTCCACCGCCTCGGGAAAGCCGATGCCCTGGGTTTCCATCAGGAAATTGAAATGGTCGCCGTTCTTGCCGGCGGAAAAGTCGTAGAAAAAGCCCTTCTGGTCGTTGACGTAGAAGGAGGGCGTCTTCTCGGCGTTGAACGGCGAGAGGCCGCGAAATTCGCGCCCTTCCTTCTTGAGCTTCACGCTTTGTCCCACGACTTCCGACAGGGGAAGCCGCGCCCGGATCTCATCGAGGAAGGACGGGGGGAATTTCATGCTTTTCCAACTGAAGGCGCGTCCCTATCAAATGGGGAGGCGGACGGCCCCGCGCAATGCGGCGCGGGCGCTTGTCGCCGCTATCCACAGGCCCGTCACGCAAAAGTCGTTCGTCCGCCATCTTGTGGACTCGCGAAACAGAGACAGATAGAGGGGTGGCCGCCGGCAGCGGCCGGGGGAACCAAGAGGGTTGCATGCGCTCTTTAGCCAGATTTGCCGAAATGAAGCGCAACGGCGAGAAAATCGCCATGCTCACCGCCTATGACGCGCCGCAGGCGCGGGCGCAGCAACAAGCGGGAATCGACGTGATCCTCGTCGGCGACAGCGTCGGCGTGAACATCCTGGGCTATTCCAGCGAGCGCGAGGTGACGCTGGCCGACATGGCGCATCACACCCGCGCCGTGCGGCGCGGCGCGCCCGACACCTTCATCATCGCCGACATGCCCTTCGCCACCTATGATTCGCCGGAACAGGCGGTCGCCAGCGCCAAATTCCTGCAGCAGGCCGGCGCCGACGCCGTCAAGTTCGAGGGCGCGCATCCGGAGCTGGTCCAGGTGCTGGCCACGGCCGGCATCCCGGTCTGCGGCCATCTCGGCTACGAGCCGCAGCATTGCGAACGGCGGGTGCACGGCAAGACGTTCGAGGAGGCGTCGCGGATCTTCGCCGACGCCCGGGCGCTCGACGAGGCCGGCGTGTTCATGCTGGTGATCGAACTGGCCCCGGCGGAACTGGCCGCCGCCGTGACGCGGGCGATCAGGGCCCCGACCATCGGCATCGGCGCCGGTCCCGCGACCGACGGCCAGGTTCTCGTCTTCCCGGACGTGCTCGGCTATATCGAGAAGAACTTCCGTCACAACCGCCGCTACGCCGAAGTCGGCGCGACCATGCGCGAGTCGGCGAGCGCCTATCTGCTCGACGTGCGGGCGCAGGACTTCCCGACCATGGCGAACACTTCGGCCATGCCGGCGGACGCCTTCGCGCAATTCGAGGCGGAAATCCTGGAAAAGCAGAGCTGAGGAAAAGCCGGGCGGCTCAGGCCGCCTCGGCCCGGCGCTTTTCCATCATCTCGACAAAGCGCGCGAACAAATAATGGCTGTCCTGCGGCCCCGGCGAGGCTTCCGGGTGGTGCTGCACCGAGAAGGCCGGGCGATCGGTCAGCGCGATGCCGCAATTGGAGCCGTCGAACAGCGACTTGTGGGTCTCGACGGCGTTCGCGGGCAAGGTCGCGGGATCGACCGCGAAGCCATGGTTCATCGAGACGATCTCGACCTTGTGGGTCGTGAAATCCTTGACCGGATGATTGGCGCCGTGATGGCCCTGTCGCATCTTCATCGTCTTGGCGCCGACCGCGAGCGCCATCATCTGGTGGCCCAGGCAAATCCCGAAGGTCGGGACCTTGGCCTCGAGAATCTTGCGGATGGTCGGCACGGCGTATTTGCCGGTCTCGGCCGGGTCGCCGGGGCCGTTGGAGAGGAAGATTCCGTCGGGCTTGAGCGCGAGGATCGTCCTCGGGGCTGGTCGTCGCCGGGACGACTTTGACGTCGCAGCCGGCTTCCGCCAGCAGGCGCAGGATATTGCGCTTCACGCCGAAATCGAGCGCCACCACCTTGAAGCGCGTTCCATTTTGCGCGCCATAGCCCGAGCCGAGCTTCCAGGTGGTCTCGGTCCAGCCGTAATCCTTCTCCGCGGTGACGCCGGGCACGAGGTCCATGCCGTCGATGCCCGGCCACGCCGCGGCTTCCGCCTTGAGCGCGTCGAGGTCGAACTTGCCGTCCGGGTCATAGGCGATGACCGCGTTGGGCATGCCCTTTTCGCGGATCAGCACGGTCAAGGCGCGGGTGTCGACGCCAGCCAGCCCGATGATTCCGCGCGCCTTCAGCCAGGAGTCGAAGGTCTTCTCGGCGCGAAAGTTCGACGGCTCCGTCACCGGCGCCTGCACGACCAGGCCGCGCGCGCCCTGCACGCGGGCGTAATCGACCGTCTCGACATCCTCGTCATTGGCGCCGACATTGCCGATATGCGGAAAGGTGAAGGTCACGATCTGGCCGGCATAGGACGGATCGGTGAGGATTTCCTGATAGCCGGTCATGGCCGTGTTGAAGCAGACCTCGCCCACGGCCTTGCCGGGCGCGCCCAGGCCGAAGCCCTCGATCACCGTTCCGTCGGCCATGACGAGCACGGCGGTGGGAATGGGCGTGGCCCATCCTTGTTGTTTGGCTTGATCCTGCATCCCGACCACTCTAGAAATTTGCGCGAACGAACCGCCCCTCGGCGCGACGGCCGCCGCCGTCTGCATTTAAGAGGCTTGGCCCGCCGCGCGCAAGTTTTGCGCGCGCCTTTCGGCGGAGAACAGGAACAGATCATGCTGCGCGAACAATTCACCTCCGAACTCAAGCTGGCCATGAAAGCCGGCGAAAAACGCCGCGTCGACACCATCCGCATGATCACCGCCGCGCTGAAGGACAAGGACATCGAGGCGCGCGGCTCCGGCAAGGAGGTCGGCGAGGACGACATTCTGGCGCTTCTCCAGAAGCTGGTGAAGAGCCGCCAGGAATCGATGGAGATCTACGACAAGAACGGCCGTCCCGAACTCGCCGCGCAGGAGCGCGAGGAAATCGCGATCATCGCGACCTTCCTGCCGCAGCCGATGGGCGAGGACGAAGTCGCCGCCGCGATCAAGGCCGTGATCGCCGAGACCGGCGCGGCGTCGATCAAGGACATGGGCAAGGTGATCGCCGAGCTCAAGGCGCGCTATGCCGGCAAGATGGATTTCGGCAAGGTCAGCGGCCTCGTTAAGGCGGCATTGGCGGGATAATTTTAACGGTCCCGCAGGTGTTGCCGTCTAGGCTCGATCTGGCGCGCGTCCCGCGCGGGATCGAGCTGGAAGGCCCATGATTGCGCAAACCGTGAAGATCGTGTCCGCGCTGGCCCTGGTGGCCCTGCTCTCCGTCGCCACGCTGCAAAACCATTGGCTCGACCGCAGCATCGACGCCGTCGGCGCGCTGGTCGCCCCGCACCCTTCGACGATCGCCGCGCAGCCTGCCCCGCCCTTTGCCGCCGCGCCGCCGCCCAGATCAAGCTCGCATTCCGGGATGGGCGTGGTCGAGCTCTCGCCCGACCGCAACGCGCAATTCCGGACCGAGGTCGAGATCGACGGAACCCGCATCCATGCGCTGGTCGACACCGGCGCGAGCCAGGTGCTGCTGAGCGCGGAAGACGCCCGCATCCTCAATATCGATCCGCCCGCCTCCGCCTATACCGCCATTGCGCAGACCGCCAATGGCGCGGTCAATTTCGCCCCGGTGCGCCTGCGCGAGCTCCGCGTCGGGGGAATCACGGTCTATGATGTCGACGGCCTCGTCGCCCGGCCGGGCCAGACCGCCGTCAGCCTGCTCGGCATGAGCTTCCTGCGCAAGCTTTCGAGCTTTCAGGTCGCCGACGGCCATTTCGTGATGAAGCAATGAAAAAGGCGGCCCGAAGGCCGCCTTTTTCATGTTTGACCGCGCGTGGCGCGGTCAAGAAATCCCTCGCATCAGCTCGGCCAAAGCCCGTTTTTGACGGGCGTCTTGCGCCGCCCTGTGGCATTCGCTCCTAACCGGCGCTTTGCGCCGGTCTGCGCGAGAGCTTGCTGTATCACTTCTTGCCGAAGGACAGGCCCGCGAAGCGCGAGTTGAAGCGCGACAGGCGGCCGCCGCGGTCGAGCAGCTGCTGCGAGCCGCCGGTCCAGGCCGGATGGGTCGAGGGATCGATGTCGAGGTTGAGCGTGTCGCCCTCGCTGCCATAGGTGGAGCGGGTCAGGAACTCGGTCCCGTTGGTCATGACGACCTTGATCGTGTGATATTCGGGATGGATGTCGGACTTCATGGCTTCGACCCTGCGGGTTCCGTGACGGATCGCCGTCGGAGAGCCCAAAAAAGAGACGCCTCGCGGCGCCGGGAAAGTGGAAGGCCGCCTTCTATACCACGCGAGGCCCGAGGGCAAGCCTCAAGAGCAAGTCTTCCCGCAAGATGAACAGAGGCCAAAGTCGACCCGATTCGAAAATCGTGCCTTTTCCGCCGCGCCGCCCTATATAGGCTGCATGACCGAAGCCCCCGATGCGAAGCGCTCGCCGCGCGATTCCCTGAAATCCCTCGCGCCGATCCTGCCCTACGCCCGACGGCGGCTGGGCTGGGCGCTGGCCGCGCTCGCCGCGCTGACCCTGGCGTCGGCGGCGACGCTGGTGATGCCGCTTGCGGTGCGCGGCATGATCGACCGGGGCTTCGCCGCCGACCACGCCGGGGTGGTCAATTCCTATTTCGTCATCCTGATCGGCGTCGTCGGGCTGCTCGCCTTCGCCTCCGGCTGCCGCTATTTCCTGGTGATGACGCTCGGCGAGCGCATCGTCGCGGACCTGCGCGAAGACGTCTTCGCCCACATGACGCGGCTCGATCCGTCCTTTTACGACACCGCGCAGACCGGCGAGCTGGTGTCGCGGCTGACCGCCGACACCACCCAGCTCAAGGCGGCGTTCGGCTCCTCGGCCTCGATCGCCTTGCGCAACCTGTTCATGTTCGTCGGCGCGACCGGCCTGATGATCTACACCAGCGCCAAATTGTCGGCTTTGGTGCTGATCGCCATTCCGATCATCGTCGTGCCGCTGGTCACCGCGGGTCGCTCGGTGCGGGGCCGCTCGCGCGCCGCGCAGGACCGCCTCGCCGAAGCCAGCGCCTTCGCGGGGGAAAATCTCGGGGCGCTGCGCACCATGCAGGCCTTTGGCGCGGAAGCCGCCACGACCCGCCGCTTCGCCGCCGCCGCCGAAGGCGCCTATCGCGCCGCCCGCGACGCGACCAAGGCCCGCGCGCTGCTGACCGCCTTCGCGATTTTTCTGGCCTTCTCCAGCGTGGTCGGCGTGTTGTGGCTCGGCGCCCATGACGTGCTGGCCGGGCGCATGACCGGCGGCCAGCTCTCGCAATTCGTGCTTTACGCCGTGCTCGGCGCCAGCTCGCTCGGGCAATTGTCGGAAGTCTGGAGCGAAATCTCCGCCGCCGCCGGCGCCGCCGGGCGCCTCGCCGAAATTCTCGCCACCGCGCCGCTGATCGCCGCCCCGGCGCAGCCGCTGAAGCTGCCCGAACCGCCGCGCGGCGAGATCGCCTTCGACGACGTGGCTTTCGCCTATCCCTCGCGTCCCGACAAGCGGGTGTTCGACGGACTCTCCTTCACGATCGCGCCGGGCGAAAAGGTCGCCATCGTCGGCCCCTCGGGCGCCGGCAAGTCCACCCTGTTTCAACTGCTGATGCGCTTTTACGACCCGGAGTTCAGGGCGGGTTTGCGTCGACGGGCTCGGCGCGAAACAGGTCGATCCGACGGACCTGCGCCGCCGCATCGCGCTGGTGCCGCAGGAGCCGGCGATCTTTTCCGGCTCGGTCACGGACAATATCGCCTATGGTTCGCCCGATGCGGCCCCGGCCGCCATCGAGGCGGCGGCCGAACGCGCGGCGGCCGGCGATTTCATCCGCGCCCTGCCGCAGGGCTTCGCGTCGCAGCTCGGCGAGCGCGGCGTGACGCTTTCGGGCGGCCAGAGGCAGCGCCTCGCCATCGCCCGCGCCATTCTCAAGGACGCGCCGATCCTGCTGCTCGACGAAGCCACTTCGGCGCTCGACGCGGAAAATGAAGTCCTGGTGCAGCAGGCGCTCGACCGGCTGATGCAGGGCCGCACCACGCTGATCATCGCCCACCGCCTCGCCACGGTTCTGGCCGCCGACCGGATCCTGGTGATGGAGAACGGACGAATCGTCGAGCAGGGAACCCACGCCAAACTCGTCGCCCAGGACGGGCTCTACGCCCGCCTCGCCCGGCTGCAGTTCGACGCCGGCGCCAAGGGACTGGAGCCGGCGACGGCCTGTAAGGCCCTCGCAAAGACCGATGACGCCCACGCCGTGAACCCAATTTGTGGCGCGGGCCCCGATTACTGGATGACGTGCGCCGCCGACTGGACCGCGTTGATGAACAATTGATTCAAGGCGGCCGTGATGTCGCCGCCGGTGCTCACCTCGGCATAGAGACTGGCGGACGACGCGCAGCCCTGCAGATTGGTCGGCACCTGGGAGATGAAAGGCGCGACTGTGGTATTGTACCAGTTGTTGCTCGTAACCGGGAAATAGGTCGTGTAAAGCACCGCAATGCGGATTCCGCGCGCCTTGATGGTCGAGCAAAGCGCCGTGTTCACCGGCTGCTGGCAGCGATAGAAACTTCCATAATAGTTTGAATAACCCCATTGCTGAGCTCGTGCTGCAGGATGTGCCATTGTATAATGTTACGTCATCGACGCCATCCGTGACGATCATCAGCACTTCCTGCGGCGTATCTCCGGTTTTGTTCGTGCCATTTCCTGGATTCGGCATGGCGCTGTTCATGCCGTAGAGCGCAAGCGCGAAATTTGTTCCTGCATCGTCGTTGTTAAGGCCATAATATTTGGTTGTCGTTTTTCCAGACGTAACCGACTTATAGTTTGCCGTTACGAGATTTCCTTTTGCATCGTACTGCGGGATCGGCGCGACCGTGGCGTAACTGCTGGCGCCCGTTCCCGTCGGGTAGGTATAGGATCCGCCGATCGGCAGATAGCCGTTGTCGGCCATCAGCGGCGGCGCAATCGTCGAAATATCGCTTTTCAAGGTGCTCGCGTTGCTGCTTGTCGTCGGCGTGAGGTCGACCAGTTTGGTGAGGTGGTCGCCAAATGTATAGGCGGCCATCTGATAGGTGATCTGGTTGCTCGCCGACGCGGTCGCGTTGTAAGTCGCCATGGTGTTCTGGGCCGTCGTGACGAGGCTCTGCGCCGCCGTACGCACATTGTCGATGCGCAGGGTGATTTCGTTGTTTTCCGCATAGGTATAGCTGTCTATCGTGCCCCAGCCGGCATATTGGACGGTATTTTCGCTGTCCGTGAAATCCGCTTCGTGGCAGGCAAGCGCGCAGCCTACCTTGCTGACCATGGTGCTGATGCCCGCTGCCGTCGCAGGAAGCAGCATCGACGTCGAGGAATCCAGCATGAGATAGAAATTGATGTTGGGCGCGGAGGAAATGGTTGCCGTCGAACTGACGGTAAAAGCCGTTTGCGTCTGGTTTTCGAGGGCCCCGAAAATATTGTTGACGGCGGCGTCATAGACGACGCTGGCGGTGCGGGAGTTTCCGTTGGCCGCGGTCGAATCCGTGACCGTCACGTGAGTTTCGTGGGATCGTAGGTGAGCCCGGTGATCAACGCCGCCTGCGCCGCGAACATCGAAGTCGCCGCTGTCTGGGCGGTCGAGGACGGTTGCGACACCATCGCCGGCGTGGTCGCGGCGAGCGCGGCGGCGTCGGCGATGGCCGCCAGTCGTCCGCGGATCATCGCATCCCGCGCATAATCGATCGCCACGCCTCCGGCGAGCACGAGCGGGATGACGGAAAATCCGAAAATGAGCGTGACATTGCCGCGTTCGTTTCGGAAAAAGCCCCCCATCGGGCTGTTGCTTTTCTTGTTTAACGCCATCGTCGGAGCCTCGGGTCGGTCGGTCGTAGAGTTCAAAACTTCAGCAGGCTTGGAAGTTCGTATTTTTGACACAAGCGTAATTTCGTGGATTTATATAGAATTGAGAGCTGAAATTCATTGTATTACCAAATACAGACTGGCCAAGAAGCGGCGTATAAGTGTAAGTTCCAACCGAATAAATGAGATATGTGCTGTTCTGCGCCAATCCGGCCGGCAGGACGAACTTGGCCCCCTGGGTCAGGGCCGTTCCGTTGAATGCGCCGCTCCAGATCACCGTCGTATTGCCTTTCGCGTCCGTATAGAGTTCGGAGACGACCATCGACAGATTGGCGTTCGAATAGGGCGCGATGACCTCCGAGGATGCGTTGAGCAGCGTGGTCAAGGACGTGGTCAAGGAGGCGGAAACATCCGCTTGCTGGGCCACGAGATCGCCGATCGTATGCGCCGTGATCGTGAGTTTGCGTTTGATGCTCATGGCTTGGGTAAGCGTGAACTCGCCGAACAGAAGCAGCAGGGCGATCGGCGCCACCAGTGCGAATTCCACGGCCGTGACGCCGCGGCGATCACGCTGCAAACGCGATGTGAAGGAGAGAAGCCTGCCCAGAGGCCTGAAGCGCGTCGAGCCCATCGGTCAGCTGCCCGTCGTCGAGTAGGGCTCGACCTGGAAGACCGAAACGGCCATCATCAGGTGCTTGCCATTGGTAAGATCCGCGAAGTTGAGGCTGAGCGGCCCGAGAATGACCGGGAACTGGTACATCACCCTCAGGACGAGAATGCTGCCGGACGTCCCGGAATTGAAGACCCATGGATTCGTGACGTTTCCTTTTGAATTGTAGGTCAGGGTCGGCGGCGAGGCCACGGCCGAAGCGAAGGCGGTGGCGACCTGAAGGTCGACCATCAGGGCGCCCGTGGTGCAATTGGGAAAAAACGCTGGCAGATTGTTGCAGACGGACGCAATGAACTGGGTTTGCGTCATGGCGCTTTTCTGCGCGCTGCCCGTCAGCAATTGCCGCGCCGCCTTCTCGACCGCCGTCTCCAGTCTCGTTCTGGGCGAAGAAGAGAAGCCCGATCTGGAAAATGGCGATCAGGATCGCAAAGAAGGGCAATGCGATGAAGCCAAACTCGATCGCGGCGATACCATGCTGGTCGCCGGCGAATGAAGTCAGGAGTTTACGGTAAGTAAGCGTCATCGCGGCCAGAAGGTTAATTATATTGATGCAGTCACAGGACGTGCTGCATGACCATGGATGACACCAGCAAATAACTAATTGGCGGTTACGAAGATCATTATAAACTTATTGCACGCTCCAACATGATTAAAGATGTACGCATTGCGGGGAGAGCGGGGAACAGCGTGACGTTGCGGCCTTGCGCGTCAGGGCGTCCAGCGCAGGGACAGAATCGGCAGGCCGGACAAGGGATTGCGGCCCTCGCCGACGCGCTCGAAGCCCTCGCTGCGATAAAAGGCCAGGGCGCGGGCGTTGTCGGCGTTGACGTCGAGGCCAAGGCCGGCCGAACAGGCGTTTTTCGCGCGCCCGATCAGCTGCCGCGCCGCGCCCGAGCCGAGCGCGCGCGGATGAACGGCGATCTGCTCCAGCCATGCGCGCGCCGGATCGAACAGCACGAAGCCGACCAGGCCCTCGCCGTCCTCGGCGACCACGACCTGCGCCCCCTGCGCAAGCGATCGGGCGAAGAGATCGGCCAGCCAGGGCGCGCGGGCGGCGAAATCGATTTCCGGCCGGGCGAGGCTCCAGGTCTCGACCCACAAGGCCAGCAGCTCCGGCCAGTCGGACTCGCGATAGGGACGCAGCGCGGCGGTCATCGTTCCGTGATCTTGAGCTCGATCCGGCGGTTGCGGCGCAGGGCGTCCTCGCTGTCGCCCTCGTCGATCGGCTGGAACTCGCCATAGGCGCCCGCCAGCAGATGCTGCGGCGAAAAGCCCTTGCTGATCAGATATTGCACCACCGCGATGGCGCGCGCGGCGGAGAGATCCCAGTTCGACTTGAATTGCGGCGACGCGATCGGCCTCTTGTCGGTATGGCCGTCGACCCGCAGCACCCACGGGATTTCCGGCGGGATCTGCTGCGACACCTCGGACAGCGCCACCGAGATCTTGTCGATTTCCGTCTTGCCTTCCGGCGTCAGGCTGGCCTGCCCGGTTTCGAACAGCACTTCCGACGGCAGCACGAAACGGTCGCCGACCACCTTCACGTCCGGGCGATCCGCCGAGGATCTCGCGCAGCCGGCCGAAGAAGTCGGAGCGGTAGCGCGCCAGTTCCTGGACCTTCTGCGCCAGCGCGACATTGAGCCGCGAGCCGAGATCGGCGATGCGCTCCTGGCTTTCCTTGTCCTTGACCTCCTGCGCGGACAAGGCGTCCTGCACGGCCGCGAGCTGCCGGCGCAGGGCCGCGATCTGCTGGTTGAGCAGGTCGACCTGCGCCGCCGCCCGCGCGGAGATCTGCTTTTCCGCGTCGAGATTTTCCGCCGCCGCTCCGGCGCCGGCCGCCAGCGCGTCGCGCTCCCTGCGCGTCGACTCGAGCGTGGCGGTCAACGCGGCGAGGCTTTTTTGCGCATCCGCCTTGCCGCCTTTTTCCAGCGACAGGATCGCGGTCAGCTCCTCGATCTGCTTGTTCAGCCGCTCGAGCGCCGCATCCTTGCCGCCCACGTCGCGCGACAGGAAATATTGCGCGAAGACGAACACCGAGAGCAGGAAGGTGAAGACGAGCAGCAAAGTCGAGAGCGCGTCCACGAAGCCCGGCCAGTAATTCATCGCCTCCGGCCGGCGGCGCGAGCGCGAGAGCGGCATCAGCGCGGCTCCGGCCGGTCGCCCGCCAGATGGCTTTCGAGCGCCGCCTGCAGCCGGGCCTGACGGTCGGCCTGCTGCTCGACCCAATCGCGGATCATCTGCTGCTCCTGCCGCATGTGGCGCACCAGCGCCTGCACGCCGGTCGCCAGCCCTTCGAGCGCCTCGGAATTGTCGCGTCCGGCCTCCGGCGCGCGCGCCGCCTCGACGTCGGCCGACAGCCGGTCTTCGAGCTCGGTGTAGAAGCGGCTTTGCGCCTGCCCGGCCTGAAGGTCGAGGAAACCGAGCACCAGCGAGCCGGACAGGCCGAACAGCGAGGAGGTGAAGGCGAGGCTCATGCCCGCGAGCGGGCGGCCGAGGCCGGTTTTGAGATCGTTGAACAGGGAGGTCGTCTCGCCGCCGCCCTGCAGCGAGGCGATGACGCCGCCGATCGAGCCGACCGTCTCCAGCAGGCCCCAGAAGGTGCCGAGCAGGCCGAGGAAAACCAGAAGGCCGGTGAGATAGCGCGAGGTCTCGCGCGATTCGTCGAGGCGCGTCGCCACCGAATCCAGCACGAGCCGCAGGATCTGCGGCGACAGCGGCGCCCTGCCCTCCGAGCCGACGATTCGGGCCATCGGCGCGAGCAGGACCGGAGGCCGGACGGCGGCGCCGCCCGTCGCGCGCGTTGACCCAGGCGATTTCACGAAACAGCCGCGCCACCTGGCCGATCGACAGGAGGATTCCGAACGCCGCCGCCGCCAGAATCAGGCCGTTCAGCCCGGGATTGGCCATGAAGGCGGTTTCGATCTGGCGATGCAGGATGAAGGCGACGAAGCCGACCAGAATCAGGAAAACCGCCATGCGCACCAGGAAAATGGCGGGCGAGGACAGGCGATAGGCGTCTTTGTCCGGCATTTCCAGCGCTCTCGTGAGGTTCCGCGCGAAAGCTAGGTTGACCGCAAGGACACGGCAATTTCAAGATGAAACTTCGCCGGCCGCCGCGACGGTCAGGCGGCCGCGGGGAAGATCAGGCCTTTTTAAGAAGGTCGAGCAATTGCCTGTGGATGAATTCGTTGCCGCAGCAGACCGAGCCGGTGCCGAACATGTCGGCGCCGCCGTCGGCGTCGGTGACATAGCCGCCCGCCTCGCGCACCAGCACGAGGCCCGCCGCCATGTCCCAGCTCTTGAGGCCGCGCTCCCAGAACCCGTCGAACCGGCCGGCGGCGACGAAAGCGAGATCGAGCGAGGCCGCGCCGAGGCGGCGCACGCCGCCCGCGCGCGTCATGACGGAGGCGAGCTCCGTCTTGAAACGCGGATGAATCCTGGCGTTGGCGAGCGGCGGGATGCCGGTGGCGATCAGGCCCTCCGAAACGTCGCGGCGGACGGCGACGCGGATGCGGCGGTTGTTGTAATAGGCGCCCTGCCCCTTTTCGGCGACGAAAATGTCGTCGGTGGCGGGATTGTAGACCACGCCCGCGACCATCTGGCCTTCGCGCTCCAGCCCGATCGAGACGGCGAAGATCGGCAGGCCGTGCAGGAAATTGGTGGTGCCGTCGAGCGGATCGATGTGCCAGACGTGGCTCTTGTCGGCGCCCTCGACCGCGCCGCTTTCCTCCATCACGAAGCCAGTAGCCCGGCCGCGCCTTGGACAATTCCTCGAAGATCGTCCGCTCGGCCTTGCGGTCGGCGATGGTGACGAAATCGCCCGGCCCCTTGACCGAAACCTGCAGGTTCTCGACCTCGCCGAAATCGCGCTTGAGGCCGCGCCCGGCCTTGATGGCGGCGGCGGTCATCACATTCATCAGTGCGGAATTGATCATGGGGCGTTCCGGGGCTGGTCCCGGCGGAGGCGGGAAAGCGAGACGAAATTTTGGCTTGGTGTGCCCTGCGCCAGCGCGCGCGTCAAGGCGCGGCGATTTTTCGCGGCTCAGTCCGGTTCACTTGCACCGTCCGAGATAGAGCTTGATCGCCTGTTCCGCCTTCTGGCGCTCTTCCGGCGTCAGCTTCGCCGCTTCGGAATCGAGCCAGGGATCGCGCAGGCCGGCGGACGCCGACAGAATGGCCCATTTCGCCGCCTCGACATGATCCTGCTTCAGGCCGCGCCCGGCGAACAGCATGCGCGCCACGCGATTCTGCGCGACGGGATTGGCGCGATTGGCGGCGCGCAGCAGCCATTTGGCGCCCCCGGCCTCGTCGGCGGGAACGCCGTCGCCGTTGAACAGGGCGATGCCATATTCGACCTGGGCGGCGAGGAAATCCTCCCGCGCCGCGACCAGCAGCCATTCGTCCGCCTTGGCCCTGTTTTGCTCGACGCCCTTGCCTTCGCGATACAGCAAGGCGAGCGAATAGGCGGCGTCGGGAAAGCCGAGTTCGGCGGAGCGCCGGAAATCCTGCGCCGCCGCGGTGAAATCCGACGCGACGCCATTGCCTTCGAGCGCGATCACGCCGAGGTTGAACAGGGCGCCCGCATGGTCCTGGGCGGCGGCCTTTTCGAACCAGTCTTTCGCCGCCGCGGCGTCCTTTTTCTCGCCGTGGCCGGCGAGGTAAGCGTTGCCGAGGGCGTATTGCGCGTTCTTGTCGCCCTGTTCGGCGGCGAGCTTGTACCAGCGCATCGCCTCGTCGAGATTTTGCGGCGCGCCGACGCCCTGCGCGTAGAGCTCCGCGATCATCGTCATCGCCGCCGCGTCGTGAGGATCGGCGTCGACGCGCTTCATCGCCTCGTCGAAGGCGGTGCGGAAATAGCCGCGCTGGAAGGCGCCGAAGGCGAGGTCCGGCTGGTCGGGCGCGAGGACGGCGCCGGCCGGTCCCGCCGCGAGCAGCGCGACGGCCAAGGACACGGCCAAGGGCGCGGCCAAGCGCGCCGCAAGCCGCGCCAGCCTGGCGGCAAGCGGCTTCAAGCCCTGGCCTCCACGCGGTCGAGCACGGCCTGGGCCTGCGCCACGGCGGCGGCGGGGCCGCTCGGATCGTCGAAGAATTTCGGTCCCAGCGCCACGAATTCCGCGCCCGTCGCCGCCAGCGCCTCGACTTCGGCGGGTTCGTGCGCGACGGCGACGCAGGGCACGTTGAACACCTCCGCCCACCACGAGGCGCGCTCCAGCGTGTCGGCGGCGCTCTCCCCGCCCGGCTCGAGATCGCCGAACATCAGGTAATCGGCGTCGCTCTCGCCCGCCGCCATCGCCTCGTCGCGATTGGCCAGCCCGCCGATTCCCACGATGCGCTCCGGTTTCAGTCCATCGAGCGCCGCGGCGAAACCGTCGCCGAAGCCCTCGATATGGACGCCGTCGGCGCCGGCGCGGGCGGCAAGGACGGGATCGTCGGGCACGAGCAGCGCCGCGCCGGCTTCCTGCGCGAGCGGGGCCAGCGCCTTCACGATCTTCTTGCGCGAGCCTTCGTCGGGCGGCGCGAAACGCAGCAGCACGCAGGCGACGTCGCCCGCGCCGAGCGCGGCCTTCAACGCCGGCGCGAACGCTTCGGCGTCGGCGATTTTGGCGTGATGAGATAGAGGCGCGGTTTGATGAAGTCAGACATGGCGGCCTGAGGCTTTGGATGGGCTTGGACGGGTGGGCTTGGACATGGGCGGAATTCAACGGCAAAAATGGGGCCGCGGCAAGCCGCAGCCCCATCGCAACGAGTCCGGACGCTGCGCTCAGGCCGATTTCGGGGCCAGTTCGCCCGAGGCATAGCGCTTGGCCATCTCGCCGAGCGTGAAGACCTTCTTGATCTTGGAGGCCTGGCCGGCGGTGTTGAACTCCTCCAGCCGCTGGCGGCAGATCTTGGTCATCGCGTCGGTCGCGGGCTTCAGATATTTGCGCGGGTCGAATTCGCCGGGATGTTCGGCGAAGACTTTCCGGATCTGCCCGGTGATGGCCATGCGGTTGTCGGTGTCGATGTTGATCTTGCGCACGCCGTGCTTGATGCCGCGCTGGATTTCCTCGACCGGCACGCCCCAGGTCTGGGGCATCTTGCCGCCATAGGCGTTGATGATGTCCTGCAGGTCCTGCGGCACCGAGGACGAGCCGTGCATGACCATGTGCAGGCCCGGCATCTTGTGGTGGATTTCCTCGATGACGTTCATCGCCAGGATGGCGCCGTCGGGCTTGCGCGAGAACTTGTAGGCGCCGTGCGAGGTGCCCATCGCGATGGCCAGCGCGTCGACTCCGGTCGCGTGACGAACTTCACGGCGTCGTCCGGGTTGGTGACGAGCTGGTCGTGCGACAGCTTGCCTTCGAAGCCGTGGCCGTCTTCCTTCTCGCCCATGCCGGTTTCGAGCGAGCCGAGCACGCCGAATTCGCCTTCGACCGAAATGCCGCCGAGATGCGCCATGTCGGACACATATTTCGTGACGTGGACATTGTAGTCCCAGTCGGCCGGCGTCTTGCCGTCTTCCTTGAGCGAGCCGTCCATCATCACCGAGGTGAAGCCGGCCTGCATCGCCGTGAAGCAGGTCGAGGCGCTGTTGCCGTGGTCCTGATGCACGCAGATCGGGATCTGCGGATAGATTTCGACGCAGGCGTCCATCATGTGCTTGAGCATGACGTCGTTGGCGTATTGGCGGGCGCCGCGCGAGGCCTGGATGATCACCGGCGCATCGACGGCGGACGCCGCCGCCATGATGGCCAACGCCTGTTCCATATTGTTGATGTTGAAGGCCGGAACGCCGTAATCGTGCTCGGCGGCGTGGTCGAGCAGCTGGCGAAGGGTAATGCGAGCCATGCGCGATCCTCTCCTGTTCAATTTTGAAATCTGATAAGCGCGCGTTTAATGCAAATGCCGCCGGTTGGAAAGCAAGCCATTTGACGCAGGCTTGACGCGCGACGCCGGGGACTTCGCGGCCATCGATCAAAGCGCGCTGTCGCTCGGAGAATATGGCGATGCGGACGAAGGAGAAAAACCCCTTCGCCCCATCAAGTTGCGCGCGCGAGCCGGAGGAGGCCGCCGCAGGTCAGGCGCGAAGGGCCTCGACGCCCGGCAGGACCTTGCCTTCCAGCCATTCGAGGAAGGCGCCGCCCGCGGTCGAGACATAGGAGAATTGCTCCGCCGCCCCGGCGTGGTTGAGCGCCGCGACCGTGTCGCCGCCGCCGGCGACCGAGAGCAGCTTGCCCTCGCCGGTCAGGCGCGCGGCGGTCCGGGCCACGGCGTTGGTCGCGGCGTCGAAGGGCTCCAGCTCGAAGGCGCCGAACGGGCCGTTCCAGACCAGCGTCTTGGTCGCGCCCAGCACCGCTTCGACCTCGGCCACCGATTTCGGGCCGGCGTCGAGGATCATTTCGGACTCGCCGACATGATCCACGCTCACGACATGCGACGGCGCATGGGCCCTGAACTCGGTCGCGACGACGGCGTCGGACGGCAGCACGATCTGGCACTTGTTGGCGGCGGCGTTGTTCAGGATTTCGCGCGCGGTGTCGAGCAGATCGACTTCGCACAGGCTTTTGCCGACCTTCTTGCCCTGGGCGGCGAGAAAGGTGTTGGCCATGCCGCCGCCGATGATCAGGAAATCGACCTTCTTGGTCAGATTGCCGAGCAGCTCCAGCTTGGACGACACCTTGGCGCCGCCGACCACCGCCGCGACCGGGCGGGCGGGCTTGTCAAGCGCGTCGGACAAGGCCTCGATCTCGGCCTGCATGGTGCGGCCGGCATAGGCCGGCAGCTTGCGCGCGAGCCCTTCGGTCGAGGCGTGGGCGCGATGGGCGGCGGAGAAGGCGTCGTTGACATAGACGTCGCCGAGCGCGGCCATCGATGCGACGAGCGCCGGGTCGTTCTTTTCCTCGCCCTTGTGGAAGCGGGTGTTTTCCAGCAGCAGCACGTCGCCGTCGGCCATTTTGGCGATGGCGGCTTCCGCCGCCGGCCCGACGCAATCCGATGCGAAGGCGACCGGCTTGCCAAGATGCGCCGCGAGCGCGGCGGCGACGGGCTTCAGCGAATTGGCCTGGTCCGGCCCGTTCTTCGGGCGGCCGAAATGGGCGAGCAGGATGACCTTGCCGCCCTTGCCGGAGATTTCGTTCAGCGTCGGCAGGATGCGGTCGATCCGGGTGGAATCGGTCACCTTGCCGTTTTCCATCGGCACGTTGAGATCGACGCGGACAAGCACGCGCTTGCCCTTGAGTTCAGCAGAATCCAGGGTGCGAAAAGCGGACATGGCGGCCTCGAGCTAAAGACATGAAGAAAAAACGCGCCTCCCGGGGGAGGCGCGCACAAAATTTCGTTCAGATCAGCTTGGCCATCGCCACGGCCGTGTCGGCCATGCGGTTCGAGAAGCCCCATTCGTTGTCGTACCAGGACAGGACCGAAACCAGCGTGCCGTCCATGACCTTGGTCTGGTCCATGTGGAAGATCGACGAATGCGGGTCGTGGTTGAAGTCGATCGAGACGTTCTTCTCGGTGGTGTAGCCGAGCACGCCCTTGAGCGGGCCGTCCGCCGCCGCCTTGATGATGGCGTTGATCTCGTCCTTGGTGGTCGCGCGCTTGGCGATGAACTTGAGGTCGACGACCGAGACGTTCGGGGTCGGCACGCGCAGCGCGAAGCCGTCGAGCTTGCCGTTGAGCTCCGGCAGCACGAGGCCGACGGCCTTGGCGGCGCCGGTCGAGGTCGGGATCATCGACAGGGCCGCCGCGCGGCCGCGATAGAGATCCTTGTGCATCGTGTCGAGCGTCGGCTGGTCGCCGGTATAGGAATGAATGGTCGTCATCATGCCCTTTTCGAGGCCGACGGAATCGTTCAGCGCCTTGGCGACCGGCGCGAGGCAATTGGTGGTGCACGAGGCGTTGGAGACGACCAGGTGATCCTTGGTCAGCTTCTGGTGGTTCACGCCATAGACGACCGTCAGGTCGGCGCCATCCGAGGGCGCCGAGACGAGGACGCGCTTGGCGCCGGCGGTCAGCAGGGTCGCCGCCTTGTCGCGGGCGGTGAAGATGCCGGTGCATTCCAGCGCGATGTCCACGCCGAGTTCGCCGAGCGGCAGCGCCGCCGGATCCTTGATCGCGGTGACGCGGATCGGGCCGGTTCCGACGTCGATGGTGTCGCCGTGGACCTTGACCACGCCCGGGAAACGGCCGTGGACGGAATCGTAGCGCATCAGATGGGCGTTGGTCTCGACCGGGCCGAGGTCGTTCAGGCCGACGACCTGGATGTCGGTGCGCCCGGACTCGACGATGGCGCGGAGCACGTTGCGGCCGATGCGGCCAAAACCGTTGATGAAGACCTTAACCGTCATGTCGATGCGCTCCTGTCTGTTCCCGTTCCATTTTTGCTTCAGGAACGGAGGCTTTTTGTCTCGCCCCTTCAAATTTCCGCGTCTTTTGCCGCAGAATGGCGTCAGAGGCCCTTTAATCCGTTTCGCGCCGCACGCGCAACCGCGGCAGCATCGATTCCGAAGTGTTCATAGAGCTTTCTAAAAGGCGCGGAGGCTCCAAAGCCCGTCATGCCGACAAAAACGCCCTCGCGACCCAGGAAAAGGTCCCAGCCCATCGCGATTCCGGCCTCGACCGCGACTCGCACCGGCGCATCGCCGATGATCTCGCGCCGCGCCGCGTCGCTTTGCCGCAGGAACAGCTCGAAACAGGGCACGGAGACCACGCGGGTCGCAATCCCCTCGCCTTCCAGCACCGTCTGGGCCTGCAACGCGATCTCGACCTCGGAGCCGGACGCGAACAGGCTGACCCTTGCGGGGCCCGACGCCGGGGACAGCTCGTAGGCGCCTTTCGCCGCGAGATTGTCCGCGACATAGGTCTTGCGCACGGAGGCGAGGTTCTGGCGGGTCAGCGCCAGCACCGACGGGCGTCTTGCGCTCCTCGATCGCCGCCTGCCAGCATTCCAGCGTCTCGGTCGCATCGGCCGGACGGAACACGAGCAGGCCCGGAATGGCGCGCAGCGAGGCGAGATGCTCGACCGGCTGATGGGTCGGGCCGTCCTCGCCGAGGCCGATGGAATCGTGGGTCATCACCTCGATCGAGCCGATTTCCATCAGCGCGGCGAGGCGCAAGGCCGGGCGGCAATAATCGGCGAAGGCGAGGAAGGTCGCGCCCGAGGGAATCAGGCCGCCATGCAGCGTCATGCCGTTGACCGCCGCCGCCATGCCGTGCTCGCGGATGCCCCAATGGACATAGCGGCCGGCGTAATTGCCGGGCGAAACGGCCGGCGGTCGCCTCCACCTTGGTGTTGTTGGAGCCGGTGAGGTCGGCCGAGCCGGTGACCAGCTCCGGCACGGCGGGCGCGAGGATTTCGAGCGCGGCTTCCGACGCCTTGCGGGTGGCGATGGAGACGTCCACGCCGGCGAGGCGGCGCTTTTCGGCCGCGACGGTTTCGGCCAAAGCCGTGGGCAGGCGGCCTTCGAGGCGGCGCAGGAATTCGTCGCGCCTGGCCGGCGCCATCGCGTCGACCTTGGCGCGCCAATCGGCCTGCGCCTTGGCGCCGCGCGCGCCGGCGTCGCGCCAGGCGGCGAGAAGATCGGCCGGAATTTCGAACGGCGCATGCGGCCAGTTCAGCGCGGCCTTGGTGCCGGCCAGCTCCTCGGCGCCGAGCGGCTCGCCATGCGCCTTGGCCTTGCCGGCGCGGGTCGGCGCGCCGAAGCCGATCACCGTCCTGCAGGCGATCAGCGTCGGCTTGTCGGAGGTCTGCGCCTGTCTCCAGAGCGGCGAGGATGGCGGCCGGATCGTGGCCGTCGACGCGCGCGGTCGCCCAGCCGGCGGACTTCGAACCGTTTCGGCTGGTCGACCGAATCCGAGACCGACAGCGGGCCGTCGATCGAAATGCCGTTGTCGTCCCACAGCACGATGAGCCGGTTGAGCTTGAGATGGCCGGCAATGGCGATGGCCTCCTGCGAGACGCCTTCCATCAGGTCGCCGTCGGAGGCGAGCACATAGGTGCGATGATCGACGACATCGCCGAATTCGGCGGCCAGCATGCGCTCGGCGAGCGCCATGCCGACCGAGGTGGCGAGGCCCTGGCCGAGCGGGCCGGTGGTCATTTCGACGCCGGCGGTATGGCCATATTCCGGATGGCCCGGGGTCTTCGAGCCGAACTGGCGGAAATTGCGGATTTCCTCCAGCGTCATGCTCTTTTCGCCGGTCAGGTGAAGCAAGGCGTAGAGCAGCATCGAGCCGTGGCCGGCCGACAGCACGAAACGGTCGCGGTCCGGCCATTTCGGATCGGCCGCGTTGTACTTCAGGACCTTCGTGAACAGGACGGTGGCGATGTCGGCGGCGCCGAGCGGCAGGCCGGGATGGCCGGACTTGGCCTGCTCGACGGCGTCGATGGAAAGCGCTCGCACGGCGTTGGCCAGGGAGGCGCAGCTGATCTCGGTCATTTGAGAATTCCGGTGGGTTCGGGCGCCGGTTCGGCGTTTGGCCGGGTTGATATCAGGTCGCGCCCATGAGTCAAAGACTTCCCGTCAAAGAGTCCGTCAAAGACTCCAGTCGAAGCGCGGGAACAAGGATCAAAGCCCGAGCGCAACCGAAGCCGGGACGACCGGAAGCGAAAAAGGAACGAAAATCCGCCTGGGGCGTCCGAATTCCTGTGGCCTCGCCGGCGAGCCCCTTGGCGAAGGCTAAGACAATGGTAGATTGTTGGAATCGCCCGTTCTCGCGCACGACGCGCAACACGAGCCGAAAGTTGACCTTTGTCTCCGACGCTCAACGAACAAACGCCGACCGAACACCGCGCCGCCGCGCCTGACGCGACGCCGGCCGGGGCCCAGCAGAGGCTGGAGGAGGCCCGCCTGCGCCTGCGCGCGGCGCTCGACGGGCTTGAAACCGCCGTGAGTCTTCAGGCCGAGCGGGCTTTGGAACAGGCCGACCAGTCCGCCGAATATACCGCCCTGCAAGACGACCGCTCCCGGCTGGCGCTGGAGCTCGACGCGTCCCTGCAGCGCCTGCGCGCGCTGGAGACCGCCAATGGCGAAGCGGCGCGGCGGATCGAGCGGGCCGCCGCCGCCGTGCGCGCCGTGCTTGCCGCCGATGCGGCCGGGGAGCTCTGAATGGCGCAGGCCGTGGTCAATATCGCCGGACGCACCTATCGCATGAATTGCGACGAGGGCGAGGAGGCCCATGTCGAAACGCTCGCGGCGCTGGTGGACGCCAAGATCGCGGAGCTGCGCGAAGCCTTCGGCGAAATCGGAGACCAGCGCATCACCGTCATGGCCGCGCTGACCGTCGCAGACGAACTCGTGCTGACCCAGAAGAAGCTGGCGGCGGCGCTCGACGCGGCCGAACTGGCGCGCGAGGAGACCGCGCAAGTGCGGCTGCGCCAGGAGAAATGGGCGGATTGGGCGGCTGCGGCGCTCGACGACGCGGCGGCGCAGGTCGAGGCGGCGACGCGCGCTCTGAACGACGAGCGCGGCTGAGCGCGCCTTATTCGGCTTCGCCGTCGCTCGACAGGGCGCGAATCTGGGCCATGTCGAATTGGGCGAGCATGACGATGGCGCGGGCGCGATTATAGACCTTCAGCTTGCGCAGGATCTCGCCGACATGGGCCTTGACCGTGGTCTCGCTGATGCCGAGCTCATGGGCGATGACCTTGTTGGGCAGGCCCTCGGCGAGCAGCTCCAGCACCTTTTTCTGTCGCGCGGTGAGCTTGTTGAGCCGCGAGAGCATCGAATCGCCCTCCTCGGGCGGTCCGCGATCCGCCGACGCCATCGCGCCGGACAAAGCGCGCAAATGCCGGTCGAGCGGATCGGTCATCATCGACGCCATCTTGCGCGCCGAGGCGAAAAATTCCGTCAGCCGCCCATTGACGCTGTCGCGCTGGCGCCGCGCCAGCTCGATCTGGCGGCTGGCGAATTCGCCCGGCGTCTGGGCCGCGCCCAGCGCCTCGAACAGGTCGATGGTGGCGAGCGCGCTGTCGTGGATCGAGCGCAAGGCGCGGGCCTGCAGATCCTCGACCTCGGCGGCGAGCTTCACATTCTGGCCCTGGACCGAGTTCCGCGGCCTCCTCGATCGCCGTCTGCAACAGGCCATAGGCCATGCGCACCTGACGGGCGAACAGGCTGGACGCCGGATGGAACTCCTCGTCTTCGGGGCGACGCGGGGGCAATTCGCCCGAAGCGGCGCCGTCGATGCGCGAATGCTCCAGCGCAACGCCTTTTCGCGAGTGTCGCGAATTCCCATTGCGGCCGTCATGTGACGATTGGCATCGAGTGACCTTGAAGCGAGAGAGAGGATGTGCGGCCGAAGCAGCCGCGGCGAGCCTCCATTATTCCGATGCTGCAATGCAGCATTTCCGACTAAAGGCGCTATTGTACTTTCTGGCAGCATTGCAAGCTAAGTTTGAATCCGTGCAAGATTTGAACCGGCGGGAAATCCGTCGTCAATAGCGGGCGCGCTCAGCGCGGGCGCTTGCCGAGGCCGACGTCGGGTCCGGCGACGCTTCCGTCGCCAAAAAAGTTCACGATCAGGATATAGTGCTCGCAATACATCATTCCAACGGCGGCGGAAAGGAACAAGAGTGGCGGACGAACTGATTGTAACAAAACAGCGTTTCGAACTGCCCGAACTCCGCACTGTGGGCGGCGCGACGATCCGGAATGTCGCGGTCGGCTACGAGACCTATGGCGCGCTCAATGCCGCGCGCGACAACGCCATTCTGGTCGCGCATTATTTTTCCGGGACCAGCCACGCCGCCGGGCGCTATCGCGCCGACGACCCCCTCCCCGGCTATTGGGATTCGATCATCGGGCCGGGCAAGGCCGTGGACACCGACCGTTATTTCGTCATTTCGTCCGACACTTTGGTCAATTTCAACGCCAACGACCCCCATGTCGTCACCACGGGACCGGCGAGTCTCGACCCCGACACGGGCGCGCCCTATGGCCTCGATTTTCCGGCCGTCGCCATCGCCGATTTCGTGCGCGTCCAGAAGGCCCTGGTCGACTCGCTCGGCATCCGCAAGCTGCGCGCGGTGATGGGCCCCTCGATGGGCGGCTTGCAGACGTTCGAATGGGCGGCCTCGTTCCCGGACTTCATGGAGCGCATCATTCCGGTGATCGCCAGCCCCAATTTCAACGGCTGGCTGACCGGCTGGCTCTCGATGTGGACGCAGCCGATCAAGCTCGACCCCGCCTGGCGCGACGGCGCCTATTACGGCGGCGAACCGCCGCGCGCCGGACTGGAGGCGGCGATGCGGGTGATGACCCTGCACGCCTTGCACAGCGACTGGGCCGACGGCGCCGGGGGCCGCGCCGTCGCCGAGGGCGCCGATGCCGCCGACATCGCCTCGGCGCCGTTCGCCATCGATCAGACGCTCGAGGACGCGGTGCGCCTGCGCGCGCCGCTGGCCGACGCCAACCACATGCTTTACCTGGCCCGCGCCAACCAGACCTATCTTCCCGGCGCCGGGGCCGGCGCGACCAGCGTCGCCGACGGACTCGCCCGGATCAAGGCGCCGACCCTGCTGATCTACGCGCCGGACGATCTGGTCTTCCTGCCGCAATGGGTCGAGGCGACGGCGGCGATCCTGCGCGGCCAGGGCGTCACGGTCGAGACGGCGCAGCTTTCGGGCCCCTACGGCCATTACAACGGCATCATGCGGATCGCCGACGCCGGAGACCGGATCGCGGATTTCCTGGCGCGGCCGTTTTAGGGCATAATCGCGCCGCTCAAGCCGGCTTGGGCCGATCGACCGTACCGCCGCGCAGGTTGTCATCAGCAATGGCCAAGAAAAGCAAGATTTCCAGGATCGCAGCTGGCGCCGCCGGCGCCGAAGAAGCCCGCGGCTGCGACCAAGCGCGGCCTGAAGAAAGAGGCGGGCGTCAAGAAAGGCGACGCGCCCGGAAAAAAAGCCGCGCGCCGAAAAAGCCGTCGGCAAGAAACGCGCGTCGAGCCTCAGCCTGACCATGCCGCTCGCGCGCGCCCGCAAGCTCGCGGGCGATCTCTATGAAGCGGCCGGGCTCGCGCTCTGGACCGAGGCGGTCGAGGCCGCGGCGGAGCCGAAAAAGTCCGAGCTGGTCCAGCTCCAGGATTCGATCTGCGACGCCGCCGATTTCCTGCGCGAAGCCAAGGCGTCCAACCCCCGCCATCTTCAGCTGTTCTGGGTCGCCTGCCTCGACCGCAACGGCCTGCCCGCCACCGCGCCGCGCTTCGTCACCGCCGCGGACGAGGACGAGGCGCTGGAGATCTGGCGCGAGGCGTTCAAGGGCGAATATGGCCGCCGCCGCCCCCGCGCCTGGCCGGTTCCCACGCTCGCGGCCGCTCCCGGCCTGCACGAATGAGGCGGTCCCGCGCGTTTTGCGCCGCAGCTTGCCCATGCGCGGCGAAGCCCCTAAGAGGTCGGGCGACAAAAGCGACCAAGGCCTTCAATCGATGATCTTTCTGGAGCAGGCGCGAGGCAGGGACAATAATTTCAACCTGATCCGCGTCGTCGCCGCCTTCATTGTCCTGTTCATCCACAGCCAGGCGCTGCTCGGGCTCGAAGCGCAGGGCGCGGCGCGCTTCGTCGAACTCGGCGGCGCCGCCGTCGACACGTTCTTCTTCACCAGCGGCTTTCTCATCGCCGGGAGCCTGTTTTCGCGCTCCAATATTTTCGATTTCGTCTGGGCGCGTTTCATGCGCGTTTTCCCGGGCCTCGTGGTGATGCTGCTGATCAGCGTGACCGCGCTCGGGTTCTTCGTGGGAACCCTGCCGGCGTCGGAGTTCTTTTCCTCGCCCGTCACCCACGATTATTTCTGGCGCTGCGCGACGCTCATCAACGGCATCCGCTACAAATTGCCCGGCGTGTTCGAAAGCAATCCGTTCGGCGCCACCGTGAACGGCTCGCTGTGGACCCTGCCGGTCGAATGGCGGCTCTACGAATATATGGCGGCGGCCTGGGTCCTGTTCGGGCTGAAGCCGGCCTGGCGCCTGAACGGCTTTCGCTACGGCGCGCCGCTCGTCGCGCTGATCCTGGCGGTCATCGCCGTCACCAAGATCGAAATTCACAACGGGCGCGACAATATCGAAGCGCCCATGGCGATGTTCTTCGTCGGGGCCGCCTTCTATCTGTGGCGCGGCCATGTGCGCCTGTCCTATGGCCGCTTGGCCGCGCTTTGCGCCGCGCTCGCGCTGTCCTCTCTCAACCGCCACGTCTTTCTGGCGACCTACATGCTGACGCTCGGTCCGATCGTCCTGCACCTGGCCTATCTGTTCGGCGGCCCGGTCCGCGCCTACAACCGCCTCGGCGATTATTCCTACGGCGTCTACATCTACGCCTTCCCGATCCAGCAGAGCCTCGTCGCGCTGATTCCCGGCCTGTCGCTGGCCGCGATGAATCTTTACGCCTGCGCGCTGAGCGTGAGCCTTTGCCGTTTTGTCGTGGCGCCTGGTGGAAAAGCCGGCGCTGGGCGCGAAGCTCATTCCCGCCGAGGCGACGCAGCGGCTGTTCGAGCGGTTAAGCGCCGCCTTTGGCGAATGGCGCCGCCGAGCGGCCTAGCCGGGCAGCCGAGCCGAGCATCCAGCATTCGCGCCAACGGACGTTGGCAGGGCTTGTCATTGGCGCAGCCGCGCGCAAAGCCTATATGGCGGAGAATAATTCTCCAAACCACAAGGCAGGGATGCGCGCCACAGCCGCCGACAAGGCCGACAACACCAACAAGGGCGCCCGCCTCGGTCCGGTTCTGGTCCGGCTGTGGCCCTATATCTGGCCGCGCGAGCGCGCCGACCTGCGGCTGCGCATCTTCGGCGCCTTCGCCTTGCTCGTGCTGGCGAAACTTGCGACCGTCGCGGTGCCCTATGCCTTCAAATGGGCGACCGATGCGCTGGTGGCGCTGCATGCGGGCAAGGCCGCCCGACCTCTCCCCGCTCGCCGCGCCCATCGCCTTGACCCTGCTTTACGGGGCCTTGCGCGTGCTGATGGCGGGCCTGACGCAAGCGCGCGACGCGATCTTCGCCGATGTCGCGATGAACGCCGTGCGCCGTCTCGCGGTCGATGTCTTCGTCCATCTCCACGCCCTGTCGATGCGCTTTCACCTCGAGCGCAAGACCGGCGCGCTGACCCGCGTGCTGGAGCGCGGCCGCAACGCCATCGAGACGCTGACGCGCATGGTCACGCTCAACGGCGTACCGACCGCGCTGGAATTCTCGCTGATCCTCGGGATCATGTTCTTCCAGTTCGACTGGCGCTACGCCGCCATCGCCGCAACGACCATCGCCGCCTATCTGGCCTATACGGCGTTGGCGACCAACTGGCGCATCGGCATCCGCCGCTCGATGAACGAAAGCGATTCCGACGCCAACGCCAAGGCGATCGAACTCGCTGCTCAATTACGAGACGGTCAAGTATTTCTGCGCCGAACAGCGCGAGAGCGAGCGTTACGACCGCTCGATGGCGCGCTACGAGCGCTCCAGCGTGAAGAGCTATGTCTCGCTCGCCGTGCTCAATTTCGGCCAGGCCTTCATCTACACGCTCGGCATGATCGCGATCATGGCGCTGTGCGTCAAAGGCATCGGCGAGGGCAAGAACAGCGTCGGCGATTTCGTCATGCTGAACGCCATGCTGATCCAGCTCTACCAGCCGCTCAATTTCATGGGCATGCTCTATCGCGAGGTGAAGCAGGCGATCATCGACATCGACATGATGTTCGACATTCTCGACCAGCCCAACGAGATCGCCGAGGCGCCCGGCGCGCCGGCCCTCGTCGTCAAGGCGGGCGCCTTGCGCTTCGAGAACGTGCATTTCGCCTATGATCCGGCGCGCGAGATCCTGCGCGGCGTCGATTTCGAGGTCCCCGCCGGCCACACGCTGGCCATCGTCGGCGCCTCGGGCGCCGGCAAGTCCACGATCTCGCGGCTGATCTTCCGTTTCTTCGATCCGCAGCAGGGCCGCATCCTGATCGACGGGCAGGACATTTCGAAGGTCTCGCTGGCCTCGCTGCGCGCCGTGCTGGGCATGGCGCCGCAGGACAACGTGCTGTTCAACGACACCGTCCGCTACAACATCTTCTATGGCCGGCCCGACGCCGACCGAGGCCGAAATGCGCGCCGCCGCCGCACAGGCGCGCATCGACAAATTCATCGAAAGCGCGCCGGGCGGCTATGACGCCCAGGTCGGCGAACGCGGGTTAAAACTCTCCGGCGGCGAGAAGCAGCGCGTCGCCATCGCCCGCACCTTGCTGAAGGCGCCGCCGATCCTGGTGCTGGACGAGGCGACCAGCGCGCTCGACACGCTGACCGAGCGCGAAATCCAGGCGCGCGCTGGATGAGGCCTCGCGCGGGCGCACCACCATCGTCATCGCCCACCGGCTCTCGACCGTGGTCAACGCCGACGAAATCCTGGTGCTGGACAAGGGCCGCGCGATCGAGCGCGGCCGGCATGAAACCCTGCTGGCCGCCGACGGCGCCTATGCCGCGCTGTGGCGCCGGCAATTGCGCGAACAGGAAGAGCAGCCGCAATCGCCGCCGGAGGAACGCCCGGCGCTGGAGCCCGAAGCGGACGAACTCCGCCGCGACCGCGACGAGGTCTTGTTGCGCGCTTCGGAAATTTAGGCGAGCCAGCGCCGCGCAAAGGCCCCGACCTGGGCCAAGGCCGCGCGGCCGGGTTCGAGATGCGCGTTCCACAGCGGCCAGGCGTGGATCATCTTCGGCCAGATTTCCAGCGTGACCGCGACCTCGGCCGCGCCCGCGGCGGCTGCAAAGCGCGTGGAATCCGCCAGCAGCGTCTCGTCGGATCCGACCTGGATCAGCAGCGGCGGCAGCCCGCGCAGATCGGCGAACAAAGGCGAAATCCTCGGGTCTTTCCGATCGACGCCCACTGGGGCATAGGCCTGCGCCAGTTCCTCCAGATAGGCCTTGTGGATCAGCGGGTCGACCGCGTCCTTGCTGACCATCGTGTCGCCGGACATGGTGAGGTCCGTCCAGGGCGACGCGAGCCACGCGCAGGCCGGGGCCTCCTCGCCGGCATCGCGCAGATGCTGCAGCAGCGCCAGCGTGAGGCCGCCGCCTGCGCTGTCGCCCCCGACGACGACTTTCTTCGCGGCGATCCCCTGCTTGCGCAAGAAGGACCACGCCGCGACCGCGTCATCGAAAGCCGCCGGGAAAGGATGCTCCGGCGCCAGCCGGTAGCCGATCGCCAAAGCGCGCAGCCCGCAGGCGCGGCCGGCCTCGGTGACCATGCGGCGATGGCTGAGGATCGAGCCGGAGCAATAGCCGCCGCCATGAAAAAACAGCAATGCGCCAGACGCGCCGGCGCCGGGGACGCTCGAAAATTCGCCCGGCGTTCCGCCGATGTCGACGGCTTCGAGCCTGACGTCGTCCGCCACCGGCCAGACGGAGCCGACCTCGTCGAGGCGCCGACGCCGTTCCGCCCAGCTGACCGGGCGCGGCTTCGACCCCAGCAAGGCGCGAATGATATCGATTTCGCTTCATTGGGCCATCGGTGCTGCTCCCGATGCGGCAGTGCGGCTCAGTTCAACATGGGGCGCGGGCGCCGATTGAAAACCATGCCGCGCCCAAAAGGCGGCGGCGCGTCAGTGCGCGCGCGCGATGCAGAAATCGACCGTGTCGAGCAGCGCCTTTTTCCAGGCCGAATCGGCGAAAGAGGCCAAGCGCGTCGCGGGCCATGGCGCCATAATGGCGGGCGCGCTCCACGGTGTCTTCGAGCGCGCGATGCTTTCTCATCACCGCCAGCGCGGTTTCGAGATCGCCCTCGGCGATTTCGCCCGCCTCCAGCACGCGCTTCCAGAAGGCGCGTTCGCTTTCCGAGCCGCGGCGGAACGACAGCACCACCGGCAGGGTGATCTTGCCCTCGCGGAAATCGTCGCCGACATTCTTGCCGAGCTTGGCGGACTGGCCGCCGTAATCCAGCGCGTCGTCGATCAGCTGGAAGGCGATCCCGAGATTCATGCCATAGGCCCGGCAGGCCTCGATTTCCGCCTTGGCGCGGTTGGCGACCGTCGGCCCGACCTCGGCCGCCGCGGCGAACAATTCGGCGGTCTTGGCGCGGATCACGGCGAGATAGGCGTCTTCGGTGGTCTCGGTGTCCTTGGCGGCGGAAAGCTGCATCACCTCGCCTTCCGCGATCACGGTGGCGGCGACGGACAGCACGTCGAGACAGGCGAGCGAGCCGACCTCGACCATCATGCGGAAGGCCTGCCCGAGCAGGAAGTCGCCGACGAGGACGCTGGCCTCGTTGCCCCACAGCATGCGCGCCGCGAGCTTGCCGCGCCGCATGTCGCTCTGGTCCACGACGTCGTCGTGCAGCAGGGTCGCGGTGTGCATGAATTCGACGGCGGCGGCGAGCTTGATGTGGCCCTCGCCCTTGTAGCCGCACAGGCCCGCGCAGGCGAGCGCCAGCATCGGCCGCAGGCGCTTGCCGCCCGAGGAAATGAGATGGTTGGCGACCTCAGGGATCATCGCCACGTCCGAACCGGTGCGCGAGAGAATGGTCTGGTTGACCCGGTTCATATCCTCGGAGACGAGGGCGACGAGCCGCTCCAGGCCGGATTCGGCGGCTTTTTCGTCGAACGGTATGACCAGACCCAAGGCGTGTCCCTCTTTGTTCAGCGGGCGCGACCATAGTGCGGCGAAGCCAAAAGGGAAAGCCGCTTTTTCGCCATACAAGTAACCGAAAGCCGCCGCGCGCCGCGGATTGCCAGCCCTCCGGCGCGGCCTTACAACGTCCATACCTCCGCGCCGGGTTCCGATCATGGTCGAATTGTTGCGAACGAACGATATCGTGCTGATCTCCGTCATCGAGACGCTGCTGCGCGAGGCCGGCGTCTATTTCTTCGTCGCCGACGAGAACATGAGCGTCCTCGAAGGGTCGCTCGGCTTCCTGCCGCGCCGGGTCTGGGTCGCCGGCGACGAGGCGGACAAGGCGCGGCGCCTGCTGCGGGAGGCTGGCTTTGGCGCCGAATTGTCGCAAGGCTGAGCCGGATCGCCTGTTCGACGGCCGGCTCGCGCTGCGCCAGCCGGAGCGCGGCCATCGCGTCGGCACCGACGCCGTGCTGCTCGCCGCAGCCGCCCCGGACGGGGTGCGCGGGCTGATCGTCGATGTCGGCGCCGGGGTCGGCGCCGTCGGCCTCGCCCTCGCGCAGGTCCAGCCGGACGCGCAGGTCGTTCTGCTGGAGAAAAACGCGGCCGCCGCCGCTTTTGCACGCGAAAACATTGCGCTGAACGGGCTGGAGGCGCGCGCCCGCCTCGTCGAGGCCGACCTGTTCGACGCCGCAACGCGCAAGGCGGAGGGGCTGGTCGAAGCGGCGGAGCTCGTCGTCACCAACCCGCCCTTCCTCACCGCCGCCGAGGGCCGGCCCTCGCCCGACGCCAACCGCGCCATGGCCCATGTGCTGGACGAGGGCGGCGTGGAAAAATGGCTGCGCGCCAGCCTCGCCTTGCTGCGCCCGGGCGGAACGCTGGCGGCGATCCATCGCGCCGACGCGCTCGCGTCCCTGCTCGCGGCGCTGTCCGGGCGGCGTCGGCGATCTGCAGGTTCTGCCGATTTTCCCGAAGGCGGGCGAAAAAGCCGTCCGCGTCATCTTGCGCGGGCGAAAGGGCTCGAAAGCGCCGCTGTCCCTGCTGCCGGGCCTCGTCCTCCACGAGAAGGACGGGCGCTTCACCGCGCAGGCGGAAGAGATCCACCGCCACGGACGGCGCCTGTTCGAGGACTGAACAAAAAAGCCGGCCCGAAGGCCGGCTTTTCAAAGCTCGTTCAGTGGACTTACCGATAGCAATAGCGCACGCGGCGCCAGCGCCAGCCCCATTGCGTCCGGACGTGCACGCGCCGGAAGAAGCATTGGCCGTAAACGGGCGCGGGGCTATAGACCGGCGGGCCGTAATAGCCGTCGTCCCAGCCCCAGCCGGGTCCCCAGCCGCCGCCCCAGCCCCAGGCGGGCGCCACGACGATGGGGGCGCCCCAGCCCCAGCCGCCGCCCCAGCCGCCGCCGTTCCAGCCGCCGCCGCCCCAACCGGGACGTCCCCAGCCGCCGCCCCAGCCCGGGCGTCCCCCGGCGCCGCCCAGCCGCCGCCGTGAAAGCCGCCGCCGCCGAAGCCGCCATGGAAGCCGCCGCCGCCGTGAAAGGCGAAGGCGGGCTCGGACAGCATCAGCGCGCCGGCGGCGACAGCCGCCAGCGAAGCCGTTTTGATGAAGCCATTTTGAAACGCCATGGCGCAACCTCCTGAAAATCGATGTGCCGAACGATAAACCGCCGCCCCTGAACCCAAGCTGAACGCAATGGTCATGGCTTCGTTCCGTGGGAGAAATATTGCGCTCGCCGGGGCGAAAGAGTCAGAAAAGCGAAATTAACCTTTAAAGGCGCCGCCGCAGGTGTGCGGCGGCGCGATCAGGCGGCGCCAATTTCATCAGCCTGCTTCAGCAATATTGAACCGTGCGCCAGCGCACCCCCCACGCCGTCCGCACCGCAACGCGCCGGAAGGAGCACGCGGGATATTGGCCGTAATAGCCGTCATCCCAGCCAAAGCCGCTCCAGCCCCAGCCCGGAACCACCGCGACGCCGCCCCAGCCCCATCCCGGGCCGCCCCAACCGCCGCCGCCCCAGCCGCGACCGCTCCAGCCGCCGCCGCGGAAACCGCCGCCGCCAAAGCCGCCGCCATGAAAGCCACCCCCGCCGAAGCCGCCGCCATGAAAACCGCCGCCACCGCCGCCATGGAAGGCGTAGGCCGCCGGAGGCAACGCGAGCGAGGCGGTCGCAACACAGGACGCAACAGTCGCGGCCCTCAAAAAGCCGATCGAGCGCATCATCGCAAATCCCCCTCTGACTTGAATCCTGTTTCGGGCACTCGCCCTCTGCGGAGGCAACGCCGGCTCTATCTCCTTGTTCCGAAATGAACAAAATTTTAGAAAACGGGCGGCGTCGCGTCGTGTTGACCCGCCTTGCCCCTCCCTTTAGGTTGCGCGGCCAGCCAAGCGAGCCCAGACCGCGCAATGACCCAAACCGAAGCGACCATTCCGTCCCTCGACCCGAAGAAGAGTTTCCAGGGCCTGATCCTGACCCTGCAGACGTTCTGGGCGCGGCAGGGCGCGGTCATCCTGCAGCCCTATGACATGGAAGTCGGCGCCGGCACCTTCCATCCCGCCACGACCCTGCGCTCGCTCGGCAGGAAGCCATGGAAGGCCGCCTATGTGCAGCCCTCGCGCCGTCCCAAGGACGGCCGCTACGGCGAGAACCCCAACCGCCTGCAGCATTATTACCAATATCAGGTGATCCTGAAGCCGAGCCCGGACAATCTCCAGGAGCTTTACCTGCAATCGCTCGCCGCCATCGGCGTCGATTCCGCCCTGCACGACATCCGCTTCGTCGAGGACGACTGGGAAAGCCCGACGCTCGGCGCCTGGGGGCTCGGCTGGGAATGCTGGTGCGACGGCATGGAAGTGTCGCAATTCACTTATTTCCAGCAGGTCGCGGGCGTCGAATGCGCGCCGGTTTCGGGCGAGCTGACCTATGGCCTCGAGCGCCTCGCCATGTATGTGCAGGGCGTCGAGAACGTCTATGACCTGAACTTCAACGGCCTCGACGGCGACGAACGCATCACCTATGGCGACGTCTTCCTTCAGGCCGAGCAGGAATATTCGCGCCACAACTTCGAGGCCGCGAATGTCGAAAAACTGTTCGGCGATTTTTCCCGCGCCGAGGCCGAATGCAAGGCGCTGCTGGCCTTCGGCGAACGCGGCGATTCGGAGCATCACAAGATGGTGCTGCCCGCCTATGACCAGTGCATCAAGGCGAGCCATGCCTTCAACCTGCTCGACGCGCGCGGCGTGATCTCCGTGACCGAGCGGCAGAGCTATATTTTGCGCGTGCGCGAACTGGCCAAGGCCTGCGGCGCCGCCTGGATGAAAACCGAAGGCGCTGGAGTTTGATTTTTGCTGCCTATCGCGCCAAGGCGCGATCGGCGCCCCTCGCATCAGCTCGGCGTCGCATTCGCTCCTAACCGGCTCCCTGCGGAGCCGGTACGTCATTTTCCGAAAGTCCGTCATGTCCGACCTTCTGCTCGAACTTTTCTCCGAGGAAATCCCGGCCCGGATGCAGGCCCAGGCGGCCGCCGACCTGAAAAAGCTCGTCACCGACGCTTTGTTCGAACGCGGCCTGACCTATGAGGCGGCGGAAAGCTTTGTCACGCCGCGCCGGCTGACCTTGCATGTCGTCGGCCTGCCGGTGCGCCAGCCCGACCAGCGCGAGGAAAAGAAGGGGCCGCGCGTCGGCGCGCCCGACGCCGCCGTGCAGGGTTTTCTGAAGAGCGCGGGCCTGGCCTCGCTGGACCAGGCGAAGATCGAAACGGACAAGAAGGGCGGCCAGTTCTATGTCGCGCTGATCGAGCGCGCGGGCGCGGCGACGCTCGACGTGCTGGCGGAGATCCTGCCCGCGATCATCAAGAGTTTTCCGTGGCCCAAGGCGATGCGCTGGGGCGTGCATTCCGCCGAGCCGAATTGCCTGCGCTGGGTGCGCCCGCTGCATTCCATACTCGCGACCTTCGGGCCGGAGACGGAAGACCCGGACATCGTGCCGTTCGAGGTCGGCGGCATCAAGGCCGGCAATGTCACCTACGGCCATCGCTTCCTCGCGCCGCAGCCGATCAAGGTGCGCCGCTTCGACGATTACCTGACCGCGCTCGGCGCCGCCAAAGTGGTGCTCGATCCGGCGCGCCGCCGCGACATCATCCTGCATGACTGCAAGGACCTCGCCTTCGCGCAGGGGCTGGAACTGGTCGAGGACGACGGCCTGCTGCACGAGGTCGCGGGGCTGGTCGAATGGCCGGTCGTGCTGATGGGCGAATTCGACGCAAAACTTTCTGGACATTCCCGGCGAAGTGATCCGCGCCACCATCCGCGCCAACCAGAAATGCTTTGTGTTGCGCGATCCGGAAACAGGCAAGCTGGCGAACAAGTTTCTGCTGGTCTCGAACGTCATCGCCAGCGACGGCGGCAAGGCCATCGCCGCCGGCAACGGACGCGTCGTGCGCGCCCGCCTGTCCGACGCGCTCTATTTCTGGAAGACCGACCAGGCGCCGCTGCCGGACTATGCCGACAAGGGCAAGCCGCTCGACCAGCGTCTCGCCAAATTGCGCGCGCTGAACATCGTGTTCCACCAGAAGCTCGGCACGCAGGGCCAGCGCGTGGATCGCATCATCGCTTTGGCGCGCGAACTGCGCGCCGATGGTCGGCGCCGACCCGGAAAAGGCGGCGCGGGCGGCGGAACTGGCCAAGGCCGATCTGGTGACGGAAGTGGTCGGCGAATTCCCCGAAGTGCAGGGCCTGATGGGCCGCACCTATGCCGAATTGCAGGGCGAGGACGGCGCCGTCGCCGCGGCCATCGAGGATCATTACAAGCCGCAAGGCCCGAACGATCTGATCCCCGCCGCGCCGGTCAGCATCGCCGTGGCGCTGGCCGACAAGCTGGATACGCTGGTCGGCTTCTGGGCGATCGACGAAAAGCCGACCGGGAGCAAAGACCCCTTCGCCTTGCGCCGTGCGGCGCTCGGCGTGATCCGGATCATTCTGGAGAACGGACTACGGTATCTCGTTCCGATGTTCGAGCGAGCCTCTGACTTGTTCGAGCAATCGAAGCAGAAACGCAAACAAAGAGGCACGCAAACAGGGTGGGGCTTTCGATCGGCGCTAACGGCCGCGATTTGACCAACTGGCAAGGTCGGCAAACCGAGACCCCAGCGGTTGATCTGCTCACCTTTTTCGCCGACCGACTGAAAGTCTATCTCCGCGACCGCGGCGCCCGTCACGATCTGCTCGACGCCGTGTTCGCGCTCGGCGAGGACGATCTCGTGCTGATCGTCGCGCGGATCAATGCGCTCGATTCCTTCCTGAAGACCGAGGACGGCGCCAGCCTGCTCGCGGGCTACAAGCGCGCCGGCAATATTCTCAAGGCCGAGGAAAAGAAGGACGGCGCCGGCGCCTTCGAAAAGCATCCCGAAGCCAACCTCCGCATCGAGCATGAGGAACATGTGCTCGCCGCCGCACTCGACCGCGCCGAGCGCGAGGCGGGCGAAGCCTTGAAAGCCGAGGATTTCGCCGCCGCCATGCATGCGCTGTCGAAACTGCGCGCGCCGGTCGACGCCTTCTTCGACAAGGTCACGGTCAATTCCGAAAACCCCGACCTGCGCCGCAATCGCCTGCAACTGCTGGCGCAATTGCGCCGCGCCATCCACCTCGTCGCGGATTTCTCCAAAATCGGCGGCGCGTAAACCCTCGCGGGAGAAGGTGGGCTCGCCGCCGAAGGCGGTGAGACGGATGAGGGGGAAAAGCCATGCCGGGAAAAGGCCCGTCGGACTTGCTCTCCCACGCCCGAACAATGCGACGGCGCCCGACGGAAGCCGAAGCCGCGCTCTGGCGCATCCTGCGCGACAGGCGCCTTGCGGCGCTGAAATTCCGTCGGCAGGCGCCGATCCCTCCCTATATCGCGGATTTCGTCTGTTTCGCGCATCGTCGGATTGTCGAGGCCGATGGATCGCAACATGCGGAAAGCATCCGCGACGTCCGGCGCGACGCTTTTCTCGAAAGCCAGGGTTTTCAGGTTTTGCGGTTCTGGAACGCCGATATTCTGGCTCGACCCCGGATGATCGAGGATACGATTTTGGCGCGTTGCCGTTTGCTTGCGTGAAGCCCCCTCATCCGGCGCTGCGCGCCACCTTCTCCCGCGAGGGGAGAAGGATTCGCTCACGCCGGCGGCCTTTTCCCGTTCCCAAATCGGGACGCGCTTTACCCTGCCCCCGGTAACCTGCTCTCAAGCCTAACAAGCGATAACCATAAAGTCTTTCGCGCGCTGTTTGCGTTGTGACGGGATTTGGTGCAGCGGCGTCGCCGCTCGGTTCGTTTGAGCAGTGGGAACGCGTATGCGGAAGGCGCGGCGTCAGGCGCATCTCTCTTGGTCCCGCGTGAACTGGGCCGTCGGCGTCGCGGCGCCCTGGCTCCTCGGCGCCGGCCTGCTGGCGGCCTCCGTCGCCGACGCCGGGCAGGAAGTTCCCGCCGGCGCCTCGATGGCGCCGATCTCCTCGAAATATGCCGCCGTCGTCCCCGCCGAATTGGCGCCGCCGCCGCAGCTGCTCGCAACCTCCTTCGGCGCCCATTCCGGCCGCGGCCTGCTGCGCGAGGCGCGTCTCGCCGTCGGCGCGCCGGAACAGCTCGCCAGCATGCCCGAGGACGAGGCCGAACCGCGCGCGGACCTGAAAAAAGGCGCGTCCGCCTTCCCCGAAATCGACCGCCGCCACAAGGGCGATCCTCTGGTCGGCTTGCGCCCGACCATCGACGGCCGGCTGCGCCAGCCTGACGGCTTGCGGAAAATGCGCGCCAATGTCCTCACCTTCAGCCAGGACGACAGCGCTTTCGCCACGACGTTCTCGCTCGGCGAAGGCGAGGCGCCCGGCCCGGATTCGGTTGCTCGCTTTGAAGCCTGGCAGGAGGGCGAGGCGCCGGTGACGCAACCGGGCGGCGGCTCGTCGCCCTCGGCTCCTGATGGCTCGCTCACAATGCGGCCTGCCGCCCTGGCCGAACGCATCGCGCAGGGCGCCACGCCCTCTGTCCCGCGCGCGGTGGCCCTGGCGTCAAGCACGCCGTTTGCGTCCGACCAGACGCCCGTCGAGGCAGGGCTCGGGGACCGCGGCTATCTCGGGTTGCTGGCGCCGGATCGGGTCGATGCGGAAAGGCTTTGCCTCGCGCAGGCCATTTATTTCGAAGCGCGCAGCGAGCCGCCCGCGGGCCAGGCCGCCGTCGCGCAGGTCATCCTCAACCGGATGACGTCCGGCCTCTATCCTTCGACTATCTGTGGCGTCGTGTTCCAGAACCGCAGCCATGCCCACGCCTGCCAGTTCTCCTTCGCCTGCGAAGGCAAAACCCTGCGCGTGCTCGAATCCCGAATCCTGGGCGCAGGCGACGCGCATCGCGGACGAGGTGCTGGATGGACGGACATGGATCGCGGACGTCGGCGGCTCGACGCACTACCACGCCGATTATGTCCGGCCGCGCTGGGCGCGGTCGCTGAAAAAGACAGACGTGATCGGGCGGCACATCTTCTACCGCCTCAAATCGGGCTGACGAGAACGACCGGCCCCGCCCTAGCGAGACCGGTCAGGGCGCCCACAACGCTCGGCTTTCGCCGCCCCCCACAATGGGCGATGCCTTATTCCGCCGGCTCGAGCTCGATGGTGCGCTTGATGTCCGCGACGGGTTCAGCGCTCTTGGCGGCCGGAGCCATCCGCGCCGGATCGGACAGGCTGACCATGACGCCCAGTCCCAGTCGGTTCAACGCGATTCTGACGCCGTTGGCGAATTCGACGCCGTCACGATAGAGCCCTTCCTGCAGCTGAACGAAAACCACATGCTCGGTCTCGCCGACGCCAAAGCTGCGCTGCGTTTCCGGCTTCAGGTTTTCGAGCGTCAGGCGAGTTCCGCACGAGATGCAAACGGCGGTCTCATTGTGCTCGGGGGCGGTCAGGCCCACCGAACCGCTCGGGAAACGCGTGGTGATATAGACTTCTCCCTCGCGCGCCGGGCGGGTTTCGTACATTTCCAGCGAATAGTCACACATTGCCTTGCTCCATCTGCTGAGCACTGCCTCGTCGCAAGACGGCTTCGGCCCGGTCGAGCCGCTATGCGTCATGGATTTTTCGGGGTTCGCCGGGACGAGGCTCAACGAGCGAACACCCTTTGTTGTCAAACTAAAGACGGAGCTCGGCAAAAAGTTCCCCATCCGCAGCCGTTATTTTGAACGAACCCAAACATTTCGCCGGCGCGGGGAGTTCGGCGCGCACGAAAAAAGCGCGCCGCCTGGGCGACGCGCTTTCCGCCTTGAGGCGGTCATTTCAAAAGCCAGAGCGGCGCGCTTACATCACGACGACGTGCGCGCCCTTGGTGACCCGGCCGTAAAGGTCGATCACGTCGGCGTTCTGCATGCGGATGCAGCCCGACGACACGGCTTTGCCGATCGACTGCGGCTCGTTGGTGCCATGGATGCGGAACAAGGTGTCCTTGTTGTCCTGGAACAGATAGAGCGCGCGGGCGCCGAGCGGATTGGACAGGCTGCCGTCCATGTGTTCGGGCAGTTCGGGGCGGCGCTCCAGCATTTCCGGCGGCGGCGTCCAGCCCGGCCAGTAGGATTTGCGCCCAACTACCGCCTCGCCCTTCCAGGCGAACCCGGCCTTGCCGACTGCGATGCCGTATTCGATCGCCTTGCCGTCGCCCACCGACAGGTAAAGCTTGCGCTTCGCCGTGTTGATCGTGATCGTGCCCGCCGCCTGCCCGGTCGGATCGGCGACTTCCTTCTGCGTCTTGTATTTGTAGTTCACGTCCGGATCGTAGTTGATCGGGGTCGAATAATTGGGGTCCGCGTCGGGCGGCAGCACCGCTGCCGAGGCGGGACCGGGCCGGCGAGCAGCGCCGTCGAGCAGCGAATTGCGCGAGGCCAGATCGACCACGGCGCCATCCTCCGAATCAGGCAGGCGCTGGCGAGCGACCTCCGGGCGGGGCGCCTGCTGCGCGGCCGGCTGCGGCTGGCCCCACCACCATTGCTGGTCCTGGCGCGGCTGCGGCTGCTGCGACGCATGCTGCGGCTGGGGCTGGGCCTGTTGCTGCTGGGCCTGTCGCTGGCGCTGCTGGAGCTGCTGTTGCTGCTGCGGCGTCAGCTTCCGCGCTGCTGGGGCTGCGGGTCCGGCTGGGCGAACCAGAACAGCTGGGCCCGCGCCTGCGGCGCGGCCAGCACAAGGCCGGCGAGCAGGGCGGAACGGAGTGTCGATTTGGGGGACATGGCGGTCCAATCCTTTGCGCGGGCGGCGCGCCAAAGAATTGAGCCTCATTTGGCCGCGCCGGAAAGCTTGTCCTTATTTGCGAAACGCGAGGGGCTTTGTAAAGGCTGTTGGGCAGCGCTTTCTTGTATGCGGCGTGATCTGCGGCGACCTGTATCATGTTTTCAACACTGCGCAGGCCCCGCCCGCCCGCTCGATCGCCGAGCAGAGCGCCTGCGCCGCCGCGCGCGTCTGTGCCGGAGCCCGCACGCGCCAGAACCGCGCGAAACCGCGCCCGGGCGCGCGCCGGCCGATCACCATCGGCTCGCCATTGCCCAGAAGCGCCGCGAAACGCTGGTGCGCCCGGCCCCACGCCGCCAGCGCCGCCCGCTTGTTGAACGAGCCGGACAATTGCACGCCCCAGGGCGCGGTGAGGGTCGATCCGGCGAAGCGCAGCGGCTCGTGCGCGTTGATCGCCTCGGCTGTCGCCTGGCACGTCGCCGGCTGGGCGAATTCGGCGTCGAGCTTGGCCGCCGCGGCGCCGTCGCGCCAGTCCTCGGGAGCGTGGCGGGTGACGATCTCGACATAGGTCTGCGTCTCGAACGGCAGCCCGCCCGAGCCCGCGAGCCAGCTGGCGACCCAATTCGGGCCGCCGTTATAGGCCGCCGCCGCAAGGCCGAGATTGCCGAATCGCGCCCGCAGCTCGGCCAGGAACTCCGCCGCCTTGGGGATCGCCTGCTCGGGGTCGAACGGATCGGAGAGGCCGCGCTCGGCGGCGGTGCCAGGCATGAATTGCGCGATTCCCTGCGCGCCCGCCGGGCTGACGACCTGCGAGCGGAAGCTGCTCTCGCGCCAGATGAGCCGGGTCAGGAACGACGGCGGCAGGCCATGGGCGGCGGCGGCCTGTTCGATCATCCGGCAGACCTCGCCGCGCAGGTCGCCCTGGCGTTCGCCTTCGACGCCCGCAGCATTCGCGGTCGCCAGATTCGCCACCGCCAGCGCAAGAACCGCCGCAAGGAGCGCCAGAGGCTTTCGCAAACGCAAAATCTGGCTTGCAGCCCAAGCTGCTGTATTCCGCATCGAAAATAGCCAATCTGCTAATGTCGCATTTCGCGCGCGATGCGTTGCCGGCGACGCCTTCGCGGCCGGCTTCTCGCGGCGCTCCTGAAAACAGTTAGGGCGGTTCATGGGCTTAGTACGTTTCGCCTTGCGCTTTCCGCATACATTTTACGTGCTTGCGGCGCTGATCCTGTTTCTCGGCGGCATCGCCATCAAGACCATGCCGGCCGACATCTTTCCGGAAATTCGCATACCTGTCGTGACGGTGATCTGGCAATACACCGGGCTCAGCACGCCGGAGATGGAGCAGCGCGTCAGCACCTACAGCCAGTTTGCGATCAGCTCCAACGTCAACGGCATCAAGAACATGGAGGCCCAGACCCTCAACGGTCTGTCGGTCCAGAAAATCTACTTCCAGCCTGACGTCAATATCGACCTCGCCATTTCCCAGATCATCGCGGCGACCAATTTCATCCGCGTCATCATGCCGCCAGGCATCCAGTCGCCGGTCGTCGTGCAGTTCAACGCCTCCAGCGTGCCGGTGCTCCAGCTCAGTCTCAGCTCCGACACGATGAGCGAGCAGCAGCTTTACGATTACGGCATCTATCGCGTGCGCCAGGGCCTCGCCCCGGTGCCGGGCGTGACCCTGCCGACGCCCTCGGGCGGCAAATATCGCCAGATCATGGTCGATATCGATCCCGACAAGCTCGCCGCGCGCGGCCTGACGCCGATGGACGTGGTCAATGCGGTCAACGCCCAGAACCTCACCCTGCCCTCGGGCACGGCCAAGCTCGGCGACACCCAATATGTCGTGCGCACCAACGCCTCGCCCGGCTCGATCGCCGAACTCAACGACCTGCCGATCAAGAGCATCAATGGCGCGATGGTGCTGGTGCGCGACGTCGGCCAGGTCCACGACGGCTGGCTGGTGCAGCAGAATGTCGTGCGCGAGGACGGCAAGCGCTCGGTCCTGCTCAGCATCATCAAGAACGGCAACGCCTCGACGCTCGCCGTCGTCAACGGCGTGCGCGACGCGCTGAAGAACCTGCGTGCGGCGGCTCCTCCCGGCCTCAAGATCGGCGAACTGCTCGACCAATCGGTGTTCGTGCGCGCCGCCGTCACCGGCGTCGTGCGCGAGGGCCTGATCGCCGGCGCGCTCACCGCGCTGATGATCCTGCTGTTCCTGCGCTCGTGGCGCTCAACCCTGGTGGTGATGGTCTCGATCCCGCTGTCGATCCTGTCCTCGCTGGTGGTGCTGTCGGCGCTCGGGCATACGCTCAACACAATGACCCTCGGCGGCCTCGCGCTCGCGGTCGGCATTCTGGTCGACAATTCCACCGTCACCATCGAGAACACGCACCGCCTGCTGACCGAGGAGAAGAAGTCGCTGCCCTACGCCACGCTGCATGGCGCGGCGGGCATCGCGGTGCCGACACTGGTCTCCACCATCGCCATCTGCTGCGTGTTCACCTCGGTGGTGTTCCTCGACGGCCCGGCGAAATTCCTGTTCACGCCGCTCGGCCTAGCGGTGGTGTTCGCGATGCTGGCGTCCTACGCTTTGTCGCGGACGCTGACGCCGGTCATGATCGGCCTGTTGCTGCGCCACGAGAAGCATGAGGACGGCCCGCCGACCGGTTTCTTCGGCCGCATCAGCGCGGGGTTCGAATCCGGCTTCGAAAACATGCGCACGAGCTATGTCGAGCTGTTGCAATCGCTGCTCGCCCATAGAATCGTCATTCCGGTAGTGATCGTCGCCATTCTCGGCCTCGCCGGGCTGATGTTCAGCCTCGTCGGGCGCGACTTCTTCCCGATCATCGACAGCGGACAGATCCAGCTCCACGTCCGCGCGCCCGCCGGCGACCCGCATCGAGGCGACCGAGGCCTTGTTCCAGCAGGTCGAGGACAAGATCCGCGAAATCATTCCGGCGGGCGATCGCGATCGCATCGTCGACAATATCGGCTTGCCCGCCCGCTCCTATAACCTCGCCTTCACCGACGGCTCGACGATCGGCCCGAACGACGGCGTCATTGTCGTCGCGCTGAACGAGGGCCATGCGCCGACTCAAGATTACATCGACAAGCTGCGCCTCGCCCTGCGCCGCGATTTCCCTCAAGCCCTGTTCTATTTCCAGGCCGCGGACATGGTGACGCAGATCCTCAACTTCGGCCTGCCCGCCCAGATCGATATCCGCACGGTCGGCTATGACCGCGCCAACAATCTCGCCGTCGCCAAGGAAATCCGCGACCGCCTGGGCGCCACACCCGGCTTTGCCGACGTGCATCTGCAACAGGAGACCGACGCGCCGGCCCTCACGGCCTCGATCGACCGCGCCCGCGCCCAGCAACTCGGCCTCAACGCCGGCGCCATCGCCAACAACCTCAACATCGCGCTGAGCTCGTCGGAACAGGTCTCGCCCAATTTCTGGACCGACCCGGCCTCGGGGATTCCCTATTTCTTCGCGGTGCAGACGCCGGAACGGCGCATCGCCTCGCTGGACGATCTGAAGAACATTCCGGTCTCCACCTCGCTCACCGGCAACGGCAATGGCGGCGCGCCCGTCCCCGGCCTGCTGTCCAACGTCGCGACCTTCGCGCGGGGCGCCATCGCGACCAATTCCAACCAGAGCAACATCCAGCCGGTCTATGAAGTCTATGCGAGCCTGCAGGGCATCGACCTCGGTACCGCGTCGCGCGAACTCGACAAGGTCGTCGCCGATCTCGGCCCCAAGCTCAAGCCGGGCAACCACATCGAGGTCATCGGGCAGATCCAGTCCATGCGCGATTCCTTCCGCAATCTCGGCATCGGCCTGCTGTTCGCCGCCGTGCTGGTCTATTTCCTGATGGTGGTGAATTATCAGAATTTCGGCGATCCGCTGGTGGTGATCCTGGCGCTACCGGCGACCTTCTGCGGAATCCTGACCATGCTGTTCGTGACCGGCTCGACGCTCAACGTTCCGTCCCTGATGGGCGCCATCATGGCGGTGGGCGTCGCCTCGGCCAATTCGATCCTGCTCGTCACCTTCGCCCGCGAACGCCAGCTTGACGGCGCAACGTCGTTCGAGGCGGCGGTGCAGGCCGGCCACACCCGTATCCGCCCGGTGCTGATGACCGCGGCGGCGATGATCGTCGGCATGATTCCCATGGCGATCGGCGGAGCCGGCGAGGAGCAGAACGCGGTTCTCGCCCGCGCGGTGATCGGCGGCCTGCTGTTCGCCACGCCGACCACTTTGCTGATCGTGCCTTATCTTTTCGCAGTCCTGCGCCGCGGCAATGACAACAAGCCCGCACATGGCGTCTTCCCGGAGGCGGAGCTCGTATGAACGAAGTCTGGAAAAATCCGCCGCCGAGCGGCGAGTCGCCGCCCCATCCGTGAGCATGGGCGGCACTCGGAGCGCCATGGCGATCTCGGCTGTTCGTGGCGGCCGCCCGATCCGACGGAATGCGACCGGAAACTGGCGGAAAAACGCGCCCGCCAGAGGCGGCGCTTCGGGCTCGTGATCGGCACGGCTCTCATCGTCGGCCTTGGCTGGGGCCTGTGGCAGAATCGCGCCGCGCGGCTTGCCGCCGAGGAAGCCAAGGCGCATTTCAAGGAGGTGACGCCGATCGTCCGCGTCGCGACCGTCAAGCCGGGCGATGCGATCATTCCGGTCAAGTTGCCGGGCGCGACACTCGCCTATGCGAACGCCGACATCTACGCCCGCGCCAATGGCTATGTCGAAAAGCGCAACGTCGATATCGGCGACCACGTCAAGGCGGGCGACATTCTCGCGGTGCTTTCCGCGCCGGAGCTCGACCACCAGATCGCCCAGGCCGAGGCGGCGATGGCGCAGGCCCAGGCCAATGTGCGCCAGACCGACGCCACCGCCAAGCTGGCGGCGGCGACCAATTCGCGCAGCGCCACCCTCGTCAAGCAGGGCTGGGTGACCGCGCAGCAGGGCGACGTCGACCGCCTGACCGAGGACGCCCAGAAGGCGGCGCTCGGCGCCGCGCAGGCCAATGACGCGGCGCTGACCAACGCCCTGCGCGTGCTGAAGCAGCAGCGCGATTACCTGACCGTCAGCGCGCCCTTCGACGGCGTCATCACCCAGCGCGCCATCGACGTCGGCGCGCTGGTGCAGACCGGCGCGACCTTCATGTTCAACCTGCAGCAGACCGACCGCATCCGCGTCCAGGTCTATGTGCCGCAGGACCAGGCCTTCGGCCTCGCGCCGGGCGACGAGGTGTCCGTGCGCGTTCCGGAAATGCCGGATCACGTGTTCACCGGCAAGGTCACGCGCATCGCCGAATCGCTGCAGCAGGGCACCCGCACCCTGCTGGCGGAAGCCGACGTCCCCAATCCCGACGGGAGTCTGAAGGCCGGCGCCTATTGCCAGGTCGAGCTGAAAATTCCGCGCAAGACGCCCGCGCTGATCATCCCGGCGGACGCCCTGATCTTCAATCGCGGCGGCACCCAGGTCGCGGTGGTGGAAGACGATGTCGCGCATCTGCGCAAGGTCGTCGTCGCGCGCGACTTCGGAACCTCGATCGAGACCTCGTCCGGCCTGCAGCAGGGCGACAAGGTGATCCTCTATCCCGCCGCCGATCTCGCCGACGGCCAGAAGGTCAGCATCGCCGAATCCGCGGCGAAATGATCACTCGGCCGCCTGCATCCTGCGGGCGGCCGTCGCCAGCCGTCTTGCCCTGATGTCGGGCTTCGCTTTCCCGCCCGCTTCGCGGCGCGCGGCGAGCGCATTGAAATAATTGCGCGCCGGCTTTTCCACGAAGCGGAAGGTGAGGCTGGAAAACAGCAGCACCAGAGCGAGATAGACCACGACTACCGCGGCGACCATCAGCGGCCCCTGCCGGTAAAGCCCGGCGATATAATCGCCGCCGTCGGCGCCGGCGACCGCGTGGAGGCCGAGCCAGCCCTTCTTGCCCGCCAGCGAGGCGAAGCGCCCGTAAAGGTGGATCAGCAGGACCATGTGGACGAGATAGATCGAATAGGACCATTCGCCGATCGCGTGAAGCGGCGGCGTCAGCAGCAGCCGCGACAGCGGGCCTTTCTCATGCGCATAGACCAGCGTCGTCAGGCTGAACAGGATCGGCGTCAGCGCGAACAGCCAGAAGAACGGCGCGAACGTGACGAAGCCGATGGCGACGATCGTCAGCGCGACCTCCCAGAACGAAATCGCGCGGTCCGAGAGCCGGGCGAAGGGATCGAAGCCGCCGGCGCGGATGCGCTGCGCCAGCACGCCGCAGAAGAAGCCGTAGATGCAGCGCGGCAGGCCGAAATCATAGCTCATCGCGGTGCTGTGGCCGGTCGCCCAGAGCGTCGCGACGCCGCCGCCCAGCGCCAGCGCGGCGACGATCCAGGTCTTCTGCCGACAGCTTGTCCGCGGCGCTGTTCGCCGGGCGCAACGGCAGGATCATGACGAGGCAGAACAGCAGGTTGACGTAGAACTCGACGCTGATGCTCCAGGCCGGGAAATTCCAGGTCAGCCGATCGTGCAGGCCGAGCGACTGCAGCAGCAGCAGGTTGGACGCCAGCGCCGGCAGCGAGGTTTCATTGGCGAAGGGCTGCGCCAGCATCGCGACGCCATGACGCGCGGCGAGCCATTTCGCGGCCTCGACCAGCACGAACAGCATCAGGATGAAAAAATGCAGCGGATACATCCGGCCGAAGCGGCGGATGGCGAAGGGCCAGCCGCCGCCCGAGACCGCGAGCTTGTCGAAAAAGGCGTGGGCGAGCACGAAGCCCGACAGCACGAAGAAGAAATCGACGAAGGCGAACGCATGGCCGATGAATTCCGGCGGCGTCACCTTCATCATCTCATAAAGATGGACCAGGGCGACGATCAGGGCGCACAGGCCGCGTAAACCGTCGAGGGCGCGAAAACGCATCAGTTCGCTCCAAAAATGCGGGCGCTTAAGCCCCGGCCAATTCCCCGGCTTCGCCTTCTTCCGGCCCTTCCTCGCGCTCCGGCGCCGGCGCGCCGCGCAGCTTGCGCATGGCTTTGAGCGCCCATTGCGCGCGCCAGCCCGCGCCCACCGAATAGAAGCCTTCCGCAGCGATCATTTCCGGCCGGAACCGCGTCTTGGAACGATCGACCCCGGATGACAAATTGACCAGCGCGACGCCGTTGTCATGCGCCCATTGCAGCGTCTCGGCCATCAAGGTGGTCATGATGCTGTAGGGGCCGTAATCGGGGTCGTAGCCGGAAAAATAAAGATAGAGCTGGTCGCCCAAAGCGAAGCCGATCCGCACCGCAACGATGCGACCGCCGACCCGGATCTGGAACAGCCGAAGGTCGCCCGCGCGCGCCATTTGCGCGCAATAATCATCGAGAAATTGCCGCGCGGATTGGGCTGCGAAAACATCGGGATGGTTCGCCACGTCGGTCAGGGCGGCGCGGCGCGCGTGCAGGTCGTAGAAGGCTTTCAGCGCCTCGCCGGTTTCCTCGGGCGCGGTCGCCACGCGAAACTCGATCTCGATCCCGGCCGCATTGAGATCGTTGCGGCCCTTGCGCAAATGCTTGCGCGTCTTTTTCGGCAAGGCGGCGTGGAAGGCGTCCCAGCTCTCGCGCATGATGAGGCAGGAATCGACGTCTTCGAGGTTGGGCTGGCGCACGCCCTGTTCGAGCGCGCAGGCGCCCGGCGCAAGGCCGCGCCACTGGACGAAATCATGCTCCATTCGCGATCTGAAATAAGCTGCGAGCGCCCGCCCGACCTCGGGCAGACGGTCGCGCTCGCAGACCGGACCCCGCAATTGCGTGACATAAGGGTCGGCGCCGAAGAATTGCAGCTCGCGCACCAGCGCCGGACCGTAACCCGGACGGCGCGTCAGCATCATCGGCGCGACCGCGACCAGCGCGCCGCCAACGTCGCGCAGCGTGATCACCCGCATGTCGTGACGGCCGGAGACGCTGCGCCGGCTGCCGAAATGGCGCCACCACGTCAATTGCCAGAGCGGCGATTTCGATGGCGTGCGCAGGGACATCCGGGCTAGCAGCGCGTTCCATTCCGGCGCCAGCGCCGCAAGCGCTTCGGGGCTTTCGATGGTTTCGATTTCAAGCATGGAGCCGATCCAGAATCCGGGCGAAGGTTTTCAGGGCGAAATAATCGACCGCGCCATGTTCGCGCCGATAGCGCTCATGGATCGACCGATAGGACGATTCGATCAGTGGCTGCCGGTCGGGCAGCCGCATCAGCGAGGGGCCGATGCGGTAGTGGATCGAGGTGCGGTCGAGCACGACCGCGCCGGAATGGCGGATGGCCCGCGCAAAGAAATCGACGTCCTCCGCCAGCGAGGGCTCGAGGTCGAAACCGCCGATGGCTTCGACGCAGCTTTTGCGTACCATTCCGGCGCTGCAGATCAGCAGGGTTTGCTGGAAGAACATCGCCGCCGCAAAGCCGAGCTTGGGGCCGAGATGGCTGTATCGCCGGGCGCGGCGCCAGGCGGCGTCGAAATAGTCGCGCTCGGAGGCGACGTCGACCTCGCCGAACGGCGCGACTTTGCCAAACACCACTCCGATATCCGGGCGCTGCGCGAAAACCTGCAAGGCCTCGGCATAATAGCCCTCAGGCGCCAGATCGTCGTCGTCGAGGAAATGGATGATGTCGGCCCGCGCGCTCTTGAAGCCTTGATTGCGGACCAGGGCAGGCCGGCCGCGTGAGGGAAAGGCAGTGTGCAGGTAGGTGACGCCCCGGCCCTCGTAACGGCGCGCGACCGCCTTGGCGCTGCGTTCTGGGCAATCGTCGACCACGATGATTTCGCAGGCCGCGCCCTCCTGCGCGAGGACGCTCTCGATCGCCTCCGCGAGGGGCCCCGGCCGCCGGCAGGTCGGAATGATGACGGAAATATCAGGCGTCATTTGCGCTCTCTCGGCCAGCCGCAAGACTTTTCGGCAATACTTTTCTGGATGGCCTGAGCGTAGAAGACTTATGCCTAACGATTTCTTTTCCTGATCTTTCAAAATTCGTTAAATATGCGCATTTTTAAGCGCATTTTAGCAATTTCACCATTAAACATAACGAGAAAGCTTAACGGCCGCGCCCCGGGCGGGACGCGGCGTCAGTCCTCGGCTCCCGGACAGCGCTTCCCGGCGCGTCCGAGGAAAACGCAGGCCTTTTCCTGCTCGCGCTGCGCCGCTTCCTTCGGATTCGGCGTCGGACAGATTTCACCGGCGCGGCCCAGATGCTCGCAGCCGTCGTCAAGACCCTGCGACCAGAACGGCTGCCGGTGCGTCGTCGATCCCAGCAGACCCAGAAGAACCAGCGTTGACACGACTATGGCGATTTCGGCGGCGCGACGGAACACGCGCATGCGCACGATTGCGCGGCGATCGAAATGCATCTCGTCGTCCTGCCCAAGACGTCCGGCGAACATGAGACCCTCCCTCGGTTTTCGATTGCGCAGGGATAACGCCGCCGCGCGCAAGGGCGCTATTCGGAACCGGGGCCCCCGACATAAAGATCGCATCAAGGGAAAATGCTCAGAGCTCGAACGACTGTCCGAATTCCGGCAGCGTCACGTCGACGTCGCCGATCCTGTCGGCAAAGGCGCGCATCGCCGTTTCCTCGCCATGGACGAGGAAGGTGCGCCGCGGATGCGCTTTCTTGCGCCATGCCAGCAACTCCGCCTGGTCGGCATGGGCGGAAAAGCCGTTGATGGTGTAGATATGGGCGCGAACCGGGACGTTTTCGCCGAAAATCGTCACCTGCCGCGCGCCGTCGATGATCTGGCGGGCCAGGGTGCCCTGCGCGGCGAAGCCAACGAAGATCACGCTGCAATCCCTGCGGTCGAGATTGCGCCGCAGATGATGGCGCACGCGTCCGCCGGTGCACATGCCCGACCCCGCCAGGATGATCGCGCCGCCTGAAATGGCGTTGAGCGCGATGGAGTCCGACGTCTCGCGGCAGAAATGCAATCCGGGCGGCCCGAAGGGATCGATGCTGCTCGGCGAGCAGCGCCGCCGTCTCCGGGCCGTAACATTCGGGATGCTTGCGGAAGATCTCCGTGGCCGAGATGGCCATCGGCGAATCCAGGAAGACCGGCAAGGATGGCGGCAGCTTGTTCTTTTCCACGCCCTCGCGCAGGCAGAACAGGACATCCTGCGCGCGCTCCAAGCGCGAACGTCGGGATGATCACATTGCCGCCGCGCTGGAACGCCTCGTTGAGCGCCTCGTAGAATTCCTCCAGCGTCGCCTCGGGCGAGCGGTGCAGGCGGTCGCCGTAGGTCGTCTCCATGATCGCGACGTCGACATTTTCAGGCGGATCGGGATCGCGCAGCAGGGGCCGCCCGTAATTGCCGATATCGCCCGAAAACAGGATTTTCCGCGCCTCCCCGCCTTCCTCCGCTTCGACGAGAACGCTCGCCGAGCCGAGAATGTGGCCGGCGTCAAAGAAGGTCGCGCGCAGGCCGGGCGCAAGCTCGATCGCCGCGCCATAGCTGGCGATTCGGCCGAAACGGTCGAACACGTCCATCGCGTCGAGCAGCGAATAGAGCGGCGCAGCATTCTCCGCCTTCTCGCCGCGCTTCTCTCGCGTGCGGGCGTGGAACCGCGCCTCTTCTTCCTGCAGGCGCGCGGCGTCGAGCAGCACCAGCCGGGTCAGATCGCGCGTGGCGGCGGTGGCGATGATCTCGCCGTGAAAACCCCGCCGCGTCGAGCAGCGGCAGTCGCCCGCAATGGTCGAGATGGGCGTGGGTCAGCAGGACGAAATCGACCTGCGCGGCGTCGAAGCCGAACGCGCCGGCGTTCTCCTCCTCGATCTCGCCGCCCGCCCTGATACAGCCCGCAATCGACCAGGATGTTCCGGCCCGCCGCCTCCAGCAAATGGCAGGAGCCGGTGACGCCGCGATCGGCGCCGTGGAAGGAGAGTTTCATCGCGGGACCGCGCCTTGTTGATCCGGCCTGCGCCACGCGCTCCCAGCTGAGCAGGATGTCGAGGATGTCCTGCGCCGTCTCCGCAAAGGAGAACAGGTCGCGGTCCTCCCGGTCGATCACGCCTTCGGCGACCAGAAAGTCGAAATCGACCGCGCCGGCGCCAAAATTCCTCGCCGACCAGGATGATCGGGATCGGCGCGATCTTGCGCGTCTGCACCAGCGTCAGCATCTCGAACAATTCGTCCAGCGTGCCATAGCCGCCCGGGAAAGGCCACCAGCGCCCGCGCGCGCTGCATGAAATGCAGCTTGCGCAGCGCGAAATAGTGAAACTGGAAGCACAGCTCCGGCGTGACATAGGGGTTGGGATATTGCTCGTGCGGCAGGGCGATATTGAGGCCGATGGTCTCGGCCCCGGCGTCGAAGGCGCCGCGGTTGGCCGCCTCCATGATGCCCGGGCCGCCGCCGGTCATCACCAGCGTCGTCGGCGGTTCGGCGCCGGCATTGGCCTCGGCGACAAGGCGGCAGAAGGCGCGCGCCTCGTCGTAATAATGGACTGCGCGCCAGAATCCTCTCGGCGATATCGAGCTGTTCCGCCAGTTCGGGCGCGGCTTGCGGGCCGCCGGCGGCGGCGAGGCGCGCGCCGGCCTCGTCCACGCGGCGTCGCGCCGCGGCCGGCTCGCAGATCCGCGTGCTGCCGAACACGACGATGGTGCGGGTCGACGCCGTGGCGCTGCAGGGCGAGTTCCGGCTTGAGATAATCCAGCAGCAGGCGCAGCCCGCGCGTATCGTCGCCGCGCAGGAAATCGGGATCGGCGGCGGCGAGGCGGTAGGAAGGCGAGTCCATGATCCGCCGGACGCGCGCCGGCGCATCGGGGTCGTCTTCGGCGGGCTTGGGCTGCTGAAAGGGCGAGGGCTCGCGGCGCGCGCCCTGATCGGCAGGCTCGGGCCTTTGCGGGACGTCGTCGGACGTTTCGGGATTTTCGGTCAAGATCGCAACCCAATCGGCGCAAGCCGGTCTGTCCTTGTCGACATCGTCACATTGAACGACTATCGCTGCGAAAGCACAATCCATCCCCCGCCTCCCTCGGGATCCCGCGCCCATGCTGAAATTCGGCTCGACCCATTTCAAAGGCGATGTCGACGTCCCGCTCGACGCCGAAAAGCTTCCGGCGGAGGTGAACTGGATCGACGCGATCCAGCCGACCGCCGACGAGATCGCGCTTCCTGCAAGACAAGCTCGGAATCGACATCCCGACGCTGGAGCGCCTGTCGGAGATCGAAACCTCCAGCCGGCTCTACACCGATCGCGGCCATCTGTTCATGTCCATGCCGATGATCGTGCGCGGCAATGGCGGACTGCCGAAGACCACGCCGCTCGGCTTCGTGCTCGGCCGCGACTTCGCCTTGACGATCCGCTTCGAGCCGATGAAGCCCTGCGACGCGCTTCATGAGGCCAAAGCCTTTGAAAGCGGGCGCGGCGCCAGCGGGGCCAACGCCCTCATCATGGTGCTGGAAAGCATCATCGATTTCATCGCCGACGAACTGGAAAAAGTGAACGCCGAACTCGACGCGCTGTCGCAGACCATTTTCAACCAGGGCAACGCCGCCAGCGCCGACGTCATCCGGGACAACGCGATCCTGAAGACATCGCTCGGCGCCATCTCGGGCAACGGCTATCTCGCCGCCAAGACCTCCGACACGCTGCTGGGCATTTCGCGCATCCTGGCCTTCGTCTCCGGCGAGGCGAAATCCTTCCTCCCGGTCGAGGAAAGCAGCAAGATCAAGAGCCTTGGCCGCGACGCCTCGTCGCTGATGGATTATTCCCGCGCCCAGAGCGAACGCCTGCAATTCCTGCTCGACGCGACGCTCGGCCTGACCAATATCGAGCAGAACAACATCTTCCGGCTGCTGACCGTCGTTTCCGTCATCGGCATCCCGCCGACGCTGGTGGCCAGCATGTACGGCATGAATTTCAAGTTCATGCCGGAGCTGGAATGGTCCTATGGCTATGAATGGGGCCTCGGGCTGATCGTGCTCAGCGCGCTCGTGCCCGCGCTCTGGTTCAAGCGGCGCGGCTGGTGGTGATCGCGGCTCGAAAAAAGGTCTGAAAATAATTTGAACCTTTTGCGCGGTCGCCGCGACCCATGGATGCAAGGCCGAACAGACGGCCTTCAACCGGGAGCAACGACAATGACCGCCACTTCTTCTTCCCTCGTCCGCAAGTCTTCCCTCGTCCGCAAGAGCCTGACCGCTTTGTTCGTCGCCGGCGCCCTCGCCTCGACGTCGCTCGCCGGGGCCTCCAGCGCCCAGGCCTTCCCGATCTTCCCGCACCCGCATTTCCACCACCATTGGGGTCCGGGCTGGGGTCCGGGCCTTGGTCTCGGCCTCGCCGCCGGAGCGATCGGCGCCGCCGTCGCCTATGATTCCGCCCCGGCCTATTGCCACTGGGAGCGCCGCTTCGACGGCTACGGCGCCTATCTCGGCCGCGTCCGGGTCTGCGACTGACCGGGCATGAAAAAGGGTCGCGAACGGGCGGCGGGCTTTGCCAAGCGCGCCGCCCCCGACAAAACGGGCGCCTTGACCTTTGGGGCGTCGAGGCAGGAACCTTCCGGCGACAGCAGAGCCGCCAGAAGGGTTCCATGATTCAGGAAGGCGACGATCCGCAACTGATCGCACGGATCGCCCGGGGCGACCGCCTTGCGATGCAGGTTCTGTTCAACCGGCATCGCCTGCGCGTCTTCCGCTTCATCCTGCGCTTCGTGCGCGACGAGGCCGCGGCGGAGGACGTGCTCGCCGAGGTCTTTCTCGACGTCTGGCGCCAGGCCGGGACGTTCGAGGGCCGCTCCAGCGTTTCGACATGGCTGCTGTCGATCGCGCGGTTCAAGGCCTTGTCGCAGGCGCGCCAGCGCGCCGACGCGCCCTATGACAAGGACGCGGCGGCGGAAATCGCCGACGAGTCCGACGATCCCGAAATCGAGATCGCCAAGCGCGACAAGGGCGCGGCGCTGCGGCGCTGCCTGGAAAAACTCTCGGTCGAGCATCGCGAGATCGTCGACCTGGTCTATTACCACGAGAAATCGGTCGAGGAGGTCGCGCAGATCGTCGGCGTCCCCGCCGCCACGGTGAAGACGCGCCTGTTTTACGCGCGGCAGAAATTGTCTGAAATCCTCAAGCGCGCGGGCGTGGATCGAGGCTGGCCATGACGACGCCGAACAACAACCAGGATCTGGCGGAGCTCGCGCCTTTCTATGTCGCCGGCGTGCTGACGCCCGACGAGACGGCGCGTTTCGAAGCCGCGCTGGCGCAGGACGCGGAACTGGCGCGCAATGTCGCGGCGGCGCGCGCCGAGCGCGACGAAATCCTGGCGCTGAACGAAGCCCTGCCCGCGCCCTCCCCGCGCGCCGCCGACGCGCTGTTCGCCAAGATCGACGCGGAGCCCGCGCGCAAGCCGGGCCTGTGGGCGAGACTCGATCTCGGCGCCGCGCTCGCCGGCCTGGTCTCGCCGCGCGCGCTGGGCTGGGCGACGGCGGCGGCTTGCGCGCTGGTGGTCCTGCAGGCCGGGCTGCTGACCAGCGGGAAACTCAACGCTCCGGACACGCATTATTCGACCGCGTCCGGCCCGACGGAGACGACGCATGCGCCCGGCGCCTATGCACTGGTCGCCTTCGCGCCGGGCGCCGACATGGACGCCATCGGCGCACTGTCTGAGCGGCGCCGGCGCGCAGATCGTCGAGGGTCCGCGCGCGGGCGGCTTCTATCGCCTGCGCCTCGGCGGCGCCGATCTCTCCGCCGCCGAGGCGCAGAAGAAGATCGACGCCTTGCGGCAGGCCCGCGCGCTGGTGCGCTTCGCCGCGCCGAGCCCCTGAGGAGGAAGGCCATGCGGCTGCTGCGCGCCCTGTTCTCCGCTCTGGTCCTTTTCGCTCTGGCCGACCCCGGCCTCCGCGCAAGATTGGCGGCATTGGCGGTATGCGGGCGGGCGATATGCGCGGGGGGAGCCTGCCGCCGCGCGGCGGGTACGGCGGGCCGATGCGCGGCGGCTATGGCGGGCCGATGCGGGGGCGCGGCTTTGGCATGGCTCCAGGCCTGTTGCTGCCTCCGCTCGCTGCGGGCGCGGCCCGCGCGGCGGCCCAACCGGTCGACGAGCCGCCGCCGCGTCTACGCCACAAGCCGCCGCGAAAGAAAATCGCCCGGGCGCCGGCGCCGGCGCGTCCGGCGCCAAAAACGCCCGTCGCGGCGCGCGCGCTGCTGAACCTGCCGCCACCCGGCGAGACCCGCCTCGTGGCCAGGGAAGCGCTGGTCGTCTTCAAGCCCGGCGTGAGCCCCGGCCGGATCGCGGCGCTGGCGCGGCGGCAGAAATGGGAGACGGCGCAGTTCCGCGACATCGCTTTGCTCGGCCAGCGCGTCTACCGGCTGCGCGCGCTCGACGACAGGCCGCTCGGCGCCCTGTTGACGGCTCTGGCGCGCGACCCGGCTGTCGCCTCCGTGCAACCGCATTATGTCTATGCGCTTGCCGACGACGCGAATGCCGCGCCGCAAAATCCGGCGCCGCCTGCGGAAAACGCCGCGCCGCCGGCCTACGCCCCCGCCATGCTTCATCTGCCCGAAGCGCATCGCATCGCCGGCGGCAAGGCCGTGCGGATGGCGCTGATCGATACGGCGATCGACGCGACCCATCCGGAAATCGCCGGTTCGGTCGCGGCCAGTTTCGACGCCTCCGGCGCCGCGGCGCCGCCCGGCCGCCACGGTCTTGGCATGGCCAGCGCCATCGCCGGCCACAAGCAGATCGACGGCGCCGCGCCGCAAGCGCAGCTGCTGGCCGCCCGCGCTTTCGACGAGACGGCCGACGGCTCCCGCGCGGTCGGGCTGGATGTGCTCGCGGCGCTGGACTGGGCCGTCGCGCAAAAGGCCCGGATCGTCAACATGAGCTTCTCCGGCCCCGCCGATCCGCTGCTGGCGGCCATGCTCGCGGCGGCGGCGGCGCGAAAAGTCATCCTCGTGGCGGCGGCGGGCAATGACGGCGCCGGGGCGCCGCCGGCCTATCCCGGCGCCGATCCCCATGTCATCGCGGTCAGCGCGCTCGACTCGCAATCGCGCCTTTACGACCGCGCCAATCGCGGCGCCTATGTCGCGCTGGCCGCGCCGGGCGTGGACGTGCTGGTGGCGGCGCCCGCCGGCGCCTATGACCTGACCAGCGGCACGTCGGTCGCCTGCGCCGAGATCAGCGGCATCGCCGCGCTGATGCTGGAGAAGAATCCGGACCTCGACGGCCCCGCCCTGCGCCGGATCCTGCGGGACTCGGCCCATGCGCTCAAGGATGTTCCGGAGGCCGGCGCCGGGCTTGCCGACGCCGCGACCGCCTTGCAGCGCGCGCGATAGTGGTCGCCGGGACTTCAGTGCCCGATGGTGCGCGGATCGATCCGTTCAGGCTGGCTGAGGTCCCAGCCCGTTCGCTCGCGCGTTGGCGGTCGGAGATCGAGATGGCCGAAGATCGAGAAGATGATCAGTCCGAGCGCGCCCAGTCCCATGCAATAGCCCGCCACAAAATAGGCGCGGTCCGGTCCAGGCGGCGAATTTCGACTCTTTCGCGCCTTTTTCTTTCTTTTCAGGATGGGCGGTCCGCAGGTTCAACATGGCAGCGACGCCGAATCTCTTCGACTGCGAGGGCAATCCGCCAAAATCGCCACGATCCTGGCTCGGAAGCCTCGAGCGCCTATCATCGCTGCTCGGCGTTTCGGTCTGGTTAACGCCGCGCGGCGCGGGCCTGGCCTCGGCCTCCATCGGCGCCGCGAAGCCGACAAATTGCACTTTCGTCTATAATTGTGCATTGCAATATAATCCGGAATCCGTCATAACGGCGGAGAGGAACGTCAAGCGCGCGCGCTAAAAATCAAGCCAAAAATCTCGACTGTCGCGATGCACTGGGAGGGGACGTGAACAACGCACTACCCTGTGCAAGGAGATTGGTTATGGCTAAGTTTTCGACGAAATTTCTGGCGAAGTCCGTGGCGATGGCCGCCGGATTGATGGTCGTTGGCGGCGCCGCCCTCGGCGCCGATGTCGCCGCCTATGCCGGAAAATCCATCGCGCTCAAGGACGTGCGCGGAACGGTCTATTACGCGCCTCACGGCGACGCGTTCGACGTCGTGGTCACGCTGGACAGCGACGGCCACCCGATGCGCGTCGTGTCGTCGCTGCAGCCCGGCCAGAAGACTGTCCTGTCCGTTCCGGGCGCCCTGGGCGAAGCCGCGACGACCGTGGAAATCAAGCGCGAGGGCGATCACCTGGTCGTCTCCGACACCACCCGCCAGCAGCGCGCCGACGCCGCGGCCCCCATCAAGAGCGCCCGCCGCGACGATTGATCGACCTGATCGCGCGGGAAACATGAAAGGCCGGCCCCGTCGAACGGGCCGGCCTTTCATTTTGGCCGTCAGGCCCCGCGATAGCGCAAGGCGTCGACCAGCAAGGCGAAAGCGGGCGTCGGCTGCCGCCGGCTGGGATAATAGAGGTGATAGCCGGGAAAAGGCGGGCACCAGTCGTCGAGCGCGCGGACCAGCCGTCCTGCCCCGATCTGCCCCCGGACCAGATCCTCGGGCAGATAGGCGAGGCCTAGCCCGGCCAATGCGGCGTTCAGCATCAGGTCGGTGTTGTTCAAGACCAAGCCGCCCCTCGACCCGCACTTTCAGCACGCGCTCGCCCTGTTCGAACTCCCAGGCATAGACGCCGCCCTGCGTCGGAAGGCGGAGGTTGACGCAGACGTGCTCGGTCAGGTCCTGCGGCGTCGCCGGCTTTTTCCGTTGCGCGAAATAGGCCGGAGCGCCGACGACGGCCATGCGCATGTCCGGCCCGATGCGCACGGCGACCATGTCCTTGGCCACCTGTTCGCCGAGCCGGACGCCGGCGTCGAAGCGTCCCTCGACAATGTCGGTCAAAGCGTTTTCGACGACGATTTCGACATTGACCTCCGGATAATCCGGCAACAGCTTCTCCAGCGCGGGCCAGAGGATGGTTTTGGCCGCGTGTTCGGCTGCGTTGATGCGGATGGAGCCGGCGGGCTTTTCGCGCAATTCCGTCAGCGCGGCCAGTTCCGCTTCGATCTCGTCGAAATGCGGCCCGATCGTCGACAGCAGGCGTTCGCCGGCGGCGGTGGGCGCGACGCTGCGGGTGGTGCGCGTCAGCAGGCGAAGCCCCAGCCGTTCCTCGAGCCCCCGGATCGTATGGCTCAGCGCCGATTGCGACACCCCGAGCCGGGCTGCGGCCCGGGTGAAGCTGCGTTCGCGCGCGACGGCGAGAAAGGCGATCAGGTCGTTGGCGTTGGTCGGTGAATTCATGAATTTTTACTCATAACCGCATGCGCATTTTAGCGCCTAATCGCATGAGGCCAAACAAGCTAATGTTGCTGCGGATGTGAAAACGCGCGGCCCGGCGTGGCCTGTCGCAATCAGGGAGAGACCGATGGACATCAGGAAAAGCGGCTCGCAGCCTTCCGGCAAGGGTCCGTCCGACTGGTTCACCGGAACGGTGCGGGTCGATCCGCTGTTCAGCGCGCCGCCGCCCGCCCGCGTCACCGGAGCGAGCGTCACGTTCGAGCCCGGCGCGCGCACGGCCTGGCACACGCATCCGCTCGGCCAGACGCTGATCGTCACCGCCGGCTGCGGCCGGGTCCAGCGCGAGGGCGGCCCGATCGAGCAGATCCGCCCCGGCGACGTCGTCTGGATTCCGCCGGGCGAAAAACACTGGCACGGCGCCGCGCCGACCACGGCAATGACCCACATCGCCATTCAGGAAAGCCTCGACGGCAAGGCCGTCGACTGGATGGAGCACGTCAGCGACGCCCAATACCTGGCCTGACGCCTCCCGATTTCAAGGATTCAAATCGATGCAGAAACGCAAACTTGGAACCAACGGCCTCGAAGTCTCCGCCATCGGCCTTGGCTGCATGGGCATGAGCTTTTCCTACGGGCCGCCGCACGACCGGCAGGAGATGATCGCGCTGATGCGCGCGGCGGTCGAAAAGGGCGTCACCTTCTTCGACACCGCCGAGGTCTATGGCCCTTTCACCAATGAAGACCTCGTCGGCGAGGCGCTGGAGCCCTTCCGCGGCAAGGTCGTGATCGCGACCAAATTCGGGTTCAACCTCGATCCGACCGGGACGAAGCCGTGGGCGGGCCTGAACAGCCGGCCCGAGCAGATCAGGCGGGTCGCCGAAGCCTCGCTGAAGCGGCTGCGGGTCGAGTCCATCGACCTGTTCTATCAGCACCGCGTCGATCCCGACGTGCCGATCGAGGACGTCGCCGGCACGGTCAGGGACCTGATCGCCGAGGGCAAGGTCAAGCATTTCGGACTGTCCGAAGCCGGCGAAAAAACCATCCGCCGCGCCCATGCGGTCCAGCCGGTGACGGCGCTGCAAAGCGAATATTCGCTGTGGTGGCGCCGGCCCGAGGAAGGCGTGCTGGCGACGCTCGAGGAACTCGGGATCGGCCTCGTGCCCTACAGCCCGCTCGGCAAGGGGTTCCTCACCGGCGCGATCACCGGGCAGACCCGTTTCGGCAGCGACGATTTCCGCAGCACGCTGCCGCGCTTCACGCCCGAGGCGCTCAAGGCCAATCAGGCGCTGGTCGATCTTCTCGCCGCGATCGCCGCGCGAAAAAAGGCGACGACGGCCCAGATCGCGCTCGCCTGGCTGCTGGCGCAAAAGCCCTGGATCGTTCCCATTCCGGGCACGACCAAGCTGCATCGCCTGGAGGAGAATATCGGCGCGGCCGCGGTCGAGCTGACGTCCGACGACCTGCGCGACATCGAAACCGCCGCCAAGACCATCAAGGTGCTCGGCGACCGCTATCCCGAAGCGCTGGAAAAACTGACCGGGCGCTGACCGGCGGCGGCATTTCTCGGCGACGTAAGGGTTGACCATCTTGGCGGGATCGACGATCCGGTCGAAATCCGCTTCCGAGACGATCCCGAGCTGAAGCGCGGCGTCCCTCAGGGTCAGGTCGTGGTCGGAAGCGTAATGCGCGATTTTCGACGCCTCGTCATAGCCGATCACGGGCGCGAGCGCCGTCACCAGCATCAGCGACTGATCGACGTAAGCCTTGATCCGCTGCAGGTTGGGCCTGGCTCCGGCGACGAGGAAGCGGTTGAAATTGACGACGCTGTCCGTCAGCAGGCGGATCGATTGCATCAGGTTGTAGATCATCAGCGGCTTGTAGACGTTCATCTCGAGATAGCCGCTGGCGCCGCCGAAATTGATCGCGACATCGTTCGCCATGACCTGCACGGCGACCATCGTGATCGCCTCGCACTGGGTCGGATTGACCTTGCCGGGCATGATCGAGGAGCCCGGCTCGTTTTCCGGAATCAGCAGTTCCGCGAAGCCCGCCCGCGGCCCGCACGACATCAGCCGGATATCGTTGGCGATCTTGAACAGCGAGACCGCCAGCGTCTTCAGGGCGCCCGACAGGCTGACGAGCGCATTGTGCGCGCCCTGGACCGTGAATTTGTTGGGCGCGGTGACGAAGGGCAGCCCCGTCAACGCGGCGATCTCGGCCGCCGCCGCCTCCGCGAATCCGGGTGGGGAATTCAGGCCGGTGCCGACCGCCGTTCCGCCCAGCGCCAGACGATAGACGCCCTTCAGCGCGGCCTCGATATTGTCGAGGTCATCGGACAGCATGCCGGCATAGCCCGACCATTCCTGTCCCAGAGTCAGCGGCGTCGCATCCTGCATATGGGTCCGGCCGATCTTGACGATGTCTTTCCATTCGTCGGCCTTCGCGGCGATCGCGTCGCGCAACGCCGTGACCGCCGGCAGCAGGCTGTTTGAAACGCCGGTCGCGGCGGCGATCGACATGGCCGAGGGAAACGAATCGTTGGACGATTGCGCCATATTGACGTGATCGTTGGGATGAACCGGCGCCTTGCCGCCGAGGGGCTGGCCCGCGAGCTGGGAACAGCGGTTCGCAATGACCTCGTTGACGTTCATGTTGAACTGGGTGCCGCTGCCGCTCATCCAGACGCCGAGCGGGAACATGTCCTGATGCCGCCCGGCGAGCAATTCGTCGCAGACGGCGACGATCAGCTGGCAATGCCTGTCGGGAAGGCGCCCGTCCCTGGCGTTGACGATCGCCGCGCCCTTTTTCAGAAAAGCGTAGGCGCCGATCATTTCGCGCGGCATGAGTTCGACGCCGATGGAAAAATGCTCGAGCGACCGCTGCGTTTGCGCGCCCCACAGCTTGTCCGCCGGCACGTCAACCGCGCCCAGGCTGTCGGATTCAGACCTCATTTTTTCCATTAAAGCCATCCCGGCACAGAAGCGTTCCCGACAACAACCGGAAAGAGCCCTGTTCGAGTTGCCTGGCCACGCTGAGGCCATGCGCACCGCTTCAGCTGTTGGGGTTTTCCTTGTACCAGCGTTGGAACAGTTCGGCGTCGAAGATCGTGCCGTTCGGGCCGACGATGCTCCGGACGATGTGCCCATTGAGCGCCAGCGCGCGGGCATGGACAAGGGCGCCTTCGAAACTGGCGCAGGACGCCGAACGCGATTCCGCCCGCCGTGTGACGCTGTAGTAATTGACGTGCCAGCCCGGCATTTCGCTCACCTGTTCCGCTTGGCGCAGCGGACAGGTTAGGAGAGGCTCGTGACGACGATACGGCCGGATGATGGCCGTTTCGGCTACGCTTCAGCCGCTACTCGCGATTGCGCATCCAGTCGGCGAGCTTTTTCATGTTGCCTTCGAGCTCCTCGCGCGCGGCCTCGATCGGCGATGTTGTCCGCCAGCGCCTTGCGCATGCAGGTCATCCAGGCGTCGCGCGCCGCATTGTCGATGGGAAAGCCCATGTGGCGCTGGCGCAGCCGGGGATGGCCCTTTTCCGGCGAATAAAGTTTCGGGCCGCCGGTCCATTCGGTCAGGTAGCGCTTGAGCACGTCGCCGATCGGGCCCAGATCGGACGCGTGCATGTCGCGGATCGTCTTTGCTTCCGGCAGGCTGTCCATGTAGCCGTAAAAGGAATCGACCACGCGATCCACCGCGTCCGCGCCGCCGATCCGGTCGAACATCGCAATTTCCGTCGCCGTCTCGCTCAAGCTCATTCCTCCATGTTCGGCAGCAGGATCGACCTCCGCCGGGGCGCCCGGGCCTTGCGCCGCGATGAAATCGAGCGCCGCGACCAGCGACAGGCCGCCGTCGCTCTCCATCAGCACCACCGCGTCCGGCGGCAGTTTCGCCAGCGCCTCGACCAGCTGCGCGACCGTCACGCCGGAGCGCCGTTGAAATCGAGCACGGTCGGATCCTCGTCGAGCATCAGGATTTCCGCGCGGCGCAGGACGCCCTCCGCATCGTAGCTGTAGCTATGGCTCAGTTCGACATCGCCATAGACGATTTTCTCGAATTTCAGCAACAGCCCCGACGCATCATAGCTCGCGCGGATGAAGGTGTTGCGGTTGGACAGGGCGCTCGGCGTCGATCTCGTTGACGAGCTTGAGCGGCAGTTTCACGCCGGAGGTGGCGAGAAAATAACGATAAGCATGCTGGCTGTCGGTCATGGTCAACCCGGATGGATGGTGATTTCCATCGTCTCGTCCATGTCGTCGTCATGGCGAAGCGGCGGATCGTCCTCGAGCAGGGTCACCCCGCTGATGCACAGTTCGCCGTCGAGCGCCCGGACGTCGACCTTCTGCAATTGCGCGCCTTCGCAGGCGCCGGAGACGCATTGCCCGGTCTCGATGGTGAAGGTCGCGCCGTGGCGTCCGCATTTCAGCTGCAAGCCGGTCTCGTCGAGAAAGGCGCCCGAGCCGATGTTCAGCCACACGCCCTGGTGCGGGCAGGCATTGCGATAGGAAAAATATCGCCCGGCCTTGTTGCGGGCGATGACGATGCGGAACGGCCGCGCGCCGCCCTGCCCGTCCGATTCCGCGAGATCGAAAGCCCTCGCCGCGCCCGGCGCGATGGCGTCCATCGCGCAGATCACGAAAACCTCGTCGGGCGCCTGCCCCTCGCTCGTTGCGCTCATGCAAATCCTCGGACCGCATGGAATGCAGCGTTTTTTGCATGAACCATGCCATTGTCGCACAACAGAGAGCCGCTCGCCCGATGAACATGAAACTCTACATGACGCCGGGCTCGTGCTCGACCGCGATCCACATCATTCTCGAAGAACTGGACGAGATCTTCGAGGCCCATGTCGTCAACCTGCCCGCGGGCGACCAGTTCAAGCCCGATTATCTGGCGATCAATCCCAAGGCCAATATTCCGGCGCTGATGCGGCAGGACGGCTCGGTCCTGACCGAGGTTCCGGCCATCGCCTTCTGGCTCGGCCGCGGCGCGCGGACGCGGAAAACTCTGGCCGAAAGAGCTCGAAAACGAGACGCGCGCCCTGGAAATGATGAGTTTCGTCGCCGGCTCGATCCACGGCCACGGCTTCGCCCGCATTTTCGCGACCGGCAATTTCTGCCGCCAATTCCTCGCTGCACGAGAGCATCAAGGCGCAGGGCCGCGCTGCTGGTCGAAAAGACTTTCGCCATCGTCAACAAGGCGCTGGAGCGGAAAGGCCTGGGTCGCGGGAGAGTACAGCGTCGCCGACGCGGTGCTGTTCTATGTCGAATTCTGGGCCGACAAGACCGAGATCGACCTGCCGCCCAACGTTCTGCGGCATTATCGCGCGATGCTGGAGCGTCCGGCGGTGTCGCGGGTTTTGCGCGAGGAAGGCTATCGGCCCGAAAAGCTGGGCCAGCGCGCCGAAATGTGACAGAACCTCGAACGGACGGCGCCATTGTCGCAACAGCGACAAGCGCCATTTAAGGTTTTGGCGGACGTCTGGCGGGCACAAAGCGGAGAAGGCGCGAAAAATGCGCTGAAAGTGCGCGTTTCTTGCATCGCTTCCGCGAGCGGATCGAAAGGTGTGTGGAATGACCATCGACGAAATCATCGAGAATTTCGAGTTCCTCGACGATTGGGACGATCGTTATCGCTATCTGATCGAGCTTGGCCGCACGCTGGAGCCCTTGCCGGAGGAAGCCCATAACGAAGCGAACAAGGTGCGCGGCTGCGCCAGCCAGGTCTGGCTGCAGACCAGCGTCAAGCCCGGCGCCGAACGGCGAGCCGGTGCTGCATTTCCTCGGCGACAGCGACGCCCATATCGTGCGCGGCCTTGTCGCGCTGACGCTGGCCTTCTTCTCCGGCCATACGCGCGCGGGAAATCATCGCGGCCGACGCGCTGGCCTGTTCCGCAGCCTGGGCTTCGAACAGCACCTGACGCCGCAACGCTCGAACGGACTGCGCTCCATGGTCGAGCGCATCAAGCATGACGCGACGCGGGCTTTGGCCGCGGCCTGAGCGGACGAATTCCATAGCGCTTCCAAAACAAAACCCGCCGGCGGCCTCAGGCCCCGGCGGGTTTGTTTATCCGGCGTCTGGCGTTCAGGCCGCCGCAGCAGCCTGAAGACCGGCGAGCTCGGTCGCCGGAACGCGGAAGATGATGCGGCCGCCGGCGAGCGGCTGCGCGGTCTGGCCGACCTTTTCATACAGGAAGGCATACCATTGCTGCGCGCTGAGCGACGCGGGACGTTCGCCGATTTCCTGGCAAGTCCCGTCGGGCGCGTAGCGCGCGTGAATCACGATTTCGGAAGGCGCCATCTCTCACACTCCTTTTGCTGGGAACATCCGCGTTCCGGCGACGGCAAGCCGCGACCGGAACAGCGGTTTGCGCGCGACGTCTAGCGTCGCGCGACTTGTGTCGCCCCGGTCCCTCTCGCCAGGGCGACGACATCAGACGAAGCTCAGAATCTCGACCTTGACGTTCTCCGTGCCGAGCACCTTGGCCTGGCAGGCGAGGCGCGACTTGGAGCTGACGCCGACGATGGAATCGAGCTTCTCGTTCTCTTCGCGGGCGATCTTGGAGACGCCCTTGCGGCCTTCGAGCACGTAGATGTGGCAGGAGCCGCATTTGGCGTTGCCTTCGCATTTGTGCGGAAAGGTCGGCTCCGCCAGCAGGATCGCCGCCAGCAGCGTCGTCCCTTCAGCGACTTCCAGATTCCTTGCCCGAAGGCGCAAACGTGACCAGAGACATTGATTTTCCCTCTCTTGCTATACTGGTTGCGCCCGCCGCGATCAATAGATGGCGGCGCCGGCTCCCACATTGACCGACGCGTCCTTCATGGTCGCGACGATGAATTCGATCTCTTCCTCGCTGAGATGGCAGTGGTAGGGCAGCGCCACGGCGCGATCCGCGAGCTTTTCGGTGACGAAGAGCTCGCCGCGCCGCCAGCCGCGATCGACGTAATAGCGCTGGAGATGCAACGGGTTGCAGTAAGCCGACGGCCTCGACTTTCTCGGTCGCGAGATCGTCGATGATGGCGTCGCGGCTCGATTTCGAGAACCGCGTGCCGAGATGCACGACATAGAGGAACCAGTGCGCCTCGGTGACGTCCGGCGCGATATAGGGCGGCTTGATGCCCTCGAAGGACTGGATGTATTTTTCGTAGAAATGCTCGATCGTCTGGCGCTTCTCGAGGATTTCGTCGAGCCGGCGCAATTGCGCCGAGTCCGAGCGCGGCGGAAATGTCGCTGATCTGCGCCTGCAGCGCCGGGAAGCCGCTGACGGCGACCGAGACGCGCTCCTCGGGCGCTATGCGCGCGGACGCGCTTGATGCGCCATGGCGAGATCGGGATCGTCGGTGACGATCATGCCGCCTTCGCCGCAGATGAGCGGCGCCGGCTGCGAGAAATCGAAGATCGACGACGATCGCCGAACGTGCCGACCAGCTCTCCCTTGTATCGCGAGCCGATCGCCTCGCTGGAATCCTCGATCAGCAGCAGCCCCGCCTTGTCGGCGAGTTCGCGCAGGCTGGTCCAGTCGGCCGGATGGCCGTTGACATTGGCGGCGACGATCGCGCGCGTCTTCGGCGTGATCTTCGCTTCCGCCTTTTTCGCGGCCAGCGCGCCGGACCAGTAATCGATATCGGCGAAGACCGGCGTCGCGCCGGCCATGGCGATCGCCTGCGCCGTCTCGCGATAGGAATAGCTCGGCGCGATCACTTCGTCGCCGGCGCCGATCTCCATGGCCGCGAGAATGAGGTGCGAGCCCGACCGTCCCGCTCGGCACCGCGATGGCGTAGCGCCGGCCGAGATAGGCCGCGAATTCCTTTTCGAACTGCTCGACCACCGGGCCGCGCGACAGCCGGGACGACCGCAGCACGGCATCGACCGCCGCCAGCTCCTGCGGTCGTCATGTCCGGGTCGGACAACGGAATGAGGATCGCCTCGGCGTCGCCGTTCTCGATGTCGTCCTCGATGTCGCCCTGAGCTTGCGCCGGTTCGGTCATTGTCGCCGCGCTCCGCGCCGCGAGAATGAGGCCGCTCGCCGCCGCGGGATCGGAGACGACCACCGGGCAATGATTGCTGACGTCCATCAGATGCAGGTCATAGGCGGTGAACGAGCGGTAACGGCTCCTCGATCACGTCGGAGGCGTCGCAGCGCGTCCAGTCGAGATGCGGAAATTTCAGCCGCAGCGCGGCGGGCAGGCCGGGATCGGCCTCGGCGGCGGCCGAGCAGCGTCTCGATTTCCTGCAGTTCTTCCGCCTTGATCGCCATGGTCCGCCCTCTCTCGCAACAGGTTCGTCAAGCCGGCTCGATTTCCTCTTCGAGGCAGCCGATCACGAATTTTTCGTCGAACTCGACGATGTAGACCGGCGTGTTGGAATCGACATGCGCGCCGACCTGGACGATCTCGCCGACGCGTGCCCGACGCCGCCAGCAGCGCGTCCTCGGGGGCGTTGGGATAGGAGCCGTCGTTGACGAGGTCGATCAGGCAGCGCACGCGCTGGCCCCATTGGTATTTCGGCAGACGCGGCTCGATCATGCTGGCAGCTCCGCTGGGAGGGGAATCTTCCTGTTCCTCGCGCGGCACGGCGAGCTCGAGCTCCTTGCGCTTCATGCCGACGCGATTGCCGCTTTCGATGAATTCGACGGCGTAGATGTAGAATTGCTGCAGGAAGGTGCCGATGCTGACGATATAGCCGGCCTCGCCCTTGCGGCAGAGCACGTCGCCGATCTCCTTGCCGGCATAGGTGCCGTCGTTGCGGACCGTGCGCTTGGCCAGGACCTTGTCGCCGAAAGTGAAATAGGGCGGCGCGTCCAGTTCGACCACGTCGCTGTCACGAACGATATTGCTCATAATGGCTCTCTCCTTCCTTCGCTTGTCGTCGCCCGACGCATGCGCGCGGGCGCGTTTCCCGCACCAGTTCGTCGTCGTCGTCGACGAGGTCTCCGAGTTCTTCCGGCGCAATGCGGCCGGCCACTTCGTGGCGGATGCGCCAGTCCGGATCGCGCCGCATCTCGCCGAGCTTGTCGCTCGCCAGCCGCTGCGCGATTTCAAGCCGGACGCGCGGCTCGGGATCGCCGGCCATGCGCATCAGCATCTCGTCCGGAATGCGCTGCGCGACGACGCGGCGGACCTCCGCCTCCTCGTCATGCAGCATCCATTCCAGAAGCTCCGGCTGCAGGCGCCGCGCGATCGACAGACGGACGTAATAATCCTTGTCCTGCAACATCGGGACCAGATCGGAATCGTCGAGCAGGGTGACGATGCGGATGCGCACTTCGCGATGCGGATCGTTGCGCAATTTCAGGATGTGTTTTTTCGGCAGGCGCCGCGCGGCGTTCCAGCGCACGGTCTCTTCCGGATCGTCGAGCAGCGGCGGCAGCAGGAACACCGCCGCATGTTTCGACGCGATCGCGCGCACCTCGAAATGCGGATGGGCGATGTATTGATTGGCGAGCGCCGGATTCCAGTTGAAGAAGCGGTCGATGCGCCGCGCGTAGCGGTCGATCACGCAAGCGTGGGAAAACCGACAACGGCCCGTCGCAAGCATGTCGGAATGCACACAGCTTGAGCAGTCCACGGGATTGCCCTGCCAGTCGATGGCTTCGGTGATATCGTCGTTCATCGTCGGCTCACTCCATCGTCGTCGCATCCTGGCGTTCGAGAATGTCGATCAGCAGGCGCGCGTTGATCTTGTCGCTCGCGTCGAGTTCGAGCAGCTTTGTCGATCGCCGCGCGGCCTTCAGCGAAATCGCCGAGGCGCAGCAGCAGATAGGCGTAGCCTTTGAGGCAAAACATGAAGAAGCGCGCGATGACGTCGTCGTAATCGCCGAAATCGGCGTCGTCCTTCCGCACGGCGCGCCAGTCCGTGGCGAAATTCTTTTCGCGCGCCGCCTTGGCCATGCAGATCGTGGCAGATCGCCAGCGCCTCGCGAAGCCGGCCCTTGTAGAAATAATAGCGGTAATAGCCGATCAGCACCGCGAAATGATCGGGCGCGAGTTTCTGCGCCTGTTCGAGATAATCTTCGGCGACGCGATCGGACGAATAATGGTCGCCGGCGCAGGCGAGAAATTGCTCGGCGAGCGGAGGAAGGCCGCCGCCGAACAAGGGATGCGAAAGCAGGGAGTCTTCGCCGGGCGGCGAAGAATCCCTGCCTTGTTGTCGCGCCGGAGACATCTGGTTCTGGATGCCGTCGCGCCCAGTGGCTGCCGCAGGTCGCCGGCGCCTTGGGATCGAAGAACACGAGGCCGGTCGAGGTCGGCGTTTCCGCGAAATCGATGGTGACGCCCTGAAGCAGCAGGCGGCTTTCCGCCGGCAGGAACAGCTTGACGCCATCGCGCGTGACCACCGCGTCGCCCGGATCGGGCTCGGCCTTGACGGCGATTTCCGCCGCCAGGCCCGAGCATCCGCCGGGGCTGACCGAGAGCCGGAAACCGGCGCCCGGACCGCCGTCCGCCATGATCATCATGCGAATGAATTTCGCGGCCTTGGGAGTGATTTCGAAATTCATGTTGATCCTCACGGAGCCTGGTAACGCGGATGGGAATTGTCGATGACGCAGGTGTTGTCGACAGGGCAGACCGCGACGCATTGCGGCGTGTCGAAATGGCCGAGGCACTCGGTGCATTTCTTCGGATCGATGACGAAGGTGCCGCCCTTCTCCGAAATCGCCATGTTCGGGCATTCCGCTTCGCAAGCCGAGCAGCTCGTGCATTGCGAAGCGACGATTTTATAGGTCATGGATCATCCCTCTTTGCTGGAGGATCATTCGGCGGACGCGAGCAACGCGCCCTGACGGATCTCGGCGTCGCCGCGCGACTTCATGGACGATCTCGCCGCTGTTGACCTTTTCGAGATAGGCCTTGAACCAGGAGATCGCCGACTTCTCGATGAACTCGTGCGCGAATTCGTCGACCGCCTCGATGCCGGCCTTGGCGAGATCGCCCTTGGGGCAGCCGCCGATCTTGGCCACGAACACCGCATGGCAATCGTTGATCGCGCGGATCACCGTTTCCAGCGAGTCCTCGTCGCCGAAGCCGCCCTGGCAATAGAGATCGACGCGGCGGTGGCCGACGAACTTGGCGCCCGAGGTCGAGAGTTCGTAGATCTGGAACTCCTTGGCGTGGCCGAAATGCTCGTTGATGAGGCCCGAGCCCTTGGTCGCGACGGCGGCGAGGATCTTGATGTCGCTGGCCACGCCCGCGAGCGTCTCCAGCTCTTCCTTCTTGGCCTCGACCTTGGCGACGCGCTCCAGCTCGACGGCGGCCTGATAGGCCTTGCGGGAGTCGAGATCGTAATTCACCTCCATCGCCATGATCTTGTCGGTGGTGAATTCCTCGCTGCGGTCTTCGCCGAGCAGGCCCACGGCGTCGGCGCGACACTGGCGGCAATGCCGCATCATGTTCATTTCGCCTTCGCAGGAATCCTGCAGCGCCTTCAGCTCCTGCGCCGACGGGCCGCGCTGGCCGGTGAGGCCGAACACCGTGCCGTGCTCCGGCGCGGAGATCAGCGGCATGATGTTGTGCAGGAAGGCGCCGCGCGACTTCACCGCCTTGTTGACCTCGACGAGATGCTTGTCGTTGACGCCGGGGATCATCACCGAATTGACCTTGCACAGGATGCCGCGCTCGGTCAGCATTTCCAGGCCTTGCAGCTGGCGCTCGGTCAGGATGCGCGCCGCCTCGATGCCTTCGATGCGCTTGTGGTTCCAGAAGATCCACGGATAGATCTTCGCGCCGATTTCCGGATCGATCATGTTGATGGTGATGGTGACGTGATCGACGTTGTAGCTGGCGATCGTGTCGACATGATCGGGCAGCGCCAGGCCGTTGGTCGACAGGCAGAGCTTGATGTCCGGCGCGGTCTTCGAGATCAGCTCGAAGGTCTTGAACGTCTTGGCCGGATTGGCGAGCGGATCGCCCGGGCCGGCGATGCCGAGCACGGTCATCTGCGGAATGGTGGAGGCGACCGCCAGAACCTTCTTGGCGGCCTGTTCCGGCGACAGCTTCTCGCTGACGACGCCGGGACGCGATTCATTGGCGCAATCATATTTGCGGTTGCAATAATTGCACTGGATGTTGCAGGCCGGCGCCACCGCGACATGCATGCGCGCATAATGGTGATGCGCTTCTTCGCTGTAGCAGGGATGGTTCTTGACCTTGTCCCAGATTTCCTGCGGCAGATCGTTTTCGCCCGCGCCCGAGCCGCAGCTCGCCTTGCCGCTGCCGCCCTCGGTGCCGCAACCCTTGTGGTCGGCGACCTGCTGCATCACTGCTTCCATGTCGACACTGGCGCCGGACGCGCCCGATTTCATGATTTGCCGAAGAATCCATGTCCGACCCTCTCTCGCTTTTCAGCCCAAGCTCCAAAGCTTTGCTCTGTCACCGAGTTAGCAACGCATATGCCAGAACGGCTGTTTGCTTATTTTTCGTTATTTTTCAATAACTTATATAATTGCGCACTGGCACCCTGTCGGCTTGCACACAGGTTTTTCGGGACGTTTTCAACCTGTTGCAAAGACGACAACGTGCTTTTCGGGGGCCAGAACGACGAAGGGAGCCGCGAGCGGCCCCCTTCCATGCCGGCGAACGGCGTGAACTTCATCCCGCGATCAGGAGCTCGCTGACGCGCGTCAGCGGCAAGGCGATCGGAATGATTCCCTCCGCCGCGAAGAAACGGCGCTCATTGAGCGTCAGCTTTTCCGACTCGACCACCGCATAATGCGGCGCGGCCGAGCGCTTGCTGAGCTGCCGCGCATAGGTGCGCAGCATCTGGTCGTGGAAGCGGCAGCCCAGGAACAGGAAGCTGCGCTCGGTGCGGCGATCCTTGACCACGTCCGGGATCGGCGTCTGGATGTCGATCTCGGTGAGGACCTCGACATAATCGGCGTCGGAGATCAGGAAGTTCTTCGCCGGCGCGACGCCGCCATGCGGCTTGTAGAGGATCGTCTTCCAGCCTTCGGCGTCGGCGCGGGTCGCCTCTTCGCCGGCCGCGTTATAGAAGCGATACCAGCGGTCCTCGCCGATTCCGGCGCGGGTGTTGCCCTGGATTTCGCCCCAGTCGCTGCGCGACGCCAGCGCCGTGCGGAAGGCGCTGTCATACCAGGCGTCCACGATCAGCGGCAGCGGCAGCGACGCGAGGAATGCTGTGCAACGGCGTCGGCGCCACCGGCGCGGCGAACGCCTCGGCCATCAGCGCCGTGACCGTGGCGCGATGCTTGAAGCTTTCGATGTGCTGCGCGGCTGACCAGGGATTGCCCTTGGCGCGGCGCGGCAGCGCCACCTTGGTTCCCAGAAAGGCCGCGAGGGCTTCCGGCGTCAGCGGCACGGAGGGCGACGACAATTCCGCCAGGCCGGGCCCGACGAAAGGAATGATCTGGCCGGCGCGCAGACGGGCGCCGAGTTCGCCGACAAGCTTTTCGGCATCCTGCGGCTGCAGCAGGTCCTGGTCGAGAAACGCCGCGATCATGCTCATTCCTCCTCGGCGCGCTTTTTCGCCTCGACGGTGATCGGCAAGCGGGTGTCGGCGGCCATTTCGGGCAGCTCGAGCACCCAGCCGTTCGCGATCTTGATCCAGCCGCCCCAAAGGGTCTCGAACTCGGATTCGACGATCGGCTCTTCGAGATCCTTTTTCGGAACATAGATCGAAAGCCCGACTTCGTCGGAGCGCCGGATCATGATCTTCATTGATTGATTTCCTTCGATGCCGCCGACGGCGGATGGGGTTTTGACGGCCCGGATTTTCGTGAGCGCGCGACAGCCGCGCGCAAGGGGCCGGCGGGCGCGCCCGCGCGGCGTTCGCAACGAGGCGCCGGAGCGCCGCAACGCGACCGCGACCTGAAGGCCCGATTCAGACCTTCACGCAGGTGCCGGGAACGGGGCAAACCTCGTCGCATTTGGCGTGGTCGAAATGGCCTTCGCATTCGGTGCATTTCTTGGGGTCGATCACGAAGGTGTCGCCCTTCATCGAAATCGCCGCGTTGGGGCATTCGAATTCGCAAAGGCTGCAACCCGTGCACGACGAAGCGATGATCTTGTATGTCATCGAAACTCTCCTCAATTGTAGCGCGTTCGAGATCCTGGCGGGCGGTCCGGCTCGCGGTCGAACGTCGGCAAAATGGGAGCAAGGCTCGTGCCAGCGCCGGAATGCCCGCTTTTTCGGCTGCGGCCTGACGCTTTGGAGGGTTCGCAACGTCCGCGTTGGCATTGCGACACGCCGCCCGCGGCTCAGAATTTCTTGATCGGGATGTGATATTTGCCGAGCGCATAGGCGATCTGGCGGGGCGACAGATTGAGCAGCCGGGCCGCCTTGGCCTGGACCCAGCCGGCCTTTTCCATGGCGACGATCAGGCTTTCCCGGTCAGGCGTCGGCGAGCCGCCGCCATTGAGCCGTCCGCCGGCGTTCGAGCGCAGCGTGTCGGAGCGCGACGCCGCCGCGATGGCCGGACGCCGCGAGGCGCTCTCGTCGAAGGGCTCGATCTGGACGAGCGCGCGATCCCGGCGGCCGCGCGCCGGCTTGCGCCGGCTTCCACAGGGTCGAGGACAGGCAGGCGCCGTGCGTGCAGGCGAAATCGGCTTCGTTCAGCGCGTCGTCGTGCGAGAGCGTCGCGGTGCGGCGCACGCAATTTTCCAGTTCGCGCACATTGCCGGGGAAATTGCAGTCCTGCAGCAGGCGCAGCGCGGCGTTGGTCAGACGCTTGCGCGTTCCGTTTTCCTCGTTGAAGCGGCGCATGAATTCCTGCGCGAGCAACGTCACGTCATCCGGCCGGTCGCGCAGCGGCGGCAGCAGGATCGAGACGACATTGATGCGGTAATAGAGATCGGCGCGGAATTCGCCGCGCTCGACCGCCGCTTCGAGATTCCTGTTGGTGGCGAAAACGAAGCGCACGTCGACCTTGACGGTCTGCGAGCCGCCGACGCGCTCGAACTCGCCTTCCTGCAGCACGCGCAGCAGCTTGGCCTGGAAGGCCGGCGAAATCTCGCCGATTTCGTCGAGAAACAGCGTGCCCTTGTCGGCCAGTTCGAAGCGGCCCTTGCGCTGGCCGATCGCGCCGGTGAACGAGCCTTTCTCGTGCCCGAACAATTCCGTTTCCAGCATCGATTCCGGCAGCGCCGCGCAGTTCAGGCGAATGAACGGCGCTTCCTTGCGCGGCGAAAGATCATGCGTGGCGCGCGCGAACAATTCCTTGCCGGTGCCGGACTCGCCGCGCAGCAGCACGGTGGTGTGGGTGCGGGCCACGACATTGATCTGGTCGAAGACCGCGCGGATGGCGCGGCTCGCGCCGACGATTCCGATCAGCGCCTGCTCGCCGCTCATCTCGACGCGGCGCGGCGATTCCTTTTCGAGCCGCCGCTGGTCTTCCATCAGCCTGGCGCGGTCGCGCAAGACGACGTCGTAGAGATGCAGGGTCTGGCCGATCATATGGGCGATCATGCCGAGAAAACGCGCGTCGGAATCGGTCGCCGCGCGATGGCCGCCGTCGGCCGGACGGTCGATGGCGAGAAGCCCGATGGCCTCGCCCCGATCGAGGATGGGCGCGGCGATCAAGGCCTGGGCCTTGCCCGCGCCGCCCGGATCGACCGGCCAGCCGGCGAAATCGGCATCGGTCTCGACATTGTCGACGATCAGGGGCGCCTTGCTGGTGACGACGCGGCCGACCGCGCGCTCGGGCAAGGGCGCGCCCCCGCAATCCTTGACGAATCCGCCATGGCCGGCGACCGGCCGCGCGTCGCCCGTCTCGTCGATCAGCGCGATGGTCGCGCGCCGCAGGTCGACGAAGCTGGCGAGCAGCGCCAGCACCTGCGACAGCACGTCGTCCAGACGGCCCGGAACCGAGAGAACCTTGGAAATCTCGTAGATTCCGCGCAGCGCGACATCCGCGCGGCACGACAGCGCGGGCATGGGCGGGACCAGACTGTCGCTCTCCGCGCTAGCCATGGCTTCGTCGCTCCATCCGCCCCGCGAAAGCGCCGCGCCTTGCGCGCGCACAGGAACGCGGCGTCGCGACGAGGGCGACGCGCTTGCTCCAGCGCGCAAAGATGCGGACGCAGTTCATTCCCGTCTCCGAGTTCAACAGGAAGGACGCATTCCCGCGTCCCCGAAACGTGAAGCCGATGGGTCAGACCACCTTGAGGGAATCGAGCGGCACGAAATTGCTCGCCGGCTCCGGCTTCGGCTCGATCGCCTCCTTGTGCACCTTGAACAGGCGCTCCTGGATCGGCGAGGACGCCACGAAATCCTGATAGGCCTGGTCGAGATGGTCGCGGCACAAGGCCTTGATCTCGTCCTCGCTCAGCCCCTCGAAGGCGCCGTCGAGTTCGCTGCCCTTGAGATATTGTCCCATGCGGCGAAGAATATGCAGACGCGAGACGTGAACCACCGAGGGTTCGAAGGGCAGTTCGAGATAGTTGAAGAAGTCTTCCGCGGAAGACAGCCTGCCAAGATCCTGCAACACGCCCATGACTTATCCTTCCACTTTTTCGTCGCACCCGATTTCGGGCTTTTTCGCGCGGCGCTGCATGTGATTGAGGCGCGCTTCCAGAAATTCGACGCGATCGAGCAGCAGCGACAAGACCTCGCCGACCGGATCGGCGATCAGATGATGATCGAGATTGACGCGCCCGCCGCCGATTCCGCGGCTGGTCGGCGCGCGCACGATCCGCGCCGGGATTCCGACCGCCGTGACGCCGGGCGGAACTTCTTCCACCACGACCGAATTGGCGCCGATCCGCGCGCCCGCGCAGACCTTGATCGGCCCGAGAATCTTGGCCCCCGCGCCGATCAGCACGCCGTCCTCGATGGTCGGATGCCGCCGCCCCGGCGACCAGCTGACGCCGCCCAGCGTCACGCCATGATACATGGTCACATTGTCGCCGATGATGGCGGTCTCGCCGATCACCACGCCTGCGCCGTGATCGATGAAGAAGCTGCGCCCGACCGTCGCGCCCGGATGGATGTCGACATTGGTCACGAGACGCGCGAACCAGGAAATGAACCGCGCCGGAAACTTGAATCCGGACAGCCACAGCCGGTTGGCGAGGCGATGCCAGATGATCGCGTGAACGCCCGGATAGGTCAGGACGATTTCCAGCACGTTGCGCGCCGCCGGATCGCGCCCCTTCACGCAATCGACGTCGCCGCGCCACAAGGTCCAAAGGCTCCGGCTTCCGGACGACGTCATCGCAGCGTCCCCGTCAAGCGGCGCGGCTGTCCAGGACAGTTTCAAGTCCATGATCTTGGACAGGCTCCTGGACATGGCCGCGCCTCAATGGCCCGCCCGGAAACCCATCGGAACCGGAATGACGCGGACGAATTCGCCGAGCGCCTCGACCAGTTTCGCCTGGATCCCCTCGAGCGTGGCGCTCGACAATTTGCAGAACACGCAAGCGCCGGTGAGCTTGACGTTGATCTTGTTGCCATCGACCGAAATCAGCTCGCAGTCGCCGCCGTCGCGACGAAGATTCGGACGGATCGTCTCGATCACGTCGCGGATGGTCTGGAGGCGAGCGCCCTCGGTCGTCGCGGCGGCCTTGGTTTCCACAACATCGGTCTGCATGGTCATGAAGTCTCTCCTTGCGCCGTCAGATCAGCCGAAGCTCTTGCCACACGAGCAGGAATGGGTGGCGTTGGGATTGTCGAACGTGAAGCCGGCGCCCTCGATGGCGACGACGAAATCGATGGTGATGCCGGCGAGCAGGTCGCGGCTGCCGTTCTCGACGAAAACCTTGACGCCGTCGCGCTCGACGACCTCGTCGCTTTCATCCGGAGTTTTGACGAGGCCCATCAGGTATTTGTTGCCCGCGCAGCCGCCCGTCTCGACTTTGATGCGCAAGCCCTGGACGGGCTCGGACGCCCCCTTGATGGCGTTGCGGACAGCGTTGATGGCGCTGTCGGTCAGATGGATCATTGCCGGTCCTCCAGAAATGCAAGGCGCTTTGCCTTGTGGATTAGCAAGACCCGCGCCAGAACCGGACGACCGGTTTTCCCCTTGTTTTTCAGCGATTTTTCATAAATCCGAACGAGCGCCCCTGTCGGTTTGCCGACATGGGGCGGGGTCAGGCGGAGGCCGGCGCCGGGGCCTGTTCGAGGCCGCGGAACACCGCGCAGCGCTTGAACACGTCGAGATTGGCCGCCGTGTCGCGATGGCGACAATATTTCGCGACCAGCTTCGCCAGGCCCTTGATGTCGCGCCCGCTCGCCTGCGGAAACAGCTCGACCAGGATGTCGATCAGCGAGGGATCGAGATCGAGCGCGAACTGCTGCGCCATCACGCTCCAGATGCGGCGGCGCGCCTCGGAATCCGGCGAATGGAAGCGGATCAGCGCGATGCAGCGCGAGACGATGGCCTCGTCGATGTCGTCGATCCGGTTGGTGGTGAGAAACAGCAGGCCGTTGAAATATTCCAGCACGCGCAGGAACACGCCGACCACGGCGTTCATGGTCATGTCGTCCTGCCGCCGCTTGATATAGACGTCGGCCTCGTCGATCAGCATGACCGCGCCCCAGCGCTGCGCGCGCAACAGGGCTTCCTTCAGCGACGTCTCCATCGCCGCGACATTGAGGCCGAGCTGGCCGGAATGGACGCGGTAGAGCGGGCGGCGGACGATTTCCGAATAGACTTCCGCCGTCAGCGTCTTGCCGACGCCAGGCGGTCCGGCGCACAGCACGGTGGTGCCGCCGGACTTGCCCGCGACGATGTCGTCCATCAGCACGTCCATCTCGGCGGTGAGAATATCGATCAGGTCGGTCTGCTCCTCCGGCAGGACCAGCTTCTGCTTGAGGTCCGGCTGGTAGATATAGGGCTGGATGTCCTCGACATGCGCCCAGACATAATGGTGCAGGTCGAGATGGAACATCAGGATGAAGGGATGGACCGGAATCTGCCGGAACAGGTCCTTGCCGATATTGGCGTTCTGCGCCGCGACCTCGTCCTCCTCGGCGTAGAGATTGCTCTTGGCCGCCTTGCGCAGGTAATTGCCGAAGATGTCGCCGGTCAGCTCCAGCGTCAGGGCGCGGTTGGCGAGCAGGCTCTCGTCATTGACCAGACGCGCCGGACTGCCGCCCGACGACAGGATCACGCTGTCCTTGCGGGTCCAGTCGTTGCTGCGGTGGGAGGAGGTCGGATCCTCGGCGAAAAAGCCGAGGCCGCCGCCGGAAAACTGCGCGCCGTAATGCTGGCGCCATTCGAAATAATGCAGCGCATTGGCGTCATAGGCCGCAATCAACTCCGGCGTCTCGCGCATGAAGCCTTTTTCCGCGAAGATGCCGGCCACCGTCTTGCCGACGATGTCGCCCGCCGAAATCCGCAATTGCACCGTCGCCAGCTCGCCGCGCGAATTGGCCTTGAGCTCGACGAAAATGCGCCCGGTCTCGTCATTGGAGGCCGGCGTGTAATCGATGCGCGCGACGACATAGGGCAACGGCCGTCCGGAGACCGTGACCGAGAACAGCCAGCCGCGCTGCGCGTCCTCGATCAGGAAGGAGGCGATGGCCGGCACGACGGATTCAAGATCCTCGGCGGCGAAGCGCGTCGCCGAGCCCTCGAAGGCCCGGCGCAGCGTCACCAGCTGCGCGCGCTGGCTCTGCATCCGCGGGCCGGCCTCGCCGTAGAGCTCATGAAGGCGATCGACCTGCGCGCCGGTGAGTTGCTGGAACGGAACCTCGACCTTGTCGCCGAACACCAGCTGCGCCTTGAGGGATTCGAGCTCCGGAAAATCAGCGGCCAGAGCCTCGACATAGGGGCGCGCGATATGAAGCTTCATGCTCATGTCGGCTTCCATTCAATGAGAGAATCAATGGTGAGCGACAAGCAGGGTTCAGGCCAGACAATGTGTGGCGCAAAAAGCGGCAGACCATTTGCATAGGAGATTTCGCGCGCCCCCGGCGCGACAAGTTTTGTCCAAGCCAAGTCAATCCAAGCCACGTTTTGTCTGTCCAAGCGGAGAATGACCATGACATCGATCGAGACGACCGCCTTTGCCGGCCTCGAAAAGGAAAACCGCCTTCTCAACGCCGTGTTCAAGGGCCCGACGGGCAAACCCGGCTATTACGGCTTTCGCGGCGATTTCGCGCTGAAGTTCCAGCCCAAGCTCGCCGACGAGGCGCGCCCGCCGGAATACAAGCTCGAGCAGATCGTCGCAGTCGCGAAGGAAGGCTCCGGCAAGATCGAAATCCTCGCCGGCTATCTGCATGATTTCGCCTATTTCGAAACCTTGAAGGAGATCGTCGGACCGCTGCTGAGCCCGGAAGGCAGCTATTTCATTTTCGTCAACAACATCGATTTGCTGGCGAAATACACCATGCCGCTCGGCGACGCGACGATCACCGTCCTCCCTTGCGACGAATCCACCGTCTGGAAAGAGCTCAGCGACTATTGCGGCCTCGACAAGAACGACTTCAAGAAGCTCGACGGCGGCGGCAAGGTGCAGCTCATTCTCGAAAAGGCGGTTGAAGCCAAAGAAGCGTACGAGTCCATTTCCTACGAGCAGGGCCTCGCCCGCGCCGAGCCGGTCAAGAACCGCAACCTGAACCGCCCGGTCTGATCTTCGCAAAGCGTTTTCAAGCGAAGCGGCCGCCGATTCGCGTGATAGAAGCGCGTAGAAAAAGACGATAGCCCCGATCCGGCATTGGCGGATCGGGGCTATCGCGTTTCGCCCCGCGATCTCGCGGCGGCGCGCCGTTCCGTTTCAGGGCCCGGCGTCAGGCCACGACGCCGTCTTCGTCGTCCTCATCCTCGTCTTCGACCAGGGTGACGCCCTTGATGCAGATGTCGCCGTCGATCAGTTCGAGATCGACCGGCCGGAGATTGTCGCCCTTGCAGGGGCCGCTCGAACAGCGCCCGCTGCCGAGTTCGAACAGGGCGCCGTGCTTGCCGCACATCAGCCGCAGCCCGCTCGGATCGAGGAACGCCTCGCGCTCCCAGTCCAGCCGCGCGCCGTGATGCGGGCAATGATTGACATAGCCGAACACCTGCTTGCCCCAGCGCACCACGACGATCGGAAAATTCTTCTGCTCGCCGGCCTCGTCGACGATGGCGAGATCGAAGCCTTTCGCCCTTTGGCTCTGGATGTCGTCAAGGGCGCAGATGACATAGGCGACGTCGGCCATGGTCTCGATTTCTCCTGATGAGGGTTCAGGCGGCCGCGCCGCCAGCCTGTTTCGGCGTCTCGCCCTTGCGAGCGCTCCCTGGCCGAGCAGAAGCCCGTTCAGGTCGCGTGAAAACTCCGCCCAGGCCGCGGCGATGTCGCGCATGATCGCCTGCTGGTAGTCCTTGGGGAGCTTATGTTCGTCGGGGAAATTCGACAAGGCGCAGGACGTGCCGTTGAAGGCCGCGACATCGTCGAAAAGTTGCTTGAGGACATCGCCGAAGGGGCGTTGCGCCAGCGGCGTGAGGGCGCTGCGGCCCTTCTCGACCGCGACGCCGCGCGGATCGAACGGCAACGTCTCCAGCTTCGCCAGAGCCTCGGCGAACAAGCCCTCCGCCGCGCCGAGCATGGCGCGCTGGGTGATCTGCTCGCGCGCCTGCGTCGCAAGGCTGGCGTTCAGGCGGCGGCGGTAATCGTCGAACAGGCCTTGGCCCTGCTGCTCGACCCAGTCCGAGAAAAGGCGCAGGCTGAACGCGTTGTCGCTCTCGCCCGGCGCCGGAGACGCGGCGTCCGTCTCGGCCGCCGTCGCGGACAATGTCGCGCGCGATGCGCTGCGCCGCTTCCAGCGCGCCCTCCATATAGCCCGCCTGGCGCGAGCCGGTCTCCGAGCCGCCCAGATGCAGCCGGCCGCCCCAGAGCGGGCGCCGCAGCAGGGGATTGGCCGTGGTGCGCGCCTCCTCGCGGCCGCGTTCGCGGTCGAGCGCGCTGCAGGTCTCGGCATCCTTGGCCCAGTCCTGGTAGAATTGCTCGCGGCCCTCCATCGGACCGCCGAACACCTGTTCGAACTGGCTCTGCATCAGCATCGGCAGGCCGTCGCGAAAGGACTCGCGCAGGTCCGGGCCGAGCGCGAGGAAGCCGCCCAGCGCGCCCTCGCGCGCCGCCCGCGTCGCTGGCGTCGAAAATCTCGTCGAACACCGCCTGCTCATGCGTCACGAAGGCGTTGCCCGATCGCCCCGCCTCGCGCCACGCCGGTCGCTCGAAAGTCGTCACCGCCTTGGCCTGCGCCGCCATCCAGGTCGGCGCGTCGCGCATGGTCTGGCGCATGGCCTCATCGAGCGGCGGCGCGAAGGCGATCCGCTCTTCGGCGAGCCGCGGCGGCAGCGCGACCACCACGCGGCGGGCCTCGACGACGCGCGTCGCCCCGCCTTCGTTGATCGTCAGCACGACATGATCGTCGCCGTCGCGCAGGCCGGTGATCTGGCAATCGCGATGCAGCCGGTCCTGCGGCAAGTCCGCCCGCAGCGCCTCGATGATCTTTTGCGCGCCGCCGACGATGCGCCGGGCGCCGCCGTGGACGCCGCCGGCAACTTCGATCGTCTCGGGCTTGGACTCGGCCTCGCTGAGCCGCAAGATCGCGCCCTCGTCGAACTGGGCGAAGCTTTCAAGGCCAAGCTCGGACAGCAAGGCGGTCAGCAGCGGCTGGCGCTCCGGCCAGAACCAGGAGGCGCCCAGATCCACCGCATGGCCCGACAATTTGCAATCGATGGTCAGGATTCGGCCGCCCCAGCGTTGTCGCGCCTCGAACAGTTCGAAGTCCCGCCCGCGCCGGGCCAGTTGCGCCGCCAGGGCCAGTCCGCACAAGCCTCCGCCGACGATCGCAATGTCCAACATGTCGCTCTCCGCATGATTTGCGACACCGTCCAAGCAAGAATCGCGCAGATTTTTCCCCCTGTGGCGAAAAAGGCGACAAAAAGGTCGCGATGCCGACGCGGCGGCGGCGTTTCCGACAGAAAATGTTGCGGCGCGGGGAGACTGGCACAGAATTTGATGAGCGCGCCGGGAGGGCTTCAACCAGGAGATGGGAATGAATATCGCGTCCGCTTTCGCCAATCTGTCCACCGACGACGTCAAGGCCTTGCTCGACGGCGGCTCGCTCACGATCTATTCCGTGGCGCGGCCGATCAGCGCCGACCTTCCGGTCGAATTCAGCGGCCCGCTCGCCGCCTTCACCTTCGCGACCCCGGCGTTCGGCGCCCCGGAAGGCGAGCTGGAAACGCCCGCCTTCGAGGCCAATCCGGTCGCCGCGAGCCATGTCGGCACCCCCGGCTTCGCCCGCGCCTGCAAGGCCGACGGAACCGTCGTCGCCGATTTCTCGGTCGGCCCCGGCGACCGCGAGATCAAGCTCGGCGAAGTGTCCTGCTCGCCCGGCGCGCCGGTCAAGATCGCGGCGTTCAAGTTCAAGAGCGTCGGCGACTGGCCGGAGCGTCCCGATTATTACAACGCGCATCCGCGCCCCGGCTTCACGCTGCCGGCGGTTCCCTGAGTCCAAGCGTCATCGGGACGGCCCACCCCGGGCCGTCCCTGCTTCATCCGAAAAGGTGTTTCGACCATGGCCACTCTGGTGAAAACAACGCAGGACGGACGCAAGGTCGAGGTGATCGGCCAGGCGGTCACGCTCGGCGGCAAGCTCGAAGCGGTGGAGCTGATCCCGGTGGCGGATCATCCCAACCGCGCCGGCATCCTCCATGTCATGCCCGACGCCGTCTATATGGCCGGCCGCATCGCGCTGACCGAAGCCGAAGGCCAGATCGCGCTCGACGCTCTGGCCAAGGGCGAGGCGGAATTCCTCGCCAATCCGAAGGCCATCGAGGAGCGCTTCCGCTATGCGGCGCGCGCCCGCGAGGCCGAACTCGGAATCGAATGACGCGCCGCGACGTTCGACCGAAACGAAAAACCCGCCGCGTTCGCGCAGCGGGTTTTTTCATGTCGGGAAAACATCCGGCCGAAAGACGGGTCAGACGCGCTCTTCGCGATAGACATGGCTGAGTCTGCGCGACGCCTTCCTCGGAGCCGAAACAGGAGGCGAAATCGTCGCAATCGGAGCAGACCGGCGCCGGGCACAAGGTGAACCCTTCCGAACCGCAAACCAGGCGATAGAGGAATTTCTTCCATTTCATGTCGCCGGAATTGCGCGCCTTGAGCCGGGGGAAATGCCGCTCCATCAATTGCGACAACTCGCCGCGATTGCGCAATCCGAGATCCTGCCACAAATGGCGCGGCTCCTGGCAGCGCCGCGCGATGAGAATGGCCAGCGGCCGGACGAACTGGATCGGCCCGGTGGCGTACATCAGCAGGATGTCGACGATCGATTTTTCCTCGGGGCCGGCCGCGGGACAATCGGCGCCGGCCATTTGCGCCAGCGCCTCGGCGGCGTGGGGAAACAGCTCGCGCCCGAGGGCGGAAAGCGCCGCGGCGTCGAGGCCGGTGGTCAAGGCCAGCGAGCATTGCTCCTCGCCGGCCTGGGCCATGGCGAGCGCCAGGATGCTGGCGACGACATGCCGATCGAAGCCATCGCGCGTGGAGACGCAATCCGCCTCCATCAACCAGCGATAGGCGCGATCGGGGCTCATCAGGCGGCGGCCGCGTCGGGGCCGTGGGTCTGGCAATTGGCCGGGCAGACGCGGGCGCAGGCGCCGCAGCCGATGCAGGCGCCGGTGTCGGCCATCACCATGACCTTCTTCTCGACCTCGTCGTCCTCGTCGTCGTCGAGCGAAACGACCTCGCCGTCCTCGTTGATGCCCTTGAGGGTCATCACTTCACGGCCGCAGACCTTGTAGCAGCGGCCGCAGCCGATGCATTTTCCCGCGTCGATCGCCAAGAGATAGTCGGGTTTCCAGTCCCGCCCGTCGCGCGCATTCGCCATGAGCCTCGCCTTTCCTGTTACGCCGTTTCGAGAGATTTGAGCTGCTCGCGCTTCGCTTCCAGTTCGGCGAAGGCGGCATGGGCTTTTTGCGCCACGTCGAGGATGGTCTGCCAGTTGATCGGCAGCTCTTCCGACAGGTCATGCAGGTTCATTTTCGCGTTCATCGCGCGCGCCGAGAGCTTCTTGATCTCGGCCTTCAGGGTTTCAACGTCGCTCATGGCAAACCTCAATAATTGGCGGCGCCCGGGAATTGCTCGATCATGTCGAGACCGGCCTTGATCTGCTTGTCGCCCTCTTCGCCCAGCTTGGCGAAATTCTCGAAACCGAAGCGGTGCACGTCGCGCAATTGCTTGTTGACGACGATGAGACGGCCGCCGATCAGCACGATGCGGCCGAATCCTTCGTGGCTCATCTTGAGCATGGGCGTGACCATGACCTTGGAGGCGCGTTCGATACACAGGCCGACCGCATTGTAGAACAGCTCCAGCCGCCAGATCGTCTCCGGATCCGGGTCCGCGATGATCGGGATCGCTTTGCGCTGCTCCTTGGTGACGATGTATTCGGAGATCAGCTGGGCGTCGGTCTTGTTTTCCCAGGTTCCGTGCGAATCCTGTGCGCGCCAGACTTTCACCAGCTGCTGCAGGAAAGGCGATTCCGCGAGGATCGCGGCGTCGTCGACGATGGCGGCTTCAGTCATCTTGTCCTCGTTATACTGGCGGTCTTGGTTGGGCCGCGCCGGCCCGTTTTTTTTCGACAGGCGAAGGATCAGTCCTCGAGATCGAAGACGCGCTCCTTGCCCTTGCCCATGGCCTTGCGCAGGAAGGGCGGCGGGTTGCCCTTGAGCACGGCCTGCAACTTGTTGAGCAGGTCCTCGATGTTCTCGGGCTGCGTGACCTTGATGGGATGGATGTTGTTGGCGACGACGCGCGCCGCGCCCGAGCCGCCGATCGCGGCCACATAGAGAATGGCGCAATCCTTCACGGCCTCGATCTTCGGCCCGAGTTTGTCCTCGTTGCCGTCTTCCTGGAGATCGCCGTCGAACGCGATGGTCTCGATCAGGCTGTGGCCGTTCTCGTCCAGCTCGTAGATCGAGATGTTCTTCGCCCAGCCGAAATGCGCATCGACACGCTTCAAGTCCTGTGTAGCAAATGCGACTTTCATGGACCCGCCCTCTCTCAACCGAATCAATGCGTCAAAGTCGGTGCAATCGCGGCGCCAGCTTCTTCGGAAGCGATTTCGGCGCCGTCATCGCCCCACGGGATTGCGCCAGCTTTCCGGCGTAACCTCATGATTTTCCTCGCGGTCCTCGATGAGCAGATTGGCGACCTGGAAAATCAGGTCGCGCGCGCCGCGATAGCCGACGGACAATTTGTGCCCCGCGCCCAGCCGGTCGAACATCGGGATGCCGATGCGATGAAAGGGAATCTTCAAACGCGCCGCGGCCTGGCGGCCATGCGAATGGGTCACGAGCAGATCGCAGCCCGTTTCGCGCGCCCGCATTTCGAGATCTTCGAGATCGCCGATGACGACTTCCTCGGTGGGGAGCTTTTCCAGCACCGGCGATTGCGTCGTGGTGACCGCCGCCTCGATCTGCGCGCCCATTTCATGCAGGAACGAGCCGACGTCGTAGAGCAGGTCCGGTTCGGCGCCGATCGCCAGCTTGCGGCCGCCGATGTGGAAATGGCCGTCGAGCATGGCGTCGACCAGCTGCCCGCGCTGGCGGCGATATTTCGCCGGCGCCGGACGGCCTGAAATCTCGGTCAGGAACGCCATCAGGTCGTCATTCGCGGCCAGCCCGCACAGGCGCTCGAACAGGCGGAAGGGAACGCCGGCCTTTTTCTGCAAGGCTTCGGCCGCCGCGACGCATCTGCGCGCCGACCGCGATGGTCCAGCCGGCGTCGCCCATGGTCGCGACTTCCTCGACGCTGACGCCGCCGATCGTGGTCGGGGTGAAATCGTCGGGAATATGGCCGTCGAGCGAGCCGCCGAGATCCGGCAGGAAGGTCGGCTCGAGGCCGAAATCCTCGATGATCGTGCGCAATTCCTCGATGTCGCCCGGCGTCAGATGGCTGCCCGGCAGGACATTGACGCAGGTCGGATCGCGCCGCGCTGCATTGGCCGGCGGCTCGACCAGTTCCTCGACCAGCCGCGTCACCGCCTTTTCCCAGCCGTCCTGGAAGGCGTCCTTGAAATCCGGCGTCGAGACATAGACCAGCGGGAAATTTCTGCAATTCCGGATGGTTCTGGCGGATCAGCTCGATATAGCCGACGACGTCGTCGCCCTTGGTCTCGGTGACGCCGGTCGACGCGATGCCGATCAGCTCCGGCTTGGTGCGCTTGATGATGTTGAGCACCGCCTGCTCGACATTTTCATAGCCGCCGAGCACCGTCGCCACTTCGCTCATCGCGGTGGTCTGGAGCGGGATGGCTTCCTTGAAATGGCGCACGAACAGCACCAGGCCGAACGAGGTGCAGCCCTGCGAGCCGTGCAGCAGCGGCATCGCGCCGCGCAGGCCCATGAAGGCGAGCGCCGCGCCGATCGGCTGGCTCATCTTGAGCGGATTGACCGAACAGGCTTTTTTGGAATGAACGACCTTGGCCATGCCGTTCACTCCGCCGCCACGGTCTGGACCGGCGCCGGCTGCCCGACGACGCCGCCCTCTTCGAGAATTTCCTCGATGCGCAAGGCGCAGGCGCCGCAGCCGCCGGAGGCGTTGGTCTTCTCGCGCACGCCCTCGACGCTGGTGAGGCTGAAATCGCGGATCGCGTCCTCGATCGCGCCGAGCGTGACGCTCTTGCACATGCAGACCGCCTTGGCGCGGCGGACCTCCTCGGCCTTGACCGGATCGGCGGCGAGCGCGGCCTCTTCCTCGGCGATCTGCGCCATCGCCTTGTCCTGCCAGCTTTCGCCGGCCTTGGCCCAGGGCGCGGGCTTGCGCACCTGCTCCCACACCGGATTGTAAAGCGTCTTGTCGATTTCCTTGACCAGCTTCACCATGCCGACATAGCCCATATAGGCGTGATGGCGTTCCTGGTTGATGTCGAGCCAGGGCATCGTCGCCTTGAGCGCGATGAACTGCGAGCGGCCGCCCGACAGCATGATGTCGGCCTTGGCGTCCTTGAGCATCTTGTACATTTCGCGCGGCGTCATGTCCTCGATCAGATGCGCGTCCTGGCCCATCAGCTCCTTGATGCGCTCCTTGTCCTCGCGCGTCGATTTCTTGACGCTGGTGCCGACGAGTTCGAGGCCCGCTTCCTGCAACGCCGCGACCACCGACCAGGATTTCACGCCGCCGGTGATGAGCAGAACCTTCTTGCCCTTGAAGCGCGGCTTGTATTTGGCGATCGCGGCGTAGGCGTTCTTCTCCTCGCGCGCGATCAGCTTTTCGGTGCGCTCCATCAGCTCTTCGGGCGCGCCGCGCTCAATCAGCAGCCGCGCCAGTTCGCGCAGGGAATCGCTGGAATCCTCGATGCCGTAGAACGAGCCTTCGAAGAACGGGAATGCCGTAGCGCTCCTCCATCTTGCGCGCGACATTGATCATCGCCTTGGAGCAGACCATCATCGACGCGCGGGCGCGGTGCGACGAGGCGACCTCGTTATAGCGGCCGTCGCCGGAAATGCAGGACAGGATGCGGATGCCGAGTTCGTCGAGCAGCGGCTTCACCTGCCACAACTCGCCGGAGAGGTTGAATTCGCCGATGATGTTGATGTCGTAGGGCGTGGTGAATTCCGGCTCGACCGTGCCGATGACATGATCGAGCAGGGCTTCGCCCGCGAGCTTGTTGCCGAGGTTCTTCGGCCCGACGAAGCCCGGCGCATTGACCGGGATCACCGGCTTGCCGAATTTTTCCGTCGCCGCCTTGCACACCGCGTTGATGTCGTCGCCGATCATGGCCGGCACGCAGGTCTGATAGACGAAGATCGCCGGCGGATCGTATTTCTCGATGATCTCGCGGCACGACTTGAACAGGCGCTTCTCGCCGCCGAACACGACGTCGGTTTCGTTCATGTCGGTGGTGAAGGACGTGCGCCACAGATCGGGGCCGGACGAGGCCGCGCCGCGATTGTCCCAGCTGTTGCCCTCGCAGGCGATCGGGCCGTGGACGAGATGGGCGACATCGGTGAAGGGCTGGAGCGCGATCTTGGCGCCGTCGAAGGCGCAGCCGCCCGCCGCGCCGCCGGGCTGCAATTGTTTTGTGCAGCCCTTCTTCTTCTCGGCTTCCGACTTGTTGGCGTTCTTGGCGCAGCTCGGCTCGTTGAACACGTCCTGGATGGTCGCCGAAAGCGAAGTCATCGCGTCTCTCCTGTCCGATTTCGGCCGCGCCTTTCGAGGCGCGGGGCGGGCGAAAGCTGTCGCTTTTCCGCCAGTACGAGGCTTTTGCAGGAGGGCAGCAATTTTGGCGCCGCATCGCGGGAACGCGTCGCCCGCCCAAAGAAAAAGGCCCGGAGCGGCAGAAGCGCTCCGGGCCTGATTTTGCTGGATTGTCGGCTTGTCGCCAAACCGACAATCCTTTTGCGTCGCTCCGGCATGCGCCGACGCTCGATTCAGCGGATGATGTCGAACGAGTAGTCGGTCTTCGCCGGAGTGTTGGTGGCGAGATCGATCGTGTCGAAGATCTTGTCGAGGATCTGGACCAGCACGTTCATGCCGCCCTGATAGCCCCACACCGGATAGCGGTGCTTGTGGTGACGATCGAAGATCGGGAAGCCGATGCGGATCAGCGGGGTGCCCGTGTCGCGCTCCAGATATTTGCCGTAGGTGTTGCCGATCAGGAAGTCGACCGGATCGGTGAACAGCAGCGAGCGCAGGTGCCACAGGTCCTTGCCGGGATAGACCTTGCAGTTCTTGCCGAACGGCGAGCTGTCGAACAGCGCCTGCATCTTCTTTTCCCAGGCCTTGCCGCCATTGGTGGCGAGCACCGTGGTCGGCTCGGCGCCGAGTTCGAGCAGGAATTCCGCCAGGCCGTAGCAGAGGTCGGGATCGCCGTAGATCGCGAACTTCTTGCCGTGGATGTGGGCGCTCGAGTCCGCGATGGCGTCGACGAGGCGTCCGCGCTCCTTGGCGAGGGATTCCGGGATCTCCACGCCCGCGAGGCGGGCGATGGTCATGATGAAGTTGTCGGTGGCCTTCACGCTGACGGGATGGTTGAAGGCGACGACTTCCTGGCCATGATCCTTGATCAGCGGCAGGGTCTTTTCGGTGCAATATTCCTGCATCGAAATGGTGGCCTTGGCGTGAATGGCGTTGGCCGCCTGCTCCAGCGTGGTGCCGCCGTCATACATGCGGAATTCGCCGTCGGTCGGGGTGTCCCACACGTCGCTGAATTGTCGCCGAGGATGGTGTATTCGACGCCCATCTCGTCGAAGATGCGCTTGATTTCGCGCAGGTTGCCGACGGTGTAGCCGTCGAAGCCGCCGAGGAAGTTGATCGAGTCGTTGGGCTTGCGCTCAAGCTTCTCGACCGTGCCGGCCTTGCCGTCCCAGAAGTGCGAGATGATGCCCTTCATGGCGTTGTCGTAGCCGGTGATGTGGCTGCCGACGAAGGCCGGGGTGTGGGCGAAGGTACACGTCGAAGTCTTCCGGGATCGAGCCCTTTTCCTTCGAGGTCTTGATGAAGGCGTTCAAGATCGTCGCCGATGACTTCCGCCATGCAGGTGGTGGACACCGCGATCATCGGCGGGCTTGTACATGTTGTAGGTGTTGGCCAGGCCGTCGATCATGTTGTTGAGGCCGCCGAACACCGCGGCGTCTTCGGTCATCGACGAGGAGACGCAGGACGTCGGCTCCTTGAAGTGACGCGAGAAATGCGAGCGGTAATAAGCGACGCAACCCTGCGAGCCGTGGACGAAGGGAATGGTCTTTTCGAAGCCGACGGCGACGAAAACCGCGCCGAGCGGCTGGCAGGCCTTGGCCGGGTTGACGGTCAGAGCTTCGCGGGCGAAGTTCTTTTCCTGGTATTCCTCGGTCTTGGCGTATTCGCGCATCCGCTCGACTTCCGCCGGGTCACGCTGATTTTCGAACATCTTGCGCTTGTTCGCCAGCATTTCCTGGTATTCCGGCCCGCGGAACAGGTCAAAGTGGTCTAGGACGTGATCGGCGTTCTGCGTCATGATTTTGCCCTCTGCTGTCGGTCATTCGCGGCTGGCGCCCGGCTCTCAACGGGCGCCAGCCGCGCGCGGTCACTCGGCCGCGAGGAGTTTGGATTTGGAATCGTCCTTCCAGGGCGCCTTGGCCATTTTCCAGACCGGCGCATTGATGGCCATGTCCATGTCGCGAGCGAAGATCGCGAAGCCGTCATAGCCGTGATACGGGCCGGAATAGTCCCAGGAATGCATCTGGCGGAAGGGCACGCCCATCTTCTGGAAGACGTACTTTTCCTTGATGCCCGAGCCCACCAGGTCCGGCTGCACCTTTTCCACGAATTTTTCGAATTCGTAGCCGGTGACGTCGTCATAGATCAGCGTGCCGTCCTTCACGTAATGCTGGGCGGTGCGCTGGTAGTCGTCGTTATGGGCGAATTCATAGCCCGTGCCGACGACTTCCATGCCGAGGTCTTCGTAAGCGCCGATGACGTGGCGCGGACGCAGGCCGCCGACGTAGAGCATGACCTTCTTGCCTTCGAGGCGCGGACGGTACTTGGCGATGACCGCGTCCATCAGAGGCTGGTACTTGGCGATGACGCGCTCGGCGCCTTCCTTGATCTTGTCGTCGAAGAAGCTGGCGATCTTGCGCAGCAACTCGGCGATCTTCGACGGGCCGAAGAAGTTATATTCGCACCACGGAATACCGAACTTTTCTTCCATGTGGCGGGAGATATAGTTCATCGAGCGGTAGCAGTGCAGAACGTTGAGCTTCGCCTTGGGGGTGTTCTCGAGTTCCGCCAGCGAACCGTCGCCGGACCATTGGGCGATCACGCGCAGGCCCATCTCTTCGAGCAGGATGCGCGAGGACCAGGCGTCGCCGCCGATGTTGTAGTCGCCGATGATCGCGACGTCATAGGGGGTCGATTCGAACAGCGCGGGCTTGTTCGGGTCGAGCTTGTCGAAGACGTAGTCGCGCACCGCGTCGTTGGCGATATGATGGCCGAGCGACTGGGACACGCCGCGGAAGCCTTCGCAACGAACCGGAACGATGGTCTTGCCGCCGAATTCCTTCGACTTCGACTTCGACACCGCTTCGATATCGTCGCCGATCAGGCCGATCGGGCATTCCGACTGGACGGTGATGCCGTTGTTGAGCGGGAACAGCTCTTCGATTTCGTCCATGATCTTGGCGAGCTTCTTGTCGCCGCCGAACACGATGTCCTTTTCCTGGAAGTCCGACGTGAACTGCATGGTCACGAAGGTGTCGATGCCGGTCGTGCCGATGTAGTAGTTGCGACGCGAGGCCCAGGAATACTGGCCGCAGCCGACGGGGCCGTGGCTGATGTGGATCATGTCCTTGATCGGGCCCCAGACGACGCCCTTCGAGCCGGCGTAAGCGCAGCCGCGAATGGTCATCACGCCGGGGATCGACTTGATGTTGGACTTAACGCCGCAGTCGGACTTGCCGGCTTCATGGACGTTAAGATGTTTCGCACGGCGCTTTGCGGTCTTTTCGGGGTAGACGGCCAGCACCTCTTTGATCAATTCCTTGTTGCGCGCCTTGATCTCGGCAACGCTTTCATTGTTCGCAACACTCATGTCGCCACCTCTCGCAAATCGTTGCGCCGTTCGAGCATCCGGCCCCCGGGACGGGGGCCGGACCATGTCTTCAGGCGATCATCAGGCCGTCAGTTCCGCAGCGGTCTTGCCGACCTGCGTTTCGTCGATCTGGGCCATGACGCCGTGCTCCATGAGCAGGTCTTCGAGCTCGTCCATGGTGATCGGGGTCGGGATGATGCCGTTGCCCGAATTGCCGTGGATCTTCTCCGCCAGCGTGCGGTAGTGGCCCGGCCTGCACGGAATCGGGCGCATATTCGAGCACCGTCATGCGGCGCAGCTCGGCATGCTGCACGATATTGTCGCGCGGCACGAAATAGATGAGCTTCGTGCCGAGCTTCTTGGCCAGCGAGTTCGGCCAGCTCGTAGTTCCTTGTCGGTCTGGCGCTCGTTGCAGACCAGCCCGCCCAGGCGCACGCCGCCGGAATTGGCGTACTTCAGAATGCCCTTCGAGATGTTGTTGGCCGCATACATGGCCATCATCTCGCCGGACATGACGATGTAGATTTCCTGAGCCTTGTTCTCACGGATCGGCATGGCGAAACCGCCGCAGACCACGTCGCCGAGAACGTCATAGGAGACATAGTCGATGTCTTCGTAGGCGCCGTTCTCTTCGAGGAAGTTGATCGAGGTGATGACGCCGCGACCCGCGCAGCCAACGCCGGGCTCCGGACCGCCGGACTCGACGCAACGGATGTCGCGGTAGCCGACCTTCATCACGTCTTCGAGTTCGAGATCCTCGACCGAACCGGCTTCGGCGGCGAGCGACAGGATGGTGTCCTGGGCCTTGGCGTGCAGGATCAGGCGGGTGGAGTCGGCCTTGGGGTCGCAGCCGACGATCAGGATACTTCTGGCCCATCTCCGCGAGCGCGGCGAGGGTGTTCTGCGAGGTGGTGGACTTGCCGATGCCGCCCTTGCCGTAGAAGGCGATCTGCCTCAACTTAGCCATGTGTTGCTCCTTAAAAAGTTCCGTGTGGCATGAACTTCGCGCGTTCTGCGCGAGACTGTTTCTCTCTGTCAGAAACGGACCCGCTTTGACGGGAAGGAACGCAACGCTCGTCTGGCGTCTGCGTACGTTCAGCCCTCACTCGCCGTTCCGCTGACAAGGGTTGCAACCCCCGTGCCAGAAATTTTTATTGTCTAACATTTTGATTTTAGATTGTTTTTATCGAAAGCGCCGCTGGAGGCGATTCTGTGAAATGTCGGACAGGCTCGTCGCGGCTGCGGCAAACAAGACACGTTTGTCGCAATTTCGCGGGAGACGCCGGCTGCGTTCAAGCTGCCGTCGCAGGGCGCGGAACGGAACTTGCACAAACAACTTGCACAAGCCCCGGCGCGCTTTACCGTATCAAGAAGAGCGCGCCGGTGAGGTCCAAACGAGAGAGGCGGCGATGCAGATTGGCGTTGAGACTTCCAAGGCGGTCGACCAGCGGCGGGTTTTCGTCGTCGATGACGACGAGATCACCCGTTCCGTGCTGCAATTCATGCTGCATGACGAGATCGAGACGCATGAGCTCGCCTCGCCCGAGGAAGCCTTCGCGAAAGGCCAGGACTGGCTGAAGCCCGATCTCATCCTGCTCGGCATCTCCTGGATCCAGAAGCAGGGCATGGGTGTCGTCGACGCGTTCAATTCGGCTTATCCGGGCGTCCGCATCCTGATCGTCTGCGCCAAGGATGAAGAGAAGCTCGCCGTCGAGGCCATGCAGGCGGGCGCCCATGGCGCGGTGGTCAAGCCGCTGACGATCGAGGCCGTTCGCAAGAAGGTCGACATCGTGCTGGGCCGCAGCGGCGCCGCGCCGCTCATCCAGCTCAATATCGTCTGAGCGGAGATTGGCGATGGCTCTGGTGACGTTTTACGAAAAGCCCGGCTGCGGAACCAACCGCAAGCAGAAGGCGATGCTCGCCGAGGCCGGCCATGCGCTGGACGAGCGCAACCTGCTGGCGGAGCCCTGGACGGGCGAGCGGCTGCTCGGCTTTTTCGGCGACACGCCGGTCGCGAGCTGGTTCAACCCGGCGGCGCCCCGGATCAAATCCGGCGAGGTCGATCCGGCCGGCGCTCGGCGCCGACGCGGCGCTGGCGCTGATGCTGGCCGAGCCGCTGCTGATCCGCCGCCCGCTGATCGAGGCGGAAGGACGGCGCTGCGCCGGCTTCGACAAGGAGCCGGTTTTGTCGCTGCTCGGACAAAGCGAGATTTCGGAAGCAGCACAGGGCTGCTCGCGCCCGGCGGGGCCGCCCTGCCCCGCGCCCAAGGACAGCGGCGACAAAACGGACAGCGCCGAAAAGACCCATGCCCGAATAGAGCGGCGCTCTATCACGAGCGGACCAAGCATCGCTTCACCGGCTATGCCAAGGGGCCGGACACGCTCGACTGGGATCTGCAGCCCAATCCGTTTCGCACCTTCGACGGCGCCGCGCGCACGGAGCTGGCGCTCGCGCCGGAGCGCCTATCGCCCGCCCCCGCTGACGCTCGAAGCCGTCGGCGCCTTGCTGCATCTGTCGATGGGGCTCTCCGCCTGGAAGCAGTTCGGCCCGGATCGCTGGGCGCTGCGCTGCAACCCGTCGAGCGGCAACCTTCATCCCACCGAGGCCTATGTCCTGGCCGAGGGACTTGAAGGGCTCGACGACGGGCTCCATCATTATCTGGCCCGCGACCACGCGCTCGAACAAAGGCGACGCGACGATGCTCCCGGTTCGCAGGCCGGATCCCGCGTCTCTGGATCGGGCTGTCCTCGATCCACTGGCGCGAAGCGTGGAAATATGGCGAGCGCGCCTTTCGCTATTGCCAGCTCGACCTCGGCCATGCCCTTGGCGCGATTTCCTATGCCGCCGCCGCGCTGGGCTGGCGCGCGCAATGGGTCGAGGGACTCGACAGCGCGCACATCGCCGCCTTGCTCGGCCTCGACCGGGACGCAGATTTCGGCCGCGCCGAACGCGAAGACCCCGACGCCTTGTTGCAGATTTTCCCGGCTGCGGCGGCGGCGACGCGACGGCGCCCGCGCTGAAAGCGGGCGCCTGGACCGGTGTGGCCAATCGCCTCGACCGCCATCCGATGTATCGCTGGCCGGTGATCGACGAGGTCGCCGCAGCCACGCTCGGCGCATTGGCGCCCGAGTCCGGCCCGATCAGGGCCGACGACGCCGGCTCCCGCGAGCCCCACCGACGCCGATCTCATTCTGCAGCGGCGCAGCGCCCAGCATTTCGACGCGCGACACGTCATGCCGGCGCAGGATTTTTTCGCCATCCTCGGCAGCCTGACGCCGGGAGCGCGCGCGCCGTGGCCAGTCTGGACCGTCGCGCCGCGCGTCCATCCCATCCTGTTCGTCCATCGCGTCGCGGGCCTCGAGCCGGGGCTTTACGCCCTGCCGCGCGCGCCCCGACGCCATGGCGCTGCTGCGACGGGAGCTCGACCCGGACTTCGCCTGGTCGCGCGTCGCGGAGGCGCCGGACGACCTGCCGCTCCTGCTCCTCAAGGCCGGCGACGCGCGCGGCGCCGCCCGCCGCCTGTTCTGCAACCAGGCCATCGCCTCGGACTGCTGTTTCGGAATGGCCATGCTGGCGGAATTCGACGCCGTGGCGCCCAATCCGTGGACCTATCGCCGGCTGCATTGGGAGGCCGGGCTGATCGGCCAGGCGCTCTATCTGGAAGCCGAGCGCTTCGGCCTGCGCGGCACCGGCGTCGGCTGTTTCTTCGACGACGAGACCCACGACTTCATCGGCCTGAAATCGGCCGAATTGCAAACGATCTATCATTTCACATTGGGCGCGGCGCTGGAGGATTCCCGCATCGCGACCGAGCCCGCCTATCCCGACAAGCAACGCGCAAAGGCGTTTTCGCCATGATCCAGGATCCCGCCCTCGTCGAATGGCTGCGTCAGGAAGGCTTTTCCGGCGAAGACATCAATTCCCGCATCGGCAACGGGACGACGCCGCTGATGCGCGCCGCGCTCAAGGGCGATTGCGCCATGGCGCGCAAGATCCTGGCGGCCGGCGGCGAACTCGCCGCGCGCAACGCCGACGGCAACAATGCGTTGTGGCTGGCCTGCGTCGAGCGTCATCTCGACATGATCGACCTGCTGATCGGAGCGGGGATCGACTTCGACAATCCGAACGACAATGGCGCAACGGCTTTGATGTATGCGTCGTCGTCGGGCCGCACCGAGGTCGTCGCGCATCTGCTGGCGCGCGGCGCGGATATCGCGCCGGAGACGCTCGACGGCTTTTCCGCAATGGATATGGCCGCCAATCTCGACTGCCTCAATCTTTTGCGCGCGGCCCATAAAAAGGCGCGCACCGCACAAGCAAGCGCATGAAAAAGGCGGGAAGCGATCCGGCTCTGGCTTGCGGTCGCGCCGGCGCTCCCCGCCCGTCCGGCGCGTTGCGCCGGATGCAATCGATCGGGCCTCAGCGGGCCAGGACCACCACCAGGCGATCGACCAGCTGGCCGCCCTTGAGATGGGTTTCGACGATCTCGTCGATATCCTCCGGCGCCTTCGGCGCGTACCAGATGCCTTCCGGATAGACGACCATCAGCGGGCCGGCGTTGCAGAAGCCGAGGCAGCCCGACGCCGTAAAGCCGATGTCGGGAAGACGCTCGGCCTCGAGCTTCTTCGCCAGGCGGTCCCACAGCGGCTGGGCGCCCTGCGCGCCGCAGGAGCCGCGCGGATGGCCGGCCGGACGCTGGGTGTAGCAGGCGAAGACGTGCCGCTTGTAGAGCTGCGGCACGTCGGCGATGGTCGCGGTCTCGGTGCTCATGCCGACACCTTCTCGACGCCCTTTTCGGAAAAGAGCTGGGTCAGTTCGCCCGAAGCCGCCATTTCGCGCACGATGTCGCAGCCGCCGACGAACTCGCCCTTCACGTAAAGCTGCGGGATCGTCGGCCAGTTGGAATAGGCCTTGATGCCCTCGCGAACGAAGGGGTCGGCCAGCACGTTCACAGCGTCATATTTCACGCCGACACCATTGAGCACCTGGACCACGGCGGCGGAGAAGCCGCATTGCGGCTGCGCGGGCACGCCCTTCATGAACAGAACCACATCGGCGCCGTCGATAATGGATTGAATGCGCTCGTGAGTTTTTTCCGTCATCGATAGACCTCTCGATTGGTTCGCCGGTTCGGGCTGCGCGGACAAGCAGGGCCGATAGGGCCGGCGGGGCAGATTGCGCGGACCGATCGAGGTCCGCTCGCGCGCTGCAATGCAAAAGTGGGACCATCGTCCGGCGTTTTGCCGCGCGGCCTGCTTTTGCGGCGGACAGCGTAAAAAAGAGAAATCGTCGGGTTGCCGACACGGGCCCGTGTCCGGCAACCCGACGCCGCCCTCGGCCCCGCTTTTGCAGGCGTTTCAGCGATACATCTGCGCCCAGAGGACGAGAAATGCTGATTCCCTTTCCGGCCCCGGAACCCGAAACCATCAATTTCGGCGAACTGCCCCCCGAGATCGACGCCCTGCTGCAAAAAGGCGTGATCGCTTACCGGCGGGATTTCGGAAAGGCCGAAAAGCTGTTCCGCGAGGCGCTCGCAGCAGGCCCGGAAGAACTGCCGACCTATTATTGCCTTTACAAGATCCACACCTATCACGGCAATCTCGACGAGGCCCGCGCCGCCGCCCAGACCGGCATGCGGAAGGCGGCGCGCCAGGCCGGATGGCCCGATGACTGGCGCGAATGGGTCCCGCCAGGCGACATCCCCGACGGCGCCGGACGCTTCGCGCTTTATACGCTCAAGGCGCTCGCATTCATTCATCTGCGTCGCGACGAAAAAAGCGAGGCCGACGACATTCTCGACGCCCTGCGCAAACTGGACCCGACCGGCGCGGTCGGCTGGCCGGTGATCGCCGAACTCGCGGCCGGACTGGCGCGCTGAAGCGCTCTGGCGCCTCGCTTGCATTCTCGACCCCGGGCGCCGCGCTGCACAAGAGCCGCGCCGCCACCGATGCCGAAAGGCGCGGCACAAGCCATTGAATTGCAAGCCACACTTGCCAAGGTCGGAAGTCTGACATGAGCGAAGAGACGGACACCCTGCAGGACCTCGCGGACCAGAAGTACAAATACGGCTTCGTCATCCGATATCGAATCCGACTTCGCGCCCAAGGGCTTGAACGAAGACGTCATCCGCTTCATTTCGGCGAAGAAGGACGAGCCGGACTGGATGCTGCAATGGCGGCTCGACGCCTATCAGGCGCTGGCTGACGATGGAGGAGCCCGGCTGGGCCAGCTGCATTATCCCAAGATCGACTTCCAGGACGCCTATTATTACGCCGCGCCCAAGAGCGGCAAGGAAGGCCCGAAAGCCTGGACGAAGTCGATCCCGAACTGCTGCGCACCTATGAGAAGCTCGGCATTCCGCTTGCACGAGCAGGCGCTGCTCGCCGGCGTCGAGCCGGATCCGAACGCCCGCAAGGTCGCGGTGGACGCGGTGTTCGATTCGGTTTCCGTCGTCACCACCTTCAAGGAAGAGCTCGCCAAGGTCGGCGTGATCTTCTGCCCGATCTCGGAAGCGCTGAAGCCATCCGGATCTGGTGCAAGCAATATCTCGGCACCGTGGTGCCGGCGAGCGACAATTTCTACGCCACGCTCAATTCCGCCGTCTTTTCCGAAGGCTCCTTCGTCTATATCCCGCCGGGCGTGCGCTGCCCGATGGAGCTCTCGACCTATTTCCGCATCAACGCCGCGAAATCCGGCCAGTTCGAGCGCACCCTGATCATCGCCGACAAAGGCTCCTACGTCTCCTATCTCGAAGGCTGCACCGCGCCGCAGCGCGACGAGAACCAGCTCCACGCCGCGGTCGTCGAACTGGTCGCGCTCGAGGACGCCGAGATCAAATATTCCACGGTGCAGAACTGGTATCCCCGGCGACGAGAACGGCAAGGGCGGCATCTACAATTTCGTCACCAAGCGCGGCGACTGCCGCGGCGACCGCTCGAAGATTTCCTGGACGCAGGTCGAGACCGGTTCGGCCATCACCTGGAAATATCCGTCCTGCATCCTGCGCGGCGACAATTCGGTCGGCGAATTCTATTCCATCGCCATCGCCAACAATTTCCAGCAGGCCGACACCGGCACCAAGATGATCCATCTCGGCAAGAACACGCGATCCGCATCATCTCCAAGGGCATCTCCGCCGGCAAGGCGCAGAACACCTATCGCGGCCTCGTCAGCATCCACCCGAAAGCGGACGGCGCGCGCAATTTCACCCAATGCGACTCGCTGCTGATCGGCGACAAATGCGGCGCGCACACCGTGCCCTATATCGAGTCGCGCAATCCGACAGCCATTCTGGAACACGAGGCGACGACGTCGAAGATCTCCGACGACCAGCTGTTCTATTGCGTGTCGCGCGGCATTCCGACCGAGGAAGCCGTCGCTTTGATCGTCAACGGCTTCTGCCGCGAAGTGCTGCAGCAATTGCCCATGGAATTCGCTGTCGAGGCGCAAAAGCTCGTCGGCATCAGCCTCGAAGGGAGCGTTGGATAATGCTTGAGATCAAGGACCTCCACGTCAACGTGCATGGCAAGGAAATTCTCAAGGGCCTTTCCCTCAAGGTTCCGCCGGGCGAAGTCCATGCGATCATGGGCCCGAACGGCGCCGGCAAGTCCACGACCTCCTACACGCTCGCCGGCCGCGCCGGCTATGAAGTGACCGGCGGCGAGATCGACTTCTTCGGCGAGGACGTCACCGGCGCTGTCGCCCGAAGAACGCGCCGCGAAGGGCATCTTCCTCGCCTTCCAATATCCGATGGAAATCCCCGGCGTCTCGACCATGAACTTCCTCAAGACCGCGATGAACGCCCAGGCGCGTCTGCGCGGCGAGAAGGAGCTCGACGCCGCGCAATTCCTGCGCACGGTGCGCGCCGCCGCCAAGGAGCTGAACATCTCCGAAGACATGCTCAAGCGCCCGCTCAATGTCGGCTTCTCCGGCGGCGAAAAGAAGCGCAACGAGACGCTGCAGATGGCGCTGCTGAAGCCGAAGCTCGCGATCCTCGACGAAATGGATTCCGGCCTCGACATCGACGCGCTGAAACTGGTCGCCGAAGGCGTCAACAAGCTGCGCGCGCCCGACCGCTCGTTCCTCGTCATCACCCATTACCAGCGCCTGCTCGATTACATCGTCCCGGACGTGATCCACATCCTCTCCGGCGGCAAGATCGTGCTGTCGGGCGACAAGAGCCTGGCGCTGCAACTCGAAGAAAATGGCTACGACGCCGTCATCAACAAAGCCGCGTGAGGGCGATATGGCAAAGGTGGTTTCGCTCGACAATCTCCTCGCCAGCGTGGCGGCGCGGCGCAGCGAAGCCGCGCCCTGGCTCGGCGCGCTGATCGACCAGGCGTCCGAAAAATTCGCCCATGCCGGCTTGCCGAACCGCCGCGTCGAGGCGTGGCGCTATTCGGATCTCGCCAAGGCGCTGCACGAGACGGTGAAGGTCGGGACCGGCCTCGACGCGCCGCCCGCGCTCGCCAGCGCCTGCGTCGCCGCCTTCGAGGACGGCGTGCTGGACGATTCCCGCTCCTCCTATTGCGCGATGGGCGGGCAGAGCCTGCGCAAGGTGCTGGCGGAGAAGGATTCGGCCATCGCCGGGATCATCGGCCGGGTCAATCCGCAGACCGACCACCCGATCATCAATCTCAACACCGCCTTGATGGAAGAAGGCCTCGTCCTTCATGTTCCCAAGGGCGTGACGCTGGCGACCCCGCTTCACTTGCGCTTCAACTGGAGCGGCGTGGACGCGGCCTCCGCCGACGGGCGCCATCTGCGCATCCTCGTCGTGCTGGAGGAAGGCGCGGAAGCGACCCTGTTCGAATCCCATGACGGCGCGCCGAGCTTCGCGACCGTGGTGACCGAATTGAGCCTCGCGCCCCAGTCCCGGCTGACCCATGTGCGGCTTGAAAACTTCGCCGCCGCCGCGCGGCAGACCGCCGCGACCATCGGCGAGATCGGCGAAAAGGCGGCTTATCGCGGCTTCTACTTCTCGCAGGGCGGCCATTTCGCCCGGCATGAGGCGCTGCTGAAACTCGCCGGCGAGGAAGCCGACGCGCGCATCGACGCCGCCTATATGGTCGCCGACAAGCGCCATTGCGACAACACCACCGTAATGGACCACGCAGTTCCCAACACCACCTCCACGCAGGTGTTCCGCGGCGTGCTCACGGGTTCTTCGCGCGGCGTCTACCAGGGCTGCGTGAAGGTCGCGCAGGCCGCGCAGAAAACCGACGCGCGGCAGCTCAGCCGCGCCATGCTGCTGTCGCATCGCGCCGAAATCGTCACCAAGCCGGAGCTGGAAATCTTCGCCGACGACGTGAAATGCAGCCATGGCGCGACCGCCGGCGAACTGGACGCCAACGCCTTGTTCTTCCTGCGCGCGCGCGGCATTCCGGAGCCCGAGGCCCGCGCCATGCTGGTCGAGGCCTTCCTCGTCGAGGCGATGGACACGATCGACAACGAGGACATGCGCGCGCTGGTCGTGGCCTGCGCGCAGACCTGGCTGGCTCGTCATGCCGGCGAGGCCTCCCATGTCGAATAGCGCGCTCGCCCTCGATAGCATCGCGCCCGCCTTCGACGTCGAAGCGGCGCGCGCGGATTTTCCGATCCTGTCGCGCCTCGTCTACAACAAGCCGCTGGTCTATCTGGACAATGGCGCCTCGGCGCAGAAGCCGAAGATCGTGCTCGACGCGGTGCTCTCGGCCTATGCCGACACCTACGCCAACGTCCATCGCGGCGCGCATTTCCTTTCCAACGAATCGACATTGATGTTCGAGAAGGCGCGCGAATCCGCCCGCCGTTTCGTCAACGCCAAGAGGGTCGAGGAAATCATCTTCACCAAGGGCGGCACGGAGGCGATCAACCTCGTCGCCGCGAGCCTCGGCGCGGAAATCGGCGAAGGCGACCAGATCGTCATTTCCGAGATGGAGCACCATTCCAACATCGTGCCGTGGCATTTCCTGCGCGAGCGCAAGGGCGCGGAGCTTCTGTGGGCGCCGCTGGCCGACGACGACAGTTTCGATCTCGCGGCTTTCGCGAAACTGCTGACGAAACGGACCAAGCTCGTCGCCGTCACCCATATGTCCAACGTGCTCGGCACGGTGACGCCGATCGCCGAAATCATCCGGCTCGCCCATGCCGTCGGCGCGAAGGTGCTGATCGACGGCTGCCAGGGCAGCGTCCACGAAATCGTGGACGTGCAGGCGCTCGATTGCGATTTCTACGTCACCACCGGCCACAAGCTCTATGGCCCGACCGGCATCGGCTTCCTCTACGGCAAATATGACGTGCTGGCGGCGATGCAGCCCTATCAGGGCGGCGGCGAAATGATCGCCGACGTGTTCCGCGACCGCGTCACCTATGCCGCGCCGCCGCACCGCTTCGAGGCCGGCACGCCGCCGATCGTCGAGGCCATCGGGCTCGGCGTCGCGCTGGATTATCTGATGGGACTCGATCGCGCCGGGATCGCCGCGCACGAGGCCTCGCTGCTCGCCCATGCGACCGAGGAAATCGACAGGCTCGGCAAGGTGCGCATCTTCGGCCGCGCGAAAAACAAGGGCGCGATCGTGACGTTCGACGTCGAGGGCGCGCATCCGCAGGACGTGTCGATGATCCTCGACCGGGCCGGCATCGCGGTCCGCGCCGGCACGCATTGCGCCCAGCCGCTGATGACCCGGCTCGGCCTGACCGCATCGGCCCGCGCCTCTTTCGCGCTTTACAACACGCATGACGAGGTCGAAGCCCTCGTCAAGGGACTTCGCCGCGTCCTGGAGTTGTTCGCATGATGGAAGGCCACGCGCCCGTTATGTCCGATGAGCCGGTCGAGCTGCCCGAATGGACCGGCGATCTCGAAACGGATGTGATCGCGGCGATCCGCACCGTGTTCGACCCGGAAATTCCGGTCAATGTCTATGATCTCGGGCTGATCTACCGGCTCGACGTCTCGAACCCCGACCTGATCGACATCGACATGACGCTGACCGCGCCGGGTTGTCCGGTCGCCGGCGAAATGCTGCGCCACGTCGAGAAGGCCGCGCTGCTGGTTCCGGGGACGAAAGCCGCCAAGGTCAATCTGGTGTTCGATCCGCCGTGGGACGCCCAGAAAATGTCCGACGAGGCCAAGCTCGAACTCGGAATGCTTTAGTCATCGGTCGCCACACCAAGGGTCAGTGCCCCTTGGCATAAGGCCAACAGGAGTTGATTCATGGACGAGCTTTACGCGATCTGCCGGACCTTCGAAATCGACGACAACGACGCCCGGGGCTTCCTGCTCAAGAAAGCCGGCGGCGAAAACGGCGAGGGCACGCCCTGGCCGATCATGATCTCCCGCAAGGGCTCCAATTATTTCGGCTTTGAAAACGCCTGCCCGCATCAGGGCAAGACGCTCGACGGCGGCGGCGGCGAATTGATGGACGACGAGGGCAATTTCATCGTCTGCCGCCATCACGGCGCGCAATTCGACCTCGACACCGGCCATTGCTTCTCCGGCCCCTGCCAGGGCAAGGCGCTGACGCCGATCAAGGTGGTGGTTGATGACGGCGACGTCTGCGTCACCGGCGTCGAACTGGCGGAAGAAGACGGCCTCGACCTCGTCGACACCGACGCGCCCGAAGTGGTGATCACCGGCGACTGAACACCCGGAGCAAAGCAACATGACGGACAATGCTGAACTCATCGCGCGCAAGAAGGCCATCAATCTGGCGGTGGTCCATTCGGACGCGCAGGCCTTCATCGCCGCCTTTCCCGGCTGGCTGGAAATCACCGCCTTCATCAGCGCGCAGCGCGCGGGAGCGGCCGAGACGCCCGCCGACGGAATCACGCCGGCGCTGACGCCCCAGCAACTCAAGAGCGGCGGCGTCGCCCATGTCGCCAAGGACGCCCTGTTCTCCTTCTGCATGACCGCCTCGCTCAAGGGCGACAAGGCGGCGGTCGAGGCGGTCGAGCAGGGATTGAAGGCGGCCTATGGCGAGGATTTCCCCGGCGCGGTCGCGATGTGGAGCTTCCGCTCCAAGATCGACGAGCCGATCTCGCTCGAGGATCACGTCGGCCAGGCCGCGCAAAAAATGCTGAACGGCGACCCGCCGCCGCCGCCGATGCGCGCCGCGGAAAACTGGACCACCGGCCTGCGCTTTCTCGAAAAGGCGCGCAAATCCAATTTCCCGCAGGAGATCATCTATCCCCTCGCGCTGTGGACGCGCGGAAAATGGAGCGAGACGCTGGAAAAAGGCGTCGCCTTCCTTCAACATATCGAGGACAATGTGCCGGTCCTGCGCGAGGTTCTCGATGAGCCCCGCAATGACGAGCCTTTTGTCGCCAATGTGCTGCTGAAAATGGCGCCCGCCGTGGATCGCGAACTCAATGACGAAGCCCAGGGCTTCCTCCGCTCGCTGGCGCGGCGCGCCTGAACCGTCCATCGACCGGAGTCCCGATGACCTTCATCGCCATGAACCGCTTCCGCGTCGCGCTCGGCCGCGAGGCGGATTTCGAAGAGGTCTGGCGCAACCGCCAGAGCGACCTGCCCGCCATGCCGGGCTTCGTCGTCTTCCACCTGCTGCGCGGGCCGAGCGACGACCAGGCGACCCTGTTCGTGTCGCATACGGTCTGGGAGACGCGCGGCCATTTCGAGGACTGGACACGCTCGGAAGCCTTCCGCCGCGCCCATTCCGGCGCGCCGAAGACCACCGGGCTCTATCTCGGGCCGCCGCAGTTCGAAGGCTTCGAGGCTGTCGCGGAAACGACCCGCCCGGCGTGACCGCGCCCGTTCGACGGGATTCCGGACAAAATGGAGCGCTTCCTGCGCCCTTTTATTGAATTTTGAGGCCTCCGCCGCGTTATTTCTGGCCCGACTTGTGCTTGGTGTCGTTCGTGCGGTCGCTCCGCGCGACTCGCGCCAAGATTTCAAAAAAGGCGATAGCGGAGGCGGGACATGAGCGCGACCAGTTTTGCAGCCTTTTTCGCCGAGTCGCCGGCGCCGCTCGCCGTCGTGCTCGGAACCAACGAGATCGCCTCGGCGGTCGCCGTCAGACTGCGCAAGGCTCGCTTCAGCGTCATCCTCAGCCACGACCCCTATCCGCCCGTCATTCGGCGCGGCATGGCCTTTTACGACGCCCTGTTCGAGGATGATTTCGAACTCCACGGAGTCACCGGCCGGCGCGCGGAGACCGCGATCGAGATCGCCGACGCCGCCGAGGGGGACAATTGCGTCGCCGTGACGCCGCTGCATTTTTGCGAACTGCTGGCGCTGCGCCGCATCCCGGTGCTGATCGACGCCCGCATGCAGAAGCGCTTCATCACGCCCGATTTTCGCTATTTCGTCGGGCTGGCGGTGGGGCTGGGGCCCCATTTCACCGTGGGCGAGAATTGCGACGTCGCGGTCGAGACCGCTGCCGTCCAGAGCCGGCGCGCTCGTCGCGGAAGGCTCGACGCAGGATTATGACGGCGCGCCCCGCGCGCTCGGCGGGATCGGGCGGGAGCGTTTCGTCCCCGCGCCGAGCGAAGGCGTCTGGCACACGCCCTTCGACATCGGCGCCTGCGTCACGCGCGGCCAACCGCTCGGCAATCTCGCCGGGATCACCGTCGTCGCGCCACTCAACGGCGTGCTGCGCGGAATTGCGCGCGACGGCGCCTTCATGCCCGCGGGCGTGAAGCTGATCGAGATCGATCCGCGCGGCCGGCGGGCGCAATGGACCGGCCTGGACCCGCGCGGCCGCGCCATCGCCGACGCGACCTTGCTCGCCATTCGCGACGCGCAAAAACGCCGCAAGCGCGCGCCACGTTTCGCGCAAACCCCGCCTGATCCAGATCGGACCGCGATGACGTTACAGATTCCCCGCGCCGAACTCGAGCGCCTGCTGTTCGACGACGCGCCGCACGGCGACCTCACTACCGAAACGCTCGGCATCGCGGGGCGCGACGGGCTGATGATTTTTTCGGCGCGCAACGCCATGGTCGCGGCGCTGACGGCGGAGGCGGCGGCGATCCTCGAGATGGCGGGGGCGCGAGTCGAGCCTTGCGTCGAGGACGGGCAGGCGCTGGCGCCCGGCGCCGAGATTCTCCGCGCGCAGGGCCCCGCCGGCGCGTTGCTGCGCGGCTGGAAGGTCGCCCAGACGCTGGTCGAGATCTGGTCGGGCGTCGCCACCGCCGCGCGCGACATCGTGGACGCGGCGCGCGCGGCCGCGCCCGACATTTGCGTCGCCTGCACGCGGAAAAACACGCCCGGCGTGAAGAATTTCGCCGTTGCTGCGGTCAAGGCCGGCGGCGCCGTCATGCACCGGCATGGGCTGTCGGAGACGATTTTCGTCTTTCCCGAGCATCGCGCCTTCCTGCCCGCGGATTCGCTCGAAGACATCGCGACGCGCCTGCGCCGGGCCGCGCCCGAAAAGAAGCTGGTGATCGAAGTCGCCGGCGTCGCAGACGGATTGGCCGCCGCGCGAGCGGGCTTCGACGTGATCCAGGCGGAGAAGTTTTCTCCCGCCGCAATCGCCGAACTGGTCGCGCAGGTCGGGGCGCTGCCGCGACCGCCGGTCATCGCGGCGGCCGGCGGGGTCACCGCCGCCAATGCGCGGGATTACGCCTTGGCCGGCGCGCACATTCTCGTGACCTCCGCGCCTTATTCGGCGGCGCCGCGCGATGTTTCCGTACGGATTTCGGGCCTGTAAAAGCCACGTTTCCACTCGGTTTCGGCCGCATTTTTTGAATCGTTCAAAAACAGCGACATTTTTGTTCAGCTTGCGACAAAATTGAGCGGCGCCATTTGATCTTGCTTGTTTTTTGGCGTTTGAAAGCCGTCAACGCAGGCTTATTCTTAAGTCAACACTGGCGACTTGGGTAGACAAAACCTTCGAACGCGGATGTGACGCCTTCCGTCCGTGTGTTCGCGCCGTTCTATGTGGAGAAGACGATCTTTCGGGTCTACGCCAATTGATCGGGAGCCGCATGATGGCCTCAACAGACAAAGTCCTGTTCGCGCCGGCCTACAAAGACGTTGCCCTGGCCGGGGTTTACGAAATCTCGAAGATCCTGACCGGGGCGCAATCCCTGGAGCGCACGCTCGGCGCCGTGATCGCGGTGCTGTCTTCTTTCATGCAGATGCGGCGAGGCTTCATTCTCGCTCTGGACGAAGACGGCGAGCCGGAAATCACCGCCTCCTCCGACGCCTCCCCGAAGCCCAACGGCGCCAAGACGCTGCTGCCGCAGAAGGTCATCGACCATATTGTCGCGACCGGCGTGCCGCTGGTGATCGAGGACATCTCGAGCCATTCCTATTTCACCGGCACGGCCTATCGGCATCTGCTGCCGCCGATGACCAAGGTCAGCTTCCTGGGCGTGCCGATCAAGGTCGACGGCCTCGCGCAAGGGCACGCTGACCGTCGATCGCGAATGGAACAACAAGCTCGATTTCCGTCTCGAAGACGACGTGCGCATGCTGACCATGGTGGCCAACCTGATCGGCCAGTCGATGCGCATGCACGCCCTGATCGCGCGCGACCGCGATCGTCTGATCAAGGAGCAGCACCGGCTTGAAAAGCAACTGACCGACGTCCGCCACCAGTCGCCGAAGCCCTCGCCGCGCGGAAAATCCGATTTCATCATCGGCGAAAGCGCCGCGATCAAGACGCTGCTCCAGCGCATCGAAGTCGCGGCGCGCTCCAACGCCACTGTGCTCCTGCGCGGCGAGACCGGCACCGGCAAGGAATTGTTCGCCCGCGCGATTCACGAAAACTCCCCTCGCGCGAAAGGGCCGTTCATCAAGGTCAATTGCGCGGCGCTGCCGGAAAGCGTGATCGAATCCGAATTGTTCGGCCATGAGAAGGGCTCGTTCACCGGCGCCGTCAACCAGCGCATCGGCCGTTTCGAACTGGCGAACGGCGGCACGTTGTTCCTGGACGAGATCGGCGAAATCTCCGCCTCGTTCCAGGCCAAGCTGCTGCGCGTGCTGCAGGAAGGCGAATTCGAGCGCGTCGGCGGCGCCAAGACGCTGAAGGTCGATGTGCGCATCGTCTGCGCCACCAACCGCAATCTGGAAGAGGCCGTGGCGCGCAACGATTTCCGCGCCGACCTCTATTACCGCATCAATGTCGTGACCCTGGTGACGCCGCCGCTGCGCGAACGTCCGGGCGACATCGAATTGCTCGCGCGGCGTTTCCTCGACCAGTTTTCGCAGGAAAACGACATCCCGCACAATTTCTCCAACAAGGCGCTCGACATCCTGTCGCATTGCGCCTTTCCGGGCAATGTTCGCGAACTCGAGAATTGCGTCCGCCGCACCGCGACGCTGGCGACCGGCGAGGAAATTCTCGAATCCGATCTCGCCTGCTGGCAGGGCTGCTGCCTGTCCGCGACCTTGTGGAAGGGCCATAACCCGCAGATGGGGCTGCATCCCCATCCGCTGCCGCAGCCGACCCTGCCGCCGATCACCGCGCAGCCCAAACCCAAGGCCCCGCCGCCGCCGGAAATGGTTGCGCCGCCTCCGGCCAGCGAATCCTACGCCGCCCCGGCGCCGAGCGAGGCCAATGCCGCCCACGCTTGCGCGGATCACGCGCTGGACGCTATGGAGCGCGGCCTGCCGCATGAATGTCCGGCGCCCGACCATTGTCCGGTGGTGCATCCCGGCAAGAGCGAACGCGAACGGCTGATCGAGGCGCTCGACAAGACCGGCTGGGTTCAGGCCAAGGCCGCGCGCCTGCTCGGCCTGACCCCGCGCCAGATCGGCTATGCTCTCCGCAAGCAGAATATCGACATCAAGAAGTTCTGAGTCCCGTTTCCCCGCGGCCCCATCAGGCCAACTTCCTCACGGGCGCGAGCCCGGGAGCTTTTTGTTGTCTGGCGCAGTCCTTGCTACCCCGATGCCGGACGCGTTTTGACGAGGCGGCGGATGGTGGCGCCCGAAGAGACGGAAGCCGCGACGGATTGGACGGGCCGGCCTTTCTCCTGCCAGGACTGCCCGCACAAGGACCTGCGCGCCGGCGGCCGCTGCGTGCTGGGGCGGATCTGCGTGCGCGACAAGCGCTCCAAGCGCATCGACGGCTTTTTCGCCAGCAATCCCGGAACTCGCCGGCGACTACCTCAACCATCTTTATTTCGAAGTGCGGGCGCTGGCCGCCAAATACGCCAATCCGTTCCAGATCGCCCGGCTGATGAACGACCGCGAGGCCGAAGTCCGCGCCATGGCGGCGCTGCGGCTGCCGATTTCGCGCGTCAGGGAGATGAGCAAGGACAAGGACCGCGCGGTGCGCATCGCCTGCGCCTTGCGCCTCCAGGGCGCCGATCTCGTCGCCATGGCGCATGACGAAGACGAACACGTCCGCCTGACCGTGGCGCGGCGGCTCGATACCTCCCTGCTGCCGATCATGTTCAGCGATCCTTCCGCGACGGTGCGCCGCTACATCGTCGTGCGCGCGCCGCCGGAGCGGCTGTTCGGCCTGCTGCACGATTCCGATCCCGTGGTGCGCCGCGAGGCCGCGGAACGCGTGGCGCCGGACATGCTGGCGCCGCTGGCGAACGACCCGGACCTGCGCGTGCGCTTCGTCGTCGCCGATCGCGCGCCGCGCGACATCGTCGCGAAACTGGTCGATGACGACGACCTCGAAGTGCGCGCCCGGGCTCGCGACCGGATGGCGGAATCGGCCCTCTGAACGACAAAAAGACGGGCGCCGGACAAACCGGCGACGTTTCCCGAAAGCCCTGACGAACACTTCTGTAGGAATGCTGACAGGTTCGTTTCGCGGCTGACGCGCCACAAAGGTAGGCGCCTTTTTACTTCATTATTTTTCAATGACTTAGATGGGCTCCGCGCGGGTTGGTACGGAGCTTGCGACGCCCCCGCCGAAATCCAGCGTTCCTCGTTTAACGATTGCGGATGAAACCGCCGGAGGCGAATATGCATTTTGTCGTCTGCATCAAACAGGTTCCGGACTCGGCGCAGATCCGCGTCCATCCGGTGACCAATACGATCATGCGGCAAGGCGTGCCCACGATCATCAATCCTTACGACCTGTTCTCGCTCGAAGAGGCGCTTGCGCCTTCGCGACAAGGTCGGCGGCGAAGTGACCGTGCTGACCATGGGCCCGCCGATGGCGTCGGATTCGCTGCGCAAGGCGCTGACGATCGGCGCCGACCGCGCCGTCCTGCTCACCGACCGCTTCTTCGCGGGCTCCGACACGCTGGCCACGACCTATGCGCTGGCGCAGGCGATCCGCAAGATCGGAGAGACCTTCGGTCCGCCCGACATCGTCTTCGCCGGCAAGCAGACCATCGACGGCGACACCGCCCAGGTCGGCCCCGGCATCGCCAAGCGCCTCGACATGCTGCAGCTCACCTATGTGTCTGCGATCGTCGAACTCGACAACGACAGCCGCATGGTGAAGCTCGAGCGCCGTTCCGAAGGCGGCACGCAATTGCTGCAATCGCGCCTGCCCTGCATGATCACGATGCTGGAAGGCTCCAATGTGGTGCGCCGCGGCCGCATCGACGACGCCCTGCGCGCCGCCCGCGCCGAGATCGTCACCTGGAACGCCAAGGACGCCGGCATCGAGGACCTGCAGCTTTGCGGCCTGCGCGGCTCGCCGACCGTCGTCAAGCGCGTGTTCGCCCCGCAGGCCCGCGCCGAAAAGGCCGCCCTCGTCGATCTCGGCGCGACGCCGGCCGATTCCGCCGAAGCCCTGATCGAGGCCATTTTCACCAAGGCCCCGGCGCTCGAAGCCGACGTGGTCAAGCTTGCTTCCGGATTTTGACGCCGCCGCAAGGAACTGAGGCGAGAATTTTGAGGATGGGATCATGAGCGACCAGAAACCCGCGCCGCAGGCGGCCAGCAGCCGCGCTTCGATGAAGAAGGAACTGCCGGAGAAATATCGCGACCACAAGCACGTCTGGGTGTTCATCGAGATGGAGCGCGGAATCGTGCATCCGGTCTCGTTCGAACTGCTCGGCGAGGGCCGCAAGCTCGCCGACCAGCTCGGCGTCGAGCTCGCCGGCGTGGTGATGGGCGCTCCGGGCGAAGACGTGAAGCACGCCGCCCAGGAAACCTTCGCCTATGGCGCCGACGTCGTCTATCTGGTCGAGAATCCGGTGCTGGCCGATTATCGCAACGAGCCCTATTCCAAGGCGCTCACCCAGCTGGTCAATGCGCACAAGCCGGAAATCCTGCTGCTCGGCGCGACCACGCTCGGCCGCGACCTCGCCGGCTCCGTCGCCACCACCTTGCTCACCGGCCTCACCGCCGACTGCACCGAGCTTCGCGTGGACGACGACAAGTCGCTCGCCGCGACCCGGCCGACCTTCGGCGGCTCGCTGCTCTGCACGATCTACACCCTCAACTACCGCCCGCAGATGGCCACGGTGCGTCCGCGCGTTATGCCCATGCCGGAGCGCAAGGACGGCCGCGACGGCCGCATCGTGCCCTTCGTCACCGACCTGACCGAATCCGACATCATCACGAAGATCCTGAGCTTCATGCCGGATCGCGACTCCAACAAGTCGAACCTCGCCTTCGCCGACGTCGTCGTCGCCGGCGGCATGGGCCTGCAAAGCCCGGAGAACTTCCAGCTGGTCAAAAATCTCGCCTCGGTGCTCGGCGCGGAATTCGGCGCCTCGCGCCCGCTGATCCAGAAAGGCTGGGTCACCGCGGACCGCCAGATCGGCCAGACCGGCAAGACCATCCGTCCCAAGCTCTATATCGCCGCCGGCATTTCGGGCGCGATCCAGCATCGCGTCGGCGTCGAGGGCGCCGACATGATCGTGGCGATCAACACCGACAAGAACGCCCAGATTTTCGATTTCGCCCATCTCGGCATCGTCACCGACGCGATCCGCTTCCTGCCCGCCTTGACGGAAGCGTTCCGCGCGCGGCTTTCCCCCCATTCCAAAGACCGGCTCGCCGGCTGAGCATGTTGCAAACGCATATTCTCGACTGAAAAGTCTGCAATTTTTCAGGAATATGCTTGAGGAGATCGAAGACAATGATCGACGAAAAATTCGATGCGATCGTCATCGGCGCCGGCATGGCCGGCAATGCGGCGGCCTATACGATGGCCTCGCGCGGGCTGAAGGTTCTCCAGCTCGAACGCGGCGAATATCCGGGCTCCAAGAACGTGCAGGGCGGCATCCTCTATGCCGACATGCTGGAGAAGATCGTTCCGGAATTCCGCAACGAGGCGCCGCTGGAGCGCCGCCTGATCGAGCAGCGCTTCTGGTTCATGACGGACAAGGCGCATACCGGGATGCACTACCGCTCCGACGATTTCAACGAGGAGCGCCCCAACCGCTACACCATCATCCGCTCGCAATTCGACCGCTGGTTCGCCCGGCAGGCGCAGGAAAAAGGCGCCATCCTGCTGTGCGAGACCACAGCCATCGAACTGATCCGCGACGCCTATGGCAAGGTCGTGGGCGTGCGCACCGACCGTTCGGGCGGCCCGATCCACGCCGACGTCGTCGTGCTCGCGGAAGGCGTCAACGGCCTGCTCGGCACGCGTTCGGAACTGCGCCCCCGCCCGTCGGCCAATCATGTCGCGCTGGCGGTCAAGGAAATGCACTTCCTGCCCGCCGAAGTGATCGAGGCGCGCTTCAACCTGAAGGGCGACGAGGGCGCCGTGATCGAAGCCGCCGGAACCATTTCCGAGGGCATGGCCGGCATGGGCTTCATCTACACCAACAAGGAAAGCATTTCGGTCGGCATCGGCTGCCTGGTGTCCGATTTCGCGGAAAGCCAGACCTCGCCGGCGCAATTGCTCGACATCTTCAAGAAGCATCCCTCGGTCGCGCCGCTGATCGCCGGCTCCGAGGTCAAGGAATATGCCGCGCATCTCATTCCGGAAGGCGGCTACAAGGCCATTCCGACCCTGTTCGGCGACGGCTGGGTGATCTGCGGCGACGCCGGACAGCTCAACAACGCCGATCCATCGCGAGGGCTCCAACCTCGCCATGACCTCGGGCCGCCTCGCCGGCGAGGCGATCTTCCAGATCAAGTCGCGCCGCGAGCCGATGACCAAGGCCAACCTGGCGCTCTACAAGAAGATGCTCGACGACAGCTTCGTGCTGAAGGATCTCAAGAAATACAAGGATATGCCCGACCTGCTCCACACCCAGGCGCAGAACCTCTTCCTGACCTATCCGCAGCTGGTCTCCAAGGCGATGGAGAATTTCCTCCGCGTCGACGGCAAGCCGAAGATCGACAAGGAAAAGGACACGTTCCGCAATTTCCGCAAGACGCGCGGCAGCTTCGGCCTGATCGGCGACGCTCTCCGCATCGCCCGCGCCTGGCGCTGAAGACCGTCCTCCAACACAAAAGGGAGATTTCGATGTCACTCGAAGGCCAGTTCCAGAAGGTTGAGGAAAAGCTCTTCCAGAACCGCTATTTGGTCGATTCCGGCCAGCCGCATATCAGCGTCGCGCCGCACGAAAAGCCGTCCAAGAACCTGCTGGCCATGACCCATCTGTGCCCGGCCGGCTGCTACGCGCTGGCGGAAACCGGCCAGGTCGAACTGACCGCCGACGGCTGCCTGGAATGCGGCACCTGCCGCGTGCTGTGCGAGGAATCCGGCGACATCACCTGGAATTATCCGCGCGGCGGCTACGGCATCCTGTTCAAATTCGGCTGAGGCCGGCGCCTCGCAACCGATCTGCGGGGCGACGTTTTCCGCCCGCTTCGGCTCGATCCCATTTCGGAGGATCGGTCGCGTCTGCTCGGCGCAACACGCTGATTTCGGCGCGGATGCGTCCGCATCAGAGTCATTCGATCCCTTTTGCTCGGGGTCGGCCGCCCGAGGGCGACGCCGCGGTCGTCGCCATCCGGCGCGCCAATCGGGCCGAGGCCATTGGCCCCGCGCTGCAATCCAGCGCCCCTGGTCATTGCAAACGCCGAAGGCGATCCTCCTCACCCCCTTGCAAACCGTCGCGCAAAGGCGCAAAGGCATGCCTGCCTGCGCGCAAGCGCGGACGCCGCGGCCCCCGGCGCCGTCGCGCGACCGAATGCTCCAACGGTCAGGGTTCAGGGGCGTTTGACCCATCGTTTGATCGATGGCGGGTCGAGCCGCTAACGTCGCGAAGCGCGACTTTCCGCGTCGCCCTCCTGCGGGCGAGGGCGCGGAGAATGCATTTTCTCAAGGTCATTTTCCCGGCCCTTGGTATAACGCGCCATCCGACCCTGATTCCGACGCAATCCGGACCTTGATCACCCCATGTGGATCGTCAGCATCGCGCTCCGGCGCCCCTATACGTTTCTGGTCATGGCGCTGATCATCGTTCTGGCCACGCCCTACATGCTGCTGACGATGGCGACGGACATCCTGCCGGAGATCAATATTCCGGTCATCAGCATCATCTGGAGCTATTCGGCCTGTCCGCGCAGGAAATGGGCTATCGCATCACGGGTCCGAGCGAGCGCATCCTCACGACAACCGTCAACAATATCGAACACATCGAGTCGCAATCCCTGCCCGGCGTCGCCGTGGTCAAGATCTTCCTGCAGCGCGGCGCCAGCCTCGAGACCGCGATGGCGCAGACGGTCGCGACCGAGCAGGTCATGATCAGGAGCATGCCGCCGGGCACGACGCCGCCGCTCGTGATCACCTATTCCGCCTCGTCGGTTCCGATCGTTCAGCTCGCGCTTTCGAGCAACACTTTGCCGGAACAGGCGGTCAACGACGCGGCGATGAACAATCTGCGGCCACAACTGGTCACCATCCCGGGCGTGGCGATCCCCGCCGCCTATGGCGGCAAGCAGCGCATCGTCTCGGTGGACATCGACACCGCCGCCCTGCTCGCCAAGGGGCTTTCGCCGCTCGACATCGTCAACGCGGTCAACGCCCAGAACCTGATCCTGCCGTCGGGCACCGCCAAGATGGGGCCGATGGAGCTCACCATCGGCATGAACGGCTCGCCCGACAGCGTCGAGGCGCTCAACGACCTGCCGGTGCGCACCTTGAACGGCGCCGTGACCTATCTCCGCGAGGTCGCCCATGTGCGCGACGGTTTCTCGCCGCAGACCAATATCGTTCGCATCAACGGCGAGCGCGGCGCCCTGCTGTCGCTGCTCAAGACCGGCAACGCCTCGACCCTGCGCATCGTCGAAAATCTCAAGGCCATGCTGCCGCGGGCGGAAAAGCTGCTGCCGGTCGGGATCGACGTGCGTTCGCTGTTCGACCAGTCCATCTTCGTGCGCGCCGCCATCTCGGGCGTTTTCCACGAGGCGATGATCGCGGCGGGGCTGACGGCTGCGCTGATCCTGCTGTTTCTCGGCAACTGGCGCGCGACGCTGATCATCGCGGTGTCGATCCCGCTATCGATCCTGGCTTCGTTGCTGACCCTGCAGATTCTGGGCGAAACCATCAACATCATGACGCTGGGCGGACTGGCGCTGGCCGTCGGCATCCTGGTGGATGACGCGACGGTCACCATAGAAAACATCGAACGCCATCTGCACCTCGGGACCGATCTCTACGACTCGATCTACGAAGGCGCCGGCGAAATCGCGCTGCCGGCGCTGGTCTCGACCCTGTGCATCTGCATCGTCTTCACGCCGATGTTCTTTCTCGCGGGCGTGTCGCGCTACCTGTTCGTGCCGCTGGCGGAAGCCGTCGTCTTCGCCATGATCGCGTCCTACATCCTCTCGCGCACGCTCGTGCCCACGCTGGCCCTGCTGCTGCTGCACACGCCCGGCGCGGAAGGCGCGCGGAAAAGCTGGTTCGCGCGCATCCATCACGGCTTCGACGCCGCCTTCGAGCGCCTGCGCGGCGCCTATGTCGTCCTGCTCAGCGTGCTGCTGACGCGGCGGCGCGCGTTCGGCCTGACCTTCTTCGCCTTCTGCCTCGCCTCGCTCGGCCTGACCGCCGTGCTCGGGCAGGATTTCTTTCCCGGCGTCGACGGCTCGTCGATCCGTCTGCACATGCGCGCCGCCACCGGCACCCGGGTCGAGGAGACCGCGCGGATCGCCGACGAGGTCGACCGGTTCCTGAGGCAGACCATCCCGCCGGACGAACTCGAGACAATCCTCGACAATATCGGCCTGCCCTATAGCGGCATCAACCTGTCCTACAGCAATTCCGGCGTCATCGGCACGTTCGACGCGGAAATCCTGATCGCCCTGAAGGAAGGCCACCGCTCGGCCCGCCTCTACATCGACGAGCTGAGACGGACGCTGCCGGCGAAATTTCCCGGCGTCGAGTTCTTCTTCCAGCCCGCGGACATCGTCACCCAGATCCTGAACTTCGGCCTGCCCGCCGCCATCGACGTGCAGTTCCTCGGCCAGGACATGGACGTCAGCTTCGCCCACGCGGCGCGCATGGCCGCCGAAATCCGCAAATTGCCGGGCGCCGTGGACGTCCACATCCACCAGCGCCTCGACCAGCCGAGCATCCGCCTCGACATGGACCGCACGCGCATGCAGCAGGTCAACATCAACGCCAACACCATGGCGCAGAACGTGCTGATCTCGCTGTCCGGCAGCCAGCAGACGGCGCCGTCGTTCTGGCTCAGCCCAAAGAACGGCGTATCCTACAATGTCACGGTCCAGACGCCGCAATATCAGATTTCGTCAGTGGACGACCTGATGCGCACGCCGGTGATCAGTTCGTCCGGCGACCAGCAAATCATCGGCAATCTCGCCCAGGCGCGTCCTGCCGTCGAAGCGGCGGTGATGTCGCGCTACAATCTCCGTCCGGCGATCGACATCTATGTCAGCGTCGAAGGCCGCGACCTCGGCGGCCTCGCGCGCGACATCGGCCGTCTCGTGGACGAGGCGCGGCCGAACCTGCCGCGCGGCTATGACGTCATTCTGCGCGGCCAGGCGCCGACCATGCAGGAATCCTATTTCGGCCTGGGCGTCGGCGTCGCCGTGGCCATCGTGCTGGTCTATCTGCTGATCGTCGTCAATTTCCAGTCGCTGCTCGATCCGCTCATCATCATCAGCGCGCTGCCCGCCGCGCTCGCCGGCATCGTCTGGATGCTGTTCCTGACCGGCACCCACCTGTCCGTGCCGGCGCTGACCGGCGCGATCATGACCACCGGCGTCGCCACCGCCAACAGCATCCTGCTGGTCTCGCTTCGCGCGCGAGCGGCTGCGGCAGGGCTCGCCGCCGCTGTCGGCCGCGCTCGAAGCCGGCGCGACGCGCATCAGGCCGGTGCTGATGACGGCGCTGGCCATGATCGTCGGCATGATCCCGATGGCGCTCGGCCTCGGCGAAGGCGCCGAACAGAACGCCCCGCTCGGCCGCGCCGTGATCGGCGGCCTGCTTTTCGCCACTTTTTCCACGCTTCTCTTCGTGCCGCTGGTGTTTGCCGGCGCGCACAGCCTTCGCGCGCATCGCGCCACACCGGAAACGAAACCCGAGCCGTGACCAAGAAGACCCACGAAACTCTCGCGCTGAGCAGCGACGACGGCCACCTTCACCTGCCCCGCCGCCAGAAAATCTGGCGCAGCGCGCGGCGCGCCGCCCTCATCGTGCTGGCGATCCTGGCGCTCGGCTCGGTGCGGGTGCTGATGGGACGGGCGACCAGCAAGGCGGAGCTCGAGACGCAATCGCTGGAAAGCCAGCGCATTTTCGTGAAGACCGTGACGCCGGTCGTCAGCAAGTCGGGCGGCGTGCTGACGCTGCCCGCCACGCTGCGCGGCGACAACGAGACCGCGATCTACGCCCGCGTCCCGGGCTATGTGCAGAGCTTCGCGGTCGAGATCGGCGCCCGCGTGACCACGGGCCAGGTGCTGGCCGAACTCGACACGCCCGAACTCGACCAGCAGGTGCGGCAGGCCGCCGCCCAGCTCGAACAGGCCAAGGCCAATGTCGTTCTCGGCAAGGTCGCGCTCGACCGCTGGCAAAAGCTGTTCAAGGAGGATTCGGTCGCGCGGCAGGCTCTGGACGAAAAGCAGAACGCTTTTGACACCGCCGTGGCCGCGCAGAACGCCGCGGCCGCGAACCTGCAGCAATTGCAGGCGACCACCGCCTTCAAGCGCGTCGTCGCGCCGTTCGACGGCGTCATCACCGCGCGCAACGTCAATGTCGGCAATCTCGTCAACGCCGGCAGCGGCGGCGTGTCGCTGTTCTCGATGGCGACCACCGATCCGCTGCGGGTCTTCGTGGACGTGCCGCAGGCCTATGTGAACCTGGTTCCGGTCGGCGCGAAGGTCCCCGTCAGCCAGTCGGAACTGCCCGGCCAGACCTTTTACGCCATCGTCACGCATGTCGCCGGCGCCATCGACGTCGCGACGCGCTCGCTGCGCGTCGAGCTGATCCTGCCCAACGCCGACGGCAAGCTCAAGCCCGGCGCCTATGTCCAGGTCGCCTTGCCGCTGAGCCCCAAGGGACCGCTGTCGATTCCCGCCAACACCCTGCTGTTTCGCGCCGAGGGGCCGAATGTCGCGGTGGTGGATTCCTCGGACATGATCCAGCTGCATCCCGTAACCATCGCCCGCGACCTCGGCGCGACGCTTGAAATCACGCAGGGCCTCTCGGCGGACGATCGCATCGTGATCAATCCGCCGGATTCGCTGATCAACGGCGAGCGCGTCACCATCGCCCCGGCGGAGGCCGCCGCGGCGAAATAGGCGAACGGATTCGGTCCGTCCGCCTGCACGCTTTACGGGCAGAGATCCCAGAAGCCGGCCCGGCGGGTCGAATCCGTGTAATACCAGCAATAATTCGGGCCGGGAGGCGAACCGGCCCAGCTCGCGGCGCTGGCGGCCGCAATGAAGCCCAAAGCCGCGCCCGCCGCGATGGCGCCGCCCGCCGGCCACCAATACGAGCCGGGACGAACCCACACGCCGCCGCGATAGCGAACGTTGGGACCGCGATAAAGGCCGCGGTTGACGTTCACATTGACGTTCCGGTTGACGTTGCGATTGACGTTCACGTTGCGGTTGACGTTCACGTTGCGGTTCACATTGACGTTGCGATTGATATTGCCGCCGCCGCGATGCACGCCGCCCCCGCGCGCGCCGCCGCCGACATGACGCGCCAGAACGATCGGGTCGTCGAAACCCGCCATCGGCTGAGCGGCGGGGATCTGCAGGGCTTCGGACTGGGCGGGAAGGAAGGACATCAGCGCCGCGATCAGGGCCGTCCGCGCGAGATAGTTTCTTTTCATGTCTTTTTTCTCCGATAAGGCCGCTCCGCCGTCGGTACGGTCGAGATTCGTGGCGCGGATGCGATGATGCCGCGACGCGACGCCGGGAAATAGTCGACTTTTTGCGAAGGACGCCGCCTCAGATCCCCGCGACGTCGAAAGCCGCGACGCTGGCCGCCCCTTGCGTCGCGGCCAGGAAATAGCCCTCGGCGTGCGGCAGGACATGGCCGGCGAAATGGCCGGCGAGCGCGATCTTGCCGCGCAGGAACGCGGCGTCCGCGCCGCTTTCGCCGAGCAATTCGTTCGGCGCGGGCGGCCTGGCGCGCCAGCAGCCAGAACCCGATCGTGGTTCCGAACTGATGCAGCAGCGGCACGGCGGCGGCGGCCGTCTGCGCCGGATTCGCGCCATGGGTCGCCAGCACCCACTCCACTGCATCGCGCAACCGGGCCGCCGGGGCTTTCAGCGCCTGTCCGAGCGCCGCGATTTCGGGTTGCGCCGCGCCGGACAGCTTGGCCGCCGTCGCGTCGATCGCCTGAATCAGATGGCCCGCCGCCGCGCCGCCGTCGCGCGCGATCTTGCGGCCGACGAGGTCGTTGGCCTGGATCGCCGGTGGTGCCTTCATAGATCGGCGTGATGCGGGCGTCGCGGAAATGCTGGGCGGCGCCGGTCTCCTCGATGAAGCCCATGCCGCCATGAACCTGCACGCCGGTCGAGGCGATCTCGACCGCGCTCTCGGTGCACCAGCCCTTCACCACCGGGATCAGCAGATCGACCAGCGCCTGCGCCGCCGCGGCCTCGTCCTTGTCGGGCGAGGCCTGGGCGATGTCCATCTGGCCCGCGGCGAAATAGGCCAGGGCCCGCATCGCATCCACCCGCGACTTCATGTCGAGCAGCATGCGCTTGACGTCGGGATGAAAGGCGATCGGATCGCCGGCCTGGCCGCCGAGCGGGCGGCCCTGAACGCGCTGCAGGGCATATTCGCGCGCCTGCTGGAACGCGCGCTCCGCGATGGCGACGCCTTCGAGCCCGACATTGAGGCGGGCGTGGTTCATCATCGTGAACATGTATTCGAGGCCGCGATTGGCCTCGCCGACCAGATAGCCGATCGCGCCGCCGTTGTCGCCGAACGACATCACCGCCGTCGGGCTGCCGTGGATGCCGAGCTTGTGCTCGATGGAGGAACAGACGAGATCGTTGCGTGCGCCAAGCGAGCCGTCTTCATTGACCAGGAATTTCGGCACGATGAACAGCGAAATGCCCTTCACGCCGGGAGGGGCGTCGGGCAGGCGCGCCAGCACCATATGGATGATGTTCCCGGCGACGTCGTTCTCGCCCCAGGTGATGAAGATCTTCGTGCCGCTGATGCGATAGGCGTCGCCCTCCGGAACGGCTTTGGTGCGCACGGCGGCGAGATCGGAGCCGGCCTGCGGCTCGGTCAGGTTCATCGTGCCGGTCCAGGTCCCCGCGACCATGTTCGGCAGATAGAGCTGCTTCTGGGCCTCGGAGCCGTGATGGTCGATGGCGGCGATGGCGCCGAGCGTCAGCATCTGGCACAGCGAAAAGGCCAGATTGGCCGCCGTCCACATTTCCAGCACCGGCGTCGAGACCAGGCTCGGCAGGCCCTGGCCGCCATAGGCGAGCGGCGCCGGCATGGCGTGCCAGCCGTTCTCGCAAAAGGCCGCGAAGGCCGCCTTGACGCCGTCAGGCGTGGTCACGACGCCGTCCTTGCAGACGCAGCCCTGCTTGTCGCCGGGATGGTTCAGCGGCGCCAGCACGTCGCCGGCGAATTTGCGCGCCTCCTCGAAAATCGCCTCGACCAGATCGTCGGAGGCGTCCTCGTAACCGGGCAGAGCAGCGATGCGGTCGAGGCCGCCGATTTCCTTCATGGCGAAGATCATGTCGCGGATCGGCGCGTGATAGGCGGTCATGGGAGCAGCTCCGGGAAACGTCGCTAGGGCAAATTTCGGTTGGTCGCGCCGGCTCGGGCCGACTGGGCGACAAGCTAATCCTCGCCCCCGGCGAACTCAACACGGTGGGCGTTCCCCTTTTGCCTAACGACGGTCCTGCATGGGGTCTGCCCTGCTCCGCTCATTGCGGCGGCGGGGTCACGCCGAGAACCGCCGCGGCGCCGATGACGAAGATTCCGAGCGCGAGTTCGAGCGCTACGCTGGCGTGGAGCCGGGCGCTTTGGGATTCGCTCGCCGGACCAAGGCGCAGCCGCGGCAGCGCGACGAAGCGGTTATACCAGGCCAGCGCCAGCATCGCGGCGACCAGCCCCGCCTTGGCGCTGAGAACAAAGCCGTAATCGGCCATGAACAGCCGCCCGACCGACGAGCCGACGCGGAAACCGACATTGCCAAGGCCGCTGGCGACGATGAGACCGACAGCCGGCAACGCGACGACCGAGAAACGCGCCAGCAGATCGAGCGTTTGCCGGCGCGTCGCGTCGTCGCCGCGTCCACGCGTTTCCCTCAGGGCGAAAAGCAGGGGCGGCAGGCCGCCGAGCCATGCGGCGCCGGCGAGAACATGGACGGAATAGACGGACAGCATGAAGGCGCCCCACATCCCCGCGCCGCCCTCCGCCGCATGGCCAAGCCAGGCCTGGTTGATCAGGAGAAGCGCGCCGATATGCATCTGCGCCGAAAGCCAAGCCCGGCCGCCGCCCGGCAACGCCGCGAGGACGACCGCCGCAGCCAGCAGGATCAGGCGGATCGCCGCGACCGGCCCGAACTGGGTCTGATAGAAGAACAGGTTCAGCGTTTCCGGATCGACGGCCTTGTCGAAGCCCGCCCCCGCCATATTGGCGATGATCGCGGCGAGCCAGGCGACCCCTGAAACGGCCGCGACGACCGCCGCTACGCGCAGCAGAACGTCGGTGGCGCGCGCGGGCGCGGACAAAGCCGCTATCCGCGTAAGACCAGAAGAAAGCCGATCCGAACAGGACGAAAACCGACGCGAAGTGAAACCAGCGCGCCAGAACCAGGACAGGAAAAATCGGCAGGAAACCGCTTTCCGCGGAGGGGCTCATGTCTTCCATGACTTGTCTTCCTGCCCGTCAGGCGACCTGGACGGAGCGCCGGGCCGACCTCTCGGACGCCCCGGCGCACGCGATCATGGCGAGACCGTGAACTTGTACGCTCCGGACGTGTGGTGCGTGTCGACGGAGACCACATGCCAGTTCACCACATAGGTTCCCGGCTTCAGTTTCCCGATGGACACATGGAGGGTGGCCGGATCGGACGGGTCCACCACGGCCTTGCCCGTGGGGACGGCGCCGCCTTCGGCCGTGGTCACGGTAACTCCCGAGAAGGAGGCCACGATGTTCTGGGTGAAGCTCAGCGACAATTGGCCCGGCGAGCCCTGGACGGTCGAGCCGACGCCCGGCGTGGCGTGATCGAGGAAGGCGTGCGCCCAGGCCGGCGCGGCGAAGGCAGCAACGAATCCGGCGAGCGCGCAGCCAGAACGAAAATGCGACGATTGTGCATGGCGTCCTCCTCAATAATGACCGCGCGCCTGCGGCGCGCCGAACAACGGCTTGCCGAGCGTGTCCGGGGCGATGTCGTCGAGGAAAAAATCGACGACGGCAAGGGCGCCGATATGCGTGCCGCTCGCCGAATTGACCGGAACCTGCGCCATCACGCCGACTTCGAAATATTTCCCGATGTAATAGAGCGACGGTCCGACCACGCCGGTCGTCACATTGGTCCCGAACTGGCCGGGGGCATTCTGGTCGAGATTGCCGACCGGCGACGTGAAGATCGCCTCGACAGCCGGAATCAGCTGGCGGAACATCCAGGGCAATTCCTGCACATGCGAGTTCATGTAAAGCAGGCTGTATTGCAGCGTCGCGCCATAGGTGACTGTCGTCGGGTTAAGGCTGCCGTCGGCGTTGGTCGCGGTCATTGGAAACGAGGCGTCGAATTCGCCCGTGACCGCGAAGGGCTTCATCCAGTCAGCCGGGGCGTCGCCAAATCCCTTGCCCCCATAGACCTTGAAGGTCAGGGTGGAGAAGGGATCCGACGGCAACGAGGCGCTCTGGGGGCTGCCGGTGTTGCCCCATTCGTAACTAACCGCCGTGGCGACGATCGCTTCGGCTTTCGCATCCTGCCAGAGCACATATTTGAGCTGGGTTTCGATATTGGACCAGCCCTGGGCGCTGGGGCGCGTTTGCCAGTTGAAACTATTCGAGCCGATCGAGAAGCCGAGATCGGCGGTGATCGTCTTGGCGTATTCCCAGCCCATGGAATAATTGAACGATCCGGGCGAGCCGTCGGCATTGGCCGAGGCCATATAGGCGAAGGTCGGCAGCGCCAGTTCGTCGTTGACGCCGGGATCGTCGATGGTCAGCGTCGCGGGAAAGACGCGGTCGCCGACGATGGTGTGGGCGTGAGCCGGCAGGGCGCCGGCGAGCAGGGCCGCGCAGGCGGCGAGCATAGGGGTTTTCGGCGCGCGACGCAGCGCGCGCGTGTGGAATGAAGCGTTCATTTCGGTCTCTTGAAAATCGTCTGGCCGCCAAGCGGCATTGGGCGCGCGCCCGAAGGCGGCGCCCGCGAAAACAGCGTTTTTCACGCTTGTTTCAGACGAGGATCGGAGGACCGCGCGCCGGCGGCGACTGCAGCGGCGGCGCGCGCGGCGGAACACGACGCGCCGGCAAGGCAAGCAGGACGAACAGGCGTTCATTGGCGCGCGCGACGAGCGCGGGAAGCGGCGCGCCCGCCAAGGCGCAGCCGAGCATCTGGCACATCGGGCAGGAGTCCGACGAACCATGATCATGCCCGCCGCCCTGGGATTTGTGATGCGGGCAATCCGGCATCGCCATGGCCGAGGCGTCGGCCATCGCCATGCCCGCATGCGCGGATGCGGGTCGCGCCGGCGCCAGGAACAGGCCGAGGGATTGCACGACAAAGACGAACGCCACCAGCCGGGCGAGCCAGGCCCGTCCGTCAAAATCACATCCGTTTCGTCGTCAGACCCCGCGCCAAAACATCCCCCGGTCCGATCAACGATAACATCGGCCGGTTTGCGCGCGCAATCGCGACCGGCCGTTCTTCCCGCCTTTTCAAGGGCTTTTGCGTCTCGACGCGGATTTCGCCGCCTTCTGTCGCCCAAAGGCCACAAGCGACCGGCCGAAAGGCTCAGGCCTCGGCGTCCTCGACCGCGACGGGACGAAACGGAGGCGCCGCCGCAAGGGCGCGCTGCCGCCTCGATCGCGCGTTCGCGGCGCAGGGTCTGGACGCGCAGGAAATCGTAGATCGGCGCATTGCCGGCGAGCGTGGGAACCAGCATGGCCACGAAACAGGCGCCAAGCATGGGCAGCAGCAAGCGTCGTGTTCGCGGTCATTTCCGTCACCAGCACGATGCCGGTCAGCGGCGCGCGCACGACGCCGGTGAAAAAGGCCGCCATGCCGACCAAGGCGAAGGATTGCGGCTCGATCGCCGCGCCGGGAAACAGCATCCTGCAGAGGGCGCCGAACATCAGTCCCGCCTGCGCGCCGAGCGTCAGCAGCGGCGCGAACAGGCCACCCGGCGTCCCGGCCGCGTAGGAGACCGCGCCGAGGCCGAAGCGCAGCAGGAAGACCAGCCCGAGCGTGGCAAGATCGCCTTGGCCGAGCAAGGCGCTCTGCGTGAGCGGGTCGCCGCCGCCGACGAGCGAGGGCGCGAACCAGGCCAAAGCCCCGACGCCCGCCCCGATCGCGGCGGCGCGCAAAACCGGCAGGGACGCGCGTCAGGCCATCGCAAACGGCCAGGGCGCCGAGCAATGCGCGGTTATAGGCGATGGCCAGCAGGCCGAGGACGCCGCCCGCGATAAAGAACAGGATTCTCGTTTCGGCAGGCGCGGGCGCCAAAGCGGCGACGTGGAAATCCGGCGCATCGCCCAGGAACAACCGGGCGAACGCGATGGCGGTCGCGGAGGCCGCGAGCGCGGCGATGGCCATGCGACGCTCGAATCGCTGCGCCAGTTCCTCCAGCACGAAAACCGCGCCGGCGATCGGCGCGTTGAAGGCGGTGGCGAGGCCCGCGCCCGCGCCCGCCGCGAGCAGCACCCCGCAGTCCGCCGCACCAAGGCCGCAGCGCCGCCCGACAAAATGCGCGATGCTCGCGCCCATCTGGACGCTCGGCCCTTCGCGGCCCAGCGCGAGGCCCGAACCGATGGCGAGCAGGCCGCCGAAAAACTTGACCGGCAACAGCACGAGGGGCGCGGGCGCCGCCTCGCCGCGCAGGACCGCCTCGACATGGGGAATGCCGCTGCCCGCCGCATGCGGCGCGAATCGCCGCACCATCCAGGTCGCGGCGGCCGCGGCCGCGCCGCAGGCAAGGACGGCGGCGACGAGGCCCAGAGCGCCCCAGCCGTCCACGCTCAGGCCCTGCGCGCCCCAACCCTGCGCGAGAGCCAAAGCCGAATCGCGAAGCCGGTCCGCCCGCTCCAGCGCGAGACGGAACAGCGCGCCGATCAGGCCGGCGGCGCCTCCGGTCACGAGCGCGAGCAGCGACAGCGCGGCAAGGCCGCGCGTATTTTCCGGATCGGCCTGCGGCGGGAATTGAGGATCTGCGCTCATCGACATCCTGTCGTCCGCCTCGTTCCGGGGCCAGCGAAACCAGTTTCGCAGGAAAGGAGGCGCCGCCGCAAGCCGTTCTCGGGCAGTGCAAACGTTCGTCTGGCGTCCTGATTTGATTTGACAGGCTCTGGACCGTCGCTCCGGATTAAGGTCAAGAATGTCATCGGCCCGTCGAAAGCGGGCTGTACGACGCCTTTTTCATGAAGCGCAGAGCCGGACCTGAGCGAATGCATCTTGACCCGCTGATCCTCTCCCGTATCCAGTTCGCCTTCGTGGTCAGTTTCCACATCATTTTTCCCTCCTTCACCATTGGCCTCGCGGCCTGGCTCGCGACCATCGAGGGCATGTCGCTCGCCACCGGCAATCCGGTCTATCGGCGGGTGTTCGATTTCTGGCTCAAGGTGTTCTCGCTGTCCTTCGCGATGGGCGTGGTCAGCGGCATCGTCATGGCCTTCCAGTTCGGCACCAACTGGAGCGAGCTTGCGTCGCGCACCGGCCCGATCCAGGGGCCGCTGCTCGGCTATGAGGCCTTCACCGCCTTCCTGCTGGAGGCGTCCTTCTTCGGCGTCCTGCTGCTCGGGCGCGACCGCACGCCGCGCTGGTTCTATTTCTTCTCCTGCTGCATGGTCGCGCTGGGGACCATGCTCTCGTCCTACTGGATCCTGTGCAACAACAGCTGGATGCAGGTTCCGCTCGGCCACGCGGTCGTCGACGGCAAGCTCATCCCGGACGACTGGAAGGCCATCCTGCTCGGGCGGGTCCAGCTCATCCGCTGGCCGCACATGCTGCTCGGCGCCTTCCTCACCACCAGCATGTGCGTCGCGGCCACCGGCGCCTGGCATCGCCTGCGCCACGACGCCTGGGAGGAAGCCCATGTCATGCTGGACTGGGGCCTCGGCCTCGCCGCCGTGCTGATTCCGATCCAGATCCTGCTCGGCCATCTCGCCGGCGACATCGTCCACAAATACCAGCCGGCCAAATTCGCCGCCATCGAGGCGCGCTGGCACGACGAGCAGCCGGCAGCCGAAGTGCTGGTCGGCTGGCCCGACGAGGCGGCGGGACGCAATCTCTACGCGCTCTCGATCCCCCGCCTCGGCAGTTTCATCGCCACCGGAACCTGGGATTCGAAGGAGGTCGGCCTCGACTCGTTCCCGCCGCAGGACCGTCCGCCGGTCGTGGTTCCCTTCTGGGGCTTCCGCATCATGGTCGGCATGGGCCTCGCGATCCTCGGAATTTCCTGGCTCGGCGTGCTGCTGCGCTGGTTCGGACGGCTCGATGACCAGCGCTGGTTCCTCTGGCTGACCCTGTTCTCCTTCCCCGCCGGCTTCATCGCCGTTCTCGCCGGATGGTTCACCGCCGAAGTCGGGCGCCAGCCCTGGGTCGTCTATGGCCTGCTGCGCACCAGCGACGCGGTGACGCCCTCGCTGACGACTCCCGTCGTCCTGGCGTCTCTGGTCGGCTACATCCTGGTCTATTCGCTGATCTACAGCTTCGGCGTGGTCTATTTCTACCGGCTGATGCGCGACGGGCTGACCCAAAAGACCGTTCCCGCCGCCGGCTATGGCCTGAACGTGGAGACGATATCTTGAGCCCCGCCGCGCCTTCCGACCTCGCCCTGTTCTGGGCCGGGGCCATCGCCTTCTCCATTCTGGTCTATGTCATCCTCGACGGCTTCGACCTCGGCGTCGGCATCTTGTTCGGCGCCACGCGCGATCCCGAATTGCGCGACGAGATGATGGGCTCGATCGCGCCGTACTGGGACGGCAACGAGACCTGGCTGGTCGTCGTCGGCGCGTCGCTGTTCGCGGCGTTCCCGTCCGTCTATGCGATCTTCCTTCCGGCCTTCTACCTGCCGGTCCTGCTGCTGCTGTTCGGCCTGATGTTTCGCGGCGTGGCGTTCGAATTCCGCGGACGCGGCGGCCCGTCGAGCCTGTGGAACGCCGGCTTCTGGATCGGCTCGGGCGTCGTCGCCTTCGTCCAGGGCGCCGCCGTCGGCGCGATGATCCTCGGCATTCCGGTCAAGGACGGCCAATATGCCGGCGGCCCGTTCGAATGGCTGCGCCCCCTGCCCGTGCTGTGCGGGATCGGCCTGATGTTCGGCTATGCCCTGCTCGGCGCCGGCTGGCTCATCCTGAAATCGCCGACGCGCCTGCGCGACTGGGCCTATCAGCGCGCCCCCGTTCTCGCGCTCGGCATGGCCGTCGAGTCTCGCTGTGGCCGCGCTCGTGACCCTGATCCAGGCTCAAGGGATCATCGCGCAGCTGGCGGCGCGTCCCTGGGCGATCGTCTTTGTCGTCGTCTGCGGCCTGGCGCTGTGGGGCGCGCTGCGGGGGATCAAGTCGCGCCGCGACGGCCGTCCCTTCGCCTTCACGATCCTGTTCTTCCTGTCCGCCTTCGGTTTCCTGGCGGCGGCGTTCTGGCCCTACATGATCCCCTACAGCGTCACGGTGGCCAATGCCGCCGCGCCGGACGCCTCGCTTTCGTTCCTGTTCTGGGGCGCCGGGCTGGTGGCGTTGCCGATCGTCCTGATCTATTCGGTCGTCATCCATTCGGTGTTCTGGGGCAAGCTGAGCATCACCGGGCATTGAGGCCGGGCCGCCCCTGCCCGCCCAAAAGGCTTGACGTCCGCCACGCGAGCGGCCATGCGAAAACGCGCCGCATCGGAGCGGCCCGGGAGCAGACATGACCGCTTTCAGATTTGTCGAACTCGTCCTGCTGGTGATCGCCGGTCTGCTGCCGATCATGAATCCGTTCAGCACGGCGCCGCTGCTGATGGCGCTGACCGCCGGCATGACGCCGGAGGAGCGCGCCCGCCAGACCCTGCTCGGCTGCCTCTACGCCTTCTGCATCCTCGCGACCTTCCTGATCGCCGGGCGGTTCATCATCAGCTTTTTCGGCATCTCGCTGCCGGGCATCCGCATCGCCGGCGGCCTGCTGGTCTCGACGCTGGGGTTCCGCATGGTCTTCCCCAAGGCCGAGGCCGAGCCGCAAAAGGTGACGGCGCAGAAGGACATCGCCTTTTCCCCGCTCGCCATGCCCTCGCTGAGCGGGCCGGGCTCGATTTCGGTGGTGCTGGCGACCTCGGCGCAAATCCCCGACGACCAGACCGCGCTCGGCAACATCATCGTGCTGATCGGCATCGCGGCGACCACGCTGATCACCTGGCTGGTGCTGCGCGGCGCGATCTTCCTGGTCCGCTTCCTCGGCCCGACCGGGATCGACGCCCTGACGCGGATCTTCGGCTTCCTGCTGATCTGCATCGGGGTCCAGTTCGTGCTGATCGGAACGAGCGATTTCTTCGTGCCGCTGTTCAAGCCGGCCGGCTGACCGTCAGACCCGCCCCTCCAGTTCGACCGGCGCCCAGCCGTTCAGCTCCATCTGCACGGCGAGCAACACCGCCCGGGCGATCGACTGCTCCGTCCGGCCGACGCCGGTAAAAGGCGTCGACGGATCGAACGCGATTTCCGCCAGCGCCTCGCCCTCGGCCACCGCCGCGCCGGGCCGCCGCAGCCCGATCAATCGCCCGGCGCGCGGCGCGACAATTCTCGCCTCGCCGACATGACCCAACAGATCGCCGCGCGCGACCATGATTCCGATTTCGCGTTCGGCCCGGAACCGCCCGGTACGAGGCGCCGCCGCCAATCCGGCGCGAAAGCCCGGCTCCGCTTGCGGCCCGATGCGGGGCGCGGGTCCTGAACGGATCACCGCCCCGGGGTCGGGGCCTTCCGTGGCGATGACGATATCGCAATCCTCGCCCGCGACCGGCCCCGGACCGAGGCCGATCCGGAACGGCGCGTCGAACAGTGTCGGATGCGCACGCGCGCCGCTTTCGGCGCTGGCGTCCACGATGACGTCCCACGGCCAGCGCTCGACAGCGCCTGCGATGGCGCGCGTCAGGATCGGGATGAAGCTCTTCTGGCGCAATCCCGCCAGAAATTCGCGCTCGCGCCGCGCAAGGCGCGCATCGACGCCGTCGAGAGAAACGCGGTCTCCAGCCCAGCAATCGGCGAAGGACATTTTGCGCCGCAGGATTGTCGGGTCTTCGGACTGCTGAATAGCCACCGCATAGCCGGCGAGAAACAGCAGGCGCGCCGCCGCGGACGCGAATGGCCCGATGCCCAGAACCAGAATGCAGGTTTGCTCGCTCATAGCCCCGACCGCAGATGCTCGCCGCCATCCGAACAAGCAAGAATGCCGCCGCTCTGGAGGGAAGTTCGTAATTATACGGTGTGCGCCTTGCCGAAGCGGTCATGGACCGGCGTTTAATTCCCGCGGCTGGCTCGAGATCGATCCCGGTCCCGTTACGGCTTTTGTTGGGAGACCCCTCATGAAAAAATGGCTTTTCGCTCTCGGCGCCGTCGCCCTGCTGGCCGAACCCGTTTCCGCGCTGCCGGTTCGCGTCTCGCATGAAGAGGCCGTGGTCGGCGTGCAGCCAATTCAGGTCGTGACCCGCGCCGGAGTCGCGCACCACTCGACCCGCCGCGTCGCGCGTCCCCGGGTGCGCCGCTGACGTCATGCCCCGATCCGTAGCGTCGGCGCCCGCCTGACCGGCGGCGCCGGCGTTTCGTTTCCCGGAAACGCTTTCCGCCTCCCCTTGTTCGGTTTATGTTCGGGTCATGCGCTCCAATTCGTTAATCCGAGACGCCGGGGAGATTGTGTTGAGCGCCGCCGCCTATCTCGGCAAACTCAATTCCGAGCAACGCCGGGCCGTCGAACACGGCGTCGGCGGCGCTTCCGTCGGCGGACCACTGCTGGTCATCGCCGGCGCGGGATCGGGCAAGACCAATACGCTGGCCCACCGCGTCGCCCATCTGATCGCCACCGGCGCCGATCCGCGCCGCATCCTGCTGATGACCTTTTCGCGCCGCGCGGCCTCTGAAATGTGCGGACGCGTCCAGCGCATCTGCGCGGAGGCGCTCGGCGCAAAATCCGGCGTTCTGGTCGACGCGCTGGCGTGGTCGGGCACCTTTCACGGCATCGGCGCGCGGCTGCTGCGCGAATATGCCCCGATGATCGGGCTCGACCCCGATTTCACCATCCACGACCGCGAGGACAGCGCCGACCTGCTCAATCTCGTGCGCCACGACCTCGGCTTCTCAAAGACGGAGAAGCGTTTCCCGACCAAGTCGACCTGCCTTTCGATCTATTCCCGCGCCGTCAATTCCGAATCGCCGCTGGACGAGGTGCTCGGCAAGAATTTTCCCTGGTGCGCGGGCTGGAGCGAGCAGTTGCGCGCGCTGTTTGCCGCTTATGTCGAGGCCAAGCAGGCGCAGAACGTCCTCGATTACGACGATCTGCTGCTTTATTGGGCGCAGATGTCCGCCGAACCGGCGCTCGCCTGCGAAATGAGCGCGCGCTTCGACCATGTTCTGGTCGACGAATATCAGGACACCAACCGCCTGCAGGCCTCGATCCTGTCCGGGCTCAAACCGGACGGGCGCGGGCTCACCGTGGTCGGCGACGACGCCCAGTCAATCTATTCGTTCCGCGCCGCCGACGTCCGCAACATTCTCGATTTCCCGACGCAATTCTCCCCGCCCGCGGAAATCGTCACGCTCGACCGCAATTACCGCTCGACCCAGCCGATCCTCGCCGCCGCCAATGGCGTGATCGCTTTGGCCAGGGAGCGCTTCGCCAAAAACCTTCGCACCGAGCGCGCCTCGTCGGAGCCTCCCGCGCTGGTCGTAGTGCGCGACGAGGCGGCGCAAGCCGGTTACATCGTCGAAAAAGTGCTGGAGGCGCGCGAGGCCGGCGAAAAGCTCAAGGCGCAAGCGGTCCTGTTCCGCGCCGCCCATCACAGCGGACCGCTGGAAGTCGAGCTGACCCGGCGCAACATTCCCTTCGTGAAATTCGGCGGCCTGAAATTCCTCGACAGCGCCCATGTCAAGGATCTGCTCGCCTTGCTGCGTTTCGCGCAGAACCCGCGCGACCGCATCGCCGGTTTCCGCCTGCTGCAAATCCTGCCCGGCGTCGGTCCCTCCATCGCCCGCCGCGCGCTGGACGAGATCGGCGCGGCGAGCGACCCGGTCGCCGCCCTCGCCGCGATGCCCCCGCCCGTGAAATCGGGCGATTTCTGGCTGGCCTTCGTCGCCGCCGTGCAGGACCTGCACGGAAGGGAGTCCGGCTGGCCCGAGGCGGTCGGGCGCGCCAAAAGCTGGTATGAGCCGCATCTCGAACGCCTGCATGAGGATGCCACGACGCGGCAGATCGATCTCGTCCAGCTCGAGCAGATCGCCGCGACTTATCCGTCGCGCGAGCGCTTCCTGACCGAACTCACGCTCGATCCGCCTGACGCCACCAGCGCCGAGGCCGGCATCCCGCTGCGCGACGAGGACTACCTCATCCTCTCCACCATCCATTCCGCCAAGGGGCAGGAATGGAAATCGGTCTTCCTGCTCAATGTCGTGGACGGCTGCATTCCGTCCGACCTCGCGACCGGCGCCAGCGCCGAGATCGAGGAGGAGCGGCGCCTGCTCTATGTGGCGATGACGCGGGCGAAGGACCGGCTGCACCTCATCGTCCCGCAGCGTTTTTTCACCCACGGCCAGCACACGCGCGGCGACCGCCACGTCTATGCCGCGCGCAGCCGCTTCATCCCCGACGCACTCACGCCCTTGTTCGAGCACAGCGCGTGGCCGCCCGCCGCCGCGCAGGCCGCCGGGCCTCGGCCGGCGCCCCGGACGCCGATCGACATCGGCGCGCGGATGCGCGGCATGTGGCGATGAAACCGTTCCGGGCCTGAGCGTTTTTCGGCGCCGGCGCATCGTCGCCCGACGGTGCCCCGACCCCGGCGTCACGGCGCGGCGGGCCACCCGCCAGCAAGACAATCTGCGACCAGAAGCCGGCGCTGATCGCCGTGGCTATGAGCCAGGTCGCGAGCACGCCCCATCCCACCTGCCGCGCCGCCAGGTGGAGACGCTTTTTCAGTGCTCGAATTCCATTCGCCATCGCCCAATTCCCCGACGAAAGACAACAGCGCGACGCTGGTACGAGCCTTGCGGGCGAAGCGGCGCTCGAGCGTTGCCGCGCGCGCTCGCGGATGTTAATTTCCCTTCGCACCGCGAAATCCCCGAGTCTGTCTCATGTCTTCTGACGCGCCCCCCGACAAGACCGACCTGGCGGCGCGACTGGCGTTCTTCTTCGCTTTGTGGCTAATGATCGCGGGCTGGAGCGTCAAGGATCTGCCTGTTGGGCTAGTCGCCGCCGGCGGCGCAACATGGGTCAGCCTGGCGCTGCTTCCCGCCAGAGGCTTCCGCCCGCATCCCGCCGCCCTTGCCGCGTTGCTGGGGCGGTTTTTGCGCGGCTCTGTCGTTGCGGGCATCGACGTCGCCCGGCGCGCCTTGTCGCCGCGGCCCGATCTGCGTCCGGGTTACGTTGCCTGCCCGCTGACGCTTCCGCCCGGGCTCGCCCGCAACGCCTTCTGCCTTCACCAGAGCCTTCAGCCGGGAACCCTGCCGACCGGCGCGGAGGGCGACAATCTGCTCGTCCACGGCCTCGACATCCGTCAGCCGATCGCCGCGAACCTCGCGGCCGACGAGGCCTTGTTCAAGGAGGCGATCCGCCATGAATGAGCTGCTGCTCGCCGCGGCGGGCCTCATCGTCCTGACCGTCGCCATCGGACTCGCCCGCGTGTTGCGCGGGCCGGACGACGTCGACCGGCTGATGGCGGTCCAGCTGCTCGGCACGGGCGGCATCGCGGCGCTGCTGCTGACCGCTTACGCCACCCGCGTTCCCGGCGTCGAGCGATGTCGCGCTCGGCCTCGCTTTGCTCGCGGCCTTCGCGACCATGGCCTTCGTCAATCTGCTCGATTCCGACGAAGGGGAAACCGACCTTTGACCGCGCTTGCGCGATCTTTTCAGCCTTGTCGCGATCGGCGCAGGCGTGTTTTTCTTTTTCGCCGGAACCGTCGGGCTGCTGCGCTTTCCCAATTCGCTCGACCCGTCTGCATGCCTTGTCCAAGGCCGACAATCTCGGCCTCGGCCTCGTCGTCCTCGGGCTCCTGCCCCGCGCCGCCAGCCTGCTTTCGACGCGCTTCAAGCTCGATCGTCATCTGGGCGCTCGTGCTGCTGTCGGGCGCCTCGACGGCGCAATTGATCGGCCGCGCGCTTCGTCGAGGCCGAAAATGAGCGTCCTGCCCGTTCTCGACGTCGGCCTCGCCTTGCTCGTCCTCGGCCTCGCCGCCTGGACCATCGCCGCGCGCAGACCTGTTCGCCGCCGTCGTCGGCTATGTCGCCTACGGGCTGCTTGCTCGCTTTGGTCTGGATCCGGCTTTACGCGCCGGACGTCGCCTTGACCGAGGCGGCCGTCGGCAGCGGCGTCACCGGCGTCCTGCTGGTCACGGCGGGCAGAAGGCTCGGACGCGCTCGAAGTATGGCGGAAGCCGGAAGCGCCGCCCGGCCTCGCGCTGCAATGGCTCGCTGCCGGCTGCTGGCCGTGCTGGTCGCCGGCGCGCTCGCGGCGGTCATCCTGATGCTGCCCGAGCCCGCCCCGAGCCTCGCGCCGCAGGCCGCGGCCGCCGCCGACGGCCCCGGCGCCGGGCTCGGCAACCCCATCACCGCCGTGCTGATCTCCTATCGCTCGTTCGACACCATGCTCGAGAAGATCGTGCTGATCCTCGCGGTGCTCGGGGTTTGGTCGGTGGGCGCCGACAAGGCCTGGGGCGCTGCGCCGGCGCCGCTCGGGCGGCGCAAGCCCTATGGGTCGATGGTTTTCCTGGCGCAGATGCTGGCGCCCGTCGGCGCGCTGATCGGCCTGCATATCTTCTGGGTCGGCGCCGACGCGCCCGGCGGCGCCTTTCAGGGCGGCGCCTTGCTCGCGGCGATGTGGATGATCGCGATGATGGCGCGGCTCGCTGGAACCGCCCCGCGTCGATTCGCGCCGGCTGCGGCTGGCGCTCGTCGCCGGACCTGCCGTTTTCCTCATCATCGGCCTCGCCGGCAACGTCATGGCAGGGAGCTTCTTCGCCTATCCGCCCGCCTTCGCCAAGCCGATCATCCTGTTCATCGAAGCGTTCATGCTGCTGTCCATCGCGGTCGCCTTGCCGATGCTGGTCGCCGGTCCGCCCAGCGGGAGGCGCGAGCCATGACCCCCTCCGTTCTCGCGGGTCTGGTCGGCGCCGGCCTGGTCGGCCTCGGGCTTTACGGCCTCATCCTTCACCCGCATCCCCTGCGCAAATTGCTGGCCTTCAACCTCGATCGGCTGCGGGGTCTTCCTCGTTTTCGGAATTGTCGCGCGGCGCGGCGCGGCGGCCGGCTTGGCGTTCGATCCGGTGCCGCAAGCCATGGTCATCACCGGCATCGTGGTCGCCTTCGCCGCCAGCGCGCTCGCCGTGGCGCTGATCCTGCGGCTTGCCGCAGGAAGCCGGCCGCGTCACGTTCGATCCCGAGGCCTGGACCAGGCCGAACGACGAGGAGCGCCCAATCGATGACGGCGCTCGAGAGACCACGTCCGGGCGGCTTCCTGCTCGTTCTGGCGATTCTTCTGCCCGCGGCCGGAATCATCCTCTCGTTCGCGCTCGGCGGCCGCAACGCCGAACGCGTCGCGCTGCGATCGACGCCATTCGGCTTTGCTCTGGCTTGCGCCATCGCCGCCCATGTCGCGTCGGGCCGGCAAGCCGATCGTCTATGTCGATCGGCGGACTTGCCGCCGCCGCTCGGCATCGCCTTGCGCGCCGACGGCATTTCGGCGGTCATGCTGGTCGCGGCGGCGATGATCGTGACGGCCGCCGCATTTTACGCCCGCGCCAAATTCGCCACGCCCGAAGGCGTCCGCGAAAGCCGGAGCGCGCTGACCTTCTGGATCATGCTGCAGGCGATCTGGGCGGCGCTGACAATCATTTTCGTCGGCGGCGATCTGTTCAATCTCTACGTCGCGCTGGAGCTGCTGACCTTTGCCGCGGTGCCGCTGGTGTGTATCGACGGCCGTCCCGGAAACGCTCGCCGCCGCCTTGCGCTATTTGCTGTTCGCCTTGTTCGGCTCGATTTCCTATCTGCTCGGCGTCGCCTTGTTCTACGGCGCCTATGCGAACACTGGACATTCCCCTGCTGGCGCAAACGGGTTCAGTCCACCCCCGTGGTCTGGATGGCCGCCGCCCTGATCACCGCGGGCCTGCTCGCCAAGACGGCTCTTGTTCCCGTTGCATCTGTGGCTGCCGCCGGCTCACGCCAATGCGCCGGCCGCCGCCAGCGCGGTGCTTTCCGGCCTTGTCGTGAAAGGCTCGTTCTTCCTGATCCTGCGGCTGTGGTTCTATGTGCTGCCGGCGCTTCCGCACGGCGGCGGCGCCAGTCTGCTCGGCGCGCTCGGCTCGGCGGCGATCATCGTCGGCAGCGTGCTGGCGCTTGCGTCAGGCGCGGCTGAAACTGCTGATCGCCTATTCGACCGTGGCCCAGATCGGCTATCTGTTCCTCGTCTTTCCGCTCGCGACCGGCGCGCACGCCTGGAGCGGGATCGGCTGGAGCGCGGGCATGATGCAGGTTCTCGCCCATGCCTTCGCCAAGGCCGCGATGTTCTTCTCGGCCGGACTGCTCGCCGAGGCGCTCGGCCATGACCAGATCGGCAAGCTTGCCGGCGCGGCGCGCGTGCTGCCCGTCACCTTCCTGACGCTCGGGTCTCGGCGGGCTGTCGCTGATGGGCCTGCCGCCGAGCGGCGGCTTCAGCGCCAAATGGCTGATGCTGCAAGCCTCCGTCGCCTCGGGCCAATGGGTCTGGTCGCTGCCGGTGCTCGGCGGGCGGCCTGCTCGCGGCGGGCTATGTCTATCGCATCCTCGCGCCGGCCTTGTCCGAAGGCGTCGTCACGCTCAAGGCGCCGCCGAAGCGCAGCCGCGAGGCGATCGCGCTCGGCCTCGCGCTGATCGCGCTGGCCCTGGGCTTCGCGCCGCAGGGCTTCTTCGACTTTCTTGAAATCGGCCGTCCGCTGGCCGCGGCGGGTCTGCCATGAACGCGGATTCTTTCGCCGGCCCTGCTGCGTTGCGACTTTGGCCGCGCCGCTGGCGCTGCTCGCCGCCTGTTTCGTCAAGGACTGGCGCGCCGCGCGCGCTGGCGCTGCAAGGGATCGCGCCCGCGCCCGGCCTCGCGGCCGGTCTGCTGGGCCTGAACGCCGCGCCCGTTTCCTTCGACCTGCCCGGCCTCGGCTTCACGCTTCGCCTCGACCCGCCCGGCGCGCTGCTGCTCGCCGTCGCGGCCCTGCTCTGGATCGTCGTCACCGCCGCCGTCTGGCGCAACCGCGCGCCGGACCAGCGCTTCGGCGTTTGCTGGCTGCTGACCATGATCGGCAGCCTCGGCGTGTTCATCGCCGGCGATCTCGTCTCCTTCTATCTGCGTCTATGCGCTTGGTCAGCATTCCGGCCTATGGCCTGTTCGCCTTTTCGGACGACGCCGAAAACAGGCGCGCCGGCGCCGATCTACATGGCTTTCGCCATTCTCGGCGAGGCGCTGCTGCTGCTCGCTTTCGCCTTGCTGGCGGCGGGCGAGCCGCACGGAAGCGCGCGCATCGCCGATGTGATGGCCGCGCTGCCCGCCTCGCCCTGGCGCGACGCCGTCCTGGCGCTGATCGTCGCCGGTTTCGGCATGAAAATGGGCCTGATCCCGTTCAACGGCTGGATGCCGCTGAACTATGCCGCCGCGCCGATTCCCGCCGCCGCCGTGCTCAGCGGCGCGGGCGTCAAGGCCGGCGTGATCGGGCTGATCCGCTTCCTGCCGCTTGGCGTTCCGCTGCAAGGCTGGGGCGAGGCCTTGGCCGCGATCGGGTTTCGTGACCGCCTTTTACGGCGTGCTCCTCGGCCTGACCCAGCGGAACCCCAAAGCTATCCTGGCCTATTCCAGCATCAGCCAGATGGGCGTCATCGCCGCCGCGCTCGGCATGGCGCTCGGCGACGGACGAGGCGTCGGCGTCCGGCGACGTCGCCTTTTACGCGCGCCAATCATCTGCTGGTGAAAGCCGCCTTGTTCCTTACCATCGGCGCGCTCGCGGCGCGCGGCGCGACGCCTTGGCGGCTGGACGCTTGTTCTCGCCGCCGCGCTCGCGTTGAGCCTCGCCGGGCTGCCGTTGACCGGCGGCGCGCTGGCCAAGCTGGCGTCAAAGGCGCAATTCGCCGGCGGATGGGCGGCGACGCTCGCCACCGCTTTCCTCCATCGGCACCGCTTTGCTGATGACCCATTTCCTCGCGCGCCTCGACGTGCCGCCGCCCGACGCCGCCGCGCGAATGCCCGCCGAGCCTCGTTCGCCTCTGGCCCGTCGTCGCGCTCGGCGCGATCCTGCTGCCGTGGCTGTTCTATCCGGCCTTCGGCGATGTCCGCCAAGGCGCTGGAGATCGGCAAGATCTGGGAAGGCCTGTGGCCGGTGCTGATCGGCGTCGGCCTCGCGCTGGGGCTGCGGCGGCTGGGTTGGCCTCTGCCCCGCGTTCCGGCGGGCGACAGCATCGTCGCTGTTCGAAGCCGCTTTCGCCGCCTCATGGCGCTCGGCCCGGCCTTCGAAACGCTTCGACGCCCGCCTGCGGCAATGGCCGGCGGCGGGCGTCTCTTTGCTTTTGATTATCCTCGCGCTGCTGGCGGCGGGCGTCTCAGGAAGCTAGACGCCCGTTCCGGCTCCTTGACGCCGAGGAAGATCACGTAAAGCGCCGGCAGGACGATCAGCGTCAGCATGGTCGCCACGAACAGGCCGCCCATGATCGCGAAGGCCATCGGCCCCCAGAACACCGTCGGCGCGATCGGGATGAAGCCCAGAACGGTCGAGATCGCCGTCAGCATGATCGGCCGGAAGCGCGAGACGGCGCCCTCGACGATCGCGTCCCAGAGTTCGCGGCCCTGCGCGCGCTCGGCCTCGATCTGCTCGATGAGAATGATCGCATTGCGCGCGATCATGCCCATCAGGGCCAGAATGCCGAGAATGGCGACGAAGCCGAGCGGCCGGCCCGGAGATCAGCAGGGCCCCGACAATGCCGATCAGGCCCATCGGCACGAGGCAGAGCACCATGGCGAGCCGGCTGAAACTATGCAGCTGCGCCATCAGGAACAGCAGCATCAGGAACAGCATCAGCCGGCGACCATGGCAAAGACCGAGGCCTGCGAATTGGCGCTTTCCTCGACCGTGCCGCCGACGGCGATCTGATAGCCCTTCGGCAGGCTCGCCCGCAGCTTTTCGATCGCCGGCGCCAGAGCGGCCACCGCCGCCTCCGGCGTCGAGCCGGGCGTGACATCGGCCTGCACCGTCAGGGTCGGCACGCGGTCTCGCCGCCAGATCAGCGGAAGATTCCTGGTCATAACTCAAAGCGCGCGATCTGGCTCAGCGGCACGGTGCGCCCGCTCGGCAGCGGCACCTGCAGGCTCTGCAGCGTGTCGAGCGAGACGCGCTGCTCGTCCTGGGCGCTGGTCGACGATGTCGACAAGATAGATGTCGTCGCGCACCTGGGTGATCGGCGCGCCGGTCATCACCGTGTTCAGGATAGGCCGAAAGCGCCTGCGAGCTGAGGCCCGAGCAGGCGGGCCTGATCCTGGTCGATCTCGACGCGCACCTTTCGCGCCGGCTCCATCCAGTCGAAATTCACCCGGCGCAGATTGCCGTCGGAGCCGAGAACCTGGCGCCGAGCTGCAAGGCGATCGCCCGCACCTGGCCGAGATCGGGACCGCTGACGCGATATTGCACCGGCCAGCCCACCGGCGGTCCCAGCTCCAGCGGCGAGACGCGGGAAACGACGCCGGGAAGTTCCTCGGCCAGTTTCTTCTCGAGCGTCGCCTGCAGCCTCTCACGCGCAGCGACATCCTTGGCGATGACCACGGCCTGCGCGAAGAAGTCGTTGGCGAGCTGCACGTTGAGCGGCAGATAGAAGCGGATCGCGCCGCGCCCGACATAGGTGCTCCAGCTGGCGACGTCGGGATTGTCCTTGAGAATCGCGTCGAGCTTGGCCGCCGCGCGGTCGCTGGCGAAGATCGAGGCGTTCTGCGGCAGGGTCAGATCGACGACCAGCTCCGGGCGGTCCGACGCCGGGAAGAACTGGCGCGGCACCAGCGGCAGGGCCAGCAGCGAGGCGGCGAAGAAGCCGAGCGTCACGGCGATCGGTGATCCAGCGATGGCGCATCGCCGTCAGCAGCAGCGAGCGGAACGCCTCCATGATCCGGCTCGGCTTTTCCTCCGTCTTCTTCTTCCGGGACCTTGAGCAGCCAGACGCCGAGCAGAGGCGCGAACAGCACCGCGACGAACCACGACACGATCAGCGCGATCGAGACGACCGCGAAGATCGAAAAGGTGTATTCGCCGGCCGACGACTTGCGCGAAGCCGATCGGCACGAAGCCCGCCGCGGTGATGAACGAGCCCGTCAGCATCGGAAAGGCGAGCGAATCGTAGGCGACGGTCGCCGCCTTCTCCTTGCTGTCGCCCGCCGCCATGCGCGAGATCATCACATCGACCGTGGTCATGGCGTCGTCGACCAGCAGGCCGAGCGCGATGATCAGGGCGCCGAGCGAAATGCGCTGCAGGTCGATCCCGATGAATTCCATGATCGGGAAGATGATCGCCACCGTCAGCGGGATCGACAGCGCGACCACCGCGCCGGGGCGGAAGCCGAGGCTGACGATGCTGCAGGCCATGATGATGGCGATGGCCTGCCAGAGCGATTCCATGAATTCGCCGATGGCGTTTTTCACCACCACCGGCTGGTCGGAAACCAGAGTGACGTCGATGCCGAGCGGCAGGTCGGCCTGCGCGGAATCCAGCGCGGCCTTCACGTTCCGGCCGAGCGCCAGAATGTCGCCGCCGTCGCGCATGGCGATGGCGAGGCCGATCGCCGGCTTGCCATTGACCCGGAACATCGGCTGCGGCGGATCGGACAGCGATGCGGCGCACTTCGGCGATGTCGCGCAGCCGGATCAGGCGGCCGTTGGACAGGAAATTGACGTCGAGCAGGTCGTTTTCGGACTTGAACGCGCCGGTGACGCGGATCGACAGCTTTTCGTCGCCGGTCTGGATCGAACCGGCGGGGATCACGGCGTTCTGCGCCTGCAGCGCGGCGATCAGCGCGGCGCGGTCGATGCCCGATGCCCGCCAGCTGGCGGGTCGAGAATTCGACATAGATCTGCTCGTCCTGCGCGCCGAGGATCTCGATCTTGGAGACGTCGGGAACCTGCAGCAGCTTCGAGCGCATGTCCTCGACATAATCGCGCAATTCGCGATGGCTGAAGCCGTTGTCGGCGGTAAAGGCGTAGATCAGGCCAAAGGTGTCGCCGAAATCGTCGTTGAAGCCGGGGCCGACCACGCCTTGCGGCAGGGTCCGGCGAATGTCGCCGAACTATTCTTGCGCACCTGATACCAGATGTCGGGCACTTCCTTGGCGGAGGTGGAGCCCTTGAGGTTGACGAAAATGGTGGTGAGGCCGGGGCTCGTATAGGAGCGCAGGTAATCGAGGCCCTTGGTCTCCTGCAATTTGCGTTCGAGCCGCTCGGTGACCTGGGTCAGGGTGTCGTCGAGCGTCGCGCCCGGGCCAGGCCGCCTGCACGATCATGGTGCGGAAGGTGAAGGCCGGGTCTTCGCTGCGCCCGAGCCGGAAATAGGACGACAGGCCGGCGATGACGATCGCGATCATCGCGAAGATGATGAAGGATCGATGTTTCAGCGCCCAGTCGGAAAGATTGGGGCCGATCATGATCTGCGCTCCGAGCAGCCGGACCTTCTGGCCGGGATGCAGCGCCTGGACGCCCGCCGTGACCACGATCTCGCCGCCGTCGAGACCGCTGGAAATGCACCACCGTTCCGGGATCGAAGCGCAACACCTCGACCGGCTTCATCGCAACGGTGAAGCGTGGTCGGGATCGACCACCCAAACCGCCGGGCGATTTTCCGTGGCGGTCAGGGCGCTGGCGGGAAGCGACAGGCCGTGGCCGTGATCGACCTCCATCCGTCCCGATACGGTCGCGCCGAGCCGCATGGCCGGCGGCGGATCGTTGACGGCGACGCGAACCTTGAATGTGCGGGTCACCGGATCGGCCTGCGGATCGACCTGCCGCACGCGGCCCTTGGCGATGACGCGTCGGATCGTCGGTCAGCGCGACGATGACATCGGCGTCGCCCGGCGCGGTGCGCAGCACCTGCGCCGGCACATCGAACACGGCGTCCCAGCCGGTATCGCGCGCGACGGTGTAGACCATCTGCCCGGCCTGCACGACTTCGCCGGATTCCGCCGCGCGGCGGGTGATCGTGCCGGTCACGCCGGCCTTGAGCTGGGTGTAGCTGACGCGGTCCTCGGCGATCTCGACCTGCGCCTTGGCGTCGTCGACCGCGGCTTGCGCGCTGCGCAAGGCTTGCTGCGCCTGTTCGAAATTGGCGCGGGTCGTCCAGCCCTGCCGCAGCAGGGTCTGCTGGCGGTCGAAGATGTTGGAATCCTGCTCGAGCCGCCCCTGCGCGCCCGACAGCGCGGCGCGCGCCGAGCGAAGCGTGTTCAGCTCGTTCTGCGGATCGAGCCGCGCCACGACCTGGTCAGGCGTGACGCGGTCACCCGCATCCACCGAGCGCTCGATGATCCGTCCGCCGATGCGGAAGGCCAGGGCGACTTCCTTTTCCGCCTGGATCTGTCCGGTCAGGACGATGGTCTGGCCGAGGCCGCCCTTTTCGACGACGACCGTGCGGACGGGGCGCGGCGGCGGCTCGTCTTGCGCGGTCTCGCGCTTGCAGCCGGAGAGCAGCAGCGCGAGCGCCGGCGCGGCCAGCAAGCAGCAGGCGGGAGGCGCGACGCAACGGGAAACGGGAGCCGGAAAGCGACAATTTGCGATCCTCGGATTGGCGCCCGCGCGGGCGCGAATGAAGCCGTTCAGAAGGAGCCCACCAGGGAGCCGAGCACGATCACCACCGCCAGCGCGATGATAGCGCCGAGGATCGCGACCATGAAGATATCCTTGTAGCTCGCGCTATGGTTCGAGCCGCAGACGGACAGCAGCGTCACCACCGCGCCATTATGCGGCAGGCTGTCGAGCGTGCCGGAGCCGATCACCGCGACGCGATGCAGCAGCGCCGGGTCCATGCCGATCTGGGCGGCGCGCTGCAGATAGGTGGGGCCCAGAGCGTCGAGCGCGATGGTCAGGCCGCCGGAGGCCGAGCCGGTGAGCGCGGCGAGCGTGTTGATCGCCACCGCCAGCGAGACCAGCGGTCCCCCGCCAATGCCCAGAACCGCGTCGCGCACCACGCCAAAGGCCGGCAGCGCCGCGACCACCGCGCCAAAGCCGACGAGGCTGGCGACGCTGATCGCCGGCAGCGCCGAGGCGTTGACGCCGGCGTCCATCGTGGCGCGCAGATTGGGCAGGCGCCGGCCGTTGAGGGCCAGCACGGTCAGGATGGCGAGCGCCAGCGCCGTCAGGACCGACCAGACGCCGGTGACGGCGGAAGGCGAAACCCCGCCCCATTGCGGCTCGGACAGGAAGCTCAGATCGAGGCGCGGCAGGACGATCAGCGACAGGACCAGATTGACCAGAATGACAACGCCGATGGGCGCCGCCGCCGCCCAGAACGGCGGCCGCGTCGCGGCAACCGCGCCATGGGCGATTTCGGCCGGGTCGAACTCGTGCGAGGCGGTCGCGCGCTCGCGCAGGGTTTCGTCGCTGGCGACGTCGTTCGCCGATTTCGGCGCGCCGTCGCCGAAGCCTTCGCCGCGGGCGCGCGCCGCCTTTTCCTCGCGCATCAGCCACCACATGCCGAAGCCGAACATGATGATCGAGGCGAGAACGCCCAGCCCCGGCGCCGCAAAGGGCGTCGTGCCGAAAAAGGGCATCGGAATGGTGTTCTGGATCGAGGGCGTGCCGGGCATGGCCGACATGGTGAAGGTCGCGGTGCCCAGCATGATCGCCGCCGGCATCAGCCGGCGCGGAATGCCCGCGGTGCGAAACAGGCCCTGCGCCATCGGCGCGATCACGAAAAAGGCGACGAACAGGCTGACGCCGCCATAGGTGACCACCGCGCCGCCGAGCACGACCGCGAGAATGGCGCGCTTGGTCCCGAGCTTCTCGGTCATGGTAGTCGGCGATCGCCGAGACCGAGCCGGTGTCCTCCATCAGCTTGCCGAACAGGGCCCCGAGCAGGAACAGCGGAAAGAACTGCGCCAAAAACCCCGCAGCGCTGCGCATGAATGTCTGGGTCCAATGCGCGAGCAGCGGCTCGCTCGAAAAGAAGGCCGCGATGACAGCGGCGATCGGCGCGAGCAGCAGCACGCTCCAGCCGCGGAAGGCGAGCCAGATCAAAAGGCCGAGGCCAACGAGAATGCCGAGAAGGCCGATGACGATGGGCAGGCTCACGATCAGCACTCCGCGAGAAGAACGTCGAGGTCGGCGGTGGCGCGCTTGCCGAGGTCGTCGCCATGCGTCGGCGAGGAAGGACTCCGCCGTCTTGCGGCCCTCGTCCTTGAGCAATTGCAGGAACGCGCCCTCGGCGTTGAGCTTGGAGGTGGCGCCGAATTCCTGCGAGCTTGTCGGTCACGATGCGATGGGTGCGCATTTCCGCCCAGCGGCGGCCCTCGCCGGAGCCGGGATCGGCCGCCTGCCGCAGCAGCGCGATCATGCGCAGCTCCTTCAGCAGCGGCGCATTGAAGGAGATTTCGTTGAGCCGGTCGAGGATCTCGCTCGCGGTGCGCGGCGTCTCGCGGCGTTCGCGCGGATTGATCTGCACCAGGATGACGTCATGGGCCTCGCTCTCGCGGACCAGCGGCGAAATGGTCGGGTTTCCGGCGTAGCCGCCGTCCCAATAGGGCTCGCCGTCGATCTCGATCGCCTGGAACATGGTCGGCAGGCAGGCCGAGGCGAGCAGGACCTCGGGCGTGATTTCCTTGTTGCGGAAAATCCGCCCGCGCCCGGTGTGGACATTGGTCGCGGTGATGAACAGCTTGATCGGCGCCTCGTTGAGATGGGCGAAATCGATGCTGTCCTCGAGCAGTCCCCGGATCGGATTATGCCCCATCGGGTTGATATTATAGGGCGACACCAGCCGGCTCATCAGGTCCAGCATGATATAGCCGGGGGAGGTGTCGAGCGACCAGCGGTTCATCAGGCGGTCGAGCGGCGAGCGCTGGATCGGGCTGAAGCGGGCGGCTTCCGCGACGCGGCCCCAATAGGCGTCGAGCGCCTTGCGGGCGCCCGCCGCGCCGTCCTGCATGAAGCCGCTGACCAGAACGGCGGCGTTCATCGCGCCCGGCCGAGGTGCCGGAAATGGCTTCGATCTTCAGCCAGGGCTCTTCGAGCAGCCGGTCCAGCACGCCCCAGGTGAAGGCGCCATGCGAGCCGCCGCCCTGCAGGGCCAGGTCGACGAGCACCGGCTCGCGCGGGGTTTCAGCTTCAGATCCGGACTTCCTGGCCATACGCGCCCCAATTCAAAACAAGACAATGGCGAGGGAGCGGCCTCGCCTCCAAGAACCGGCCCAAGCTTTGGCCCAACGGTTCTCATCACCCCGCCGCTTGTGTGCGGCGCATCAAATGGGGATGACTTTCTCGCAAGCATAGCCGTTTCCGTCAACCCGCAATCGGCCGCGCCACCGTTCTCGCATGAGCGTCCCGTCCTGATTTTTCGAGGAAACGCTTTCGATTTGTCCGCGACCATGCCCTCCTGTAACGTTCACCCCTCGCGCCGGGCTTCCTCGCCGCGACCGACGGAGCCGGGGAAAACATGGTCGCCAAGAAAGCCGACCGGACCGCGTCGGACCTGCGCGGATGGAGCCGCCTGGTCATCGACGCCGCCATCGGAATCACGAACGTGACCGAGCAGACGCATCTGGCCATTTTGCGGATGCGTCCGTTCGGCGCGCCCCCGGAGGGCGCGACGACCACCGGAATCACCGGGTTCGTCTATCGCTGCGTCAGGGGAATCATGCGGCTGAGCGGCGACGCCATCGACGCCGCCCTGGCGCAATTAGGGCCCGCAGATCGGAGAAATTCCGGAATCGCCTGCCCGTGACGCGCTGGTCGCGGCGTTGAACGGCGTCGTCGGCGATTATCTGGTCGAGACCGGCAATCCGCTGGCCTTGACGATGCGCCTGCGCCAGCAGGGTCAGACGCTCGACCTGTCTCCGCCGTCGCTTCTGGCGCTGAAGCCGACGGGGCGCGTCGCCGTGCTGGTTCACGGATTGTGCGTGAGCGACCTGCGCTGGGGCCGCGCCGGGCGCGACCACGGCGAAAGGCTCGCGCAAAATCTGGGCTTCACGCCGGTTTACCTGTTCTACAATTCAGGCCTGCACATCTCGACGAATGGCCGCGCCGCCGCCGAAATGCTCGAAAGCCTGGTCGCGCAATGGCCTGTTCCGATCGAGGAACTCGTGATCATCGGCCACAGCATGGGCGGCCTCGTCGCGCGCAGCGCCTGCCATTACGCCGAAATGGAGGGCCACGCCTGGCGCCGGCGCCTGAACAAGCTGGTTTGCCTCGGCTCGCCGCATCATGGCGCCCCGCTGGAGCGGATCGGCGCGTGGGTCGAAGCGGCGATCGGCAAAATCCCCTATGGCGGCGCCTTCACCCGGCTCGGCCAAATCCGCAGCGCCGGCGTCACCGACCTGCGCTTCGGCAACCTGCTCGACGAGGATTGGCGGGGACGCGATCGTTTCGTTCGCGAGGGCGATGTCCGGACGCCCGTGCCCTTGCCGGAGGGCGTCGCCTGCTACGCCATTGCGGCCACCACCGCCGTGGCGGCCGGCAGCCTGAACGACCGGCTGATCGGCGACGGGCTCGTCACGGTCGATAGCGCGCTCGGACGCCACAAGGATCCGGCGCTCGATTTGTCGTTTCCGCCCGACCGGCAATGGATCGCCAGCGGGATGAACCACCTCGACCTGCTGGACCGCGCCGAAGTCGGCGAGCAGATCGAACGCTGGCTCGCGAGCTAGTCGTGAAGAACAGGCGCCTGGCGCCCACAGCGATGACCGCGTTCGCCTCAAAGCTGACCTTCCCGATTGGATCGGCAACTTGTCTCGTCATGACCAAATGCGGTCATCGATGTGGCTGACGCCTTTCTTGGCGATTTCAATGAGTTGTCGAAATCGCCAAGAAATTTCCCTGGCGCGGACGACCTTCTGAGCCCCCGTCAACTATGACACGGATCGAGGTCGCGCAGGACAATGGTGAACCCGGCAGAGACGATGCGCAGCGGCAATCTTACGGCTTGACGATGGCGTCGGCGCCGGCCTGATAAATGCCGTCGATGGTCTTCTTGGCGTCGGCCGATGTCGTTCCCTTGGCCAAATATTTGCCGGACCATTTGAAGTCTGAGCCGTCCTTCGAACTCGTCACGCTGATGGTCGAGTGGTAATCGGCCACGGGCAGAGGGCTCGAGACGATTTTGTAGCTGTAGCTGTGATGAGCGTCATCGCGCCTGGTCAACCTCTCGACGATCACGCCGCCGCCGTCCTTCAGGGTCAAGATGCGGCGTTTGCCGCTATCGGTCAGCTTGCAGCCGGCAATGGCCGGGTGCCAGGATGCGATGCCGCAAAAATCTCCGACTTTTTTCCAGAGGGCATCGGGCGAAAGCGTGGAAGCCTCGGTCACGGACGATTCGAGCGCGAAAGCGGAAGAACTGCACAAAAGCAATGCGGAGACGGCGGCCACGGGAAAAATGATGCGCATGTGACGTTTCCAATCTGAGAAGTTCGGAGCTTCTTGGTGGCTCCATGCAAGGCGACACTGCAGCCCGCCGCTTATTTCTGCGTCACGACGAGAGGCGCGACAAAATATCGCGGCCATGGCCGCGACGTGCTGCCGCGCCTGCAAAAACTGCCATACAAAGCGCTATCGCGCCATTGATTTTGCGGACGGGCGCGCATTCTTCTCCGCGCCAAACTATCCTCTGCCCGCGACCCCGGCGGCCTTCCGCCGTTCGCCGATTCCAGCAAAACGTGGTTCCACTAGCTCACGGCGGCGCATTCGCGCGCGTCGGCGCGGATCATGTCGGCGGCCTTTTCGCCGATCATGATGGTCGGCGCATTGGTGTTGCCGCCGATCAGCGTCGGCATGATCGAGGCGTCCGCCACGCGCAGCCCCTCCACGCCGCGAACGCGCAGGCGGCGGATCGACCACCGCGCCGGATCCTCGCCCATGCGGCAGGTGCCGACCGGATGATAGACCGTGTCGACGCGGCGCCGGAGGATGGCGCGGATGTCGTCGTCGCTGCGCACGTCCGCCGTATAGAGGTCGCGCTCGCGGATCGCGGCGAAGGCCGGCGCATCGAGCAGCCGACGCGTGATCTTGAACCCTGCGACCATGTCCTCGATGTCGCGATCGTCGCCGAGGAAAATCGGGGTCGATCAGGGGCGCGGACGCCGGGTCGGCATCGTTCAAGCGAAGCGCGCCCCGGCTGCTGCGGCCGCAGCAGGCAGAAATGGCAGGAATAGCCATGCGCGAGCCGCAGCTTGCGCGCATGGTCCTCGACCAGCGCGATCACGAAATGCAGCTGGATGTCCGGCTCGGCAAGGTCCGGCCGGGTTTTCAGGAAGCCGCCGGCTTCGGCGAAATTGCTGGTGATCATGCCGCGCCGCTCGCGGCGATAGCGCGCGACTTCGCGCAACAGGCGCGCCCCGCCGCGCGGTGTGATGCCGGCGAGGTCGAGACTGGGCGCGGTGTAGCCGAACACGAAATCGGGATGGTCCTGCAGGTTCTGCCCAACCCCCGGCAGGTCGAGGAGCGGTTCGATTCCGAGCCGGCGCGCGTCGTCTGCCGGTCCGATTCCGGACAGCATCAGGATTTGCGGGGACTGCAGGGCGCCGGCGCTGACGATCACCTCGCGCCGCGCGCGAAGGCTGCGCACAATTCCGCCCTGCTCGTATTCGACGCCGACCGCGCGGCGGCCGTCGAACAGGATGCGTCGCGCCTGCGCGCCGGTTTCCACCCGCAGATTGGCGCGCGCCGCCCCATGAACGGCTGCAGATAGGCGCGCGCGGCGCTCCATCGTTCGCCGTTTTTCTGGGTTAGCTGATAGAGGCCGCAGCCTTCCTGCTCCTCGCCGTTGAAATCGTCGCGCACCGGAAAATTCGCCTGGCGCGCGGCCTCGCACGAAGATCTCGTGGAAGGGGTTGTCCGTTCGCGAACGCGCCACATGGAGCGGGCCGTCCGTGCCATGCAGCGGGCCGGCGAAATCCTCGTTGGCTTCCGACTTGATGAAATAGGGCAGGACGTCGGCCCAGGACCAGCCGCGCGCGCCCTGCTGCGCCCAGGATTCGTAATCTCCGGGCGTTCCGCGAATATAGACCATGGCGTTGATGGCCGACGAGCCGCCGAGCGCCTTGCCACGCGGCTGGTAGCCGCGACGGCCGCCGAGGCCCTTCTGCGGAACGTTTCGAAGGCCCAGTTGTTGAGCGACGTAGGAACCATCAGCGCGCCCGCAAAAGGCGTGTTCACGACCCAGGACTTCGCCCGCCCCGCCGGCTTCGAGCAAAGCGACGGTCGTTTGCGGATCTTCGCTCAGGCGGCTGGCGACCACGCTGCCCGCCGACCCGCCGCCGATCACGACATAGTCGAATTCATCCATGCGTGTCGCTCCCGGGAAAAGCCGAACCGTCCGCTCCGCGCTCGAGGACCGTATCGTCCCCCGCGAACAGCGCCGCGGAGACCGCTCGTTCCCGCGACACCACCGTATCCAGGAAAGGCGCGACCGCTTTCATTTTCCGGACGCCTTCGTAGCCACGTTCAAGAAAGTTCTGCAATTCGCCAAGGCCGGCAAGGCGCGCGGGCTTGCGCATCGCCGCCAGCGCCGCGCCGATGAAACGCTGCCGCGCGAGCGTTTCGAGCGAACCGCCAAGGTGCTCGATCAGATCGATCTGGCGTGCGCGGTCGCTGCGCCGGTCCGTCTGCCGATAGGCCCGGCCGTAGGCTGCGCAATCGATATGGGCGATGTCGCCGCCAAGCGCTGCGACCATGTCGGCGTCGAGACTTTCCGACAAAGCGTCGAGCTCGATGGCGTCAGCGATGGCGTCGAGGCCGGAAACCGGCAGGGTCTTCGACATGATCGGCGCGACCCGTTGCAGGACGGCGTCGCGGTTTTCCATCTCGTCCGGGCCGTAGAGATCGGTGACGAAGAACCGCGCCGCGTCGGAATATTCCGGGCTGGCGAGAAAATCGGAATGGGTTCGGGCGAGGCGCGCGGCCTGCCACGTCCGCAGCATTTTGCGCGCCGCCGCCGCGCTCGCGGTTTCGCGCGCGCTGGCGCGGACGCGAGCGGCGGTCTCAAGGCTCGTCGTCAGGCGACGAAGGACGTCATCTTTCTCCGACATGGGCGAGAGTTACCACGGGAAATTAGGGCTTTCCGCCTAAACTGCGCGGAATTTGATCCTGATCCTTTGACGGCGGGACGGAATGACATAGTTTTTTGGCGACCCGTAAGGCGAGGATGACAAAAATGGGCAGCGAGCGCATGTCGCCGGTCGATACGACCTGGTTGCGGATGGACCGCCCGGTCAATCGCATGGTCATTGTCGGGGTGATGAAGCTGGCGCCGCCGATCGATCTCGAGCGGCTTGAGCGGACCTTGTCGACGCGGCTTTTGTCCTATCCCCGTTTCCGCAGCAAGGTCGAGGAGAGCGCGACCGGATCATGGTGGGTCGACGATCCCCATTTCGACATCGCGCGGCACGTCCGACGGGCGCGGCTTCCGGGAAATGGCGGCAAGGCCGAACTCCAGTCCTTCGTCGCCGAGCTTTGCTCGCAGCCGCTCGACCTGGCTCATCCGCTGTGGCAGTTCCACATCGTCGAGGATTACGAGGGCGGCGCGGCGCTCGTGGGGCGGTTCCATCACGCCGTCGGAGACGGCATGGCGCTGGTCGCCGTGATCCTGTCGATGACCGACGAGGATCCCGACGCGGAGCCGCATCACTGGCGTTCGGGCCATTCCGACGACGACGAAGGCCACAGCCTGTTCGCGCCAGTGACGCAGGCCATCGACCAGGGCGTACGGATTTCGGCCGATCTCGGAAAGCTCGCCCTCAAGCTGCTGGCGCGCCCCGGCAAGACCGCCGATCTGGTGCGCGGCGGCGCCGGCGTCGCGTCCGAACTCGCCTGGCTCCTGTTCATGCCGAAGGACAGCCAGACGCGCTTCAAGGGCGCGCCCTGCGGCAGCAAGCGCGTCGCCTGGACGGAGCCGCTGGCCCTGCCGGAAGTCAAGGCCGTCAGCCGCGCGCTCGATTGCTCGGTCAACGACATGCTGCTCGCCTCCGTGGCCGGCGCGCTGCGCGGCTATCTCGAATCCAAGGGCGATCCCACAGCGGGCGTGGAAGTCCGCGCGCTGGTGCCGCTCAACCTGCGGCCGAGCGGCGCCGAACGCAATCTCGGCAACCATTTCGGCATCGTCGCGGTCGAATTGCCGGTCGGAATCGCGGACCCCGTCGAGCGCCTCTACGAAGTGCGCCGGCGCATGATCGAGCTGAAAAAGTCCTATGAAGCGCCGGTGACCCTGGGGCTGTTCGCGGCGCTGGGCTATGCGCCGAAGCTGGTGCAGGACCAGCTGTTCGACCTGCTCCTGAGCCGCGCGACGGCGGTGATGACCAACGTGCCGGGACCGCAGCACAAGCTCTATCTCGCGGGCTCGCTGCTCGAACAGGCGATGTTCTGGGTGCCGCAGTCCGGCGACCTCGGCATGGGCGTGTCGATCCTGTCCTTCGGCGGCAAGGTGCAGTTCGGACTGATCACCGACGCGGCGGTCGTGCCCGACCCGGAGGCGATCATTGCGCGCTTCAGGCCGGAATTCGAGCAATTGCTGTATTTCGCGCTGATGGGGCCGTGGGCCGGCGACCCGCCGGAACGCCCGGCCGCAGCGGCGCCGCCAGCGCCCAAGCCCATTCGCGAGCCCAAGCCCAAACGCGAGCCAACCCAAACGCGAGCCGACGCGCAAGCCGCCGGCGAAAAAGGCCGCCGCGGCGGCAAAAAAAGCGGCGACGACGCCGGCGAAACGCGCGAAGCGCGCGTCCTCCGACAGAGGCCTGCCAAGGCGCGCTGAAGGCCGGACCAACCGGCGCCGGCAAGCCCGCAATACTAGATTTTCTTGGCGACCTCGTCGCGCAAGGCGCGGCGCAGGATCTTGCCGACATTGGTTTTCGGCAGTTCGTTGCGGAACAGGATGTGCTTCGGCATCTTGTAGCCGGTCAGATGTTCCCGGCAGAAGGCGCGCAATTCCTCGACCGTCAGTTCGGGATCGCGGCGCACGACCACGATCATCACCGCTTCCCCGGACGAGGCGTGCGGCACGCCGACCGCGCCGACCTCCAGCACCCCGGAATGCATCCCGACGATGTCCTCGATCTCGCTCGGATAGACGTTGAAGCCCGAAACGATGATCATGTCCTTCTTGCGGTCGACGATCCGGATGTATCCGCGCTCGTCGACGCTCGCGATATCGCCGGTGAGCAGGAAGCCGTCGGCGGTCATGACCTTGGCCGTCTCCTCGGGATGGTTCCAGTAGCCCTTCATCACCTGCGGGCCGCGCACGCAGAGTTCGCCTTCCTCGCCCAGGGCGAGGTCGCGGCCCTCCTCGTCGCGAATGGCGATCTCGGTGTTCGGGATCGGCAGTCCGACGCTCCGTTGTAATCGGTCAGATCGAAGGGGTTCATGGCGACGCCCGGCGAGGCCTCGGTCAGTCCGTAAGCCTCGATCAGGAGCTTGCCGGTGACGGACCTCCACCGTTCGGCCACCGCGCGCTGGACCGCCATGCCGCCGCTGAGGCAGATTTTCAGCGGCGTGAAATCGAGCTCGCGAAGTCGGGATTGTTGCAGCAGAGCGTTGAACAGGGTGCTGACGCCGGTCATCAAGGTGAACGGCCGCCGCTTCAGCTCCTTGATGAAGCCGGGGATATCGCGCGGATTGACGATGAGAACGTTGGTCGCGCCGATCTCCAAAAAGCCCAGGCAATTCACCGTCAAGGCGAAGATATGATAGAGCGGCAGCGCGGTGATGGCGGTTTCGCCGCCCTCCTTGACGAACGGAAGGAACCAGGCCACGCCCTGCTGCACGTTGGCGACGATATTGCCATGGGTCAGCATGGCGCCCTTGGGCGTCCCCGTCGTCCCGCCGGTATATTGCAGGAAGGCGAGATCGTCCGGGCCGATCCCGGGATCGGTGAACGCGACGGCGCGCGCCTTCGCGCAGGGCCTTGCGGAAACTGACCGCGCCGGGAAGACTCCAGGCCGGGACCATGCGCTTCACGAATTTGATCGCGAAATTGACCAGCGGGCCCTTGGGCGCGCCGAGCATGTCGCCGACCTGCGTGGTGACGATGTGCTCGACGCGGGTCTTCGGCAGGCACTTTTCGAGCACATGCGCGAAGTTCTCGATGATGACGATGGCCTGCGCGCCGGAATCGGCGAGCTGGAACTCGAGTTCGCGCGCCGTATAGAGCGGATTGCAGTTCACGACCGTGCAGCCGGCGCGCAACGCGCCGAACAACGCGATTGGATATTGCAGGATATTCGGCATCATCAGCGCGACGCGGGCGCCGCGCGGCAATTTGAGGTCCGATTGCAGAAAGGCGGCGAAATCGCGCGACAGGCGATCGAGTTCGGCAAAACTGATCGCCGCGCCCATGCTGACGAAAGCATCCCTCGCCGCGAACCGCTCGACCGCCCGCGCGAACAAGCCGTCAATCGACCGGAAAGCGTCAACATCGACTTCGGCGGGCACGCCGGCCGGATAATGGGCGAGCCAGATCCTGTCCATGGCTCATCTCCTCCCCCTCTCCTCTAATCCGCGCCGCATCAGGCGTCGTCCGGGAGTTTAGGCTAGCCCATTGTATGCCACAGGATCGTGAGCGATACCTTGCGATAGGCCAAATTCGACGCCGGGCGCGAAAAAGGGACGGATTTGCATGCTGGCGCGCAGATTGAAATGGTGGCTGTTCGTCCGGCTGATCGGCTCGATGCTGATCGGCGCGGGAATGGCCGGCATCGGCAGCAAGGGCTGGATTGTCGCCTCGCTGCTGGTTTTCCTGCTCGCTGACGCGCCGCTGCTCGGCCTGGCCTATGTCGTTTCGCGGCGATCCGGCGCGCCGGTCGTTCGCGGCGCCAAGGCCAGCTTTCTCGGCGCGGCCGCCGCCGCCCTTCGCGAGTGGGCGGCGTTCACGGCCTTCTATGCCGTCGTGCAGCCATTCGAGCGATTCTGGATGGGCGACGAGCGTTGCGCGCGCGCCCCGGGCGGCGGCCTGCCCGTGGTTCTCGCTCACGGCTATGTCTGCAATCGCGGAATATGGGTGTGGATGCGGGCGCGCCTGCGCGCGGCGGGGCTTTCCGTCGCAACCGTCAATTTCGAGCCGGTCTTTGGCGACATCGAAATTTTCGCCGAGCAATTGCGCGCCCGGATCGAAACCGCGCTCGTCGAAACCGGCGCGCAAAAGGTCGTCATCGCGGCGCATAGCATGGGAGGCCTCGTCGCGCGCGCCTATCTGCGTCGCCATGGCCAGGACAAAGTCGCGGCGCTGGTGACGGTCGGATCGCCGCATTACGGCACGAAACTGGCCTTCCTGGGCCTCGGCCGCGACGCGCGCCAGATGGAGCCGGGCAACGGCTGGCTCAACGACCTGAACGCCTCAAAACTCGAAATTCCCGTGACCAGCATCGAAGGCGCCGGCGACGAGATTGTCGCGCCGCAGGACAGCGCGCTCTGGCCCGGAGCGGATCAACACATCCTCCCCGCCCAGGACCATTTCGGCCTTGTCCTGTCCGATCAGGTCGCCACGATCATCCGGGACGCGGCGCGCGCGGCGGCAGTCGCCGAGGCTAGAAATACATCCCTTTCATCAGTTGCGTGAAGGCGATCTGGTCGGCGGTCGGCTTTTCGCCGCCCGGCTTGCCGCCTTTCGCCGCCTCCGAATCGGGGAACATGCGGAAGCTGGTGTTCATGACGATCTGGCCGATGCGCGGCGCGATCGCGTGGACGACCTGCCCGAAAACGCCGAGTCGCGTGGCGATCCGGATGGGCTGATGGATGATCGCCTCGACGATGAAATCGGCGGCCTCGTCCGGCGAAAGCATCGGCACCTGCTGGTACAGCTTCGTCGGCGCGACCATTTCGGTGCGCACCAGCGGCATGTTGATCGTGGTGAAATGCACGCCGCGATCGAGAAATTCCGACGCCGCGCAGCGCGTCCACGCCTCCAGCGCGGCTTTCGAGGCGACATAGGCCGAAAAGCGCGGCGCATTGGTCAGGACGCCGATCGACGACACATTGATCACATGGCCGCTGCGCCGCTGCGCCATGCCCGGCAGGAAGCCGAGGGTCAGTCGCAGGCAGCCGAAATAATTGAGCTGCATCAGCCGTTCGTAATCGTGAAACCGCTCGTAGGAATTTTCGATGCCGCGCCGGATCGAGCGGCCGGCGTTGTTGATCAGGATGTCGACGCCGCCAAGGTCGGCGACGACACGCTGGATCAGGGCCTCGCATTGGGCCGGGTCTGCGATGTCGCCTTCATAGGCCGTCAAGGCGAGGCCGCGTTGCGCGGCCTCCTCGCACGCCTGGTCGAGCCTGGTCTTGTCGCGCGCCACGATGATCGTGCGCGCGCCGGCCTCGGCCAGCCTGAAGGCGGCGGCCTTGCCGATGCCGGAGGAGCCTCCGGTGACGACAACGGTCTTGCCGCGCGACCTTGCCGCGCAGCGACCGGTCCACGAACAGGTCGGGATCGAGATGGCGCTCCCAGTAATCCCACAGGCGCCAGGCGTAATCCTCGAGATCCGGGACCGTGATGCCCGCCGGCTCCAGCAGACGCCCGGCCTCGCGCTGGTCGAAGCGCGTTGGATAATTGACGAAGCGCAGCACGTCATCGGGAAGGCCGAAATCCTTCAGGACCGCCTTGCGGATACGCCGGACCGGCGTCAGCGCGCCGAGGCCCCGCATCAGCCCCTTGGGCAGGAGGTCGAACAGGCGACGTTGATCCGCAGCGTCATCGAAGGCGCATGCGCCGCGCGCGCAAAAATGTTCATGATGTCGCCGACGCGGTGCGGGCGCGGATCGGTCAGGTGGAAGCAGCGTCCATCGAGCCCGTCCAGAAGAGCCAGATGAACGAGCGCGGCGACGACGAAATCAACCGGCACGATATTGAGCCGGCCGCCCTCGAAGCCGATCGTCGGCGCCCAGGGCGGCAGCATTTTCCGCATCTTCTGGATCAGCTTGAAGAAATAATAGGGGCCGTCGATCTTGTCCATTTCGCCGTGTGCGGGAATCGCCGACGACGAGGCCGGGGCGATAGATCCGCCAGGGGATCTCGCAGTCCCGGCGCACGATCTTCTCGGCTTCGTGCTTGCTCGCGAAATAGGGATGGTCGAGCTTGTCGGCCTCCTCGAACATGTCCTCGCGGAACACGCCCTCATACAGGCCGGCGGCCGCGATCGAACTCATGTGATGGAAACGCCCGGCGCCGATCTTTTTGGCGAGGCGAACGGCGTTGCGGGCGCCCTCAACATTGGTTTTCGTTTCCAGCTCCGGATCGGCGGCGAGATCATAGACCGCGGCGAGATGGAAGAAGTGATCGACGCGGCCCTTCAGCTTTTTGACATCGGCGGCGGAGAGCCCGAGATCGGCGCGCAGCAGGTCGCCCTTCACCGCGGTCGCGCGCTTGGCGCCCTCGCCCCAGAAGGCGTCGAGCGCGGCGATCCGCTCCGGCGACAGGTCGCGCATGAGATAAAACACACGAGCGTCCGGACGCTCGAGCAGAGCGCGAACCAGTCTCTTGCCGATAAAGCCGCTGGCGCCGGTGACGAAAAAGGTCGCAGCCATGGTCCTTCCCCGATCATTTTCCTGGCTGGCAACTTACGCCGCCCGATTAGACTCTGTCGCCTAGAATTCTAGGTAGCGTCCTCTAATTAAAGAGAGCAGAAATAAATACGTAGGTGAAACCTGATGAGTTTTGCCGAGGGGCCTTTCCCGATCCAGACAGACCGGATCGGACTCATGGTTCCTCGTTTTGAGGGCGTTTTCGCTTCCCGGATTGTCGGTTCCCGATGGAATCCCATCCGCTTCGCGGGACAACGCCATGACAAGGGAGTGGAAAATGGTCAAGAAACTGAAAGATCTCGCGGCCGGAAACGACACCCAGCTCGTTGCGACGATCCGCGAATCCGCGACCCAGATCTGGCTCGCCGGCCTCGGCGCCTTCGCCAAGGCGCAGGAAGAGGGCGGGAAGGTCTTCGAGGCTCTGGTCAAGGAAGGCGAGTCCGTCCAGGACCGCGCCAGGAAAGTCGCCGACGAAAAGTTCACCGAGGTTAAATCCAAGGCGACCGAGAACTGGGACAAGCTTGAGCAGGTGTTCGAGGATCGCGTCGCCCGCGCCCTCAACAGCCTGAGCGTGCCCAGCAAGCGCGATATCGACGATCTGAGCGCGCGTGTGCATGAACTCACGCTCGCCACCAAGAAGCTGTCGGCCTCGATCGGCCATCCTGCGGAGACCAAACCGCACACGTCGGCCAAGACGACGCATAAGGGCTGATCCCTTCGGGCTGGTCGCTCGGCCCTGCCCCGCCGCATTCGTTGACTGCGATCCGAATGCGGCGGGGTTCAAATCAAAAACCATTCGGGAGGCGGCGTCATGAACCCGCGTAAGGTCGGACTGGCCCTTGCGGGAGGCGGTCCGCTGGGCGCTATCTATGAACTCGGCGCGCTGGCGGCGCTGGACGAGGCGCTCATCGGCGTCGATCTGGCCGCGTGCGACGCCTATGTCGGCGTGAGTTCCGGCGCGTTCATCGCCGCCGGGCTGGCGAATGGCATGACGCCCGGCGACATGTACCGCATGTTCATCGAAAGCGAGACCGCGGACGATCCGTTCGAGCCGGACATCCTGCTGCGGCCGGCGTTCGGCGAATATTTCGGCCGCCTCGCCTCGACCCCGGCGCTGTTTCTCGGCGCCCTGCGCCAATATTGCGAAGCGCCGTTTTCGCGCGGCTTCATCGAATCCTTCCAGCGGCTGGCGCGGGCCCTGCCCACGGGGCTGTTCGACAATTCCGGCATCGGCGACTATCTGCGCGCGCTTTATTCGGCGCCGGGGCGCACCAACGATTTTCGCGAACTGAGCCGAAAGCTGTTCATCGTCGCCACGGATCTCGACGCCAGCGAGGCGGTCGCCTTCGGCGCGCCCGGCCGGGACGATGTGCCGATTTCCGTCGCCGTCCAGGCGAGTTCGGCCCTGCCGGGCCTGTTCCCCCCGGTCGAAATCAACGGGCGGCGTTATGTGGACGGCGCCCTGATGAAGACGGTGCATGCGTCGGTGGCGCTGAAAGACGGCGTGAAACTGCTGTTTTGCATCAATCCGCTCGTGCCCTTCGACGCCCGGATCGCCTCGCGCCGTCGCCGCGACCAACCGGCCTCGCTGGCCGAGGGGGGCCTGCCGACCGTCCTGTCGCAAACGTTCCGCGCGATCGTCCATTCGCGCATGCAGGTCGGCATGGACCGCTATCGCAAGGAATATCCCGACGCCGACGTCGTGCTGTTCGAGCCGAGCCGCGGCGACGCCGACATGTTCTTCACCAATGTCTTCAGCTATTCCAGCCGCAAGCGGCTGTCCGAACACGCCTATCGGAACACCCGCGCGCAATTGCGGCAGCGCGCCGAGACGCTCGCCCCCATTTTGGCGCGGCATGGCGTCGCACTGGATATGGCCGCGCTGCAGGACGAGCACAAAACCCTGGCGCATCTGCGCTCGCCGCGAGGGCGGACTCATCCGCGGACGCTCGGGCGCGCGGCGACGCAACTCGACCGGGCATTGCGCGATCTGGACCGTTTGTTAAAGTCGACCTCAAGACCGGCCTAGACCGGTAGATCGGCGCAAGACCGATACCAACAAAGGGGGCGACGGGATGGACGCCAAACCGAAACGGCGCACGCGCGAGCGTATCCTGGAAGCCGCTCTCGACCTGTTCAACGAATATGGCGTTCCCGGCGTCGCGACGGCGACGATCGCCGAGACGATGAACATCAGTCCGGGCAACCTCTATTATCACTTCCATTCCAAGGACAAGATCATCGAGGCCCTGTTCGCGCAGTTCAAGCAGGAAATCGAGTCGACCCTGACCGCGCCCGAAAGCCGGACGACCCACGCCGAGGACATCTGGCTGTTCCTGCATCTTTTGTTCGAGGCGATCGCCAAATTCCGGTTCGTCTATCGCGACCTCAATGAACTCCTGTCGCGGCATCGCTTTCTCGAAGTCCAGTTCCGCCGGATTCTCGACCACAAGGTGCGCACGGCGACGGCGATCATGAAGGGGCTGGTCAAGTCCGGCGCGATGAAGGCGACGCCGACGGAGATCGAGACCCTGGCGACCACCATGACCATGGTGGCGAGCTACTGGCTGTCCTTCGCCTATGCGCGCGATCCCCGCGCGCCGCTCGACGGCCGCACCCTGGCGAGCGGCGCCTTCTACGTGATCTCGCTCGCGGCGCCCTATCTCGCGCCGAGGGAACGGCAATTGTTCGACGATCTCGCCAAACGCTACCTGCATTGAAAGGGCGCTTCATGGACCGCACGAAATGGAATGCGTTTCCGCACACGAGTCCCGCCTATGATTATGCGGGCGCGAAGCTGAAGAAAAAGCTGGGACCGGCTGCATTGCGGCGACCGCGAACCCTTTCCCGACGAGTTCCTGGATCGCGGCGATGGTTTCCCGCCATCCGGCGCTCAAATCGAAAGCCGCCCATTCCGCAGGCATCCTGCAGGACGCATGGCGCGCCTATCACCGGGGCGATTTCGCGCAAGCCGTCGAACTCGGCGACTCGCTCGGGCCGCTGGGCGCCGCCGTGGCCGGCAAGGCCGCCAATATCTACGCCTCCTATCTCGAGCCCGACGCCAAGCGGCAGCTCGCGATTTTCCAGGACAGCGCTGCGCGTTGCGAAGCGCTGGCGAAGGCCGCGCCCGATTATGCGAACGCGCATTATTTCGCCGCCCAGGCTTTGGGTCGCTACAGCCAGGGCCTCTCGATCATGACCGCGCTGGCTCAGGGAATCGGCGGCCGCATCCTGAAGGCGCTGAACGCCGCCGTGGCGCTGGAGCCCGCCCATGCCGACGCCCATATCGGCCTTGGCGTCTATCATGCAGAGGTGATCAACAAGGTCGGCTCGGTCGTTGGAGGGCTGACCTATGGCGCAAGCAAGGACGCCGCGGTCTCGCATTTTGAAACGGCGCTGAAACTCAATCCCTCCAGCGCCATCGCCCGCATCGAATACGCCAACGCGCTCGTCATGCTGTTTGGCAAGAGCAAGCTCGACGCCGCGACGAAGCTCTATCGTCAGGCGGCGACGTGCGAACCGGCCGACGCCATGGAACGACTCGATGTCGACGCCGCCAAAGCCGAACTGGAGGCCTGAGCGCGCGTTCGGAACACTTCGCTGAGCTTGCAACGCGAGGCTGATGGTGAGCCAGACGATCGGATGCCTGAAAACGACGTGAAAACTGCCGAAGGCGGCAATCGCGAACAGGAGCGCGACCAAGCCGTCCCGGCCTGCTTTCCAGGCTCGCCGCACGGCGAGCGCGCCGATCCATATAAACGAACCGACGGCAAGGACGCCCCCCCTGAACAAAGAGCTCAAGAAACGTATTGTGCGTTTCGTAATGGGCGCGCGCCCTCGTTGGGGTGAGACATATTGGCGGGTTCGCCCGCAGTGCGGTGACCGGCGGTCAGGCTGACAGGGATATCGAGGTGAGGGCCGGGACCATAACCGATCATCCAGGAATTGATTCCCCGCTCGATCGCCTGGCTCCATAAATACAGGCTTCCGTCTCCATGCGCTGTCCGGGATCGTCGATCGCATGGAGGCGATGACCTACGACTGTTATGCAGGGGCCGCACTGGCCGGACTTAACGCCCCATTGTTCGCCGCGAGGAAAATGCGGTATGGCGAGACGAAAGCCGAGCGTCAACTTGTCTCGCGGCACGCCGGATGCGAGCAGCATGCGTACGCTGGCGTCGAATCCATTGAGGAAAAAGCAAGATACGCACGCACCCACGGGCTCGCCGGCGTGATGATTTGGGACATCGGAGCAGACGATGGCACTTTGCTGCCGGCGGCTCTCGATGGCTCGGACGGAAAGTCCGCAGAAGCGCGCTGACCGGCCCGTCCACAGGGTGGCTCAACATTATGCGGTCTTGGACAATTGAGCAGAATTCGCCGAAACGCGGAGGAGGCTGCCTGCGTAGCTTTTTTTAACGAACGGTCAAGGCGCTGTTGACGGTTGGAAGGGCTTTCGCGCGTCGAAACGCATGTCCACAACCGCGCCGCGGACGGAAACAACCTTGCCCTCGCAAATCAGCTCTTACGATCGATTTCGATCGCCTCAACGCCAATCGAACTCCCGGTTGTCCGGCGAGCAATGTCGTCGCAAAGCGCCTTCACGCGCCGAAAAATCGGCGCCGGCGGGAATGAAAGGCCAAGTGAAAAAAGACGATTTGGCAAATCAAGGCGTGAAAACCGAAACCAAGCAATCGGAAGGCGACCGTCCGAATGGGGCAGAAGACAACAGGGCCGCTTGACGGATAGGGACACCAAAGCCGAGCCCGAGCGCGATCGCCGCCAGTCGGAAGGACAAGGCGCTGATCGCCGTCCAAATGACGACAGGGCGAATATGCAAGGGGAGCCCAAAACGCAGCAAAGCCAAGGCCGAGAAGAGCGTGACGAACGAGCGAACTCTGGAGTGGGCACCGAAAAAAGCTCCGCCCTATTTCGTCGGAACAACGGACGAAATTGCAGACGGCTTAAAGGCAATGAAGCCGGAGCCCGACATCGACATGCGAGGAGGCGAGGACAAGCCCTCCCGCGTGGCGGGAGGGTGGTTTGCGCGCCCCGCGACCCCCGTTCCGCCATAAGCGTTTCCAACGACTTCTGCAGGGGCGCGGTTAAGGGGATTTCGTGGACAATGATCTGAGCGCTGGGATCCTCAGCTGCGTTTCGAACGTTGATTTTCGGACAGTTGCTGCCGATGCAGCCTCCCGGAAGTCTTGAAATGATTTCTGCATGCTTTATCCGCCGCAACGATATTGGCTGCGCTGCCAATGAAGCACGAACCGACGGCCACATGCGAATTCCGCTGCAAGGTGCGGGCAAACGTCTGCCTGTCCGCAAGATCAAACAAAATGCAAGTTCGAAGACATTTTGCCGGATGAAAGACGGGCCTTTGCGTGTTCCAGTCGATTTAGGTGGCGCAAGACTGGATCAACAAGCAGCACGATTACGAGCATATCGACTGGACGCTCCACGGCGCCGAATGCGTCGCGCCCGATGACAATCAGATTTAGCCCGTATTCGCGGAAACACGACCACCGCCGTGGCTGATAGCCTCCACGGCTTTTCCGAATGCCGCTGAAGCGGAGCTGAACAGTCTTTGATGCGACCATTTTCTACTGCAGCATATGCAAAGTATAACTTGAGCGCTCATGGCTCACATAAGAGAATGAGCCATCATGTAATGCGACGCTTATGATTGCTATACTGGCGCGTTATGCAACGGAACAATTCATAGACAGCTTCGTTAATATTGTTGTTAGGACGGCACAGGCAAGCAGCGAAGGCGCTAGTTTATGAGCGCTAGTGCGGCGCGATGGCGTTTTCGGCGTCATCGGCAACGGCCGCGTCTGTGCAACGATGACGGGAATGTTGGCACACTCACGCCGATTATGATTATGCCCCCGGTCTTCACTTGAGCGTGCATCCAGACGACTGGAAATGGGGCGATAACGACAAATATCGTTGGGGCAACATGAAGGCAAAGGGTACTGGATGCACGGCGAATGGAAGGATTAAAGGGCGTCACCCTGCAGCGCCCGTCCGGCAGGTCCGGCGCTGTCAGCGGCTCACATGATCGCGCGCGGCGGGTCCGTAATCGTTTACCGCTCGATGCATCCCAGGCGCCGAAACAATGCTTGCCCAGTTAGCGACGTTCGCGTTTCTGTTTTTCGTCTCGGCGTCGAGCGCAGCGGTTCATCTCGATCCGCAATCCGTCGAGAGCGCCGAATGGCGGCCCCAGCAAGACGATGGCGCCGCCCTTCTCGTAAAAGCGCAGGTGCTGCTCGATCGCGATCACTTTTCACCCGGCGAAATCGACGGGAAGAAAGGCGACAACTTTCGGAAAGCGCTCGCCGCCTTCGCCGCGGTCAAAGGCGTTGCTTCTACCGGCGAAGTCACCGAAGAGACGTGGCGCATGCTGGCCGCGACCAGCGCGGATCCAATTCTGCGGCGATACCGAATTGACGAGGACGATGTGCGAGGACCCTTCGCTCGCCACATTCCGCGCGGCCTCGAGAAGATGAGCAAGCTGCCGAGGCTGTCCTATAAAGGGCCCGGGAAGCGCTCGCTGAAAAGTTTCACATGAGCGAGCAATTGCTTCAGGCTCTAATCCCGGCGAAGCTTTCGACGACGCCGGTCACGAGATCATCGTGGCCAATGTCCGGACCGACGACCAGCTCGAGAAGGCTTCTCGGATCGAGATCGATAAGGGGGCCCGTCTTCTCCGGGTCTTCAGGCGCGACGGCGGCCTGCTGGCGACCGACCCGGCGAGCATCGGGAGCGAGGAAAAGCCGGCGCCAAGCGGCAGGCTTCGCGTCGTCCGGGTCAAGTATGATCCGACCTATCGCTACGATCCGCGCTACAGATTTCAAAGGCGTGCACGCCAAGCGCCCCTTCACTATAAGGCCCGGACCCAACAATCCTGTCGGCCTGGTCTGGATCGGACTGTCGCGCAAAGGGTACGGCATCCATGGAACGCCGGATCCAGGCGCGTCAGCAAGACGCAGTCGCGTGGCTGCATCGGTCTGACGAATTGGGACGCTCTCGCTCTCGCTTCGGCGGTGTCGAAGGGCATTCCTGTCGACTTCGTCGAGGAAACGCCCAAGCCGGGCGATCGCGAAAATGATAGCAGCAGCCGGTAGGCGTCGTGGACTGGGAGGCATGAATGACAGAAAAGATCGAAAATGATCCTGCCAGAAGTCACCCCATTTTCATCACTCATAACCCCGCCCGTGTCATCATCCGTATTGAGGGACACGTGTCGCCGACACCAAGGAGGCGCTCACACTTCTCGAGGCCGATTATCGCGCCGTGCAGTATATTCCACGCAAGGACGTGGATATGGCGCTCCTTGAGAAAAGCCGCCGCACAAGTCATTGCCCTTACAAAGGCATCGCCAGCTATTACAGCATACCGACTGGCGGCCCTCGCTCGAACGATGCGGCATGGTCGTACGAGGAGCCCTACGCGGCGGTCGCCAAGATAAAAGACTACATGGCGTTCTATCCGGATCGCGTTGCTTCCATCGAAGAGTTGGAGGAAACGGACGTCGGCGTCGCCGTCCCGTTCCAACAGTCTGAGCGGGCTATTGATCTGCTGCTTCGGGGCCGCGGACTTGTTTTTGCCTGCGCCTTCCGCGCAATGGCGCACAGAATGACGAGCTTTTGAGTTCTATTTTTTGATGTTCTACAGGCACCGCACAAATGAAAAAGCTTTTGTCTCTAGCATTCGTTTTAGTGGTTTCAGCGTGCAATGCGGAAATGCACACGTTGACCAATGAGATTGAAGCAAGGTGCGAGACGCTAGCCGGTCCGAAGGGATCGACGCCTTACCAGACGTGCACCAAAATCGAGATAAACAAGGTAGTCCAGACCAGGCGGAATTGCAGCGGCGCCGCGAAAACCCAGCAGTTCTGGCAGCGGGGCGCCATTGGTTGTCAATAGGATCCGCTGTTGTCGAAAGTGAAATAGCGAGAAATTTGCGAAAGGCTTCCAAGGCTTTTGCTCCGCAACGCAACTCGCTGCCCCCAAGCCTTGTTTTCAGACGTGGAAGGCCCGGGACGCAGCACGAATGTCAGCTTTTTAGCGGTTGGCAAGACGTCACCGCAGCTGGACGACCGGCGGCTCGGGGTCACGAAGAGACCTCCGCGTGCTTCCCTTGGTCTGCTCGGCGCCACGCGCGGAATTTCGGCGTCCGTTGAACGAGCTCGTGTCTTTTGCGGAAACCGCCAACGAATCGCTTAGCCGCCGCGAAAAATTTATAGAGATTTCGCTTAAGCAGGCCGCCGTTTATACCTCGTTGCCGGTCGTCCTAGGTTGAAGCCCTATCATGACCCTATCATGACTTCCCCCTGACGCCTAAGGCTGCCGTAGGGCCGGTCTGAAGTTCGAGCAATGGAGCGGAGCCCCAATCGTCGATCTCTACAGGGCTGCAGGACGAGAAGGCGGTGTCGATGGCCCTCAAACCTTCAGCTTCGGCACGGAGCAGGCCGTGTTCGATTGACTCCTGCGCTTGATGACCCGGGTTCGCCCGCGGCGCGTTGCCCTGGCCACCGGGAACTTTAAGTCTGCGCGTTCGCTGGGCGAGCGCCTGGCGACCAAAAATCAGGTCACGGACACTCCGAGGCGCAATGCTCCCCAATGGCGCCCGTCAATGTTGATCGGCATCGAAATATCCTTCATCATAATGGTTTGGCCGCCGACATTTCGCGGATAAGTTTGGACGAGAACTTCCTTCAAATTGCGCGCAGCAGCCAAACCGGCGCGATCGTCAAAAACTCTGCGGTTTCGCGAATTGGCGTCGTTCCAAACGGGATCCTCGCCCTGCGGCTGCGAATACTTTCGATTGTGAACCGGAATGTAGCCATTTCGATCGGCAGCGATGCAAAACACGATCCGTGGATCGGATTGCAGCGCAGTTTCCAGAAGATCGGGAAGCAGCGTCTCGAGCAATGAGAGCGATTTGGTCTTGAGTTGAGTCGGATTTGTCCCGGGAATTTGCTGATAGTCGGTGCAAAAAAGGTCTTCCATTGAAATTTGGCCGGTTCGGATCGAAACAATCAATGATTCTTGGATCAAATCGCGGCGCTTCTTGACAGTCGCTATAAGCTTTGCATCCTCAGCCTGCGCTTCCTCGACCAAGACTGCGAGGGAAGCGCGATTTGCATCAGTCAAATCGCAAAATTCGACGCGCATTCCAAGTGGCTGGAAGCCGGCGATGCGCCCGGACACGCATCCGACCCGGGGAATATCCAAAGTCATTCTGCTTTGCAGCTCAGGACGATGACCGACGATCTTGAGCAGACAACCGCCTTCCGACAATTCAACCGTTTCGGTCGATTCTTTCAAATTATCAGTTTGATAGTGGGCTTGCACCCGAATGGGAACGCGCATATGGCGGCGGCCATCAACACCCGCGAATCCGCGCACGGTAATGACGAGTCGGTCCGTCAAATTCGTGATCATCGACGCAACCTGCGCGCCGTAATCGCGGACATTTGCTGCCACTTTGTCCACTTCGGCGACGCCAGCCGTAAACAAACGTGCGCTATTATTGAGATCGTCAGCCCCACCGGCCGCAGCATGAGCACTGGCGCTGATTTCTTGCAACGCTGCGATTTGGCTTGAAGCATGTTCGGCGACGCCGCCGGCCATCCCATTCATTCCATCGATGATCTCGCTAACTTCGATCATCGCCGCAGAAGCAGATTTCGTGGCTTGCTCAATCTCGTTGATTTGCGCGCTGATTTCCCTGGTCGCTTCCGCGGTTCGCTGAGAGAGCTGTTTGACCTCGCTTGCAACGACTGCGAAACCGCGGCCGGCCTCGCCGGCGCGCGCAGCTTCTATGGTGGCGTTCAAAGCCAGCAGATTTGTCTGGTTGGAAACGTTGGCGATAAGCTTCACAATTTCCGCCACACGGGAAGAAGATTCCATCAGTCGTTGCATGCGGCGGCTGGCTTCATCGGCTTTCTGCACTGCCGCGGTCGCCATGCGGGAGGTATCATCTGCCTGCTGGCCGACCTCGCGACTGCTCGCGTGCATTTCTTCAACGGCCGCCGCAACCGATTGGATGCCGCCCCGGCTCGCATTTGATCCACGTTCGACCAGATCGACGCCTTTTCGCAAAGCGTCCACGGAGTTCGCCAACTCTGAAATGATCGCTGTCAGTTCGCCGGCCTGTTTTTTTCCGGCCTCGGTCGCTCGACGCACTTCTTCTTCAACGGACTGGACCATCGCCAGAGCGTTCTGTTGGCGGGCATCCGATGCTGATATTTCGCCGTATGCGGAGAGCGCTAGGTCCATATCGGTAAAAATCGCATCACTCAGCTCAATCATATGCTGAACGTCTTCGTCACGACGCCCGAGTAGAATTTTTGTGAAGGCCTGGAAAAAATGTCGATAGCTGTGGATGTAGAAAGTGGTAGTAAGGCCGGCGCGCACATGCGCTGCGCCTATGCGACGTCCGCGTTCCTTGAGTTCGTCGGTAAATTCACCTTTAAGGAGAAGGCGCCAGTGCGTTGCTTGCGCTTTCTTGAGCGTTTCGAACTCCAGGCCCTTTCGCGAGAATTTCGCTGAGCTTTGGATCCGCCTTGAGCTTTTCATAGAATTCGTCGAGTTCCCGCTCGATATGCGGATCGACAAGCTGCGCAAGGCGGCTCGGCCGATCGCTCGCACTGGAGGCTGCGCCGCGAAATCGTTCGGTGACCGCTTTGAAAGTTCGACGACTCGGCATGATGCTGCATCCTGTTTGCGATAGCCACCGCATCATTTGAAGCTGGAGTGAAGGTGTCCTCCTTCGTTAAATAGCGAAATCCTCCCCCTTGAGACGATCGCAGCCGAGTAAACTGCCATTGCTTACCCGATGAGCGCTCAGGGCTAAGCGAAAACGCCCGCCCTCGGAGCTAAGGACGGGCGCCATGCGTGGCAGGTCACCATCGGAGAAATGGCCACGATTGGATTGGTCGCAGTGATGGCTTGAGTGGGGCTTGCGTCGGATTGGGAGTCAGTCTGCGTCAGCGGCAAGCGCAATAGTGGCGCGCCTTATGCCTCGACGCGCAATGGTGTGCGACCGCATGACCGCGTGGGAAGTAACGCGGAACGTAAACGAACGCCGGCCCTTCGACATATATCGCTTCATAGTAGACGTATTCCGGGGCGTAGGCGACGCTGTCATTGTCGCAATAGACTCCGCCCCAGCCATCACAGCCGCCAAATCCGCCGCGGCCGGCCGCCCAAGCGCTGGTGGGCACATAGAGGGCGGCGATTAAAGCGGCGATCATCGCCATCGCTGAGGTCTTGCGTAAACCGAAGTCAGACATCGTCATAGGTTCTCCACCGAGATACCCATTAGCAGACGTCCGATATCAATTGCTTAAACGACGACCATCGCCGAGGCAGAGTCCGTTTGCAACGTTAACGCCTTCATAATTTTGTGGTTCGTGGCGGATGGGTTTCTGAAATGGAGTTGAAAACAAGCGAATTTTCCGATCAGCGCGGACGCTGCCTCGTTTCGACTCGCGACGTCGGCACAAGCTTTTAAACTGCATGACTGCTTTTTTCGCGCAGGGTCGGCGCAACCTTCAATTGGCACAAGAATAAGAACGGCTGCGCCAACAGCGGGTTTTCCTCGTTATAGCAGGAAGAACGCTACGGCATGCCCAGGGGGCGGAACAATGAGAAACTCTTCAGAAAACATCGCCGAGATCGCCTTGGTCGAACTCTATTTTGCCTATGCGGAATTGTCGGCCGGGGATCCTGCCAGTGCAAGCGTCGCGAGGGCGCTGAAGCATATCAAGCAAGCGATCAAAAACCTTGAAAGCATCACTCGCGCGGAAAAAAGCCGGCCACGCGAAGCCGGCCAAAACTGCTTGAATTTGGAAACAAATTTGCTGGCTTTCATGCCTGCGGCCGAGGATTGCTTCGCATAACTACCGAATCTAGCTCAAACAGAAAATATCCGAATTATCGAACGCTGCCTAACCCCAAAACGAAAGAAATTTCGGCGAGAAGCCGCCTGCCTCCATGAGCGACGACGCCGACTAACTGCGCAATGACGCGCCCGCCAGGGAGATACCCGGCGAGCCTAATAGGGATGCTAGTGCAATCATTCTGATGGTTAAGGGACTTGCCGAGCTATTCGAAGATCGAGGCCGCCGACGCCGTCAGACGAACGGCTTGGAATTTTTGTTGTGCGCCTTGATGTAGCGCTTGATGGCGTCTTCGAGGTCGTCGACGGATTTGAAGACGCCGCGGCGGATTTTTCGACGGGTGATGGTCGAGAAAAATCCTTCACCGCGTTGAGCCACGACGCCGAGGTCGGTGAAGTGGAACGTCCATCGCGGATGGTCGGCAAGCCATTCCAGAACCTTGGGGTGTTTGTGTGCGGCGTAATTGTCGGCGATGGCGTGAATGACCTTCCCTGCCGGCACGTTCCGTCGACGGCGTTGAGGAAGCGAATGAATTCCTGATGCCGATGCTGCTTCATGCAGCGCCCGATGACGGTTCCATCGAGAATGTTGAGGGCGGCGAAGAGCGTCGTCGTGCCGTTGCGCTTGTAGTCATGCGTCATGGTTCCGCATTTGCCCGGCTTGAGAGGCAAGCCTGGCTGAGTGCGGTCGAGCGCCTGAATTTGGCTTTTTTCGTCAATGGAGACGACGACGGCGTGAGCGGGCGGATCCATGTAGAGACCGACAACGTCTTCGACTTTCTCGGCGAATTTGGGATCGTTGGAGCGTTTGAAAGTGCGCAGGCGATGCGGCTGAAGACGATGAGCGTCCCACAGGCGCTGGACGGCGCGAAGCGAGATGTTGAACGCCTTGGCCATCGCACGACCGGTCCAGTGGGTGGCCTCGCCGGGCGGCTCGGAGCAAGTCAACTCCAGCACTTTCGCGACGGTCTTGGCGGAAAGCGGGGCCTTGCCGGGTTTGCGCGTCTTGTCGCGCAAGAGCCCATCGACGCCTTGCTCGCCATATCTTTGCTGCCAGCGCCACACCGCGGGGCGGCTGAGGCCAGCTTGGCGCGCCACTTCAACGACCGGCAGGCGCTCGGCGGACGACAAGATGATCTTCGCCCGTTGGACATGCTTCAGCGGACGGTTGCGGTCGCCAAAAATGGCGAGCAATCGCTCGCGATCTTCGGCAGGGACGATGACATTGACGGTTTGGGCCATACCGCAAGATTTGCACATCCCGCGCCTGATGTGAATCTATGTAAGCGTAGTGCACTAATAAGATCAGGCCGCGCGAATGGAGAGCAGGAATCCGTCGACTTCCCCGCGCAGGCTTTGGGATTGCCGCGACAAATTATCGGCGGCAGTAAGCATCTGATGCGAGGCGGCCGAGGAATCGCGCGCTGCAGCGAGCACGCCGCCGATATTGTCGGTGACTTCCTGCGCGCCCTTTGAGGCTTGCTGCACGTTCTGCGCGATCTCCTGCGTTGCGTTGCCCTGCTGCGAGACAGCCGCCGCTATTGACTGCGCGATGGTATTGGCGCGTTCGGTCGTGCGCACGATTGCCGAGATATTGCCGACCGCGCTTTGCGTGGTCGATTGTATGTCGGCGATCTGCGCCCCTATTTCAGCTGTGGCTCGACCGGTCTGCTCCGCAAGCGACTTCACCTCCTGGGCGACGACCGCGAAGCCGCGACCGGCTTCGCCGGCGCGCGCCGCCTCGATGGTGGCGTTAAGCGCAAGCATATTGGTCTGACCCGCAATATTGGCGATGAGACTGACAATTCCGCCGATTTTTTCCGCCGCTTGCGCCAAAGCGTGCATCTGCTCGTCGATGCTCTCGGCTTGTTGCGCGGATTCGGACGCGATCTGTTCGGACTGCCGCACCTGGCCAGTTATTTCCTTAACCGAATACGAAAGCTCTTCCGTTGCCGAAGCGACTGAGGCAACATTCCCAGCCGATGCTTCCGAGGCCTGAGCCACGACCTGCGCCTGGGTGGCGGTCTCGGTCGCGGAATCGCTCAGTATCTTGGCAGTGGACTGAAAATCCTGGGCAGAACGCGTGACTTCGGCGACGATGACTGAGACCGTGCGATCGAATTTTTCTGCGAGCCCGGTCATCATGTCACGGCGCTGGCGCTCTTGATCCGCGCGGTTGGTCTCGGACTGACGTTCGAGCGCCTTCGTGCGAGATAAGATTCTGCTTGAAGACTTCGAGCGCACGTACGAGTGCTCCAACTTCATCGCGGCGCTCGGCTCCAACGACGGAAACCGAAGCATCGCCCGAGGCAAGCCCCTCCATCGCCTTGGTCGTGCGCTGGATGGGACCGACGACGGTGGCTATCAGTGATATTCCGAAGCTGAGGCCGAATATAGCGGCGGCGATCAGGCTGATCACGAGCGTCATGCGGCCGGTATCATAGGTCGTTTCGCCTTCATTTGCCGCCCGCTTTCCTTCAGATGCATTGAATTCTGCGTCTTTGGCCAGCACGGAGACGACGGGAGCGCGCAAACGTTCGTCTTCGTCATCAAAAGCTTTCATCGCTCCTGCAACGTCGCCGCTTGCAGCTTGCTTGATGGTCGCCATCGCCGAGGCCTGATATTTTGGCCAGAGCGTAACAAATTCCTTCATCAACTGCTCGTCATCGGTATTCGGCGTGATCATCGGCTTGTAATTCTCGTAGGCCTTGTCGACTTCGCTTCCCGCCGCCGCAGCAAAATGAGCAGCGCGCTCTGCATGATCATGCGTGGCCAAAGCCATTAGCGCCTGCCCCTCGTCACGGCGGAACCGAGCGACTTCAAGAGTAAGCTTGTCGACCAGACTGACAGAAGGAAGCCACTTATCGCGAACGTCAGCGGCCTTCGCGTTCATACGCGACATCTGGACAATTCCCACACCGCCCACAAAGGCGATAGATGCGAGAAAAGTAGCGACGACCGCCATTATTTTGAATTTAATGCTCAAATCGCGCCATGAATGCATGTTCCGCTCCCATCTCATCAAGGGGAATGCTTAGAGCTTCAGGATTGCGCAAAACTTACGCAAAACGTCCGAGTCCAAAGAACTACAATAGTTCAAATGCGACCTTCGATCGTCCGCCCAAAGCGCCATCGAGAATCGGGTCCGCTTTGTCTTTTGCTTGTCACGCAGGCCCGAAAATGTACCGCGACCAACTGCAATTCGCGCGCCTTGACCAAAGCTTGCCGCAGCGCGCTGAGATCAAGCGGCTTAGCGAAGACGGCCGCGATATCGACTCCATTGCTGATCGCGAAGGTACGCGTCGATTCGTGAATATGATCGGCGCACCCGCTGATAATGAGGACCTTGATTGGCCTGTGTGCGCGGGCGATGGATTTGAGCAGTTCGACGCCACTTCGCTCTCCAAGGCCGAGGTCCAAATCCCGCGCCGCCTGTGCCACGCTCACCCCGCGCTCACGAACCAATCGAACCGCCTCGACCTTAAACTCCTGGCGGAATGCCGTCTCGCCATGCTCCACCTCCGGTTCCATCAAACACCTTTGCTCGGCGTCCACGAAAACGGCAGCAGCTCACTCGGCCTTTGCCAGGCAAGTTGGATTGCGTTGACTCCTACGCCGTCATTTAATTGGCCTGGTATCGAAAAATTCGACGCCGATCTGGGTTGGTTTGCGCCAAACGACGCGACAAAAACGCGTCCGAGCGCCAACTTGAACAAGATCGAATTTTTCTGGAATTCCGATTGGGGATTCAACGATGAGTTTGGCGCCAGTTTCCGAATAGTCACGGATCGTGCAGTCGATCGCGGCGCGAAGGCCGCGAAAGCTGATCTGCGCCCCTTTCAATGAACGGCGCCGGGGGGCGTTCCGCCTTTCGGCATGGTCTGTGTTTGTCATTCGACGCTGGGTTTCGCTCGGGCCCGATAAGGCCGCGTATGCAATATCGATGGCGCTGCTTGTGCGTGGGTTGTGCCGGTGAGCCAGCAGGCAAGCGTCGGAGAAAAGGTTCGAAGGCTCGGCGAAATCCATTCCCACCCGTTGCTGAGCAAAAAAAGCCGCGCGTCGCCGAGCGGACGGCGGAGCTGAACGTCGCGCGCGGCAAGGCGGAAGCCGCGAGCGCGGCCAAGGGTGCGTTCTTGGCCAATATGAGCCACGAAATCCGCACGCCGATGAACGCCATCATGGGGCTGACGCATCTGCTGAAGCACGAAGCGGGGCCGGGCCGGCAACATGAACGCCTCGCCCAGATCGACGCACGCGGCCCAGCATCTGCTGTCGCATGATCGACGATATCCTCGACATGTCCAAGATCGAGGCCGGCCGGCTGCACCTGGAGAACCACGACTTCGAACTGCGGCAACTGCTCAGCCGACGTCGTCAAGCTGACGGGCGCGACCGCCGCGCGCCAAGGGCATCCGCTTCGATATGGATACCGACCACGTGCCCGCCGCTTTGTCGGGCGACGTGACGCGCCTGCGGCAGGCGCTGATCAATTACGTCAACAATGCCGTCAAATTCACGGAAAACGGCTTTATCGCGCTGAGGGCGCGACGTATTGAGGAATCCGAGACCGAAATCCTCGTGCGCTTCGAAGTGGAGGATTCCGGCATTGGCATCGACCCCGAAGTCTTGCCCCGGCTGTTCGGCGCTTTTGAACAGGCCGATGCGTCGACCACGCGAAAGTACGGCGGCACTGGGCTCGGACTGGCGATCACCCGCCAGCTTGCCGAGGCGATGGGCGGTCAGGCCGGCGCGGAGAGCAAGCCTGGCGTCGGAAGTAAATTCTGGTTCACCGCCCGCCTGACGAAAAGCGACGGCGCGTTGGCGGCAAACGCTCCGCTGAGAGCGTTCGACCCGGTCGCGCATTTCGGCGCCGGCTCGGGCGCCCGCATCCTGCTGGCCGAGGACAATGAGATCAATCGCGAAGTCGCGGTCGAGCTGCTGCGCTTAGTCGGCTTGACCGTGGTCACGGCGGCGAACGGCCGCGAGGCGCTGGAAAAGGCGCGTGAGGAGGCATTCGATCTCATCCTGATGGATGTCCAGATGCCGGTCATGGATGGCATGGAAGCGACGCGGGAAATCCGCAAGCTACCCGGCAGGGCGGACGATTCCCATTGTGGCGATGACCGCCAATGTCTTCAGCGAGGACCGGCGAGCCTGCGCCGAGGCGGGGATGAGCGATTTCGTGGCCAAGCCCGTCGAGCCTCTGCAATTGTACGCCACGCTCGCGCGCTGGCTGCCCAGGTCTCGGGCGTCGCCGAAACCGCGCCAGCCGGGGCGCCGAGCGAGTCCGGTCTCGGGAGCAGGCCTGATGTTCGATCCGCCAGTGGCCGGTCTCGACGCCGAAGACGGTCTCAGGCGATTGGGCGGAAACATGACCGTCTATCGGCCGACTGATGCGGCGTTTCATCGACGCCCACGTAAACGACATCGCACTCTTTCCAGAACGATTTGACGGTCAAGATCGCGAAGGCGCTTTATTGATCGCTCATTCGTTGCGCGGCGCCGCCGGAAATCTTGGCGCGAAAATCGTCATGGCGGCTTCCGCGAGACTTGAAGACGCCGTCCGGAATGGCGGTGATGCGGCCACAATTGATCAGGCGAGCAGCGTCGCTGAGACTGAACTCAAGACCCATGTAGAAGCGATCTTTGCGTCATTGACGCAAGAAGTCGTCTTTGAACCCAATTCTGCGGCTGATAGCGTGGCGACGCACGAAATGCTGAAGGAATTGGAGGCGGCTCTCGTGGCCGGGGACGTGCGAGCCAATCAACTTTTTGCGGCGTCTGCCTCCATGATAAAGCGGGCGCTGCGCGGTAGCGGCGATGCATTCGAAAATCAGATCGCCAATTACCTCTATCCGGAGGCGCTCGAGACGCTGAAGAGAGCAGGACGCGGAGAAAAGGAATTGACGGAACCTGAAGCGCGAACCACCGAGACGGATATTTAGTCCCGTCCAAGACACCCGGAAGCTGCGGTTTCACAACTTGATACCCGCTCGACAGGCGGCTTTCGGTTGAAAACGCCAGGTGATGGCGCATCTTTTCCATTCAGCCCTTCTAGACCAAGCTGGATGCGCGTTGCGCGTCAGGCTCTGGCCGACAGAACCGAGCAGCTGCAATCAGCCTGACACAAGTCATCCTCGTTTTACTATCCCTGAACGAGCACCGATTAATGCGGCGCATCGAATTCGATCAGGGTGATGATGCTTTCCGGCACGGCGGTTGAAATGAACTCGGGGCGCCATTCCGAGCGCTCCCACAGCGCCGGTTTGGGCGCATTCCTCGTATCGGGAGGCGACGAACGAATCGCTATTGATCCCGATAACGGCCGCAATCGATATGGGCTCTTGCCTTACCCGGCGAAAGGCGAAGTGTTTTTCTCCTCATCCACGGCATCCGCGATCAGCCCCGGGGGATGGGATGCGGCCGCGGGGGCCTGGAGACGCCTTTGGTCCGGAAGAGCTGACGCTGCGCTCGGCGCCGGCAATTGGTTCGAGAGCATCCAAAGCCGGGTAGCGGACCACGCAGGCTGCAAGGTCTCGGTGATCCTGTCGGCGTCCGGTACCGATACGGAGAGTCCGCGCTTGCCATAGCCAGCGCAGTCATCGCGCGGCCAATTACGAACATCGTTGTCGGCCCTGGCGAAACAGGCCGCGGCGTCACCTTGGCGGCTGCTGGTCGACGCTTCCTGTCCTCGGCTCCGTTCGGCGGCAACCATATTCCCGGCATTCTGATCCGCGGGCTGGGAACGCGAGGACGTCGTCGTCGAAACGGTCGAGATACGAAGGCTGGACGGCGCACCGCGGTCGGCCAACGACATCGACGCTGAAGTCAGGGCAAAGGCGGTGTCTGCGCTGGCGAAGGGTCGAGGGGTTATTGCTCATCTCCTTGACGTTTCGAAGACCGGCCTTACCGCTTTGACCCGCGCAGCCGCCCAAGAAATCCGCAGCCTCGCGCCGGACCGCGTTCTCATTCTCGCGGATTGCTGCCAGATGCGATCCCCTGCGTCACGGCTGCGTGGCTTGCTCGAATTCCGATTCATGATCGCGGTGACCGGTTCGAAATTCTATTCCGGCCCCCCGTTCTCGGGCGCGCTGCTCGTCCCGGACGGTCTTGTCGCCCGGTTAGATCGATTGCATTTGCCAAAGGGCCTAGCGGCCCATTCGGCGCTCTACGACTGGCCCGCGCCGCTGCGCAGCAAGATCGCCGCACGTTTCGCAAGTCATATAAATATCGGACTTGGCCTCCGATGGGAGGCTGCGCTCTGGGAAATGGATCGGTTTCGGGCTGTGCCTGAACCACTAGCGGTGGCCATCGCGCAAAGGTTTCAATGGGAGGTCGGGAGGCGCGCGCGCAACGCCGGGCTGACAATTCTTTGCCGGGAGGAAGGGCTATCGGATTGGGCGTCTACGATTGTGTCGATCGCCGCGCGCGATACGGACGGCAGGCCGTATTCGGCGCAACAGGCTTCCGCTCTACAAAGAGGTCTGCGGCGGCCATCCGCGCCAGGAGCCGGGATTGCGGACGAAATCTTCCACATTGGCCAGCCCGTGCCCGTAGGGCCGGAGCTAGCGCTTCGTGTTTGTCTCAGCGCGCCAATGATTAGCGACGTCGCGCAGAGATGTTCGGGAAGCGTCATGCTCGACGAAGCCATTGCGCCACTGGCGGAAAATGTCGCGGCACTGTTCGCGAAATGGCAGCGCCTCATCAACTAGCGCCGAGCGACCGACACAATTGACCGAAGGTTTAGGGAGACTCAAATGGATTTTGCAATTTCAGATTGCGACGTCGCGACAGCAACGGAACCTCTGATCGGCTTGGCGAAAATAACGCGCCTTGCTTTGAATGGCGTCGGTTTTGCCCCGTTGAAATCGGCGATGATCGCTCGTCTTCAAAATAACGAAGCCGACGCAGCGGCTTGGCTAGATCTCTCGACGATCCTGCAAATTCAAGGCGATCGCGCGAACCGCTTTGCGTTTCAAGCCAACGCAATGAACCACGCTCGACATTTTACCCATATGAAAATTATCCCCGGCGCGGAAACTCTGCGTCTTCTTGCTTTAATGGCGCCTGGCGACTTCATGGCGAACACTCCGCTCGAATTCCTGCTTGAAGGAAGCAGTGTCGCACTCGAGTCATTTTATCTATCGGCGCAGGATGCGCTGCCGTCTTCACTGCCGGACCATGACGTGGCCTTCGTCGCTGTCGCAGAATCGGACGAAAATCGCCCGATACTGGAACGTCTCGCCGGATCATCCGCCGATTGGCCGCGCCCCTTGATCAACGACCCTGGATTGATCGCCGGTTTGACGCGCGACGGCTTTGCCGAGCTGATGCAGGGCGCGCCGGGCGTCGTTGTTCCTCCTGTTTGGCGGATGGATCGAAACGACCTTGGGTTGAGCGAGCAGCCGGCAGCCGGAGCAGACTTCGCCCGATTCGATTATCCGATCATAGCGCGCCCTGTTGGCTCCCACGCTGGAGAAGGGTTGAACAAAATCGACGGCGCTTCCGACCTCGAACGTTATCTCAATGAGGTCGAGTGCGATCATTATTACATCGCGCCTTTTGTGGATTACCGCAACGCTGACGGGCTTTTCAGGAAATTTCGGATTGCCCTGATCGAGGGCGCGCCATTTGCCGTCCATATGGCGATTTCGCACCATTGGATGGTCCATTATCTCAATGCCGACATGATGAACAACGAGGCTAACCGACATGAGGAGGCAGCGTTCATGGAGGCGTTCGAAACCAACTTTGCTCTACGACACGCCGAAGCGTTTCGCTCCGTGCATCAGCGGACCGGACTGGATTATGTTCTGCTAGATTGCGCGGAAACGGCGACCGGAGAACTCCTGATCTTTGAAGCCGGGACGGCGATGATCGTCCATTCGCTCGATCCAGTGGACATCTTCCCTTACAAACCGAGGAATATGGAAAAAATCTTCATCGCCTTCGAATCGATGCTGCGACGGAAGGCGGATTCGAACCCCGGTTTCCTAAGGTCTTCTCGGTCAAGTTTGGCCGCGGCGGCGGAGCCCCAAAATCGGGCGGCGTCGTGACACGGCGTTCGGAACTTGATCCAGACGATTGGGACGCGTTTCGCACCCAGGCGCGCGCGGCGCTTGACAGCATGATCGATCACCTGAGCTCTCTGCGGGAGAGACCCGTGTGGGTCGCCGCGCCACCAGAAATCCGTGCGTGTTTCGAGAGAAATTTGCCTGAAAAAGGCTCCTCCCTCGAGGAAGCGCTCGAAGAGTTCGAGCGAACGATCAAACCCTATGCGACCGGAAACGGACATCCTGCGTTCATGGGCTGGGTGCATGGCGCTGGCACGCCTGTCGGGATGGTCGCCGAGATGCTCGCAGCCGGCCTCAACGCCAATTGCGGCGGGCGCAATCACATCGGCATCGAGGTGGAACATCAAATCACGCGATGGATGGTCGAGGCGCTCGGCTTTCCCGAGACGGCTGCCGGGCTCTTCGTCACCGGGACGTCGATCGCTAATTTCCTCGCGCTGGTTGTGGCTCGTCACCGCCTGCTCGGTGATGAAGTGCGTCGCGCTGGCGTTCCTGTCCTCAATCTCGCTGCGCGCCTACACGTCGGACGCCGCCCACGGCTGCATCGCGCAGGCTTTGGATCTGGCTGGCCTCGGCTCCGAAAATTTGCGGCGCGCCCCTTGCCACCCCGACGGCACGGTACAAATAGAGGCCTTGCGGTCAATGATCGCGCAGGACCGGCGCGACGGCGCAACACCCTTTCTGCTCGTTGGCACGGCGGGCTCGGTCAACATTGGCGCGGTCGACCTGCTTGGCGAACTTGCAGATCTGGCGAAGGAAGAGGGACTCTGGTTCCATGTCGATGGCGCCTTTGGGGCTCTTGCGGCTTTCTCCCCTCGCCTTGCGCCGCTGATCGCTGGAATCGAGCGCGCCGAATTCGATCGCATTCGATTTCCATAAATGGGGCCAGGTGCCTTATTCAGCCGGCTTCCTCCTCGTGCGAGACGGCGAAGAGCAACGGCGGACCTTCGCGAGCGCCAATAGTTATCTGACACGCGCCGCCTCCGGGCTCGCCGCGGGCGACATCTGGCCATGCGATTACGGACCAGATTTGTCACGAGGCTTCCAGGCCCTCAAGACTTGGTTCACGATCAGGGTTTTCGGGACTCAGACGCTCGGCCGAAGCATTGAAAAGTCCTGCGATTTGGCACTTTATCTCGGCGAATGCGTGGGAGAAAATGATCTGTTCGAACTCAAAGCCCCCGTGACCCTGAATATTGTCTGCTTCGGCGCAAAGGGGGATAACGCTGGTGCGTTGAACCGCGCAATCGTCGAACATCTTCACGTAACCGGCACGGCTGCACCCTCGCTGACAATTCTAAATAATGAGCCGGTGATCCGCTGTGCGATCGTCAACCACCGTACGAGCCGCGAAGACATTGACGCTGTGGTCATCGCCCTGGAGAACTCGTTGCGGGTCGTCGCCAAAGGAGACGCTGTTCAAGCGAGCGTTCCTGTGACCTTGCCCGCTGAGGCTTATCCGTTTTGAAGTTAGCTAGCTCAGGCCCAGATTGAACTGCGCCGCGATTGTGTCTGGAAACGCAGAAGCTCCGGCTGGAGGGCCGGAGCTTCTGGTTGGGTATTTTCAAGGTTGGTTGCGGGGGCTCGCAACCACCGAAACTTCGCGTGCTCAGGCCAGCGCATGCCACCAATCGTAATTTGACCGGTTGAAATATTATTTGTGGACCACTTCAGCGACGGATTGGGTTTGGTAAAGTGGAAGCAGAAGCAGGAACGCGACAACCATTTTTGAGCGGCGGCGGTTCAGATCCCGGCGCCGTCGTGAAAGCTCTCCTCGCGGGCCGTGGCCTGCGTCACGTTGCTGCCTGGCGGCACGCTATGGGTCAGCCAGACATTGCCGCCGATCGACGAGCCGCGCCCGATCGTGATGCGGCCGAGCACGGTGGCGCCGGCATAGATCACGACATTGTCCTCGACGATGGGGTGACGCGCGTAATTCTTGAGGAGCGCGCCGTCGCCGTCCTTCTCGAAGCGTTTCGCCCCAAGCGTCACGGCCTGATAGAGCCGCACCTTGCGGCCGATGATCGTGGTTTCTCCGATCACCACGCCGGTGCCGTGATCGATGAAGAACCCCTCGCCGATCCGCGCGCCGGGATGGATGTCGATGCCGGTGCGCGAATGGGCGCTTTCGGCGATGATGCGCGCCAGCATGGGTGAGCCGAGCCGGTACAGCTCGTGCGCCAGGCGATGGCGGATGAGCGCAAACACGCCCGGAAAGCAGAAGATGATCTCATCGATGCTTTTCGCGGAGGGATCGCCTTTGAAGGCCGCGCGCACGTCCGTGTCGAGCACGGCGCGAACCTTCGGCAGGGTCGCGGCGAAGGCGGCCACGATCTCGGCGGCGCGCCGCTCGAGCGAATGATCGGCCCCGTTCTTCTCGCCCGCCAGCCGCAGTTCCAGCTCGACCTGCTGGCGCAAGGTCGGGAGCGTTTCCGCGAGCTTGCGCTCGACGAAGGAATTCGACGTGGCGCGTCCGCAGGCCGCACGGCCCGAAATGGCGCGGATAAAGCGCCGCCGCGAGACCGTCGACGAGGCCGATGGTCGCCTCGCGCGAGGGAAGATCGGGCGGCGCGCCGCGATAGCGCCGCTTCTGCGACGCCGTCCGCAAATCGCGCAAAGCCCCGACGAGCCCCGGAATTTCGAGGTCGTCGAGGTCGCTTTCGATAGGACGTTGGATCAGGTTCAAGCGGCAAGCCCCTTGGCGTCGAACACTCCTTCGAACAGGACCGAGCTGAGATAGCGCTCGCCGGAATCCGGGAGGATGACGACGATGGTCTTGTGGGCGTTTTCCGGCTTTTTCGCGAGCCGCGCGGCGGCGGCCACGGCGGCGCCGCTGGAGATGCCGGACAGGACGCCCTCCTCCCGCGCGAGGCGGCGCGCATAATGGATGGCTTCGTCATTGCTGACGCGCTCGACCGAATCGATCAACGAGAGATCGAGAACGTCGGGAATGAAGCCGGCGCCGATGCCCTGGATTTTGTGCGGGCCGGGCTGCGGCGTCTGGCCGGCGAGCTTCTGCGTCAGGATCGGGCTGGCTTCCGGCTCGACCGCGACCGACTGGATCGGCTTGCCCTTGGTGTGCTTGATGAAGCGCGAGACTCCGGTGATGGTGCCGCCGGTTCCGACGCCGGAGACGAAAAAATCGACCGCGCCGTCGGTGTCGTCCCAAATTTCCGGCCCGGTGGTCGCCTCGTGGACCGCCGGGTTCGCCGGGTTCTTGAACTGCTGCAGCAGCACGTAGCGCGAGGGATTCGAGGCGGCGATGCGTTCGGCCTCCGCCACAGCGCCCGACATGCCCTTGGCGCCCTCGGTCAGCACGAGCTTGGCGCCAAAGGCGATCAGCAGCTTGCGGCGCTCCAGGCTCATGGTTTCCGGCATGGTGAGCGTGAGCGGAATGCCGCGCGCGGCCGCGACATAGGCCAGAGCGATGCCGGTGTTGCCGCTGGTCGGCTCGATGATTTCCTTGCCGTGGCCGAGCAGGCCCTTCTTTTCGGCGTCCCAGATCATCGCCGCGCCAATGCGGCATTTCACCGAATAAGCCGGATTCCGGCCTTCGATCTTGGCCAGCACGGTCGCGGGCGCGTGGTCGATCACGCGATCCAGCCGAATCAGCGGGGTGCGACCGATGGACTGGGAATTGTCTTCAAACCAACGCGCCATGATTGCCTCCGTCGCCCCATGCAGGGACAGGATGATATTGTGTCTATAAAATTAGTGGATTTAATTCGGATGGCAATGGATATTTCGCCGCACCACTGCCCGGTCGCCCGACCCATCTCGCCCTTCGGCTATTTGCATAAATAAATTATACCATTTCGCTATAATTTACAGAAATTAAAACTATCTACGTGGGCACGTTTTGGCTTGTCTGCGCATTTGAACCGTACTACTCAGATCGTTATAACAATAATACAAAGTATAGAATAATTTTCTACGTTTGTAGATTATTATTCTACACTTCTATATTCGTAGAGCCTTAAAAGACGAGGGTCAGATGGCCGACGATACTGAAATCCGTAGAACACTGAGCGAATCGGCCGCAAGGCAGCTCGCCAACGCCACCAAGACGCGGGCGCAATGGTCCGGCATCACGCCGCGCTGGCTGGTGTCCTTCCTGCCCTGGACGCCGGTCGAGGCCGGCATCTATCGCCTGAACCGCGTCAATGAAGGCACGGCGCTGTCCGACGCCGACGTCGAATGCAGCCCGGCGCGCGACCGCGACGCCGACCTGCCCGAAACCTTCGTCGATTACGAGGAGCACCCGCGCGAATATTCGCTGAACGCGGTGACCACGGTTCTCGACGTCCAGACCCGCGTCTCCGATCTCTACAGCCATCCCTACGATCAAATTCAGGAACAGCTGCGCCTGCTGATCGAGAAGGTGAAGGAGAAGCAGGAAAACGAGATCATCAACAATGGCGATTACGGCCTGATCGCCAACGCGGCGTCGTCCCAGGTCATCCGGACGCGGGCCGGCGCGCCGACCCCCGACGATCTCGACGAACTGCTCACCAAGGTCTGGAAGGAGCCGGCGTTTTTCCTGGCCCATCCGCGCGCCATCGCCGCCTTCGGCCGTGAATGCACCCGCCGCGGCGTGCCGCCGCCAACCGTCACCTTGTTCGGCTCGCCGTTCATCACCTGGCGCGGCATTCCGCTGGTCCCCTCGGACAAGCTGCCGATCGACAAGAAGGGCAAAACCAAGATCCTGCTGCTTCGCACCGGCGAGAAGCGTCAGGGCGTGATCGGCCTGTTCCAGCCGGGCATCCCCGGCGAAGTGGCGCCGAGCCTCTCGGTCCGCTTCATGGGCATCAACCGCAAGGCCATCGCCTCGTACCTGATCTCGCTCTACTGCTCGACCGCCATCCTCACGCATGACGCGCTCGCGGTGCTCGAGGATGTCGATATCGGCAAATATCACGAATATCCCTTCAAATACGCCTGATTGTTCAGGCCGGCGGCGTCGCCCGCGCCGCCGGTCGCCTGTTTGTTGAAACCATCGCAGGACCGCCGAAATGCCGCTTGGCCTCACCGCGTCAGAAGCTTCCCCCAGTTCGATCCAGGATGGACCGGTCGCGCCCGGCGCGGCGCCGGGCTTTCCCGATCCATCGATCATCGCGCAAATGGCCAATGCCTTCTTCCGGCTGGCGCCCAACCAGACCCTGACCCCGACCGCCGATCCCGGCATCCCGGTCCTGCCGCCGAGCCCGGCCATCGCGCCCGCGCCCAATGTCGTCACCTCCGTCGCTCCCTACACCCCGGCCAATCCGCTGGTCGGACCGCCGGACCTGCCGCCGACGACGATTCCGTCGATCGTGCCGACGCCCAACCTGGTCGCGCCGCAGGCGCCGAGCCTGTCCACATTGCCTCCCGGCTATGGCGAACCGCCCCTGCCCGGCGCTTCGGCTGGCTCCGCCGGTCCGCAAGGCGCGCCTTTTGATGCGGTGTCCGGGCTTGGCGAGGCGGCTCAGCTCGTTCCCGCCTCCCATCGCGACAATCCGTTTGACCCCGCCGCCCCGGCCTCCAGCGCGGACGCCGCCTATTTCCTGAGCGAAGCGGGCTTGTTCGCCGCGCCGGCTGTTCCCCAGACGCCTGCCGCCTTCTCCCAAACGCCGGCGGCGCCGCAATCCGGCGCTACGTCGGAAGCGCCCGCCGCCCCGGCTCCGACCGCCCCCGCCACGGCGCCGGCGGCGAATTACAATTTCCTGGAACTGGACCTGCGGCCGCTCGCCGCCCCGGCGCGCGGCGCCGTGGGCTTTCCGCTCGACCCCGAGGCGATCAAGCGCGACTTCCCGATCCTTCAGGAACGCGTCAACGGCGGCAAGAAGCTGATCTGGCTCGACAACGCCGCGACCACGCAGAAGCCGCTGTCGGTGATCGAGCGGATCTCGGATTTCTACAAGCACGAGAACTCCAACATCCATCGCGCCGCCCATGCGCTGGCGGCCCGCGCCACCGACGCCTACGAGGCCGCGCGCGAAAAGACCCGCCGCTTCCTCAACGCGCCGTCCGTGCGCGACATCATCTTCGTGCGCGGCGACCACCGAGGGCATCAATTTCATCGCCCAGTCCTGGGGCCGCGCCAATGTGAAGGACGGCGATGAAATCCTCATCAGCCATCTGGAGCACCACGCCAATATCGTGCCGTGGCAGCAGCTCTGCGCGCAGACCGGGGCGAAACTGCGCGTCGCGCCGGTGGACGACAGCGGCCAGATCATTCTGGAAGCCTACGAGAAGCTGCTCGGGCCGAAGACGAAAATCGTCTCCGTCACGCAGGTGTCCAACGCGCTCGGCACGGTCACGCCGGTCACGGAAATGACCGCTCTGGCGCATCAGCACGGAATCTGCGTGGTGGTCGACGGCGCGCAAGCCGTGTCGCACATGCCCGTGGACGTGCAGGCGATCGGCTGCGACTTCTATGTCTTCTCCGGCCACAAGGTGTTCGGGCCGACGGGCATTGGCGCGGTCTATGGCCGCGACGCCGTGCTGGCCCAGACCCCGCCCTGGCAGGGCGGCGGCAACATGATCGCCGACGTGACCTTCGAGAAGACCGTGTTCCAGGCCCCGCCGGACCGTTTCGAGGCCGGCACCGGCAATATCGCCGACGCGGTCGGCTTGGGCGCGGCGATCGATTACGTCGAGTCGCTCGGCATGGCCAATATCGGCGCTTACGAGCACGGCCTGCTCGAATACGCCACCGCCAAAATGCTTGCCGTTCCCGGCCTGCGCATGATCGGCACAGCGCGCGAAAAGGCCAGCGTGCTGTCCTTCGTCCTCGCCGGCAAGGAGACGATGGAAGTGGGCAAGGCGCTCGACGCCGAGGGCATCGCGGTGCGCTCCGGCCATCATTGCGCGCAGCCGATCCTGCGGCGCTTCGGCCTCGAAGCCACGGTCCGTCCGTCGCTCGCCTTCTACAACACCTGCGAAGACGTGGACGCGCTGGTCGACGTCCTGTTCAAGCTGCAGGGCCGCAACTGACCGCAACGGGTTGGAAGGCCAATCATCTCCCGCGCCAACGCGGGGGCTTTCCTCGGAAAAAATAATTGATTATTTTAATAGATTAAATATATTTATGCTGGTCGAAAACATTCGCACCCGGGAGCGGCGCCGTCCGGCGCCGTGATCACGCATGTCCCACGCCTATGTCATCCAGATCGCCGGGCGCACCGCCGGCATTGTCGCGCGCGACCATGACGGACAAGCCTTCCGCTTTTTCGCCTCGAACCAGACCTTCAACCCGCTGGAAGGCGTACTGTTCGCCGAGCCCGAACTGGCCGAACGCGCCGCGCGGCGGCTGGTCAACTCCCGCGGAATGCACGGGGCCCTGAACATCGACGATCTCACGGTCTTTCGCGGCGCCTCCGCCACGGCCGAAGCGACGCTTTGAGGAGCACGACCATGTCCCCTGCTCCGCGCCATCTCATTCTCGTCGAAAGCGTCAAGCGGCCGCCCGCAGGATCGCACCGCCCGGAACCGGTCGACCTGCTGTGGAGCAAGCTGCTCGAAGAGGCCGAGGACGCCAATGACCGCGAACCGAACCTCGCGGCCCTGGATTGGTTGATAGCGACTGGTGAGCCGCCCAAATG
>CAWETR010000034.1:265000-339912 GCA_963811975.1 uncultured Alphaproteobacteria bacterium
CAACCTCCTGGTTGTTTTGGGATTTCCACATCCTTTCCCACTTAGCCACGAATTGGGGGCCTTAGCTGTTGGTCTGGGTTGTTTCCCTCTTCACAACGGACGTTAGCACCCGCTGTGTGTCTCCCGCGCATTGCTTCCAGGTATTCGGAGTTTGGTTAGGTTTGGTAAGTCTGTGGGACCCCCTAGCCCATCCAGTGCTCTACCCCCTGGAGCATAATCGCGAGGCTCTACCTAAATAGATTTCGCGGAGAACCAGCTATTTCCCGGTTTGGTTGGCCTTTCACCCCTAACCACAAGTCATCGGAGTCTTTTTCAACAGACACCCGTTCGGTCCTCCAGTGCGTGTTACCGCACCTTCAACCTGCTCATGGCTAGATCACCGGGTTTCGGGTCTAAAGCATCGAACTGAACGCCCTATTCAGACTCGCTTTCGCTGCGCCTACACCTATCGGCTTAAGCTTGCTCGGTACTTTAAGTCGCTGACCCATTATACAAAAGGTACGCAGTCACCCTTGCGGGCTCCTACTGTTTGTAGGCATCCGGTTTCAGGAACTGTTTCACTCCCCTCGTCGGGGTGCTTTTCACCTTTCCCTCACGGTACTTGTTCGCTATCGGTCGCTGAGGAGTACTTAGGCTTGGAGAGTGGTCTCCCCATGTTCAGACAGGATTGCACGTGTCCCGCCCTACTCAAGGCCTGTAACTTTCTAAATCCGTACGGGGCTTTCACCCACTGAGGCCGACTGTTCCAAGTCGTTCCGGTTCGAAAATTACAGGCACTGGCCTGGTCCGCGTTCGCTCGCCACTACTAACGGAGTCTCGTTGATGTCCTTTCCTCCGGGTACTTAGATGTTTCAGTTCCCCGGGTTAGCTTTTGTTCCCTATGTATTCAGAAACAAATACCTCCGTAGTGATCTCTATTATTCCAAAGAGATGTTTGTTTGACCAAACATCAAATCGCCCGCCGGATTGTGCATCCAGCAGACAATTCTTCGGAATAATAGAGATCGAAGGTGGGTTTCCCCATTCGGAAATCCTCGGATCAAAGCTCGTTCGCAGCTCCCCAAGGCTTATCGCAGCGTACCACGTCCTTCATCGCCTCTCAGCGCCAAGGCATCCACCGAACGCCCTTATGACACTTGATTGCTCTCATTATCGACGCCCACCATTCCCAGTCCCCTCGGCAGAGGGTGAGATGGTTGCCGTTGCCGGCTGGACGACGATCGAAAAGACCATTTCTTGCTTCGAACGCACCCGGGAGCGCCGCGGTCAAGCCGCGCTCACTGTGACAATCGCCCCCTTCCAGCTTCCTCGTCATCTCCGGTTCCAGCAGAGCCTCACGGCGCCCTGGGGACATGACAAGCAAACCAGTCGAGACCGGATGCGTTTCCTCTTCACAATGTTCAATAACCCGCCGGACCTTCTTACAAAGAAGACCACAGCGAAACTCGTTTCCTTTAAGGACGATGCTACAGTCAAGGCGATCAACCGTCTGGTGGAGCCAGACGGGATCGAACCGACGACCTCATGCTTGCAAAGCACGCGCTCTCCCAACTGAGCTATGGCCCCATCTCGAGAGCCAGCCTTCGATGCTCGGCGCCGCTAGCGTTAGCTGCGCAGCCGCAAGGTTTTCGCGTAGCTCGCGAACCTGCGGCTTGCACGAGCTGACGCGAGGGCGGGCGACGGATCACTCAATAAGAATGGTGGGCCTGGGAGGACTTGAACCTCCGACCTCACGCTTATCAAGCGCGCGCTCTAACCAACTGAGCTACAAGCCCGAGCTTGGCCTCCCTGACGCACTCACGACATTGGCGCCTCAAAACCGAAGGTTTTGCTAGGAGCGAACGCGACGCCGAGCTGACGCGAGGGAACAAACCAAAAAAGGCTCGTCCTTAAAGGGGAAGAAAGAGAGACGAAGACGGCGGGCGTCCCGCATGATGCCGGTCCGACTGACCGGCTTGATCTAAGTGCTTCAGTAGAATGGCAAGCCAATCCTGGAGAAGCATCCTTAGAAAGGAGGTGATCCAGCCGCAGGTTCCCCTACGGCTACCTTGTTACGACTTCACCCCAGTCGCTGACCCTACCGTGGTCGCCTGCCTCCTTGCGGTTAGCGAAACGCCTTCGGGTAAAGCCAACTCCCATGGTGTGACGGGCGGTGTGTACAAGGCCCGGGAACGTATTCACCGCAGCGTTCTGATCTGCGATTACTAGCGATTCCACCTTCATGCACTCGAGTTGCAGAGTGCAATCCGAACTGAGACGGATTTTTGAGATTTGCTAGGGGTCGCCCCTTTGCATCCCATTGTCACCGCCATTGTAGCACGTGTGTAGCCCAGCCTGTAAGGGCCATGAGGACTTGACGTCATCCACACCTTCCTCTCGGCTTATCACCGGCAGTCTCCCTAGAGTGCCCAACTGAATGATGGCAACTAAGGACGTGGGTTGCGCTCGTTGCGGGACTTAACCCAACATCTCACGACACGAGCTGACGACAGCCATGCAGCACCTGTGTTCCTGGCTCCGAAGAGAGGAATCCATCTCTGGAAACCGTCCAGGACATGTCAAAGGCTGGTAAGGTTCTGCGCGTTGCTTCGAATTAAACCACATGCTCCACCGCTTGTGCGGGCCCCCGTCAATTCCTTTGAGTTTTAATCTTGCGACCGTACTCCCCAGGCGGGATGCTTAAAGCGTTAGCTGCGCCACTAAGCAGCAAGCTGCCTAACGGCTAGCATCCATCGTTTACGGCGTGGACTACCAGGGTATCTAATCCTGTTTGCTCCCCACGCTTTCGCACCTCAGCGTCAGTATCGAGCCAGTGAGCCGCCTTCGCCACTGGTGTTCTTGCGAATATCTACGAATTTCACCTCTACACTCGCAGTTCCACTCACCTCTCTCGAACTCAAGATCTCCAGTATCAAAGGCAGTTCCGAAGTTGAGCTCCGGCATTTCACCCCTGACTTAAAGATCCGCCTACGTGCGCTTTACGCCCAGTAAATCCGAACAACGCTAGCCCCCTTCGTATTACCGCGGCTGCTGGCACGAAGTTAGCCGGGGCTTCTTCTCCCACTACCGTCATTATCGTCGTGGGTGAAAGAGCTTTACAACCCTAGGGCCGTCATCACTCACGCGGCATGGCTGGATCAGGCTTGCGCCCATTGTCCAATATTCCCCACTGCTGCCTCCCGTAGGAGTTTGGGCCGTGTCTCAGTCCCAATGTGGCTGATCATCCTCTCAGACCAGCTACCGATCGTCGCCTTGGTGAGCCGTTACCTCACCAACTAGCTAATCGGACGCGGGCCAATCCTTCGGCGATAAATCTTTCCCCGTAAGGGCTTATCCGGTATTAGCTCAAGTTTCCCTGAGTTATTCCGAACCAAAGGGTATGTTCCCACGTGTTCCTCACCCGTCTGCCACTCTGTATTGCTACAGCGTTCGACTTGCATGTGTTAGGCCTGCCGCCAGCGTTCGTTCTGAGCCAGGATCAAACTCTCAAGTTGTATGAGATCTTGTCCCGACTAGTCACTGTCATAAAACTTGCACCCGAATGTCGGACTAATCCAACAACGGACACAATGTCGACGAGTCCCAAGCACATCCGATCCAAAACCTTCACAGGTCATCGATCGCGATGAACTTAGAAATACGTGACCGTCGGTATGTTTCTCATGCGACGCCTCAAACCCCAAAAGGCCCAAGGACGTCCGCAAGGACATCCGCCGTCCACGTTTCTCTTTCTTCCGATTCAATTGTCAAACAGCAGGGCCGGCGAACATAAAGCATCCGCCCGAAAGCTTCAACCTCATTCAACGCAGACGCTTCTTCACCTGGCTTCCTAGCCAGCGAACCCGTAAGGCTCTAATGGAGACGCGTCAGCGCCTCGCCGCTCAATTCCGCGGCGACGCCGTCGATGGGTGGCTTATAGGCGCAGGCCGGGCGGACCGTCAAGCTGGATTTTGAAAAATTTGCGACGGCAGCTGCACAATTCGGCGTGAAGCAGCGGTATTTTTCGTTTTGATTCAAATTGATGCCTGACGGCGATTATCGAGTTATGCCGAGGCGATTTCGGCCGCGATCTGGTCGGAAAAGCGCCGCCCAATCGTCGCCCTCGCTGCAGCGCAACAGCCGCATCGTGGGATACCAGGGCGAGTCCGGCCGCCCGACCAGCCATCGCCATTCGGCGACATGGCGCAGCGCGACCAAAGTCGGACGCCCGAGCGCGCCCGCGAGATGGGCTGTCGACGTATCGCAGGTCACGATCAGGTCGAGCGCGCTCATCATCGCGGCGGTCTCGATGAAGGCGTCAGGGCCAGGAATCGAGCGCCTCGTCCCAGTTTTCGATCCTCTCGGCAAGGTGCGGCGGCAGATCGGCCGCCTGCGCGCCTTTCTGCAGGCTGAACAGCCTGACGCCATCGAGCCCGGCGAGCGCGCGACAAAGCATCTGGCGGGATCGAGCGTCGGGGATCGACCCGGAAATCGACGTTGCCGCGCCAGCACAGGCCGACTTTACGGCCCTCCCCAAGCCGTGCGCGCCAGAACGCGACCCGGTCGGGCTCCGCCGAGAGGTAGGGAGTCGGCGCCGGGATCGTGTCGAGCCGCGTTCCGCAGGCGCGCGGCAGCGAGCTGATCGCGAGGACGGCGTCGAAATCCCCCGAAAGATTGTCTTCCTCGCGCCAGAGCACCGGCGCCTCCGAGGACGCGAGCAGGCGGCGCAACTTGCGCGGCCCGGCGAAGGTCACCTGCGCGCCGGCCCGGGCGAGCAGGATCACATAGCGGAAGAACTGGATGGTGTCGCCGATCCCATGGTCGTTGACGACGAGGACCTTTCGGCCCAACAGCGTTGCGGGCGCGGCGAGATCGAATCGGGCGGGCGATTCCGGGACCGGCCGTTTCCCTTGCGCCCAGCGATATTCGTATCCTTCCCAGCCGGAGGCGAAATCTCCCAGCAGCAGTTGCAGGCAGCCCCTGTTGCTCAGCGCTTCCTCCGATTCCGGCGCGAGCTCAAGGGCGTGATCGAACGAGTCCCGGGCCTCGTCGAACAGCCCAAGCTCCTTGGCGACGATGCCGAGCCCGCAATACGCCAAAGCGTAACCGGGTTTCAGGGCGATCGCGCGACGATAGGCCTCGCGCGCCTCCCGGTAGCGCCCAAGCCGCATCAGCGCATTGCCAAGGTTGAGCTCGGATTTGGGGTGATCTGGCTCGATCGCCAGCGCCTGTTCATAACATTCGGCCGCCTCGGCGAGGCGGCCCAGATCGTAAAGGGCGGCGCCTCTGTTGCATTGGAAGCCGGCATTGTCGGGCTGCAAGGCGCAGGCGCGCTCGAAACTAAGCAACGCCTCATCCGCGCGTCCCGCCGAAAGCAGCAGGCCGCCGCGATTGAACCAGGCGATCGGATCGTCCGGCTTCAGTGTCAGGGCGCGATCGTAGAAGGCCCAGAGCGCCGGCCGGATGGCCGCGATTCTGCGAGAAGATAGGCGCCCGCACAAAGGGCTTCGGGAAAATTCGGGCTTGCGACGAAGAGCTTCATCCAGCAACGCGATTGCTTCGTCCAGGCGCCCCTCGCGCCTGCGCGCGGACGCCGCGTTCGTATAAAGGCCCAGGCGGCGCTCTCGCGCGATCGCGAGCTCAGGTCCGCCCTATCCATCTCAGCCGCCGAGCTTGAGATTTTGCATGCTCATCATGAGATCGACGCTGAAGCCGACCGAAGAACTGGATGCCGTGCTGAACTGCGCTGACTAAGGGCGAGGCCGACGAGCTCGGGTTCGCGACGTCATATTGCGCGGTGAAGCGTTGCAGAAAATTGAGCACTTTTGTCGGATTCTGGAAATCGGAATAATTGAGCAGCTTGTTGAGTTGCTGCGCCTGGACATCGATATTTTCCGCGGACGTATAGGACGATAGCCCCAAAGTAGTCTGAACAACGGTTAGTAGATTCGGGTCGGCGAGAATGGAATAGCCATCAGTAATCTTGGAGGCGTTCTGTTGGAAATAAAGGGCCAGCTGGACGCCGGGGTTGGTGCTTCCCTCATTGGTCTCCAGCGTCTGCATGACATATTTGCTGACGACATCGCTGGTCGCGGCAATGGTCTGCGTCGTTTTCGCTCCATAGAGCGAGAAATTGAACGCTTGCGCGAGGGCGAGGATTTTCGGATTGTCCAGCTTATTCGCTAAAGCGGAGGAACTCGTCGTCCCCTGTTCCAGCACCTGTTTGATCAGGCTTTTCGCGTAAGTCATGTCGCTGAGGCCGAAAGCCGACATCGCATAATTGAAAAGCGCGTGTTGTTCACGAATTGGTCGACCGTCGTGATATTGCCGATATTGGCCTGAAAATATTTGGTGGCCTGGGCGACGGTCGGATCTGTCGCCGTCATCGTCTGATACCGGCTCAAATTATTGGCGATCGTCATGTAATCCGTGAACGTGCTCATCGCACCCTCCTCGCGACGCCGCCCGAGTTGTTCGGGCTGTCCGCCAGCGATCCTGACAGCCGGGGCTTGCGCCAGGCTGGCGCCTGCCTATCGCGGCCCGGCTCCGACATTTTGCGAGCGTGACGCGTCGCCGTGCGGCTCGCGCGGCGACTGCGTGCAATTCGCGCAGGCAGTCCGCGACGCAATCCACGATGCGCGGCCTCGCGCGACATCGGCGCGGCCGTCGAACACAAAATTCGCGACATTTCCGCGAGCCGGCGAATTTCCTGTTCCATGATCTCTTCCGTCCTCGAACTTCGGGGAGCGGAAGCATGGCGGCAGCTCGTTAATTTGGCTTCAATCCGCCCGCTCTCCGAGACGCGGACGGACGAAAAAGCCTACGCTCTGACGGTGCGGGCGGCGAGCGGATAGGCCGCCGGGCGCGCGGCGGAGCGCTGGTCCATTTTCGCGGCCAGCGTTTCGGCGAAGGCGCTCGCGATCGCATGATGACGCGCCGGCGCGGCCGGCTGGGACATGGTCTCGACGGCGAGAGCCGACGGATGAGCCGCAACGGGCGCGGGCTCCGGCGTGAGCGCGGGCGCGGGCGCCTCCATCGTCTCGCGCAGGATCGCGTCGATTTCCTCGATCGACCGATCGAGCGCGACGAGGGCGCGATATTCCGGCACCTGCAGCAGGCGCTGGCGCATCTCTTCACGCAGGTTTCGCATGGCGTTGACTATGTCGTGCGGCATCGAATTCGGCTCCTTGAACAATGCGCCATTCTCGGCTCCCAGGCTGATGCGAAACTGGACTCGCGGCGGCTGCGCTACCGGTTCGCCGGCAAGCTTCGCTAAAGGCCGGCGCGCTTGAATGAGGCGTCACGATTGGCGCTCCTCCCGAAGCGACAAAGCGGAAAGCCGGTTCGTTCATGATCTCACCTTTCCTTCCTGCACACGCGTCAGATGCCCACGCGCTCGGAAGTCGTTTCAGCCGCACCTGCGACAGCCCCGCGATCCTGCGCCTGAAGCTGCTCGAAACGAAATTCGCCGCCGCGGGGCGAATGTCCGACGACGCCCGTCAATCCGCGCACGACCTTATCGGCGCGCTGAAGCGCGCCATCGCGGAAAAGCCCAGCTTGAGTTTCGCCGACGTCGTGGCGAAGCTGCGGACCTATGACGAGCTTTCGCACGATCGCGTCGGGCGAGGCAGTCGACGATGTCCAGAAGGCGCTGCTGAAAAGCGCCCTGGCCGATCTGGCGCGATTTCGTCAGCTCGTGCAGGATGACCGAGGGACGCGGACAGGAAGGAGGCGCGACGCCACGGGAAATCGTGGCGCAGAAGCGCCCGCATGGCGCGCAGGGAGTCCGCGACGACGCGGCTATTGCGAAATCCGGACGATTTCGCCCTCGTCACCTACAGCGTCGCGCCGGCGCGCGAATCGGGCTCGCGGAGAAAAGCGACGCGCGCCGAGGCGCCGCACCCGCCTGCGCGCCGGAAAGATTCTGGACCGCGCCAATCGCTTTGTCGTCGACGCGACCATTCTCGACCGGTCGTGCGCCGGCCTGCGCCTGCGCCTCGCCCGCGATGTCGCGCTGCCCGACATTTTCCATTTCTATGACGATGAAAGCGAAATCGATCTTCGTCGCCCAGAATCGCCTGGCGCAATCAGGCGCTCGTCGGCGCCCGGCGCGGACCCGCGCGTCACAGCGACGCTGCGGCAGCTCATGGCCCTGCGCGGAAAATATTACGGCGTGCGCGACTGACGAAATCTCGCCGCGCACGCCGTTTGTCGGCGTCCCTCGCCGAAGATCTCGGCGCGGCGTCAGTTCAGGGTCAGGCAATAGCCGAGATAGCGTTTCGAATCGATCGGGTCGTAGCCTAGCCGCTGACGCAGCTTCTTGCGCAGCTTGCTGATATGGCTTTCGACGACGTCTTCCTCGACCTCTTCGTCGAACAGGCCGTAGATTGCGTTGAATATCTGGCTCTTGGTCACGCGTTTCGACTGATTCATCACCAGATATTCGAGAATTCGGCGTTCGCGGCGCGGCAGCGGCAGCGCCGCGCCCTTCACTTCGGGATCGCGGCCGTCAAAATAGACGCGCATCTCGCCCACATCCTTGAATTCCGCTTGCGCTTGCGCTTGCCGGCGGCGGCGGATTGCGCCGACCCGCGCCATGATCTCGCGCACGTGAATCGGCTTGCGCACCACGTCGTCCATGCCGGCGGCGAACAGTTCCAGCGTCTGCTCCAGGGAAGGCGAATCGTTGAGGGCGATCACCGGAACATGGCAACGCTCGCGGATCAGCTTCGGAAAGGCGTCGCGCTTGGTGCAATCGCCGATCAGAAAGGCTTCCACCGCCTGAAGGTCGCGCTTGCCGACACCGGAAACCCATTCCTCGAATTCGTCCGGACCGAGGCCGGCGGACGCCACCCCTTCCCGGTCGAAGCTCGAAGCGTAGCCCGATTTCACGATCTCGCGGTCATCGATAATGACAAACATTCCGGCCCCCAATTCGATTTTCCGCCCGCAGATTGCTTTGGCAGAAGATCCCGTTCCGGCCGCCCCAGCGGCGAGTCCGTCTACACCTATAGGTTGTGCTTACATGGTTAATTTCCGATTAAGACCGGATCGATTGTGCCGAAACAGGTCGGAAATTGGCGCGATTGCAATGGCTTTCGTTCGGCTTTTATTGAGAAATTCGGACTCACGCTGCCAGTCTGGACGCGGGCTCGCCTTGATCCCGCCACGACCCATAGTTGCGTAATGTCCCTTGACGAGCGTCTCCTCCGACACGAAAGCGCCTTCGAGCGTCTGCTGGAGCAGATCGAATCGAGAGGGCCGCCGGCCGATCGCCGCCGTCCTCGGCGACGAAAAGCTCTGGCCCCGATGGACCGAGCCGGCGCGTATGCACCATGTGCGGGATGGCGCGGTCGCGAAGCACTACGCCGAACACCAGTTCGTCCGCGAAGCGGAGCCTGCGCCGCCCCCAGCCGAACACTTCGATCTCGCCGCGCGCGCCGCGCAGATTCGCCAGGAATTCGGCAAGGCGCTCGGCCTTGAGGACTTGCGCCGGCTGCGCCGCCGCTGCGCGCTCCTCGCCCATCCGGACCGCGCGCCTGGACTTTATCGCGGGGAAGCGGAAAAATTCATGGCGGAGATCAACGCCGCCATCGATGCGGCGATCAAGAGCCAACGCGGTGCGCCCCCGAAAGCCTGACCGCTCCGCGTTCACGCGCCGCCCACCGCGCAAAAACGCCGCGCATTGTCCGTCCACGCGCCAAGACCGCTGCGAACCATGTTGCCGATCACCGCGCAAACATATTTCTTCTGGGCCACGCTATTGTCGGGCCCCGCGTTGTAACGCGCCACCGCCAGCGTCCAACTTGCCTCTCGTGCGCGTAAATCCTTGAGGAAGCGCGCGGCGTAAGCGACGTTGAGATGCGGGTCGAACATCGCTTCCAGGGATGCGAAATGCGCGCTGTGCCAGCGATGGTTGATCTGCATGCAGCCGATGTCGATCAATTTGGCGCCACGCTTCCGGGCGGCGTCGAACAGCCGGATCGCTTCGGGCAGGCTGGTCGCGACGACCGCGATTCCATCGATGTTCATCGCATAGGGCTGCAACCGCCCGTGCTGCCCGGTTTCGGTCAAGCCAACGGAATACAGCACCGGGAGCGGAATGTTTTCAAGCTGCGCGGCGCGCGTCATTTCGCGCTCACACGGCCCCATGGCATCCTCTGCGGGATCGGCGCGGGCGATGGTCGGCGTTAAAGATAAAGGCCGCGATCGCCGCGGCGCCCGCTCGCCTCGCTCGCATTGTCTCGGCTCTCATCGTTGAAGTCCTGTTTGTTTTGGCCAAGAAGATCCTGGCGTTGCGCGCGTCGCATCGCGCTGCTGCCGCCCATCCTGCGACGCCCCCGCGGCGCTTTCTCCAAAAGAGCCGTGACCGGAAGCACGAGCTCGAAACTGCGCCGTCTTCGGGCCTCTGCCGCAACGCTGATCGCGACGCCGCCCGAGCCTAGGCCCGCGTTGCGCAACTGGCTTTCCAATGTCGCGCTGCGATCGTCGATCATTCGGGCCGTGTCAGCCTTGTCGGCGACGAAGGCGATCTCCAGGCGGTCGCCAATGCTTTTCAGGCGCAAGGCCAGGCCGCCGAGGTCATGGGGCGCCAAAACCACTTCGAGATCGCGGCGCGGCGCAGGAGCCTCCGGCGTGAAAGCCGCATTGGACGTAGCCGCAGCTGGCGAAGCCACCCGCGGCGTTCCCCACTCCAGCGGGGCCTGAAGCACGCTGGCCCTTGCGACGCGAGAGCCGCGTCGGCCAACAATGGCGCGTTCGGTTTGCGCCGCCGCGCCCGCTTCAACCTGACGCGACGCCGAGGGCGAGCGGTCGTGCGCGGCGCCGTCCGATGTCGCGGCTGCCGTCCTTCAGAGCGAATTCGGCGCGGACGGGGGCGAGCCAGGTCGCCTGGCTGGTGACGACGATTCTGGTCGGCGCTCCGGCGGGAGTGGGACCGCCTTGCGCCATCTCGTCAGTCGCCCGTGTTGCGCACCCGTTCGGGACCGCGCCCGGCCGGACGCCGGCGACGCTGGGAGCCGCCGAACGATCCTGCCCCTTCGCATCGCTTGCGTTAGCGCTGACGCCGCTCGAGGAGCCCAGAGCGCAGGCCAACAGGCTTGCGGCCGAGCCCCCAGACAGATCGCCATCGGGATTGACCGTGACAAGACGCGCGCCCTGTTGTCCCACCTGCGTCGACGCATCGCCTTTAGCATCCGACTCCCGTTTGGTTTGCGTTTCTTTTGTCCGTCATGGACACCGCCGCTTCAAAAAGACCCTTTATCGTGGGAGCGGATGCGCCCGCGAAAACACCGGCCTGATCGCGCGCGCGGCTCGAACCGTTCAGTCGCACGACCGTCTTGAGCGGCGGCGCGATTCAGCTTGTCGCCTCCACGCGCTTTCACATCAACGGCGGGTCCAGATTGCGTCTCCTGCTTTTCCGGCGTGCCGCTATCGCGCTCGCCAATCCGGCGGGGATGGACAGGCGCGCAAGGGCCTCCACCCAGTCGTCCGCCCCACGCGACAGCGACGCGTCGGCAGAAAAACACCGGCCCGCTGTCTGACGCCTTCGTGCCCTGACCGGAAAGCGTGCGTCCGGCATCGGCCGAATCCGTTGTTGTCCCATCGAGCAACGATGCGAAGACGTCGCCGGACTCCTTGTTCGCGCCCCGATCGTCTCGCGGCGCAAGGCCCGGCGCGGGAGCGCCATGCGGCGATCCCGCGACAGTCAGCGACAATGCGCTCATCGGCTTGTCCTTTCCAGGCTCTTACGCGCATCCTCGATCGCGGAATCCGCAGTCTTGAGGTCCGCCTCGGCTTGCGACGTCGCTTGATCGGCGACCTCAGCCGAGTCTCCCGGTGGCGAGGCGACGTCCTGCTCCGGGGCGCGTAAAATGCGCGCCGCGACCAATGCGGTCGCGTCGTAGAGCAATTGGTCGGAGGGCGGCAGCCGATCGCGCGCGACCGACCGCAGCAGAGCCTGGCTCTGGGCGGCGCCGACGTCCGCGACCTGCGCGGCGGCGCGATAAAGCATAGCGCGCTGCCGCTCTGCGCTGTCGGGCGCAGAAAGTTCGATGGCGCGTTGCGCCGAGAGATCGGCGAAGGCCGAATTGCCTGCGACGGCGGCGGTTTTCGCCATGACCAGATAGAGCGCTCGGCGCGTTTCCGGCGCCTCCCCGTTGATGAAGTCGTCGAGTTCGGCCCATTGCTCGATCTTGATGAGCGCGCTGATGCGCGCGACTGCGCTCATGAACTGGCGCAGGAAATTTTCGGCATAGGGCGAGCGACGGAACCGCGTCCAATATTGGCGGGACAGCTCGGCGAATTTGCCGAAATCCGCGGTTTCGCCGAGAAGGCCGATTTCCCGGCGCAACGCGGCCTCCTCGACGAGGCCGCCGGGCGCGAGCAGCCGCGCGAGGTCTAGCTTCGCGATCGCCTTCTCGCGATCGACATTCGCGAGAAGGATGGACTGCACGAACGCGACCTGCGCGCCCAGGGCCGGGTCGAGCGTACGCGGATCGAGCGTGAGCAAGGCGTCTCGTTCGGCGCAATCGATGCCGTCAAGGTAGGCGACAGCGCCTTTTGCCAGAGGTTCCTCGGACGGAGCTATCTCTCGGGCGTTCAGGATCTTGCGTCCGATGGCTGAATTGCCGCCGCTCAGCAGGTAGAGCGCAAGCGCCCTCGCATTCTGCTTCTGCTTCCACGTCTCGGGCGGCAGCGCCGCGAAATTCTGCGCGACAGAGCGCAGCAGGCGAGGCAGTTCGACAAATGAATCATGGTCGCCGCCGGCAACGCGCTCCTGCATGTCCTGCAACCGGCGCACCAGAAGCTCGGGCTCGCTTGCTGCGAGACGGGGCGGCGACTGCAACCGGCTGGCTCTGCTGCGCCGCCGGTCCCTGCGAAGCAGCGGACGGCGGTCCCAAGGCGGCCTCCGGGACTGCCGTGTCTTGTCCGGTCGCGCTTCCGGGTTTTGCCGCTGTTGCGTCGCGCGCCGACCTCCGCAGGCGCGACGTTCGCCATCGGCTTCGCCTCTGCGTCAGGCGTCTTCTCTGTCCCCGGCGCAGGCGCCGCGGCCACATTTTCCGCTACCGGCATCCGCGACGCACGGAAAGCGGGCCAGACGACCAGCCAGCCCAGCGCCGCAATGCCAATAAGAGCCGCGACGCCAGCTCCGAGATAAAGCCTCGCGCGATTGTTCGCGCGTCCCGGAGTCGCGATTTTGACGCGCCGCCATTGGACGGACGCGATGCGCCGCTTGATCGCGCCGAAATCGGGACGCGAAAACTTGACCGAGGGGATTTTGATTTGGGGAATTTTCACCCGAGGGAGCTTCATGGCGCGACCTGCCGCAAGAGGATTTCGATCCGGCGGTTTTCGGCGGCGTCAGGCTTGTCCGGGAATTTCAAATGCCGGTCGGCATAGCCTTCGACGCGTTCGATCCGCGTTTCCGGCAGGCCACCGCGCGCAAGCATGTAGAGCGCCATTTGCGCGCGCGACGCGGAGAGCCGCCAATTGTCCGAAGAGCCGTTCTTGTAGCGGCGCGCGTCGGTATAGCCGCGCAGCACCAGGGCCCCGGGCTGGTCCTTGAGGCTTTGCGCGATTCGCTCCATCAGATGGACGAGTTTGGGGTTGGGCGACGACGAACCGACCTCGAACATGGCGAAACTCTCCTTGTCGGTCAGGCTGATCAGCAAGCCCTCGCGGGTCGCTGTCACTTCGACGTGCGGCGCATTGGCGCCAGCTTCGGTCCGGGCGGCCTTGGCGATTTCGCGCTGCAGCCCTGCCGCCTTTTCCTTGTCGACGGCCTCTGCGGCGTTGGCGGACGCCGAGGGCGGCTGTGGCTTCGCTTCGGCGGGCGAGACGGGGGCTGTGGCGGGCTCGGCCGCCTTCGGCGCTTCGGGCGGCGCTTCAGCCGGCTGGGCCGCCTGCGCGGGCGAGACCTGCGGCTCATCCTCGGCCTCGACCTCTTGAGCGGGCGCGCGGAAGGGATCGTGGAAGGCGTCAAGGCCACCCGCCTGCCCGGACGACGCGCCGTCCTTGCCCTTACGCAATTCGGGCGCCTTGCCGGCGATCTGGTCCAGCGCTGCATAGGGATTCTGGAACAAAGTTTCGTCGTTCATCGGAGCCATGGCGGCGAGGTCCTTGGAGGGGTCCCTGCCCCTCTCCTCGTTCTTGCCCTGCTGTTCACCTGCCGGAGGCGCCTTGTCCGGCTCGCCATTCGCGACGCCGGGTTTTTCCTCTTTCTGCTGCTGCTCGCGGATTCCCTTCTTGTTGCGCGCGAAATCCTCCATCTTCACCGGATTGAAATAGCGCGCGATGATGGTCTGCGAATCCTTGTTCGTGGAATTAAGAATCCAGAGCACGAGGAAAAACGCCATCATCGCGGTCACGAAATCGGCGTAGGCGATTTTCCACGCGCCGCCGTGATGGCTTTCCTCTGCCTCGACCCTGCGGCGGACTATGATGATCTCCGGCTGCTTGTCCTCGCTCATGCCAGTTCTCGCTCTTGGTCGTCGCGTCCCGGAAGTGCCCCGAGCGCGCTCAGCCAGGGGCCGAGCTGGGTCTCGATGATGGTGTCCTCGACGCGGACGCGCACGTCGATCGAGTCGTCGGGCCGGAACTCCATCCGCGCAGCGCTTGCCGCGAATTTTTCCTTCAGGGCGTCGAGCAGGTAGGGCGGCCCGCTGATCTCGAACAGGCCCGGCGCACGCGCCGCAAACAAGGCCTCCAGGTTGTCCACCAGCGCGTTCGTGACCCGCGCAATGGTCTCCTGAACGAGAAACGGCCGTAGGATACTGGCAACCGCTTGTGCGCAGCGCGTTTCAAACACGTCGAAAGCCGCCCGATGCGCCGCCGCCAGCCGCGCGCCCTCGTCGGCAGCCCATGACGCCCGCGCCTTGGCGATTTCGGCGTCGAGCGCGTCGCGCAGGCGGGCGCGCTCCTCGTCGAACTCCTTGCGCGCGGCCCCGCGGCCTTCCTCGAACGCCTTGAGATGGGCCTGCTCGATGCGCCGCGCCGGATCGGGCCGGGCTTCTGCCATGTCCTTTTCGGCCGGACGCAGGAGGGGAGACCTGCGCGCAGGCTCCGGCGGAGTGTCGACCCTACCTCGGGGTGGCCATACGGGCGATTCAGGGCGGCTGGTGTCCGCCTGCTGGCGCGCCAGATATTGGGCGAAAGGAACCGGTTTCATAGGCGTTCCCCGTGTCGAATCCATTGCTTGAGGATGGCGACGGCCTGCGCCTCATCGAATTCAATCAGTTGCTCGAGGCGTTTCTGCGGTCCGCGGCTGCGCCTCGGGGTCCAGTCTTCAAGCAGGGCCTGCTCTTCGCGCGCCGCCTCACCGAGTAACGCGGGATCGCCGCGCGCCTCGATTGCCGCCGCCCCTGTCGCGCCACCATCCGCCAGCGCCAGCACGCCCTCAGACCGGGGCGGCTCGCGCAAGTCGATCAGGGCACGCGTCGCCGGCCGCAAGCCGAGCCAGACCACCAGAGCCGCGACGCCCAGCATGGCCAGGGCGCTGACAATGGTTCCGAACTGCCGCATCAGCGCCTCACTGAGTGAAGGCGGCGGAACCGGTTCGAGCTCCTTGCCGCTGTCGATGAAATCCACCGCCGACACCTTGATTACGTCTCCGCGCTCCTTGCGCAGGCCTGCCGCCGAAGCCGCTAGCTGTTCGATCTCGGCCACCTGCTTGTCGATCTGGTCGGGCGTCGCCTTGTCGCCGAGCGTGGCTGCGAGACCCGCCCGATTGACAAGGACAGCGACCGAAAGATTCTCGACGACGAAGCCGTTGGAGACGGTCGACAGTGTCTTCGATGACAGTTCGAAATTGGTGAGCTCTTCTTTCTTCTGGCTTTCCTCATTCGCCTGCTTGCCATCGCCTTGAGAGGCGTTGGGCTGCTGCGGAACGTTGCGGCCGACTGAAGTCGGCGACTGATTCGTCGAGTTCTGGGAATTTTGCGTTTCCTTGGTGGTGCGCACCGAGCGCTCCACGCGCGAGTCCGGATCGTAGGTTGTCTGGGTAGTTTCCTTCTTGTCGGTATTGAGCCGGGCGGCAACGCTGATCTGGAAATTGCGCAGGGAGAGATAAGGCGCAAGCGTGCGGCGGACCCGGTTCTGGATATCCTCGCTCACGCTTTTTTCGAGCTCAAGCATCTTGCTTGGTCCGCTGTCGCCGCCGTCCGCGCCGGAAGCGAGCAATTGCCCGTCGACATTGAGCACCGTAACCTGATCGATCGTCATGCCAGGTAGTGCGGCGGCGACGAGATGACGTACTGATTGCGCGATCAGCGCGTTGTCCGCCCCTTCGGTGCGCAGCACCACTGAAGCCGAAGGTGGCTGTTTGGCGCGGCGAAACGATCCTTCATCTGGCATGACGAGATGGACCCGCGCCGCTTTGACGCCACGCATGGTCTGGATGGTGCGCGCCAGTTCGCCTTCGAGCGCCCGCACGCGGGTGATCTCCTGCATGAAGGAGGTCAGGCCTAGCGAGCCCAGCTTGTCAAACAATTCATAGCCCGTGCCGCCGGAGCGCGGCAGGCCCTGCTCCGCCAGCAGCATGCGCGCCCGCGCCGTGTCGCCATAAGAGACGTAAACCGAGGCGCCATCTGCTGAGACGTCGAACGGAACGCCCGCATCCTTGAGCGCAGCGCCAATTCGCGTCACGTCCTGTTTGTCGAGGCCAGAATAAAGAATTTCATTGGCGGGTCGGCTAAGAAAATATCCCGCCGCCCCGATAAGGCCGAAAACCGCAAGGCCGATCGCCGCAAGCAGCGCTAACCTCCGCGGGCCCAAGGCAAGCAGGTTCGAGATCAGGCGTTCAACTTGTTCGCGAAGATTCATCCCGGATTCCGGCGCGGATTGGCGAGGTCAGGCGCCATCTTCGACCGGCAAACTTGCGCGGGGGTTTTGGCGCAAGGAATTGATAACGATGACGATCGGCCGGGGCCGCCGAAACGAATACGGCCGCGCCTCTCCGCGCAGCCGTAGATAGCAACGATTCGAAATCTAAGGCGCCGCCTTCAATTCGGCAGGTGAGACGCCGCCAGCTGCTGCAATGACGAATCCGCAAGCGGAGACTTACTGGCAACGACCCACAGGTCGAACGCATCCGGACGTCGCAGATGCGCAACGGAAGCGAAACCCGCGGCCATCAGCTCGCGCGCCAGTAAGGGCGCGGTGAAGCCGCATTTGTGCGCCATAAAATGGTTCCCCGCCGCGAGCGCACTGCGGAGGCCGAACAGAATGTCCAGCGGCGCGATGGGCCCCGCCGGCGAAATATATGCGGGTTCGACAAGTTGGCCCTGCGCGACCAGCGCCGAAACCGCTTGAATGTCCGGGCAGGTGATGACGACAAAGCCTTCCGACTTCAGGACGCGGCGGAATTCCGCGAGCGCGACCGGCACTTCATGCGGGAAGAGGTGCTCGATATTATGAGCAGAGAAAAGCGCATCCACACTGTCGCTTGGCACGGCCGCCATGTCAGTCATCGTGCCAACGATGTCGGGATGAGCATTCTGATCGATATCGAAGCGCAACTCCCGCCAATCGTCTGCAGCGAACGCGGGCGTCGTATGTTCTTTGCGGCTGCCTCCGCAGCCGACATGAAGGAAGGTCCTCATTTCATTTCCCCTTTGTTGCAGGCCTGTTTCGCTAAGCGATGACTTTTCTTTCGCGACGCTCCAATGGGAGCGACGCATGGACTCGACCGAAACACACGCAAGCGGATCAGTTCGGCGGGATGTCGATCGGTTCCGGCTTTTCGCCAGCCACGTAGCGCCGCCACATTATGCGATAGGCCTCTTCCAGACCTTTCGTAAATTTCGGCCCGTCGCTGAACGGCGCCGTCAGAAGCGCCGAGCGCAATCCATGCCTTATTTCCTTGAGTCGGCGAGGATCGTCGGCAAGCGCCGAGGCGCGCGCAACATAATCTTCAGGCGACGAAGCTGCGAAATCCTCGTGACCCATGAAGCAAGCGAAGGCGAGCGTCTGCCGCGACGCCAACCTGTCGCCCGGCAAAGTGATGACCGGAACGCCCATCCAGAAAGCGTCGCAGGTCGTCGTCGCTCCGCCAAAAGGAAACGGGTCCAGCGCAATATCGACATCGTTATATTGTCGTAGCATTTCCACATAGCCGGAAGCGCCGCGCAATTCGATGCGTTGCGAATCCAGCCCGCTCTCAGAAAATGCATTCAACAGACCCATTCGAACGCTGGCTTCCGTCAGACTCTTCGATTTGAGGAGCAGTCGCGAACCCGGAACAGAATTGAGCAATTGCGACCAAAGTCGAATTACACTCGGTACAAGTTTCGTAATGTTGTTGAAACAACCAAACGTCACGGGCATTCCTGCTAGTGACGGAGGATCGAGGATCTCGATGTCCGGCGTCATCGGCTTGTAGCAGAAACGGCCATACGGCAATCTCACCAGTGCTTCTGTGTACCAGCGATCAGAACCAGGCGGGGCCGAGATCGGATCGAGAATCAGATAATCGATCGAGGGCAATCCGGTCGTGCCGGTATAGCCGACCCAATGAACTTGCACAGGCGCAGGCTTGAGGCCAAACAGCGGAATTCGCGTTTTATTAGTGTGACCAGTAAGGTCAACAAGGATGTCTATCTCATCTTCACTTATGATTTTTGCGATTTCTAAATCGCTTTTGCCGATTATGCTTCGCCAATGATCAGCAATTCCAATAAATGCCTCTGTTATACTGTCTACAGATACGCAATTATAATAACAAAATATTTCAAATTGCGATTTATCGTGTGCCGATAGGCTTCCTACCGTGAAAAAGCCGACGGGATGTGCATTGAAGTCGCCGGACACATAGCCGATTCGTAGCTTGCGCTCAGGCGACAGATTGTTGCGCTCTGACAAACTCGGGTCGGGGTGGTCGAATACCGCTCCGAAGGCGCGCGCCGCCTCAAGAACGTCGTCGTTGGTGTAACGCTCCGCGTATTGCATCGCCATGAGCTTGTTGCAATATGCCGCGGCATATTGTGGATCGATTTCGATGACTTTTCCGTAGGCTGCGAGAGCCTCGTCCGCCAATCCCTTGTTTTGTAATGCGACACCCAGATTGTTATGGGCGGCGAGCATATTCGGATTCGCGGTCAAAGCCTTATTGAAGCTTGCAATGGCCTTGTCGACACTGTTGCCGCCCAAGAGGGTCGTCGCGAGATTGAAATGCGAAGGCGCCTGCGCTTCTTCTTCCGACAGAGCTATAGCCCTCTCGTAAGCTGCGATCGCTTCTTCGGTCCGGTCCAGTTGGAGGAGAGCTGCGCCGAGATTGTTGTGCGCTTCAATAAAGTAGGGATCGAGAGCGGCAGACTTTTCGAAATAGGGCAGTGCTTCGTCAAGCTTGCCCTCAATCGCCAGGATCGCGCCATGCGTCGCAATGGCTGCGGGGAATTCGGAACGGCAAGCGAGCGCGCAGCGAACTGCGATCATTGCCTCGTCGGTTCTTTTCAAGACGAGCAACAAGGAGGCTTTGTTATTGAAAGCCTCCGCGTAATAAGGTCTGGATTCGAGCGCGCGATCATAACGTTCCAGAGCCTCATCAAATCTGCCCTTCGCGCGCAGGATGTTGCCCATCGTATTCTGGGATTCCGCGCAAGCAGGATGCAACTCCAGCGCCTTCTCGCACGCGCGCATTGCCGCGTCGCCCTCGGATTTTTCTAACAGCGCCTTGGCGAGATTGCCGTATGCGTCGGCGTAATCACCGCGGAGCGACACCGCTTTCTCATACGAAGAGATCGCCTCCTCACGAAGGCACAGCTTCTGCTGCACATTGCCGAGAGCATTAAAGGCTTCGGGATATGCAGGGCGCAATTCCAAGGCTCGATAGACGGATGCCAGCGCTTCGTGGGGACGATCGAGCGCCAGAAGAACAAGGGCGAGATTATTGTGAAAAGTGGGCTCGACGCGTTGAGCCAGTGCGTCGCCGATCAGTTGCGCGGCAAGTTCGCTTCGCCCCGCCTGATGCGCTAAAACCCCCAGCCCGTGCAAGGCATCCGCGTGCGTTGGCTGACAGGCCAGAATGGCGCGATAGAGCTGTTCAGCCTCCTCGACCTTACCCTCACGGTGCGCTTTCGCGGCAAGAACAAAACTTTGGCGCACGATTTCCGCCGGCGAAAGGAAGGCGTTGCTTTGATCGTCTCCAACCCGGACCGGAACGGCATTCATACCCGCCTCTCCCTTTCGACTTCGCGGCGTCACGGATTGAATGAAACATCGAAAGCTGGCGCGAGGCTGATCCAAAAAAAACGCCGCGCTCTCGCAAGCGCGGCGTCATTTGATGAGTGATGATCTGTTACTGGAACAGCTTCAGGATCATCTGGCTCGACTGGTTGGCGATCGACAGCGACTGGACGCCGAGCTGCTGCTGGGTCTGCAAGGCTTGCAAGCGAGTCGAGACCTGGTTCATGTCGGCGTCGACCAGCGCTGCGATGCCGTTCGACAGGTTGGTCTGCATGGTCGAGACGAACGACTGCTGGGTCGCGATCTGTTCCTGCGCGCCGCCAATAGTCGAGGCAGCCGTTTCGAGGCTTGAGATGATATTGTTGACCGACGTCACCATCAACTGCATCATCGTCGTCGCAGTCGAGGCGCCGGTGACGGCGAAGGCGCTGCCGCCGAGCACCGCTCCGGAGCCGCCCGCCGCAGGCACGGTGGCAAGGATGCCGCCGGAAGCGGCAGCGACCGTCGCGCCCGTGGTGAAGAGGTTGACGCCGCTCGCGTTGAGCGAAATGTAGGATACCCCGCCGTTATTGGTGTAGGCGCCAACGAGATTGACGGTGGTTTGGGCCGCGGTGTTACCCGTGCCATTGACCGATCCGTTCAGCCAGTTCTGGCCGTTGTAGGCGGCGCCTCGCGGCGATTTCCATCAGGGCGTTCTGCTGAGCCGTGATGTCGGTCTGGATTTGCGTGAGATTTGCGCCGGGGTTCTGAGCCGCGACCAGATCGTTCTTGATGTTGTTGACGACCGAAATCGTCTGGTTCAAGCCCGAATTAAAGGTCGACAGCATGGAGGCGCTGGTCGCCAGCGCGGAAGAAACGGCGCCCAGCGCGCCATTGTCCGAATTCATCGTCGTGGCGATCGACCAATAGGACGAGTTGTCCGAAGCATTCTGGATCTTCAGGCCGGTGGAGAGTTCCGACTGCGTCTGCGACAAGGAGTTCTGCGTCATCGTCAGATTCTGAAGAGCGGTCAGAGCCGAGGCATTGGTGAGCAAATAGGACATGGGACACTGTTCCTGTGGGATGTGGAGACTTATGCGGAACATCCCGGGCTTTCCGGAACAACAGGAGCGGCCTCATGCCTTCGAGCCTGTGCGACTCAACCTGCCGTGCTTGAGTACAACTTACGCGCGAGTTGTTGCCGGATCATTAATGCGCGCCACGCGGAGAAATTCTTCAGTTCACCGAGCGCACGAGGCTGCCGATCAGCATGTTCCAGCCGTCGACCAGCACGAAGAACAGCAGCTTCATCGGCAGCGAAATCAGCGACGGCGGCAGCATCATCATGCCCATCGACATGGTGAGCGTCGCCACGATCATGTCGATGACCAGAAATGGCAGCACGATCAGGAAGCCCATCTCGAACCCCCGCCGCAGCTCGGAAATCATGAAGGCGGGAATGAGCAGGCGCAGATCGACGCTCGCGCGATCGCTGATCTCGAAGGCGCCGCGTGAAAGATCCTCGAAGGTCTTCAGGTCTTTGTCCCGCGTCTGGGCCAGCATGAACTGCCGGAACGGCTCGACGATTTTGGGAAAGGCCTGCTCTTCGCTGAGCTGGTTGTCCATCATCGGCTTGATCCCGTCCTTCCACGATTTGTCGAAGGTCGGCGCCATGACGAAAAAGGTCATGAACAGCGACAGACTGATGAGAACCAGATTGGCCGGCGTGCTCTGCAGGCCCAGCCCCGATCGCAGGAACGACAGCGCGATGACGAAGCGGGTGAAGCTCGTCACCATCATCAGCAATCCCGGCGCCAGCGACAAAATGGTGAGCAGGACCACAAGCTGGACGATGCGGCCGCTTGCCGCGCCGCCGACGGAATTGAGCGCTGAGGCGAGATCTCCAGTCTGCGCGTGGGCGGGGCTTGCGAAAAGGAGCGCGCCGATTGTCCAAGCTCGGACGCCTGAAAGGCGGAGCATCTGGGCGCGGCTCATTGCACCACCAGAGATCTAATGATGAACTCGCGCACCCGTCCCTCGCTCCGCGTCGCGATGCGCTCGTTCAGATCCTGCCGCAAGTGCTGCAAACCAGCCACGCCTTGAATCTGCGCCAGGGTTTGCGTGCGCATGAAGGCCAGTATGTCTCCCGCGATTTCTCCCGCCAGCGCCTCGCCATGCGGCAGGGTCTTGCCTTCGAACAGAATCGTCCCCTCGATACGAACCCAGATGTCGGGAGGCGCCGCTAGATTGGTGACGACCGGCGGCAGGTCGAGCGATCCCATCTCAACGACCGACGCATCGCCGCGCGGCTCGCCGCCTTTTGCCGGAGACGTCGCCGCGCCGTTCGCTGCGACCGATGGCCGCGCAGTAAAAAATCCTTCGGCTCCGCCGAGCCCTGCGGCGATAACCGCCGCAGCGACGAAGGCAATCGCATTCTGCGCCAGGCTCATGCCGCTGTTTGCGCCTTGTGCGCCGACCTCAAGCTTTCCGGTCGCCTTTCCTGCCATCGGGGCCGCCATCAGAATGGTTTCAGCGCGTCGAAGATCTGCTGGCCCCAGGCGGGTTGCTGCACTTCGCTCAAGCGGCCACGGCCGCCGTAGGATATGCGAGCCTCGGCGATCTTGTCGTAATTGATTGTGTTTTCCTTGCTGATGTCGCGCGGCCGAACAATCCCCGCGACCTCCAACAGGCGCAGTTCGAAATTGACCCGAACCTCCTGCGTGCCGCTGATGACCAGATTGCCGTTGGGCAAGACGCGCGTGACCACGGCGGCGACGGCGAGCTGGATCTTCTCCGAGCGATCGATGCTGCCCTGGCCGTTCGACGAACTCGACGAGTTGAGGTCGCCTGCCGAATTGACCTTGTTCTGATAAAGGTTCTGGTTGAAAACAAAATCGAAGCCCATGCTTTCCTGGGCGGTCTGGGAGCGGCCAGTGGTGTTGCCGAACGTCGCCTTGTCGTTGATCATGATGAGAACGGTGATGACGTCGCCGACCTTCATCGCCCGGGAATCAGTGAACAGATTCGCCGCGCCGTCCTCGAATAGGGACGCACCCGTCTGATGGTGGGTCGAGGAGGCCAGTTCGGTCAATGCGGGATCAGTCGAGGCGACGAAGCCGCTGCCGACAGGCGACATCGGCGGCTCCACGAACAGGCGCGACCGCTCGTTGAAACAGCCGGACAGCGCGCCGGACAGCAGAACAATGGATACGATGGCAGTCGCGCGGCGCAAGGGTGCTTTCACGATTTCTTCTCGTCTGATCGAACTGCGGACAACAATTCGCTAAGGCGCGCGGCGCGCGCGGGGTCCATTTCGCTCATGACCGCGCCGGCGACGGCGGGCTTCAGTTTGGCGAGCAAGGCCGCCGCCTCGTTGTCATCCATCGCCTGCATTTCCGCCGCCGCAGCCTCGGGCTTCATCTTGGCGTAAATGGCCGTGAGATTGTCGCTCGCCTTGGCCAGCAATTGCTCGCGTTTTTGCACCCATTGCCGGACCTCGGCGGCCTTGACGTCGAGTTCCGCCGTCTTGACGAGCAGTTCGGCCTCGAGCGTCCTGATGCGCTGTTCCTGCCAGGCGAGGCGTGCGCTCGCTGCCGAGGCGGCGATTGCCCCACAGAAATTCTCAACGCCCTTCATGCCGTCGACAGCCAGGGGCTTGATCGGCGCGAGCGCCGGCTTGCGAGGTGGAACCTGCCTGACGCCCTGCAGCTTCGCCTCGGCCTGCGGCTCCTTGCGCGCTTCCGCCGCGGCGCCGTCCTCGTTGGCGCGGGCCGGGCCGACGCACGGGACGAGCGCAGCGGCGCAGAGCAGTGCCGGAATGAAGAGTCGAAACGGGTGCTGGCGAAAGCGGCGGGGCATGAGCGTTCGTCCTTTGCCGCACTTTCGCCCGGCAAGCTTGCGCTGGGCTGACGGCCTATTGCACGATGATGTCCGCCTGCAATGCTCCCGCGGCCTTGATCGATTGCAGGATGGCGATGATGGTCGGCGGCTTGACGCCAATGCGATTCAGTCCGTGCACCAGACCCTTCAGGCTTCGGCCGCCGATTACCGCCACCCAACCGCCGCCTTCATTCGCGTCGACCTGCGTCTGCGGCGTCACCACGGTCCGGCCTCGCTGCGCGAAGGGCGCGGGCTGCGACACCTGCGGCGTCTCGGTCACCCGCACCGTCAGAGAGCCCTGTGTGACAGCCACCGGCGAAATCTGGACGTCGAGCCCGATCACCACGGTTCCGGTGCGCGAATCGATCACCACCCTCGCCGGCGCGTCGGGCTCGACCCTGAGATCACCGATCTCGGCGATGAAATGGGTGGGGCCAACATTCGGCGGACGGTTGATCGCAACGGAATTCGGACTTTGCTCTGCCGCGGCGCGGCGGCGATAGCGCGCCCAGGAATAGGCGTTGATGGCGTCGGCGATGCGAACTGCGGTGTTGAAATCCGGATTATGCAACTCTAGCGTCATCGGCCCGTCCGAAGGCATGCGGCTGACGATTTCGCGCTCGACGGTCGCGCCGTTCGAAATGTGGCCCGCCGTCGGCACGCCTTGCGTCAGCGTCTCGGCCTGCCCCTGCGCGGCGAAGCCGGTGACGGAAACCGCGCCCTGCGCGACCGCGTAGGTCTGGCCGTCGGCGCCGCTCAACGTCGTAAGCAGCAGAGTGCCACCCATCAGCGAGGTCGCGTCGCCCATGGAGGAAACGGTGATATCCATGCGCGTTCCGCGCGCGGCGAAGGGCGGAAGATCAGCCGTCACCATCACCGCAGCGACATTACGCGTGCGCAGATTGGCATTGCGGACGTTGACGCCCATGCGATCCATCATCGCCTGCAGCGACTGGCCGGTGAAAGGCGTGTTCTGCAGGGAGTCGCCGGTGCCCAGCAGGCCGACGACAAGGCCGTAGCCGATCAACTGGTTGTCCCGCACGCCCTTGACCGAGACCACATCCTTGATCCGCACGGAGGCCTGAACCGGCGCGACGGCGCAAACGATCAAGGCCAGCGCGCAAGCGAAAATCAAACGCATGTCAGCCGTCCCTGCAGCGGATGGAGCCGTCGGGCTGGACGATTCCGGTCACCACAATGCCGCTGTCGAGATTGCGGGCCTGCACCATCTGTCCGGCGTAGCCGTTCTGGAGAGCCTGCCCCGTCGTGACGATGCTCAACCCGTCCTGTTCAAAGACCAGTTGGACCAGCGCTCCCGTGGACACGGCGCGCGGCTCCTCAATGGAGCCCGCCGGGATCGGGCGTCCGGGCAGCAAAGTGCGCCGCGCAACCTTGCCGACAATGTCGGCGCGCTCCCACAGGATATTCGTCTCCGGCGCGCCCGCGTCCTGCGCGTCGACGAGCATCGCCGACGTGATCTTGTCACCGGGATAGATCACCTGCCCCGGGACGGGCAATGCCCTCGAGTTCAGCCGCGACCGGCGACGCGAAAAGAACGGCCATTGTGAAGAGGGCGAAATCCCTGCGAAGGCGCGCGCTCATGACACCCTCAGGTTGGAAATGGTGCCGGCCATGGAGCTGGCCGCCTCGACCACCTTGGAGTTCATTTCATAAGCGCGCTGCGCGGCGATCATGTTGGAGATTTCCGACACCGGATCGACATTGGAGGCTTCGAGATAGCCTTGGTTGATATGGCCGAAGCCCGGATCGCCCGGCACGCCCGTCACCGCCTGGCCGGACGCCGCCGTAGGCTGGAACAGATTGCCGCCCAAGGCCATCAGTCCCGCTTCATTGACAAAATTGGCGGTGGTTAGCTGGCCGAGCTGCTGGGGATTGGTCTGGCCGCCGATGGTGGCGGAAACGATTCCGGTTTGGCTCACGGTGATGGCGGTCGTATTGTTGGGCACGACGATCTGCGGCTGAATCTGGTAGCCGTCGCTGGTAACGACCTGGCCGGTCGCGTTCGTGCTGAACGATCCTGCACGGGTATAGACGATTTCGCCGCTGTTGGTCGTGACCTGAAACCAGCCGCGTCCGCTCACCGCGAGATCGAGTTGGTTGCCGGTATTGGTCAGCGAGCCCTGGATGTTGAGCGGCCGGATCGCGGCGGTGCGCACGCCAAGACCGATCTGGGAGCCTTCCGGCACCACCGAATTCTGGCCACGATTGGACACGCCCTGCAGCCGCTCCGCCTGGTAGATCAGGTCGGTGAATTCGGCGCGCGAGCGCTTGAAAGAAGTGGTGTTGATATTGGCGATATTGTTGGCGATCACTTCCAGATTCTGGGTCTGGGCGTTCATGCCGGTCGCGGCGATGGCAAGCGCTCTCATCGGCTTTGTCCCTCAACTCAAATGGGCATCTGGCTGACTTGCTGATAGGCTGCGACGGCCTTGTCGCGGATCGCGAGCGCGGTCTGGAGCGTCCGCTCCGCCGACATCACGCCGTCGGTCACCTGTTGCGCGCTGGCCTTGCCCTGAATGCCGGCCATCGATGTCGTCTCGGCGGCGCGAAGAGTCTTCATCGCATCGCCCGCGGCCTGGCTGAGCGCCGCGCTGAAATCCGATCCGGCGGTCGCCGCCGAGGCGGCGGGCGCCGCACTCGTCAAGGCGCTGGCCGCTCCGGCGGCGGCCTGGACCGCTCCGGCGGCGATGGGAAGCAAGGCTGTAATCATGTCAGGTCCTCATCAGGTCGATGGTCTGGGTGATCATGTCGCGCGTCTGCTTGACCACCTGAAGATTGGCTTCATAGGAACGGTTCGCTTCCCGCATGTCCGCCATTTCGAACAGCAGATCGACGTTGGGCAGCTTCACGTCGCCCTTCTCGTCAGCGGCCGGATTGCCGGGCATATGTTCGACCCGGAACGGCGACTTGTCGGTTCCGATGGATTTCACCGCGACGATGTTTTCGCCGCTGGCGCGATCGAGTTCTGTTTCAAACGTGATGGTCTTGCGGGCGTAGGGATCGGCGCCCGCCGATGCGCCGGCTGATTCCGCGTTGGCGATATTCTCGGCCACAACGCGCAGGCGTGCGCTCTGGGTTTCGAGCCCCGAACCGGCGACGCGCAACGAGGACAGGAGGGGATCGACCGCCATGGCTCAGACCTTCACAGCATTCATGAGCATCTGATGGAAGGCGCGAACGACATTGACGTTCAAGCCATGCTCGCGATTGACGTCGCCAGCCTTCATCATTTCTTCTTCGAGATTGACCGAATTGCCGGAATAGACGACGTCCCAGGAATCGCCGGGCTTTTCGCCGGACTTGGCCTTGACCCGCTCGCCGCCAAAGGAGGCCGGCTGGATGTGGCCGGCGTTGGTCGCCGCCATCGACATCTGCATCCGCTCGAGCGTCGCCGAAAATGGCGTCACATCGCGTGCCTGGTAGCCCGGCGTGTTGGCGTTGGCGACGTTAGAGGCGATCGTCGCCTGTCGCGCGGCGAGCCAGTCCGCCTGCTGCGTGGCGAGCGAAAACAGCGCCAGCGATTGCATGAATAGTCTCCGCCGAAATTCGGGGCATCGGCTACGCCAGACGCCCGCCTTGAGCAGAAGCTATCGTTTCAATCTTGCCCCAGGCTGGCGCCGTCGAGCGTTATAACGCCAGGCGTACCGACGCTCCGGACTCGCCTGGCGCGCGCCGAGTGAGGATGACGCGATTTTCGCCGTGAGGCTTGAATTCGCTCGAATAGCCGATCACGCTTTCCGCAGCGCCAAGCACGAGAAAGCCGTCAGGCGCAAGCGCACGGGCCAGTCGCGCCAGCACGTCGCGCTTCTGTTCCGGCGCAAAATAGATCAATACGTTGCGGCAGAAGATGACGTCGAAGGTCCCGAGCGCCGAAAAATCGGCGATGAGATTTTGCTGACGAAAATCGACGCGCGCCTTGATGTTCTGGTTGATTGACCAGTGCTCCTTGCGCTTGGTGAAATAGCGGACCAGATGCGACATGGGCACGCCGCGCTGCGCCTCGAAGTGCGTATAGACGCCTTCGCGCGCCCGCTTCAGAACCGACTCCGCGATATCGCTGGCGACGATATCCACACTCCAGCCCGTCAGTCGGCGCGCCTCCTCGTCGAGAATCATCGCGAGCGAATAGGGTTCCTGCCCCGTCGAGCAGGCCGCCGACCACAACCGCATCTTGCGCGTTCGCGCCCGCGCCGAAATCAATTCGGGCAGGATTGCATTTCGGAACCCATCGAAGGGCATTCGGTCGCGGAAGAAAAAAGTCTCATTGACCGTCATCGCCTCCGTGACCTTTTTGGCCAGGGCGCGATCCGCGGAGATCCGCGCGACAAGCTCCGGAAGCCCGGCAAGGCCGGCCTGCTGCATGACGGGATTCAATCGCGCCTCGACGAGATATTGCTTGTCGCGATCGAGCGACAGACCCGAGGACTTCAACAGAAAAGTCTGGAGGGAAGCGAAAGCCTGGGACATGACGCGGAACTCATCATCGACGACAAACTATAACAGCGCGCGAACTTCACTCAGCAGAGGCCGACTTCCTCGAATTTCGATTTGACGATCTGCTTGTTGAAGGGCTTCATGATGTATTCGTCGGCGCCGGCCTGCATCGCGCGCGTGATGTGCTTCACGTCGCTTTCGGTCGTGCAGAACAAGACCTTCGGCGTCGCGCCATTGGGCATCTGGCGCAGATTGACGAGGAAGGCCAGCCCGTCCATCACCGGCATGTTCCAATCCAGCAGGATGGCGTCGGGCATCGAGGCCGCGACGGCAACGAGCGCCTTCTCGCCATCCTCGGCCTCCGAGGTGTGGAAGTTCAGCTCTTCGAGGATTTTTTTCGCGATGCGCCGGATCATCGGCAAGTCGTCGACCACGAGCACGTTTTTCATGTTTCACTCCATTCAAATGCGTGCGCCTGGGGCGCGGAAAATTAGTGATCGCCGCTGAAATCGAAGACCGCGTCGATGTTGAGCAGCGGCAGGATACGGCCGTCGATCCGGTGATAGGACGCGGCGAATTTCGCGCGCCGCCGCGCGATGTGCGGCGGTGGCGCTATCGCGGAATCAGCATCGAGGCTGAGGACATCCCCGATCTCATCGACAAGCAGCGCGAACGCCTCGCCGGCGTGCTCGACGCCGATCGCCAGCGCCCCCGACGCTTCCGGCTCGAGGCCAAGGCGGCGACGGAGACTCACTGCCGTGACGATCCGACCGCGCAAATTGACGAGGCCAACAATGTCCGGTGGCGCCCCAGGCGTCAGCGTCACCGAGCCGATACGGAAGATGGTCTGCACGCGTGTCACCGGCAGGCCGAAGACATCCTCGGCGACCTTGATCGAGAAATAGCCATCCAGCGCATTGGCGGCGCCCTGCGGCGTGTCGATGGCGGCCCGCGAAGCGGCGAGATTCATGCTGCGGCTCCCTTGAACAATTTCTCGGCGACAAACAAGTCCTCCTCGCCCGAAAGGCAGGCGCCGAGCAGATCGAGTAGCTGGTTGCGCTGGAATTTGCCAACAGCGCCAGCCATGCCCGCGGCGTCGGCTTTTCGTATGATGTCGCGGGTCGCGAAAGGCGCGAGCGCGATCATCGGCGCCCGCGCGCCAGCGTCGCGCAGCCGCACGGCCAGATCGAATCCGGCGCCGTCCGGCAAATCGACGTCAAGCAGCACCGCGTCGAATGCCCGGTTGTGCGCAAGGCTCGCGATCGCCTGGGCGCCAGACCCAGCCTTGACCACGTCGAAGCCGGCGGCCTGAAGGGTCGCCGACAACATGTCGCGGAAAAAGGCGGCGTCGTCCACCAGTAGAAGGCGGGCCTTTCGGTCCGGCTTGGAGGCGCGGGGCGCGCGCAGAATTTCAATGAAGAACGCGATATCGAGAAGCTCCACGACCCGGCCATTGAGATGGGCGGCGCCGATGATTCCGGGTGTGTCCCCGGCGACCTCGACATCGAGGCTTTCTTCGAAAATATCGATAATGCCGTCGACCAGGAGACCAAAAGGCTCGCCATCGGGCGCAATGACGAAAACGATGTTATCGCCGTCCTTCACCATTACGTCGTGAGTGGCCGCGACAATCGGCATCAGGCGGTCCTGGCGCCGCATCAGCATCGCGCCGTTCGATTGCTCGATGCATTCTGACGACACGGTTTCGATCCGCGCGACGTTTGACAGGGGGAGCACCTTGTCGAGGCCAGATCCTGCGCGGAATTGGATGAGCCGCATGGTTTCCGGCTCAGCGGCGCGCTCGTGTTCGATGGTCCGCGCGGACGCCTCCCTGGCCATTTCCACGCCGAGGGCCTCGCGCATCCCATTGGGATCAAGTATGAGGACCACCGACCCGTCGCCAAGGATGGTATGGCCGGAGAAAGCGGCAAGATGCTGCAGTGAGCCGCTCATTGGCTTGACCACGATTTCCTGAACGTCGGTCACAGCGTCCACGATCAGTCCGAAGGAGTGGGCGCCGACCCGCATGACCACCGCCAATTGCTCGGACGCGCCGCCCAGCTGCGCGGGCGCATCGAGATGCAGCAACTCCGCGAGGCTCGCGATCGGAAGGACGGAGTCGCGCAATTGGAGAATCTCGGCGCCCTGCACGAATTCGATCCTGTGCTCGCCGTCCTTCAGGCCAACGGCCTCGACGACGGCGATCTGCGGCAGGGCGAATCGCTGTCCGCTTGCCTCGACGATTAGCGCGGGCGCGATCGCCAGGGTCAGCGGAATCTTGAGCGCGAAATGAGAGCCACGCCCCGGGATCGACGTGAGTGCGACAGAACCGCCGATCGCCTGGATGTTCTCGCGAACGACATCCATCCCAACGCCGCGCCCGGATACATTGGTGACCTGCTCTGCTGTCGAAAAGCCGGGCGAGAAGATGATGCGATAGATCTCTTCATCGCTCATGCTCTTTAGCTTTTGGGCGTCGACCAGACCCAGCGCGAGAGCCTTCTCTTGGATGCGCGCCTTGTTCAGGCCGCGCCCGTCGTCGCTGATTTCGATGCTAATCTGCCCGGCCTCATGCGACGCCGAGACCCGCACCGTTCCCGCCGCCGGTTTTCCGAGAAGAATGCGTTCTTCAGGCGGCTCGATGCCATGGTCCGCGCAATTACGCACGAGATGGGTCAGGGGGTCGCGAATCAATTCGATCAGCTGGCGGTCAAGCTCCGTGTCGCCGCCTTCGGTGACCAAGTCGATCTTTTTGTTCAGCCCGGCGGCGAGATCGCGGACCATGCGGGGCAGGTTTGCGAAAACTCGCTCCACCGGCTGCATGCGCGCACGCATCACGGCGTCCTGCAAGTCCGAAGTCGTCGCCGAAAGGCGTTGCAACGGCGACTTCATGTTTTCGTCGTCGCTCTGCCGCGTAATTTCCAGTAATTGGTTTCGGGTCAGCACCAGCTCGGACGCGAGCTCCATAATCCGCTCGAGCGCGCCAAGCCGGATGCGGATCGTTTCCGCGCGCTTTCCACTTGCGGCGTCCGATGCGCCGGACGCGGCCACGGGAGCGTGTGCCGTGTCGTCGTGCCCTGCTGCTTTTTCAGCTTCGCACGTCGAAGTCTCGTACGACGGCGCGATTTCGGCGACGGGATTGGGCGTTGGCAATGGCGCCTCCGCCGGGGCGTCTTTGCAAAGGGCGACATAGGATTCGAGAGTGGCGATAACGTCGGAATCGTCGGCGGCGCCTTCGCTTCCCGTCTCTTCAAGCTCGGCGAGAATCGCCTTGATCCGATCGGCCGAGGCCAAGATCGCAGTTATGATGTCGGGATTGGCCTTGGCGCCGTCGCGCAAGGCGCCGATCAGGCTTTCCGCTGCATGCGTAAGCCGTTGCAGGCGCTCGAGACCCAGGAAGCCGCACGTGCCCTTGATCGTATGGACGAGGCGGAATATGCCGGCGATCAGCGCCATATCTTCGGGATCGCGCTCGAGGGCGACGATCTGCGTCGAAGCGGCTTCGATCTGCTCGCCGGCTTCAGTGAGAAACTCTTTTAACAACTCGTCCATCGGTCAGTGTCCCGACTCGTGGAAAGGAACGGGGTCCGACCCAGCGGCCCTCGGCTTAACGCCTTCATTGATGAGGCTTGCGATACGGGCGAGCCCGGCCCGCATCACCGTTGTCGTCTTCTCACAGGAGTCGACGATCGAATTCGGATAGTTGGGGCTGGATGCTTCTTCCGCGACCCGGCGCTGCGCCTTGACGGCGACAGCCGTCAGCCGCGTGAGGATCGCTTCGAACCGCACGCGCAAATTCGGATCAATTCGATCGTAGGCTTGAACGGCGTCGCGTGCGCCGGGCAAAGGCGATTGCTCAAAATATTCGCAATATCCGCGCGGACGCCAGGCCAGTGCGTCGTCGGTCATTTCCGGCATGGCGGGCAGGAATTCGAGCAGGAGGAGAATTTCGCTGAAAACGTTGAGGTAATCATTGGCAAGGCCGGTCGATGGATTCACGAGTCCGGGCGCGCAATCTCGCTTTCCAACGGTTTCGTCTGCGCCGCCATTGGACGCGATCTCGTTCGACATTGGCCTTATACCCGTTTTGATTGCATCTTTCAGACACTGCCCGCAAACAGATAAAAAACGGTTACAGTCACTCGTATTGCGTGTTGAACTTTGCTGAATAACAACAAATTTTTAAATTTTGCATAGATTTATCACAATTTTAGGTTGTAGTTTTGTTAACCTCCTCGGCGCAAAATCCGTCAGCGGACAGGGCAAGAGGCGAGGCCGTTGCGGCGCGCGGAAAAGTCACAAATAGATTTCGGCGCGCCGCCCCTGTCGGGCGTCGGCCGATACAACAGGAGCTGGCCCCATGCTGACTCGAAAGCCCGCGTTTTCGGCCATAAGGGTTCTGGTCGTCGACGATTTCGAGCTTCATGCGGGGCGCCATCACGCGACATATCCAGCGGGACGCGCGCTTTCAGGTCGTCGGAATCGCCGCCAACGGGCGCGAGGCTATTGCGAAGGCGCTGGAGCTTCGCCCCGACGTGATCACGATGGATGTCGAAATGCCGGAAATGGACGGCATCGAGGCGCTGCGTCAGATCCTGGCGCGAACTGCGATCCCCGTCGTTATGGTCAGTTCGCAGACGGAGGCGGGCGCAAAGACGACGATCCAGGCCCTGCAAATCGGCGCGATGGATTTCATTCCCAAGGCGAACGGTTTCGAGCTTCTGATTGAAAAGCTCCAAGCCGTCGCGATGGCGGCCCGTGTCCGTGCCGCGCCGGTCCGCCTTCCTCCGGCCATGCGCGCGCCTCGCGCCGCGCCGGTAGCCGCCACGGTCAATCCGAAGATCATTGTCATCGGCGCCAGCACCGGCGGACCGCGCGCTCTCTTGCAGGTGCTCGAACGCCTGCCAGCGCAATGTCCCGCGCCGATCGTGATCGCCCAGCACATGCCAACGCAGTTTACCGCCGCGATGGCCCGATGGCTCTCGGACCATTGCGCCCTCAAGATCGTCGAAGCCGCCGACGACATCGAGCTCCGGCCAGGAACAGCCTATGTAGGCCCGGGTGGCATGCAGTTTCGAGTCGCCAAGGGCCGCGCCCTCGTCGCGGCAAGCCAGGGCGAAAGCCTCTACAAGCCGAGCGTCGACATCCTGGCCGAAAGCATAGCCGCCGCTTACGGCGGCGCCGTGCTCGCGATCATGCTGACGGGCATGGGCAATGACGGCGCCAAGGGCTTCCTCCGGCTCAAGAGCTTGGGCGCCCACGTCATCGCTCAGGATCAGGCCAGCTCCGCCGTCTGGGGGATGCCGCGCGCAGTCGCCGAAAGCGGCGCCGCCGACGAGATTCTTGGCGTCGAAGAGATCGGCCGGCGCTTGAAAGCCCTGCTCGGGCTGGCGGCCTGAGTGAAGTTCAAGGACGCGGCGCGCCCGCGCCGTCGTTTGGATCGTGCACAACGGGCGCGCGCTGCGCGAGCGAACGCTCGCTGGCGACGACGATCCAGTAATCCGCCATTTTGCGAATCGAAATGATCTTGCCGATTTCCGGGCTTTCGTCACCGACCCGGATTCGCCGATAGCCGTCGCGAGTCTCAAGCAGCGCGCTGTCGTCGCTCAGCTCGAGGATTCGCACGTCTTGGCGCTCTGGCTCTCGCTTCCGCGGCGCTTTTGCGATGGTGGCCCCGACCGGCGTCATGTCGATCGAGATCGCATCCGCCGTCTTGCGCGTTTCGGTATTGCGCGCGGCGGCGCGCACCGCCGCTTCGACCGCGCGGGTCCGGTTGGGCTGGGCGAAGATCGCGAAATCCTCCATCGCGTTGACGCGCGGCCCGATCTCCTGATGGTTGAACATGTGGACCGCAAACCAGACCGACCCCGCCGCGCAGGCGAGTCCGGCGGCTTTCAGCGCCAGGTCGCTCATCCGGCCCTCCCCTGCTCGACTGCCTTGTCGTTTTGCAATGCGCTGGCAAGTTCGCGAAACGCATCGAGGCTCGGCGGATCCTCCGGCGACTGGGTCATGCCTTCGTAGATCTTGGGCACAAAAGCGATCGCCTGATCCATCAGCGGATCGGCGCCGGAATGATAGCCGCCCATCAGACGCAGGTCCCGGGAGGATTCGTAGCGCGCGATCATCGCGCGCAATTTCATGACCAGGGCGCGCTGCTCCTTCGTCCAGACGTGATGCGCTAGGCGCGAGACTGAAGACAGCACGTTGACGGCGGGATAACGCGCCTGATCGGCGATGGCGCGATCGAGCACGATGTGACCGTCGAGCGTTCCGCGGATGTTGTCGGCGACTGGATCGTTGTGGTCGTCTCCATCCACAAGAACCGAGAACACACCCGTGATCGACCCGCAGCCCGTTTCGCCCGGTCCCGCGCGTTCAAGGAGTTTCGGCAAGTCGCTGAACACGCTCGGCGCATAGCCGCGCGCCACCGCCGGCTCGCCCGCCGCGAGCGCCACGTCGCGCGCGGCGTGGGCGAAACGGGTGATGGAATCGACGATCAGCAGCACCGATTCGCCCTGATCACGCAGATATTCGGCGATGCTCATGGCGGTCTTGGGCGCAAGGCGGCGCATCATCGCGCTTTCGTCCGCCGTCGCCACCACGGTAATCGCCAGGTTGCGGTTCTCGCCCAATGCATCATCGAGAAATTCGCGCACCTCGCGCCCGCGCTCCCCAACCAAGGCGATGACGACGCTGTCGAAGCCCGGCGAACCCGCCAACATGGCTAACAGGGTCGACTTGCCGACGCCGGAACCGGCGAAAACGCCGATGCGCTGCCCTGCGCAGATCGGCGTGAAGAAATCGATGACGCGAACGCCGCTTTTGATGGGGCGGCGCACACGCTCGCGCCGCAGCGCCGCGGGTGGTTCGGCGTCGATCGGAACCGAACGCGGTCCTTCGCACAGCGGGCCGAGCCCGTCGATAGGTTGGCCCAGCGCGTCGAGCGCGCGGCCCTTCCAGGAGCGATGCGGCTTCAACCGCATCGGCCGCGAGCGGAAGGCGAGCGCGCCGACGCCCGCAGCTACGCGCGGATCGAAGGATTTGATTGTGACGCCTGCGGCGTCGATCCTAACCACTTCCCCAGGCGCGCCCCGCGCGTCTCCATCGAGGCAGACGACATCGCCGAGCTTGAGCAATCGCGACAGGCCAGCGACACGATAAGCGGAAGGGCCGATTTCGGTGACGACCCCGCCCACGCGCACCGGATCGAGCCGCAAATCGGCCTCCTGCACGTCCCGCAGCAAGGTCTCGAGAGCCAGCATGTCAAATTTCCCCCGTCATCAGGTCGGTGTGATCACGACGTCGCTCCGAGGGACTTGATCGCGTCCTGGAGCGAACTCTCGGTCGATTGGATCGCATTGGAGGCGCTCTCGAAGCTCCGGGACACGTTGATCATGCGAGTCATTTCAAGGACCGGATTGACGTTCGAGCCCTCGGCCATTCCCTGAACGATTCCGTTATTGGTGAAATCCAGGACGGGGCTCGCCGCAATATCCGGAATCACCGACGAGTTGCGCGCTCGGCTCAGTCGCGCGGCAGGATCGATCGTGAACAGGCCGACGGCACCCGCCTGCATGCCGTTCTGGCTGATCATGCCGTCCTGCGAAATAACCGGCGGACCGGCCGACGAATCGAGCTGGATTGGGGAGCCGCCGGCATCCAGGATCGGATAATTGTTCACGCTTAGCAGCGAGCCGCCTTCGTCCATGTGCAGGCGGCCGTCGCGCGTATAAGCGATCCCATCCGGTGTACGCAGCGCGAACCAGCCGTCGCCCTGAACGGCGATATCGAGCGGGTTGCCCGTCGAAACCAACTCGCCGGCGCGGCGCGAAATGTACGTGTCGCCTGCCGTGGCGAAGGCCGTCGGCGAGCGCCCCGATTTGGAGAGGACGGTTGCGAAGCTGACTTCCTCGGCGCGATAACCGCCGGTGTTCATGTTCGCAATATTATTGGCGATCGTGTCAAGGCGCTTCTGCAAGGCGACCTGACCGGAGAGCGCGACATAAAGGCTGGATTGCATTGCTGTGTCCGAGATTTTCGTGCGGCCATAATTTACACGCAGCAAAGAGCGCCACATTTCGCATCAGACGCGGTCGCGCTTGCTCCAGGCTGACGGCTTGTCCAACAGCCTCGCGCAAGCCCACATCCGCTTAATTCGCCAAGACCCCAGCCAAGCGGAGCAAGCCCTTGAATTTCGTTGTCGGCCTTCTGATTTCGGTCGGCTGCATGCTGGGCGGCTATGCCGCGCTCGGCGGCCATCTGCACACGCTGCTCCAACCCTACGAGTTCATGATTATTGGCGGCGCGGCACTCGGCATTTTCGTCGTTGCCAATCCGGTTCCCACTATCAAGGACACCGGCAAGGGAATCGTCGAGGCGATCCTCGGCAAGGAACCCAAACAGAGGGATTTCCTCGACCTTCTCTCACTGCTTCACGCGCTAATGCGCGAGATGCGCAGCAAATCACGGGGAGAGGTGGAGACCCATATCGACAACCCGACCGAATCCGATATCTTTCTAGCGCATCCTAAGATCCTCGCCGACACCACGCTGAGCGGTTTTATCTGCGATTATTGCCGTCTGATCGTCATCGGCAGCGCCCGCTCCTACGAAATCGAGGCACTGATGGATGAAGAGATCCAGACCCTCACCTATGACAAGCTCAAGCCCTACCACGCGCTCACGGCGGTGGGCGACGGTCTGCCTGCTCTCGGCATCGTAGCGGCGGTGCTCGGCATCATCCACGCGATGGGCGCGCTGGACCAGGGACCGGAAGTGCTAGGCGGCCTGATCGGCGCGGCGCTGGTCGGCACCTTTTCCGGCATTTTCGCCTCCTACGGAGTCGTCTCCCCGGTCGCGACCAAAATCAAGCTTACCCGACAGAAGGCCCTGCGCCAGTTTACGCTGGTGAAGCAGACTCTGCTCGCCTACATGAACGGCGCCATGCCGCAAATCGCGGTCGAATTTGGCCGCAAGACTATACCGGCCAAGGAACGGCCGACGATCGACGAGGTGGAGACCGAGACCACGTCGGGCGGCGTCGATCGGCAGGCAGCGTAAACCATGGACGCTAAAGCAGATCAGCCCGCCGCGGGCGCCGCCGACAAGCTGCTCGATAATCCGGGCCTGAGCATCGATCGCCTGCCGATGCTCGCGCTGATCTTCGACCGGCTGGCAACCGCCTGCGCCGAAGGCCTTCGCCCTTATTCGCCTGCGATCCTTTCCTGTTTCGTGAACTCCATCGCAACCGACCACGTCTGGGACGCGCTGGACGCCTATGACGGCAGCATCGCAGCCATTCTCTATTCGCCGGAACTCGACGCCCGCGTTCTGGTCGGCCTCGACCGCCGCTGCGTCTTCTCGCTGATGGAAGTGCTGCTCGGCGGAGACGGGCAGGAGCAACCCTTCGACGGCGACCGCATCTTCTCGACGCTTGAAGTACGGGTCGCTCAGACAGTGTTCGAGATCGCGGCCGAGGCGCTTCATTCCGCCTTCGGGCCGGTCGTCGCCACCAAGTTCCAGCTGGAGCGCGTCGAAACGCGCATGGATTTCACTGTGATGGGCCGCCGCAACGTGCTCGCGGTGGTCGCCAAAATCCTCATCCAGGCGATGGAACTGGGTGGCCAGATGTTCGTCGTGATCCCGCAGCCGGCGCTAACGCCCATCCGCCAACAATTGTCGCGGGACCTCTCCAGCGATGGCTCTGCGAGCGACCCGCGCTGGCGCAGGATGATGCAGCAGGGCGTCCAGAAGGCCGAGGTCAAGGCGCTTGCCATTCTCGACGAGCAGTCGCTCACGCTGGGGGATGTATCCCGATGGCGTGTCGGCGACATCCTCCCGCTCAAGGCCTCTGCCGTCACCAAAGTTCGGCTCGACTGCAAGAACCAGCCTCTGTTCTGGTCCGAACTGGGCCAGGACAAAGGACATTACACATTGAAAATGATCGACCGCGTCGATGTTGAGGACATGCCGCTAGCGCAATTCCTTGAACTCGCCGGCTCCGCCGAAAACACTTGACCTTCCAACCCAACCGAGGCCCCGATGTCTGCAGCCGAAGACCTTGTCCAGGACGCGCCGGTCCATCCCGAAGGGATCGATGCTTCATCAGAAGGCGAATTCGACCAAGCACGACGCAATCCTGCGCATCCCCGTGACCGTGCAGGTCGTGCTGGGCTCGGCGCGCATGCCTGTCGCCCATCTCATGAAGCTTGGACGCGGCGCCGTTGTGGCGCTCGATCAGCGCGTGGGCGAGCCCGTGAACATCGTCGTCAACGGCCGGATCGTCGCGCGCGGGGAGGTCGTGGTGGTCGACGAGGACAATTCGCGCTTCGGCGTCTCCCTGACAGAAATCGTGGGCTCCGCCGATGCCGACGCCTTTGTCTGAGGAATCCGCCCACGTCGGAACGGCTCATGCAGGCCGTTCCTACGCGGTCGCCAAGCCGCTGTTCGGCGCCGAAAAAGTCGCGGCCCTCCTGCTCGCGCTCGACAAGCCGATGGCGGGGCGCCTGCTGAAACGATTGGATTCGCTGGAGTTGCGGCAGGTGACCCGCGCGGCGTCCGAACTCGGCGCAGTCAACCCGGCCACGGTCGAGCAATTGATCGCGGAATTCCAGGAACAGTTTTCAGCCGGCGCAGAATTGCTAGGCTCCGCAGGAGAGGCGGAAAGCCTCCTGGCCGGCGCCCTAACGCCCGAGGAAGCCGCCGAAATCCTGTCCGACGTACTGGGCAATTCCAACAAGGCCATGTGGGATCGACTGTCCGCTGCGCCAGAAAGCGCTTTGGCCTCCTACCTGCAGAAGGAACATCCGCAGACCTTCGCTCTCGTCCTCTCGAAGCTTTCCTCCGGGACAGCGGCCAAGATCATGGCGCAGACGCCGAAAGATGTGCGCAACGGCCTGATGCGGCGCATGCTGTCGCCGCGTCCGGTGATGGATCCGATGATGCGCCTACTGGAGCAAACGCTGCATGAGGATCTGCTGTTAAACGTCGCCCGCAACACCGGCGCGGACACCCATTCCAAGATCGCGGACATCATCAATAAAATGGAGCGCGACCAGATCGAAGACGTGCTTCAATCGCTCGCGGAGGAACGACCCAAGGACGCCGAAACCCTGCGCAGCCTGCTGTTCACCTTCGAGGACATTGCCAAGCTCTCCGCGAAATCCCGCGCCGTGGTGTTCGACCGCGTGCCGGCCGACCGCATCGTCCTCGCACTCAAGGGCACCGACGGAATATTCCGTGAACTGATTCTCTCGTCGATGGGCGCGCGCGCGCGCCGGATGGTCGAGAACGAACTCAACACCGGCGGCCCAGCTCAGCAGCGGGACGTGATGAAGGCCCGGCGCGCTATCGCCGACACGGTTCTGGAAATGGCGGAGCGCAATGAGATCGAGATTCATTCCAGCGGAGAAGCCGACGCGGTCTTCGAATGACGAGCGCTTCCTCCTCCCTCTTGCAATTTGATAAGGCCCACCCGCGATGAGCGACGCGCCCGACAAGGAAAGCCAGACCGAGGAAGCGTCCGAAAAGCGACTGCACGATTCGATCGAACGGGGCGACGTTCCCCATTCGCGCGAGGTCTCGCTCGTCGCCAGCCTGCTGGCCTCGCTGCTGTTCATGGCCTTCTTCCTGCGGCCCGGCGCAGCGCGTCTAGTTGCAGACCTTCGGACGTTGCTGGACCAGTGCGACCAGTTCCGGATCGGCGACGCGCGCAATGCGTCCGCCTTGCTCTTCGAGGTCGCGCGCTCGGCCGGCGCCTTTGCACTTCCCGCGTTCGTGCTGTTCGTGCTGGCCGGCCTGATCGCCTCGGCGGCGCAGAATCCACCGCGCTTCGTCAATGAGCGAATCGCGCCGAAATTCGAGCGGATATCCCCGCTCGCCGGCTGGTCGCGGATCTTCAGCATGCGCGGCGCAACCGAATTTGCGAAAAGTGTCGTCAAATTGGGCGCGGTCGGCCTCGTCGTCTCGATCATCGTCAAGAACGAGATCGGCGGCGCCTTCGCCACCATCGTCTCCGACCCCGCAGTTCTCGGCGAGCGCCTGCTGGCCGTGTCGGGGCGCCTTGTCGCCACGATCGCCGTGATCTCGGGCGTTCTCGCGGCGGCGGATCTGGTCTGGTCGCGTCTACACTGGAAGCGCGACTTGCGTATGTCGCGCCAGGACGTCAAGGACGAGCAGAAACAAATGCTCGGCGATCCGCTCGTCAAGGCCCGCCTGCGCTCCGTCGCGATGGAGCGCTCGCGCAAGCGCATGATGAGCGCCGTTCCGACCGCGACCCTGGTCATCGCCAACCCGACCCATTACGCTATCGCCATGCGCTATGTGCGCGAGGAAGGCGGCGCGCCAAAGGTCGTCGCCAAGGGCCAGGACCTGATTGCGCTGAAAATTCGCGAGATCGCCGAGGCCAACGACATTCCTGTGGTCGAGGACAAGGCTCTCGCAAGGTCCATGTACGACCGTGTCGAAGTCGACATGATGATCCCGCCAGAATTCTACCGCGCCATCGCGGAGATCGTTCACTTCCTCAACACGCGCGGCGCGGGTTCTCGCGGCCGATGAAGGCGTCCGTCATGCAAACAGCCGAACTAGCGGAAACATGCGAGAAGATCCTCGCCGAAAACGTCGCCGAGGTCGCGAGCGAATTGCGCCTCGTCAACGTCGTCGATCTGATCGACTATGTTCGAGGCGAACGCAGCACGACGCTCGACGACCTCGTGAATTCGTCTGCCGAACTCTATTTCAAACCCGGCGCCGTCCGCTACGCCTGGTCCGCAGAACTTGACGTTCTGTGGGAGGCGTTGCCCTCCGTCTCCCTCAACATGGAATTTCGCTGGAACGGCGCGACGGCCTTCTTCTGTCTGCGCCTGGGCGCGACCCGGGGCGCGATCGCGCTTCAGCACATGGCGTTCGACGAGGGCGCTTGTCGCGAGGATTCCGCCGTGTGCTTTGCTCGCGCCATGGCGGACGCCCGGCGTCAGCCGCGCCGGCGCCAGGGCGAAAGCATCAGGTCTGGACGCCATCTCCCTGACGAGATTTCAGGAAATTTTGGCGCCCATCCGCAGGCCGCCCCAATGCTTGCCTCCAACCATGATGGGCGCAGAAATGTCCTTGATCAACTCGACGCGACCGCCGCCGAAGTCGCGCGGATAAGTCTGGCTCAACACTTTTTGGACGTTGCGTCCGGCCATCAGGCCGGTGACGTCGTCGAAAATGCGCCGATTGCGCGAATTGGCGTTGTTCCAGACCGGATCCGTTCCCTGCGGCGCAGAATATTTCCTGTTGTGGACGGGAAGATAGCCGTTACGGTCCACGGCCGCCGAGAAGACGATGACCGGGTCCAGCGCCAGGATCGGCTCCTGAATTTCCGGCAGGCGACGTTCGAGGAAGTCGAGGGCCTTGTTGCAATATTGAACGGGATTGGTGTTGGGAAGGGGAAGGTAGTTCACGTCGAACAAATCGGCTTCCGAGATTTCTCCGTCTTTGATGGCCCCCGCGAAAAGCGCCGCAATCATGCCGGCGCGCTCGATGACGATCTCCCTGAGCGCCTCTTCCTTCGACAGGAGCCTCGCCATTAAGCTTTGCAAGGCGCTCGACGTCGCTTCCGGAACCTCGGTGAACAGGAGGCGCTGTCCATAATCCGTCCCCGCAATGACGCGCGCCCGCAGCGGTCCGATATCCTTGAGCTCGGCATCGATGATCAGGGAGGGCTCCATGGGCTCCGACAGGCCAGAAACCAGCGCGCCACCCATCGAGATTTCGACGATTTCGGCGGAAAGTCGCTGCTCCTTGAAACGCAACTCAACGGGAATGCGCGCGGGCGAGCGCGGATGGCGGCGACGATCCGAATCGAGAAAATTCCGCATCGTGACCGCCAGTCGCTTCGACAGGCGATCGAACAGGGCGCTGACCTGCCGCGACTGCCGCGACACTTTTTCCGCGGCCCCGTCAACCTCGCCGACCGCACTTGTGAACATGTTCACGCTGCCCCCGAGTTGCGCAGCACCCTCGGCGGCGGAATTGGCGCTTTGCGCGATCTCGTCGATCGCCGCCACCTGCTGTCCCGAACTGTGCGTGACGGACGACGCGATCTGGCTGATGCGACCGATTAGGTCGCGCATGTCGTTCATGGCGCCCACCGCCGACCGTGTCGCGGACTCGATCTCGGCGATCTGCGCCGAAATTTCGCGCGTCGCGGCGCTCGTACGCTGCGAAAGCGATTTCACCTCGTTGGCGACGACGGCGAAGCCGCGCCCATTCTCACCGGCGCGCGCCGCCTCGATCGTCGCGTTCAGCGCGAGAAGACTCGTCTGGTTCGAGATGCCCGCGATTAGCCCGATGATTTCGGTTACGCGCGCCGACAATTCGGCAAGTCGTGCGAATCGCTTCTCGGCGTCGTCTGCGCGGGCAACAGCGTCCGTCACCAGCATATTGGTTTCGCTGGCCTGCCGTCCGACTTCCTGGCTCGAGGCGTGCAATTCCTCCACCGCCGCCGCAACGGCCCCGATCGAGCCCGACGTTGTCCCGGCGCCCTCCCGGACGAGCGCCACGCCAGCGCGCAATTCGCCCATCAGACGCTCGAGATCGCCGACGATCGCCTGCAGTGACTCCGATTGCGTGACCGCGATGACGTTTGACGCCTCCATCTCGGCATCGACAGCTTGCCTGAGGTCGAGCGCCTCGCCGTCTCGCGCGGCCCCCTCGCTTCCCGCCAGGAAGGCGGTCAGATTGGCGCCCATGTCGATGAATACGGACTCGGTCAGCGCCGCAACCAGCGCCGCCTCATGCGGCTGCCTGGCCAGAAGGGCCTGCAGCAGCCCCTTGAGGAAATAGCCATAGGCAGCCAGATAGACGGCAGGCGGGAGCTTGACGCGGACATGCGCCTCGCCGATGCGTCGCGCCCGCTTTTTGAGTTCTTCACCAGGCGGGTTCGATAGCAGGAATTCCCAATGGCGCCGGTTCGCCGAATGAGTCGCCGCCGCGATTTTCGGATCGTGAAAAACCGCCGCCCTGGCTGGGTCAGACATCAGTTCTTCGTAGAAAGCGTCGAAAAGCCGGTCGAGATGGGGAGCGCTGGCTGCGCTCAACGCCGCATAGACGTCGTCGCGGCCGGCGAATGCTGCGCGCGAGTTTTTCAGGCGATAGAACTTCATGCTTCGACCCCTGGTTCGTGGCGAGTCCAAGCGCCGCGGCAAGACACCCACCGATCATGTGATGCGCAGCGCCGAACACGCCACGACTTGCGCAGTCCGTTGACGCGTTCGGGAATCAGCGCGGCGCCTGTTCCTTCGGCATGTAGGCGAAGTCCTGAACCAGCACTTCCTTGACCATCCCCTCGCCAAGCTTCTGATTCATCATCGCAGCGATCTGACGGGTAAGCCCGTTGACGTCGTATTTATCGAGATGGCGAAAATCGAGGCTCGGATCGCCGTAGAGCTTGCGGAAGGCGAAATCGAGAACATAGACGTCCGGATTGAAATTTAGCTTCTCCGCCGCCTTCGCGTCGATCGCGTACAGCAGTTGCACGATAACGTAGCCCAGCAACGCGCCATCGGCGACGATCGGCACATTGATGACACGGGTCTTCCGATAGTCGTAATTGCGATCGTGCGAGTCGGCCGCGGCGGCGACGGCATGGGCCATGCGCCATTCCGTCGCGGCATAGCTCGACAGCACGGCGATCGCACTCGCCCATATCGCCAGGATCAGCATCTTGATCATCGTTATTCCGTCTCAGGCCCCGCCGCGCCCATAAGTGCCGTCGGAATCCGCTTCCTGCATCGCCCGCGCAACCAGGTTCGCGATTTCCTCGACCGCCCTGAGGTGGTGCGCGAGCATCCTCTGGTTGTCATCGAGCAGGGCGGCCAGCCGGCAGATACGCGCCGGCGCGACACGCTCAACGTCACCGGGCGCGAAATTGCGCAGAAGCCGGTTGATTTCAAGTAAGCCCTGACGTTTCCGATGGTTGAAGTCCGTCAGCTCGACCACGCGGTTTTCACGCAGCAGAGCCGTTTCCTGCGCTAGGGTCGCCGCCATTCGATCCATCGCCTCGTCGAGAGCCGTGGGGGCGTGGGAGCGCTGTCGCGCCTTGGCGGGAAGCTGTTTCATAGCGCGCTCACGTTTTGTCGATCGAACGGACCGGCCCCGAAAGTTTCGCCGGATGCAGGAGATCGGAATGGGTGGCGAACAAGCGATCGCTGATTTTCAACGCGCCCGATTTCGCGATCTGGTTGGCGATCTTGTCAGACAGCATCGACCGCCAGACGTCGCCGGCGACGCCGGAGCCGAACACGTCGACTGCGTCCTTAGGCAGCATCTGATCGATGACATTCTTCAGGAGCACACTTTCGAGACCGACTGCCGCTTTGCGCTCGGGCGATTCTGTGCGCGCGCCAAACAGAGCCGGGTTTTGATAGGACAAGTCGCGTGTTGTCGCGCTGTCGTGAAAGCTGTTCAACGCGAGAGTGAAATCCGCCGGCGCTGCGCCAGAGGAATTGGCCAAAGCGCGCGTGGTCGCCATGGCTCTTCCTGGATCGGCGGCGCGCGCCACGTCGAGAATGATGTCGGAGGCTGGTGAAATCGCCATTAGGTCTGATCCAATCGTCGCGACCAGAATGACGCTCCGGGCTTACGGGAGGCTTGTGGCGCTCGCGCCCGCGATCTTCTCCGCGATGTCGAACAGGGCCCGCTTTTCCTCGTCCTGCGTGAGCGCGGCGGCAGTCTCCTTGAGCAGCTTTTCGGCGCAGCGCTTCTGCGCCCCGCGTTGAAGCAGAACCCGCCTTTGCTCGGCGGCTTGAGCGTCCAGCCGCGCCGCGCCGTGCTCCGCCCCGACAACCTTCTTGCACGCCAGGTTCAGGATCAGCCGATCGGCAACTTCTGCTTGATCCAGCAGGGCGATCATCGCGTCACGATCCCGCAGCGCCTGGTCTTTCAAAGTCTCGATTTCGACGAGGCGGACCTCCTCTAACCGATGCAGCTGCGTCTTGACCGCAACCAGCCGCTCCAGCGTTTTTTTTCTTTCCCGCATCAGTTCCCCCGCACAGCCCAATCACCGAACGCCGTCATGAAAGCCGCCACCATGGCGCCGGCCGCGAAATAGAACAGCGCGAGGCCGCCAGCGATGACGAACGGTCCGGAAATGAAATAGACCGGAATTTGCGGCGTCAGCCGATTCACCAGTCCGATCGCCACATTGACGATCACCGCGAACACGATGAACGGGCTCGCCACGCGCAGGGAGACGACGAAAGCCGCCGCCAGATCGTCCGCCGTCATGCGCAGTGCCCCCTGGGGACTCAGCAAGAAGCCCGCCGGCATGACCGAATAAGATCGCACGAGGCCGCGGATCAGCTCCCAATGGAGATCGGACACGAATACCAGGCAGGTCGCGGTCGTCGTCACCAGCGACGCAATCGCCGGTAGCGGCTCCGATTCGTCAATCGGCGCGCCGAGCGCGTTGCTCATGCCGATCTGCATCGAAACCGCCATCATCAGCGTTTCCAACGCCAGGAAATAAAACCGTCCGAGCAAGCCGATGAAGGCCCCGATGAAGGTCTCGGAGAAAATCGCGCCTCCAAGCGTCGCCAGCGTACCGAACGCCAGAGGCTTGCCGTCCGTCAAGACAGGCGTGAGGGACAGGGTGAGCGCCAGCGCGATGAAGAGCCGCGCGCGGGCCGGCGTGCGCGGGCTGGAGAACCCCGGCGCGAGCATCAGGCACGCCCCGATTCGACAGAACAGGACGAAGACCGTCGCGATCATGTCCGGCGACAGCAGGCTCACGCGATCGTCCCCAGAGATTTGACGTCGACGCCGCGGGCCAGTTCCAGATGCGAGAGAACGGGCAAGGTCGCGAAGAGGCGCTCGATGATCATGCGTACATAAGGCCGGGTCTCCGGCGTCGCGACAATCACGAAATGCTCGCCGGAATCCATGTGCTTGCGAATGACGGCGACCGCTTCTTCGCCGAACTCTTCGACCAGGCGCGGGTCGATATCGAACTCCACCACATCGCCCTTGGCATCGCGCTTAAGGCTTTGATGGAAAACCAGGTCCCAGCGGTTGCCGAGGCGGAGGATTTTCAGCGTCGCCGCCCTGGGCCAGATCGCCGCAGATCTGCTGCGCCATTCGCAGCCGCACGTGTTCCGCGATCTGCTCGGCGCGGCGAGCATGAGGCGCGATCTCAGCGATGGCCTCCAGGATCAGATGCAGATTGCGAATCGAAATGCGCTCGGCAAGCAGAAGTTTCAGCACCGCCTGAAGGCCGGAATAAGAAATCAGCGAGGGACTGATTTCATCGAGCAACCTCTTGTATTCCGGTCCCAGCCGTTCGAACAGCGCGCGCATATCCTTGTAGGATAGAAGTTGCGCCAGATTGTTGCGCAGCACCTCCGACAGGTGGGTGAGAAGCACCGACATGTTGTCGATCGGGGCGAAGCCTGCGCGCTTGGCTTCGGCGACATAGAATTCGGAAATGCTGAAGGCCTTCATGCCGAACGCCGGCTCGCGCGTCTCCTCACCCGGAATATCCGGGATCTTGCCGTCGCCATTGATGATCAGATAGTCGCCGATCCGCACCTCCTGCGACGCGACCACCGCGCCGTGAATCTTGATCTGATAACTCTTGGGCGGCGCCGAAAGATTGTCCGAAACCTTGATTTCCGGCACGACGAAGCCATATTGCATGGCGAATTTCCGACGCATCCGCGCGACCCGCGTCGACAGCTCGCCCTGCGATGGCAGGAGGCGCGAAGCCAGCTGCTTGCCCAGCACAAGCTCAACCTCATGCGTGCGCAACGATTCCTTGACGGAGCTCTGGGCTTCGCGCGCGCGCATGCTCCTCCTTCGCGCCGGACAGCCGCCGCCTCGACCGCCTGCTCCTCCGCGAGCTTGCGCGGGATGGCGTGGCCGAGGAAGGCCAGCAACGCGCTCAGCGCCGCGAACGGGAAGAACGGCAGCATCGGCGTCAGGCCAAGCACGAGCAGCAGCGCGCTGGCGACGAAGAGCGCGCGCGGATGCGCGCCCAACTGCCCGAGCACCGCCTTGTCGGTCGAGCCGCGCGTGCCGCCCTTCGAGACGAGCAGGCCCGCCGCGAGCGAAACGATCAACGCCGGAATTTGCGTCACCAGGCCGTCGCCGACCGACAGTTTCGTATAGACGTCCGCCGCCGCGCCGAGATCGAGCGCATGGCGCGTCACGCCGATGACGACGCCGCCGAAGACATTGACGGCGAGGATGATCAGACCCGCGATGGCGTCGCCGCGCACGAATTTCGAGGCGCCGTCCATCGAGCCGAAAAAGGCGCTTTCCTCTTCCAGTTCGCGGCGGCGCTGCTGGGCCTGCTTGTCGTCGATCAGCCCCGCCGAAAGGTCGGCGTCGATCGCCATCTGCTTGCCGGGAATGGCGTCCAGCGTGAACCGCGCGCCGACTTCGGCGATGCGCGTGGCGCCCTTGGTGATGACCAGGAAATTGACGGTGATCAGAATGATGAACACGACGAGGCCGATGACGAAATCGCCGCCCATCACCAGTCGCGCGAAGCCGCCGATGATGTAGCCCGCCGCCGTGACGCCGTCGGCGCCGTGCGTGAGGATAAGGCGCGTCGTCGCGATGTTGAGCGACAGCCGCAGCATGGTCGCGACCAGCAGGATCGTCGGGAAGGCGGAGAATTCCAGCGGCTTGTCGATCCACAGCGAGACCATCAGGATCAGCACCGACAAGGCGATGGAGAAGGCGAGGCCGAAATCGATGAGAAAGGCCGGGATCGGCAGGAAGAAAATGCACAGGATCGCGATGATGCCGAAGGCGAAGAAGACATCGCGCCGGCCCTTGTCGCCGGACGCCGCGGAAATGATCGCCGCCGTTTCAGCCATGTCTCGCACCCTTGTTTCGCTGGAGCCGAGATTGACCGTGGAAACTTGCGTCAGACTGCCTGCGCCGATTCAAAAGCCTTTTTCCACCCGGCTGTAGACCTGCTCGGTGAAGGCGTGAATCTGCGCGCCGACGAAGGCGCCGCTGAGCGCGAGGGCGACGAGGACGGCGATGATCTTGGGGACGAAGGTGAGCGTCGATTCCTGGATTTGGGTCAGCGCCTGGAACAGGGCGATGGCGATTCCGACCACCATGGCGGCGCCGACCGCTGGTCCTGCGCCGACGAGAATGGTCCAGATGGAGGCGTGCAGGAGATCGAGCGCGTCGGCTTCGTTCATCGAATCAGGGCCCCAGCGCCAATCAGCCTAGGCGTCAGGAAATGGTGACGCCCGTACCCAGCGCCAGCGTCTGGCCGCTGGTCAGGGTTGCGGTCGCGCCCGATGAGGTAATGGCAACCGAGGCGATGGTCCCGCTGACCGTGCCGTCCGAAGAGGTCGCAGTGCGCCCGATCGCGGACTCTGCCTGTGACAGAACCGATGTGTTCAGCAGCGAGGTCAGCGTTGTGTTGGTTTGCACCTGCTGCTCGACCGCCGAAAAGGAGGCGAGCTGCGATAATTGCTGGGTCGGATCCATCGGCTGGGTCGGATCCTGATTCTGCATTTCCGTCATCAGCAATTGCAGGAACTGATTGTAATTGAGCGTCGCCGAAGCGGCGGTCGTGCTGGCCGCGCTGGCGCTGCTGGCGGAGGCTGCCGCGGCTGCGGTGGCGGAGCTCACGGAAGTCACGGTCATGATTTCATCCTCGTCACGCGGCGGCCGGGCGTCGGCCGCTTTTCCCTCATCAATTCGGCTTCGAGCGGAAACAGCGCGCGGATCGCCTTCAACGCCTCGAAGACACGATCGGCTTCCGCAAGCGCGCCCGCGGCGCGCAACCCTTCCGACACCCTGCCGATGGCAAATGCGGCGCAGGTGTCGGCGAGCATGGCCTTGAACATTCTTTTCGCGGCCGGCGCGGCCCCATGGTCCATCAATTGCGTCTGCAGCACGAAATAGAGCTGGCGCAGCGGAGTGCTCGCCTCCTCCGGCTGGAGCACATGGGCTTCGAGCAGGAAGGTCGCGTCGTTCAGCAATTCGATCGTCGCCTTGCGTTCGACCTTGATGACGGCGCCGTTGATGTAGAGCTTCTCGCCCGCGCGAAGTTTCAGCAGCATGGGTCCCTCACGCCAGTCCGTCGCGAATGATCGCGTTGATTTCGATCAGGTCGTCGAAGGAGTCCGTCGCGCCGAGGCGCAGCCGTTCGATTTCCTTCATCACCCAGATGCCGATCGAGATGAGTTGCGCGCGCAGGTCTTCGGGAAGATCGTTCGCGCTGCTGCTCAGATCCTCGATGAAGATCGTCCAGAGGCGACGCAAAGTAGTCAAGGCCTCGCGAGCCTCTCGGGAATTCGGTCCGTCCGCTTTCGCGGCCACGAGCATATCAACGCAGCGCGCGAGCGCGTCGCGTTCGCGCGCGCGCATTTCCTGAGGCGAATCGTCGACGATTTCGGCATAGGTGAATTGGTACATCCGACTGTCCCACCTGTTTCAGGCTAGAGAAAACTGACCAGGCTCAGCTTGTGGATCTGCGCCGTGAGCGAATAGGCCGTCTGCAATTGCGTGCTCAGGTTGGTCACCTGTGACGCGACGTCATAAGCATTGACGGATTCGTTGGCGTTGATCTGCGTGGTCAGCACGTTCTGCTGCAAGGTGATGGCGCTCGACGCCTCGCTCACCTCGTTCTGCATCGTCCCGACTGCGGCTCCCGTCGCGATGAGGCCGTTGTTCGCATCGTTCATCACACTTTGCGCCGTGCTCATCAGCGTCGAATAGGCGTCGACGACAGGTTCAGGGCCCCGAATTCGCTGACCATGGTCAGTGCCTGCGCCATTTTCTGGAAGCCCGCCTGGTTCGCGCTGACCGAAGTGGCGGCCGTCTGGTTCGCGCCGATCCGGTTGCTGGTGGGCGTATCGCTCGCAGACGACCAGGTCGAGGTCCAGCCAGCGCCGCTGAACAAGGCGGCGAACTGGTTGCTCAAGAAGCTCTGCATCTGCGACGACGTGATCGTGCTCACATTAGGCGAGGTCGTGGCGAAGCCGAACGTAGATTGGAAGGCTGCGTCCACGGCCGTTTGCGCGGCGCTCGGCGGCGTCTGGGCATAGGCCGCGATGGGCGCAACGCCGCTGTTGATCCCGCCGAAGACATAGACGCCTCCGACGGAGGCATTCGCCAGTGAGGCGAAGCTTTGCAAGGCGCCCGGCCGCCTGCTGCTGCAACGCCGTCGCGTCCGTGCCGCCGGGCGTCCCCGACACCCCTTCAACAATGGACGCCAGCATGGTCGAGGCCGAGCTTTGCAGGCTGGTCAAGGCGCTCGACGCGGCGCCGAGCTGCGTTGTCACGACGGCGTTGGAACTGGAAATGGCGGCCAAGTCGGCCATCTGCTGATGCAAGCGCGATGTCCTGTCCGGACTCCGAGCCCAAGGTCAGTCCGATGTCGGCCAACTGGCCGGTCGAACTTTCCGTTGACGTCGTTGTCAACTGCGATTGCAGGCGCGAGACGCTGTTCTGCAGAATCGTCGACAGCGTCGAGGAAGATACCGAATTGAGGCTCATATCACGCCACCGCCTGAAGGAGCGCGCCGAACATCGTGTTGATCGTGGTGATCAATTTCGCCGACGCCTGGTAGGAATTTTCGAGATCGAGCATCTGCGACATCTGATTGTCGATATTGACGCCGGTCGCATTGGACAAGGCCTGGGTCGTCTGGGTCAGGAGCGTGGACTGATAGGTCGCGTTGTTGCTGGCCGATTGATATTGGCCATCGAGCCAGCTGGCCGAATTCGCCGCGTAATCCGAGAGGCTGGCGGAGGTCGAAAGGCCCGATCCGGCGGGAAATGTCGTCGTCGCGCCCAGAGCGGAAATGTCCTGCGCGATGAGACTATTGTAGCCCGAGGCGCCAGTGCTGTTCTGCACATAGGCCGCGCCGTTGATCCCGCCGTCGCGGATGAGATTGAGGCTGCCGCCCTGGGTCGGATCGACGGCGCTCGACACCTCGATGGCGCCGGCGAGGCCGGGGACGAGCGTCGCGCCGGGAACCGAAGTCGCACCGGACGTCGTGAACAGCCCGGGCAGTTGTCCGCCGGTCGTCGTATTGGTCTCCGCGAAAGCGTTGACGAGCCCGCCGGCGATGGAATCGAGCTGCGCCTGATATTGCGTCGCAGACGGTGTCGCGCAGATTGGCGCAGCCCCGCCAGCGCGCCGGACTGAATCGGCATGACGGCGTTGGCGCCGGTCACCGGAACGCCATCGACATAAACCGCGGCGCCGACGGTCGAGGCCGTATAGGTCGTCGTCGGCGCTCATGGTCACGCTGCGCGCGGTCGTGTCGAACAGGGTCGCGCCGCTGTCGGTATAGATCGACATCGACCCGTTGCCATTCGTCGTCGTCGTGATGCCGATCTGTTTGGACAGGCTCTGCAGGATCGTGTCGCGCTGGTCGAGCGCGTCGGAAATATCGGCGCCCGTCGCCGTTCCCTTGACGATCGCCGTGTTGACGTCCTGGAACTGGGCCAGCAGCGAATTGATGGTCGCGACCGAATTGACCATGTCCTGATCCGCGGTCTCGCGCACGCTCGCCACGGTCGCGCTGGCGGCGTTGAGGCCGCTGGCGAGATTTTGCGCGGCGGTCAGCACGGCGCTGGCGGCCGACGAACTGCCCGGCGACGACGAATAGGTCTGCAACGCGCTCGAAAGCGACTGCAGCAGCGTCGACGGCGATTGCGCGGCGGTGGTCGAATCGCTCGTCGTCGTCGCGTCGCTCACCGTCTGCTGCAATTGGGTGACGCCGTTCGAAAGCGCCTGCGCCGACGAGCTGGCCGCCGTGCTCGACAGCATCGAGTTGAACAGGGTCGCATTGGCCAGGTCGCTGATCGACAGGATCGTCGCCGCGCCGTTCGATCCGGTGACCAGATTGGCGACCTTCGCCGAAACATAGCCGGTCGAATTCTGCGCATTGGAAATATTGCGCGAGACGATCGACGTCAGGCCCGCATTCGTTGCGAGCGATGTCGTGGCGACATTCCAGGCGTTGGAGAGACCCATTTTCACGATTCCCGATTAGGGGCGGCGGCCTTGGCACGCTCCGTCGATTACGTCATGTTCAGCTGGACCAGCGTGGTCATGAGATCGCCGGCGGCCTTGAACATTTGCGAATTGGCCTGATAGGAGCGCTGGGCGACGATCATGTTGGTCAGTTCTGTGGCGATATCGACGGTCGATTCCTCGAGCTCGCTCGACTGGATCGTCCCGTACTGGCCGGTTCCCGCCGTGCCGACCGAGGCCTGGCCCGACAGGATATTCGGAGAATAGACGTTGCCCGACGTGGACAGCAGATTGTCCGGGCTCGGCACCGTCGCTAGCGGAATTTTGTAGGCCGACACCGTCGAGCCGTTGGTCAGCTGATAGGACAGAGTGCCGTCCGATCCGATCGTGACCGAGCTGACCGATGCGGCGGCGTTGCCGTTGACGGACGCCGTGGACGTCGTGAAGGATCCGGCAAGCTGGGTCATGCCGGACAGGTTGAGCGCCATGGTTGCGCCGCCAGGCACGGGAATGGACAGGCTGCTGGCGCTCGCTGCGGTCAGATCGCCATTGCTCGCGCTGAAGTTGAGAGTCGTGGTCGAAAGCGGCCCGGAAGAATAGGGAAATCCGCCGCTGGCGCTCGCCGCCGAATGATCGAAGGCCGAAACCTGCCAGGTTCCCGTCCCGGTCTGGGCGTAATAGAGATCGATCGTGTGCGAGGCGCCAAGATTGTCGTACACGACCATAGAGGTTTTTTCGTCATAGGTCGACGTTGCCGCATTGGCCGACGGCAGGTTGGCGGCGGCGATCGTCGAATCCGTCGAGGGCAGGTTGGACGTCAGCGTGCCGCTCGTTGTCGGCGTCGCTGAAAGCGTGGTCGAATTGACGTTGACGATCTGCATGCCGGAGAGCGAATTGGCGGCCATGGTCGGCGTGCCGTTAGCCAGGCTGTAGCCATTGAGATAAAAGCCCGCGGCATTGACCAGATTGCCGTTCTTGTCGGGCACGAAAGAGCCCGCGCGGGTCAGGAATTGCTGGCCGGCGGAATCGGAAACGACGAAAAAGCCGTTGCCGCTGATCGCCAGGTCGGTCGATGAGCTTGTGCTTTCCAGCGTGCCTTGCTGGGAAACTTCGAGCTGTGTGGTTGCGCTCACGCCGCCCGCCGAAGTCTGGCCGACGCCGGCCTGATCGACCAGGGTAGAGAATTCCGTATTGGCCTCCTTGTAGCCCACCGTGCCGGAATTCGACATGTTCTGGCCGATATTGGTCAGATAGTTCGATTGGGCGTTCATGCCCGTCACGCTGGCGTTCATGGCGTCGTAAAGACCCATCTGGCTTCTCCAAGGGTAGTGCCGGAGGCTTGTTCCGGAATTTTTTGCGCCTCGAGGCTTGTGCGAAGCTGCATCCGCGCCTTCGCAATCCCCTCTCCTGACCGGCGGCCCGCACTTAACCTGCCGCTCATCTTTGCAACCTAGTGTGCGCGGAATGCGAGGCCTCGACCGGCCTGCGTTTTGTGTCTTGGCCCATCGCCAGGGAAGGAGACGGGTCGATGCGCGTAGTGCTGGCAGCCGCCACCCAGGTCTTGAGGCAGTCGATCGCCGCGATTCTGGAAACGCGGGGTCACGAGGTGCTGGGCTTCGCCGAAGCGGATCGAGCCCTGCGCCAGCTTGAGGCGGACCCCTCCGCCAACGCCTTCATCGTCGCCGGCCCGGAAAGCGCCATGGCCGGCATGGAGATCTGCTGGGAAGCCCGGTTGCTCGCGAGCTTCGAACGGCCGATCTATATCTGCATGATCTCGAAGCCCCTGTCGTCGGACATGATGGTCGAGGCGCTGGATTGCGGCGCCGACGACGTGCTGCAACTGCCGCTTTCCGCCGACGAGCTTTACGCCCGGCTTCGCTCCGCCGAGCGCCTCAACCAGATGCAGCTGAAGCTCGTGGAAATGGCGACCCGCGACAGCCTGACCGGCATGCTGAACCGGCCCGCCTTTTTCGATCGCGCGGTCAGGATGTGCCGGGAGGCGACGGGCGCCGCTGGCGGCGATCATGGTCGACATCGACCATTTCAAGTCGATCAACGACCGGTTCGGCCATGCGGCGGGCGACACCGCCCTGCGCGCCGTGGCCCAATGCCTCGACGGCCGCAGCGAACTCGCCGGCCGGCTCGGCGGCGAGGAATTCGCCCTGCTCGTCTCGCAGGGCGATCCCGACGAGGCCTGGCGCGCTGCCGAGGCGCTGCGCAGCGATATCGCCGCGCGCGAAATCGACATCGAGACCAATGTCCTGCGCCTGAGCTGCAGCTTCGGCGTCGCCATCGGCGCGCCGGGCGACGACATCGACGATCTCCTGCGCCGCGCCGACGCCGCCCTGTACACAGCCAAGCGCGCCGGCCGCAATCTCGTCGCCTTGTACGATCCGGAAACGCCCGCCGTGCCGAACCAGCCCGACAGCATCGTGCGGTGCAGCGGCGATCAGGCGACGCGCGCGCGCCGGCGCGTCGCAGGCTGAGCGTCCGGCGCCTTCGCAAATATTTGATCGAAAATGCGCCGCCGACGCGCCGGCGGGCGCTGGCTTAACGGCGTTATTCATGCTCTTTGTCATGCGGTTGTAATTAAAATCGTCATATTCGGGGTCAGTTCTCCTCCCTAAGGACATGACTATGACCGCAGCGTCGCAAGCTCACGCCGAACCGGCCGTCGTCCGGCCCAATCTCGACCATCCGACCGAACCGAAAACGGTCTGGGCCCTGATCGCCATCGGCGCCGCGGCACTGTTCTACGCCGCCTGGTCGATCTATTCGGATCTCGGCCCCGAGGCCCATATCGCCAAGATCTGGCCCTTCCTGATGCTCGGCCTGGCGCTGCTGATCGCGCTCGGCTTCGAATTCGTCAACGGCTTCCACGACACCGCCAATGCGGTCGCGACCGTCATCTACACCCATTCGCTGCCGGCGAATTTCGCGGTCATGTGGTCGGGCTTCTTCAATTTCCTCGGCGTCCTGACCTCCACCGGCGCGGTGGCCTTCGGCATCGTCTCGCTGCTGCCGGTCGAACTGATCCTGCAGGTCGGCTCGAACGCCGGCTTCGCCATGGTCTTCGCCTTGCTGATCGCGGCGATCATCTGGAACCTCGGCACCTGGTGGCTGGGCCTGCCGGCCTCCTCGTCGCATACGCTGATCGGCTCGATCATCGGCGTCGGCGTCACCAACGCGCTCATGCGCGGCCGCGACGGCACGTCCGGCGTGGATTGGGGCAAGGCGACCGAAATCGGCTATGCGCTGCTGCTGTCGCCGCTGGTCGGCTTCGTCTGCGCCGCCGGCCTGCTGCTGCTGATGAAGCTGCTGATCCGCAAGCCGGAGCTTTACGCCGCCCCGACCGGCGAGGCCAAGCCGCCGCTGTGGATCCGCGTCGCTGCTGATCTTCACCTGCACCGGCGTCTCCTTCGCCCATGGCTCGAACGACGGCCAGAAGGGCATGGGCCTGATCATGCTGATCCTGATCGGCACGGTCCCCACCTCCTACGCCCTCAACCGCTCGCTGCCCGCGAGCCATATCGAGCAATTCGCCCAGGCCTCGGCCAACGCCTCCCGGATCGTGGACGCCCACGCCGCCGGCTACAACATCATCGGCGACCCGCGCCCGATCGTGACGTCCTATATCTCGCGCCACGAGATCACCGGCGGCACCTATCCGGCGCTGTCCATGCTGATCAAGGACATCTCCACGCAGGTGAAGACCTATGGCGCGATCGACAAGGTGCCGCTCGACCAGGTCGGCAACACGCGTAACGACATGTATCTGGCCGCGGAGGCGATCCGCTTCCTGATGAAGGACAAGGAAGCCGAACTTTCGGCCGCCGACGTCTCGGCGCTCAAGTCCTACAAGGGCTCGATGGACCAGGCGACCCGGTTCATCCCGCTCTGGGTGAAGATCGTCGTCGCCATCGCGCTCGGCCTCGGCACCATGGTGGGCTGGAAGCGCATCGTCGTCACCGTCGGCGAAAAGATCGGCAAGACCCATCTGACCTATGCCCAGGGCGCGGCGGCGGAACTGGTGGCCATGGCCACGATCGGCGCCGCCGACAGCTTCGGCCTGCCGGTCTCGACCACCCATGTGCTGTCGTCCGGCGTCGCCGGCACGATGGCCGCCAACGGCTCCGGCCTGCAAATGAGCACTTTGCGCAATCTGGCCATGGCCTGGGTGCTGACCCTGCCCGTCGCCATGATCCTTTCCGGCAGCCTCTACTGGCTGTTCTCCACCATCTTCTGAGCGGAAACGGATCGGGACGATGGGGCGGCCTCGCGGCCGCCCTTTTCGTTTCGCAAACAAAAAAAAGGCGCCGCTCTCGCGAGCGGCGCCTTGTCCTGTTGGAAAACGAGACGGCCGTCAGGACATCTTGCGCGGCCGCAGGCGGATCATCTTCAGCACGTCGCTGCGGATATATTTGTCCTCGATCACCTCGAGGCCCGCCGCGTCGAAATAGTTTTCCGTCGTCGGGGTGTAGGTCGCGGCGAAGGTTCCGTTGAGCCAGGCCGACATCAGCTTCTGGCGGGCGCGCACCAGCGGGCGCGGCGACAGGCGGTAGTCGACGATGCGGATTTCGCCGTCCGGCTTGCAGACGCGGCGCAGTTCCGACAACGCCGCCGCCTGTTCGTGATCCTCGATACAGGCGAAGACGAAGGTGGCGACAATGCCGTCGAAGGTATTGTCCGCCCAGTCGAGCCGGGTCAGGTCGGAGCAGCGCAATTCCACATTCAGGCCGAGCTTTTCGGCCCGCCCGCGCGCGCGCTCCAGCATGGCGGCGCTGGCGTCGCAGCCCGAAGCCTTCACGCCCTGCGGATAAGCCACGAAATTGCACCCGGTGCCGCAGCCGGCGTCGAGGACGGCGCCGTGGAGGCCCTCGAACATGCGGCGGCGCAAGGCGCGCTTCCAGCCGATTTCATACGGCGCGTCGAGCAGGTCATAGATCGAGGCGATACGCTCATAGGTCTTGCGGGCGTTCAGACTTTCGACTTGCATCGACTGGGACATCGGCGTTCCTTTCCGGTCTGGCGGTCAATCGCGTTTGCCTATGAAAATCAGGTGACAGGACCATGAAGGTCTGATCTTTTCCGCCCCATGCCGCCCGTGTGATGATCTCCCGCCCCATGTCCGCGCCCTTCAACCTCGCCGCCCATGCGCTTGCCGGAAACGCCGCCCGCCGCCCCGACAAGATCGCGCTGATCCTGACCGACGGCGAAAGCGACCGCCGCCTGACCTATGGCGAACTGGACCTCGCCGTGCGCCGCCTCGCCGCCGGACTGTCCTCGCTGGGCCTCGCGCCCGGCGCGCGGGTCATGATCCGGCGCGGCAACGACCTCTTCTATGTCTTGAGCTTCTTCGCCTGCATCGCCGCCGGACTGGTCGCGCTGCCCTCGTCGTCGCAACTGACCGAAGAAGAGGCCGATTTCCTGGTGGCGGATTCCGGCGCCGCCGCCATCATCTGCTCGAGCGGGCTGCTCGGCCCATGGCGCGAAAATCATCGGCGATGCCGAACTCGCCCGTCTCGCCGGCTTCGCTCCGCGCGATTATGCGGCGACCGCGCCCGACGACCCGGCCTATCTGATCTACACCTCCGGCACCGCGAGCCGGCCCAAGGGCGTGCTGCACGGCCAGCGCGTGATCCTCGGCCGCGAGCCCATGCTCGACCACTGGCTCGGCCTGACCGAGGCCGACACCATGCTGCACGCGGGCGCGATCAACTGGACCTACACCCTCGGCGTCGGACTGATGGACCCCTTTGCGCGCGGCGCCACGGCCGTGCTGTATAATGGCCCCGCCGATCCGGGCGTCTGGCCGCAGCTGATCGCCCGGTTCTCGGCGAGCCTGTTCGCGGCCGTGCCGGGCGTCTATCGCCAGATGCTGCGCCAGCCCTCCTGCACGGCGGACAATCTCGCCAGCCTGCGCCACGGCCTCACCGCCGGCGAGGCGCTCGCCCCCGCCTTGCTCGCGCAATTCGAGGAGCGCTGCGGCAAGCCGCTCTATGAAGCGCTCGGGATGAGCGAGATCTCGACCTATATTTCCAGCGGCCCGACCAGCCCGCCCCGACCCGGCTCGCCGGGCAAGCCGCAGCCGGGCCGCACCGTCGTCATCCTGCCGCTGGAAGGGGGCGAGAGGGCGCTCGCTTCGGGTGAAAGCGGCCTGATCGCGGTCCTTCGCTCCGACCCCGGCCTGATGCTCGGCTACTGGAAGCGCCCCGAAGCGGAAGCCGAGATCTTTCGCGGCCAATGGTTTGTCGGCGGCGACGTCGCGGAACTGGATTCCGACGGCTATGTCTGGCTGCATGGGCGCGCCGACGACCTGATGAACGCGCAGGGCTATCGCGTTTCGCCCGCCGAGGTCGAAGCGACCTTGAGCCATGCCCCGGGCGTCGCCGATGTCGCGGTCGCCGAGCGCAAGGTGCGCGAGGACGCCTCCGTGATCTGCGCCTTCATCGTGGCGGCGCCCGGCGCGACGCCCGACGAGAACGCCTTGCGTCGCCATTGCGCGGCGCATTTGGCAACCTACAAGAACCCGAAGAAATATGTGTTTGTCGCCGCCCTGCCGCGCACGAAAAACGGCAAGATCGCGCGGCGCCTGCTGCCGCAGGTCCGGGCGTCGGACAGCGCCGCAGGCGATCAGATCTGAAAGCTCAGCGCCGCCTCGGGCGGCGCGCCGAGCGCGCGCATGTCGGCGAGAGTATGATGGTCGAGCACCTCGGCGATGGCGTTGCGCGCCTTGACCATCATCAGCCGCACGGCGCAGGCGCGCTCGTCGGAACAATCGTCGCAGGCGCGGTAAGCGGTGACGCTGGCGCATTGGATCGGCGCCAGCGGCCCGTCGAGAACGCGCACGATCTGGCCCACGGTGATCTGGCTCGCCTGTCGCGCCAGCGCATAGCCGCCGCCCTTGCCCTTCTTGGAGAAAACAAGGCCCGCGTTGCGCAATTCGGACAGGATCTGGTCGAGGAATTTCTTCGGGATATTGTTGGAATCGGCCATGTCCTGAACCTGCGCCAGCGCGCCCGGCTCGATCCCCGCCAGATGCACCATCGCCTTGAGCCCGTATTTCCCCTTGTTGGTCAGCATCTCTATTCCCGCAATCTCACGCCGAATTCCGGCAAAATAGCACCCCTCTGTCGAAAAACCCATAAAGCCCATGGAAAAACCCGGCACCCGCGCGGCGACGCTCGCGGCCACGCCGATCGGCTGCCCTTTTTCCCTTTGTCGTAGGTCCGTGGCATAGTCCGGCGATGCAGGCCGAATCGCCATCTCGATCGAAATTCCGCTTTTTCGCCGACCGGAAGCTCGCCCTGATGCTGGCGCTGGGCTTTTCCTCGGGCCTTCCCTTCCTGCTGGTCTTTTCCACCCAGTCGGCATGGCTGCGCGAGGCCGGCGTCGCTCGCGAACATATCGGGCTGATGAGCTGGGTGGCGCTGGCCTATTCCTTCAAGTTCCTGTGGGCGCCGCTGCTCGACCGCTATGACGCGCCCTTGCTCGGCCGCTGGCTTGGCCGACGCCGCGGCTGGATGGCCCTCACCCAGATCGCCATCGCCTGCTGCCTTGTCGGCCTTTCCTTCGGCGACCCGGCCCACAATCTGCTCTACACCATCGTCTTCGCCTTCTGCCTCGGCTTCTGCGCGGCGACGCAGGACGTCGTGATCGATGGCTGGCGCATCGCCGTCGCCCCGCCCGAACAGCAGGGCGAGATGTCGGCGGCGAGCCAGGTGGGCTACAAATTCGCCATTCTCTGCGCCGGCGCCGGCGCGCTCTATCTCGCCCAATTCGTGAGCTGGCGCGCCGCCTATCTGTCGATGGCCGCGATCATGGCGGTGGGCCTCGGCGCGAGCCTGCTGGCGCCCGAACCCGCCGCCCATATCGATGCGCGGCGCGACGGCCATGACAGCGTGCTCGCCGCCTTCGCCGATCCGCTGAAGGATTTTTTCGCCCGCAACGGGCGCGTCGCGGTGCTGTTCCTGTGCCTGCTGGCGATCTACCGGCTGCCGGATTTCGTCTCCGGAGTCATGGCCAACCCGCTTTACATCGACCTCGGCTTCTCCAAGGCCGATATCGCCACGGTGACCAAGCTGTTCGGCTTCTGGGTCGGCCTCGGCGGCATTTTCGCGGGCGGCCTCGCCGTGACCCGGTTCGGACTGATGCCTTCGCTGCTGATCGGCGGCATCGCCGCCAGCGCCTCGCATCTGAGCCTCGCCCTGCTCGCATCGACCGGCGCCGACCTCAAGATGCTCACACTGGCGATCTGCGTGGAGAATTTCGCCGGCGGATTCGCCGGCACGGCGCTGATCGCCTTCATGTCCTCGCTGACCTCGCCGCTGTACGCCGCCGCGCAATATGCTTTGCTGTCGTCGCTTTATGCGTTGCCCGGCAAGATCCTGGGCGGCTTTTCCGGCTTCGCCGTCGCCGCCTTCGGCTATCCCGCCTTTTTCGTCGCCACCTCCTGCATCGGTATTCCCGTCGCCCTGATCTGCCTCGCCGTCTGGCGCATCCAGGCGCGGCAGGCGGCCGCAGAGAGCCAGCCCGAGCCGGCATGACGCCGCGCTGACCGGCTTCGCCGAAAGCCGCGCTGGCGCAAAAACGCCCCAAATGGCATGACATCCTGCGCTGGCCGCCCAGAATTCCCCAATCCGTTCGGAACCCCGCATGACCATTTCTCTCCCGCAGGTTCAAACCATCGCCACAAAACCCTTCGCCGACCAGCGCCCCGGCACCTCCGGCCTGCGCAAGAAGACGAAGGTGTTCCAGCAGCCGCATTACCTGGCCAATTTCGTCCAGTCGATCTTCGCCTCGCTCGAAGGGTTCGAGGGCGGGAAGCTGGTGGTCGGCGGCGACGGACGCTTCTACAACCGCGAAGCGATCCAGCTCGTGATCAAGATGGCGGCGGCCAACGGTTTTGGCGAAATCCTGGTCGGACGCGGCGGCATCCTCTCCACGCCCGCCGCCTCGGCGCTCATTCGCGCGGAAAAGGCTTTCGGCGGCATCGTCCTGTCCGCCAGCCACAATCCCGGCGGCCCGGACGAGGATTTCGGCATCAAATACAATATTTCCAACGGCGGCCCGGCCCCGGAAAAGATCACCGAGGCGATCTTCGCCCACAGCACGACCATCGAAAGCTACAAGACGCTCGAGGCGCCGGACGTCGATCTCGACGTCCTCGGCGAGACGCGGGTCGGGGGCGCTCTGGTGCGGATCGTCGATCCGGTCGCGGTCTATCTCGACCTGATGAAAAGCCTGTTCGATTTCGAGGCCATCGCGCGGATGTTCCGCGGCGGCTTCACGCTGAAATTCGACGCCATGAGCGCGGTCACCGGCCCCTACGCCAAGGCGATCTTCGAGGACGCGCTCGGCGCGGCGCCGGGCAGCGTGATCAACGCCGAGCCCCTGCCCGATTTCGGCGGCCATCACCCCGACCCCAATCTGGTCCACGCCAGACATCTTTACGATCTCGCCATGTCGGCCGACTCGCCCGACCTCTGCGCCGCCTCGGACGGCGACGGCGACCGCAACCTGATCATCGGGCGCGGCCAGTTCGTGACGCCCTCGGATTCGCTGGCGATCCTCGCCGCCAACGCCCATCTGGCGCCCGGCTACAGCAGCGGCATCGCCGGCGTGGCGCGCTCGATGCCGACCAGCCGCGCCGCCGATCGCGTCGCCGAAAAGCTCGGGATCGGGATGTACGAGACGCCGACCGGCTGGAAATTCTTCGGCAACCTGCTCGACGCCGGCAAGGTCACGATCTGCGGCGAGGAAAGCGCCGGCTCCGGCTCCAGTCACGTCCGCGAGAAGGACGGGCTGTGGGCGGTTCTGATGTGGCTCAACATCCTCGCCGCGCGCCAGCAAGGCGTGAGGGAGATCGTGCGCGCGCACTGGGCGGATTACGGCCGCAATTATTATTCGCGCCACGATTACGAGGAAGTGGCGAGCGAAGGCGCCAATTCCCTGATCGCGGATCTGCGCGAAAACCTGCCGGGCCTTCCGGGAACGAGCTTCGGGAGCCTGAAGGTCGAGGCGGCCGACGATTTCGCCTACAACGACCCGGTCGACGGCTCGGTCTCGAAACAGCAGGGAATCCGCATCCTGTTCGCCGACGGCTCGCGCATCGTCTATCGCCTGTCGGGCACCGGCACCTCCGGGGCGACGCTGCGCGTCTATCTCGAGCGCTACGAGCCCGATCCGGCGAGGCATGATCTGGAAACCCAGGCGGCGCTGGCCGAACTGATCGACGCTGCGGAAAAAATCGCCGGAATTCGCCGGCATACCGGCCGCGACGCGCCGAGCGTCATCACCGTAGCGCCGCGCGAAAACCGTGGCGAAATCGTCGCGATAAACCAGCCGCCAGCCGGGCGAGGCGGCGAGAATCTGGTTGGCGGGCGCGGCCGTCGGCAGGAAGGTCCAGCCGATCGCGGGATCGGCCAGCAGGGCGGCCAGCAGATCGGGCTTGCGGCCGGCGACGGCGAGCGACAGGTCGTAATGCATCCTGCCGAACAATTCGGCGCGGCTATCCACATAGGTCGGCACATGCCGGCTGATCAGGAAGCCGCCGAACTGGTCGTCGTTGAGCGCCTGGCCCGCGACGCCCGCGGCGCGGGCGGCGGCGAGCGCGGCCTGCGGCGCCGTTTCCCCGGGCAGGCTGAGGGGACCCTGCCAGACGGCGAAGCCCGCCATGATCGCCGCGAAAACCAGCACGCCCACGCCCGCTTGCGGCCGCTTGTCGCGCGGCAGGCGGACGACGGCGCCCAGCGCCGCGACCGGCGCGCCCAGCAGCAACGCGATGATCATCAGGGCCAGCGTCTCCTGCCGCACATGGGCCAAAGCCGAATGCAGCAGCGCCAGCAACAAAGCGACGCGCGGCGCCGGCAGCCGAAGGCCGGTCAGCAAGGCAGCGCCGAAGCCGAGCAGCAGGATCGCCTCGAAATGGCCGAAACCGGCGAAATTCTGCGGTCGCCATTCGCCGATCAGGCCCATCGCCGGCCCGAGCTCCAGAACGTCGCGCGCGGCGGCGTAAACGCGCCAGCCATAGGGATGGACCAGCGCGGCAAGCCCGCAGGCGAGCGCGAAGCCGAGCCAGCGCAAGGCCAGCGGCCCGCGCGCGGAAACCGCCCGCGCCAGCGATTCCCAGGCGAAAAACGGGATCAGGACGAAAGCCAGCAGGAAGGAGCCATGAAGATTGGCCCAAAGCGTGACGAGCAGCGCGGCCGCCCAGCGCGGCGCGCGGCCTTGCTCGGCCGCGTCCAGCAAATGCGCGGCGAAAATCGCCGCGACGGGCCAGGCCAGGACATGGGGGCGCGCCAGCAGATGGAAATTGCCGGCGAGCGCCACGGCCAGCACGGCTGCGAGCGCGAAGGCCGCGCCGGCGCGCCGCTCGACCTGCGCGAAAATGACGGCGAAGGCGGCGCTGGCCGCCGAGAGCGCCAGCAGCGCCGCGCCCGTCCAGCCGCCAAGCTGGACCGCGAGCGCGTACAGAACCTGCGACAGCCATTCCTTGGCGATCCAGAGGCGCCCGGTCATGGTCCAGGAATAGGCGTCCGCCATCGGGAAACGGCCCGTGGCGAGGATGTCCTGCCCGGTGCGGACATGCCACAGCATGTCAGGATCGAGCAGGAGGCTCGGCGCCGTCGGCAGCAGCAGGGCGAAAAAGCCCAGTCCGACAAGGGCCGCGAGCGGCCAATCGGCCGCGGGCGCGGGCGCGAGCGGCGCCAGGATCAGCCGGCGCAGCAGCGCATCGCGTGGCGACGAAGCGCCCTGCGCCCGAAAAAACACCGAATCCGTCATGCCGCCATTCCAGAACGAGCGGCGCGAGCCTATCTCGGAAAAGGTTGACGGATTGGATTCGCCTCTTCCCTCGATCGCGGGAATGTTAACGAATCGGCCTTGCCTTTATACTCAGAATGAGTATATGTACGAAGTGTGAAATGGGGTCGGACCCTGAAGAGCCGTCGAGACGGCCTTTTTATCGGTTTCAGTTATGCTCATATTGAGCATAACGGGGGTGAGCGTCATGCAGGTTGTTTCGTCTTCTCACGGTTCGGCGGCTTCTCGGGCCCAGACGTCCCTGGCGTCCTTGGCCCAGCCGAGCGCGGCCGCGCTGCGCCATGGCGTCGTTCCCATGCCCAATCTGGCGTGGACGCCGGAAGTCGCCCGCGAAACGGCGCATCTCTACGAGAAGGTCAAATCGATCATCCCGCCGATCGAGTGGCCGTTCCACGCGCCCTATGTCAAGGCGATCAACGACCTGAAGAAGCAGCGCAACGCGGTGATCCTGGCGCATAATTACCAGACGCCGGAAATCTACAATTGCGTCGCCGACGTGGTCGGGGACTCGCTCCAGCTCGCCCGCCTCGCCGGCCAGTCCGACGCCGGCGTGATCGTGCAGGGCGGCGTGCATTTCATGGCCGAAACGTCGAAGCTGCTCAGCCCGGACAAGACCGTGCTGATCCCGGATTCGCGCGCCGGCTGCTCGCTCGCCGCCTCCATCACCGGGGCCGACGTGCGCGCCCTGCGCCAGAAATATCCCGGCGTGCCGGTCGTCGCCTATGTCAACACCTCGGCCGACGTGAAGGCGGAAGTGGACATCTGCTGCACCTCGTCCAACGCCGTGAAGGTGGTCGAGAGCCTCGGCGTCGACACCGTCATCATGGTCCCGGACCGTTTCCTCGCCGCCAATGTCGCGCCGCCAGACCAAGGTGAAGATCATCGCCTGGCACGGCGCCTGCGAGGTGCACGAGCGCTTCACGGCGGAGGAATTGCTGCGCTATCGCGAGGACGATCCCTCGATCCAGCTGATCGCCCATCCCGAATGCCCGCCGGAAGTCGTGGACGTCTGCGATTTCTCGGGCTCGACCGCGGCCATGATCGATTACGTCAAGACGCGCCGGCCCAAGCGCGTGCTGCTGGTCACCGAATGCTCGATGGCCGACAATGTCGCGGCGGAAAATCCGGGGGTGGAATTCGTGCGCCCCTGCAATCTCTGCCCCCACATGAAGCGGATCACTTTGCCGAAAATCCTCGACAGCCTGGTCTACATGCGCGAGGAAGTGACCATCGATCCGGCCCTCGCCGAACGCGCCCGCCGCTCGGTCGAGCGGATGATCGAACTGAAGTGAGGGGGATGTTCCCTCTCGCTGCGGGGCGGAAGGAAGCCTGAAATGGCAAAACCCGACATTCTTATCGTCGGCGGCGGACTGGCCGGCCTGTTCTGCGCGCTGAAACTGGCGCCGCGTCCCGTCGCCATCCTCGCCGCCGCCCCCATCGGCGAGGGCGCCTCCTCGGTCTGGGCCCAGGGCGGCGTCGCCGCCGCCGTTTCCGAAGGCGACAGCCCGGAACTCCACGCCGCCGACACCAGAGCCGCCGGGGCGGGCATCGTCGATGACGAGATCGCCTTGTCGGTCGCCCGCGAGGCGCGCGCGCGGGTGAACGATCTGTTGCGCTTCGGCGCGCCCTTCGACCACGATGCCGCCGGCAACCTGACCCCGTCGCAGGAGGCCGCCCATTCGGCGCGGCGCATCGTGCGCGTCAAGGGCGACGGCGCCGGCGCCGCCATCATGCAGGCGCTGATCGCCACGGTCAGGCGCACGCCCTCCATCACGATCCACGAAAATATCGTCGTCGAGGATCTCATCCTCCAGTCCGGCCGCGTCGCCGGCGTGCTGGCCCGCGACGGCGCCGGCGCGCTGCGCGCCTTCACGGCGCGCGCCATCGTGCTGGCGAGCGGCGGCATCGGCGCGCTTTACGCGCTCACCACCAATCCGCCGCAAGCCAATGGCGCGGCCCTGGCCTTCGCGGCGCGGGCGGGCGCGCGCATCGCCGACGCCGAATTCGTGCAATTTCACCCGACCGCCATCGACATCGGCCGCGATCCGGCGCCGCTGGCGACCGAAGCTTTGCGCGGCGAAGGCGCGATTCTCGTCAATCGCGCGGGGAAGCGCTTCATGCCCGCCCTGCACAAGGACGCCGAGCTGGCCCCGCGCGATGTGGTCGCGCGCGGCGTCTTCGCGGAAATCGCCGCCGGGCGCGGCGCCTTCCTCGACGCCACGCAGGCGGTCGGCGCGGAATTCGCGGAGAAATTCCCCAATGTCGCGGCGACCTGCCTCTCGGCGGGCCTCGATCCGGCGCGCCAGCCGATCCCGATCGCCCCGGCCGAGCATTACCACATGGGCGGCATCTGGACCGACGCGCAGGGCCGGACTTCGCTGCCCGGCCTGTGGGCGGCGGGCGAGGTCGCCTCGACCGGCCTGCACGGCGCCAATCGCCTCGCCTCCAATTCCCTGCTCGAAGCCGTGGTCTTCGCCGACCGCGTCGCGCGCGACATCGGCTCCGCGCTGCCCGGCCTGCCCGCGCCCGAACCCCGTGACGCCGCGTGAAAAACCGGCGCGGCCCGATCCGGACGGCGCGGCCGAAGTCCGCCGGATCATGGCCCGCCATGTCGGCGTGCTGCGCGACGCCGCCGGCCTGCGCGAGGCTTTGCGCGCCCTTTACGCCCTGCGGGACAAGGCGCTGCGCGAAGGCGGGGTTGATCTCCGCAACCGCGCCGAGGCGGCTCTGCTCGTCACCGCTGGCGCTTACCTGCGGCGGGAAAGCCGCGGCGGCCATTTCCGCACCGATTATCCCGCCGCCGATCCCGTCTGGGCGCATCGCTCCTTCATCACGCTCGATGAGGCCTTGCGTCTGGCGCGCGGCGCCGCCGCATCCGAGGCCGCATGAACCTGCCCCAGCTCAATCCGCTCCTGGTCGACGAGTCCGTTCGCGCCGCGCTCGCCGAGGATTTCGGCCGCGCCGGCGACATCACCTCGCAAGCCACCATTCCCGGCCAAGGCCCGGCCGACGGCCGTCATCGCCGCGCGCAAAAAACCCGGCGTGCTGGCGGGGCTCGACCTCGCCCGCAAGGCGTTCGAGCAGGTCGATCCCTCGATCGCCTTCACGGCGCTGGCGCGGGACGGCGATTCGTTCGGCCCCGGCGCGGTGCTGGCGCGGATCGAAGGCTCGGCGCGCGGCATCCTGTCTGGCGAACGCGTCGCGCTGAATTTTCTCGGCCGCCTGTGCGGCATCGCGACCCTGACCTCGCATTACGCGCAGGCCATCGCCCATACCAAGGCGAAAGTCTGCTGCACCCGGAAGACCACGCCCGGCCTGCGCGCCTTCGAGAAATATGCCGTGCGCTGCGGCGGCGGCGTCAACCATCGCTTCGGCCTCGACGACGCCGTGCTGATCAAGGACAACCACATCGCGGTCGCGGGCGGCGTCGCCCCCGCCTTGCGCGCGGCAAAGGATTTCGTCGGCCATCTGGTCAAGATCGAGATCGAGGTCGATACGCTCGACCAGTTGCGCGAAGTGCTCCAGGAGGGCGCCGACGCGGTGCTGCTCGACAATATGAGTCCGGCGCAATTGCGCGAGGCCGTGGCGATCATCGGCGGCCGGATGAAAGCGGAAGCCTCGGGCGGCATCCATCTCGGCGGCCTCGCCGAGGTCGCGGAAACCGGCGTGGACCTGATTTCATCGGGCGCCCTGACCCATTCCGCGCCGGTGCTGGACCTTGGCCTGGATATTGAAATCGCTTGAGCCGCCCTTGCCCTGAAGGCGCAAAAACGCCATCTTCCTCGGGTCCAACATGGAAGAGCGCGCAACTCGCGGCGCGTGTGAGAAAGTCGATTTCGTGAATTTCAGATCCGCCTGCGCCCAAAAGAGCGTTCTTCTCAGCCTTGCCCTCGCCCTCGGCCTCCCCCCCGCCGCTTTGGCGCGAGAAATCGGTCTCGATCGCCGCGCCCTTCGAGGTCGGCGAGAGCCCGGCCGGAAACTATCTTTCCGCGCGCGTCGCCGAGGCCGAGCACGACACGCTGGCGGCCTCGACGTTCCTGCGCGAAACGCTGCGCTCCGACCCGCACAATCCCGAATTGATCCAGCGCGCCTTTGTCGCCGCGCTCGCCAATGGCGACATGCCGGAAGCCTTCGACCTCGCGCAGAAGCTGGTCGCCCGCGATCCGCATAATTCCTCGGCCCGGCTCACGCTGACCGTGCGCGACTTCAAGGCAAAATCCTACGCCGCCGCGCGCAACGAACTGAACGCCGGCGTCACGGGCGGACAAAAGGACCTGACCACCATCCTGCTGACCGCGTGGAGCTATGTCGGCTCCGGCGACGTCCGGAGGGCGCTCGCGCTGGTCGACACCATGAGCGATCCGAGCTTCGCCGTGTTCCGCGATTTCCACGCCGGCCTCATGCTCGACGTCGCCGGCCGCACGCAGGAGGCGGGCGTCCGCCTCAAGGCCGCCTATGCGGGCGACCAGACCACGCTGCGCCTGATCGACGCCTATGCGCGCAATCTCTCGCGCCAGGGCAAGAACGACGAAGCCAAGGCCGTCTATCTCGCCTTCGACAAGGTCCAGCCGCGCAATCCCATCGTGCAGGCCGCGCTCGCCGATCTCGCGGCGGGCAAGAAGCTCGAGCCCATGGTCAGCGACGTCAATTCCGGGGCCGCCGAAGTTCTTTACGGCCTCGGCGCCTATGGCCTCGGCGCCGCCTCGGGGCGGCAGGGCGACGAAATCGCCGCGATCGTGTTCCTGCGCCTGTCGCTGGTTCTCGCGCCGGACAATGCGCTGGCGCTGGATACGCTGGGCGAGGCCTATTCGAAGATCAGGCAATATGAATCCGCCGTCGACATCTACGACCAGGTGCCGGATGCGAGCCCCCTGCGCGTCACCACCGACGTGCGCATCGCGCTGCTGCTCGACGCCATGGGCCGCTCCGACGACTCGGTCAAGCGTCTGCGCGAGATCGTCGCCCAGAACCCGCAGAGCGTCGACGCATGGTCGGCGCTGGCCGACGTGCTGCGCTCCCGCAAGCTGTTCGCCGAATCCGCCGACGCCTATAGCCGCGTGCTCGACCTGACCTCGCCCACCGAGAAGAGCCGCTGGGCGGTCTATTACTTCCGCGGCGTCGATTACGAGCGCGCCAAGATGTGGGACAAGGCCGAGCCCGATCTGCAAAAAGCCCTCGAGCTCTACCCTGAACAGCCGCTGGTGCTGAATTATCTCGGCTATTCCTGGGTCGACCAGAACATGCATCTCGACGAAGCGTTCAAGATGCTGCGTCGCGCCGTCGAATTGCAGCCCGAAGACGGCTATATCGTCGATTCTGCTCGGCTGGGCGCATTACAAGCTCGGCCATTACGACGAGGCCGTCGGCCTGCTCGAGCGCGCCATCGAACTGAAGCCGGGCGACCCGGTCATCAACGACCATCTCGGCGACGCCTATTGGCGGGTGGGGCGCAAGACCGACGCGCAATTCCAGTGGAACCACGCGCGCGATCTCAATCCGGACCAGGACGACCTGCCGAAGATCCTCGGCAAGATCGAAAAGGGCCTGCCGGACGCTTCGGCCACGCCGGCGAGCGACCATGTCGCGCCCCCGGCCGCCGCCCACAACGTCACCGGAAACGGCGAGTGATCACGCCGTCGGGTCGCCGTCCCCGCCCTGCTTGAGGGCGGCGACCAGAGCGGTGTCGAAATAGCGCGTCCATTGGTAAATCTTGGCGTCGCGCCATTTCAGATGGTCGATGCCCTCCAGTTCGATCACGGCGCCCGTGCCTCGATTGCGCAAGGTCATGCGCCAGGACATGTAGGACACGCGGGGCATGTCGACGACGAGATCGTCGATCTCGAAATCCACGATCTCGAAATCCACGTCGAAGGCGCGCCAGGCCTCGCGGATCTCGTTCTTGCCGACGCGCACGCCCGCGGCGGGGATCAGCGCCCGGGAGCCGAGCAGCCGGTACATGGCGTCCTCGTGGAAGAAAAACAGCCCCGGCTCGTTGTCGCCCCGCGCGCGGCGCCCGTAAATGTCGCGGGCAATGGCCAATTGCTGTTCGCGCGTCATCTCTTCCAGTTTCATAATGTTTCCGCTCAATAAAAATCGCCGGGCTCTGTTCAACCCATTCAATTCGCCCAGCCTATCAGTGATCCCGCGATGTCCCGAGCGTGCGCCGCTCCGGTCCGAGCCAGGATTATCCAATCGCTCCGCGCTTTCGACAATTGATCAAAAGCCGATTCCGGCGGCTCCGCAAAAAGAAAGCGCGCCCTCACGGGCGCGCTTTCCCTCATTCGATCCGTCAAATCGATCAGTTCTTGGCCTTGTCGACCAGCTTGTTCTTGCCGATCCAGGGCATCATGCCGCGCAGGCGCGCGCCGACTTCCTCGATCTGGTGCGAGTCGTTGACGCGGCGGATGCCCTTGAAGCGGGCGGCGCCGGCCTTGTATTCCTGCATCCATTCGGACGTGAACTTGCCGGTCTGGATGTCCTTGAGGACTTCCTTCATCTCCGCCTTGGTCTCGGGGGTGATGATGCGCGGGCCGGTGACATATTCGCCCCATTCCGCCGTGTTGGAGATCGAATAGTTCATGTTGGCGATGCCGCCCTCATAGATGAGGTCGACGATCAGCTTCACTTCGTGCAGGCACTCGAAATAGGCCATTTCCGGCGCATAGCCGGCCTCGACCAGCGTCTCGAAACCGGCGCGGATCAGTTCGACCAGGCCGCCGCACAGCACGGCCTGCTCGCCGAACAGGTCGGTCTCGCATTCTTCCTTGAAGGTCGTCTCGATGATGCCCGAGCGGCCGCCGCCGATCGCGGAGGCGTAGGACAGGCCGATGTCGTGGGCGTTGCCGGAAGCGTCCTGGTGAATGGCGATCAGGCAGGGCACGCCGCCGCCCTTGAGATATTCGCCGCGCACGGTGTGGCCGGGGCCCTTGGGCGCGACCATCAGCACGTCGATGTCCTTGCGGGGCTCGATCAGGCCGAAATGCACGTTGAGGCCATGCGCGAACAGCAGCGCGGCGCCGGGACGGATATTGTCGGCGATGTCGGCCTTGTAGATTTCGCCCTGGATTTCGTCTGGGGTCAGCATCATCAGGACGTCGGCCCATTTGGCGGCGTCGGCGACGCTCATCACCTTGACGCCCTCGCCTTCGGCCTTCTTGGCGGTGGCGGAGCCGACGCGCAGCGCGACAACGACGTCCTTCACGCCGGAATCGCGCAGGTTCAGGACATGGGCGTGGCCTTGCGAGCCGTAGCCGACCACGGCGACCTTCTTGCCCTTGATCAGGTTGATGTCGGCATCGCTATCGTAATAAACGCGCATTTTTGCAGCTTTCCGGTTTGATGGGGCGCGGGCGCCGCCGCAGGTGAATTTCCAGATGAGTTTTGATGTGTGGCCTAATAAGCGCACAAACCCGTCACGTCAAAGGAAAGCGGCGAAAAATGAGCCGTTCCGCTTCGCCTCGACGCGGGTCTCGCTCAGGAATCGTCCTGGGACGCGTCGCGCTCGGCCAAAGGCTCTTCCGCCTCCTCGGCTTCGCTCTGCCCGGAGATGACGTAAGAGCCCTTTAGCCAGCGATGCAGGTCGAGGTTGGCGCAGCGCTTCGAGCAGAACGGCTTGTAGGCCGGATCGACCGGCTTGCCGCACATGGAACATGTGGGCGCCTGTTTGACCGCCTTCGCCATCACGCGACGACCTCTGGCTTGACCCAGAACTCAGGGACGGGATAGCCGAGCCCTTCGAGCAGCGCCATGGTTTCGTAAAGCGGCAGCCCCACGACGGCGGTGTGGGAGCCGACCAGCTTGACCACGAAGCCACCGGCGACCCCTTGAATCGCATAGCCGCCCAGCCTTGCCGCGCCATTCCCGCGAGGCGACATAGGCGGCGATTTCCTTGCCTGACAGGCGCTTGAACCGCAACCGCGCCTCGACAAGCCGGGACCGCTCGCGCCCGGACGGATCGATCACGGTCACGCCGGTATAGACGCGATGCGCCCGGCCGGAGAGCAGCCGCAGGCAGAAATCGGCGTCTTCGCTGCTTTCGCATTTCGGCAGTATGCGGCGGCCGACGCAGACGACGGTGTCGGCCGCGACGATATAGGCGCCGTGCAGCTCCTCCCGGCCGCTGGCCGTCTTCGCGCCGACGCGGGCCTTTTCGAGCGCGAGGCGCGCGGCGAGCTTGCGCGGCAATTCGTTGCGGCCGGGCGCCTCGTCGAGATCGGCGGGCAACAGCGCGTCAGGCTGCAGCCCGATCTGTTGGAGCAGAGCGAGTCGGCGCGGCGAGCCGGAGGCGAGCGCCAGGCGCGCGGAACGGATTTTGGGCTCTGCGGTCACGGGCTTTCCGAGCGGGCTGGCCTATTTGAAACGATAGGTGATCCGGCCCTTGGTCAGATCGTAGGGCGTCATTTCGACCAGGACGCGGTCTCCAGTGAGAACGCGAATGCGGTTCTTGCGCATTTTTCCCGCCGTATGGGCGATGATTTCATGATCGTTTTCGAGCGTCACCCGAAAGGTGGCGTTCGGCAGCAATTCGCTGACGACGCCCGGGAATTCCAGTAATTCTTCCTTCGACATCTGGTTCCTTGCAGTGCTCGCGCCCCGTTCCGGGCCCCGCGCAGGCAGCGAATCGCGGGATAGGTCGGAAGTCGCGTTGCCGTCACGGACGAACGCAAGCATGATTGTTAGATGGGCAATTGCTTGGATGGTCCGGAACGGATTATACCCAAGGCGTTCTGAACGGCTCTTGCGCCGCGGATCGCGCCTTAAGAACTTGCCGCGCTATATCAAATTGTGACGCGCCTGCCAATGGCGCGCATGGGGGCGACGCCCAAGACTTTTCGACAATCAGGCGAAAATCGTTTCGCAAGCGAAGGTAGTTGGGATGAGTGAACTTTTGGCTTTGCAAAGCCGCATGATCCGCTCCTGGTTCGAGTTCCTGGAGATCTATCTGGCGTCGGTCGCGACAATCTCGGCGCGGATGCCGATCATCGCCGCCGCGGCGACGGGATTCGGCGATCCACAGGCGCAGCGGGAAACCCGCGTGATGGTGGCCGAGAAACTGCGCGCCGCGTCCCAGGGCGCCGAAGCCGGAGCGCTGGAATCCGCAAAGGCCGCGCTCAAGGTCATGACCGGCCACAATCACCCGGTCGCGATGGCTGGCCACATGATGGATGTTGCTGCGGCTGCCACCCGTCCGGCGCGCCACAAGGTCCGCGCCAACGCCCGCCGTCTCACCGCGGTGCGCTGACGCGGCCGTTTTTCGGGCGGTTGTGACAGATTTTCAAAAAGGGCCCCCATCTTGGCTCGCGAGGGCTGGACAAGAGGCCATTCGCTTTTTATAAGGCCCGCACTCCGACGCCCCGGCGCCGGCAGGCCCAGGTAGCTCAGTTGGTAGAGCATGCGACTGAAAATCGCAGTGTCGGTGGTTCAATTCCGCCCCTGGGCACCACTTAGCTTCTGAATTGGAAGCATTTATCCTTCTTTCCACGCTTCAATGACGACGCCCGGTGCGGGTTGTGTCGTTTCTGTGTAACCATGTCTGAAACACCGACCATTGGTTGAGTCCGCCTTCTTGTTCGCTCATACGACGATAGCGAAGGAACGCGGCGGCGGATCCGTCCATGGACGCGGCGACACCAGATCTGGTTGTCAATGTGTCTATGCGATTCTTCTGTTTCGATCGCGCGAGGTAAACTACCCTCGCTTCAACAGAGCCATTTGATCGGCGTCGATCCACCCAGGTCGAAAGCAATGGAACAAGGCATCTTCAGCGCTCCCACACGGAAACGCGATTTTGTGAGGTTCTGTCGTAATCTCGGTCTCAATCTGGGCTTCGCGATTGGCAAGCGAGCCGAAAAACAAGCCGTGCTCGATCTCGTCAATCGGCTTCACCCACGCACCACCGAGCATGGTCTCGTGCGGCTCGGCGGAACGGGCGATGGCGGTTACCTCGTTCCCAATGATTTCGACGGCATCGAAGCCTGTTTTTCGCCGGGCGTTTGTGATCGCGCGAATTTCGAGACCGATATGATCGCCCGCGACATCCGCTGCTATCTGACCGACGCGTCGGTCCAGAAGACTCCGATCGCCCACGATCTGGTCCATTTCACCAAGAAATTCCTGGGCGTAATCAATGACAGCCAGACCATCACCCTTGACGACTGGGTCAATATGATGCGCCGGGGACTCGCGACCTGCTTCTCCAGATGGATATCGAGGGCGCCGAGTGGCCTGTCCTGCTCAATGTCTCGCCGCCGACGCTCCAGCGCTTTCGCATGATCGTCGTGGAGCTCCATGATCTCGAAAAAATGCTGGACAAACATGCCTGCCGATCATCAGCGCCACTTTCGACCGGCTTCTGGAAGACTTTTACGTCGTCCACAATCATCCCAACAATTATGCCGGTGTTGTGCAATTCGGGTCACTGACCATTCCGCGCGTGATCGAAATGACCCTGCATCGAAAGGATCGGGTCGTCAGTCCGGGCTTTGCCAGCCAGTTCCCTCATCCCCTAGATCAGGATTGCGCCGTGGGAAGGCCGAAAATCGTTTTGCCGCCCGGCTGGTTTCGCTCAGAGTAAGATCGGCGGAGCGGTCAGCTGCGGCCTCACTTCGCGAGGGCG